>LNEK01000001.1 GCA_001464425.1 Alphaproteobacteria bacterium Ga0077535
CCGGGATTTTCTCCCTCGTCGAGCAAGGCGACGAGTTTCCCGCCAACGCAATCACTGACGCCGAACGTCAGCAGGTTCGGAGTTTCTTCGCCGCCTGCCCATAACGCGCCCTTGCTCGCGCCGATGCCGCAGCGATTCAGGCGGAAAGCAGTCTTGGCGGGATTATGCCCGCTTCAATATCAGGCCTATGTTCCCTCTGATGTCGAGCCCACCGTCAGCTTGAAGGCGCTAAAGAGCGCTTGATGAGGTCGGGCGATACGTGAGCAGCGACTCCCGTTAGATGCAAAGTTCAACTGCACGCGAGTGACCCCCTTCGATGCCGTACTTCGAGATCGTATATTCTGAATGGGCGACCACTAAGGCTCTGACATCGGCAAAGGTGCAAGCGCGCAACCGCACCGAAGCTGCCTCCGATGCGCTGAAGGGGCTTGCAAAGGCGCAAGCTAGCCATGGCGCTAAATGCTATCGAGTGCTTGACGGCCTCGGCATGGTCGTGGCTCGCGGTCCGAACTAGACGCGATGCCGAGACGCACTGTGACACCCGTCTGCATGCTGGCCTCCGAAAGAGTTTCAAGGTGAGCGCAACTCTAGCCACCGAAGCGCCACGCTTTGGTGAGCCGATGGCGGATGGTCCGAGTTCTCGCAGAGCCGGCAATGGCGATTTTCGTTTGCGCGATGGCGCTGGCGGCGTGTTCGCCAGTGCCGTCGGCTCAGCCGGAATCGCCAACGACCTCTGCCGGCGCGAGAACTTTGCCCACAGCGCTGAGCGAGATCACTGGCGCCTGGGACATCGTTTCATTCGATGGACATCGCCCAGCGCGGTTGGACAGCGACGGGCAGCGCCACGCCTTCGTCGATGTGCGCGGCGACGGGATTTCGTTCGCGATCGAATGCAATTATTCTGGCATGCGGGCCGGTATCGAGAATGGGCGCTTGGTGGCTCTGTCGAACGAGGACGTTCAAACCGAGATGGGATGTGGGCCGGAGCGCGAGGGGCGGGACGAAGCGTTCTTTGCGTTTCTGCGCACAAGTCCCGCGATCGTTGCTCGCACCGAGAGCGCCATGGCGCTGGAGAACGATGGCGTGCGGCTGGAGCTGGAGCGGCCGGAAGTGCGGCGCAGGCCTTTGTTGCCGACGCGGGTTTCGGAACTCGACGGCGGCTGGCGGGCTGAGATCATCTATTTGCGGTCTCAACCTGGCCGAACGGACAATTTATTGGCGGAGCTCAATGGTGCGCCTGCGCGCTTCAACATCACATCGGGTCAGATCCGCCTGACTTACGATTGTGAGACGGTGACGGCGCCGGTTGAACTGACCGCGCCCGGGGACATCCAGGTCAACCAAAGCGCAGTGCAACGCTCGCGCAGCGGCGCGTGTTCGGTCACGGAAGCCAGCCGCAACAGGTTGGCGTCGTTGCTGGCGAACAGGTTAAGCGTCGAGAATATTCCACCGAATGGGCTCTATCTCGAGGCAGGCGACGTTTACGCCGTCCTACGCCGCGATTAGCGCGGCTTCTGCATGAGGCCGCTTTGGATTGACCTTGCCGGTCCCGAAATTCGACGCTTTGGCCACCGCGGGTATAGGTGTCCAGGCTATTGCACAACGGTGCAGGCAGAACCGTCAGCACCGACCATTAGGCGACCGAACTGGCCCTCGTCGAGCCGATAGATCGTAAAGCCTCCATCAGGTGCCTCGACGCGGACCACGGCCGGTCCTGTGAGTTCGCATTCAACTGACCTTAGTCCAGGCTCCGCGCAAGCAACCGTGCCTTCGCTCAAAATTGAGTGGCCCGCGATAGTTCCTTGTGAAGCCATGCCGAGGTTGTCTTGGAGCGCCTCCACACGCGTGCACGCAAGGCTTGTGCTTACTTCACTGGGCAACCTGTCTCTCGGGCGGTGCAACTTGCCAAACAAAGAGCGCATAGGACAGAAGCGAAATGGTTCATTGCCCAACTCAACGGCTAAGGACGCGATCAGGGATGGAATTGCTGCGCATGGCGCGTTGTTCCAAAGGCTGGTGATGACGGCGTTGCGTGCGGAGAACCCACGCCCGCAGACGCGTGAAATGTCGCATTTCGGCGAAACCACGCCGCTCTAGCCGCAGGGGGCCGAATCTGAGCGTGCCGGCCATTCGAAAAAAATTACACTTGGCCCGGTGATGGCCTGAATTGGCCGCGCGATAACAGGCAAATCATTGCGCTGAGGCTTACGGTTTCGGAAACCCTTTGTGATATTGATCACACTCTGTCGGCTGAGCGCCATGTAGCCGATGCAAGGAGTTTGCGGTGCGGTGGGTCTTCGACAACTCCTTTGTCGGGATTGACCGGCGTCATCGTCGGTCCTTGCGGCTGCACGAGCGCCGTCGACTGGAAGCAGTGGGGCCGCCGCCGCCATTGCCAACGGCGCTGCGCCAATTGAAGCTGGCCGCATTCGAAGTAGACGACGCTTCCTTGCTCAGATTCTCCTATCATGTGAGTTCCGTTGCAATGTTGGCGACGGCGCTCGGGAGGGACGATGTCGCTCGGTCGCTGCAGGGGATGGTGGAGTTTCTAGCCACGCCCTCTGATCGCGGGGACCGCGAAGAAATGGTGGGTGCGTTTCTGCGCGAAGCAGAGGCTATTCTTCTCAGCTAATTGCCAACCAGCAGACGGTGCGATTGGCCTAGGTCCATTTGATCGCCCATTTCCGACCGGTTTCGGCGATGGCGTGCCGTAGCTGCTGCATCATGACCATGTCGCGAGTGGAGCGACTTAGCCGTTCGCACCTTCTGGGATTATCCCGCGTCTAAGCTGCTTCGCTCGATGCGGGAGGTGCGGACTTGATACTTGGGTCTTGCCACGACGGCGCGCGTATCTCGAGGGCGACAGCAGCGTCTAGACGTGGCTCCTGCAGTCGCGCGCACGGGCGCGGCGGTAGAGCGCGCCAGCGCCTTCCCGGCGGGCTGCGAGTTGCGACACAAGTTCGCCCCGAGTCCCACCAGTTCGCCTGTGGCTCAAATACGCGCGCTTCGGCGGCGCTGATGTTGGACAAAGTCAGCGCGGTGAGCATCCCGAAAACAATCAGCGTCTTTACCATTGTACGGCCTCTTATCACTCGCTCCGCAAGAACTAGGCCCTCAAAAAGTGCGGGCGATTGAAAACACCAGGCCGGGCTCACCGAGATCGCCATGGAGATCGGTATCGATGTACGAAACGCTGAACGCGATCTCCTCTATCTCGGCCGTCACGCTCAGCGACCAGTCTAGCTTTGCGTCTTCAATCGCGAACGCACCTTCTTCAAATCCAACACTGCCGCCCAGGCTGAGCGGGACGCCGCCGAGCGTGCCGATTGGCGTCGTTCCATTCAGGGCGACGTAGATATCGTCTTCGTCGCCGAGGTTCTCTTGTTCCCAGGCGTAGTTGACCGATAGCGTCGTATCGATAGGGCCAATGGCGACCGCGATGTTGGCCTGAACATCTACAAAATCCCAATCGTCGCCTTCTGGAAAGACGTAAGCCGCAGCGCCGAATGACATTTCAACAGGCCCCACCGCGAACGAACGCGCGGCGTAGAGATCGATTTCAAAATCCGCGTTGGTTGCGTCGCCAATCGTGGACGCCCACACACCGGCGCTCCACCCCGACGGCTCGACAATGTCAACGCCGCCTTGAATCGCGATGGAGTTGTCCGTGTAACTGACGCCACGACCGCGGTAGTCCGAGACAAGCGCGATATTGGACGACAACTCAAACGGGCCGAAGATGCCGTCGTCTATCGGCGCTTGATCGATGGTTTGCGCATTGGCCCCAGTGGCTGCAAGAGCCGCCATACCAGCCGCGAATACGGGCTGCACCACCGCCATCTGTATACCCCAGCAGCCGGTCCCCACCGAGCATGCCGAAGCCTAGGCCCGTGCCGTTGCTCTGACTAGTCACCTTCCTTTTCGAGCGAATAGGGCGGGCGTCTCAACGTGGGTGGCGCCTCCATCCAAAGCCTGAGCGATGGCCGATTTCGGCGCATCCGGTCATGCTGCGAGCGCTAACTTCACCGTCACCTTTGGATTGATCATGCCGCTCGCGCACGTTCTACTTGAATGGCCGCCACGCCAAAGTCAGGCTGAGGCCACAGCGTTTTTGGCCCGCGTCTAAAAGTGATCCCTTATGCAGCTCGACTTAGATTTTGTGCGCGGCCAGTTCCCGGCGTTCTCGCAACCGTCGCTACAGAACCAGGCGTTTTTTGAGAATGCGGGCGGGTCTTACCCCTGCGCTCAAGTGATCGACCGACTGACGCGGTTCTACCGCGAACGGAAGGTTCAACCCTATGCCGCGTATGCGCCCTCGCGTTTGGCTGGAGAGGAGATGGACGATGCACGTCGGCGGCTGTCGGCGATCCTCGATGTCGACACCGACGAAGTCAGCTTCGGACCGTCGACCACCCAAAACACTTACGTGCTCGCCCAGGCATTCGCTGAGATGCTGAAACCAGGCGACGCTGTTGTTGTCACCAATCAGGATCACGAGGCCAACTCAGGTCCTTGGCGGAGGCTCGCTGCGCGGGGAATTGAGATTCGAGAATGGAAGTTGGAGCGCGAAAGCGGCAACCTGCCGCTTGATGGCCTCAAGGCTCTACTCGACGAGAAGGTAAAGCTCGTTTGCTTTCCGCATTGCTCAAATGTCGTCGCCGAGATCAATCCGGTCGCTGAGATCACCGCGCTAGCACATGGCGTTGGCGCATACGTTTGCGTCGATGGCGTGAGCTATGCGCCACATGGCTTGCCGAATGTCGGCAAGCTTGGCGTCGATATCTATCTCTTTTCTGCCTACAAGACTTACGGTCCGCATCAGGGCGTAATGGTTGTGAGGCGCGCGCTTGCCGAGACGTTGCCGAACCAGGGGCATTATTTCAACGCTGGCACGCTCTACAAACGCTTCACGCCCGCTGGCCCGGATCATGCGCAAATAGCGGCCTCGGCCGGCTTAGTCGACTATGTCGATGCGCTCTACCATCACCATCAGACCGGCGACATCGCGCCTCACCAAAGAGCCGAAGCCGTGCATGATCTGATGCGGGCCCACGAGTCCGCGCTGCTGCGGCCGCTTCTCGACTATCTCGTCGATAAGAATGCCGTGCGTTTGCTTGGCCCCAAACAGGCAGAAGTCCGCGCGCCGACGGTGGCGCTGGTCTTACGCGAACCAGGCGCTGCTGTCGCTGCGAGGCTCGCGCCGAAGGGCATCATGGCGAGCGGAGGCGATTTTTATGCCGTCCGTTGTCTTGAGGCGCAGGGCGTCAAACCCGACCACGGCGTCCTACGTGTCAGCTTCGTGCATTACACGTCCCCGGATGAAGTGAGCAAACTGATCCGAGCATTGGATGAAGTCCTTTGATCGTTGGCAATGACCGGAACCGGCGAACTTGAGCCGTCCACGCGGACAGGGCGCCAGCGGCAGCAATTGAGCGAGTAGGCCGGTCGCCGCATTTTGTGCAACGGCCTACGCAGCCCATTTCGGTCAGTCACCCGCAGGCGCGATACAGGCAAACGTCAACGGGAACCTCCCTTGACCAAAGTGTGTGCTAGGGTGTGGCTGGCGCGGGGGTTGCCAATGTGACCTCGGCGTCTGCGACCAGTGCGGTCGCGAGATTTCGTGCGAGAATCCAGTCTCCGATAGTGCGGAAATAGTTAGGGACAAAGCCGGTTCGCCGCGTGTCGCCTTGGCGACGCTCGGTGATGATCATGCCGTGATCGGCGTCGGGATAGATGGCGAGATCGATCGGTCGGCCCTCAGCCTGCAGCGCGCGAATGCGTGTGATTGTTTCCGCTGGCGGCGCCTCGGTGTCATCCGCTGCGATCATCCAGAGCTGCGGAACGTTGAGTGCACGCAACACCGGAACCGGGTCGTAGTCCCAGGAGGTGCCGACAGCTCGCGTTGGACCTACAATACGCAAAGCGAGCTCAGGATAAGGCAGCATCTCACTGGTGAACTCGCCATCAATATCGTTGTACCAAGGGGCGTCGCGGTACGCGCGACGCAGGCGATTAAACTCAGCATAGCCGCTTTGGAAATTGCTGCGCATGACCTCACCCGCTGCAGCGGAGAGTTCGGCGCCTGCACTCTGTTCGGCTTCGCCCCAACCTGCGCGAGCGAGATTTTGCACAACTTCGGAGCGGTCTTCCTGCAGCGGGCTGACCGCCAATCCGTAGAGTGCGACGACGAAATCGACGTTGGCTTCGCTCGCGGCGAGCGGGGCGATCCAGCCGCCTTGGCTTCCGCCGAGGAAGCCCACCCGTTCAATGCGGCCGCCGGCCATGCTTCGCGCTTGCGCGAGTGCCGCGCGTGCATCCTGCGCGAGGATGTAGAAGTTCTGAGTGTATTCACCGCCAGAGCGACCGGTGCCTCGCTTGTCGTAGGTGAACGTGGCGATGCCTTGCGCGGCTAGCAGCCATTGCATTGGGTCGCTGCGCACCGCTGACCAACGTTCCGAGCCATGCGTTTGCACTACGAGCGGGGCTTGCGCCGATCCCCTTGGCCAGATCAGTCGGCCGGCAAATTCAATGCCGTCATGCTCGAAGGTTACATCTGTCACTTCCAGTGTAGCGCGTGTGTAGGCCGTGGTAACGCCGGACTGGGTTATCTCGATACGGTCATCGCCACACGCGCCGAGATCGAAGGAAAGGCCATCGGCTTCTTCAGTCCATCCCAACCGGCTCGAGCCGCCTTTAGCGCCTAGCGCGCCAGTGCGGCCGTCGAGCGTGCGCCAGCGGTAGCCGCCGAGGCTAAGTGGCGTCAGCGCTATCGCCTCGCTGCCTTCGTTCACATAGAGGCCAGTGCGGCAGTCTATTCCATCGACGGCAAGGTCTCGTGGTGTGGCGCAGCTGGCTAGTAACAGAGCGGCAAAAAAAGGAGATAAATCGGTTCATTTCCCCACTATGCCAGAAAGTTCATAGTGCGACGCAGCATTTCAAATCCGCCGCAGGTCTCGTTCGGCGGTGGCAGCGCCTGAAGCTCACGCCCGGCCTTGTCGTTCCTGACAACTGTCTACAAGCGGCGAGATCGTGCCGCGTTATGGCGCACATGATCAATGTCGCGTCTTGAGCGCGCCAGCCATTCCGTGACATCAGCGAGTGAGCTTGACGTGGCCCTTGCCTATGTTTGCTTTCTGCAGCGTCGACATCCGGCCTGACGGAGCTACGGTCTCATCGCTACGTCTTGGGGGCAAAAATGACTTTGGAGCAGGCTTCCTATTTAAGCCAAGTGGTGGGCGCTCTTGCGGTTTTGGCATCGCTGATATTTGTCGGCATGCAAATTCGCCAGAACACTCATTCGCAACAAATAGTTGCTGTGAGCTCGCTTGCGGCCGCCATCGCAGCAATCAACGTGCCGGCCATGCAATCGCCCGCGCTGGGCGAGGCGCTAGCGAAGGCGACGCGGGACTGGGGGGCCGCAACCCGCGAGCAGCGCGTGCTCGCTCACTTCTTTTTGTTTTCCTATTTCAAGCTTTGCGAGAACGCGTGGTATCAACACTCGCGAGGTGCGCTTGACGCGACACAGTGGGCAGGCTGGGAGACCATGCTCCGCGCGTTCTATCATAGCTCAGGCGTGCAAGGCGGATGGTGGCCGCGTCGTCGACGAGCTTATTCGCCAGAGTTTCAGTCCTACCTCGCGGCCACCGCCCCAGCGCCCGAGGACATAGGTTCACTCGAACAGCTGTTTAGCGATCCTACGACGCAATGACTGGAACCGGCGAGATCGCGCCATTGCGTAGAGCGCTAAGCGATTGACCGCATTGGATCGGCTGAGCCGTTGACGAAATTTGTCGATCGGGGCGAGGGTGGCCCAACCTGGCGGGGTTGCATTCCATGTGAGTCACTTGGTGCGATAGCGTGCCGATTTATACCCAATAGCGATTTACGTTGTTCCATCGCTGGCCGCGATTTTGGGCGCTAGCGGCTGAGAGTAGCGACAAGCTCCCGCCTGAGGGCTGTGGAGCACTCGCATGAGCAAGCAAAAAATCACTTCGATTTATGAAGTCGCGCGCTCACCTGCGCAGACCGTGACCGATTGGGCTCATGCAGTGGCAGCAGACGACGAGCGCGAAACGCTCGCAAAGCGGCTCGAAGCAGAAGGCAATCCGCAGCTTGCAAAGCACGTGCGGGAAACCCGGCCCGATTAAAGAGAAGGCCGCAACTGACCGGATCGGGGTTCTCAGTATGCGGGCAGCCAACTAACGATGCGCTCGCGTAGCGATGTCGGGAATCGGCGATGACGCGCCCGAACGCGCGGAGCACGACCAACGGCAGGAGTTGAGCTAAGCCTGTCGTGAAGTGTGGCGATCATCGCTCGCTCGCCCAACTGAGACAGTGTGCCCTGGCGTGGGTTTCGCTTTCGCGGAGGAGCCGAGTTCTCCGCCAAGCCGACCCATCGCCAAGAACGCGATTGCTGGCGCAATGGCGAAATAGCCCTGTTACAACGCGACGTCAGGAAAAAAGTATTGTGATCGTGAGTATTTCTTTTCGGCGGAGTGCGGTTTTCATCGCGCTAGCGCTTGCGCTGCCGGTGCTTGTGTTTCTGCTCGCGCTGGTTTTGGTCTGGCTCGGACGCGAACGGGATGACGTCGAAGCTGCCGCTCGCGCGAATGCAGCGCAGATCATGGCGGTCGAGGACGCCCACCTCAGCGCAGACCTCGCCGCCTTGGAATTTTTGGCGGCCGACCCGGCGGTGCGCTCGCAAGACCATACACTGGCGCGCGCGCGCATCCGAGATGTCGCCTTGAGCCGCCCTAACTGGCGCAACGTCGTCCTCTCGGATGCCGCGACAGGGCGGCCGATCCTCGCCCTTCGTGGCGAGCGTTCGGCCCAGCAAGCGACACTCATCCAGACGCCAAACGCGGTCGGCGGCATCTCCATGGCGGGCGATGCATGCCCTTGTGTCACCATAAGCAGGCAGGTGCAGACCGTCCGGGGGGCGACGACGCTCACCATCGTTCTCGATCCAGCGCCGTTTCAGGACGCTCTTTTGGCTCATGCGCTGCCAGGGGCGGTCGCGGCCGTTGTGGACCGTGAAGGGAATTTCATCGCCCGCACGATAAATTATCGCGAGCGCTTAGGAACGCCCGCTTCGCAATTTGTCCGCTCCGCCATCGCCAGCGGACGAGCGGAAGGCATTTATCGTGGCCGCACGTTCGAGGGCTTTGAAAATTACACCGCCTACAACACATCGCCTCTAAGTGGATGGTCCACTCACACGGCGATCGACCATTCCTTGATTGCGCTGCCTCGCGATCTTTCGCTGGCTGCGGCGATCGGCGGTGGGATCGCCGCACTTGTACTCTCGGCCGCGCTCATCTTTCTCAGCTTGCGCGAACTGGAGCGCGCGCGAGTGGCAGAAGCGCGCCTGGCGCAGGCGCAGAAGTTAGAGGCGCTCGGTCAACTGACGGGTGGTGTGGCGCACGATTTCAACAACCTGCTTACTGTCATTTTGGGCGCCATGAGCATGCTGCGGAAGCGCCCCTTGGATGATCGCAGCCAATGGATCGTTGAACACGTGCGCGAAGCGGCCGAGCGCGGCGAGAAACTCACAAAACAATTGCTAGCGTTCGCACGGCATCAGCGACTTGAGATCGGGCCGGTTGACCTGCGCGCCGTTGTCAGAGGCATGCAGACGATACTTGCGCAATCGGTCGGCGCCACCGTGACGGTCCAGTACGAGCTTGACGAAGCTCACAGACACTGGGTGCTGAGCGACGCGACACAGATGGAGTTAGCTCTATTAAACTTGGCTGTGAACGCGCGCGACGCGATGCCGGCAGGCGGCGTGGTGAATGTCTCCATCGCTGACTCAAGGAGTCGCCCAGGGTTCGTCGAGTTGGTCGTCTCCGACAACGGTTCCGGTATTCCCAAGCACATGCTTGCTCGGGTGACCGAACCTTTCTTTACAACCAAGCCGCAGGGAAAAGGCACCGGCCTTGGTTTGGCGCAAGTGTTCGGCGCGGTCACCCAGTCTGGTGGGACGATTGAAATCGAAAGCGAGCTTGGCGTCGGCACCACCGTGCGACTTTTCTTCCAGGTCGCCGATCCGCCTTTGAACACGCCCATCGAGCCGAAGCGCAGCACCACGCAGAAGCGCGCGCTCAATGCTCTGGTCGTTGACGACGAACCCGGCGTGCGTGCGTTCATGGTCGATACGCTGCGTGCGGCTGGCCACCATGTGGTCGAAGCAGAGGATGCCATTGCGGCGTTGGCATTTCTCGACGGCGACTCTGTCGACGTTTTGATCACCGACTTTGCTATGCCCGAGGTCAATGGCCTTACTCTTGCCGAGCGAGCGCGCGCTCGTAGGCCGGACCTCAACGTGCTGATCGTATCAGGCTATGCTGACTTCGACGCGCTCGCGGCGTCGCCGCTTCGGCCAGCCCTTCTTACCAAACCGTTTGACGAACTGGCTTTGCTTGATGCGGTCGAGCGCGTGACGTCCGATGCGCTCGCCGCCCAACCGACGTCGTGACCGGGTTTTCCCTACGCCTTGGGACCAGCAGCGTTCGCCGGCAGCGCCGAAAGTATTCGGTTTTTAACGGTGGATTGAAGTGGAACAGACAATGTGCGCTCCGAAGTAGGGATCGCCCTAAGGCGCGAGGGGAGTTAGGGGATGTTTGCTGTCGGAATGGACAAGACCTCATTGTCGCCCAAAGTCGTCACAAGCACTTTGAACAGCACTTTCCCGTTTTCGTCCGTCACATCGATTTTGAGGCTCGCTGTCTCGTACAGCAGCGTCGGCATGTCTTTGAGAATCTCACCCGCGAATTTAATGCCCTCTCTTCGCGCGACGGATGCGTCGTGAAGTTCTCGTCCCTCAACGTCCAAAACGTGGTTGCCGCCTGCGACCTGGAAAAAATATTTGGGCAAAAGGGGGAAACTCCCGCCAGAGCGCTTGAGCATAGACCATTTGGCTATGTGCGATATCAAATCGCATTTCTGCTCTGAGACGTGCGTGTGTAGCGCGCTGCCCGAGGTAGGTCTGCGCGTTATCGCACACGCAGTTCGATTCGCTGCGCCGGATAATTGACGCCGCGCAAAGCAAGCGCCGCCGATCTTCGCATACTTCACTTTCGGGAGTGGGACATGGAGTCTCAAGGCGATGCGAAGTGCGCGCATTGCGGCGTCGCGTACAAGGTGATCTGGGTGCGCTCGGCGTGGCCTTCCAAGGGCATTGCAAAGTGCGTTGAGTGCGGCGGCGAGATGGCTCGCTGGGACGCAACAACATGGCCCAGCTATAGGCGCGTCCCGCTCAACGATGGCGGCGCTTGAAGCTCGCGATCGACCCTGTCGCCATTGCGAGCGGCTACAATCGGCGAACTTGAGCCGTGCACGAGGGCAGTGCGCCAGCGGCAGCAATTCAGCGAGTAGGCCGGTCGCGAAAATTCCGGCTATGACCCACGCTGGCCCATGCGGGCCAGCCGCGCGATGCTCGATCCCGATCGATTGGAACGTTGTCCTGGATTCACAGTTGGCCTGAAACTCGCTCGCATCGGCGCGCGGGCGCAGGATCCCCCCAATGAAATCCCTTAAGTTCGCTGCCCTTTGGCCCGCAACGGATAGCTTTGCGGACCTCAGCGATGAAGACTTACTCGCGCGCATTGGTGCCGGCGACCGAGTGGCGTTCGCGGCGTTGTTCGGTCGTTACGCGCCGAAGGTGAAGTCCTATCTTATGCGGTTAGGAGCGGGCTGGGCCGCCGCGGAGGATTTGGCGCAGGAAGCGATCATCTCGGTTTGGCGTCGCGCGGCGTCGTATGACGCGACTCGGGCCAAGGCATCGACATGGATCTTCGTAATTGCCCGCAACGCCTGGATCGACCGGTTGCGCCGAGAAAGAGTCGAGCTTGCCTATCGAAGCGTCAATCCGCCGCTTGAGGAGAGCCAGGAAGAAGCCCCCGACGCGGCTGCTGCGCGCATGGACGACGAGTCTCGCATCGCGGATGCCTTGGCGCTGCTTTCTGAAGAGCAGCGGCAGGTCGTGCGATTGTCGTTCTTTGAGAACAGGCCGCATTCCGAAATTTCCACGCGGCTCTCTCTGCCGCTCGGCACAGTGAAGTCGCGGCTGCGGCTTGCGCTTATCAAGCTACGCGCGCATTGGGAGCGATATTCGGACCGGACGTGTGCCTAGAGGATCATGACGAATTGCTACGCGAACTGGTGGCGACTTACGAGCGCTTCGAGGCTTTGCTAATGCGCAACCGCATTACCACGGCGCTGATGGAGGCACGCCCTGCCGAGTTCGCTCGTCCCCGAGAGCATTCACGGCCCGCGTGAGCGTGCCGTTGGGCCACTTCGCCAGGCCCGCATTAGTAGGAGCCAACTACCGGAGTCGGCGAGATCGAGCCGTTACACCGTGCGCCAAGCCACCGACTGCAATGGATCGACTAGGCCAGTCGCGAAATTCCGGCTTCGACGCGGTCTGCCATAGGAGACGTTCGAAGTGGGCGCTGGGCGCTGAAGCCCGAAAGCGTTGCTGTC
>LNEK01000002.1 GCA_001464425.1 Alphaproteobacteria bacterium Ga0077535
CGAAGAAAACGCCCTGCACCATCATGAAAATGATAGCGGCGACCTGCAATCGTACTGACATGAGATAATCCTGGCCTGGGCGCACCCAATGAGGAAACGGGACACAACCAGGGCTGTTCCCAGCCAAAGGCAGCGCACAAGCGAGCTGTCCAATCGGTACGCTACGAGACAAAGCCGCGAGTGACGGCGCCGTTCGCTGGCGCTTTGCGGGTTTGCTCAGTCATCTGGCCAGGATAGGCCACTAGGCCGGCACGTGCACGAGCGGTCGCGACGCTCCTACAAGGAGTATGGCGCGCACAATCCCCCCAACTTGGAACGCAACACCAAGACCGCAGTCCAATCTGGATCAGGACACGCCGCTGCTATTGTTTGATGCGCGCCAGCAGATCTTAGGAACAGCCTCCATCACGCAGCGTTGCGCATGCATTCGACGGAGTACAATTATGCGTAAGCTTTCCCTGGCGCTTGGCGCGCTGCTGCTCGCGGCCGCGTGCAATCCTAGTGCAGACACCGACAATCCTGCGATCGCGACGAACGAAGCGGTTGCGGAGCGAGCCGCGGACGCTCCTGCGCAAGGCGCAAACTCTTTCACTGAAGACCAGGCACGCCAGCGCTTGGCGGACGCCGGATACACCAGCCCAAGCGCGCTTTCGCAGAGCGAAGATGGGACGTGGCGCGGCCAGGCCACGAACAACGGCCAAACCACCGATGTCATCGTCGATTATCAAGGCAATGTCGCCACCGCCAACTGAGAGGAATAGCTATGACCCGTACAATCGTTCGACTGTTTGATCGGCGTACCGATGCGATGGAAGCGGCCCATGAAGTAGAACGCATGGGCGTACGCGAGCAAGATGTAAGCATCATTGCGAGCAACAAGGATTCTTGGTTTGGCTCTGACGCCAAAGACGAGAAAAAAGACCGTGACCGTGATGGACGCGATGACCGCGGCGAGGGCGCAGCAAAGGGCGCAACCACTGGCGGCGTGCTCGGCGCCGGCGCTGGGCTACTCGCGGGACTGGGCCTCCTTGCCATTCCCGGTTTGGGACCAGTAGTCGCGGCAGGTTGGCTCGCGTCGACAGCGACGGGCGCCGCAGCCGGCGCGCTGGCTGGAGGAGCGGTGGGCGGCATTGTGGGCGCATTGCAAAAAGAGGGCGTTTCCGAAGAGGACGCGCACATCTATTCTGAAGGCGTTCGCCGCGGCGGGACTTTGCTGACAGTGCGCGCAGAGGACAATCTAGCCGCCGACATCGAGGCTGCTCTCGACCGCTACAACGCAACCGATGTGCAGCAGCGTGGGCAAGAGTATCGGTCAAGCGGCTGGTCGCGTTTCGATGAACATCAGCCTCCGGCTTAAGATTCGCTGATCGCGAGAAACGGCTCTCCCAAATGGAGAGCCGTTTTCTCTTTTGCGCGGCGACGTTTTCGGATCACGGCAGCCCCGCTGCGCGGATGAAGAAGCGGCGCGGCTTGTCCGGCCGCGTACCGACTGCCTAGCCGCTGGTGCGATAGGATGAGAGCGCAAGTCCCGCCCCCCATTCTGGGACTGGCGCTCGCTTGGGTCGGCTTCCCCATTTCTCCTCACCCTCCAGTCCGCCGGGGGAAGCCGGTTCAAGATCCCGTCGTTTCAGACGGCGCGACTTTAATCGCGTTTGTTGTTGGGCCTGCTGGGCGTTTCTCTCCGGTGGGTTTCAGGGATGAGGCTTCCGTTGAGCGGCTTTGATGCGCTGACGCAGCCGGAATTTTAGAGAGTTGTCGCCCTCGAGTTGGCGAAGGAGAAACATGCTGTAGCCCTCCTCAGCGAGAGCGTGCTGAATATCTGGCCAAGTTCTTAGTTTCCCGGCGTCCGCAAGCTCGTAAGCGCGGACGCGGAGATCGGTGATCGGACTGTGCTCCATGATGCTCCTTACTGGGTGATGCGTACTCGATTGGAGAGCGCCGAGGTCCGAGAAAAATGAGCGATGACATGCGGCTACCAATCCGCATCACCTGAACGATCGCCTGAGCCCCTACAACAAGATTGGCATTTGGACTGTGTCACTCGCCGCACAGACTCTTGCGGCCGGATACTCTTTGTTGGCCTCCGGAGGTCAAACATCGATGTCACCAAAGCAACTTAGCACACTCGGCCCAGAACTACTGCCGTGGGCGCGCGAGTACACAAACGATTTAAACGAGGCGCACTTCCTTGTTCATCAAGTGGTTTTACAGCTTGCTGCGCGCGCTGATGCTGCGCGCGTCCATGAAGCCCGCGCGCTGATGACGGCCGTGGCCCAACGAAATGGCGTCGCAGGCCGCACCGTCGCTTGATGCGGCGGGCGGCCTAGCAATCTATTGATGCGTGGCCATGCCGGGATGCATTCGCGACATTCGCACGCAGTCTTCATCTCGCATCATGGCGTCGTGTGACATGGCGTGACACCTATTCATTGTCATCATGTCTGTTTCTGACAAGCTCATGCGGCGCATCATCGATGTACACTGCGAAGCGGTGGCGCGTTGGTTGGCCGTCATGCTCATGCACGTTGACATCATCTGATGGTCTGCGGCGGTCATTCCAGTGTGATGCACGTTCATGTCGTTGGAGGACGTGCAGCCACTTGCGAATAGCGCAAAGAGGGCGCTCACCGCGCCGAGTTTCAATGATGTCATTGGGTGTTCCTTGGTGGTCCGCCCGCGCGATTGCTGGAGCGGCGTTATGCGAGCAACGGTGGAAGGCGGCATCGCGTTCCAAGCCTGGGCGTTTGTCGGGATGCGGCGCGGCGCCGAGATCGGCTTTGTCTGCGAGGGCAGCATCGAGCTTTCGAGATGAGGCAAATCTAACAAATGCAGCATGCGCCGCGCCGTTGTTTGGCGCCGCACAGACTCGCGGAAGCCCGTAGCCCAAGAGCATCCCCCAGGGACAAAGGCGCGCTGCGCACGCATTCCGCGGAACCAGGTGACGCCCAGCTTCAGGAGAGGTGACCATGACGAAAACCATCACACGCCTTTACGACAGCCGCAGCGACGCAATGGAGGCTGCGCACGAACTCGAACGCATGGGCATTCCCGTGGCCGACGTGAGCATTATCGCGAGCAACAAGGATTCTTGGTATGACGGCAAAAGCAAGGACGGCATGAAAGACAAGGACCGCGACGGTCGCGATGACCGCGGCGAGGGTCTCGTCAAAGGAGCGGCCACAGGCGGCGTGCTCGGCGCAGGTGCAGGCCTGTTGGCTGGGCTTGGGCTTCTGGCCATCCCCGGCATCGGTCCTGTGGTTGCTGCCGGTTGGCTGGCGACCACTCTCGCGGGCGCTGCAACAGGCGCGGTTGCAGGCGGCGCCGTTGGCGGTCTCGTTGCGGCGTTGACCGATGCAGGCGTTCCTGAGGCGGACGCGCACGTTTACAGCGAGGGCGTTCGCAGAGGCGGCACCTTGTTGACAGTGCGAGTGAACGAGGGTCGCACCACCGATGTGGAGACGGCGCTCAATCGGTATCGCCCAACCGACGTCGGAACTCGCGGAAAGCAATATCGTGACAGCGGCTGGAGCCGCTTCGATCCGAACGCGCCGCCGCCGATGTAATCCACCGCACAACAAGATTAAGCCCGGCGCGAATTTTCACGCCGGGCTTCCTTTGTTTCCGAACGGCTCTGCGTTTTGATGGGCGCTGGCAATGAAATTTACAGGAAGAGACGGCGTGCGGCTGACCGTTTTAGGCGAGACTCAGCTGTTCCGTTTGCTGCGTTGAGCCGCTCGACTCATAGCAAATCGAAAACGGCCTCCCGAAGTTGTCGAGAGGCCGTCCTTGATACCTGACTCCGCGTCGCGGACAGGTGATGGAAGCCCCCCGGCTCCGACATCTTAGGTAGCGATGTGTGGTTTGCGGTTCGGTACGGTGGCGGGCAGGGGGGGTCTCTTGTTGTGAGCAACGAGCGACCGACTTCGGCGAGCTTGAGCCGTCCACGCGGGCAGGGTGCCAGCGGCAGCAATTGAGCGAGTAGGCCGGTCACAGCATTTCGCGCTACGACGCACACTGGCCCAAACCTGCCTGATGGCCTGATCGCGGGAGCGGCTTGAGACGGTCGGTTTCGAGCCATCCCTGCTTGCCGGCAGCGCTCGGGCGTGCGCCCTGTACGCAAGAGTGTTGGCATCAACATCATTGCGCCGCATCAAGACGCGCCCGATAGTCCACCGCCACAATTCCAGAATGTACGGTTTCGCGAGGTTGATCCAGCCAGTGGCTATCCTCTCACTGGTCCTGGCCGCTTGCACTGCTGCGCCACCAGGCCCAAGCGCGGGCCAGTGAGCGGCGACCGAAGTTGAAAGCATTCGCGGACTCAAAACGAGAGAGGCGCGCTCACGTTGATGCGGATCAAGCGTCGCGCGCGGCGGCCGTTCTAGACGGGCGCACGTTCACCAGTGTCGGGCGGGACATGCAGAACAAAACGCAATTCCAAGCCGACAAGAACGCAACGGAGTTCCACGCCCGCAGCGCGGCAGCGGCGCTCATGGCTATGGAGACGCGGCCCGAAGGTCTGACGCAGACCGAGGCCTTGCAGCGGCTGGGGCGCCATGGACCCAATACACTGCCGCGAGCGCAACAGCGCAGCCTTATCGTTCGCTTCCTCGCGCATTTCCACAACGTGTTGATTTACGTGCTGCTGGGGGCGGCGGTCATCACCGCGGCGCTCGGGCATTTCGTCGACACGGGCGTCATCCTCGCGGTTGTGATCGCCAATGCGATCATCGGTTTTATACAAGAGGGACGCGCAGAGCAGGCGATGGAGTCCATCCGCCACATGCTTGCGCCGAAGTCTGCGGTTTTGCGCGATGGCGTACGTTGCAGCGTTGATAGCGCTGAAGTGACGCCAGGCGACATCGTGTTGCTGGAGGCCGGCGAAAAGGTCCCCGCCGATGTGCGTCTGCTTGATGCGACGGGACTGCGGATCGAAGAGGCGATCCTCACCGGCGAATCGGTTCCCGTGTCGAAGGCGGTCGCGCCGGTTGCGACGGACGCGCCGCTTGGCGACCGCACCTCTATGGCGTTCAGCGGCACGCTCATCGTGGCGGGTCAGGGGCGCGGCGTTGTCGTCGCCACCGGATCGTCGACTGAAATCGGGCGCATCAGCGGCCTTTTGTCCAAAGTGGAAACGCTGACTACGCCGCTTGTCAGGCAGATGGACGGCTTCGCGCGCTGGTTGACGGTCCTTATCCTGCTGATCGCGGGCGCGTTGCTGATCTACGGCTATTTCGTCGGTCACCTGCCGTTCTCAGAGCTCTTCATGACGGTCGTCGGGCTCTCGGTCGCCGCCATTCCCGAAGGGCTGCCGGCGGTGCTGACCATTACGTTGGCCGTCGGCGTGCAAGCCATGGCGCGGCGCAACGCAATTGTGCGCCGTTTGCCGGCGCAGCGACAAAACCGGCACGCTCACACGTAACGAAATGATGGCGGCGACGCTTGCGAGCGCAGTGGCTACCTATTCTGTCGCCGGAGAGGGCTATGCGCCCGAGGGCGCCGTTCGCTGCTCCGATGCGGCGGCCGATCCCAGCGAACACACGGTGCTTATTGAGTTCGCCCGCGCGGCCGCTCTCTGCAACGACGCAGCGTTGCGACGTGACGCGGTCGGCTGGAAGGTCGAAGGCGACCCGATGGAGGGGGCGCTGAAGGCGTTGGCCGCGAAGATCATGCATGCGGATCCTGATCCCTTCGGTGACTGGCGCCGCGTGGATGTCATCCCCTTCGATGCGCGCCATCGCTACATGGCGGTGCTCACCCAAGATCAAGGCGGCCAGGCGGCGATACACGTGAAGGGCGCGCCCGAACGCGTGATCGAATTGTGCTCTGGCCAACTCGCGGCCGAGGGCGGCTCAGCCCCTGTCGACGACCATTATTGGCGCGCCAAGATCGAGGAGATCGCCGCCAGCGGTCAGCGCGTGCTGGCGCTCGCGCGCCGCCGCGTCGGTAAAGACCACCTCGCACTGTGCGAAGCGGATCTAAAGGAAGGTCTGGTGCTGATTGGCTTGGTGGGGTTGATTGACCCGCCGCGCCGCGAAGCCATTGACGCCGTCGCCGAATGCCGAAGCGCTGGCATCCGCGTGAAGATGATCACCGGCGACCATGCCGGCACCGCCGTTGCTATTGCCCGTCAAATCGGTCTTCAACATCCCGATGGCGTGCTGACTGGCGCCGAGTTGGAAGCCATGAACGATGCGCAGCTGGCGGCCGCCGTCCTCGACACCGATGTGTTTGCAAGGACAAGCCCTGAACACAAGCTGCGGCTTGTGACCGCGCTGCAAGCGCATGGCATGACCGTGGCGATGACCGGCGACGGCGTGAATGACGCGCCGGCGCTGAAGCGGGCGGACGCTGGCATCGCCATGGGCCAGAAAGGCAGCGAGGCGGCCAAGGAGGCCTCGGAGCTGGTGCTCGCTGACGACAATTTCGCCTCGATCGCCGCCGCCGTCCGCGAGGGCCGCACCGTCTATGACAACATCAAGAAGGTGATCAGCTGGACCCTGCCCACCAATGCGGGCGAAGCGATGACGATCATTGTCGCCCTGTCTCTCGGCATGGCGCTGCCGATTACGGCGGTGCAGATTCTCTGGATCAATCTGATTACAGGGATCACGCTGGGCCTTGCGCTCGCCTTCGAACCCACCGAAGCGAACACCATGTTGCGTCCGCCGCGCCCGCGCAGCGAACCGCTGCTCAACTCCGAACTCGTCTGGCACATCGTGCTGGTCTCGGTCCTGTTCCTCGCGGCGGTGTTCGGCATGTACGCATACGCCATCGACAAAGGGTACCCCGCTGAACTGGCGCGAACGATCGCGCTCAACACGCTGGTGGTCCTCGAAATCTTCCACCTCTTTTTTATCCGGAACATTTACGGGACGTCGCTCACGTGGCGCGCCGCACAAGGGACGCCGGTTGTGTGGGGCTGCGTCATCGCGATTACGCTCGCACAATTCGCCGTCACCTACGCGCCGCCGCTGCAGAACGTGTTTGGCACGCGCGCCGTGCCCCTGCTCGACGGCCTTATCATTGTCGCGGTTGGAGCGGTGTT
>LNEK01000003.1 GCA_001464425.1 Alphaproteobacteria bacterium Ga0077535
TTGACCACCGCTAGTGCTGCGATAGCTGGATCGTCTTGAGCGAGCGGGCTCCATGTTTGGGGCTCCCCATCGCCTTCAACGAAACGCGCCGGCGCCTCAACGTTGGCTGGCGCAGTCGTGGTGGAGAGATTGCAACCCGCGACGGTTAGGCAGGCGGCAATCAGCGCCGCGGATAGTGAAACACGACAAATCGACATTTGGCCCCCAACTCGCGACGTCGTAACTCGCTAAAGAACCACCCAATCAAACACAAGCCCAGGACGCGCTCTGTTTGTTCGCGGCTGCGGGCGGTGAAATTGCCGTGGCGATCGACAAGGTGGCCAGTGAAGCAAATGGGCCAGCGTGGGCCGTCGAGCGAAATTCTACGACCGGCCTACTCGCTCAATTGCTGGCGCTTGCGCCCTACCCGCGTGGACGGCTCACGTTCGCCGAAGGCGGACATTGAGCGTCTACGAGCGCTTTTGATATCGCGCTCTTTCTAGACCAAGCTAATCGATTGCTCGCTGGGGACCTTCCCCGGAACCAGTCGGATCTGGTTCGTCACGAACAACGGCGGCAAGTTCTGGCTCGAGTATTTGTTGCCGCTCGTCAAGCAAACGCTGACCTCCCTCCATGTCCCCACGAGCTCTGAGCGTCTCGGCGAGGTTCCACATGCTATCTAGCGTATCCGGATGACCGCGCCCAAGAACACGCGTCATTACTTCGAGCACACGCTCCTGAAACCGCTGAGCAGCCTCCCAATCCCCTCGCGCGGCCAGCGTTCCCCCTAAATTGTTCATGCTGATAAGCGTGTCTGGGTGCTCTGGACCGAGTGTCTCCATCCTCGTCTCCAGTACGCGCTCCTGAAGCCGCTGCGCGCCATCGAGTTCGCCCCCAGCAAACAGCGTTTGTGCAAGGTTGTTCATGCTCAGGAGCGTCGACATGTGCCTACTGCCCAGAACGCGCTTCCTCGTTTCCAACACGCGCTCCTGATAGCGCTGCGCGTCCCCCAGGTCCCCGCGCGCGCATAGTGTGGCGGCAAGATTATTCATACCCACGAGCGTGTCTGGGTGCTCCGGCCCCAGCAGCCGCACTCTCGCCTCCAACACCTGCTCCTGGTAGCGCTGAGCCGCCGCGAACTCGCCAGCACCGTACAGTGCTGCGGCGAAATTCGACATGCTAGTGATCGTGTCGGGATGCTCGAGCCCTAGGATGCGGCTCCTCACCTCCAGCACGCGCTGCTCGTAGCGCTGCGCTTGCTCCAGATCGCCCCGAGCCCTGAGCGTCTGCGCCAGATTGTTGATGCTGGTGAGCGTCGCCGGGTGTTCGGCTCCGAAAACTCGCGTCATGGCTTCAAGCACCCGCTCCTGGTAGCGTTGCGCTTGCTCGAAATCGCCGAGACCTCTCAAACTGTTGGCGAGATTATTCATGATCGTGAGCGTCGAGGGATGTTCCACCCCGTAGCGCCGCATCATCCCCTCGAGCACACGTTCCTGGTTGCGCTGCGCCCCTCCGAGATCGCCTCGCGCCTGCAGGGTCTGGGCTAAATTGCCTGTAGCGGCGAATGTGTCTGGATGTTCGGGCCCAAGGATGCGCTCGCAGGCGCCGCAGAGGCGCTCACCAAGGCGCTGAAGAGATTCCCCGGTGGCCCCTGCGAACTGGAGAAACGCACCCAATGCAGAGGCCAGGTCAATGTCAGCCCGCGTCCATTGCTCGATGCCGCCCGCGCGCGCCTCGAAGCTTTCGCACAACAACGCCTCCGGGTCGTGGCCGCGCTCCTTGAGCGGCAGCCAATAGCTCAACAGTTCACCTTCGCCGCGGGCGCGCAGCAACGTGAAGCGATCGAGATCGACGAGCAGCGCTTCGAGCCGCTCCCATGCCTCTGCCTTTTCCAATTGATACGGCAGCTCTTCAGCTTGGCGTTCGTCCGGCTCGCGCGTCGCGAAACGGTCAGCAATGTCGAGATGCGCCCTGCGCTTGGCGTCTTCGCTCTTCAGATAAACCGCCTCGACTGCCTGCCGAAGATAATCGTGACTGAACGCGACGCGGCTTTGGCTGTCGCGCAGATTGTCGGCCAACCGGTTGCGCAGCCGTTCCCAGGCAAGGCCCGCAGAGCCAAGCGACATCCTCTCCGTTTGAGAGAAGATGGCGACGATCTCGTCTTCCTCGAGCCCCACCCGGCTCGCCCAGATCAGCGACAACGCTTGGGCCATGAAATCCTTGCCGCACTCGTGCTCGATCTGCGCCAGGATGCGAGCGTAGAGGTCGGGCATGTCAGGCGCCCTCAAATAATCGTCGAGCCTCGCATCGAGCACGTCGTTCGCGGCTGAAACGCGCAGTTCCTCGAGGATGGTCTTCAAGAACAGAGGCAGACCCGCAAGCGTATGGCTGAGCACGCGCTGCTTGCGCACTTCGGGGAAGTCGCTCTTGTTCCAGCCCCTGAGCGTGTCGGCGATGAAGGCGCTCTGCTCTGCGGCGGCGAACGGCGTGACGACAAGCTCGCTCCAATTGCGCTCACGCACCGCATCGCGCGCCTTGCCGTCCAAGCTTGAGGCCAAGACCCTGATGCGCGGTGGCAGCACGCGCGGCCACCAGCGCAGATCACGATGCTCCTCTGAAAGTTTGTCGAGGCCATCGAGTGCAATGAGAATGGAGCACCTCTCCCGCGCTGCGAAGACGACGGCCTGCGCCAGCCGATCCGACACTTGATCGCGCAGATCGTCGAGGTCGGTATCCGGGCTTGGGATGGCGATGTCGTCGCCGGTGATGCGGTTGAGATGAAGCCAGAGGCGGCGGATAAGAGCCGCCGGATTGGCGCTGTCGGGCGAGGCGCCGAGATAGTGCGCAAAGACGATGTCGCTGGGATGGGCGCGCGCCCAGCGAGACGTCCAGTGCGCGATCAATGTTGACTTGCCGCCACCCGAGGCGCCCACCGCGATTTTCGGCGGGGCGTCGTCTTGCGCCATCCAGGCGTCGAGATCGCTGATATAGGCTTCGCCGCCAACATAGAGCCCGAGCCGCTCGCGCGCATAGGCCGCGTGCAGCCGGTGCTCCTGCATGAAAGGATCGTCGGTCCCCTCGACTGGCGGAAACGCCCTCTCCAGCGCCTCACTCATCGTTTGCTCGAAGACGGCATCGATCTCTTGCGGCGAGGCGTAGGCATGCACGATACCGACCCGCTCGCGGATGCGCGTCTTGAGTTCGGCGAGCTTGCTCTGCGCATCGGCGTCCTGGTCTTCGTACCCGGGCCGCTCGCTTGGGCTTAGCGTGTCGAGCCACGCCGGTTCACGCTCGAAGAAGAGCGTCTGCTTGTCGGCCTTAGCATTCAACAACACGCCTTCGAGGATTTCGATCTCAGTCACGCTTCGGCCCAGTCCCTCGCGGACGGCGGGATAGCGAGGGCCCAGTTGCGCCACTGTCGCCTCATCCTCGAGCGTCGTGCCGTAGCGCTGTCCGATCAGACCTACGAACCAGTTGCAGCGCTTGACCGCCTGAAGGCAAACGTCGAGCGTGGCGTCGCCCTCGTTGACGCCCCAGCGCAGATCGACTTCCTGCACCTCCACGCCGCGCGCCCTAAACTTGCGCTTCAGCGATGGAAACGTGTCTGTCGCCAGAACCTCGCGTTCGGCGCGCATGTCGCGGAAAGTCGACGACAAGAACACCCGCGCCTTGCGCTCCTGCTCGTTCTCATCCGGCACGCCGCTGGCGCGGCGTACGTGCGTGCTGGCCGGAGCACCTGTTTGCGAGGCGCCACTCGTCGGCTGCGCGCGTGCTGCAAGCGTTGTCGTCACCACTGTTTGGGGCGTCTGGCGAGCAGAGCTTATCGCAGCCACGGCTGGCGCCGCTGTCGTCTCCGCTCTTGCTTGGGCCTGCGGCTTCGATGGGGATGTGTCGGACTCAAGATACTCAGCTGCGCGCTTGCCGCGCGGCGCCTGCGCCCAGAGCAACACCGCGAGCAGCAGTGCAAAACCAGGACCTGCAGCAAGGAGCGCCCAATCCGGCGTCTGCGCGAAGGCGAGCTGCCAAGCGTCAAGCCAAGGCTGCTGCGCCAACCATTCGCGAAGCCATCCCGCCGTACGCGCAAGCCAGTCCATGCCTTCCCCCGGCCATTCCCAGTGGAACGCTAGCAGGCTATCGGGTCACGTGAACCGCTTTCTCGGTTTCGTCCTTTTTTGACGGACGCCGTGAACGGCAAATGTGCGCTTAAGACAGCCGTTGATCCGCCGCACCCCGCCGTCTCGAATGGGCCATTCAGCGCCGCCTCGCCAAATCCTTACGAAGGTCTGCTTTGGTAGGCTAGAAGGCCATCGGCGACTTCTCTTGCTGTTTAGGGTTTCTGAGACGGTCGCCATTGCGCTCACGGTGGGGCCCGGCTCCGAGGCGGCCGTCTCAGAAAGCTCAATGCCTGACCCGCGTAGG
>LNEK01000004.1 GCA_001464425.1 Alphaproteobacteria bacterium Ga0077535
CGCGCCGCCTCAACGAACGCCCGCGGAAAACGCTGGACTTCCGCACCCCCGCAGAGCGATTTAGTGAGTGTGTTGCGTCGATCGGTTGAGGCCGCAGCGAATTGCTGCCGGATGCCGATAGATTGCGCAACGTCCGCTTGAGGGCGGAAGCAGACTCAACCCCGCCCCCGCAATCCCTCAACACGGCAACGGATCGCTTCTTTCGGAGTGATGATCCAATCCAGATGTGCATCGTGCGGGCCGGTTGGCACGGCGTCCATTTCTTGTTCGGCGTAGGCCAAACCAGCGGCGATGGCGCCGTGGGCGCGATAGAGCGAGATGATGCGGTCGTAGTGGCCGCCGCCCTGCCCCAGGCGCCCGCCGCGCCGGTCGAACGCGAGCAGCGGCACGAGGAAAAGCCGCGGCGAAAGATCGGCGCCGGTTGCGGGCGGCGATGGCACGCCGAACGCGTCGGCGGTGAGTGGTTCAGTGCCGCGCCAGGCGAGGAAACGCGCGGGGCCGGTGCGGTTTTCCATACGCGGCAGCGCGACGGTGCGGCCGGCTTTGGCGAGCGCGGCGAGCAAGGGGCGGCCATCGATCTCGCCGCCGACCGGCCAATAGCCGGCGACGGGTGAGAGGCGCGCAAGTTCGAGTGGGAAGTTTTCGATGAGCTTGAGCGAGGCATCGCCCGGCTCAAGCGCGCTGCGCTCGGCCCGCATCATCATGCGCGCGTCGGCCTTGGCGGATTCGAGGGCGGGGTCAGTCATTGGGCGCGACCCTGCTCGCCCTTGATGGGCGAGCTGTCGTGGCGCGCAGCGACATGACTGAGTGGGTGACTGCGCCGATGCCCTGAAGAGTGAGCTGACCACCCACTCCGTCTCGCGTGCCCTGCACGCGATCCACCTCGCCCATCGAGGGCGAGGAGAAAAGAGCGGTTGGGCGGAAACCACATGCGCCGGAAGGAATGCTCATCCTCTCGAACCCTAACAAGTTAGGTGGGCGCCAGGTGCTGCAGACCAGGGTCCGCGACAGAGCCAGCTCCCGAGAGAGATGATACGGTCCCTGGGATGAAAGCGCCTCTCGAACGCCGCAGTAACCGCCCGCGTTGAATCTAGGGTGTCTGGGCGTCGCGCTCAAGCAGCGCCTTGGGCGACACGCAGCGCATCGACGCGGCCGCGCTCATCAATCACAGGCTGGCCGGCCTTGGCGGCCTCGATCTGGGCTTCGACGACCATGTCGCTCAGACGCTCGATCTCATTGCGGGCGCGCACGAGGGCGGCGCTGGCGGCTTGGTTCTGATCCAGGAGCGAGAGCGCGGTGACGACGAGGCGGCGCATGGCGTCATCGTCGCCGGAAAAGCTGGCGAGGCGCGTGTTCAGGGTGGCGGCCAAATCCTCGAGCCGGCGGCAATCGCCTTCGACGCACTCGATGGTGAAATCGCGGTTCAGTATGTTGACGACTTTTTGCATCAGCCGACCGCCTCCCGTGCGGCGGCGCCCAAAGCGCGGACCGGCTCCGCGAGCGCCTTTTCGATAAGCTCCGGCGCCGCGCCTGGTTCCAGCTGGTCCAGGCGTCTTTCCAGTTCGTCCAAAGCGGCGCCCAGCCCTTCGGCTCCTGCGCGCGCGGATGGGGAATCGCTCACCATTGCGACCAAATGTTACGCCCGCGGCCGATTCGGTGAAAGCCTGCAATGCGGTTCCGGACGTGGACGCAAGCGCCCTTTGCAGCTATCCCAGCCGCACAAAATCAGGAGCAAGTTCATGAGCGTGAAGGTGGCGATCAACGGGTTCGGGCGCATTGGCCGGAACGTTCTGCGGGCGATCCATGAAAGCGGCCGCAAGGACATCGAAGTCGTCGCCATCAACGATCTCGGGCCGGTCGCCACGAATGCGCACCTGATGCGCTTTGACAGCGTCCACGGCCGATTCCCAGGCGAGGTGAAGTCGGGCGAGGATTGGATCGATATCGGCCGCGGCAAGATCAAGGTTACGGCGATCAAGAACCCGGCCGAACTGCCGCACAAGGATTTGGGCGTCGAGATCGCGCTGGAATGCACCGGCATCTTCACGGCGCGCGATGAGGCGGCGCTGCATTTGGACGGCGGCGCCAAGCGCGTGATCGTCTCGGCCCCGGCGGATGGCGCGGACTTCACCGTTGTGTACGGCGTCAACCATCAGCAGCTGACGAAGGATCACATCGTGATCTCGAACGCGAGCTGCACGACCAATTGCCTCGCGCCAGTGGTGAGCGTGCTGCATGACGCTATCGGCATCGATCACGGCATGATGACGACGATCCACTCCTACACCGGCGACCAGCCGACTTTGGATACGCTGCACAAGGATCTCTATCGCGGCCGCGCGGCGGCGCTGAATATGATCCCGACGTCAACGGGCGCGGCGAAGGCGATTGGCCTCGTGATCCCGGATCTGAAAGGCAAGCTCGACGGCATCTCGATCCGCGTGCCGACGCCGAATGTCTCGGTGGTGGACTTCAAGTTCGTGGCGAAGAAGGCGACGACGAAGGAAGAGATCAACGCCGCAATCAAGGCCGCCGCTGACGGCCCGCTCAAGGGCATTCTCGGCTACACCGACGCGCCGAACGTCTCGATGGATTTCAACCACGATCCGCACTCGTCGGTCTTCCACAACGACCAGACCAAAGTGATGGAAGGCAAGTTCTGCTCGATCCTCAGCTGGTACGATAACGAGTGGGGCTTCTCGAACCGCATGGCCGATACGGCTGTGGCGATGGGCAAGTTGATTTAGGAGCGAGCGGGAGGCGAACAATGAAATTCCGCCTCCCCCACCTGACGCCAGTCGCCAAAGGACAGCTTTGGGGAATGGCTCTGGGGTTTGCGCTGGCGCTGCTGGCGTGTGAGCGGATGGGGCTCTCCTATGGGATCTTCATCATCGGCATGCTGGCGGCTTGGGTGGCGAGCGAGCGTTATCTCGCGCCGCGGCTGACCGGCTCCGACGGCCCAAGCATCGCGCTCGCGATTGGCAGCGGCTTTGCGTTTCCGTGGGCGGGGTTTGCGATGGCGTGGCTGCTGAACGCATTGCGTTAATCGCTCGCCTGCGCGGTGAGAAACGCACACGTCAGTTGAAGGCGCGCGCCAAGCTGCGGTGATTGTGGCTGCATGTGCGCCATGCGCTCACGCCGCAGACCCGACGATCTCGCAGTTGCGTTTGGCGATCTTTTCTTCGCCATCGCAATATTCGCATGCGGCCTTTTCAACAGCCCGCTGTGGACGGCGGGGCTGGCGGCGTTCGGCATGCTGGCCTATTGGAGCTGGACACGCCGCGCGGTCCTGAACAGGTTGCGCGGCAAAGCGTGGGTAAGCCAAACGTCGCTCGCCATCGCTGTGCTTCTCGCCATCCTCGGCGGCGCCTATTGGTTGGGCCTCGGCATGGGTGGTTCTTTCTAGGGGACCCATCCAATGACGAAGCTTTCCATGCACGCGATCAGCGCGCCCGTATTCGTGCGCATGCTCAACAATCTTTCCGCGATCCTGACCAAAGCCGAAAATCACGCGAAGGCGAAGGACATCGATCCCGCGACTTTGCTGAATGCGCGGCTTGCGCCGGACATGTTTCCGCTGATGCGCCAGGTGCAGATCGCCACCGATCACGCCAAGGGCGCGGCTGCGCGCCTCACCGGCCACCAGATCGAAGCGATCGAAGATACGGAAACAACGTTCGCGGAGCTGCAAGCGCGCATCCGCCGCGTCATCGGCATCGTCGAAAGCTTCAAGCCGGACGCGTATGACGGCGCTGAGAGCCGCGAGATCAGCGTGAAAATTCCAAACGCCGAACTGAAATTCTCAGGCCTCGACTACGTCAATCAATGGGCGATGCCGAACTTCTATTTCCACGCCACCACTGCGTACGCGATCCTGCGGGCGAACGGCGTTGAGCTGGGCAAGCGCGATTTTCTGATGAGCTAAGCCGATGATGCGGCGCCCGAACATCAGCTCTGCTTTCACCGATCTCGCGTTCGCGGCGCTGGCGTTCATCGCTGGCATCGCCAACGCTCCGGCGGCATATGCAGCGCTGATTGCGCTTGGCGCTGTGATCAGCTGGGCATGGACGCGGCGTGCGCCGCTGGCGGCGATGCCGCTTGCCCGGCGCGCGACAAACGCGCTGCTGGCGCTTGTCATGATTGGCGCGGTATTGGGCGTGCTGTATTGGATCGGCCTCGCCACGGGAGGGCATTTGTGAGTTTCCGCCGCATAGCAGACGCGCCGTCGAATAAGACCGCCCTCGTCCGTGTCGATTTCAACGTGCCGATGGCCGATGGCGCTGTCAGCGACGACACGCGCCTGCGCGCAGCGTTGCCGACGATCCAGGCGCTGACCGCAAAGGGCTGCAAGGTCGCGCTGCTGGCGCACTTCGATCGGCCCAAGGGCAAGCGCGTGCCGGGGATGTCGCTGCAGCCGCTCGCCGCGCCGCTTTCGGCGCTGCTCGGCGCGCCGGTGGCGTTTGCGGACGATTGCATCGGCGAGCCCGCGGCGAGCGCGATCGCAGCGCTGGCGCCCGGCGGCGTCGTGCTGTTGGAGAACACGCGCTTTCATGCCGGCGAAGAAAAGAATGATCCGGACTTGGTCAAAGCGCTCGCGCAGCTCGGTGATTTTTACGTCAACGACGCATTCTCCGCGGCGCACCGCGCGCATGCCAGCACCGAAGGGCTCGCGCATGCGTTGCCAGCCTATGCGGGCAAGGCGATGGAAGCGGAACTCGATGCGCTTGATGCAGCGCTCGGCAATCCGCGCCGGCCGGTGCTCGGCATCGTCGGCGGCTCGAAAGTGTCGACCAAGATCGATCTGTTGAAGAACCTCGTCACCAAGCTCGACAAGCTGGCGATCGGCGGAGCTATGGCGAACACGTTCTTGCACGCGCAAGGTTGGGAAGTCGGCGCCTCGTATTGCGAGAAGGACCTGGCCGACACCGCGCGCGAAATCATGCGCCTTGCCGGCAAGCACAAGTGCGAGCTGCTGCTGCCGATCGATACGATCGTGGCGGAAAAGCTCGACGCGCGCGCGCCCGCGTTCGTGCGTGGCCTGGGCGACATCGATGATGACGAGCGCATCCTGGATGCCGGCCCTGAAACCATCGCGCGGCTGACCAAGGCCATGGATGAATCGAACACGCTGATCTGGAACGGGCCGCTGGGCGTGTTCGAGACGCCGCCGTTCGATCACGGCACGGTCGCGGCGGCGCGTCACGCAGCGGCGCGCGCCAAGAACGGCAAGCTGATCGCGGTGGCCGGCGGCGGCGACACGGTCGCGGCGCTGAACCATGCCGGCGTGGGCGGGGATATGACGTTCGTTTCGACCGCGGGCGGCGCGTTTTTGGAGTGGATGGAAGGAAAGCCGTTGCCAGGGGTGGAAGCGCTTAGGGGGTGAGGCTTCCATCACCGCATAGGCGGTTTGCTGGCAAAGTTTTCCCCATGTCCCTGCCCGGCGTGGCGTTTTTCCCCAACCCGCGCTAGACACCCGCCATCCAATCAGTTGCGGGGCCGGACACGTGAATCTCGAAGCATTGAACAAAGTCGCTGACGATATGGTGCAGCCGGGCAAGGGAATCCTGGCCGCCGACGAAAGCACCGGCACGATCAAGAAGCGCTTCGATGCGATCGGCGTTGAGAACACGGAAGAGAACCGCCGCGATTATCGCGAGCTGATGTTCCGCGCCAAGGAAGCGATGAGCTACGTTTCGGGCGTCATCCTGTTCGAAGAGACGCTCTTCCAGGATGCCGCCGACGGCACGCCGCTGGTCGATATCATCGCCGCCAATGGCGCCATCCCCGGCATCAAGGTCGACAAGGGCGCCAGCAAGATGGCCGGCTTCCCGAACGAGACGGTGACCAAGGGCCTCGACGGCCTCTCAAAGCGCCTGCGCAGCTATTATGAGCGCGGCGCGCGGTTCGCGAAGTGGCGCGCGGTGATCGACCTGTGTCAAATCAAACGCCCACGCTTTGGCCCGCTATGCGCGCATCTGCCAACAAGAGCAGATCGTGCCGATCGTCGAGCCGGAAGTTTTGATGGACGGGACGCACGACGCAGCGCGTTGTGACGAGGTTACGCGTTGGGTGCTGCAAACCGTGTTCAGCGAATTGGCTGAGCAGCGGGTGGCGCTGGAAGGCATCGTGCTGAAGCCAAACATGATCGTCTCCGGCAAAGGCAGCGTGCGCCAAGCCAGCGTCGACGAAGTCGCCGAGCGCACGATTGCGGCGCTGAAGGCCACCGTGCCGAGCGCGGTGCCAGGCATCGCGTATCTTTCTGGCGGCCAGTCGGATGAGGTCGCGACGGCGCACCTGTCGCGCATGAACGAGATTGGCGGCTTCCCGTGGCAGATGACGTTCTCTTACGGCCGCGCGCTGCAAGCGGCGCCGCAAAAAGCATGGAGCGGAAAGCCTGAAAACGTCGCCGCTGCGCAAGCTGCGTTCTTGCACCGTGCGCGCATGAATGGCCTCGCCTCGCAGGGCAAGTGGAACGAATTGCTCGAGCGCCAGAAGGCGGCTTAAGTTTGAGCCGCGAACGCTGCCGCCTTTACCTGATCACGCCGCCAACATTCGAGTTGGCGGCGTTTTCGCAGGCGCTTGGCGATGCGCTGGCCGGCGGCGATGTCGCGTGCGTGCAGTTGCGCTTGAAGGATAAGCCGGACGCGGAAGTGTTGCGGATCGGCGCAGCGTTGATGCCGATCGTGCACGCAGCTGACGCCGCTTTCATCTTGAACGACCGGCCGGACCTTGCGGCTAAGCTCGGCGCCGACGGCGTGCACGTCGGGCAGAGCGACGCGAGTTATGCGGAGGCGCGCGCGCTGATGGGTCGGGACCGCATCGTCGGCGTCACGGCGCATAATTCGCGCGATCTCGCCTACGACGCGGCGGAGGCTGGCGCTGATTATGTGGCGTTCGGGGCGTTCTATCCGACGGGGACCAAAGAGCCGCTGCATTGGGCTGAGCCTGAGATTCTCGAGATCTGGCAGGAGACGATGGAGACGCCCTGCGTCGCCATCGGCGGCATTAATGTTGAGAACGCCGAGCCTTTGGTGCGCGCGGGCGCCGACTTCATTGCGGTGTCGGCGGGCGTGTGGGCGCACGCGGGCGGCCCAGGCGCGGCGGTGGCGGCGTTCAACGCGGTTTTTGACCGGGCGCACGACGCGCGCGGCGACAAGCGCTAGGCTGGCGCCGCAGTTTTGCGGAGCAGCCAATGTCCAACGCCTCAGAAATTCTAGAGCAATTGCGTCTTGAGGCATTGAGACGGAGGCAGACGCCGCCTGATCTCGACAAGCCACGCTCATGGGGCGACCAGGCTGCCGATGGGCTGACGGCGCTAGTGGGATCGTGGCGCTTTATCCTGGTGCAATCGGCGCTTTTGGTGGCGTGGCTGTTGTTCAACGCGCTGAGCAGTTCGCGGGTCGATCCCTACCCGTTCATTCTGTTGAACCTGCTGCTCTCGTTCCAAGCGGCCTACACGGCGCCGATCATCATGATGAGCCAGAACCGGCAGGCCGATCTCGATCGGCGGCGCAGCATTGACGATTACGAGATCAACCGCAAAGCCGAGCTTGAGATCGAAACGCTGCACGAGAAGATCGATCTCTTGCGCGAGCAAGAAATCGCAGCGCTCACTGCAGCTGTTGAGCGGCTGACGCGGATCCTGGAGGAGAAGCGCGCTTAGCCCGTCTGATCTTGGGGCCAATCATAATTGCGCACGTCAGCGAGGTGGCGCTCGAACACGAGCCGTTCGAGATCATTGCCTCTGCCCTTCAAGAAGACGTGCTTTTGCCAATAGCCCTTCCCCGGCCTGCCAGTCGTGGCGCTGACCACTTGCACCGCCAGCGGCGGCTCGCGGCGACTTCGGTTTTGATCGGTAATGGCGTCGAGCGCGCCCCAGAGCGCGTGCTGGTCGAATTCGCTGATCAGTAGGCCCTGCTGGTCTGCGTGCCGCTTCAATTCGCGTTGAGCGGCGGTGTAGGTGAGCGGCGGACCTTTTGCGCGCGCGAGATCGACGAGCAGCGCACGCAGCGCGTCCACGAGGATCGGTTGCTGACCGCCAGCGCGCAGCTTGGCGTTACGAGCGATGTTGCGTTGGCCGAGCAGCACCTCGATGCGCTGAAGCATCTTCAAAAGCTCTGGATGATCTTCGTTGCCGCTCCAATTGGTGAGATCGGCGATTTGAAAGCTATTGAACGGCTGCGGGAGTTCGACGCTGTCGAAGCGCACCGGCGCGATGATGCTGCGTTCGCAAGCAATCTCCGCTTCTTTGCGCACATAAGGCGATTGCGCAGCGGCGTGCGACCAGCACACGACGATCGCCTTGGCGTCGCGGAGCTGCTTCTCCAGACGCGGCTCCCAGGCTTCGCCGATAGGTAAGCGGGCGTCGAACCAGGACGAGACGTGGAGATCGAGCAAAAGCGCGTGCAGCGCTTCGGCGCGATCACGTTCCTCGCGCTTGTAGGAGATAAAGACGTCGCTCATCGCCCCTCGTTGACGGCACCCTAGGACGACTCAGCAAAAATCGGAACATCGCGCACGCGCTTCCGTTCTCCTGGCCTACCCACAACCAAGGAGACGAACATGGCGCATCAGCTTGCCGGCAAAAGAGTCGCCGTATTGGCGACAGACGGTTTCGAGCAGTCGGAACTCACGGACCCCGTAAAGGCGCTGAAGAACGCGGGCGCGACCGTTGAGATCGTCTCGCCCAAGTCGGGCGATATTCAAGGCATGAAGCACGACCAGAAGGGCGACAAGACCAAGGTCGATACGCTGCTCTCAGCAGCCGACGCCTCCACCTACGATGCGCTGGTGCTGCCGGGCGGCGTCGCCAATCCGGACAGCTTGCGCATCGAGCCGGAGGCGATCGCCTTTATCCGCCGCTTTGTGGAAGACGATAAACCGATCGCGGCGATCTGCCATGGTCCGTGGACGCTGATCGACGCCGGCGGCGTAGAGGGCCGGAAGGTCACGTCGTGGCCGTCGCTGAAGATGGATCTCACCAATGCTGGCGCGACGTGGGTCGACGAAGAGGTCGTGGTCGATCGCGGCTTGGTCACATCGCGCAAGCCGGACGATCTGCCGGCCTTCTGCGCCAAGATGATCGAAGAGATCGCCGAGGGCCGCCACAGCGATCGTGCCGGCCGGACCAACAGCGCCGAACGCCGCCCGAACTAGCGCGCTTCAGTCGCCGTCCGGCTCGGTTTCCACCGGCTGGGCGGCGTCGTCGGCGTCTTCGCTATACCCCGCGTCAGCCCCTGGATTCGGGGTCCCGCTCATGAAGGGGGTCACCGCCGCCAGGGCAAACGCCGCAATAACCAGTAATTGCATGACCATCCTCCGCGAGCCGGAATTTTCCGCCCCGATTGCGACCGAAATCAGCCCTGTAGATGGGGACGCCTCCCGGACTAGGAAATCGGGCCGAACCCGCCTACCTGTGAGCCGATATCAGGAGCCCTTCCCCAGATGACCTACCGCCTGGACGACGAAGACAAAGACAAGAACCCCGCCGACGGCCGCAATGCCCCCGACGTGATCGAAAAGGCGCTATTCGAGGCGCGCGTGGTGATGCTCACCGGCGAGATCAACGACATCCAGGCGCGTCGCGTGACCGAGCGCCTGTTTGCGCTCTCCTCACAAAATTCGAAGCCGATCACGTTCGTGATCTCCTCGCCCGGCGGCCACGTCGAGAGCGGCGACATGATTCACGACGCCATTCGCTTCATTGATGCGCCGGTGCAGATGCTCGGCACCGGGTGGGTCGCCAGCGCAGGTGCGCTGATCTATTGCGCGGTGCCGCGCGAGCGCCGGCTCTGCCTGCCGAACACGCGTTTCTTGCTCCATGAACCGCGCGGCGGCGTCGGCGGCATGGCGAGCGATGTCGAGATTCAGGCGCGGGAAATCCTGCGCATGCGCGAGCGCCTGAACCGTATCTTCGCGGAGGCGACAGGCCAGCCGCCTGAGAAGATCAAGAAGGACGTGGACCGCGACTATTGGATGATGGCCGAGGAAGCGAAGACTTATGGTCTCGTTGGCCGCATCGTGAAAAGCCAAAGCGAGCTGCGCTAATCACGCGATCACGCGCGAGACTACACCACACAGTTCACGGGCGGAGGCTTCGGTCTCCGCCCGTGAACTGTGTGGGAACACGCGCAGCTCGAAGCATTTAGGTTCCCAACCTTGCTGAATGCTAAGGTAAACGAGGCGGGATCAGGCGCTTGCGCCGCCTCCTCGTCCCATTTCCGCCCTGTGGAGAAGTAGAAGGGCGCTTGTGTCCAACACGCGCTGCGGGGCGGACGCGACCAACTTCTTTTCATGGCACGGCCGTTGGCCAAGACCCGACGCGCCGCGAACTAGAGAGACCAAGATGGCCGCTCGATGGATCGGACTCGCTCGCTCCGACAATAAGAAAACCGCCCGCGCCGCTGTAAAACGTAGCGCCGGACATTCCATTCACGCGCTCGGCGCGACGAGCGTTCTCGTCATGGCCGCGGCGTTCAATTTCGCGCTCCATCCCGAAGCGCTGGCTGATGTTCTAACAGGCGAACATCACATCGTCGGATTCGTTCCCGAGCAAATCGCGGCGCCTGCAGTTGATGCGCTGTCGTCGGACGTCGTCGTCAACGACGCTGAAGCGCGGCTGCTGGCCGCCACCATTTGGGGCGAAGCGCGCAGCGAGGGCGAGCACGGCATGCGCGCCGTTGCACACGTGATGCTGAACCGCGTTGGTTCGCGCTTCGGCGAGAACCTCGAAACTGTGATCATGACGCCGTACCAATTCTCAGTCTGGAATCGCGGCGATCCAAACCGGCGCCTGGTCACCAATCCGGAACGCTACGCGACCGGCGGCATCGCGCTGGAGACCTGGGAGCAAGCACAGCGCATCGCGCGCGAAGTGCTCTCTGGCCAATCGGTCGATCCCACCGGCGGCGCACTCTTCTATCACACGCGCGCTATCCGCCCCTCTTGGTCGAGCCATGGCGTCGGCCGCCAAGAGATCGGCGCACACGTATTTTACGCCGATGTGCCCGATAGCGGCGTTCGGCGTACGCCGCGCACGCTGACCCGCGTGACCGAGGTGGCGCAGACGTTCGCGCAGCCGATGGCCATCGATGTGGCGTCAGCGGAGGGCCCGCGTGCCGGACGCGTCAATGGCGTGATCCAACGGGCGTCGGAGTCGCTGGCGCGCCAGCCGCTGCCGAGCGAGACAATCAACGTCAACGCTGCAGCGACGCCGACGCTGAATGGCGTGCCGGTGACGGGTACAACGTCGCTGCGCTAAGCGAAGCGTGCATCGGTGAAGACACGAGCCGCTCGGTCAGAGCGGCTCGTTTGCTTTTTCGCCATCCCAATAGTCCAAACTCTCGCCGTGCCGCAGGACGAGACGATCCAGATTTGAGACTTTGATCTTGCCGCTATCGGGATAGACGCAGACCTCGTTCGGCGCGCGATCGCCGATGATCATGAACTTGAAGGGCGTGTCGCCTTCATTGACCAGGCAGTGGCCGGCGCGCTGGCCGGCGGGAAACGCAATATAGTCGCCAGCTTTGATCGGATAGCGCTCGTCGCCGAGGCGCAGCGTGGCTTGCCCTTCGAGGCCGACAATGTGTTCCTCTTCCACCATGTGATAATGGTGCGGACAGCTTTGCTTGCCGGGCTGCAGCACTTCGATCGCGATGCCGATCTTGCGGTTGCCGGCGTTGGTGTCGGACAGCACGGTGACGCGGCCGCCGTAGCGGACGCCTTGGCTCCACTCTTCCGCCGGCAGTGACTCGATCGAAACAGGGCCGCGCGGTTTATCGCTCATGTCAGGTCCAGATGCTGATGAACTCATTCATGTTCGGCAGCACGTCGACGAGGCCGTGCAGCAGAACCACCAGCAGCAAAGACTTGGTGCGCGCATAGATCAAGCCAAACAGCAGGCCCATGGGCGCGAGAACCGCGAACGTGTAGGCGATGACTTGGATGAGATCGGCCGAAGATCCGTGGATGTCGGCGCCGCCGCGCAGGTAAAGGCCCGGCGCGTGCGCCACCGCGAACACCAGCGCCGAGACGAACACGCCGGCCCAGGGCGAGCGGAACAGCGCCTGCAGGCGGGTTTGCAGCACGGCGCGGAAGAGGAATTCCTCGTTCAGCCCGGCTTCGATGGCGATCCAGATGAAGCTCACCGGCGCCACCCACGCCAATGTCGCGAACGCGGTATTGGTTTCGGCGATGTTTTGTAGGCTGGGGCTGATGACGCAGAGCAGGCCAAGAATGATGAGGCCCAGTACGATCAAAGTGCGCCAGAACTTTCGGCCGCTGAGCCCCGCCTGGAAGAGCGGCGCGAGCTTTGCGCCGAGCATCACTAGAATAAGCGCCGGCAGCACGATGTGGGCGACGAGCTTCAGACCCATCACCAACAGTTCTTGGGTTAGGCCCTCCGGCACGGCCTCGCGCGCGGCGCTCATGCCGAAACCGGTGAACAGCACCGCGTAGAGCGCGAGATAGATAACGATAGCGCCGCTCTCGAGCGCTGGGCGCTTCACTTCGATGGGCGGCGCTTTGGCGCCAATCGTCAACGCCCAGGCTAGGCCGGACATGGCGATGCCGAAGATACCCATGACGAAAAGCGCGGTGATCCAGTCCTCACCGCCCTTGGCGTAGAGATAATAGACCGAGCCCGCCCAGATCGCGGCAAAGCCAAGCACGGCGGCAATGGCCGCGCTCCTGTTGCTGACGGCTGACATGAAAAACGCACCCTCCTGTTCCCAGGAGGATGCGTTTCAATGTTCCCTTGGATGCGGGAGCTTAGTGGCTCTCGTTCCGCCAGACTTGCTTGTAGGCGAAGTAGAGCAGCGCCGTCAGGACCAGCAGGAAGCCGAGTACGACGATGCCGAGGCGCTTGCGCTCTTCCATGTGCGGATCGGCCGCCCATTGCAGGAAGTGCGTCACGTCAGCGGCGTATTGCTCGACCGTTTGCGGCGTGTTCGGGTCCGTGTACGGGACCACGCCTTCGCCGAGCGGTGGCGGCATGGCGATGAGATGGCCCGGGAAGTACGGGTTCTCGTAGAGCAAGCCTTGGCTTTCGCCGGTGTAGCCGGTCAGCAGCGCATAAATGTAATCGGCGCCGCCGTGACGGGCCGAGGTGATCACTGACAGATCGACCGGATAGGCGCCGCCATTGGACGCGCGCGCCGCGATCTCGTTCGGGAACGGACGGCGGAAACGATCCGAGATACGGCCTGGACGATCTGTGAGCTGACCGGAGTTCGGATCGACAGCAGTGATGGTTTGCTCGGATGCGATTTGGCGCACCCACGGATTCTCGGTGACGTCGACGAATGTGCCGCCGTGCTCCGGGCGCCGCACGACCATCTCCATCTCGCCGGTATCATGGCTGCGCACCATGTAAGCCGCGAACGGACCGCCCTGCTCGCCGAGGTGGCGATAAGAGAGGTGGTCCATGCTGTGGCAGCTGGCGCAAACCTGCTGGTAGACTTGGAAGCCGCGCTGAACGGCGGCCATGTCGTAACTGCCGACAGGGCTATCGAAGCTGAACGCGTGATCGTGCGGATGCTCGGCTTTGCCAGCCGCGAACGCGACCCCAGCGCCGAGAACGAATACCGCCGCCGCGGCTGTAAGAGCGCGCAACATTACGAAGCCCCCTGCGCTTTGCCGTCAATCACCGGCTTGGCGATCGTGTCCGGCACGCGGCCCGGCTTTTCACGCAAGCCTAGCAGCGGCAGAATCACGAGGAAGAAAAGAAAGTAATAGAGCGTCAGCACCTGCGAGAGGTTGGTGACGGTGAACGTCGGCGGCAGCCGGCGCTCGACAGTGAAGAACGGCGCAGCTTGGCCGACTTCCACCTTGGCGGCGCCAATGGCGGTTTCGAGCGCATCCACGGTTTCAGCTGTGACTACGCGCGACTGCACTGCGCCGCCGGCAACTGTACGGAGCGAGCCGGTGCTGGCGCCGGTGCGGTTCACCGCCGTCATCGTGGCGCCCTGCTCGCGCGCCGCGGCTTCGGCCGTGTCAGCTGCTTCCTGCCACTGCGATTCACCAGCGGCCTGGATCGGCGCCTGCGAAACCGTACCGCCTTCAACCCATTCCAGCGTCGCCGAGAACGGACCAGCCTTGGCGAGAATGTTGCCCGGGTTCTGACCGCCGCACCAACCGAGGAAGATGCAAACGACGACGAAGATCAGGAAGAACTGACGCGCAATCGGGCGATAGCGCATCGAGCGCACGCGCGAGGTGTCGAGCCACGGCAGAATGAAGAGCACGCCGATTGCCGCGAACATGGCAAGCACACCGCCGAGCTTTGAATCGATCGGACCGATGTTGAAATCGATGGCGCGCAGGATCGCGTAGAACGGCAGCAGGTACCATTCGGGCACGATTTCCGGCGGCGTCTGCAACGGGTTGGCCGGAATGAAGTTGTCGGCGTGGCCGAGCGCGTCCGGCATGTAGAAGATGAAGGTCGCGAACAGGATCAGGAAGAGACCCATCGCGAACAGGTCTTTCATGGTCGCGTGCGGCGTGAACGGCACCGTGTCGGCCTTCGACTTCACATCGACGCCGGCCGGATTGTTCTGACCCGCTTCGTGCAGCGCCCAAACGTGCAGCGCGACAACGCCGGCGATCACGAACGGCAACAGATAATGCAGCGAGAAGAAGCGGTTCAGCGTCGGTTGATCGACCGAGAAGCCGCCCATCAGCCAATTCTTGATCGGCTCGCCAATCAGAGGCAGCGCGCCAAGCAGGTTGGTGATGACGGTCGCGCCCCAGAACGACATCTGCCCCCATGGCAGCGTGTAGCCAAGGAACGCAGTGGCGACCATGAGCAGATAGATCACGCAGCCGAGAATCCAGAGCAGCTCGCGCGGCGCCTTGTACGACCCGTAATAGAGGCCGCGGAACATGTGGATGTAGACCGCGAGGAAGAACATCGACGCGCCAACGGCGTGCATGTTCTGGATCAGCCAGCCGAACGGCACGTCGCGCTCGATGCGCTGCACCGAAGCGAAGGCCATGTCGATGTGCGGCACGTAGTGCATCGCCAGCACGACGCCGGTGATGATCTGCACAACGAGGCAGAGGCTCAGCATGGCGCCGAACGTCCACCAGTAGTTCAGATTGCGCGGCGTCGGGTAAGCGACGAAGCTGTCATAGCCGAGCCGCACGATTGGCAAACGCCGGTCAAGCCAGCGTGTGAAAGCCGTTTTCGGCTCGTAGGTCGAAGGTCCACTCACTTAAGACGCTCCAAGCTTAGCCGATACGAATGGCTGTCGGGCCGGTGAAAACATACGGCGCGATGTCAAGATTGCGCGGCGCGGGGCCGCGGCGAATACGGCCCGACGTGTCGTAGTCGGAACCGTGGCACGGGCAGAACCAACCGCCGAAAGCCGAGCCTTCAGCGAATGTCGGCACGCAACCCAAGTGCGTGCAGCTGGCTTGCAGAACGATCCACTCAGGCTGGCCGGCTTGGCCGTCTTCCTGAATGAGGCGATCAGCGTCGGCCTGCGGATCTTTCAGGTTTGCGAAGTCGTCGCGTTGCGCGGCGGCGATTTCCTCGGCGGTGCGGTGACGCACGAACACCGGCTTGCCCTGCCACATCACTTTGATCTGCTGACCGAGTTCGACGGCGCTGAGATCAACCTCCGTGGTCGACAGCGCCCGTGTGTCGGCGGCCGGGTTCATCTGATTGATGAACGGCCAGATCGTCGCCGCAGCGCCAACCGCCGCCGCCGATCCGGCAGCGATAAAAATAAAGTCGCGACGGGTGGATTCGTCCCCCGCGTGCGCGTCGCCTGCTGCTTCAGCCACCGCTGATATCTCCCGGCTTGGTTCGCCGGCGAAGCTAGGCTAGTCCGGGGTTGTAAGCGCGCGGCGCGTCGCCGCACGCACGTCAGACCAATTCCCCGATTCGCCCGTCTTTCCGGCGCCGAGGCCTTACCGTGCGGCTCGCTCTCTATCAACCTGACATCCCGCAGAATCTCGGCGCGGCACTTCGCCTCTGCGCCTGCCTTGGCGTCGCGTTAGACATCATCGAACCCTGCGGCTTTCCCCTCACCGACGCCGCCATGAAGCGCGCCGCCCTCGATTACGGTGGTAAGGCGCATGCGACCCGGCACGCGAGCCTAGCGGCGTTTCGTTCGGCGCCGGAACGAGAGGCGGGCCGGTTAGTGCTGGTCGAGACCGATGGCGCGGTGCTGTTTCAGGATTTTTCGTTCTCGACCGGCGACACGCTCGTGCTGGGACGTGAAAGCGCGGGCTCCCCAGGGGAACTCTACGCGGCGGCTGAGGCCAGCGTGCGTATCCCGATGCTGCGGGACTTGCGCTCACTCAATGTGATCACCGCCGCAACAGTGGTTCTAACCGAGGCGATGCGCCAAACAGGGGCCTGGGAGAAACTGACGTGACTGACGACCGCAAAGCCCGCGCGAAAGCCTGGTTCGAAGACTTGCGCGATTTGATCTGCGCGGAGTTCGAGCGGCTGGAGGACGAGGCGCCGGCCGGCCTCTATCCGGGCGCGCCGGGACGGTTTGAGAAAAAGCCCTGGCGGCGCGGCGATGGCAGCGCCGACCATGGCGGCGGCGTCGCCGGCATGATGCGTGGGCGCTTCTTTGAAAAGGTTGGCGTCCACGTCAGCACCGTGCACGGCGAATTCTCACCGGACTTTGCCAAGAACGTTCCTGGCGCTGCCGACGATCCGCGTTTTTGGGCGAGTGGTATTTCGCTGATCGCGCACATGCGCAATCCACACTGCCCCGCGGCGCACATGAACACGCGCCATATCACGACGACGCAATGGTGGTTCGGCGGCGGCGGCGATCTCACGCCCACGCAAAGCTATCAGCGCGATGATTCGAGCGCCGACACGAAAGCGTTTCACGCGCCCTATCGCGCCGCCTGTGAAGCGCACGAAACTGGGCTTTATGATCGCTACAAGAAGTGGGCGGACGAATATTTCTGGCTGCCGCATCGGGGCGAGCCGCGCGGCGTCGGCGGCATTTTCTATGATCATCACAATAGTGGGCGCGAAAGCGGCGCTGACAGTTGGGAGCGCGACTTTGCGTTTACGCAAGCGGTTGGGCGGGCGTTTCTCGATGCTTATCCGCCGCTGCTGCGCAAATACATGGAAACGCCATGGAGCGAAGCAGACCGCGAAGAGCAACTCATCCAGCGCGGGCGCTACGTTGAGTACAATCTGCTCTACGATCGCGGGACGATGTTTGGTCTGAAGACGGGCGGCAATGTTGAGAGCATTCTTTCAAGCATGCCGCCAGTGGTGAAGTGGCCTTGAGCGACTAGCGTGCTTGCACGTTCTCGCGCAGCCACGCTGCGAACCCAGCGTCATCAATCTCATCCGCCGCGAGCGACAGACATTGCACGATCACCTCCGCTTCGTCGGCGACGATCTCCAGTCCGTTCACGTACAAAAACGCGTACCCAGCCAGGAACCCGGTGCGCTTGTTGCCGTCGACGAAGGGGTGATTGCGCATGATGCCGGCTGCATAGAGCGCGGCCAAAGCGACGAGGTCGCTCTGGCCGTAGCTCCATGCGTTGTGCGGGCGGGCGAGCGCCGATTCCATCAGACCCAAATCGCGCACGCCAGCCGCGCCGCCGTGCTCGGCGAGCTGCTCTTCGTGCATGACCAAAACTGCATCGACGCCAAGCCACTTGGGCTCGGCCGTCATTTCGCCAACTCACGCAGCGCGTTGCGATAGCGCTTCATGCCCCGGCGCGCGGCCTCGATCTGCTCCTGGAATTCGGCGTCGCTCCGCTCAAGCGCCACGCCGTCCGGCGTTTCGGTGACGCTGAGTTCGTCGCCTTCGCTGACTTTGAGCTTGGCCAGGACGTCCTTGGGCAAAACGACGCCTAGCGAGTTGCCGATCTTGCGGACCTTCAGGGTGCGGCCGCCCGGCTTCGCGGGCGCTTGCGCCTGGAAGTTTTGCTGTTCGGTATCGGCGACGCCTTTGGGGCCGGGCTTTTTGGGATCATCGGTCATGTCTTTTGCGATGTAAGTTATAACGCGCGTTATAACAAGCCCCGGCGGCTCGGCCTTTTTCTTGCGTGGGGCGAGTGATCATGACCCAACTCGCCTACCCGCAAGACCTTAAACCGCTGACTTCACTGCGTTTTATCGCAGCGTTCTGGGTGCTTTTGTACCATTTCAAGGACCATCTCGGGCTCAATATGGGCCAGATGGGCCTGGTCGCGGACGGCTATTTGGGCGTCGATCTCTTTTTCACGCTCTCCGGCTTCATTCTGGCGCACGTCTATCTGACCACGCTTGAGGACGGGCGCTTTGGCTATGGCGGCTTCCTTAAGAACCGGCTGGCGCGGGTCTACCCGATGCACCTTGCCGCCCTGGCGGCGATGATCGTGCTGTTCGTAGGGGCCTCGGCTTTGGGCGCGGGGGTCGGTTCGCCGGAGGCGTTCACGCTCTCTGACTTGCCGGCGCATCTCCTGATGATCCACGCCTGGGGCGCGACCGAGGCTGTCGGTTGGAATTTCCCGTCTTGGTCGATCAGCGCTGAATGGGCGGCATATCTGCTCTTCCCGCTGGTGGCTGGCCTCGTATTGAAAACCAAGCGCTGGTCGGGCGCGGTTGCGCTGGGCGCGCTGGCGCTGTGCCTTGCGAGCTTCTGGGCGCTTTCGAATTTGCATCTTGTGATGCCCGGCGTCGGCCGCGACTTCTCGCAGATGACAGCGCAGATCGGCGCGCTGCGGATTTTGCCGTCGTTCCTGCTCGGCGTCGCGCTCTACGCTTTCGGCCGCAATCACGCCGCGCCGAAGAGCTGGGCTTGGCCGATCGTCGCGGTGAGCGCTGGCTGGATCGTCGCGGTGACGATGCTGAATTGGTGGGAAGGCCTCGTTTGGTTTGGCCTTGCCGGCTTGCTGTACGGCTTAGCGGAAACCTCGCGCCATCAGATCGATGCGCCGATGTCTGGCCGCGTGTTCGTGTTCTTGGGCGCAGCGAGCTACGCGCTTTATATGATCCATCTGCCGATCGACATCGTGTGGTTTCACGCGTTGGAGCGGTTTGGCGTGACCGAAGCGAGCGATCTGACGGTGCGCGTTGGCGCGATGGTCGGCGTGTTCGTCGTCAGCATTATCGCGTCGGTATTCGCGTATCTCGTAATCGAAGAACCGGCGCGGAAGTGGATACGGAAGCTGGAATTACCTAAGCCATCCCCTGCGCCACAGCCTTCAAGCGCTCGATCACGCTGAGTTTGTCGTCAGGGAAATCGGCGTCGATCCACCAGTCTTCGACTTCGCGCAGAACGAGGCCAACCTTCGGCCCGGCTGGTACGCCGGCGGCCATCACTTCATCGCCGGAAAGCGGCAGTTTCGGCGGCGTCCACATTTGGCCGTGGACGACGAGCGCGCGCCATTGCTGGGCTTTATCGCCAGCGGCAGCCCACGCGAGCTTCACGCGATCGCCGAAGGCTTCGTTGCCGAGTTTGTAAATAGCGCGACGCATTTCGCGCAGCGACATGTAAGACGTGATCTTCCCGTCATCGCCCAGCGCCGCAACTAGACGATCTCGCTCTTCGTTCGAGAGTTTCAAACGCCGCGCTAATGCTTTGGCGCTTTCTTGATCCGGCAGCGCCGCTGCGACGCGCGTCATCGGATCGACGTTGAGCATCAGGTCCACTTCCAGCGTACACAGCGCATCGAGCCGCGCTTCGTTACTCAATTCCGGCAGCGCCCGCGCCCGCGCTTCGATCGCTTTCATCGCTTCCCACGATGCGCGCGGATCGGGCGCGGCGAGCATCTTTTTCACTTCCTTCCAGACGCGCTCGACTGAAAGCGTATCGAGGCCTGCAACGAGATCGGCGCAGGCTGAGAGGCCCGTCGGATCGAGCGGGCCGCGCGCGTACCAGGCGTTGAAGCGGAAGAAGCGCAGGATGCGGAGGTAATCTTCGCGGATGCGCGTGTGCGCGTCGCCGATGAAAATGACGCGGCCCTTGCGCACGTCGTCGAGACCGCCGCCGGTGGGGTCGTGGACCGCGCCCGTCGCATCGGCGTAGAGCGCGTTCATGCGGAAGTCGCGCCGCTCGGCGTCCTCCTCCCAGCTTTCGGTGAAGGCGACGGTGGCGCGGCGGCCATCGGTGCTGACGTCGCGGCGGAGCGTGGTGACTTCGAACGGCTTATGATTGACGACAACGGTGACGGTGCCGTGCTCAATGCCAGTCGGGTGCGCGGCGAAGTTCGCGGCTTTGCAAACAGCGATCACCTCATCCGGCGTGAGCTGCGTGGCGACGTCGATGTCATCGACCGCGCGGCCCATCAACGTGTTGCGCACGCAGCCGCCGACGAAGCGCGAGCCGCCGGCGCGCGCAACTTCGAGCGCGGCGATCAGCTTTTGGGTTTCTGCGGCTTTGAGCCAGGGGGCGTGGGTGATGGCGGTCATTCACGCCGTCTTCGCGCAGTTTGCGCGCGCCTTCAACCGGCGCGCTACATCTTCTCGCCCGGCAGCTTGCTGGCTTGTTTGACCCAGGCGGTGAATTGTTTTTCGTCGAGTTCGCCTTCGTGGATGTCGTAATAGCGCACGGCGGGATATTTTGACTTTTTCTCCGGCGGCGGCTTCAGCGAAGCGCCCTGGAAGAAGGCGACTTGCACGTATTTGGCGTAGACGTGGATGCTGAGGAACCAGACATTGTCCGACATGCCGTAGAACGGCGAATTCCATTTCACCGCTTTGCGCACGCGCGGCACGGCGGCTGTGATGAGCGCATCGAGGCGTTCGCCGACCTCGCGCTTCCAGCCAGGCATGGCGGCGATGTATTCCTTGATCGGCGCTTCGCCGTAGCCCTTGGCGATTTGCGGATTGCCGCCGGAGAGCAGCTTGGGCTCTTTCGCCGCCGTCTTCTTCGGTGCGACTTTCTTCTTTGCCGCTTTCTTAGCTGTTTTCGCCACTGCGTTAGCTCGCCTTCGTCAGTCGCGCTTTGGCGACATAGGGTTGGAAGAACATGCAGAGCCCGGTGATCATGAGCAAGCCGAGAGGCAAGAGCGGCGCGTAATAGATCCATTGCGCCGGCTGTTGGCCCAGGCCCAACATGGCGAAGATGGCGATGACGACCAGCATGAAAGTCAGCGACGTCCAGCGGTGAAATTGGCGGATAAATGTGCTCACGCGGGCCTCCTGTTGAGCGTGCTGAATAAAGTGCGCGTACATCAGCGCGCCTCGACCATTTTCCAGGCATTGCCGGAGGGATCGCGGAGATTGGCGTCGACGCTGCCGAAGCGCGCGATCGGTTCTTGCGTGAACTCCACGCCCTTGGCCTTCAGCGCCTCGTACGCGGCGCGGCAATCTTCGACCACGAACACCAATGGCGGCATCGCGCCCTTCGCCACCATTTCACGCATCGTCTGCGCCGTCGCCGCCTCGAGCACCGGTTCTTGCGGCTCGAGTAAGCCGAGTTCGAAGCCGGGTTGGTTCGCGTGCTTCACGGTAAGCCAGCGGAACGTGCCGTTCTTGACGTCGGCCTGGATCTCGAAGCCTAGCTTGTTGACGTAGAAATCGAGCGCCTCGTCCTGATCGTGCATATAGAGCCCAATCACATTGATGCCTTTGATCATTGCCGCCTCCTTAGAACTATTCGTCTTCGGCGGACTTCTTATCCGCGGCTTCCTGGCGGCGCTTCTCCGAAACTGCTGACTTGAGGTTCGGCCGGTAAGCGGCGCTGATAAAGCAATGCGGAACTTGATCGAGCGCCTGGGCGCTCGCCTGCTCGGCGGCGCGCAGTTCGCTTGGGCTTTGGCCGGTGACGTCCTTGAACACGCGGCCGAAGGTGCCGAGACTTTGCCAGCCTGTATCGAGCGCGATGTCGAGGATCGGCATATCGGTGTCGCGCAGCAGCGCCTTGGCGCGTTCGATGCGGCGGGTCAGCAGATAGCGATGCGGCGGTGTGCCGAACGCGTCTTTGAAGCTGCGCGCGAAGTGCGCTTCGGAGACGCCGCTGACGGAAGCCAAGCGCTCGACGGGCCAATCCTCGTGCGATGCTGCGTCCATGCGATCTTTGGCGCGCAGGAGTCGGCGGAGAAGCGCGGGGTCTTGGTTAGGCATCGCTACTTGTATTTCCGTAGCTCAAGAAAGAAGCCTAGCGCTAAGCCGGTCGCTGAGAGGATGCCCGCAACACCCAGCATCTCCACATCGACGTAACCGTTGAAAAGCCACATCATCAGAGCTGAGAACGCAACCATCATCGGCACGAAAAACACCGTGAACAACATTGCGCGGTAGGCGTTTCGCGAATGACGCGACGAGCGCTCCTGCTCGGTCTCAGGCGCCGACGGCCCTTCAAATATACAGCCGCTCATAGAGCGCGCGGATCATGCCGGCGGTGGCGCCCCAGATGTTATGGCCTTGCCACGGGATCGCGTAATAATAGCGTGTGCGGCCTTGCCATAAAGCTTCGCGTTTTTCGTGGTTGGCCGGGTTCATCAGGAAATCGAGCGGTGCTTCGAACACGCTCGCCACTTCGCGCGGATCGAGCGTGAGCTCAAAGCCCGGATCGACGAGGCCGACGATCGGCGTGACGCGAAAGCCGGTGATGGTGTCGTAGCGATCCCAGGCGCCGATCGGTTCGATGAAACGGCGCGCGATGCCCACCTCTTCGAAGGTTTCGCGCAGCGCCGTATCGACCGCGCTCGTATCGCTCGCCTGCACGCGCCGGCGTCTCGACCGAGCGCTCGGTGAACAACATGGTCCACCCGCTGGCGCGCTTGATGATCGGCGCCAATACCGCTGCGGGACGCTGCTCGGGATGATTATCCCAATCCGGATTGAGATCGTTATCGCTACGCGTGCGCGCCGTTTCATCCGCGACGATGTCGAGCGGATCGAGGCGCTGGCGGAGGAGGGATTCTACGGATGCAGACACGGGGATGGCGTAGGGGGCGATCGTCACACGCGCAATCGGCGCATGCGGCGGCACCCGGCTTTCATGGGCGCGTCGGCGACTTTCGTCCGAGCCTAACAAAAGAGAGCTTGACCGATTATTACTAATGCATTATGCATAAATAATAATTTTTTAGGAGGTAGTTATGAACGTCACACAGGCGATTGCGCGCATCAAAGCGGCCATCAACGATGCACCGCGAAACGACTACATCGCCGAATTTCACATTCAGGTGATAAAATATGCCGACGTCCTGCAAACAACTACCGGGCGTGAGTTCTGCGAGTTGATGAAGATTGGCCCCGCCTTCGGAACTGAATTCGCGAAGATGCGAAAAATTGCGGCTCGGCTGAGAAAAGCCGGATTGGATACCGCGAAGCTCTAAGAAGCCTCTAAGCGCTAGAGCAGCCGATGCGTATCAAAATTCGACCTTGACTCAGCATTACGCCGTGGGAACACAAAATGACCGACGCAGAGAAGCGAGCGCTGTCCATCATCGGGACGCTGACGGATGAAACCGCGCTCCTAAAGATGGCCGAGAACGCTCGTCGAGCCAAGTCCACAATCGTTGAACGTGCTGCGCTTCGCCGCCTGAGCGAGGCTTCCGCCAAGAACGCGCCGGGAACTGTCGAGCATGCGTGTTGGCAGATGGTCATCGCCGTAGAGACTCTTCGGCGGCTCAATGGGCGTAAGGTGGCGCGCATGAACAGAATGAGACGGAAAATCGAGAGAGATGGAGAGATCGCCTCGCTTGAATATTGTGCACTGAAGCAGACCGATGGCTTTGACGAAGTCATGGACTACGGCACGCCGGAGCTTACCGCAGAGGCGATTGTACTGAGACACTCAGCCATTTTAGCGCCGCAGCATTAACAGCTGCACGAGAGCGCTTGGAGCGACGAGGCGTTCACATCGACCTACAAGGCAACATCATTTCGGCGAACTAAACACACACCGCCGGCTGACCATCAGAATCTTCGTCGATGGCGAAGGGCTGCTTCCATTTTTACAGGCGCGCGTGATCGCGAGTGTGGGATGTGGCGTCTCGCGCCGCACCGAGTCTGAACTTCGCGTTGAACCTTTGCCTAAGGGCGGAACTTACCGCATTCTAGTGACATGGCGGAACAGATTCTGTTTTGGACCCAGGTTTCTGCGATCGGGCAAGTGGCTGGCGCCCTCGCCACCGCCACCGCCGTTATCGTGTCACTCTGGGTGGTGCTCTCGGATCGGACGCCCCGCATCAAGGCAACCGCTGGCATTCGATTGGTGGTTGGAGGCGGCGTCCCCGCAATTGATGTGATGACTTTTACGCTCACCAACATCGGCACTCGGACTGCAGTGATTGGCGGCATCGGCTGGCGCATGGGATGGTTTCCCGTCGGGCCGAAATGGTTGAAGCATTCGTACGCCGTTCAAACGCTAGGACCACCGGTTACAATGCCTGGTTCCTCCGTGCCGCCATTCGAGTTGGCACCGGGCGAACGCAAATCAATCACCATACTGCTTGATCGCTATGAGGCCCACAAACGCAACGACAGAGTTTTTACGCGCAAGATTCCGTTCGTCAAAGCTCCAGTACCCGGAAACATCCATTTGTTGGTTGAGATCGTCGCTGCAAGAACGACGCTGGTGAATGCGCCAAATTTCTGGCCACCGGAAAAATTGAAAAGGGAGCGATGCACTTCAACGCTCTTGCATCCAAATCGAACTAGTCGCGTCCACCGCACTTACTGCTGCCCCAGCTCCCACCACGCCCCACCACTCCAAACACCGAGCCTCCCCTCTTTCGGCTCAGCCCATTCCACCAGCTCATAAAACGGCGCGCGAAGCACACGCGCCTCCAAGCGCCCCCGCACACGCACGTATGGGCGCGGTTCATCTCCGCGCCGCTCCACGCGCAGCGGATGCTCCGGGCCGGCGGTGATGATGTCACCGACATTGGTGGTGAAGACGATGGTTTGGTCGCGCCCCGCCCCGTGACGATCGGCGCGGATGGCGACGAAGGGTGCGTCCTCGACGCGGACGATGATCTTCTCGACCGGCGTCACGAGATAGGTCGCCCCGTCTTCGTCCTTGCGCAGGATCGAGGCGAAGAGCTTGACCAGCGACTCGCGCGTGATCCGCGCGCCCTCGTGCTTCCATGTGCCGTCGGCCAGGATTTCCATGCCGATGTCGCCGCAATGGGCGGGGTTCCATTTGTCGACGGGCGGCGGCCCTCGGTCGCCAGAGCCGGCTTGGGCCTTGAGCGCAGCCAGCAATTGCTCCAGGGACGATGTGTTTTCAGGGTCTGCCATAATGTGGCCCCCAACTAAGCGAGCTTCGCCCCCATGAGCAATCACGACACTCCAGAAGCGATGGTGGCCGAGGCGGAGGCCGCCGGGGAAGCTTTAACGCGCGTGCGGACCGAAATCGGCAAAGCCGTGTTCGGCCAAGAGCGGGTGATCGAGCTGACTTTGGCAGCGGTGCTCGCCGGAGGCCACGTGCTGCTGGTCGGCGCGCCGGGCTTGGCGAAGACGCGGCTGGTGGAAGCGACGGCGCGGGTGCTGGGGCTCGATTGGGGCCGCGTGCAATTTACGCCGGACCTGATGCCGGCGGATATTCTGGGCTCTGAAGTCCTGGATCAGGACGAAGCTGGCCGTCGGCACTTCCGGTTCGTGAAGGGGCCGATCTTCACGCAGCTCTTGATGGCGGACGAAATCAACCGCGCTTCGCCGCGTACGCAATCGGCGCTTCTGCAAGCGATGCAAGAGCATCACGTCACCGTCGCCGGCGCCGCTTACGATGTGCCGCGCCCGTTCCATGTGCTGGCGACGCAAAACCCGATCGAACATGAAGGCGCCTATCCGCTGCCGGAAGCGCAGCTCGATCGCTTCCTGTTGCAAGTCGATGTGCCGTATCCGGATGCGGAGATCGAACGGAAGATTTTGATCGAAACGACGGGGCTCGACCATCAACAGCCGCAGCCGATTTTGAATGCCGAAACTCTGATGCGGTTGCAGCGTCTGGTGCGCGCGATGCCAGTAGGCGAAAAAGTGCTGGCGTCGATCTTGGAATTGGTGCGCTCGGCGCGGCCGGGCTCAAGCACTGATCCGCGCGTGAATCAGCACGTCGCATGGGGCCCTGGGCCGCGTGCGGGGCAAGCTTTGATGCTCGCCGTGCGGGCGCGGGCGTTGCTGCGCGGGCGCTTGGCGCCGGCGGTGGATGATGTCGCGGCATTGGCGCGGCCGGCTTTGGTACACCGCATGCAGCTCAGCTTCGGCGCGCGCGCGGAAGGTTTGGATATTGACTCGCTCGTCGATGAACTCGCGGAGCGCGCAGCTTGAGCAATGCGGCGCGCCTCGACGCGCTGAACCTCGCTGGCGATCTGCCGGGCATTTTGCTTGATGCAAAGCGCCTCGCGGCGAGCGCGCCTGGCGTGCACGGTCGCGCGATCACCGCGCCGAAGACGGCGCGCGTTTGGTGGACTGGCGCCGGTCCGCGCGCGGCGATCGCTATTACGTACGCGAGCGCGAACGCGAAGCGGCGCAAACCGCGTGGTTCTGGATCGATAGCGATGCCGGCTTCAACTGGACCAGCAATACAGCGCGGCCAACAAAACTTTATCGCGCCCGCGTGATAGCTTTAGCGCTGGCGACATTGCTCGCGCGCGGCGGCGAGCGCATCGGCGCATTAGGTATGCAACCACGCGCCGGCGCCCGTGCGGTGGATCGGCTCGCGGTCGATCTCACCACACCGCAAGGCGAGTTCGAGCCGCCGAACAATGCCTGCATCATCTTCATCAGCGACTTTTACGCGCCGATCGAAATCTGGCGCCAACGTCTGCTCGCTTCGGCTCGCGTCGGCGCGAGCGGCGCGCTTGTGATGATCGCCGACCCGGCGGAAGAGGATTTTCCGTTTCGTGGCCGCACATTGTTTCAATCGCCGGGGCGCGGCGGCGAAGTTTTGATCGGCCGCGCCGAGAACGCGCAAGCTGCTTATGTGGAGCGACTGGCGCAACAGCGCCGAGAACTGCGCGCGCTTGGGGCCGAGCTTGGTTTCCCAGCGCTGCTGCACCGCACCGATCATAGCGCATCGCCGGCGCTGTCGATGCTCATGGCGTTCGTCTCGGAGCGCTACGGGTGACATTGGGCCCGATCCTCTTCGGCGCGCCGTGGGCGCTGGCGGCGCTGCTGGCTCTGCCGGCGCTGTGGTGGATCATGCGCGCGACGCCGCCGCCGCCGCAGCGCACGCAGTTTCCGCCGACGCGCCTGCTCGAAGGCGTGCGCACCGAAGATCAAAGCCGCGAACGCGCGCCGTGGTGGCTGCTTTTGTTTCGCGCACTCGCCGCAGCGTTGCTGATCATCGCGTTCGCACGCCCTGCTTTGGCGCCGAGCGCGAGCGAAAGCGCGCAAGGCGGGCGGACGCTGATCGTGATCGATGATGGCTGGACCTCGGCGCCGTTCTGGGCCGATGTCCGCACCGCAGGAAGCGCCGCCGCGACACAAGCCGAACGCACCGGCGCGCCGGTGTTCCTGCTGCTCACCGCGCCGAACCAACGCGCGCGCGATCCCGGCGAAGCGCTGACCGCCGCCGATGCACGCGCCGCGATCAGCCGGCTCGAGCCGCAAGCCTGGCGGCCAGATCGCGCACAGGCGGCGGAACGATTAGCGCAAACGCAAGGGCGCTTCGATCGCATCGTCTGGATCACGGACGGCCTCAACGATGATGGCGCGCGCGCGCTCGCGGCGGAGCTACAACAGCGCGGACCAGTCACCGCACGCCTGCCGCCGCAAACGGCGCGCGCGATTGTCTCGGGTGCAGTGACGTCCGAAGGCGTGGTTGCCGATATTCGCCGCGCAACCTCAGGCTCGTCCATCGTCGCGATCGCGGCGGAAACCTCGGAAGGCCGCTCACTCGGCGCCGCCGAAGCGCGCTTTGCGGGGGATGCGACCAGCGCCACCGCACGCATCGACTTGCCGCCGGAGATTGCAGCACGCGCGGCGCGCATCAGGATTATCGGCGAACAGAGCGCAGGCGCGGTGAAGCTTCTGCCGGCCGGCGCTGGGCGGCCGTTTGTGGGTTTGGTCGATGCAGGCGGCGCAAGTCAGCCGCTGCTGTCAGAACTTTTCTATGCTGATCGCGCGCTGCAGCCCTACGCCAGCTTGCAGCGCGGCGGCGTGCGCGAATTGATTGACGCGCGTGCGCAAGCCTTGATCCTGCCCGACACGAGCCGCATTGCGCCCGCCGATCTCGGCGCGCTGGAACGCTGGCTGCAGAATGGCGGGCTCTTGGTGCGGTTCGCCGGCCCGCGTCTCGCCAACGATGCTGACGAATTGCTACCGGTGCGCCTGCGCCCGGGGTCGCGCACTTTGGGCGGCGCGCTGGCTTGGGAAACACCTCTCGCTATCGCACCGTTCGCGGCGGACTCGCCGTTTGCGGGCATCACACCGCCGAGCGACGTCAATGTGCGCCGGCAGGTTTTGGCCGAGCCTGCATCGCTAGAAGAAGCGCGCGTGTGGGCGACGCTTTCGGACAATTCGCCGTTCGTCACCGCGCAAGCGCGTGGACGCGGGCTGATTGTATTTTTCCACATCAGCGCGACGCCGGACTGGTCAGACGTGCCGCTTTCTGGACTCTTCGTTGAAATGCTGCGCCGAACGTTGGCGTTCGCGGCGCGGCCCGATGGCGCGGGAGAGCGCGAGATCAGTGGCGGGCCGTTCATCGCACAGAGCGCACTTGATGGCTTCGGTACGCTTTCAGCTGCGCCGCCTGACGCCGCGCCGATAGCGCCAGATGCGTTCGCACTGGCGATCGCGTCGCCACAAACGCCGCCGGGCCTGTACGAGCGCGCGGGTGTCAGCGCTGCGATCGATGCAGCAGGCGCGGACGAAACCCTGAACCCGCTCGCGCTGCCGAACGGCATCGGTCGCGAAGGCCTAACAGGCGCAATCGAACAGCCTTTAGCCGGGTGGCTCTTTGGGGCCACTGCAATTCTCTTGGCGATTGATCTCATGATTGCGCTTTATCTGTTCGGCAAACTGCCGCGCTTCGTCCGTACCGGCGCCGCGGCGATGCTTGCGCTTGCCGTCTTCGGCGGCGGGGATGCGCATGGGCAAAATTCTGATCCCACGCAGACGTTGCGCTTAGCGTACGTCCGAACCGGCGATGCACGGGTCGATCGGACATCCGCCGCTGGGCTAGCGGCGTTGAGCAACATTCTGACGGAGCGAACGTCCGTTGAGCCGGGCGATCCTGTCGGCATCGATCTCGCGCGCGATAATTTGGCGGCTTATCCGTTTCTCTACTGGCCCGCCCCCTCTTCGCCGCAGCGGCTTTCGGATGCGGCGCTCGCCAACATTGATCGCTATCTTGCGATAGGCGGGCTGCTCCTTGTCGACACGCGTGATGCGGGCGCAGCAACGGGGCGCGGGCGGCCGGCGCAGACAATGCTGACAGGCATCGACGTGCCGCCGCTCGAATTGGTCACTACTGAACATGTGTTGGCGCGCGCGTTTTATTTGATGCGGAGTTTTCCGGGCCGCGCGCAATCAACGCAGCTCTGGGCCGAGGATCCGAACGCCGCACAATCACGCGACGGCGTCGCTTCGCTCTTCATCGGCGATGGCGATTGGGCGGCGGCTTGGGCGGGTGAAGGCCAAACCAGCGGCCGCCAACGCGAGCTTTCGCTGCGCTTCGGCGTCAACATCGTGATGGTGGCGCTCACCGGCAATTATAAAGCCGATCAAGTACACGTGCCGGCCCTGCTCGAACGCATGGGCCGCGAATGATCGGCGCGTGGCGCATCGGGTTTGATCCGGCGCTGCCAAGTGCGGCGCTGATTGCGCTTGGCGTTTTGGCGGCGGCGTCGTTCGGCTTTTATTTGTGGCGACGCGGCGGCGCGCCGATTTTGCGCGGACTTGGGATCGCGTTCGTATTCCTCGGCCTGATGCAGCCGCAATGGGTGAGTGAGACGCGCGAACCGGCCGAAGATATTGCGCTCATCGTCGTTGATCAGAGCGAAAGCCTTGGCCTCGCCGGGCGCCGCGACGCCGCGCGTGCCGCCGCCGATGCGATGGCTGCGGCGATGGCGCGCGAGCCCGGTCTTGAAGTGCGGCTGCGCGAAACCCGCGGCGGCGCCGACGGGACGATGATCACCTCGGTGATCGAGGATGCGCTGAGCGATGTGGCGCGCGACCGCATTGGCGGCGTGGTCGTCATCACCGATGGGCAAGCCGCCGATCCGCCGGACGAGCCCGGCCGATTGCGCGAGTTGGGACCGGCGCACATTCTAATCGTCGGCGATCCTAATAGAGGCGACCGAAGACTTGAACTGGTGTCAGCGCCGACGTTCGGCATTGTCGGTGAGCCGATGCGCATCACTGCGCGCGTGATCGATGAGGGCAATAACGTGTCAGTGCGCGTCCGCGTCAGCATTGATGGAGTGCGGGTGCGCGAGACCGTGGTGCGGGCGAACCAGGAATTTTCCGTCGATGTGCAATTGCCGCAGCGCGGCCGCAATATGGTTGTCGTCGAGGCGGATGAAGGTCCGCGCGAGATCACGCTGGCCAACAACCGCGCCGCGTTCGCCGCCAATGGCGTGCGCGATCGGTTGCGGGTTTTGCTGATCACCGGCGAGCCGCATCAAGGCGCGCGCGTTTGGCGAAATTTGCTGAAGAGCGATCCGGCTGTTGATCTGGTGCACTTTTCCATTCTGCGGCCGCCGGACAAACAGGATTTCACCCCGCTCAGCGAATTGGCGCTTATCCCCTTTCCGACTGAAGAATTGTTCGAACGGCGCCTCAACGAGTTCGATCTCATCATCTTCGATCGCTATCGCCAGCGCGGCATTTTGCAGGCCTATTATTTCGCGTCGATTGCGCGGCGCGTTGAGCAAGGTGGCGCGCTGCTGATAACGGCAGGCGAAGCTGAAGCCGGACTTGATGGCATACATCGCACCGCGCTCGCCGGCATTTTGCCGGCGCAACCCACCGGCGCGGTGACGACAACTCCGTATCGCCCGGCGCCGACCGCGCTTGGACGCCGTCACCCAGTCGTGCGCGGCTTGCCGTCGCCGGAGCGCTGGGGGCGCTGGACGATGCAAGTTCAAGCGCAGGCGTCGGGTGGGCAAACGGTGCTGCAGGGCGCGAATGGCGCGCCGCTCTTGGTGCTCGATCGCGCGGGGCAAGGACGCGTTGCGCAATTGTGGTCGGACCAGCCGTGGCTTTGGGCGCGCGGCTATGATGGCGGCGGCCCGCATGGCGAATTGCTCCGCCGGCTCGCGCATTGGCTGATGCAGGAGCCGGAGCTTGAAGATGAGCGGCTGACGCTTGAGCCTGGCCCGCGTGGCTTGGAAATTGAGCGCTCAACATTGGCGGCCGCTGTCGGCGACATCGAACTGATCGCGCCATCGGGCGAACGCAGCACGGTGGCGCTCGGCGAAAACGCGCCGGGCTTGTTCAGCGGCGAAGCACCGGCAAGTGAGCAAGGTCTCTACGAAGCGCGCAGCGGGAATTTGCGCGCGTTCGCCGCCGTCGGCCCGCTCAATCCGCGCGAAGCGGCGGCGCTTGCGGCAAACCCGGATATCCTCCGCCCATTCGCGAATGCTACGGGCGGCAGCGTTGTGCTGACCGGCGAAGACGGACGGCGCTTACCTGAAATCCGCCGCGTCGATCGCGGCGCCAACGCCCGCGGCAATGATTGGATCGGCATCGAGCGCAATGGCGCTTATGTCGTCCGCGCCGCCCGCGCGAGTCCGCTTGGGCCTGGCTGGTTGTGGGCGCTTATTGGGATGGCGCTGCTGATGCTCGGGTGGCGACGCGAAAGCGCTTAATACGAGCGCCGGCGCGCCAGCGAGAAGAACACCAGCGCGATCAGCAGAAGGCCGATGCCGATCCACGGCAAATACTCGCGCGCCATCTCTTGCACAGGGCCCGGCTGGGCGACTTCGGTGTGCGTCTGAGTTTGAGTTTGCGCTGGCGGTGTATCGGTCGTCGTCGGCGCCGGCGTTGGCGCTTCGGTATTGGCCGGCGTTTGCGCTTCGTTGACCGGCGGCGTTTGCGTCTCGCCTGTCGTTGGCGCGGGCGTGCTGGTGTCCGCGGGCTGATCTGCAGGCGGCGGCGTTTCGTCGCCGCCTAGTATTTGCGCGCCGGCGAGCGCACCGCCGCCAACTGTGGTGGTGATCGCGCCGGCGCCGCCGAGAGCCGTGCCTGCTGTGCTGCGCTCGCGCTCGGGCAGCGGCACGAATTCGCCGTCGGACTGCCCATTTCTGCGCTGCACGGAATTAGCGAGCTGAACGTACGTCGTTGCGTCGACTTCGCCATTGCCAGCCATACCACAGCTCAACTGGAAACTGCGCACGGCGTTGGCGGAGCCCGAACCGAACTTGCCATCGACGCCGCTTTGCGGATCGAGCAAGCCAAGATCGGCGAGCAATTGCTGCACGTGGCGATCGCGGCCTTCAGCGATCACGGCGCGGCGGGCTTTGACGACGCCGAGCCCTGCGGGATCGACGCGGAACACTGGATCGTCGAACCAGCTCGGGCTGAAATCCCATGCGGTCAGATTGAAGCGGAAGCCATTGAGTTGCAGGCTGAGCGGCAACGCCAGCGCCCAAGCTTCCTGACGCACCAGATCAAGGAAGCAATCCATCCGATAGACGGTGCGCGGCAGTAGTGCGTTGCTATGGCCTGCAAGCCAAGCGCGGCGGGTGTTGAGATACGCGACGACCCATTGCTTTTCATTTTCGGCGCTGGGCTCGCCTGCAGTTTGGCTCGTCCGTGCTTTGATATTGTCCCACGAGCCGTGGATCATGCTGTCATAAACGACAGCGTGGCCAAGCGGCGTAACGAAACCCATCGCGGCGGCCTCGCGTAAAGCGGGGCCCATATAATGTTGGTTGAAATACTCATCCTGCGTGCGCTGCATCACCGGGTCGTTGGCGGCTTCGCGCAGAATTTCGACGAGTGTATCGTCGCGATCGAGCGCGCGGTCTTCGGCTTGCATGCGCGGCAGATAAGGCTGCAAGCGCCCAGAAAACGCTGCGCCTTCCGCTTCGCAATAGCGCGAGATCAAGCGATGCAGTGAACCGCTGACGAGCGCTGCTTGGTGCTTGCCATAACTCAGGCCGCCACGATCTTGCGCACTCCGGGCGATGGCGTCGTACTTGGCCGGAGAATTGGTCTCGAACAGCGAGACGATCGCGTCGATGGTCAACAATTCCAGCGGCGAAAGACGTGTCGACTCTTCGGACATCGCGACTCCCCCGAATTGCGCGTATGGTTAATCTATATTAAGACTTGTGGCGCGCCAACGCGGAAGTTGGGCGGCCCTGAAGTGGCCGGCGATGGCGTGGCGCGGAGGGGGGATCCATGCTCGACAGCCCGTTATTTCAAATGGCGCTGGCGCTTTTGCTGGTGTTTTTGGTCATGGCGGCGATCGTCAGCCTGATCCAGCAATTCATCGTCGAAGGCTTTCGCATGCGCGCACGCAATCTGCGGCGCAGCATTTTCAGGCTGTTGAGCGACAAAACTTACAAGGACGAGATCGCCAAGCGCTTCTATCGCCATCCGATGACAGCCGCGCTTTCGGGCGGGCGCGCTGAAGTCACCCACATGGAGCCAGACACGTTCATAACGGCGCTTGCCAGCGCCGTGCAGCCGAACTGGTCAAATGGCGACGCAATCTTGGCCCTGCCCGCCTCTGTCGCGGCGCTGAAGGACGGCGAGCTGAAGCAGAGATTACAACTCATTTTGCCGCCGCCTGGCGCGACGCGCGAAGAGATCGCCGCGGCAGTGCGGGCTTGGTTCGACACGTCCGCGCAGAAAATGCAGGAGCGGTTCAAGGCTGATTGCGTTGCGCTGTCTTGGGGCGTGGCCGCTATGGTGACGATCGGGCTCAATGTTAGCGCCATCGAAATTGGGCGCCGCCTTCAAGACAATGACAATCTGCGCAGCGCGCTTGCCTCGGTAACGCCGGAGCTTGTGCAATCGAGCACAGTTGCGACGCTGGCGGTTGCACCCGGAGGAAGCGAAACCGCCGCGCAAGCGGGCGATGCTGCGGCGGGGCTTAATCCGAACGAAGTCGTGACACTGCTCACGGTTGTGCGCTGCGCGACCGGAGATAGCGATATTCCAGTCGGTTGGGATTGGATGGCGGCGACGATCCAGAGCGTGAGCGAAAGAACGGCGGCAAACTCCAATAACGCGTGCGCCGATGCGCAGCAGCGCGTCGGCGATAATCCAGCGCTGCAGCAGCGCTTAGCTGTGCTGGAAGCACGCGCGCCACAAGTGGCGCTTGTGTCGACGGCCGACGCGGCTGAGCCTGATGCTGCGGCGACCGAGGAAACCGCCCCGACGCAACGCGCAACATCGACTGCGGAAGCCACGGCGCTGTACGGGCCGACGTTCGAGCGCAACGGCATTTGGGAAACGCTGCTGGGCTGGCTGATCGTCATCGTCGCGGCCGCCCAAGGCGCGCCGTTCTGGTTCAATGCCATCCGGCGGATCGTTGGCCGCTCCTAATGGCTCGGCGCTTTCAGCTCGCCGTGCACTTTGTCGAATCCGCCGGGGCGGATTTCGAGCCAGAGCAAGCGCTTGGGATCGACCGGGCCTGGAAGTGACACGCGCTCTGCCGGCACGAGCGTAAAGCCTGCTGGGCGAAAGAAGCGCTCGGCGCCGACGAGTACGATACCGGAAGCGCCAACGGCGCGGCAGGCGGCGACGCAATCTTGCACCATCTGCAAACCGAGCCCAGCCGATTGCGCGGCGGGATCAACTGCGAGCGGGCCAAGGAAATAGAGCGGCGCACCGGCTTCGACGCGCCAGATACGGCAAACGCCAATCACCTCTCCGTCCGCGTTCAAAGCGACGCGTGAAAGCCTTGGCTCGGGCGCAGCGCCTCGTTCGCGGACACGCTCGCTGGTTTTCGCGAACCGGCCTGGACCGAAGGCGCGATCGAGCACCCGCTCGATCGCTTCGGCGTGTTCGGGTTTTTCGGCGGAGAGCGTGGCGGCCATTGGGCGCGAGCGCTTAGGGCCGACAGGCTAAAGCGTCAATCGCGCGGGTGTGACGCTGTTGCGACTCGACCGGCTGGGGCGCATGGTCCGGCCCGCTTGGCCTCCCTCCGCATCCCATCCCTCGACATCTTCCGTCACAGGCTGTTCGCCCAGTATTGGGCGGGCCGATGGCTCGCGACTATGGCGGTGCAAATCCAAGCCACCGCGATGGGCTGGCAGATGTACGACGCCGCCCGCGCGCAAGGCGCATCGATCGCCGAAGGCGCGTTCATGCTGGGGCTTGTGGGCCTTGCGCAGTTCTTGCCGCTGCTGGTGCTGTCGCTGTTCGGCGGGCAAGCGGCGGATCGCTATAATCGCCGGCTGATCTTGACGGCATGTATTGTCGCTAAAGCGGCGATCATGTTCGGGCTTGCGATCGCAGCGAACGCACCGCCCGCGATTATCATTCCCGTGATCTTCACCGCGGCGATCAGCGCCGGGATGATCAATGCCTTTATGCCGCCGGCGGCGAGCGCGCTTTTGCCGATGCTATTGCCGCGCGCAGAACTGCCGCAAGGCATCGCGTGGAGTTCGCTGGCGTTTCAATCTTCGCTGGTCGTGGGGCCGGCGATCGGCGGTTTGCTGTACGGCGCGGGCGCGCCTGTGCCCTACTCGGTGGCGTTCGTGCTGCTGGTGATTTCGGCGGTGCTGATGTTCGTGCTGAAGCCGCCGGCGCAAGAGCCGGTAAAAGATGCGCGCACTGTCGGCATGATCATGGAGGGTCTCCGCTACGTGTGGGCCAACAAGATCGTGCTGGGCGCGATTTCACTCGATCTCGTTGTTGTTCTGCTGGCTGGCGCCGTTGCGCTGTTGCCGGTGTTCGCGCGCGACATTTTGCATGCGGGGCCGGGCGAGCTTGGAGTTTTGCGCTCGGCGATGGGTGTTGGCGCCGCGAGCGTTGCGCTTTGGCTGGCGGTCGCGCCGTTGCGGCGGCGCGTTGGGCTTTGGATGTTCGGCTCGACCATCGTGTTCGGGCTGATGACCATCGTGTTTGGGCTCTCGGAATATTTGTGGCTGACGGCGGCGGCTTTGGCGATTGCGGGCGGGGTCGACATGATCTCTGTTTATGTGCGCCAGAGCTTGATCCAACTCGCTACGCCGGACCCGATGCGCGGACGCGTGGCGGCGGTGAGCTTTGTTTTCATCTCGGCCTCGAACGAGTTTGGTGATTTCGAAGCTGGCGTGATGGCGCGCATTTTCGGACCGGTGATGGCGGTGACGTTGGGAGGCGTTGCCGCTGTGATGGCGTCGGCATGGTGGATGCGGTTGTTTCCGGCCTTAGCGAAAGCCGATGGCTTTGAGACGCTGCCGCCGGAAGCGCAGAGCGCTGTCGAGCTCACGAAGGAAGCCGAGAAGTCGTGAGCTAGCCCGCCAGCGATTCCAACGGCGCAAACAACGTCGCGCCGACGAACCAAGCGACGAGCGCCGCACCCAACAACATGCCCCAACCGGGGCGCTCTGGATTCCCGCGATCGAAAAGAAAGCCGAGAAACACGACAACACAGATCAGCATGATGAAAGCGAGCAGCGCGCGAAATAGCAGTTCGCCAATAATGCCGATCCAGGTTTGGCGCGCGAGCCAGAGATCGAGGCGGTCAAGATCGAAGCCGAGCGCAACCAGGAACGAGCCGATCACGGTAAACAGCAGGATAAAGAACATGGCGAGCACGGCGCTATTGCTGCCGGTGCGCAAACCCATTCCCGGATCGGGCCAAAACCGCGCCATGCCCCAGAGACGCCGCAGGAAGTCCATTTCGGGATGCGACGCTCACAGGCGCGAAGCGTCAAGGGCAAAACGGGACAGTCGAGCACGCTTCACGCGGCCTGCCACAGGGGCTAAAGGCTCCACCCTTCGGAGGATTCCCATGGGCGTTTTGGACGGAAAAGTCGTCGTCGTGACCGGCGGCGGCAACGGCATTGGCAAAGAGTGCGCGCTGCTGGCTGGCCGCGAAGGCGCGTCCGTGCTTGTCAACGACCTGGGCGGCGGGCTGAAAGGCGAAGATGCGGGCTCGGCCGGCCCGGCTGAGCAAGTAGCGCAGGAAATCCGCGCTGCGGGCGGCAAGGCGATCTCCAACTCCGACAGCGTCAGCGATTACGACGCCGTGGTCGCTATGATGGAGCAGGCGAAGAAGGAATTCGGTGGGCTTCACGCGGTCATTAACCCGGCCGGAATCTTGCGAGACGGCATGTTCCACAAGATGGCGCCGGAGGATTGGAAGGCGGTTATCGATGTCCACCTCCACGGGGCTTTCAACGTAACGCGAGCTACAATTGAGCACTTTCGTGAGCAGCAGGACGGCAGCTACGTTCTGTTCACATCCACTTCAGGTCTGATCGGAAATATCGGCCAAGCCAACTACGCTGCCGCGAAACTAGGTGTGATGGGACTGTCACGGATCATTGCCATGGAGAACGCGCAGAAAAACGTGCGCTCCAACATCATCGCGCCGTTCGCGTGGACGCGGATGATCGCTTCGATCCCGGTGAAGGACGAAGCCAGCGCGGCGCGCGTGGAACGCTTCCAGCGATCGATGCGCGCCGATCAGGTCGCGCAAGTGGCGGTGGCCCTGGCGGCTGACGGCGCCAAGGATACGACAGGTCAGATTTTCGCTGTGCGTGGCAATGAGGTTTTCCTGTTCAACCAGCCCCGCCCGGTGCGCGGCATGGCCAAAGTCGAAGGCTGGTCGCCGACCAGCATCATCGAACATGCGCTGCCGGCGATGAAGGCGAACTACACTGACGTAGGCGCCAGCGCCTCAGTGTTTCCGTGGGATCCGGTTTGATGCGCGCGCTTGCCGCTCTCGTTCTTGGTCTGACGCTGGCCGCGTGCGCGACGGCTGCGGCGCCGCAGGCTGAGAGCGGGACTGCGTCGTATCTCGCCGGCACCAGTTGGCGGCGCGTCGATGACATGAACGCCAACCCGCACGGCGCGACGATGGCGTTCACCGCTGAAGGCGCGTCAGGCTATGCAGGCTGCAATCAATGGTTCTCCTCGGTGACGCATTCGGGCGAGGCTTTGCGCTTCGGCACTATCGGCACGACGCGGCGCGCGTGCACGAGCGAGCTGCAAGCCGGCACAGAGCGGAGCTTCCTCGAAGCGCTGCGCGCCACGCGCTATGCGCACTACGATCAGGGCGCGTTGGTGCTGCTTGATCAACAACAGCAAGTCATTGCGAGGTTCGACGCGGAATGATCCGTTCGCTTGCTCTCGCATTGGTGCTTGCTGTGGCGGCCTGCGCCGAACGGCCGGAGGTTCAGGCCGCGCCGCCTGAGAACGTGCCGCTTAATCGCACGCAGTGGACGTCTGCGGACGGCGGCTGGAACGCGCCGACTTTGGAATTCGTCGATAGCCGAGCCAATGGCTTCACCGGCTGCAACCGCTTCTTCGCGCAAGTCGAGCAGAACGGGCCGGCTTTGACCTTCACCGGTGTCGGCACGACGCGGCGTGCGTGCTCGCCTGATCTGATGCAGGTGGAGCAGAATTTCGTGACGATGCTCGAAGGCACGCGCGCGGCGCGGCTTGAAGGCGATACGCTGGTTCTGCTCGACGTCAACGACGTCGAGATCGCGCGCCTGCAGCGCAAGGTTTAAAGAATAGCGGGGCGCAACGGCCCCGCTCTTCTCAGCTTATTGAGCCGGCGCTGTCGGGCCAACTTCGACCAGCGGCAGGTTGCGCGGGCAGCGGGTGACGCTGCCGTTGCCGCCGCAATTGGCGACTTGCACGGCCGTCGCGCCCGGCGCGAAGGCGACGATCCATTGTTGCGCCGGATCCATCGCCGTCATGCTGCGCAATTCACCGCACTGCACCGCGATCACCATCGAACCAGCGAACGGCGCATAGGCGCTGTTGGGGTCGATGTTTGGCGGAATGATCCCGCGCGATTCGGTGCCGCGGATGGCGCTGCAAACCGGTTGCGAGTCCGAGTTGGCTTGCTGGTAAGCGGCGAGCTGCGTGGTGGCGAACACCAGACGCTGCTCTTCGGACATCGCCTGCACCTGCTCCAGCAAGCCTTGCGGCGCGGGCGGCGCTTCCGGTGTTTCGGTTTCGGCGGGCTGGCCGCAAGCAGCGAGAGCGAGCGCGGCGGCGCAGATGATGGCGTGGATCGGCTTCATGTAGGGTTCCCCTTTGCCGGGGGTTGTGAGACGGGCGGCGCGTTTCCGTCAAGCGGGTGTGCGACGGGCGGTGTCAAAGCTGTGCCTTGAGGCGAAAAAGCCGGCCGCCCACATGAAACGGCGAGAGGTGAACCATGATCGAGAAACGCAGTTTCGACAGTTTGGGCCGGCATGACGCCGATTGGCTCGCCGCCCGGTACCATTTCAGTTTCGCCGGCTATCATGATCCCGCCCGCGTCCATTGGGGCGCGCTCAGGGTGTGGAACGACGACACCATCCAGCCCAAGACGGGCTTCCCACCGCATCCGCACAGCGACATGGAGATTATCACGTACGTCCGCTCGGGCGCGATCTCGCACCAGGACTCGCTCGGCAATAAGGGCCGTACGGTCGCGGGCGATGTGCAGGTGATGAGTGCGGGCTCGGGCGTGACGCACGCGGAGTACAATCTCGAAGACGAAGCCACGACGATCTATCAGATCTGGATCATCCCGAGGGAACGCGGCGGCGCGCCGTTCTGGGGCTCAGCGGAATTTCCAAAGGGTGAGCGGTCTGGCTCGCTGGTTACGCTGGCTTCGGGCTATGCAGATGATCAGAGCGCTGGCGCTTTGCCGATCCGCCAAGACGCGCGTGTATTGGCGGCTACGCTTACACCAGGCCAAAGCGTCGAATATCCGATCGCCACGGGACGGCACGCTTATCTTGCGGTCGCGAAAGGCAAAGCACGGGTGAACGGGGTCGAGCTTGGCGCCCGCGATGGCGCCGCAATCCGCGAAGAAGAGTGCATTCGCGTAGAAGCCGACGACGAGACAGAAATCGTCCTCGTGGATGCGCCATAAAGTTGAACAAGTCGTCAGGTTCGAGAAGTAAACGGTAGCAATCGCGAACCTGACGACTTTCATACGACGCTACCGCAACAAATTTACCCGGCGTTTGCTCATCCTGGTGTCTCTTTGGCCCTTCTGGGGGCAGAGATTTACATGGCGTCGTTGAGCGATCTTCATTTGCTCGTCGTCGATGACAACGCGCAGATGCGCCACCTCCTGAAAGCCTTGCTCCGTGCCGGCGGCATCCACCGCGTCAGCGAAGCCGAGACAGCGCCCGACGCGCTGGCGATTATGCGCGCGCATCCGATCGACCTTGTGCTGCTCGATTGGAAGATGGCGCCGATCGACGGCCTTGCCTTCGCGCGCATGGTGCGCTGGGACTCGCGCAGCCCAAATCCTTACATCCCGATCCTGATGCTGACGGCGCACACGGAAGCATCACGTGTCGAGGCAGCGCGGGACGCGGGCGTTACCGGTTTTGTGAAAAAGCCGATCAGTGCGCGGCTTTTGTTTGAACGACTGACCAGCGCGCTGACTGATACACGCATGTTCGTGCGCAGCGACGATTTCTTTGGGCCAGACCGGCGGCACGCCGCGGTGGCGGACTATACCGGCCCCTGGCGGCGCAGCAGCGACCGCGCTGCCGAAGCGGGCGACACGTTCGATCTCGACGACATGCGCTTTCGCGCCTGATCTGCAGCTGGCTCTTGCACCGCAAAATCGCTGCGCGCATCGTCGCGCCGCGGTCGAACGGGTGGGAACATAGATGATCCGGATCATTGCTGTTGCGCTTATGCTGGCGCCGTTGAGCGCTTGCTTGGCGACCGCGGTCGTCGGCACAGCCGTTAGCGTCACCGGCGCTGTCATCGGCGGCACGGTGAAAACCACGGGCGCCGTGGTCGACGCTGTCATCCCTGACGGCGACGACGATGAGGATGACGACGACCGCGATTGACCACGGCTTGCTGTGACGAGAACGTGAGTGGCGCCAGCGCGATGTGCGCGGCATAGTAATGTTCGCCCGTTCATATCGAAGGAGCGCTTCGATGCGTGTCACCTCCCTGCTCGCTGGCCTTGCAGCGCTTGCGTTTTCACAGGCCGCTTTTGCAGCGTCGGTGAATGTCGCGCCGGTTTCGTATTCGCCGGAGTTTCAGGAAGCGCTGAATGACGATCTGGGCGCACGCGAAGGCGAGTATCTCAGCCGCGCAGTTCATGAGGCCGTTGCAAATGCACTGGCGGAGCGCGGAGCCACGCTCGGCGGCGGAGAGCTGACGATCGAGATTTCGATCATTGACGCTGATCCGAACCGGCCAACAATGCAGCAATTGGCCAATCAACCGGGCCTCGATCCGATCCGTTCGGTTTCGATCGGCGGCGCCGAATTGCGCGCAGTGCTGCGCAACAGCAGCGGCGATGTGGTGAGCGAAGTCACGCATCGGCGCTACAATCACAGCCTCGCCGATCTCAACGGCGCATCGACGACTTGGACTGAAGCGAACCGCGCCATTCGGCAGTTCGCCCGCAAAGTCGCCGACGCTTACACTGAGAACGCGCGCTAAATTCAACGTTTCAGAACGAAACGCAGAGCTTTCCGTTTGTCGCCTCGCGAAAACGGATGGGCGGCTGCGAACGCCTGGGCCCCAGCCGTCGGCGTTTGCAGCCGTTTTTCAAATTATTTCGCGCGCCACTGCGCCCAGCCTTTGGCGCGCAGGTCGCAGGCCGGACACGCGCCGCAGCCATAGCCCCAGTCGTGCCGTTGCGTGCGGTCGCCCTCGTAGCAGGTGTGGCTTTGCTCAACGATGACATCGACTAGAGAGTCGCCGCCAAGGTCGTGCGCGAGCGACCAAGTTTGCGCTTTGCTCAAATGCATCAGCGGCGTCTGCACATCGATCTCGCGATCGAGGCCGAGTGAAAGCGCGCGCTGCATGGCGTCGAGCGTATCGCGCCGGCAATCGGGATAGCCGGAATAATCGGTCTCACACATGCCGCCGATCAGCGTATCGGCGCCTATGCGATACGCGTGCGCGGCTGCGATGCTCAGAAATACGAGATTGCGGCCAGGCACGAATGTGCTCGGCAAGCCGCTGGCTTCGAATTCAATCGCGCGGTCGCTGGTGAGCGCGCTTTCGGCGAGTGCGCCGTAACCCGCGATATCCACAATGCGATCTCCCCCGAGCTTCGGCGTCCATGATGGCCTCAAAGCCGCGATAGCGTCGCGAAGTGGCGCGCGCTGCGTCATTTCCACCGCATGACGCTGGCCATAGAAGAAGCCAATGGTTTCGACACGCTCGCATTGGTCTAATGCCCAGGCTAGGCAGGTGGCCGAGTCTTGGCCGGCAGAAAACAGGACGAGCGCGGTGGTGGTCATTGCCGCACCGTAGCGCAGCGAATCGCCTGCTCCTATGCAACCAAAGAATGCCCGGGACCACACGAACGCGCCGGCTCATATGCCCTTCGGGCTAACGTTAGGTCACAATTGCCCTTAAGGAACTGTGGCCAGCTTGTCGCATGAGGCTGTTGGTATGACGCGAGCGTCAAGTTATGCGGCGAAGTCCCGTTGACACACCCCTGCCCCCTGCCTGCTATAGGGCCAGGACAGGTAGGGTTACGGGGAGCTCCGCTCGCACCGGCCCTCTTTGCCGATTGGTTGGCCGGCCCGCTCTAAAGAAGGCGGGGGCCGGCACTGGGAGGACGGCGATGAGCAAAAAATTGAATTGGACTCGGATTCTGCTTTCGAGCGCGTCGCTCGCGGCAATGGGCGTAACGCCCGCGCTGGCGCAGGATGATGTGGAAGTATCTGACGAAATCGTCGTTACAGCGACGGGTCGTGCAGCGGCTATTCAGGATGTTCCCCTGGCCGTGACCGCCGTTGGCGGCGATCAACTTGAGAACTCCGGCGCGCGCGATCTTCGCGACGTGACGCAAGTGGCTCCGTCCCTCGAAATGGGCACGGGCCAATCGAATTCTTCCGGCACCACGGCCCGCATCCGCGGCATCGGCACCGGCGCTGACAACCCAGGCTTCGAAGCCGCTGTCGGCATCTTCATCGACGGCGTCTATCGCGCCCGCGCCGGCGCCGCGCTGACCGACCTTCCGGAACTTGAGCGCGTCGAAGTTCTGCGCGGCCCGCAAGGCACGCTGTTCGGCCGCAACACCTCGGCAGGCGCGATCAGCGTCATCACCTCGGGTCCGGATTTCGATCCGGGCATCTATCTCGAAACCACGTTTGGCGTGGATGATCTGGAAGAAGTCGGCGCCCGTGGCGGCGTCAACATCCCGGTCACCGACTCGCTGGCTTTCCGCTTCGACGGCTCGGTCCGTGCGCGCGAAGGCTACATCACTGACGTGATCTCGGGCGACGACATCAACGACCGCAACCGTGGCTCGCTCCGCGGCCAAATGCTGTGGGACATCAACCCGGACGCTTCGCTCCGCGTGATCGTCGATGCAGCCAACACGGATGAAGTCTGCTGCGGCGTCACCCCGCTGACCTACACGCCGAACAATTACGGCGGACCGCCATCGGGCCCGACCCAAGGCGCGATTTCGCTGATCACCGGCGGCGCCGGCACGATCACGCCGAACGTGGAAGAGCGCAACATGACCGTGACCCCAGGCCGGGGCTACGGTGAAAGCACTGAAGAAGAAGGCATCTCGGGTGAACTGACCTGGGATCTCGGCGGCGTGAACTTCACGTCGATCACCGCCTATCGCGACTGGAGCGCCGTGCGCGACCAGGACGTCGACTTCAACGCGGCGGACATCGCCTATCGTGACGGCCTCGAAGTCAGCTTCGAGAATTTCACGCAGGAATTCCGCTTCCAAGGTGAAGCGGGCCGCCTGAACTGGCTCGTTGGCCTCTTCTACGGCGACGAGAACCTCGACACGACCGACCGTATCCAAATCGGCGCGACTTCGAGCCTCTACACCAACTTGGTGACGATCGGCGGCTCGACCTGCGAACTGTACGACTTCACCGCCGCCAACTCGATCTTCCAGTGCACGGCGGCAACGAGCTTCGCCGCGTTCCCGGCGGTTGCTGCGGCAGTGCAAACGGCCAACCTTGGCTACGTGCTGCCGAACTCCACCGGCCAAGGCCAACAGAGCGACAATTGGCGCGTGAACACGGAGAGCCTCGGCATCTTCACGCATAACGAGTTCGCGCTCACTGACGACCTGATCCTGACGGTTGGCGTTCGCTACAGCCAAGAAACCAAGGACCTCAACGCCAACCTCAACGCCACGTCGACGAGCTGCGATGCTCTTCGTCTGATGGAAACCAACACGGCGGCGGCGACCCCGACCCCGGGTGGTATCGTTGCGGCGATCCAAGGCTCGGCTGGCGGTTCGCAACTGATGAACCTGGCGTGCAACCCGGCGGTCAACCCGATCGCCAACGGCACGTACGCCGACTCGAGCGAAGAGGAAGAATTCAGCGGCACCGCGTCGCTGGCCTATCACCTCAGCGACAGCACGATGCTCTATGGCGGCTACTCACGCGGCTATAAGGCGGGCGGCTTCAACGTCGACCGCTCGGGCTTCGCGATCACGCCGGCAACCACTGCGGTGGGCAGCTGCGCAGTCGCCAACCCGCTCGGCCGCGTCTGCACCGACGATCTGCAGTTCAACCCGGAATTCACCGACGCCTACGAAATCGGTCTGAAGACGACCATTCTCGGCGGCACCACCACGGTGAACATCGCGGGCTTCTACCAGCAGATCCAAGACTACCAGCTGAACGCCTTCAACGGCTTCAACTTCATCACCCGCAACATCCCAGAATCGATCAGCCAAGGCGTCGAACTCGAAGTCGCCGCCCGCCCGACCGATAACCTGACGCTGCAAGCGGGCGTGGTCTACACGGACGCCTTCTACGACTCGACGGTCGTGTTCAACGCGCTCGATCCGGCGCCGAACACGGTTGTCGCCGGCACGCCGTTCGCGTTCACGTCGGAATACACCGTCACTGGCGCCATCACGTACGAACAACCGCTCGGTGGAAACCTCCGCGCGCTGTTCTACCTCGATGGCCGCTGGAACAACGGCTACCGCACGCAGACCCTGAACCGCGATCCGAGCGGCCGCACCGACAACGATGCGTTCGCGATCTTCAACGGCCGTATCGGCATTGGTCCGGAAGATGGTCGCTGGTCGGTCGACTTCTGGGGCCGCAACCTGACGGACGAAGTCTACTTCGTCGGCGCCTTCGCGCCGCCGCTGCAGAACTCGACGATGGTGTACCCGAACGAACCGGCCACCTACGGCGTCACGCTCCGCGCTTCCTACTAAGCGCTGGCGCAAATCTGATAACGGCGACGGCCGGAGCGAAAGCTCCGGCCGTTTGCTTTTGGGCCGTTGTTTTTGAATCTGGCGGATTTAAGCGAGGCGGGATGAAGCTCTCCGAACTCGACGTGCTGATCGTGGACGATCACGAAGCGATGCGGGTGATGCTGGCGCGAGTACTCGTGCGCGCCGGCGTCACGCAGGTGCGGATGGCGGCGAGCGGGCTTGAGGCGCTGGCTCTGCTGGCGGAGCGGCCAGCGTCATTGGTGCTGGCCGATCAGCGCATGCCTGGCATGGATGGATTGAGCTTCGTCACGGCGGTGCGCGGCGAAGAGAGCTTCAGCGGTGCGCGCATCATTATGATCAGCGGCGCAACAGATACCGCGCACTTCGACGCCGCGCGCGAAGCCGGCGCCGATGCGGTGCTGATTAAGCCCGTCTCACCCCGCGCGCTTTTGGAAGCGATCGAGGGCGTGTTCGCCTAGAGCCGGCCGCGCAGCATTTGCAAGATGGCGGAGAAATCCTTGTTGGCGTAGCCGCGCTGGACGAGTTCGCTGTAAAGCGCCTCGGCCGCGCCGCCGAGCGGCGTCGGGGCGCCGGTGGTGTCCGCCGCGTCCTGCGCGAGCTTCAGATCTTTCAGCATCATCGCAGCGGCAAAGCCGCCTTCGTAGTCGCGGTTCGACGGCGCCGCCGGCACTGGGCCCGGCCACGGGCAGTACGAGGTGAGCGACCAGCATTGACCAGACGCCTGCGAGGCGATGTCGAAGAACTTCTGCCCGTCGAGGCCAAGGCCCTCCGCTAGCGCGAACGCTTCCGAGACCCCGATCATCGAAATGCCGAGCAGCATGTTGTTGCAGATCTTGGCCGCCTGCCCTGTGCCGCTATCGCCAGCACGGATGATGGCTTTGGCCATCGGCTTCAACGCTTCTTCGATCTCGGCGAAATCCTGTTCGCGGCAGCCGACCATGAAGGTGAGCGAGCCGGCATTGGCGGCCGCTGTGCCTCCAGAAACCGGTGCGTCGGCAGCGCGGAAGCCGCGCATGGAAGCATCCCGCGCAACGGTGCGGGCGGAATCCACGTCGATGGTGGAGCAATCGATCAGCAGGGCGTCGGTGGGCGCGTTCGGCAGGATGGCGTCCATGTAGACGTCGCGCACGTGGCTGCCGGCAGGGAGCATTGTGATGACGACGTTGGCGTCCTTCACGGCTTCAGCGGCGGAGGCGGCGGCGCTCATGCCCTGCTCCTTGGCGCGCGCCAGCGCATCGGCGCTGAGATCGAAGGCGACGACCTCATGGCCCGCCTTGGCTTGGTTCGCCGCCATGCCCGAGCCCATGTTGCCGAGGCCGATGAATGCGATGCGGGTCATGGGAGCTCCTGGATTTGCGGTGTGTCTTACGACTGAACGCGCGAGGCGCAAGCTCGGGCTAGTTCCAACGCTTCCGGGCCGAACGCCCCAGGCAAGCGGGGCGAGAGCCGAGACCTAGGGCAGCGATCGCAATGCTTGTCCCTGGGTCCCGGCTCGCAGCCCGGCTCGAGGCCGGGCCTGCCGGGCCGCGGGGAGAGCGATCTTTTAGAGCGGCGCCCATTCTTCGTCGGCGGGCAGTGGCGCGAAGATTTGGTCGAGCGCAGCGTCGGTGACGGCGGCGAGCGTGGCGGGATTCCAGGCGGGTTTGTTGTCTTTGTCCACGATGAGGGCGCGGACGCCTTCCTGGAAATCGTGCAGCGACGAGACGCGACTGGCGATGCGGTACTCGCTGCGTATTTCGTCCTCGAAGCTCGCCATCGCCGCGCCTTCGCGCATTTGACGGAAACTCACTTTCAACGCTTGCGGCGATTTTGTTTGCAGCGTTGCGAGCTGGGCGTTGGCCCAATCGGAACCATCTGCCTCGAGTGCGGCGAAGATAGCTTCGACGCTCTCGCGCGCGAAGATGCGGTTGATGCGCTCGATGTTTTCCGAGGTCAGTTCTTTGGGGCGGCCTGCGCTTTCGCTCAAAGCTTCGAGACCGCTTTCGAGTGCGCGGGTTGCGTCGTGGGTTTGCGCGGCGCCGGCGATTTGCGCGCGGGCGGCGGCGAGGATTTCCGTTGGCATGTAGTGCGTGGCGATGCCGGCGATGAGGCAATCGGCGGCTTTGAGGCGCGCGCCGGTGAGCGCCAACCACATGCCGATCTCCCCTGCCTTGCGCGGCAGATACCAGCCGCCGCCGACGTCGGGAAATAAGCCGATGCCCGTTTCGGGCATGGCGTAGGTGGTGTTCTCGGTGGCGATACGGAAACGCGCGGGCATCGAGATGCCGACACCGCCGCCCATGGTGACGCCGTCGATCAGCGCGACGATGGGCTTCGGATAATGAAAGAGCAGATGGTTGAGGCGATATTCGGTGAAGAAGAACGCGCGCGCTTCGCGGCCGTCGCCAGCGCCGCTTTCCGCGATCATGCGAATGTCACCACCGGCGCAGAACCCGCGCGTGCCGGGGGCGTGATCTAGGAGGATGGCATGAACGCTTGCGTCATCGCGCCAGGCGACGAGCGCGTCAATCATCGCGGCGCACATGGGCTTGTTGAGCGCATGCAGCGCTGCGGGGCGGTTCAGCGTGATCTGGCCGAGCCCGTTGGCGGCGGTGGTTAGAATGTCAGTCATCTCTGCAGAACATCCAAGACTGCGCGCCCGACCCTTTGTCCCAAAAAGAATCCTTTCGCGTCTGGCACTTGATCGCCCACCGCCTTCAACAGCTTTGCTGTTGTCTTGGACAAAGGTTCTATCTCCGGAAACACCTTCGAGCCTGTCTTGATGTATTGAAACTCTCGCGGGCGGTATTGCTGATTGAGTAGCGACACCATCGTCTGGTCTGTTGCATCCCACGAAATGACGAGGCCTTTCGATATAGCCTCCCTGAACGACAGCTCCAAATCGTGGCCCAATGAGCGCATGTCTTTCAGCGTCGCGCCCGCCTCGCGCAAATAGGCCTTGAGTGCAAGTTCGACGGCCTGCCCAATCAAAAAGTTCACGGGCATCAGCGCAATGCCAAATCGACGCTGGTCCGCGCCAAGCTTGTCGTTCGCCGCGACGGCGACGGCGACGGCGACGGCGACGGCGAAATACTCACATGCGGAGCCAAACAACCCTAGCGAGGTTGTTCTGGCTTCATTGTCAGCTTCGATCGGCGCTTTTGTGACCGACATCACCGCATTGTTGGGATGACGAAGCTTGAATCGTCCGTCAGGCCTTCCGGCCAGCGTTGCGTGATCGTTTTCACTTTGGTGAAGAACTTTACGCCTTCCATGCCGTGCTGGTTGGTGTCGCCGAAGGCACTGCGTTTCCAGCCGCCGAATGTGTGATACGCGACCGGGACCGGGATCGGGACGTTGATGCCGACCATGCCGACATTCACGCGCGCGGCGAACTCGCGCGCGGCGCGGCCGTTGCGGGTGAAGATGGCGACGCCGTTGCCGTATTGATGATTGCTCGGCAGCGCGAGCGCTTCTTCGAAGGTTTCGGCGCGGACGATCTGCAGCACCGGGCCGAAGATTTCTTCCTTGTAGGTGCGCATCTCGGTTGAGACTTTGTCGAACAATGTCGGGCCGACGAAGAAGCCGTCTTCGTAGCCTTGCAGTTTGAAGCCGCGGCCATCGCGCACGAGTTCTGCGCCCTCTTTCACGCCGAGCGCGATATAGTCTTCGATCTTTTCTTTGTGCTGCTTGGAAACGACCGGGCCGTATTGAGCACCTTCATCGGTCGAGATGCCGACTTTCAGCTTCTCAATCTCGGGGATCAAGCGTTCACGCAATTCGTCGGCGGTGTTCTTGCCCACTGGCACGACCACAGGCAGCGCCATGCAGCGCTCGCCAGCGGAGCCGTAAGCTGCGCCGATGAGATCCTTCACGGCTTGATCCATGTCGGCGTCGGGCATGATGATGCCGTGGTTCTTGGCGCCGCCCATGGCTTGCACGCGCTTATTGTTGGCGGTGCCGTTCGAGTAAATGTAATGCGCGATGTCGGACGAGCCAACGAAGCTGATGGCTCTGATGTCCGGATGCGCGATGATGGCGTCGACGGCTTCCTTGTCGCCGTGGACGACGTTGAGCACGCCCGCGGGCGCGCCGGCTTCCATCATCAGCTCGGCGAGGCGCACTGGAACGGACGGGTCCTTCTCCGATGGCTTCAGCACGAAAGTGTTGCCGGTCGCGATGGCGACACCGAACATCCACATCGGGATCATGGCGGGGAAGTTGAACGGCGTGATGCCCGCGACTACGCCGAGCGGCTGGCGCATCGAATAGACGTCGATGCCGGGACCGGCGCCTTCGGTGTATTCGCCTTTCAGCGCATGCGGGATGCCACAGGCGAATTCGATGACTTCGAGGCCGCGCTGAATGTCGCCCTTTGAGTCGGCAATGACCTTGCCGTGCTCGGATGAGAGCAAATGCGCGAGCTCGTCCATGTTCTTTTCGACAAGCTGCTTGAACGCGAACATTACGCGCGCGCGGCGCTGCGGATTGGTGGCGGCCCAGCCGGGGAATGCCGCGGATGCGGCAGCGACTGCAGCGTCGAGATCGCGCGCGTTGGAGAACGCGACTTCAGCCTGTTGCGCGCCCGTGTTGGGGTTGAAAACGCGACCGGCGCGCCCGCCGGAAGCGGACGCGCCTGCGCCATTGATAAAGTTACGGATCGCGCGCATCGGCGGGGCCTCCCGGGTTCGGAATTTGCCGCTCTTATGGCGTCAAACTGGAACCCAGTAAATGCCGCGCCGAGTAACGCGCCCGCGACCCGTTATCCCCTTCGCGCCATGCCCATGATCAGGGAGACCACAAACAGAACGAGGAAGATAAAGAACAGGATTTGCGCGATGCCGGCCGAAGCCGACGCGATGCCGCCGAAGCCGAAAATGGCCGCCACGATCGCCACGACGAAAAAGATAAGGGCCCAACTGAGCATTTGATGTCTCCTGGAATGCAGTTGGAATGAAAACTCACATTCGGGCCCAGAGTTCCGCGCTGGCGCTAAGTTGGGTACGACCAGCCCTGCTCACCTTTTCGTGCAGCCGCGTATTGCGCTTCGGCGAAGCGCCAATTGATCAGCGTGCTGAGGTACGCGTCGAGGAATTTGCCGCGCTCGTTTTTGTAATCGAGATAATAGGCGTGCTCCCAGAGATCGCAGACGCTGAGTGGCGTAAGCTTGTCATCAACGATCGGGGTGTCGGCGTCGTGCATATCGACCAGCTGCACCGCGCCTGATTTATCAGCGACCAGCCATAGCCAGCCGGACGCGAAGTGGCCTTCGCCTTTGGCTTTTGCTTCCTGGCTGAAATTCGCCAGATCGCCGAAGGCTTTTTCGATAGCGGCGCGTAGTTCGCCTTGCGGTTCGCCTTGCGACTGTGGTGTGAGGCTCATCCAGAAGAAGCCGTGATTCCAGGCTTGGGCGGCGTTGTTGAAGAGCTTCTTGTCGTTCTCGGCTTTGGCGAGGCGGACGACCTCTTCAAGCGAAGATGGCGCATTGGTGCGCTCGGCCAGAAAGCCATTCAGCTTCTTGATGTAGCCGGCATGGTGCTTGCCGTGGTGGGTGTTAAGCGTGTCGCGCGACATGTGCGGCTCAAGCGCCGCGGCGTCGAACGGAAGATCGATAAGTTTGAACATGAGAGGCCTCCTCCTCGGTCATATAGGCGAGGAGGACGGCATTTCGAGGCGATGCCTTAAGTGACATCTTGTCCGCGCACGGCGCGGACGACGAAGCTGATCACGAGCAAGGCGAGAAAGATGAGAAACAGAATCTTTGCAATGCTAGCGGCGATCCCAGCAAGGCCAACAAAGCCCAGATACCCTGCAACAAGTGCGAGAATGAAAAACGCGAGCGCCCAGCCAAGCATGGCGTGTCTCCGTGCGATTGGCGGAGCGAACGTTCGGCCCTGCGGCAGAGTTCCCGCTAAGAGGTTTGATCTTCGCGCCGCACGGGCTGCGTGATTTGCGCAATCGGCGGCGGGACGCTGACCCAAAGCCGGAATGGACGCGCAGGGTCGCGGCCTACATTCGCGCCGAGTTGGCGCGCGAACGCCTCTATGAGGCGTGAGCTGGGGCTCGGCGGTTGGTTCTGATTGAGCACTGCGTCGGAATCCACCACGAGTCGAACGGTGGCGTCGTCGTCCTGACAGAGGAAAATGGAAAGCGAAGCTGGCCCAGCATCGGCGAGAGTATCCAGCGCGATTGAAACCCCCTCACCGATCAGGAAGGAGAGCGGCACGGCGCGATCGACATCTGCGCGGGTGGGCTGAAGATGGAAGGTGAGCGTAACGTCCTTGGCCAGGGCGCCGCGCGATTGCACCAATTGACGGGAAATCTCGGCGACGAGATCGTCGACGCGCAGTTCGCGGACCTCACCTGACGAATAGACGCGCTGGTGAACCAGAGCGAGCAGTTGCACGCGGTCATGCGCGCGGGCGAGACCCCAGGCTTCGCTTTCGTCGCGCGCGTTGCGCGCTTGGATGTTCAGCAAGCTTGCGACCATCTGCAGATTATTCTTCACCCGATGGTGAACTTCTCTGAGGAGCGCGCGCTCTTCAGCTAGCGCCTCCACCAAGCGTTGCTCACGGCCGCGCAGGGTTTTCGCCATCGCCGCCAACGTACGACGCAGGGAGCGAATCTCCTCCGGTGCGTTTTTAAGCGCCGGCGGCTCGGCGATGTCCTCGCCACCACGGGCAAGATTGCGAGCAGAGGCTTCGACCGCAGAAAGCGGACGGGCGACGAAAACCTCAATCGCAAACCAGCCAGCCGCGACCGCAAGCATCCAGATCAGCAACGGCGCCGCGATCGAGAACAATAACTCGCCCCAGCGCTGCCACGCGGGCTGATCTGCTGGCCACGACATGACGATGTAGAGGTCTGGCCGATGCACACGAAGCCAGGCTGCGGGCCCAAATGATTGCGGATTTGCTCTGCGCGCGGCAAGTCCACGTCCGGGCGATCTGGCCGGGGTGTGGACTGCGCGATGATGAAGCCTTCGGAATCGACGATCGCAGCACGGGCGCGATCAAGGTCACGGCCTCGATCTAACAATTCCTGCAATTGGATGACGGTGATTGAAGCACTGACAAAGCCGATGCGGCGAGAGCCTTCATGAATAGGCTCGATGGCGCCAAGCACGGGTTGGCCGGTGAGCGCGCCGCGTTCGATATAGCCAAAGGCGAAGCCATCGCGTTCGCTGGCGCGTTCGCGCAGGGCGCTTTGAGGCGCGGTGCTGAGCCCGGGAGGCGCGACAGGAAAGCTGCAACGGATGACGCCGCGATTATCAGAGACCGCCAGCGCTGCGACATAAGGGTAGCGGGCTGCAACGTCGCCCAGCCAGGTTCGGCAATCGCCAGCTGCGATCTGCTGCAACGCTGGCGTCGTCGATAGCACGCGAAGCATTTCGCGCACTTCGTCGATCGCGCCCTTTTCGACCGAGATGGATTGCAGCGCTTGGCGGCTCAGCGATTCTTCATATGCGGATTGGCTGGAAGCGACAGCATTCAGACCCACCTGAGTCGCAATGGCGCCGGCCGGAAGCATCGCGAGGCCGAGCAAAAGCGCCATGCGCCCGCGCATTGACCGGAGGGACAATGCGCGGGGCCAGTATCTGAATTTCCTATCTTCGCGCGCGTTCACACGCTGGCCGTGCCCTCGATCAACCGACCCTCACTAGGAATAGGTTGGCCATCGTCGTCAAGGCCAAGCAAATCCGCGAGCTTACGGCGCGCGCGGTTGACGCGGCTCTTGATCGTGCCCACTGCGCATCCGCAGATCGTCGCAGCTTCTTCGTAAGAGCATCCAGATGCGCCGACGAGCGTTAGAACTTCGCGGTGATCAGGTGCGAGTTGCTGGAATGCAACCTTGAAGTCTTCAAGATCAACCGATCCATCCTGCTCTGGGCGGACGGCCAAACGCGCAGCGAACTTGCCGTCGGCATCTTCTACTTCGCGTTTCAGCTTCCGCAGCTGGGAATAATAATGGTTGCGCAGAATCGTGAATAACCAAGCGCGGAGGTTAGTGCCCGGCTCGAAGCGCTCGACGTTGGCCAGCGCTTTAACAAGCGTGTCTTGGACCAAATCGTCGGCTTGCGCCGAGTTATGCGCCAGCGAACGCGCAAACGCGCGCAAACTGGGCAGGAGCTCGATCAGCTCCGATTTGAAGGCTGCCGATGCGCTCACGACTTCTTCTCCTCAGCGGCGTCGAGGGCGGAGAGGACATCAAGCAGCCGCTGCGGCACAGGTTCACTGGCGACCTGGCCGTAGGCGATCTTCAAATTTCGGGTGATCAACTGCTTATGCTGAGCAGAGGCAGGTTTGGACTGGCTGTAGGATCCGTCTTCGGGCGGTTTCTTGCTCACGAGCGCTTCCATTTCTTCTTTCCGTGCCATAGTGCCAACCAAGCCCCCGCGCGACCAGTCAGGGAAACCAATGGCGGCTCTCCCTCGGCGCACTCAACGCCTCGATCACAAACCTGTTCCGGGGGCCTGGAACATTTTTTCAGATGCGGCGTTCATTGGCTCTCGACGGGATTGGGAGACGATATGCATACCGAGGCCAATTCTCCAAAAAATGTTAATGAAACCAAGGGGTCATATATGACGCTTGCCCGGGAAATTGCGCCTCACCTGCCGCTGCTGCGCCGATATGCGCGGGCTTTGACGGGTGCGCAGGAAAGTGGCGACGCTTTCGTCGTTGCGGCGCTGGAGGCCATTGTGGCGCGGCCGGAAGAATTTCCGCGTCAGATGGACCCGCGCGCGGGCCTCTATCGCGTGTTTCACAAGATTTGGGAGAGCGGCAACGTCGAGCTCAATGGCCACCTGGGCGAGGACTCGCCTGGCGCGCGCAAGGCGCACGAGCGTCTGCGGGCGTTGGCGCCTCTGAGTCGCCAAGCGCTGCTGCTCACCACGCTCGAAAACTTCACGACCCAAGAGACCGGTGAAATTCTAGAGCGCTCACCGGAAGAAGTGGGCGCCTTACTCGACGACGCGATTGACGCGCTCGATAAGCAGACCAAGGCGCGCATTCTGATCATCGAAGACGAAGCCGTCATTGCGATGGATTTGAGCGACCTCGTCACTGCGGCAGGCCACACTGTTTGCGGCGTCGAGTCGACGGCCTCTGGCGCCGTCGCCGCCGCAAATCGCGAACTGCCTGACTTGGTGTTGGCTGACATTCAGCTTGCCGACGGATCTTCCGGTATCGACGCGGTGAAGGATATTCTTTCATCGTTCGAAGTGCCGGTGATCTTTATCACGGCCTTCCCAGATCGCTTGCTGACAGGCGAACGACCGGAGCCGACCTTCCTGATCACGAAGCCGTATTCGCCTGACATGGTGCGTGCGGCGGTGAGCCAAGCGCTCTTCTTTGAAAGCACAGGAAACCTGAACTGAAGTTCCGCGTTGCTTTACCGCGCTGGCAGGGCTGGCGCGGAATGGAGAATCTAATGTCGAAGAAAATCACCTCCCCGCTGGTGGCACTCGCGGCTCTGATGGGCGCAGTTTCGCTGACTGCTTGCAACACGGTTGAAGGCGTCGGCCAAGACGTTGAGCGCGCTGGCGAAGCCATCGAAGAGACCGCGCAAGAAGCCAACGACGGCAACCCGAATACGCCGTAAAGCTTCAAAGCTTCGCGCCCTGCAGGGTGCGACTTTTCGGACCTAGGACAAACCAGCGTCCAATGAGAAAAGGCTCGCATCATGCGAGCCTTTTTATTTGCCGTTTCCACCGCCCTTCTCGTCGCCGCGTGCGGCCAGCCTCCCGCCACGCCGGAAGCACCGGTAGAGGCGCCAGCTACTGCCGGTGTGATTGAGGTCAGCGAAGCGTGGGGGACGCCCACCCCGGGCGGGACGCCGATCAGCGCCGGCTACCTGGAGATTGCCAACGGCACAGCCGAGGAAGACCGTCTCATTGCGGTTTCGAGCCCGCGCGCGCCGCGCGTTGAGCTGCACGAGATGAGTATGGATGGCGGCGTCATGCGCATGCGCGCCGTTGAAGGCGGATTGGCGGTCGCCGCGGGCGAGCGCGTCACTCTGGCGCCCGGCGGCTTGCACCTGATGTTCTATGACGCGGCGCAGCCGTTTGTGGTTGGCGAGTCGATCCCGGTGACGCTGACATTTGCGAACGCGGGCGAGGTGTCCGCGACGCTGATGATCCGCACGCCTTCCGCCGCCAGCCCTGAACATAGCGGCCACTGATCCGTTAGCGCGGAATGCCCCACAAGGCTGAGGGATAGAGGCGGCCGTCGCTTATGCGCACGCCGTTGTCGCGATCACGCGCCAGCCACCATGGGCCATCGAGGTCCGCGAACCGCACGCCGTCCATCAGCAACAGCGCAGGCGCGATAGCCAGGGACGTGCACACCATGCAGCCGACCATGATGGTGAGGCCGAGCGCTTCGGCGCTCGCGCGCATGGCCAGCGCTTCGGTGAGACCGCCCGCCTTATCAAGTTTGATGTTCACCGCCTGATAGCGCCGCGCGATACGTTCGAGATCGGCGCCAAGGGCTGTAATATCCGACAGCAACCGCTCGAGCAGTGCGGGCGACCAGCTTTCGTTTGGATCGACGATGAGCCTCGCGGTGGGCGCTGCAGCGCGAACAGCGCAAAGTTGCGCCAGCGCCTCGCTCGCATCGACTTTGACCTTGAGCAACGGCGCGGCTGTGAGCCCGGCGGCGGCTCCGGCCATACGCTCAGGCGTATCTAACGATATGGTGACGGCGGTGATGATTTCGCTCGGGACGACGATGCCTGCGAGGTCCGCAACGCTGCGGCGGGTGAGCTGCGCCTCCAGATCCCAGAGCGCACAATCGACAGCGTTGCGCGCAGCACCGGGCGGCAAGGCGCTCTGCAGCGCGGCGCGAGTCATGCCGGACTCAACCGCGCTGCGGACGGACTCGATTTGGGCAAGAACACTCGCTGGACTCTCGCCATACCGCGCATAAGGGACCGCTTCGCCAGCGCCGCACCGCCCTTCTTCATGCAACTCGACAACGACGACCTCCGCGGCGGTTTTGACACCACGCGAAATGCGGAACGGCCGGTTCAGCGGGCAGCTTTCGCTGCGGGCGATCAGCCTGCGCGGCATTCAAACCTCGTCCAGCGGCAGCTCAGTTGTATCTTTCAGATGCTCGAGCACGATCGAGCTTTCCATGTGCGCGATGGCGGCGCAGCGAAGTAGCTTCGATTGCACGATCTGCTGGAAGTGCGGCAGGTCGCGCGCGACGATCTTCAGGAGATAATCGGCCTCCCCTGTCAGCATCACGCAGAGCGTCACTTCGTTCATGCGCGTGACGAGATCGCGGAAAGCCGAATGATGGCGGAGCACGTGAGGCCGGCGCGCTCGGCATCGACGAGGCCGACCACGGCGCGGAGCACGCCAGCTTCTTTGAGACGGGCGAGGCGGCGTGAGACTAGGCTCGGCGAAACGCCGGCCTGCTCAGCCAATTCCGCCTGCGAAATCGAGGCATCCCGCTGCAAAGCCCGCAGCAGACGCTGATCCGCCTCGTCCAGGCTCAAATCTGCTTGTTTCATGCAAACACCGACCTAAATCCGCCCGTTCCATGCACAATAGAGGCTTTCATCGCTCCAAATAGCACGGAAATTGCGCCGGAGCGCGGGTATTCTTGCGCCGATGAGCGCCAAATCAAAGCCCGCCCCGAAAGCCCAGACCCAGACCGACTGGAAACAGGTGGTCAAATTCGTTCAGTGCTCGCGGGCGATGGACGAGATCGAGGAGCGTGAGCTCGTTCCGGGCAAGAAGATTTTCTACCAGTTCAGCGCGCGCGGCCACGACATGGCGCAGGTGCTGCTAGGTTTGCACCTGACCCATCCGAAGGACGCGATCTGCGGCTATTATCGCTCGCGCCCGATCCTGCTCTCGCTCGGCGTTGCGCTTGAGGACGCGTTGGGTTCGGCCATGGGCCGCGCTGGCGGCTATAGCGACGGGCGCGATATCGGCGTCGTGTTCAATTATCCAAACGCACACGGCGCCTCGGCGCTGCCGATGTGCGGCGGCGTTGGCGCGCAATACACGCCAACCGCCGGCTATGCGCAGGCGATCCAGTATCAGACGAAGGTGCTCGGCGATCGCGCTTATGATGGCGCAATTGGTGTTGTGCTTGGCGGCGATGCGTCGGTGGCGACGAATGGCTTTTGGTCGGCGCTGACGATGGCGACGACGCTGAAACTGCCGATGCTGTTTTACATCGAGGACAATGGCTTTGGCATTTCGACGCCGGGCTGGCTGCAGACGCCAGGCTGCAACATTGCGAAAAACCTGGCGAGCTTTCAGGGATTGAAGGTTCTCGATGGCGACGGGACCGATCCCGAGGAAGCGGCGTTTCTGATCCGCGAGGCGGTTTCGCACACGCGCGGCGGGCGTGGGCCGGTTTTGCTGCATTTGGCGGTCCCGCGCCTGCAAGGGCATTCGTTTCAGGATACGCAGGCGTACAAAAGCAAAGAAGTTGTCGACGCCGAATGGGCGCGCGATCCGTTGCCGAAGCTGAAGGCGCATGTCGTGCCCGATCTCATGAGCGAAGCTGAATGGGATGCGGCGGAGGCGGAGGCAAAAGAGTGCGTCGCGCGCGCCGCGCAGATTGCTGATCAAAGGCCGGTGAGCGAGCCCGCGCAGGTGACGCGCTTTGTGTTCAGCGAAAACGACGCTCTGCAGGACGAAGGCGGGCTTTGGTCAAGCGGCTATGAAGCGCCGCGCGCGAGCGACGTGGCAAAGCCCGAAGGCGCGCGCATCAATATGATCACCGCGATCCGGCGTACGCTGGATCACGAACTCGCCGTCAATCCGCGCGTGCTGGTGTTTGGCGAAGACGTTGGGCCGAAGGGCGGCGTCCATGGCGTGACGCTTGGCTTGCAAGAGAAGTACGGCGTCGAGCGCGTATTCGACACATCGCTTTCGGAAGAAGGCATTATCGGCCGCGCCGTGGGCATGGCGATCGCCGGGCTGATGCCTGTGCCGGAGATTCAGTTCCGAAAATATGCCGATCCGGCGTGCGAACAGATCAATGATTGCGGAACCATGCGCTGGCGCACGGCAAACCGGTTTGCGGCGCCGATGGTGGTGCGGATGCCGGTCGGGTTCTTCAAATGCGGCGACCCTTGGCACTCGCAAACCAACGAAGTGCAGTTCGTGCACAGCCCCGGATGGCGCGTCGCCTGCCCTTCCAACGCGGAAGATGCGGTGGGTCTCTTGCGCACGGCGCTGCGCGGCAACGATCCGGTGATGTTTCTCGAACACCGCAACATGCTCGACGCCGCGAGCGCGCGGCGGCCGTATCCGGGAGACGATTTCGCGCTGCCGTTTGGCATGGCGAAGCGCGTGCGCGAAGGGGATGCGCTTAGCGTGGTGACATGGGGCGCGATGGTTGAGCGCTGCGAGGCGGCGGCGGAAATGGCCGGCGTGAGCGCCGACATTATCGACCTGCGCACGCTGGCGCCTTGGGACAGCGAAGCTGTGCTTGCGTCCGTGCGGCGCACACATCGCTGCTTGATCGTGCACGAAGATATCCGCACAGGCGGCTTCGGTGCTGAGATCGCGGCGGTCGTGGCGGATGCGGCGTTTCTCGATCTCGATGCACCGGTCGCGCGGCTGACGATGCCGGACATCCCCTCGCCGCATCATCCGGACTTGATGGAATGGGCGCTGCCGTCGGTCGAGCGTGTTGCAGCGAAGATGCAAGAGCAGGTGCGGTTCTGATGGCGGAGACTGCGAACATCATCGCGCCTGTCGAGCAGGAAGGCACGAAGTCCGTCGTGCGCGCGTGGCTGAAGAAAGTCGGCGACGCGGTGAAGCAGGATGAGCCGCTGGTTGAGCTGGAGACCGATAAGGTCGCGGTGGAAGTTTCGGCGCCGGCGAGCGGCGTGCTGTTGTCGACTGCGTTGAACGAAGGCGATGAAGCTGGGCCGGGTGTGGTGCTTGGGGTGCTCTCGGTCGGAGACATGCAAGCTTCGACGGACCGCCGGCTTCCAGCCGGCAACACCGCCAGCGATCACGCACTGCCAATCGTAAACAAAGAGCCGGCTGGAAGCCGGCGGTCCTCGGAGAGCGCTCAGCATGAGCAGCGCTTATCGCCGCTGGTGAAACGATTGGTGTCCGAGCATCGTCTTGACGTTGGTGCGATCGCCGGCACCGGACGCGATGGGCGGATTACGCACAAGGACGTTGAAGAGCACGTTGCGCGCGGGCCTGGGAAGCCGGTGAGCAAAGCGCCGGCGGTACAAAGTGGGAAGATTCCACACGACGCGATGCGCAGGTCCATCGCGGAGCACATGTCGCGTTCGGTCGCGCTTGCACCGCACGTGACGGCGGTGTTCGAGGCAGATTTCAGCGCCATCATCGCACATCGCGCCAAGCACAAGGACGCGTATGCGAAGGCAGGCGCTCAACTCACCTATTCGGCGTACATCGTGCGCGCGGCGGCGGAGGCGATGAAGGTGTCGCCGAATGTCAATGCGCGCTGGCATGACGATTTTCTCGAAGTGTTCGAGGACGCGAACATCGGCATGGGCGTGGCGCTAGGCGATAAGGGCCTGATCGTGCCAGTGATCAAGCGTGCGCAGACGCTGACGTTACAAGAAACCGCGGCGGCGCTGACCGATGTCACCGAGCGAGCGCGCAAGAACGCGCTAAAGCCAGCCGACGTTCAAGGCGGCACGTTCACAATTTCAAATCATGGCGTCTCCGGCTCGCTTGTGGCGACGCCGATCATTATCAACCAGCCGCAATCGGCAATTCTTGGCGTCGGCAAGCTGGAGAAGCGCGTCGTTGTGCGCTCCATCGACGGCGCCGATGCGATGGTGATTAAGCCGATGGCGTACGTATCGCTCACCATCGATCACCGCGTGCTCGACGGGCACCAAACCAATGCCTGGCTGACGCGCTTTGTAGAGATTCTCGAAACTTGGCCTGCAGGAGACTGACATGATCGAAACGCTGCCGCTTAAGGCGCCCGATCCGCTCCTGAAGATCATCAAAATGTTCCGCGAGGACCCACGGACGGACAAGATCGATCTCGGCGTGGGAGTCTACAAAGACGCGTCGGGCGCGACACCGGTGATGCGCGCGGTGAAGGATGCTGAAGCACTGCTGCTGGCGCAGCAGAAGACCAAAACGTATGTCGGCCAACAGGGCGATGTGGATTTTCTGAGGCTGATCGGTCAACTCGCCTTTGGCGAGATGGCGCGGGATTTCGTTTCGATCCAGGCAGTGGGCGGCACTGGCGCGCTGCGCCTCGGTGCGGACTTGCTGCGCGAAAGCGGCGCCAAGCGCATCGTGTTGCCGCAACCGTGCTGGCCGAACCATCCTTCGATCGTGCGCGCGGCGCGACTGGAGCCGGTCGATGCGCCCTTCTTCAATATCGCCGAACAACGCATCGATATGGACGCGCTCATTGGCGCATTCGATCAGGCCGAACGCGGCGATGCGGTGATCCTGCAGGCGTGCTGCCATAATCCACTGGGCGCGGATTTTTCGATCGATCAGTGGAAGGCGTTGGCGGATGCGCTGAATGCGCGGGGACTCATTCCGTTTCTTGATCTGGCCTATCAGGGTTTTGGCGACGGCATCGATGAGGATGTCGCGGGCGCGCGGGTGTTGCTGGAGCGCGTGCCTGAGGCGGTGATCGCGGTTTCGGGCGCCAAATCGTTTGGGATTTATCGCGAGCGTGTCGGGGCGCTGTTCGTGAAAACAGCGGAGACATCGCGGCCGGCGGTGATGAGCAATTTGGCGGCAATCGCGCGCGCCAATTACTCAATGCCGCCGGATCATGGCGCGGCGATCGTGCGCGAAGTGTTGAGCGACGCCGCGCTGCGCGCAAGCTGGCGCGAGGAGCTCGATCACATTCGCGCGCACATCAAACGCACGCGCGCGCAACTCGCGGCGGAGCGGGTCAACTCGCTGCCGATGCATTTGATCGCGTTACAAAAGGGCATGTTCTCGACGCTGCCGCTGAACGGCAATCAGATTAACGTTCTACGCGAGACGCATGGGATATACATGACTGACGCGGCGCGGATTAACGTAGCGGGATTGCGTGAGGCGGATATTCCGCGCTTTGTGGAAGCGTTGAGGGCCGTGGCTTAGGCGCGGACTTTGGTGGTTCACCCCACCCCCTGCCCCCTCCCCCTCCAGGGGAGCGGGTTCTAAGCGGCGTTCATGGTCAGCAAGTCATAGGCCGCGACGACATCGCCATCGCGGTTGGTGACGACGACATCCCAGCGCACTTCGCCCTGATCTGGTTTGCGCAGCGTCTTGTCCTTCACCGTCAACGCGACTTGTACAGTGTCGCCGGGCTTTACCGGTTTGACGAAGCGCAAATTGTCGAGGCCGTAATTCGCCAGCACCGGGCCTGGATCGGGATCGACGAAGAGACCAGCGGCAAACGCCAAGATGAGATAGCCGTGGGCGACGCGGCCGCCGAAGAGCGGGTTCGCTTTCGCCGCTTCCTCGTCCATGTGCGCGTAGAAAGTGTCGCCAGTGAAGTGGGCGAAGTGTTCGATATCCTCGAGCGTGATTTCGCGGGCTTTGGTTTGGAGCTGGTAGCCGATCGGCAGATCGTGAAACTTGCGGCGGAAGGGATGCTGCTCGGCATTTTCTGTCGGCATGCCAGCGATGTAGCGCTTGACGATGGCGGCGAGCGTGCGCGGATGGCCCTGCAAAGCCGTGCGCTGCATGTACTGCGTGACGCCGCGAATGCCGCCCATTTCTTCGCCGCCGCCGGCACGGCCAGGGCCGCCATGGATCATGTGCGGCATAGGTGAACCGTGGCCGGTGGATTCCTTGGCGCTATCCCGATCGATGAAGGCGATGCGTCCGTGGAATGAGCCGGCGCCGAGCACGAGATCGCGCGCGAACTCGGTGTCGTAGGTGAAGGCGCTCATCACCAGCGAGCCTTTGCCGCGATTGGCAAGCGCGATGGCGTCGTCGGCGTCTTTGTAGGGCATCAGTGTTGAGACCGGGCCGAAAGCTTCGACGTCGTGCACGGCCTGCGCGCTCCAGGGATTTTCGCAACGCAGGAGAACGGGCGAGATGAAGGCGCCCTTCTCATTGATGGGGGAAGCGGTGGGGTCGCCATAGACAATTGCTGCATCGGCGCTGATCTTTTTGACCTTGGCGCGGACGTCGTCGCGTTGGCTTACGCTGACCAGCGCGCCCATGCGGGTGGTTTCATCGCGGGGATCGCCGATCGTGGTTTTCGAGAGCTGGGCGATCAGCGCTTCTTGCGCCGCATCGAGCAGAGCGGCCGGGACCATGGCGCGGCGGATCGCGGTGCACTTTTGGCCCGCCTTCGTCGTCATTTCCTTGGCGACCTCTTTGATGAAGAGATCGAACTCAGGCGAATCCGATTTAGCGTCGGGGCCGAGGATGGAGGCGTTGAGCGAGTCTTGCTCCGCAACGAAACGCACGCTTTCGCGCGTGATGACCGGATGCGTTCGCAACTTGGACGCAGTTTGCGCGGAGCCAGTGAAGGAGACGACGTCCTGCGTCGTCAGGTGCTCGAAGAGATCGCCGGTCGAACCGACGATCAGCTGCAACGCGCCTTTGGGCAACACGTTGGCGTCGAGCATGATGCGCACAGCAGCTTCGGTGAGATAGGCCGTAGCACTGGCAGGCTTCACGATGGCTGGCACGCCAGCGAGGAAAGTCGGCGCCAGCTTTTCCAGCACGCCCCAGACGGGGAAGTTGAAGGCGTTGATGTGGACGGCGACGCCTTGAAGTGACGTGTAAACGTGGAGGCCTTGGAACGTGCCATAACGCGAGAGCGCTTCGACATTGCCGTCGATCAGGATGCGCTCATTCGGAAGTTCGCGACGCCCTTTGCCCTGATAGACGGCGAACGTGCCGATGCCGCCATCGATATCGATCCAGCTATCGGCTTTGGTGGCGCCGGTATTGTAGCTGAGTTCGTAGAGCGCTTCCTTCTTAGCCGTCAGCGCGTCCGCCAGCGCCTTCAACATAAGCGCGCGTTGATGGAAGGTGAGCGCGCGCAGTGCGGGGCCGCCGTGCTCGCGGGCGTGCTGCAACATCGCAGCAAAGTCGAGACCCTGCGATGAGGTGAGCGCGACGACGTCGCCGTCGATGGCGGAACGAAGCTCGGCCATGCCGTCCGAACCGGCGACCCATTTGCCTTCAGCGTAGTTTTGCAGGGTGATCGGCTTCATCGTCAGTTTCCCGAAAACTTCGGCGTGCGCTTTTCCATGAAGGCGGCGACGCCTTCTTTGTAATCGCTGGTGCGGCCGAGTTCGCTTTGCGTGGCGCGCTCAATGTGCAGATGATCTTCGAATGACGACACCCAAGCGGCGCGGATGAGCTTCTTGGTGGCGGCCAGACCTTTCGTCGGGGCCGTCGCAAACTTGGCGGCGAGCACGTTTACTTCTTCCGCCAGCTTGTCGTCATCGACGCACTTCCAGATCAGGCCCCAGGCTTCGGCGCGCTCAGCGCTGAGCGGCTCGCCTGTCAGCGCAAGACCCATCGCGCGCGCTTGGCCGGCGAGACGCGGCAACATCCAAGTGCCGCCGCTATCGGGGATGAGGCCAATATTGGCGAAGCTCTGAATGAACTTGGCGCTGCGTGCAGCGATGACGATGTCGCACGCGAGCGCGATGTTGGCGCCGGCGCCGGCGGCGACGCCATTTACAGCGCAGATCACTGGCATTTCGAGTGTCGCCAGACGGCGCACGAGCGGGTTGTAACGTTTATCGAGCGACTCACCGAGATCGACGCCGTCGCCACCGGGCGCCACGGCGCGATCCGACAAATCTTGGCCCGCGCAGAAGCCGCGGCCGGCGCCTGTCAGCACCAGCACACGCGCATCGCTCTTCGACACGGCTTCGAGCGCACGCGACACTTCGGTGTGCATCTCGACGGTGAAACTGTTGAGCCGATCGGGGCGGTTCAGCGTCAGCCTCGCTGCGCCCTCGGCGATTTCGAGTTGAATGGTTGCGAAATCCATGGGCCGTGCCCTCCTCGCGCGTGGCGGTGGCGTATGATAGAACGCGTAGTCGGTCAATTCGTCGGCGCGACGGCGGGGATAGCTGAATTTGCGGGCCTTTTCGCAGCCCTCGCATTAATTGACCGATCGGTCAGCGAATGTTATATTTGGGTCCAAGTTCCGAGAGGCATGAGCCATGTACACGACCGACATGAGCGGCAGCAAAAAAGCCGAAGCGGTGGCGGAAGATCCGGCGAAGGTTGCGGCGTTCGAGGCGCGCGTCGCCAACGATGAGTTCATCGAGCCGAAGGATTGGATGCCGGAAGCTTATCGCAAGACGTTGGTGCGGCAGATGTCGCAACATGCGCATAGCGAAATCGTCGGCATGCTGCCAGAGGGCAATTGGATCACGCGCGCGCCGAACCTGCGCCGCAAGGCGATCCTGCTGGCGAAGGTGCAGGATGAGGCCGGGCACGGGCTCTATCTGTACTCAGCGGCGGAAACGCTCGGCACCTCTCGCGATGAAATGACCGAAGCTCTGCTCTCCGGCAAAGCCAAGTACTCGACCATCTTCAACTATCCGACGCTCACTTGGGCTGACATCGGCGCGATCGGCTGGCTCGTCGATGGCGCGGCGATCATGAACCAGGTGCCGCTGCAGCGGACGTCGTATGGCCCCTACGCGCGCGCGATGGTGCGCATCTGCAAGGAAGAGAGCTTCCACCAGCGCCAGGGCTACGAGATCATGATGCATCTTGCGGCCGGCACGGACGCGCAAAAGCGCATGGCGCAAGATGCGCTGAACCGCTGGTGGTGGCCGTCTCTCATGATGTTCGGACCGCCGGACGATAAGTCGCCGAACACCGAGCAGAGCATGCGCTGGCGTATCAAGCGCGACACCAACGATGATCTGCGTCAGAAGTTCGTCGATATCACGGTGCCGCAAGCGGAAGCGATTGGGCTTACTGTGCCAGACGACAAGCTGAAGTGGAACGAAGAACGCGGCGCTTACGACTTCGGCGACGTGGATTGGGAAGAATTTTACGCGGTCGTCAAAGGCGAAGGTCCGGTTGCGAAGGAACGCATGCAAGCGCGCGTGAAGGCCTGGGAAGATGGCGCTTGGGTGCGCGATGCGGCGCGGGTGCATGCTGAGAAGCGCGCTGCGGCGAAATTGGCGGCGGAGTAAGCGATGAGCGACGCATCTAAAGAATGGCCGCTGTGGGAAGTGTTTGTGCGTGGCAAAGGCGGGCTTTCGCACCGCCATGTCGGCAGCGTACACGCGGCTGACGCCAAGATGGCGGTTGAGCATGCGCGCGATACATATACGCGGCGGATGGAGGGCGTCAGTCTGTGGGTGCTGCCGTCGGCACAGATCACCTCCTCCGATCCAGGCGATGCAGCGGCCTTGTTCGAACCGGCGGAAGACAAGGTCTATCGCCACCCGACTTTTTACAAAATTCCTGACGGCATCACGCACATCTGATGGACGCGCTCGCAACTTACGCGCTGCGGCTGGGCGACGATTCGCTCATTCTCGGCCAACGCCTCGGAGAATGGTGCGGGCACGCGCCGGCGCTTGAGGTTGATCTCTCGCTCGCCAACGTCGCGCTCGATCAGATTGGGCAAGCCACGCATTTTTTGAATCTAGCCGGAGAGATCGAAGGCGCGGGACGCGACGGCGATAAGCTCGCCTTCCATCGCGACGTGATGGATTTCACCAATTGCTTGCTGGTTGAGCAGCAGAACGGCGATTTTGCGCAGACGATCGCGCGGCAGTTTTTGTTCTCGCATTATCAGGAATTGATGTTCGCGGCGCTGGCGGCTTCGAAAGATGCGCGCTTTGCGGCGATCGCGGCCAAAGCGGTGAAGGAAGTGACCTACCACGCGACTTTGGCGAGCGACTGGGTCGTGCGCCTGGGTGACGGCACCGAGGAGAGCCGCGCGCGCATGATCGCTGGGCTCGATTGGATGTGGCGCTTCGCGGACGAATTGTTCGAGATGGATGATGTCGATGCAGCAGCGTTGGCGGCGGGCGTTGGCGCCGACAAAGCGGCGCTCCGCGGCGCATGGGATCAGCGCATCGACTTGGCGTTGGCGGACGCCACGCTCGCACGCCCCGCAGCGCGGCGGCCTGTGCTTGGCGGGCGCACCGGGCGCCACTCGGAGCATCTGGGGCATTTGCTGAGCGAGATGCAGTTCTTGCAACGCGCTTATCCGGGCGCGACGTGGTGATCGCGGTGGCGGCGATCAGCAGCGTCGAGCGCATCCGAGCAATTCTGGCGAACGTGCCGGATCCGGAGATTCCTGCGGTGTCCGTGGTCGATCTCGGCATCGTGCGCGAAATCGCCGAAGACGCGGTGACGATCACGCCAACCTACACCGGCTGCCCGGCGACTTTGGCGATCGAGCAGATGATCCGGGTTGCGCTCGATGATAGCGGCTTCGCGCATGTTGCGATCGAAACGACGCTCGCGCCGCCGTGGTCCACCGATTGGATCAGCGACGAGGGCCGCGAGAAGCTGCGCGCTTACGGCATCGCGCCGCCGCCGAAGGGCGCCGGCGCTTCGGCGTTGAAGAATGCGCAAGCGGCGGAATGCCCACGCTGTGGATCATCTAACACGGAAGAGATTTCGCGGTTTGGCTCGACGCCATGCAAAGCCCTGTGGCGCTGCAAGTCATGCGCGGAACCGTTCGATAGATTCAAGTGCCACTGATGAGCATAGACTTTCACAAACTGCGCGTTGCCGAAGTGAAGCGCGAGACGCCGGATGCGGTGTCGGTGCGACTTGAGCTGCCGGAGCACCTGCGCGAGGCGTTCGCGTTTCGGGCTGGGCAGCACCTCACCTTTCGCCGTGAAATTGGCGGCGAAGAGGTGCGGCGCAATTATTCGCTGTGCGTCAGCCCCAGCGAAGGCATGCTGAAGATTGGCGTGAAGCAGATTGCGGGCGGGGTGTTTTCGAGCTGGGTCAATACAGCGCTGAAAGCGGGCGATGAAATCGAAGTAATGGCGCCGCATGGCTCGTTTTGCTGGAGCTTCGATGCGGGCGCGCGCAACGAGTACGTGGCGTTCGCGGGCGGCTCGGGCATCACGCCGATCCTGTCGCTGATCAAAACGGCCTTGGCGATCGAGCCGAATTCGCGCTTCACGCTATTCTACGGCAACCGCAATTCGATGGGCGTCATGTTCCTCGAGGAGATCGCGGGACTGAAGGACCGCTACCTTGATCGACTGAGCGTCTATCACTTCCTCGAAGAGGAAGAAGAAGAGATCGCGCTGTTCAATGGCCGGCTCGATCGCACAAAGGCCGATGAAATCCTCTCCTCGCTGGTGCGCGTGGATAATGTCAACGCGTTCTTCATTTGCGGGCCGGGGCCGATGATGGACGCGATCGAGGAAGCCCTGCTCGCGCGCAAGGTGGAAAAGCCGCGCATTCTGATCGAGCGTTTCACGACAGGGCCGATGTCGGCGGCGCAAGCCGCCGCGGCGCGCGAACTGGAAGAGAAAGCGGCGGGCCTCAAGATGAACGTCACGCTTAATGGCCGGCGCGTTCAGGTCGCATTCGATCCCGATAAGCACTCGATTTTGGACAATGTGCGCGCGGCAGGCTTGCCCGCGCCGTTCGCCTGTAAGGGCGGTGTCTGCGCGACCTGCCGCGCTAAAGTGACGGCGGGCGAAGTGCAGATGAAGGTGAACTACGGGCTCTCAGAGCAGGAGCTCGCCGACGGTTTCGTGCTGACCTGCCAAGCAATGCCGGTGACAGAAGGCGTGGCGTTGACGTACGACGTCTAAGTTATGAGCAACAATGGTTGGGATACGTCCGCATCCGCATGGATTGCGGACATGGGCGAGCACGGCGATTTTGGTCGCCGGGGCGCAAAGAGCGCGCTCGATGTCGGCTGCGGCGAAGGCCGCTTCTGCCGGATGCTGAACGCCAAGGGCATTGCGACAACGGGCGTCGATCCAACGGCGGCGCTCGTCGCGCATGCGTGCGCGGCCGATGTGAATGGCGGTGTGTACCTGGAAGCCGCAGCGGAGAGTTTGCCGTTCGAGAACGGGTCTTTCGACTTGGTTGTCAGCTACCTCGCGCTTATCGACATTCCAGACTATGCGTCAGGCATCGCTGAGATGGTGCGCGTGCTTAAGCCAGGCGGCGCGTTGCTGATCGCCAACCTCAACGGCTTCAATACAGCCGGCGCCGAGACCGGATGGGTGCGCGGGGCGCTAGGTAAGCTGTTGTACTATCCCGTCGATCATTATTTGGACGAGCGCGCCTTCTGGACCGAATGGCGCGGCATCCGCATCGTCAATCACCATCGCCCGCTGCAAGCGTACATGCAGGCGCTGTTGCGCGAAGGCATGAAGCTCACGCACTTTGAAGAGCCCGCTCCGATCGCTGGCGCACCTCCGGAAAAGGCGGAACGCTATCGCCGCGCGCCGTGGTTTTTGGTGATGGAGTGGGTGAAGCCCGGTTAGGGCCGTTCACTCCGCCGCTTTGCGGATGCCGCCGAGTGTTACGTCGACCGCCATCTCAGCTAGCGCGCCCGCGCTCACAGGACCGCGTGGATCGAACCATGTGTGCGTCCAATTGATTTGACCGAAGAAGAGCATGGCGGCGGAGAACGCAGCGCCGCTTTTGCGTTTCAGCGACGGTTCGATTTCCACAAGCAGCTTCTGCACGATCTCGATCAACCTACGCTGCACAGCGACGATCTCGGTGCGGCGGGCTTTCGGCAGATGGTCGAGATCATTCAGGAGCACTTTGTGTCGATCTGCGGCGCCGACATAGAGCGCCATGAAGCGGTGCGCGAGTTCGCGCAGCTTGCGCGCTGGCGGTTCGACGCCGGCGGTGGCTTCCGTGGCGGCCTCTTCCAGCGCGCGCACGTGGCTGATCATCACGTCGAAGAGGATGTCGTCCTTCGATTGATAGTAATGGTAGATCAGCGATTTGGAGAACTTGCCGCGCTTGGCAAGATCGGCGACCGAGGCGCCGTTGTAGCCTTCACGCGCGAACAACGTGGCGGCCGTGTTCACGATCGCCTCTTTCCGTTCGTCATAATCGGCTGCTTGCGTGCGGGCCATGTCGCGATCCTAGCACGGCGGAAGCTCAGCGCGAGCGGCCGCGGGCTGTGACCGGCCAAATATCGATCAAGGTATCGCCGCGGACGACGTGATAGGCGTCGTAGAGGTTCACGGTGGGGTCGCAATGCGGGGCGGTGAGCGTCACGCTATCGCCGAGCTTGAATTCGTGGCCGGGCGCGATGAGCGCCGCGTGCTCATCGCCCATGAAGAAAAACGCGGACGTGGCCGGGGCGCCTGCGGCGATGGCGGGGTTGCCGCCATCGGTGGAGAGGGCTTTGAAGCCGGCGTCGATCGTCGCCATGCTTGGCGCGTTGGCGCTGATGACGTGCGCATCGATGTAGAGCGCGGTTTCGAACGGCGGAATCGCCTCGCCGCTCAAATCGCAGTCGAGATATTGTTTGTCCATAAACACGTAGGAGCCGACTTGCAGCTCGTTGATCACGCCGAGGCCAGCGTCGATCCGATGCGTGCCGGTGCCGCCGCCGGTGATGATTTCCGGCACGAGGCCGTTGGCGGCGAGCAGATCGATGACAGAACGCAGATAGGCCGTGCGATCTTCGATGGCGGCGCGGCGATCGGCAAACGATTCGATGTGCTGCTGCGCGCCGCAATAGAATTGCACGCCTGCGAACCGCAACGATGGCGCCGCAGAAATGCGCTGCGCAAGATCGAGCGCAGCTTCCGGCGAGGCAACACCGGTACGACGGATGCCGGGATCGATGTCCACGATGATCGGCAAAGGGCGGGAGGCGTCCCGCGTGGCGGCTGCAAGCGCATCGACGTTACTTGGATGATCGGCGACCACCATAAGTTCGCCGATGCGTTCGTGCAGAGCCATCAGGCGTGCGATGGCTTGCGGCGTCACCACGGGCGAGGTGATCAGAATGGCGTTGATACCCTGCCCCGCCAGCGCTTCCGCTTCGCCGAGCTTGGCGCAGCAGACGCCGCGCGCGCCGGCCGCCATCTGCAGGCGCGCAACGTGTACGCTCTTGTGCGTTTTCGCGTGCGGGCGGAGCCCTATATTGTTAGCACGCGCGAACGCCGCCATGGCTGCGATGTTGCGTTCGAGCGCATCGCGATCGAGCACCAGGGCCGGCGTGTTGAGCGCGGCGCGGGAGCCTTGCTGATTGATGAGCGGACGATGGAGCTCGATATCAGACATCAGGTTTCCACGAAAAGCGGTGTGAGGTGGGCGTTGGCGAACTTGACCTGCGGATCGTGCGCCGCGCGAACCGCGCGGAAGCGCGCAGCATTAGGATAAAGCGCATCGACATCGGCTTTGGTCAATGTGTGACGCTTGGCCCAGTGCGGGCGCCCACCGTGGGCGCGGAAGATGGGCTCGATACCGACGAAGAAATCGCGCCATGGCATCTTGAAATATTGATGCGCCGAGATCGAGACGCACGGGCCCGCATGAAACGGGCTCAGCCAAATATCGTCCGCCGCGATGGCGCGAAACTCGAATGGGAAGGTGATCGGCAATTTGCGTCTGCGAATGTAAGCGATGGCTTCACGCAGTGCGGCCCAGCCATTGGCGGCCGGGACCTCATATTCCATCTCCTCGAAGCGCACGCTGCGCTTGGATGGGAAGATTTGAAACGCGGGGCCGACGCGGCGTTGGCGAATGCCGGGCTCGACGATGAGCGGCTGCAGGCGGCGCGTGAGGACTGGAAATGTCGCGCAGAGATCGCAGATCAGCTTAAACGCGCGATCGTCCATATCGTTGAGGTGTTTGAGCGGCCCTTCGTTTGGCGCCGGATTCAACGTTTTCAGGATCGCCTGGTCGCCATACGGGAAGACAAAGAATTCGACGTGACGATTGTTGGCGACGAGATTGTCCCAGTTCTCGGCGACATACTCGAACGGGTGCGATTCCACTCGTTCCTCGAGATGGTAAGCCGGCAAGACATCGATCTCGATCCGGGTGGCGACGCCGACGAGGCCGAGCGATAGGCGCGCGGCTTGGAAGAGATCGTTGTTCTCCGCAGCGCTGCAGCTGATGATGCTGCCATCGGCTTGCATGAGGCGAAAGGAGCGCGCCGTTGTGGAAAGAGAGCCGAGCGTAGCGCCAGTGCCGTGCGTTCCGGTGCCGATCGCGCCGGCGAGCGATTGTGGGTTCACATCACCCTGGTTGATGAGCGAGAGCCCATCTTCCCAGAGCGCGGCCGTGAGTTTGGCCAGACTCCAGCCGGCGGGCGCCCACACGCGGGCTCGATCAGCGCTGATCTCAATCGCGCCTTCAAGATCGGAAAGCGAAACGAGCGCGCCGTCAGTTTCGCACAACGGCATGAAAGAATGGCCCGCGCCGACAACACGGACTTTTCTCGCAGCGCGGATGATCTCTGCGAGTTCGGCTTCGGTGCCCGGCGTCGCCAAACGCGCCGGCCGCGCCGTCACACTGCCCGACCAATTCCGCCACTGCGCCATGCGTGTTCTCCGGCCCCGCTTGTAGACGCCGAACGCGAGACGCGTCGAGCGGCGCCGTGGCGTTAGCGCTTGGCGAGCTTTTTGGCCGCGGGCTTGACCGGCGTCGCTCTCTTTTTAGAAGTGGCCTTCTTGGCAGGTGCAAGCTCAATCCATGTCGGCGCGTGGTCGCTGGTTTTTTCCCAACCGCGAACCTCGCCATCGACGCCGGCCGCTTTGAGGAGCGGAGCGACGTCGGGGCTTAGGAGCAGATGATCGATGCGTAGCCCAGCGTTCCGGGCGTAGGCGTTTCGGAAATAGTCCCAGAACGTATAGATTCGCGCATTGGGATGACGCGTGCGGATCGCATCTGTCCAGCCTTGCTTCAAAAGCTTGGCGTATGCTTCTCGCACTTCGATGCGAAAGAGCGCGTCATCGACCCAGCGCTCGGGTTTGTAGACGTCGAGTTCTGTCGGCATGACGTTGTAGTCGCCGGCGAGGATTGTGGGCCTGCCGGCGGCGAGCAGCTTCTTGGCGTGCGCGCTGAAGCGTTTGTACCAAGCGAGCTTGTATTCGAACTTCGGGCCGGGCCACGGATTGCCGTTCGGCGCGTAGAGACAGCCGATGGTGAGGCCGCCAATCTCGGCTTCGAGATAGCGGCTTTGCAGATCGTCAGAATCGCCGGGGAGCCCGCGCCGCGTTTCCGTTGGGAGCGCAGCGCGCGCAAGGATCGCAACGCCGTTCCAGCTTTTCTGCCCGTGCCAAATCGCTTGATAGCCGGCTGCCTGGATTGCGGCTTCGGGGAAGCGTTCGTCCGGGGACTTAAGTTCTTGCAGGCAAACAATGTCCGGCTTGCGGAGTTCAAGCCATTTCAGCAACACAGGTAGCCGCCCGTTAATGCCGTTGACGTTGTAAGTGGCAATGCGCATGCCGGCTAATAGCACGCCGTGGTCATAGCGACACGCTTAGCGCGCGCGCAGACCGATAAAGCTTCGGCGGCGTTTCGGCGGTGCGCGAGGCATCTCTTCAGGCTCCACCTCGTTGGCCGGTACTGGCGTCGCAGGCTCAACGGCGGCGCCTTCCAGCGCAGCACGATCCTCGCGGCCAAGGTGGATCTCGTTCGCTTGCGCGCGAGCGGTTTCAATTGCGCGGCGGAATTGAACTGGGTTCGCCATTGGGGGAAACACGATCACCGCGTCTCCAGTGCCCGTCACGACGATGCGGCCATAGCCGAACATGCGCGCGATCAAGGATTGATCAAGTGAGACGCCTTCAACGCTCTCAACGGCCAGCTCTTGCGTATGACGGTTGAGCCAGCCGCGCTTCAAGATGATGCGCCGATCGGTTACCGCAAAGTCGGTGCTGGTCATGATGATGAGCGAGCGCACGAAGATGAAGATGCCGACGATGATGACGCCGAGAAAGATCAGAGCAGCCCACGCGCCAAACCAGAAGACACCTGGCCACCTGCCCCGCATCAGGATGGTTTCGCCACTTGCCAGACTGCTGTCGATATACCGCATCATTCGCCTCTCAGACGCAACGCACGCTTGCCGCGTACGTTCCGTCCGAGACTGGCGGATGACTTAATCGGCGCCTTCCACCTTGCGGCCTTGGATGAAGTTCAAGACATCGGCGTTGAACTCGTCCGTATTGGTGGCGGCAAAGCCGTGAGCGCCGCCGGCGTACACTTTGAGAACGCCCTGCTTCAGCAGCTTCACGCTTTTGAGCGCCGCCGCTTTGATGGGGACGATTTGGTCATCGTCGCCATGGGCGACGAGCACCGGGATATCGATCCTCTTCAAATCCTCGGTGTAATCGACCTCCGAGAATTCGTGGATGCAATCGAGCTGGCCTTTGATGCCGCCCATAAGGCCCTGCAGCCGAAAACTCTCGCGCTGACCTTCGCTTATCTTCGCGCCTGGCCGATTGTAGCCATAAAACGGCATGGTCAGATCTTAATAGAATTGCGACCGATCATTACGCGTGCCGGTGCGGATGCCATCGAACGCTTCGATGGGCGTGCCTTCCGGGTTGGCTGGCGTTTTCAACATGAGAGGCGGCACGGCACCGAGCAGCACGGCCTTCGACGCGCGTGACGCGCCATAGCGGCCGAGATAATGCGTGACTTCACCGCCGCCGGTGGAATGGCCGACCATAACGAGATTTTTTAGATCAAGCGTATCGACCAGCACCGAGAGATCTTCGGCATATTGATCCATATTGTTGCCGTCCCACGTCTGCGACGAGCGGCCGTGGCTGCGGCGGTCGTGGGCGATGACGCGATAGCCCTGCTCACCGAAGAAGACCATTTGCTTGTCCCAGTCGTCGCTGGAAAGCGGCCAGCCGTGGGAGAAGAGGATTGGTTGCGCAGACTTCGGGCCCCAATCCTTGTAGAAAATTTGTGCGCCGTCTTTGGCTGTAACGTAGGGCATCATCGCCTCCTGTCTTTATCGGAAAATTAGGCGGCGCGCGCGCCGAGGGAAGCCACGCCGCCGCGTTGGTTGCGCTCCGCCCAGGCGAGTGCGAAGTCGGCGACCTCTTCCCAGCCTGGCTCAGCGCACAGATAGTGCGAACGGTCTTCGTAGATTTTGAGCTCGGTGAGCGACTTAGCGCGCTTCTGCTTGTTGAAGATCGCCTTGGTCATGCTAGCCGGCGCGATCAGATCAATTCCGCCGCCGATCAGTAACAGTGGCGCGCGCGTCTTGCTGTTCCACTTGATCGCGCCAGCGCCGCCAGCGAGGACGCCGTCCCAGTACACTTTGCCGGCGGTTGGCGCGACATAGCGCGCGAAGTGCGCATCGACTTGATCGCGTGGCAAGCCGTTGGCAAATCGCGTGGCGAAGAACTTCTTCGTCATCGAGATGACCTTACCTCCACTGAAAGGGTCGCTCAGAACTGGCAACGCCGAGATCACAGCATCAAGCGGCAGGCCCACACCGGGGGTCGGCGCAGGATCGATGGCGACACCAGCGACGCCAAGGCCGCGATCGAGCAGATGCTGCGTGAAGACGCCGCCAGCGCTGTGGCCGATGATGATCGGGCTTTCCGGAAGCGCGCGGATGATGCGCTCATAGTGCGCGACGATTTCCTTCGGGCCGTATTTGGTGAGCTCTTTGCGCGGGTTGGCCTTGAGATCGACGGGGTCGCCTTCATCGCCTGGCCAATCCGGCGTCAGCACCGTGTAGCCCCGCGCCTCGAATCGCGACTTCCAGTTTTCCCAGGCTTTCGAGCTCAGCCACGCGCCGTGCACGAGAACGATTGTCTTAGTCATCGGAACCTCCATCCCATTCGATGAAGAGAGGATGCGCCCGACCCCAGCTGATAACCATTCTACATAGGGCTAACGCCCTAATACAGGCGTATAGGCACGCTCAGGCGGTGGCCGGCAAAATGACCGTAAAGCAGGCGCCGCCTTGCTCACGGTTGCGCACCGAAATGGCGCCGCCGTATGTCTCCACGATGGATCGGCAAATCGGCAAACCCATGCCCATGCCATTGCTTTTCGTCGTGAAGAAGCTTTCGAACAAACGCACCTGCTGCTCGGGATCGATGCCGGGTCCGCTATCCTCGAAATCAAGCCGCACGACGCCGTCTTCAACTTGAGTGCGCACAGTGAGTTGCGTCGACGGCTAGATTGACGACGACTTGCTGCAATTGTGTGCGATCGGCCAGCACGCGGGGCAACCCCCGCTGCAGCGCTAGTGTTAGTGCAACGCTTTGGCCCTGCAGTTCGTGCGCCAGGAACAGCATCCCCTCTTCAACGACGCTGTTGAGAGACAACGCCGCAGCTTCAGGGGTGCGGTGGCCAGCCATATCGCGAACGCGTGAGATAATGTTCGCTGCACGCTCCGCGTCAGCGATGATGCGCTTGGTAAGAGCGCGCACCTCAGCGATATCGGGCTCAGGACGATCCAGCCAGCGCAAGCCGGCGGACGCGTCGTGGCGATAGCGGCAAGCGGTTGGTTGACCTCGTGCGCGATCGAGGCGGTCAGCTCTCCGAGCATGGAAACACGCGCCGCGTGCGCGAATTCCGCCTGCACCTGGCGCAACATCGCGTGCGCCTGAACGCGTTCGGAAATATCGATCACGCCAATCAAGAGCTTGCCCGCGCCCACGGCCTCGGGCGCAAAGCATGCGGTGAACAGCGCGTCAAACACTTCACCATTGAGTTTTCGAAGCCGAGTTTCAGATGCGTAACTTGGCTTCCCGGTCACCGCCGCGATGACGCTGGCCGCGTAAACGGCATTGCTCTCTTCCGGCCAATAAATATCCAACGGCCGCAACAGCTCAGCCTTATCGCCGCGCCCGAACAGCGCCACCGTCTGATCGTTCACATCGACGACGCGCGTCACGCGCATCATCTCGCGCACGAAATCCGGATGGTCGGCGAAATAGGCAGCGAAGTCGGCCACGCCTTGCTTGCGCAGATCGCGAAGCATGCCGCCGACAGGTGTAAAATCCAGCTCCCAGAAAGAAGCCGCCATCGCCTGGAAGAGATTGCGGTAGCGATACTCGCTCTCGCGCAACGCCTCCTCGGCGGTTTGGCTCTTAGGATCGCTGCTTGCCATGCGTCTCCCCTAACGCAGCGTCGGCTCTTTCGCTAGCGCGCGCTCCAAGCAGTCGATCAAGGCCTCGGCGGGAAACGGCTTTTTGAGAACGCAGAGCGCCCCACTGGCGAAGGCGCGCTCCTTCAGCCCTTCTTCGCCCCGCGCGGTGATCATGATCACCGGCGTCACGCATCCCTGCGCGGTCAGTTGCAGCTTAAGCTCGATGCCTGAAAGTCCGGGCATCTGGATATCGGTAACGATCGCGGCGCTCCGATCTGCGTGATCGGCTGCGATGAAGTCCTCGGCGTTAGCGAACCCATGAGCGCGATAGCCGAGCGAGCGCACGAGGCCGACCAAGGCGGTGCGCAGGGAATCATCATCGTCGATGATGGAAATCAGGGTGTCTTCAGCCACACAGGCTCTATCGGCCTTGGCGGGCGCTGATGAAATCATACGCATGTATGAAAATGCAGCGCCTATTTTGGCGGCGCGGTGGGCTCCGCGGTGAGTTCAAGCGCCTCCGCCATCCTCACGAGATCGGCAAGCGTTTTGGCGCCCATCTTCCGCATGGCGGCGCCGCGGTGGATCTTCACCGTGATCTCGCTGAGATTGAGATCGCCTGCCACTTGCTTGTTCATTTTGCCGGAAGCCACGAGCGCCATCACTTGTCGCTCGCGCGGGGACAGGGTGGCGAACGCGGTGCGCAGCGCATCAATGCGGCCGCTCTCGGCACGCCGCGCCTCGTCCCTCGCGAGCGCCGCCGCGACGGCGTCCAACATCTCCTGGTCACGGAAGGGCTTGGCGAGAAAGTCCACTGCGCCAGCCTTCATGGCGCGGACTGTCATTGGAATGTCGCCGTGACCAGTCATCAGCACAGCCGGCAAGCGGACGCCTAGTTCCTCTAGGCGCTGCTGGAAATCCAAGCCGCTCATGCCCGGCATCCGAACATCGAGAACGAGGCATCCCGGCGCAGCCGTGGAAGGCGGCGCTTCCATGAACGCCGCGACAGATTCATATTGGCGTGTCTGCAGCCCAGTCGAGCGAAAGAGGCTGTCGAGAGCGCCGCGCAAAGAGGCGTCATCATCAATTATGTGAACGACGGGCGCCATTATCGAATACCTACGCCTCTTCAAATCGAGGCGCTGCCTATACCATAATATGATTGCGGCGGGTGCAAGCGTCGCGACGATGTCCAGCGTGACGGAGACGGAGACAGGACAATGACGCCAGAGCCGATCCTCACGCCGACACGAGAACAGCTCATCCATGCGCTCTATGAAGCCGCAGAGCTGGAGCACAATCTGATGTGCACCTATCTCTACGCTGCCTTCTCGATGAAGGACGGTGCGAGCGAGGGCCTAAGCCCCGAAGAAGCTGAGGCGGTGACCCGCTGGCGGCGCGCCATCATCGATGTGGCGATCGATGAGATGGGCCACTTGGTTGCTGTGTGGAACATCACGGCGGCGATTGGCGGCACCCCCCGCTTCGGGCGCGGCAACTTCCCCCTCGATCCGGGCTACCTGCCAGCCGGCGTGGTGGTGAAGCTGGCGCCTTTCAACAAAGACGTGTTGCAGCACTTCATCCATCTTGAGCGACCCATCGGCTCTGACGAGCCAGACGGCGATGGATACGAACAGCTCTCCTTCAAACGTGGCGCCGTGACGCCGCGGGTGACGCCGATGGCGATCGACTACGAAACCGTGGGCGAATTCTACCAGACCATGGAATTCGCCCTCGACTTCATGGCCAAGCGGCTGGGCGAAGCCGATCTTTTTTGCGGCGACCCGGGCTTGCAGCTTTCATCGACCGAAGTCGCGCTCAAGGGCGCAAAGACCGTGCTCTGTTCAAAAACCGCGATCGCCGCCTGCGCTTCGATCATCACCGAAGGCGAAGGCGCAACGGAGGAAAACGCCAACTCACACTATTGCCGCTTCCGCGCCATTCGCGACGAGTATGAGGCGCTGCTGGCCAAGAACCCTCACTTCGTTCCGGCCTACCCAGCGGCGGTTAACCCGGTGCTACGCCGGCCGCCAAACATTGAAGGGCGTGTTTGGCTGGAGGATGAGCAATCGTCTGCGGTCGTCGACGTCGCCAACGCCACCTATCAGACAATGCTGCGCTTGCTGGCGTATTCCTACGCCGTGCACGGGCCCAGTACAGAAAAGAGCTTTGTGGTCGATCTTAGCATCGACTTGATGAAAGCTATGACGTTGTTGGCGGAGAGCGCCGCGCGCCGGCCTGCTGGCCCGTCAAACCCGCACTGCAATGCCGGTATGTCGTTCACAGCATTGCGCGATGCAGCGCCCTTGCCCCAAACGCCCAGTACGCGCCGCTTCTTCGTTGAACGCATACATGAACTCAGCAAGCACGCGGCCAAGTTGGATCAGAGCGACGTGCGGCTCGCACGCGCCGCGGGGCTTCTCCAGGCGCTTGCTGCACGGGCAGAGCGCTTTCCAAGTTTCGCTGAGCAGCCCCCGACTGTGATGACGCACACTGCCCCTGCCTCGCACACGCCGGCGCCGACTTCGATCGCGGATGGCGCAGAGGTGGTTGCCGGCGAAACAGTGGAGATAACGTTCAACGGCAAGCTCTGCATTCACTCGCGCTTTTGCGTCACCGGCGCGCCGCGGGTGTTTCTCGCCAACGTCCAGGGACCCTGGATTCATCCGGACGACATGGACGCCGAAGAACTGATGGCCGTGGCGCGCGAGTGCCCGTCTGGGGCGATCCAATACCGGCGAAGAGACGGCGGGCGTGAAGAGCAGGCGCCGCCTGTGAATCTCATCTCGGTGCGCGAGGCCGGTCCGTACGCATTCCGCGGGCCGCTCACCATCGATGGCAAACCGATCGGCTACCGCGCTACGCTCTGCCGTTGTGGCGCCTCGAAGAACAAGCCGTTCTGCGACAGCTCGCATAAGGAGATCGGCTTCAACGCCAGCGGCGAGCCGCCAACGGGCGAGAAGACCGATATGCTCACCGTTCGCGATGGCCCCGTCGAAGTGACGCCGCAACTCGACGGCCCGCTGATGGTGCGCGGTAACCTGGAGATCATTTCAGGCACGGGGCGGGTCGTGGCACGGCAAGAGGCTGCCCGGCTCTGCCGATGCGGCCACTCAAACACAAAGCCATTTTGCGACGGCACGCACGCAAAGGTCGGCTTTAGGAGCGGCTAGGCGTGGGATGACATCTGTCATGCCGCGTCCTTGACGGCGCACACTCACCCGCGCGACCGGGATCTGCTCTTTTGGCGTGGCATCGCCGAGGAGAGTACCCGTGTCGCCATCTGCTTCATCGACCGTCGCCAGATTAGAGGGCGTCTCGAAGGCCTATTCAGGCCGGTCTGTTCTGACGGACTTCGATTTCGCTCTTGAAGCGGGATCCGTCGTCGCCCTGCTGGGGCCAAACGGCGCCGGCAAATCCACCGTCGCCGGCTTGATCACCGGCCGGCTCGCTGCCGACGCGGGCGCAGTCGCCTTGTTCGACCGCGACCCACGCGACGCTGACTCGCGCGCGCGCATGGGCGTGATGTTACAGGCCGCTGGCTTGCCGGAAGCGCTGACAGTAGCGGAAGCGGTTGGGCTACACGCAGGCTACTTCAAACGCCGCCTCAAAACGAAAGACATCCTCGAACAAGCCGGCCTCACTGCCCTCGCCAAGCGCCGTTGCGACAAGCTCTCGGGCGGCGAGCAACGGCGCGTGCACTTCGCGCTCGCCATCGCCGGTGCGCCCGACTTCCTCGTCCTCGATGAACCCACCACCGGCTTCGATCCGGAAGCGCGCCGCGCGATGTGGCGCCTCGTGCGTGAAAAGGCAGATGCTGGCGTCGGTGTTCTGCTGGCAACGCATCACATGGACGAAGCCGAAGCCCTCGCAGATCGCATCGTCGTCATCGCCGACGGCAAGATTATCGCCGATGGCCCGCCCGCCGCCATCAAAGCTAAGGTCGCAGGATCAACGATCCGCATCCGCACCGGGCTTTCGCCGGCGCACCTAAAGATGCTTCCTAGCGCGGCCAAAGTGGATCAGCGCGGCGCCGATACGGCGATTCTGACTACGAATGCGCGCGCGACGCTCGAAGCGCTGTTCAGCGCCGATCCGGCGTTCACCGATTTTGAAGTCACCAGCGCTTCGCTTGAAGACGCGCTCGCCGACATCATCGCCAACACTGTGAAGGAGGCCGCCTAATGTCCGCTCTCGTCGCCGCCGCGCCTGGCGTTTATGTCCGCGAAGCTGGTGCGGAAGTGATCAAGTCCGCGCGCATGCCGCAATTTATCATACCCACTATCGTGCTGCCGCCTGCCTTCTACGCGCTGTTCGCGCTCGGCATGGGCAGTGGAAATGTCGAAATGGCGACACGCACGCTGGCGACCTTCGGCGTATTCGCGGTCATGGGCCCGGCCCTGTTCGGCTTCGGCGCCAATGTCGCCGGCGAGCGTGAAACGGGGCAGCTTGAATTAAAGCGGCTGTCGCCGATGCCGGCTGGCGCGCACATTGCGGCTAAGCTGGTGGCGACGATCGTGTTCAGCGCCTTTGCCTTCGCGCTGATCTATGGGCTGGCCATCTTCGCTGGCGTGCGCTTGGCGCCGACGCAATGGGCGACCCTTGCTACGGTCCACACGATCGCAGTGCTGCCGTTCGCCCTGATTGGCCTCGGCTTCGGTTATCGACTGGGCCAGAAAGGCGCAATCGCGATTGCGAACATCGTATTTTTGGCGATGGCGGTGATGGGCGGTCTCTGGATGCCGGTTGCGGTGCTGCCTGAGTTTATCCAGACGATCGCCTGGGCGCTGCCGTCCTATCACCTGGGCGAAATAGCGCTGATGGCGGTCGGGCAAAGTGATGCGGCTAACCTTTGGCTCCATGCTGGCCCCCTGGCGCTGATCACGTCGGCAGCGGCGATCTTCGCCTGGACAGGCCAAGGCCGCCACGCCGCTTGACCATGAGCAAGGTTTGCATGGATTCTACGACCATGGCGAAGCATGAGCGGCACAAGTGGTTCAGCATCGACAGCCCGATCATCTGGCTGGCGTATCTGCCGCTCTTCTTCATTCCCTGGTTTATCAACGCACCCACAACACCACAGTTAATCGGCGGGCTTATCGGCCTGGTCGTATTCCTCGGCCTCTATTTCGCATCGATCCCGGCAACTGGCGTTCGCCTCATCAGCTACGCAATAGCAACGCTGCTTCTATCGTTTGCTCTCGCTTACACGCACAGCAATTGGACCGTCATCGCCATTTACGCGGCTGCGATGATCGGCGAACTCCGCCCCGCACGCCGCGCAGGCATATTTCTGGGCGCCTTCGCCTTAGCTACACTGGCTGCCGGGCTTGCTCTGCAGCAACATCCATTTTACTGGGCGCTCGGCGTGTTCTTCATGCTGATGATTGGCGCTGCCAACATCTCCCGCTCTGCACTTCAGGACAAGAACCGCGCGCTCGCTAGTGCGCAGGATGAAGTCAAGCAAATGGCGGCAACCGCCGAGCGCGAGCGCATCGGCCGCGACCTGCACGATTTGCTCGGCCGCACGCTGACGCTCATCGCCATAAAGGCGGACCTCGCCGTCAAACTGGCGCCGCGCGACGCCGAAAAAGCGGAGGCCGAGATGCGTGAAGTGGCCGCCGCCGCGCGCGACGCTTTGGCAGAGGTGCGCGCCGCGGTCGCTGGCATGACCGGCGCCACGCTCGGCCGCGAAATCGCCAGCGCGCAGACGGCGCTCGCGGCCGCTGGCATCGCCTGCATTGTCGAGGGCGATGTAGAGGAGATCGAGCAAGGCGCCGGCGCTGTGCTTGCAATGGCGCTGCGCGAAGCGATCACGAACGTGATCCGGCACTCTGGCGCGCGCACGTGCCGCATCGTGCTGACAGAAGGGGCCAACGGGCTTGAACTCAGCGTGACGGATGATGGCGACGGTCAAGCCGTACGCGAAGGTGGCGGCATTGGGGGCGTGCGCTCACGTCTCGCTGCGGCCGGTGGCGGACTAAGCGTCACTGGCGGTGCAGAGGGAACGCAGCTGATCGCGCGCGTGCCGCTGGAAGCGTCGGCATGATCCGGGTCGTGATCGCGGAGGATCAGGCGCTTGTGCTGGGCGCATTGGCGGCCCTGCTCTCGCTTGAGAACGACATCGAGATCGTCGCTCGCGTTGGCGATGGCGCGGCGGCCATGGACGCGGTGCGCGCGTATAAGCCGGACATTCTCCTCTCCGATATCGAAATGCCGAAGCTCTCTGGTCTCGATGTCGCCGAAGCCATCACCAAAGAGAACTTGGCCACCAAGGTCTTCATCGTCACGACGTTCGGCCGCGCGGGATATTTGCGCCGTGCGATGGATGCCGGCGTACGGGGATATTTGTTGAAGGATGCGCCCGCGGACGTGCTGGCCGCCGCCATTCGAAAAGTCGCCGCGGGCGGGCGCGCAATAGCACCGGAATTGGCCGAAGCCGCTTGGGATGCGCCGGCCAACCCACTCTCCGACCGCGAGCGCGACGTATTGCGTCTCGCAGATGAGGGTCGGTCCAACAAAGATATCGCGCGCGTGCTGGACCTATCCCCAGGCACAGTGCGCAATTACTTGTCCGAAGCTTCCGCCAAGCTCGGCGCGGCCAGCCGTATCGAAGCCGGTCGCATCGCGCGCGACAAGGGCTGGCTCTAGCCGGCATGATGTTTGTCATCCGCGCACGCTGACCACTTGCACTGCCGAGTGGCGAGGGCACACGCCATTGTGCCACCGTCAAAGGAGCGCACGATGCGGTGGAAGAACGGGTTGATCCTTGCTGCAACGGTTGCGGCGCTTATTGGCGGTGCCGCCATGTTCAAGCTCCTCGCGCCTGAAGGCTACGGCCTACAGGAAGTCGAAGTGCTCGATCCCGGCCCCACCGGCGTGCGCGTGGAGGAGGCAGGTCTCTTCGGCAATTACTATCCCGCTGATGGCGACGGCCCACATCCTGGCATTCTGTTGCTCGGCGGCTCGGAAGGCGGCCTGGGCCGTGGCGTGAAGCACATGGCGCTGGCGCTGCAACGCGAGGGCTTTAGCGTTTTCCAGCTTGCGTATTTCGGCGCGCCCAGCACGTCCGAATCGCTTGAGCGCATTCCTCTCGAACTTTTCGACCGAGGTCTTCAATGGCTCGGCGCACAGCCTGGTGTCGATGCCGAACGCTTGGCGCTCGTTGGGGGCTCGAAGGGCGCGGAAGCGGTGTTGCTGGTAGCGACGCGCCACCCCGAATTGCGCGCCGTCGTCGCCGGCATGCCGACGAGCGTCGCGTGGAACGGCATCAACTGGCAGCGCGGTGGTCAAAGCGAGAGCTCTTCTTGGACGAGCGACGGGCAAGAGATCGCCACCATGCCCTTCTCAACGTGGAATCAAGCTGAAGGGGTGATCAGCGTTTATCGCTCCGTCCAAGATCCGGACCAAAGCGCTGCAGCCGAGCGCGCCGCAATCCCAATCGAACGCGCGCGCGCAGCAACGATGCTCGTATGCGGCGAAGCGGAGACGATGTGGCCGGCTTGCCCGATGTCACGCGAAGTACAAACACGCGCTACGCAGCGCGGCGGCCCGCAAGTGCATGTGCTCTCGTACGCGGACGCAGGCCACCTGGTGTTTGGCCCGCCGATAACCCGCGACAACCCGTTCTACGAACGCCTCGACATGTTCGGCGGCACTGTCGAAGGCAACGCCGCCGCCCGTGCAGATAGCTGGCCGCGTGTGATCGCTTTCTTGCGCGAAGCTACGGCGCCTTTGCCGGATCAACCTGCTGCAGAACCGCAATGACGCGCTTGATGTCGTCGGGGGTCCCAATGCTGATGCGCAACCAATCAGGCATGCCATAGTTCGCCAGATGGCGAACAAGTATGCTGTGCTGCGCGAACGTGGCGTCCGCTGCTTTGGCGTCGTCGAAGCATGCAGTGACAAAATTCGTTGCGGACGGCAGCGTGCGCAACCCCTTGTCCCGCAACGCGGCGTCCAGCTCGCGTCGGCCTTGATCGAACGCCGCCACGGAGCGCCGCACGAACGCGTCATCGCCAAGCGCTGCCACAGCCGCGGCTTCGCCGGCACGCGGCACAGAGAAGGGCAAACGAATGCGGTCGAGAGCGGAAACCACGGAGGACGACCCGTACGCCCAGCCAATGCGCAGCGACGCTAATCCGTAAGCCTTCGAAAAGGTGCGCGTCACAAGCACGTTCTGTTTATCGCGCGACCAATCCAAACCGTCGGAGAAACCTTCGATGCCGATCGCGCATTCCGCGTAGGCGCCGTCCAGAACGAGCAGAACACACGCAGGCAGACCTGCATGCAAGCGTTCGATCTCGGAGAACGGAAGCCAAGTGCCGGTCGGATTTGCTGGGTTCGCGACGAACACGACGCGCGTGCTCTCATCAACGGCTGCGAGAATTTCATCGACGTCAGCCACAAAGTCAGGCTCGGGCGCGGACTTCATACGAGCGCCCGTCGCCGCGACGGCGATCGCCCAAGCTGCAAATCCATATTGCGGCTGCACGGCATTATCGCCGGGGCCGAGATAGGCTTGAGCGGCGAAGGCGAAGACTTCGTCGGATCCCGCTCCGAATACTAAACGCTCCGGCTCAAGCTTGAACTTCTCCGCGATGGCGCCGCGAAGACGCGACGTGTTGGCGTCAGGATAGAGATGAAGCTCCGAAGCGGCAGCAAGGAACGCAGCGCGCGCAGCTTCGCTGCAACCGAAAGGGTTTTCATTTGCTGACAGTTTTAGCGGCCGCTCCACGCCTGCCAACTTCGCACGACCCGGCACATACGCCGCGATGTCCAGGATGCCTGGCTTGGGAATGGGGCCAGTCATGGCCTTTGCTCCGCGCGTGCGGCCAGAACGGTCATCACGTCATTGAGGCTCAAGCCGCGCGCTTTGAGCAGGATGGTGAGGTGATAGAGCAAGTCGGCCGCTTCGTTGCAGAGCTCAGCATCGTCACCGGCGACGCCGGCAAGTGCGGTCTCGACCCCCTCCTCACCCACTTTCTGAGCAACCCGCTTCACACCGCGCGCGAGCAGCCGGGCCGTCCCGCTTTCTTCCGGCGAAGCTAAAGCGCGCTGCGCAATTGTACGCTCCAATTCGCCAAGATGGCCGAGGCCCGGCGCGATCGCAGCGCCAAAACAGCTCACCGTGCCGAGGTGACAGGCCGGACCCGCGGGCTCGACCGATAGCAACAGCGTGTCGCCATCACAATCGAGCGTGACCTCCACGATCTTCAGAGTGTTGCCGGAGGTTTCGCCCTTACGCCAACGTGTCTGCCGTGAGCGCGAAAAGAACGTCGCTTCACCGGAAGCTAACGTTTCATCGAGAGCGGCACGATCCATCCAGGCGACCATCAGAACTTGCAGAGTGAGACAATCCTGCGCGACGGCGCATATGAGTCCGCCACCCTTATCGAAGTCCACTTTATCTGCATCAAACGCAATCACAGGCGCACCTCCAAACCGGCGTCGCGCACAGCGCGTTTCACATCACCCACCGAAACCAAGCCAGCATGGAAGATCCCCGCAGCCAGCGCCGCTGATACGTCAGCCTCCAAGAACACGTCGGCGAAATGCGAGGCTGCTCCGGCGCCGCCGGACGCAACGAGAGGGATAGTCAGTCGCTCGCGCGCCGCTTTGAGTTGCGGGATATCGTAGCCCCCGCGCACGCCGTCTTGATCCATGCAGTTCAGCACGATCTCGCCGGCGCCGCGCTCTTGCGCCTCGACAATCCAATCAAGCATGAGACGCGGAGTCTGCCGAACGGTTTCCGCCGCACCGGTGTATTGAAACGTGCGCCAGGCGCCGTCGATAAGCCGGCTATCGACGCCGACGACTACGCATTGCGAACCTGCCACCGACGCGATCTCACTGATGAGGTCCGGTCGTTCGAGCGCCGGCGAATTGATGGACACTTTGTCAGCGCCATGCTCGAGGCAGGCGATGGCTTGCTCGCGCGATCGAATGCCTCCCGCCACGGCGAGCGGAATGTCCAGCGCGCGCGCCACACGTGAAAGCCAGGCGTAGTCAATCGTGCGCCGTTCGACTGACGCGGTGATGTCGTAAATGACGATCTCATCGGCGCCTTCATCGCGGTAGCGACGCGCGAGTTCCGCAGGATCACCCATGTCGGCGTGGCCTTCGAACCTCACACCCTTGACGACGCGGCCACCTTTCACGTCCAGGCAAGCGATGATGCGTTTAGAGGGCAAGGGCGTCCTCCAGAGTGAAACGCTTCTCGTAAAGCGCGCGGCCGATAATCGCGGCGCTGGCGCCGGCGCCTTTAAGCGCGGCCAAGTCTGCCAGCGTCGAGACGCCGCCGGACGCCTGCAGCTCAATATCCGGTCGCAGTGCGCGGAACGCTTGCATCAAATCTAAATTGGGGCCGCTTAAGGCGCCGTCGCGGGCGATATCTGTCACCAATGCGTGGCTGAGTTCGTCAGGGGGAAAAGCGCCAAGCACCTCCTCCAATGTCTTTCCGCCGTCCGCCGCCCAGCCATCCGTCGCGACGCGCCAACCCGCCTCAGCCGCGCGCACGTCAAGCGCGATGCATATCCGATCGGCGCCGAATGCGGCGATCCACTCGCGCGCTTCAGCGGGACGCCGAACGGCCACTGAGCCCACGACCACTCGCGTCACGCCAGCACGAAGCAACGCGTAGACATCCTCGCGCGTGCGTACACCGCCGCCCGACTGCACCTTCAGCCCGGTCTCTTGGGCAAGACGCGCGATTAGCTCATGCTGCGCCGGACGCCCGAGACGCGCACCATCTAGGTCCACGATGTGCACCCAGGTGGCGCCCGCTTCAGCGAACTGCCGCAACTGTGCGAATGGGTCGCCGTAATTTGTCACGGCGTCGAAGCGACCCTGCAACAGGCGAACGCATGCGCCTTCGCGCAAATCGATAGCAGGCAAGATCAGCATGGCAGCGCCAAGAAGTTTCTGAGCACACGAGCGCCCACAGCCCCTGATCGCTCTGGGTGGAATTGGCAGCCAAAGACATTGCCGCGCGCTACGGCCGCAGAAAACGGCCGACCATAGTCGGCCGTCGCGACGGTCGCGTCATCGACTGGGCAAGCGTATGAGTGAACGAAATAGGCGTACTCGCCTGAGGCAACGCCTTCAAACAGCGCGGTCTCGCGTTCGAATTGCAATGCGCTCCAACCCATATGCGGGATCGGCAAACGCGACGTAGGTTCAAGAGCAGTGACGTCCCCCGCGAGAAGCCCAAGACCCGCCACATCGCCTTCCTGGCTAAAGTCATAAAGCAGCTGCTGCCCGAGACAGATGCCGAGCAACGGACGCGGAAATTTGCGCAGCACTTGGCGCAGCCCATCATCGAGGAGCCGCATCGCGGCGGCGGCAGCGCCAACGCCTGGCAAAATCACCCGCTCCGCTTCAGCTATGCGTGCTGCATCGTCTGTAAGCTCCGCGGCCGCGCCGAGCCGCTCTAGCGCGAACATCACCGACGCAGTATTGCCAACGCCAAGTCTAATCACCGCGACGCTCATATGACGCCCTTCGTCGATGGCAATTCGGCGCCCTCAACGCGCACCGCCTGCCGCAATGCACGCCCCAGCGCTTTGAAACACGCCTCGGTTTTGTGGTGATCGTTTTCACCCGAGACAGATACGTGGATCGTCGCGCCCAACGCTTGCGCCAGAGACCGAAATACGTGCTCCGTCATTTCGGTCGGATAGCCGCCGAGCGCAGCTGCAGTGAACTCGCCCTCGAACACCAGATACGGCCGTCCACCAAGATCGATCGAAATCTTCGCCTCGGCTTCATCCATGGGGAGCACAAAGCCAAAGCGAGCGATGCCGCGGCGTGCGCCAAGTGCGGTGTTCAGCGCTTGGCCGAACGCTATGGCGCAATCTTCGATGCTGTGGTGTGCATCAATGTGCAGATCGCCCGCACACGACAGCGTCAGCGAAAAGCCGCCATGGTGTGCAATCTGCTCCAGCATGTGATCGAAGAAGCCAACGCCGCTCGCGATCTGCACGGGCGCCGCACGATCGAGGTCAACGCTTACCGCAATTTGAGTCTCCTTAGTGGCGCGGTTGATCTCGCCGCGCCGCCGACGAGTGATTTCTGCAGCCGACCGTGTGGCTTGAATCGCAGCACCGCGAACATCGGCGGCACGCGCGTGCGCTTCCAACCCCTCCAACCGCGCGAGACGCGCCGCCGGGCCAGCGATCATGCGCACACCAGCCTCACTCACCGTCTGCACCGCGAAGCTTTTCATGAACGATGCGGCGCTAACGCCGCCATAGGCCTTCGCCGCGGCATCCGTAGGCAGAACGTGGCTCGGCCCGACAACATAATCGCCAAACGTCTCGGCGCTCAGCGCGCCCACGAACACGGCCCCAGCATTGCTGATCAGGCGCAACAGTGCTTCCGGATCAGACACCTGCAGGGACAAGTGTTCCGGCGCATATTCGTTCGCAACCGCGGCCGCCTCTTCAAGCGACCCGACACGAATAGCCCGCGCCTGTTCTAAAGATCGGCGCGCGATGGCCTCGCGCGGAAGTCCTGATACCTGCCGCTCCACCTCGGCTTCCACCTCGGCTAACACTTCGTCCGATGTTGAAAGCACAACCACTTGCGCGTCGGCATCGTGCTCTGCTTGGCTCAAAAGGTCGGCAGCAACGAACCGCGCATTTGCGCTGCGATCGGCGATGACCATGAGTTCACTCGGCCCCGCGGGCAGATCAATGGCGGGGCCACCACTCAGGCCGGCCGCATATCGCTTCGCTTCGGCGACATAGATATTCCCGGGGCCAAAAATCTTGAGCGCCTTCGGCGTGAACACACCGAGCGCCAACGCGGCAATCGCCTGGGCGCCGCCGATCACCCACAAGCGCTCGATCCCGCACGCCGCGGCCGCGACGATCATAGCCGGGTGCGGTTGCCCGTCCGAACCGGGCGGCGTTGTAACGACGCGTTCGGTGACGCCTGCAACGCGCGCCGGCTCGGCCAGCATAATGAGCGTGGACACAAGCGGCGCGCTGCCGGCCGGCACATAAAGGCCGCATGTTTCGATCGGCCGCCACTCAACGCGCGTGCGGACGCCGGGCATGCTTTCGATCGTCTGCGGCTTCGGCTTCGTCGCTTCGTGATAGAAGCGCACTTGATCGACGGCGAACGCGATGGCGTCGAGGTCCTCTGGCGCTAGTCTTGCGCGCGCTTGCTCGACAGTTCGGGCGTCAAGTTCGAGTATCGCAGGCGCACAGCGATCCAGCTTGACCGCCCACTGCGCGAGCGCCTCTTCCCCGCCCTGCGCCACCTCATCGAACAGCTGGCGCACAAAGCCTGACACCTCCGGCGAACAGCGTTGATCGGGCCGCGCAAGCACACGCTGACGCTCGTCCGCGCTGAGCTCACCCCATGCATAGCGTTTCATGGCGCCCTCACATCATCTTCTCGATGGGAAGAACGAGGATCGCTGAAGCGCCGGCCTCCTTAAGTGCCTCCAGCGTCTCCCAAAACACCGATTCCTGGCAGACTGCGTGCACAGCAACCAAATCCTCGCGCCCCGCCAATGTCATCACCGTGGGCGCACCGGCGCCCGGCAAGATTTCGGTGATACGCGCCAGCGCCGAACTTGGCGCATTCATCATCACGTATTTTGCGCCCTGCGAGGCGACGACGCCGCGGAAGCGCGACAACAAGCTATCGGCCACGCGCTCCAACTCAGGATCCACACTTCGTGTTGCGCGCACGAGCACGGCTTCGCTCTGCAAGACTGTCGTCTGCGCAACGAGGCCATTGGCCTCGAGCGTCGCGCCGGTTGAGACGAGGTCGCAGATAGCGTCGGCCAGCTTCAAGCGCGGCGCCACTTCAACCGCACCGCGCATGGTGACGATGCTGGCGTCAACGCCCGCTTCGGCCAGAAAGCGCTTGAGCAGATTGGGGTATGTGGTCGCAATGCGCAGCCCGCGCAGCGATTGCGGGCCACGGTAATCGAAGCCGGCCGGCGTGGCGATGGCGAGGCGGCAGCGGCCAAATCCCAGCGGCATCACTTCGTGCAGGCCGTTGCCGCCGCCAGCTGCGCGCTCCGCCAGCACATTGCGGCCGACGATCCCGAGATCAGCGACACCATCCGCCACAAATGTCGGGATGTCGTCGTCTCGCAAACACCAAAGGTCGATCGGCGCGTTTTCGGCGCTGTAGGCCAGGTCACTGGCGCTCTTGGTCAGGCGATAGCCAGCAGACCCGATGAGATCGAGGCTGCGCTCGGCCAGGCGGCCGCTCTTTTGGATGGCGATGTGCAAACGCTTGGGGGTCATGACGTACTCACGCGGCGCAAAGGTGCGCATCGGGCGAATTGAAAAGGCTCTGGAGCGAAAAGCGCTCAGCGCTTTCGCTCTTTCCGTTTAACGGCGGATCAGAGCGTCAATGTCGCGGCGCGTGATGCGCGGCGTGAGCGTGATGATGAGGGACGCAGAACGCATGCGCCAGCGCACCCCGGGCGGGGCTCGCGGTAAGCATGAGATCAGCGGCAGTACGCATGGTCTGAGCGGCGTCCTTGTACAGCGCCCAATAAGGGGCACGATCCGCGTCGGGTCAATATGAATGATACGGCCAAGAGGTCGCATCGAGGTAGCGCACCGCCCCAGACCAGGCTTCCCCCCTCTCAGCCGCGCGCACCGTTAATCTGAAGGAGACGGAAATTCAGCGCCGCGGCCACGCTTACCCAGGCAAGATACGGTGCGAGAAGAAGCGCCGCGAAAGAGCTTATGCCGGCAAAGACTGCAATGAGAGCGGCGATCATCAGCCAGAGGCAAACGACATCCACCATTGCAAGGTCGAGGCGTTTCAGTCCGAAGAACAGAAACGACCATATCGCGTTCACGATCAAATGCGCCGCGAACAGCGCCAGAGCGGGCCAAGCCGAAACGCCAGCGGCCTCCCAAACCATCCAGGCTGAAACCGCCATCGCGCAAAACAACACGGACCAAACAAGCGGAAAGCCCCAATTGGGCGGCGTCCATTTAGGCTTGCGCAAATTCGCGTACCAAACGCCCGGGCGAAAGACGGCGCCTGTTGAGGCGGCCGCAAAGCTCGCGACGAAGAACACCGCCAGGGCGATGGCAGAAGACACGTCCACGAAATTACTCTGACTGGAGCGCGGCCAGAATGTCCTGAGCGCTTCGGCCCACCAATTCCTTGTGCACCTCACCTAGGAGCACCGCTTCGAGCGATTTGTCATATCGCTGCCGCAGCTCGCCAAGCGTTCGGGGCGGAGCGATGACGACAAGATGTTCGATCTTATTTCCCACGACCTGCTGCTTGAGCCAGTCCGCTACGGCGGCGGCGTGAGAATCTTCTTCGAGCTGGTGGCCGGTCGGATTTGCCGAGCTTGAATGGTGGCGCGCGCCCGCGCCCTTATTGTGCCCCTCAATCGTCGGCGACTCCATCGGCGACAATTCCGGCTCGGCTTCATTCCCGGTGTTGCGGAAGAGCTCCAGGTTTTCGCCGTCAACGACAGCGACGACAGTTCCGTGCGGCAGCAACATGCGTGTCTCCATGAAACGCCACGAGCGTCCCTCACCTCAACTGGCTCGGCTAGGCGCTTAGTCAAGCGCAAGCGCGATGGGCCCTACCCGAGGAGGCGCCACTTAAAGCGGCGCCTCCAATTCTCTTCAGCAAATGCGCATTTTGTGCATTGCACAAATTTCTAAACTGGGTTTTCCTCTCAGTGGGAGCCAATTCTGTGTCTATGCGTACGCGCACCTCTTCTCGTTCGACGGCGATTGCGATCGCTGCGGACACGCGCGCGCTCGTACCGGTCGTAGGTCTTCTTCTTAGCGTACTCGCGCTTATTCTTACGCGCGGAGTGGCGTGGCTGCATGTGACCTGACCTTTACAAACAGGATCGCCAGCATCACCCCGCTCCCGAAAGGCAGCGGGGTTTTTTGTTGCTTGGCGGTCCGCCTACCGGACCCGAGATGAGCAAGAATCCCATCCAGAACAGCGAAAGGCCGCTCCGAAGCGCGGTCGTTACCAGAGGCGCAAACCGCGCTGCTGCGCGCTCGTATTTGCGCGCCGCCGGGCTGGGCGACGACGACTTCTCGCGCCCGCTGATCGCTGTGGTGAACACATGGTCTTCGGTCACGCCGTGCAACATGCACCTGGGCGATTTGGCTGAACCAGTGCGGCGCGGCGTGCGCGAAGCCGGCGGCGTGCCGATCGATTTCAACACCATCGTCGTCACCGACGGCATCTCGATGGGCACGCCCGGCATGAAGGCGTCGCTGATCTCACGCGAGGTGATCGCCGATTCCATTGAACTCGCAGTCCAGGGCCATCAGCTCGATGGCGTCGTCTGCATTGTCGGTTGCGACAAGACCATTCCAGCCGCGGCCATGGCGCTGGCGCGCATGGATGTGCCCGGGCTTGTGCTCTACGGCGGCACGATCATGGCGGGACGCCATGCGGACAAAGACATTTCCATCCAGGACGTTTTCGAGGCCATCGGCGCGCACGGCGCCGGTGCGCTCGACGATGACGGGCTGAAAGCCGTCGAGAGCGCGGCGTGCCCCGGCGCCGGCGCATGCGGCGGGCAGTTCACCGCCAATACGATGGCGATGGCGCTCAGCATGATGGGGCTCTCCCCGATGGGCGCAAACGATGTACCGGCCGTGCATCCGGGCAAAGCTGCCGAAGCGGAGCGATGCGGCAATCTGGTCGTGGACCTCGTCCGCCAAGGCCACACGGCGCGGCGCTTCATCACGCACCGTTCGCTTTACAACGCGGCCCTTGCTGTCTCCGCGAGTGGCGGCTCAACCAACGCCGTACTGCACCTGACTGCCATCGCTGCAGAAGCTGGCCTGTCGTTTGGCATCGAAGACTGCAACGACGCTTGCGAAGCGGCTCCCGTCATTTGCGATCTAAAGCCCGGCGGACGCTTCTTGGCGCATGATCTCTTCGCCGCCGGCGGCACGCGCCTAGTCGCCAAGCGGCTGCTGGAAGCGGGTAAGGCGTCAGACACGCCAACCGTCTCGGGTCGATCGCTGACCGATGAAGCGGAAGAGGCCATTGAGACCGCGGGCCAGCAAGTCGTGCGCACGTTCACTTCGCCCGTGATCCCGCGCGGCTCGTTCGCGGTGATTTACGGCGACATCGCCCCCGAAGGCGCGGTGATCAAACTCGCCGGCCACGACATCGAACGCTTCGAGGGCCCAGCGCGCGTCTTCGATGGCGAGCAAGCGGCGTTTGAAGCGGTGCAAGCCGGCGCGATCAGCGAAGGCGACGTCATCGTCATCCGGTATGAGGGCCCCAAGGGCGGCCCAGGCATGCGCGAAATGCTGCAGGTCACCGCCGCGCTCAAGGGCCGGGGCGTCCAGAACGTCGCGCTGATCACCGATGGGCGCTTCTCCGGCGCATCCTACGGCTTTGTCGTGGGGCACGTTGCGCCAGAAGCCGCAGCGGGTGGGCCGATCGCGCTCATCCACGATGGCGACCGCGTTCGCATCGACGTGCGAGCGCGCTCGATCGATGTCGATGCCGATTTGAGCACACGCCGCGCGCAGCCGCCGCAAAAGCCGCCACCCGTGGGCGCATTCGCGAAATACGCCGCGCTCGTCACTTCGAGCGCTCAAGGCGCTGTCACCATTCCCAATCCACCGCCCGCGCAGTCGCGCGCGGCAACGCAACGTGAGGCTTCGTGATGCAGGTTTACACCACCGACGATGTGACGAGTGACGCGCTGAAGAATAAGCGCATCGCCGTCCTCGGCTATGGCAGCCAAGGCCGCGCGCACGCGCAGAACCTGCGCGACTTCGGTTTCGATGTGGTTGCCGGCGTGCGCAAAGGCGGCAAAGGCTGGACCAACGCCGCCTCCGACAAAATCGATCGGGCTGAGCCTGAAGATGCGGTCAGCGACGCCGACCTCATAGCATTCCTGACGCCCGACATGGCGCAGGAAGCGATCTACAACGAGATCATCGCGCCCAAGGCAAAGAAGGGCGCGACGTTGCTGTTCGCGCATGGATTCTCGATCCACTACGGACGCGTCAAACCGCGTGAAGACTTGGACGTGGTGCTGGTCGCGCCGAAGGGGCCAGGCGATCTGGTTCGGCGCGAGTTCGTGCGCGGGCGCGGCGTGCCCGCGCTGTTCGCCGTAAACCAGGACGCCAGCGGCAGCGCCCGCGACAAGGCCATGGCCTACGCCAAGGGCATTGGCGGCGCGATCGGCGGCCTGATCGAAACGACATTCGCGGAGGAAACCGAAACCGACCTTTTCGGCGAGCAAGCGGTGCTGTGCGGCGGCGCCAAAGAGCTGGTGATGGCCGGCTACCAAACCCTGGTCGACGCCGGCTACCAGCCAGAAGTCGCCTATTTCGAATGCATGCACGAGCTGAAGCTGATCGTGGACCTGTTCTACGAAGGCGGCATCTCGAAGATGCACGACTTCATCTCCGAGACTGCAAAGTACGGCGCCGTCGTCTCGGGTCCACGCATCATCACTGATGATACCCGCGCCCGCATGCGCGAGGTGCTGAAGGACATTCAATCTGGCGCCTTCGCCCGCGATTGGATCCTCGAAAACCAGGCCGGCAAGCCGCGTTACAACGCGATGCTGAACGCCGACCGCACGCATCCGATTGAGACCACCGGCGCCCAATTGCGCGAGCGGATGGCTTGGCTGAAGCAATCGACGAACGCCTGAGCCATTCCATGACCGCCTCAAGCGCCGCCCCGAAGATCGCCCCCCTGCCCGCGCCTAAGACCGGCGCACGCCTCGTTGTCGAGGCGCTTGATGCGCAGGGCGTCGAGTTCGTCTTCGGCTACCCTGGCGGCGCAATCATGCCGGTGTACGACGCCATCACCGAAGCGTCGTTCAAGCACATCTTGGTGCGCCACGAGCAAGGCGCGGCGTTTGCGGCGGACGCCTATGCGCGCGTCACCGGCAAGGTCGGTGTCTGCATGGCGACGTCCGGACCCGGCGCCACCAACCTCGTCACCGGCATCGCCAACGCGATGATGGATTCGGTCCCGCTCGTGTGCATCACCGGCAACGTGGCCTCACCGCTGATGGGCACCGACGCGTTCCAAGAGGTCGATATCCTCGGTGTCACGCTGCCGATCGTGAAACACTCATGGATCGTCCGTGACGCCGCCGATATCCCGGCGATCTTCGCGGAAGCCTTTCGCATCGCCGCTTCGGGCCGCCCCGGCCCAGTTCTGATCGACCTGCCCAAGGATGTGCAGATTCGTGTCGTCGCCGCGCCCATCCAGGCAACCCCCGCCAAGGACACGGCGCGGCGATTGGACCCTTCGCAAATGCGCCGCGCCGAAGCGGCCATCGGCCTCGCCGAGCGCCCGTTGCTCTACATCGGCGGCGGCGTCCGCATCGCCAACGCGGTGGCGGAAGTCCGCCAGTTCGCGCGCAACACCGGCATCCCAGCTGTCTCCACGCTGCAAGGCCTTGGCGCCCTGGCCGCCGATTGGCCCGGAAACCTGGGCATGCTGGGGATGCATGGTACGCGCGCGGCGAATGAGGCGGTGCAAGCTTGCGATCTGCTCATCGTGTTGGGCGCCCGCTTCGATGACCGCGCGACCGGCAAGCTCTCTGAGTTCGCGCCGCACGCACGCGTCATACACATCGACATCGACGCGGCCGAAATCGGCAAGTTGCGCGACGCACACATCGCCATCGCGGGCGATGTGAAAACCGTGCTGCCGGCGCTGTCGCCACGTCCCTTGTCGATCGCGCCTTGGATCGAGCGTTGCGCGCGTGAGCGCTCCCGGCATGAAGCGCGCTACGATGCGCCCGGTGATGGCGTCTACGCGCCCGCTCTGCTGAAGGAGCTCTCCGAGCGCGCCGGCGATACATTCGTCGCTGCATGCGACGTCGGCCAGCACCAGATGTGGGCTGCGCAACACTGCCGCTTTGCTTCGCCGTTTGCGCACCTCACGTCGGGCGGGCTTGGAGCGATGGGTTACGGCTTGCCGGCGGGCCTAGGCGCGAAACTCGCGCGACCCGATGCGCATGTCGTCACTATTAGCGGCGACGGCTCTTTCATCATGAACATCCAAGAACTCGCCACGCTGAAGCGCTACGGCATCGCATTGAAAATTGTTCTTTTGGACAACGCCTCGTTGGGCTTGGTTCGTCAATGGCAAGAATTGTTCTTCGACGGCAATTTCAGCGAGATCGATCTTTCGGACAACCCGGACTTCGCCGCCGTGGCGCGCGCATTCGGCATCGACGCGTTCCGAATTACTAAGCGCGAGGAAGTCTCAGCGGGGATCGACCGCCTGTTGGCGGCGCCCGGCCCCTGCCTCGCGCACGTTCTGATCGACCCCAAAGAAAATGTCTGGCCGCTCGTCCCGCCGGGAAAGAGCAACGCCGAAATGATGCACGGAGAAGCCTGATGACCGAAATGCTCCTGATCCAGATCGACCGATCCGAAGGTTCGCTGCAGCGGCTCATCGGCCTCATCGAGCGCCGCGGCTTCACAATCGAGCGCATGAGCCTCGCCGAAGCTGGACTGCATCGTGAAGTGCGCATCGGCGTGCGCGCCCGCGACGCCGGCCGCGCCGTCGATGTGCTGGCGCGGCAGATCGATCGACTGATCGGCGTGCGCCGTATCGCGCCATCCGCTGACACCGTACACTCAGAGGGGGCTGTACCGTGCACAGCGTGACACCCCCGCGGGACAAAAAGCGCGTTCTGGTCTTCGACACAACTTTGCGTGACGGCGAGCAGGCGCCCGGCTTCTCGATGTCGCCCGAAGATAAGGTGACGATGGCGAAGGCCCTTTGCGAACTGGGCGTTGACGTCATCGAGGCTGGCTTTGCAGCCGCCTCGCCAGGCGATGCCGAAGCCGTGCGCCGCGTGGCAGGCGAAGTCGAAGGCCCTGTGTTTTGCTCTCTCTCGCGCGCCAGCGAAGAGGACATCCGCACCGCCTATGGCGCGCTGCAGAGCGCGCCGAAGAGACGCATCCACATCTTCCTCTCCACCAGCCCCATCCATCGCGCGGCAAAGCTCAACATGAGCGCAAAAGAAGTGCTCGACTGCGCGGTGCGTTCCGTGACCTTTGCGCGGACGCTGTTCGACGACGTTGAATTTTCGGCGGAAGATGCGATCCGCACTGAGCGCGAGTTCCTTGGCGATGTGATGGAAGCCGTCGCTGAAGCAGGCGCGACGACACTGAACATCCCGGACACGGTGGGCTACTCCACACCGCAAGAGATTGGCGAGATTTTTGCCGAAGTCGCACGCCGGGTAGAGCGGTTCCCCGACGCCGTCATCTCGGCGCACTGCCACAACGATCTCGGCATGGCCGTCGCTAACACGCTCTCGGCCGTCGCCAACGGCGCGCGGCAAGTTGAGGTCGCGGTCAACGGCATCGGCGAACGCGCCGGCAATTGCGCGCTTGAAGAAGTGGTCATGGCGCTGAAGACGCGAAGCGATCTTTTCGGCGTCCACACCGGCGTCGATACGACCAAGCTCGTGCAAACCAGCCGCTTGCTCTCGGCGCTGACGCGCTCCCCCGTGGTACGCAACAAAGCCATTGTCGGCATCAATGCGTTCGCACACGAGGCCGGCATCCATCAGCAACCTATGAGATCATGCGCCCCGAAGATGTGGGCTTTGCTGGCACACGACTGGTGCTCGGCAAACACTCCGGTCGCCACGCCATCGCACAGCGTGCGGAATCTCTGGGCTATCGTCTGAACGGCAACGAACTCGGCGCCGTGTTTGCGGACTTCAAGCGCCGGGCTGACGAGATCGGCGAGATCGACGATGGCGAACTCGCCGCCATCATAGCGGGCGCCACACGAACGGCCGGAGGCGCCCATGTCCTCGCCTCCTAACCAACCGCGCACGCTGTTCGACAAGATCTGGGACGCGCACGTCGTGCAGGCCGAGACCAAAGAGACACCGGCCGTACTCTACGTCGATCTGCATCTCGTGCACGAGGTAACGAGCCCACAGGCGTTCACCGCGCTCGATGAGCGTGGTCTCCGCGTGCGGCGCCCAGACCGAACCTACGCCACAATCGATCACTCAACGCCGACGCTTCCTGCCGACGCTGACGGGGCCCGCCCGTACGCCACGCCGGCCGCAGCGGCCCAGGTGGAGACTCTGCGGCAGAACTGCGCCAAGCACGGTATCCAGCTCGCCGACTGGGACAGCGCCGATCGCGGCATCGTTCACGTCATCGGGCCGGAGCTGGGCCTCACGCATCCCGGCACGGTGATCGTCTGCGGCGATAGCCACACGGCCACACACGGCGCGTTCGGGGCGCTCGCTTTTGGCATCGGCACATCCGAAGTCGGCCACGTGCTTGCGACGCAATGCCTGCTCCAGCGCAAACCGCAGCGCATGCGCGTCACGGTCAACGGCCGCTTGCGGCCGGGCGTTCTGGCGAAAGACCTGACACTCGCGGTGATCGCGCGCATCGGCTTCGGCGGCGGTTCGGGCTTCGTCATCGAGTACGCCGGCGAGTGCATCCGCAATCTCGACATGGAAGGGCGCATGACGCTCTGCAACATGTCGATCGAAGCCGGCGCGCGCGCCGGCATGGTTGCGCCGGATGAAACGACGTTCGCATTCTTGCGTGGCCGCCGTCACGCACCACAAGGCGAGGCGTTCGAGGCGGCAGTCGCCAAATGGCGCGAGCTGCGCACGGACGACGGCGCGGTGTTTGACAGCGAAATCGAAATCGACGCGGCGGAGATCACGCCGATGGCAACGTTCGGCACGACGCCGGACGCCTCCGTCCCGGTCGGATCGCTTGTCCCAGCGCCGCGTTCCGACTCCGAATCCAAAGCGCTCGAATACATGCGTTTCGAGCCCGGCGTCGCCAACACGCACCATGATGTGAATGTCGTCTTCATCGGCTCCTGCACCAATGGCCGCATCTCCGATCTCCGCGACGCTGCCGCCATTCTGCGCGGCCGCTTCGTGAAAGACGGTGTGCGCATGCTCGTCGTGCCAGGCTCGGAAGCGGTGCGCCGCCAAGCTGAGGCGGAGGGACTCGATCGTGTGTTCATCGAAGCGGGCGCCGAGTGGCGTCTGCCCGGGTGCTCCATGTGCATCGCCATGAACGGCGACTTCGTGGGACCCGGCCAACTCGCCGTCTCCACCTCGAACCGCAATTTCGAGGGCCGCCAAGGCAAGGGCGCGCGCACGATCCTGGCGAGCCCCGCCACAGCGGCGGCAAGCGCGATCGCAGGCGTCCTCGCCGACCCACGAACATTTGCGCGGGAGGCCGAGCATGCCTGAACGCTTCACCACGCTGGCCTCAAGCACGTTCGTGCTGCCGCAAGCCAACATCGACACCGATCAGATCATTCCGGCGCGGTTCTTGACCACCACGAGCCAAAAGGGTCTGGGCGCGGCGGCGTTCTATGATTGGCGCTACGATGCTCAAGGCGATCTCCTCCCTGACGCGCCGCTAAACACGGTCGATACGACTGAACATCGCGTGCTTGTCGCCGGCGACAATTTCGCGTGCGGCTCGTCGCGTGAACACGCGCCCTGGGCGCTGCTCGATTTCGGCTTTCGCGCCGTGATCTCGACGAGCATCGCTGACATCTTCGCATCCAATGCACTGAAGAACGGGCTGCTGCCGATCAGCGTCGATCCCGAGACACACGCGCGTTTGCTCGCCGAGCCCGGCGGGCGCGTGATCATCGATCTCGAGCGCTCCGAGCTTTCGATTGGCAACGAGCCGCCGATTTCCTTCAAGACCGAACCTTTCGCCCGGCGCTGTCTTCTCGACGGCGTCGACACCCTGGGCTGGCTGCTGGAGCGCCTGCCCGCCATCGAAGACTTTGAATCGAGACCCGCATGAAAAACTTCAACATCACGCTCTTGCCGGGCGACGGGGTCGGCCCCGAGGTGACGCGTGCAGCGCAGGAAGTGCTGCATGCGGTCGCTGAGCGATTTCACTGTCGCTTCACCTTCGACTCTCACTTGATCGGCGGCGCTGCCATCGACGCGACGGGCGAGCCGCTTCCTGCAGAGACGGTCGCAGCGTGCAAGCGAGCCGACGCGGTATTTCTCGGCGCTGTCGGCGGCCCGAAATGGGATCGTGGCCCGCGTCGCCCCGAGCAGGGCTTGCTCGAACTTCGCCGCGCGCTCGGCGTCTTCGCGAATATCCGCCCCGCTCGCGTGTATGATGACCTGCTCGATCAATCCCCGCTGCGCCGGGACATCGTCGCCGACACTGATTTCGTCATCTTTCGTGAGCTCACGGGCGGTTCGTACTTCGGTGAGAAGCAACGCACCGATACGTTCGCGAGTGACCAATGCCTCTATACAGTTGGCGAGATCGAGCGCATTGCGCGCGCCGCGTTCGCCGCCGCTCGCGCGCGCCGCGGCAAGCTCACTTCGGTCGATAAAGCCAACGTGCTCGAAACCAGCAAGCTTTGGCGCGAGGTCGTCACCCGCATTCACGATGCCGACTTCCGCGATGTGAAGCTGGAGCATGCCTTGGTGGATTCCACTGCGATGCAGCTCATCCGGCAACCGCGCGCCTATGACGTGATCCTGACCGAGAATATGTTTGGCGACATTCTGTCCGACGAGGCATCCGTGCTTGGCGGCTCCATCGGGTTGGCGCCATCCGCTTCGCTCGGTGCAGATCGACCTGGCTTGTTCGAGCCGGTGCACGGGTCCGCGCCTGACATCGCTGGCCGAGATATCTGCAATCCAATTGGCGCCATTCTCTCGATCGCATTGCTGCTGCGCTACGGCCTGAAGCAGGAAGACGAAGCCAGCGCTGTCGAAGCCGCGGTCGATACTGCGATCGCGCGCGGCGCCCGCACTGCCGACCTTGCCGGTGAGCTTGGCTGCCAGGCGATGGCCGAAACCATTGCGGATGAATTGCTGCGCGCAGCCCCGCGCGCTTCCTACGCGCAAATGCACTGGGGATGAGCGCCAGATGATCAATGGAGCAAGCAAGTGGCGTTAGTTCCCTTCGATGATCGTGATGGATGGATTTGGCTGGATGGGCATTTCGTTCCGTGGCGCAGCGCCAATCTGCACGTGCTCAGCCACGCGCTGCACTATGGCTCGGCCGTGTTCGAAGGCGTGCGCATGTACGAAGGCCGCATCTTTGAATTGGAAGCGCACACGCGCAGGCTGTTTCGCTCTGCCGAACTGCTCGATTTTGGGATTCCCTTCACTCAGAGCGAGATCAACCGCGCCTGCATCGAGGCGTGCGCCCGCAATGGCCTTTCCGACTGTTATCTGCGTCCGATCGCTTGGCGCGGCGCCGAGCAGCTCAGCGTCTCGGCGCTTCAAACACAGACGCGCGTCGCAATCGCGGTGTGGGAGTGGCCGAAATATTTCGATGCCGAGCGGATCAAGCAAGGTGTGCGCTTGTGCTGGGCCAAATATCGCCGCCCGCCCGCCGAAGCGGCGCCGACATCTGCGAAGGCAGCTGGTCTCTACATGATCTGCACCGTCTCCAAGAATGCCGCCGAGCGCGCCGGCTACGACGATGCTCTTATGCTCGATTGCACCGGCGCGATCGCCGAAACCACGGGCGCGAATATTTTCTTCGTCCGCGAGGGCGCGCTTTACACACCGACGCCTGATTGCTTCCTCGATGGCATTACGCGTCAGACCGTCATTTCGATCGCGCGGAAGGCTGGCATTCGGGTGATCGAGACTCGGATCGACCCAGCCGAACTGCCGAGCTTCTCGGAATGCTTCATCGTCGGCACCGCCGCGGAAGTGACGCCGGTGGGCGAGATCGACGGTTTCCGGTTCCGGCCAGGTCAACTCACGTTCGATCTGATCGAGCGCTATAGCGCTGCCGTCCGCGCGCACGTTCACGCTGTCGCTGATCTCGTGCCGGAGACGGCCTAGCGCGCGGCGCTGGATCATTATCGCCGCGCCATCTAGAACCGGCCCATGCTGTCCGTCGCAAAACGCGTCGTTGTGAAAATTGGCTCGGCGCTTCTGGTGGATCCGGAAAGCGGCGCGCCTGCAATGGCGTGGCTCGCTTCGCTGGCCGACGATATCGCCGCCATGCGCGAGGCGGGACAGCAAGTGCTGATCGTTTCTTCGGGCGCAATTGCGATTGGCCGCCATCGGCTTGGGCTCCCGAAAGCTTTGCGCCTGGAGCAAAAGCAGGCGGCCGCGGCGGCCGGGCAATCGCGCTTGATGGCGGCTTATGAGCGCGCGTTCGAACCGCACTCGGTTCCGGTGGCTCAGGCATTGCTTACGGCGGACGACACCGAGCAGCGCCGCCGATGGCTCAATGCCCGCGCCACTTTGGAGGCGCTGCTTGAGCTCGGCGCAGTGCCGGTGATCAACGAAAACGACACCGTCGCCACCGCCGAAATTCGATATGGCGATAATGACCGGCTCGCAGCGCGCGCCGCGCAAATGGTTTCCGCCGACGTGCTTGTATTGCTTTCGGACATCGACGGCCTTTACGAAAGCGATCCACGCCTGGCGCCCAACGCCGCCTTCGTTGCGCAGGTGACCGCGATCACACCCGCGATCGAGGCGATGGCTGGCGATCCCGGCGCACTTGGCTCCGGCGGCATGCGCACAAAGATCGAAGCGGCGAAGATCGCGACCGGCGCGGGCTGCGCGGTGGTGATTACGCGCGGGACGACACTCCATCCCTTGCGTGGGCTGATGAACGGCGGACGCGCGACTTGGTTTTTGCCGCAGGCGACCGCACGCGCTGCGTATAAGAGCTGGATCGCTGGAACGCTTTCGCCGTGTGGCGCGATTGCGATTGATGCGGGCGCTGCAAACGCGCTGCGGGGCGGCAAGAGTCTGCTTGTCTCCGGCCTCATCTCCATAGCGGGGGACTTCGAAAAAGGCGACGCGGTGCGGATCGTCGATCAAGCCGGCGCGGAAATCGGTCGCGGCATTTCCCGCTACGATGCTGCGGATGCAAACCGCATTCGCGGCTTGCGTAGTGCGGATCTGCCGACGGCGCTGGGATATGCGGGCGGGCCTGTCATTATTCATGCTGATGATTTGGTGCTGACCGGATGAGCGCGGACACCCTCCAGGTGCAGATGCGCGAGCTCGGTCGGCGCGCACGCGAGGCGGCGAAGGCGATTGCGCTCGCTTCGTCGGCACAGCGCACAGCTGCGATCGAAGCGATGGGGCGGCGCTTGCGCGTGCACGCTGGGACGATCCTGGAAGCCAACGCGGCGGATGTGGCTAAGGGCAGAGAAAGCGGGCTGAGCGCGGCGGTGCTGGATCGCTTGCAGCTGGATGAGGCGCGCTTGCGCGCTATTGCCGATGGCATTGATACGATTGCGGCGCTCGCCGATCCAGTTGGTGCAGTGATTGCCGAGTGGTCGCGGCCCAATGGGTTGCGCATTGAGCGGGTGCGTACGCCGATTGGCGTCATTGGTATGATCTTCGAAAGCCGTCCGAACGTTGCGGCTGATGCTGGCGCGTTGGCGTTGCGGGCGGGCAATGCGCTTATCTTGCGCGGTGGCAGCGATAGCGCGGCGAGTGTGGCGGCGATCGTCGACGCATTGCGAGAAGGCTTGGTCGAAGCCGCGCTGCCGGCGGATGCGATCCAGTCGGCGCCGAGCACTGATCGCGCCATTGTTGGCATGATGTTGGCCGGGCTCGACGGCGCCATCGACGTTCTTATTCCGCGCGGCGGCAAAGCGCTGGTGGCGCGCGTGCAGCAAGAAGCGCGTGTGCCGGTGTTCGCGCACTTGGAGGGCATCTGCCATACCTACGTCCACAGCGCAGCGGCGCCTGACAAAGCTGTTTCCATCACGGTCAACGCCAAGATGCGCCGCGTTTCCGTGTGCGGCGCCACTGAAACACTGCTGATCGACCGCGCCGTCGCGGGCGCTTTGCTGCCGATGATCGCTGAGGCGCTGAGATCGCAAGGCTGCACTTTGCGTGGCGATGCAGAAGCGCAATCGATCGTGGCCATGGACGCGGCCAGCGACGAGGATTGGCGCACCGAATATCTGGCGCCGGTGCTCGCGATCCGCGTTGTCGATGGCATAGAAGCAGCGATGGCGCACATCGCGCAATACGGCTCCGGCCACACGGAATGCATCGTCACGGAAGATGCGAAAGCTGCGGAAACGTTTCTGCGCGAGGTCGACAGCGCCATTGTGCTGCACAACGCCTCAACGCAATTTGCGGACGGCGGCGAGTTCGGCTTCGGCGGTGAAATCGGCATCGCCACCGGCCGCCTCCACGCCCGCGGTCCGATCGGCGCCGAGCAATTGACGACGTTCAAATACGTGGTTCACGGTGCGGGACAAATCCGGCCTTAAGGCGCGCGTCATCCTTGTGGGCTTTCGCCGGAAAAATGGAGAGCGGGACGCGATGGGTCTCGTCTCTGTAATGCGCTGCGTGAACAGCGCGAAATAGACGCGATCCATCGCGTCCCATGATCGATTTCTACCGGCTTGGCGCGAGGAGGTTTTTCACTCCCGTGGCTCAGCGCCGGCAGCGTGCAGGCTGTCTTGTTCGTTGACAGTCCCCGGTGCGTACTCCCGTGGATCGTCTCGCTCACGCTTCACGCTCAATCATATCGCTCGTCGCATTGGGTCGAACATTGGCCAACTGCCCTCCAGCGGAGCGATGCGTGCATTGTACGGCAGCTTTGGAGGTGTGGGATAAGCTTTTTCAGCGCCCGCTCATGCACGATCCAGCCAACGCATTGCAGGCGTGGCGCTTATGCCGTGAATGAGAACCGAGATCACCACAACCAGACCGGTGATCGCCCACAGCTTCTCACTTGTGACGAACTCACCGTGATTGACGCCATAAGCGATGTAATAGAACGACCCGATGCCGCGGATGCCGAAGAAGGAAATCAGGCCCCGGGTTTTGGCGGAATGCCCAGAACCGAGGAGGGATATCCATCCCGCCAGCGGCCGGATCACCAACACGATGGCGAGCGCGACCAGACAATCGGTCCATGTCACGCTAGCGAACAATCCCGTGGCGATCGCTCCCCCAAACAAGACCAGCACGAGCATCATCAACAGACGTTCGATCTGCTCGGAAAAGTCGTGCAGAGCTTCGTGGTATTCGTGATTGCGTTCGCGGTCGCGCAGCACAATAGCGGCGACAAAAACGGCGAGAAAGCCATAGCCGTGGCAAATCTCCGCGCATGTGTACGCAACAAGAGTCGCGCCAATGGCCACCAGCCCATCGCGTGTCCCTGATAGGTTCGAGCGCGCTCGACCGAATGTGAGCCACCCCAAGGCGCGTCCCACCAGCCACCCTATGCCGACGCCGGCGCCGATGCGCCACAACACATCGCCTACGAGCCAGCCGCCGAGTTCGGCGCCGCTCGGCCACGCGCTCGATGACACGGCGGCCGCACCGAACACGAGCGCAAGATGCACAAAGGGAAATGCAAGGCCGTCATTGAGGCCAGCTTCCGACGTAAGCGCGAACCGGACTTCGTCTTCCCTGCCTGCACGGGGTGGGCCGACCTGCACCTCTGACGCTAGCACTGGATCTGTTGGCGCCAAGGCCGCGCCAAGCAGCAGCGCCAGCGCAATCGGAAGCTCCAACACGTAAAAGCCGAGCAGAGTGACGGCGAGGATCGTGACCGGCATCGCAACGGCGAGGAGCCGCCACGTCGTCGCCCACGCGCGCAGGCCGATCCTGCGATCGATCTTCAGGCCCGCCCCCATAAGCGAGATGATGACGACCGCTTCGCAGAGCTTTTCGACGATGGTGTCGTACGTACGGGGGTCTGGATCGAACTCCAGAAACTGAAATCCGAAAAGACCAGCGCCTAGCCCGACACAGACGATGGACAACGACAGCGGGGCTGCTTTGAGCGCGAGCGGTAGCCACGCGACCAAAAGCACGATCACGCCCAATCCCAATAAGAAAGCAATGTAAGCGTCAATCACGTCGCCACCCCTGGCGCCGAGTTGAGGCCGCCGCTTTACAACAAGCTAGGCCTCCCGCGGCGGTTAGCCAGGGGACCTTACGCAACTGAGCACGTCAGCGGCTATCAGAGCGACTTACAAAAGAAGCGCCGGCTGTGCTCGCGCGGGTATTTTTCGAGTAGCCCAAACTGGCGATACCCAAGGCGCTCATAAAATCCCACCGCCTGAAAGTCGAAGGTATCGAGCCAAACCGAGTGGCAGTTCCTTGCCTTCGCGGCGTCTTCGGCCGCTTGTAACAGGCCGAGCCCGTGGCCCTGCCCCCTCAGAGCTTCAGGCACAAACAACAATTCTACGAACAGCCATCCAAAGCTCGTGCGCCCCCAAAGGCCGCCCACAGTTTCACCGGTGTCGTTCTTCAAGAGAACCGCCAACGCGCTCGCTTCGATAGGCCCAGCGCGACTCTCGTTGAACGCACGAATGCCTGACGCGATGATTTCGCGATCTGCGGGCTCGGCGCTCGCAGAAACGATAATGGATGCCGTCACAAGCGCTCCCATTCACTAGACGCTGGCTGAGCGCCGCTCGACTTCTAGACGCTCATCGCACCGTCTCTTTCGGGACGGAAGCGCTGCTTATTCTGCTTTCGAACTTCGGCTTAGGCAAAAGCCGGAATCTGGTCTGGCACCATGCGAAATCGACGCCGACATCGAGCAAAGCATCTGATCGCCCACACGGACACGCAAATTCCATAACGGCGCCGACCGTGTAGGTCTCGCCGGCAACGAGCGGCACCGGCTCTCCGGTAACATGATTGGGAGCGGCATTGACGCAAAGCACCAGATCGCCGGGACCGACGGCATAGCTCATGGCATTCTTCCCTTACGCAGATCGGAAAATATGCTCATGCGCCGCCTTAGTCGATCCCAGGCGCGCGCTGCGGCACGACAGAAGCGACGTCGGGGAAAAATCGCGCCGCGATTTCGACCCGAAAGCATGCACCGCCGGCAGCCGCGCATGAGGCCGACACGTCTCCACCCAACAATCGCGCCACACGTTGGCTGAGCGCGAGGCCCAGACCCATGCCCTCAAAGTGTCGGGTCTGAGTGCTGTCAGGCTGGCTGAATGGCTCAAACAACTGGTCCAAGCGCGTCGGATCTAAACTGACGCCATTGTCTTCGATCTCAATCACCAGCCAAGAGATGCTCTCATCGACCCTCTGCGAGATGCGAATCTCAATCCGGCCGTTGGCGGTGGAACGCGCCGCGTTGGAGAGCAAGCCATGCAGGCAAAGGCCGAGCCTGCCTCCGTCGGTGAGCCACACGCCCGGCTCTGTCCTATCGATAACTTGGATCTCAGTGCCATTGGCCCGCGCGAGCGAGTCAACTGTATCGACGGCCTCTTGCACAAACTCTGTCGGCCGGCATTCATCAAGGTCTATGCTGATCTTTCCAGCGTCGAGCGCCGCAAGCTTCAGAACATCGTTGATCATACTGCGTAATTTGAACGCCGCTTCAAGCACGCTGCGATTGTCTGCCGCCGCATCGCCAGAGTCGCTATCGTCGGCTTCCTCGATCAACATTTCGCTGTAGCCAATAATGGCGTTGAGCGGGGTTCGCAGTTCGTGGCTCACATTGGCCATGAACTCGGACTTCGAGCGGGCAAGCTCCTCCGCCGCCGCCTGCCCCTCACGGGCATCCTTGGTGTTGTTCGCCGCTTCAATCAGTAGCGCGCTCGACTTACCGACGACTGCGCGAAAAGTGGCGACGGAAAGGCTCGCCGCCAGAGCGAGCAACGTCATCATGGCGGCGTTCCAGAAGGAAACCTCCTCCATGCGCATCCAATCGTTGGGCGCAGTGCCCAGCGCCTCATAGCTCGATGGCGGCAACACCTCCCGCACGACATGAAGGCCGGCATAGGTCAACGCCACGGCCAAGACCCAAATCAAGCCCGCCCGAACGCCCAGCAACAGAGTGCCAAGCAGCGGCAGCAGCATCAGAAAGAACGACGTTGTCGAGATAACACCGCCCAGCGCCCCGGCTGTTAGCGTCACGACAAGGTAGAGTGTGACGAGATAAACGTGGCAGAGCAGATCGAGATCGATCTTCGAACGCATCGCCAAATACGGGAAGGGCGCAAACGCAAACGGGGTTAGCGCGCACAGGAACGCGACAAAGGGACGCCCGCTGATGACACTGCCGCTGGTCAGCACAACCCACACGGTTGCGATGACAATGGTCAGCAACGCTGTGAACGTTAACAAACGCTTGCGCGTAACTTGAAGCAGAGAGGCGTCGGACCGGGGCGGATCAAACAGTCGTTCCCAGAAAGCGTCGAAATAGGCGAACATCTAAACGAGTATGGCGCCCCTGCGCTAAAGAACCGGAAATTGCCGGCTCGTTGCCGTCCAAGCATCCGCGTCTCCCGCGACAACGCTCCTGTTGCTGAGAGCCGGGTGACCGTTTGCTCAGCGCCACGGCCCGCCCGCCCGACTTAGTTCTCGAATGGCCGACGCGCTCCAATCGTGCCGTAGATCACATTCGCTGCGCTAAGGCCTGATGTCGCCGATTCCAGTCATTGCCGCCCACAGAACCGGTCATTCCGTCCCGGCTGGCGTCCTACACGAAGCTCCGGGTATGAAACTGCGAACTAACCTTGGAACCGAGGGTGAGTATGCCAAGCGCAACCGTACTTGAGCCGCTGACGGGCTACCGCCGGTACGCACCGGCTGAGATGCACGAAAAGGCGCGAGCCTTCTACGCCAACATCGCGCGTCGGCGAACTGTCCGCGATTTCGACAACGCCCAAGTCCCTCGTGACGTGCTTGAGCAATGTCTGCTGGCCGCAGGCACTGCGCCGTCTGGGGCCAACCAACAGCCATGGTTCTTCACCGTCATCACCGACACTTCGGTCAAACGGAAAATTCGCGAAGCCGCCGAGGCCGAGGAACGCGAATTCTACGCCGAACGTGCTCCACAAGAATGGCTTGAGGCATTAGCGCCGCTTGGCACCGACCCAAACAAACCCTTTCTCGAAGATGCGCCTGCACTGATCGCGATCTTCGCTCAAAAATATGGCGTTCGCGCAGATGGCAGCCGGTTTAGTCATTACTACGTGCCTGAATCCGTGGGCATCGCGACGGGCTTCTTGATCGCAGCGCTCCATGAAGCCGGTCTTGCCACGCTGACACATACTCCCAGTCCCATGGGGTTTCTCAACACGATCTGCGGCCGGCCGAAGTCGGAAAAACCTGTCATCCTCCTGATCGTCGGATATCCCAAGGCAGACTGCCAAGTACCGGCCTATGGCGGCGTCAAAAAACCTCTCGCGGAGATATCTTCCTGGCTGTGAGCGCCTATTTCTGCGATCCGCAAAGCCCATGGCAGCGTGGCTCAAACGAAAACACCAACCGGCTGCTGCGCCAGTACTTCCCGCGCGGAACGGATCTCGCCCGCGCCGCCTCAACGAACGCCCACGGAAAACGCTGGACTTCCGCACCCCCGCAGAGCGATTTAGTGAGTGTGTTGCGTCGATCAGTTGAGGCCGCACCCAAAACGGCCGCCCCGACGAGGTGAACTTACGCTGCTTTCCCAGTGGACTTCCGTTGTGTTCCGAGCATGCATGCGTCAGCGCATTGGCGCAGCACGAGGTGAATGACTCGACAGGTTCAGTGCTGAGATTAAGCCCTTTCCCCCGAGGTTTCCGGGGCTTGCTCTCGTGCCGGCGCGTTGCCGGCAACGAAGGAGCAACAACATGGCCTCAAAAGAGCCCAAGCCGCGCGCGATCCGCCTTCCTGCCAAAGTCGGCAGAAAGAGCCAAAGAGCAGCCGCTTCTACTGCCAAACAAACGAAGGTCAGCGCCAAGCCGACAACCAAGCTTGATAGCGTGATTTCAGCACTTCGCGCGCCGAAAGGCGCAACGTTGGCTCAGCTTATGGCGCTCACCGGCTGGCAAATGCATTCCGTGCGCGGAGTGATGTCCGGCGCACTAAAGAAGAAGCGCGGTCTGGCGATCGTGTCGTCGAAGACCGGGGACGAGCGCGTCTATCGCATCGAGAGCCGCAGATGACACGTGCGGTTCAAGACGCGATTTGGGAGGCGATCGTCGATCGCGCCGAGTTGCTGCACGGCAAGGCAGTTAACGGCCAAACCAGACCGAGCTGGTGCAGAGCAACAAAAGTCGTCGCGCTCGCCGACCAAATCTCAACGCTCGCGCGCGCCACGGCCTTGCTGGCAGCTAAGAGACACACATGACCGATCTCGCTGCGCTTCGCACACTGAAGCTAACCGAGCTGCGCAAGGCTTGGCGCAATCAATTCGCCAGCGATCCGCCGCCCTTCCACTCTCGCGATTTGCTACTTCGGGCGTTCGTCCATCGGCTGGAAGTCGCAACCTTCGGCGATCTATCCCCACGCTTAAAGAAGCGGCTGACGGAGTTGGCCCAGCAGTTCGAAGCCGATCCCGATTTTGATCCGGCGCCGCGGCAAGCGCCGTCAGTGGGAAGCGCGCTGGTTCGGGACTGGAATGGGGTCAGGCACTTGGTGCTCGTGACTCCAGGCGGCTTTCAATACCTCGACAAGACGTACGCCTCGCTCAGCCAAGTGGCGAAGGTCATCACCGGCGCACATTGGAGCGGACCGCGATTTTTCGGGCTGGTCGGTGAAGGTCTGGAGCGCGCATGAAAAAGCTCCGCTGCGCCATCTATACCCGAAAGTCCACCGACGAAGGGCTCGACCAGAGCTTCAATTCGCTCGACGCACAACGCGAGGCGTGTGGCGCCTACATTCTCTCTCAGGCTGGCGAAGGCTGGGTCGCCGCCAAGAACATCTACGACGATGGCGGTTTCTCAGGCGGGAGTATGGATCGCCCTGCTTTGAAGCAATTGCTGGCTGAGGTGGAAGCGGGACGCGTGGATGTCATCGTCGTCTACAAGGTGGACCGCCTCACCCGTTCGCTTGCGGATTTCGCCCGCATAGTCGAAGTCCTGGACCAGGCCGGGGCTTCGTTCGTCTCCGTGACCCAAGCCTTCAACACGACCACGTCGATGGGGCGCTTGACGCTAAACGTGCTTCTATCCTTCGCCCAATTCGAGCGAGAGGTGACTGGTGAGCGCATACGCGATAAGATCGCACAATCAAAAGCACGCGGCATGTGGATGGGCGGGCACCCTCCGCTGGGATACGAAGTCCGAGATCGCGCGCTCCACATCAATGCAGCTGAAGCCGACACCGTTCGCCTGATTTTCGATCGCTATCTCAGCGCCCGCAGCGTCTATGAGCTGCGTGACTCCCTCAACAGCGACGACATCAAATCAAAGGCCTGGATTTCCAGCACCGGAAAAGAGCATGGAGGTGTGCTGTTCACCCATGGCGCGCTCTACCACATCCTCGCCAATCGGATTTATGTCGGCGAGATCGTACATCGCGAGCTAAGTTATCCCGGTCAACACGCGCCAATAATCACGCCCGAAGTCTTTACGGCGGTGCAGCAGAAGCTAAAGGCCGGCGTGCTGGGTTCGCCGATCACATTAAAGAAACGAGGTCACGCACCGACGCTTCTAGGAAAGCTTTTCGACGACAGCGGCAGTCCAATGACGAGCACGCACGCCAACAAAGGTCAACGCCGCTACCTCTATTACGTGTCAACCGCTCGCACCCAGCGCAGACTGGCCGGCTCGCTCGCCAGAGTGTCAGCGCCAAGGCTGGAGCAGCTGGTCAGCGAGATTGTAAATCCAATACTCGATCCACATTTCGCCTTTAGTTCAGAAGCCTCGACCTCCAACGCGATCCGCCGTGTCGAACTCGGCCGCGAGCGGATCACCATCGAACTCGAAGCGTCCTGTGTGTCGCGTTCGCACTTCGATGCTCTGGAGGACAATGCTGAATCGGTCCGTGTCGAACGCACACATCAGCTTGCGCGCCCGAGCATGGCGCGTCGCCTCCTATCGGCCGGCAATGAGCGTGCAAGGGAGCCGCGCATTGACCGAGCGCTCGTGCGCGGAATCGTTCAGGCGCGGCGCTGGCAAGCGATGATCACCTCAAGCGATGCCGCGTCGATCCTGGACATTGCCCAGAGCGAGGGCGTTTGCCCGATCTATATGGGCCAATTGCTTCCGCTTGCTTTCCTGGCGCCCGACCTCATCGAGGCGATCATCGACGGGCGCCAACCTACACGCCTTTCGCTGATCGGCCTGATCAAGGCGACACTGCCCATGCGCTGGGACGAGCAGCGCGCCCTCTTTGCGCGGTTCGCATAGCGTTATCGCGCACCGAGCAGGCTAGCGAACCGGTCTCTGACGAAAAAGTCCAAGGTTTGAAATCGGCCCCGAGAGATAAACCGTAATTTGCGCGTACATCTGCGTTCGCTGGCGTCTCTCTACCTTGAGGTTGAAAGCCAAGGTCGCGGAATTGGCGGGGTTTTTTGCATCCCTGTGCGGGACCGCTAAACTCGCGGGATCTTGGTGGTGGCGGGTGGACTTGAACCACCTACCTTGGGGTTATGAAGGGCGGCCGGGCTGTTTTCCCGCGACTTCCGCATTCTGCTTTTCTATTCCTAACCATTTGCTTTGGCGAGACTTTTGTTGCGTTCGTCGCTGACAGAGGTTTCCACTACGTTCTGCGGAATTGCTCCGCTCCAGGTGCCTATACGGTGTCAAAATCGGAGCGTGAAACGTGGCAGAGAAGGCAATACATGCGCGCATTGGCGTGCGCACGGTCGAAGCATTGGAATGTTCGCCCGACAAGGCGACGCGCGTTCGTTTGTGGGACGACAAGCTCCGAGGCTTCGGCGTTCGCGTCTCCGCCAACGGCCGCAAGACCTACATCGTCCGCTACAAATGGCGCGGCAAGAGTCAAACCTACACGATCGGCGTGCACGGAAGCCCTTGGAAGCCAGACGAAGCGCGTGCGCGCGCCAATGCGGTGCTGCAACAGGCCGAACGCGGTGAAGACCCGAGCCAAGCCAAGCGCGAGCAGCGCACGGCGCTTACAGTCTCGGACCTAATTGCGCTCTGGCTCCGCGACGGACCAATTTCCCGACCGACCAAGCGCGCCTGGAGCTGGAAAACTGACGGCTCGCGGCTGCGCAAACATGCGGCGCCCATCATCGGGCGCATGCTGGCTAAGGAGGTCAAACGCCGGGACATAGAATTCATGCAGGCCGAAGTCGCGCGCGGCGTCACCGCCGATAAAGAGCGCCGCAAAGGCAAAGGCCGCGTCAGGGCGACCGGCGGCGCGCTCGTGGCGGCCAATGTGGTTCAATGTGTCTCAGCCATGTACGGCTGGGCGCTCGATCAAGAACTGGTCGAAAGCAATCCATGCCTGCGTGTGAAGCGCGCCAAACATAACAGGCGCGTGCGCTTCCTGAGTGAGGAAGAAACCAAGCGCCTCGTGGCGACGCTCGATCAGATGGAAACGGCAAACGAGATCAATGCCGCCCATCTCGCGATCCTGCGCCTGCTATTGCTAACCGGGGCTCGCAAGTCGGAAATCTCCGATCTCAAATGGTCAGAGATTGATTGGGAACGGCGCTGCATCTTCCTACCGATCGAAAGATCAAAGACGGGCCATCGCGATCCTATTCGCCTCGCCACGCCGGCATATGAAATCCTACGGGAGCGCCTGGAGTTGGTCGGAACCGAAAATCCAAAGGTCTTCCCAAGCCAGATCAAGGGACGCGGTATTTCCACTGCGGTCGACAACACCTGGAAGGTCGTGCGCGCGCGGGCCGAATTGGTCGACTTCCGGCTTCACGACCTCCGCCACAACGCAGCGAGCGTCGCCGTCAACGAAGGCGTCTCCCTCTATCTTGCCGGCAAGCTACTCGGACATCGCAACGCCTCGATCACTGAGCGTTACGCCCACGTCGCCAACGACCCCGTGCACAAAGCTGCGGAGGCGGTGGCGTCGCGGATCCTCGCGACGGCTCACCCAAAACCTCAAAAGCCGCAGAGCCGCGCTTTGCCGCTTTCGGCCGTAGTCACTGTGTCGATGCAGCCAGTCACTTCCCTTTCGTATCATAACATGATACGTCATGGCGAAGAGCGATGATCCAGTCCTTCAAGGGTAATTGGGCCGAAGCTCTGCATAGGCTGGAAAGCCCCGGAAAAGGCTTTCCGGCAGACCTCGTTCGCACCGCGCAGCGCAAACTTGCGATGCTTGATGCGGCAGTGCGGCTAGAAAATCTGCGTCTGCCGCCAGGCAATAGGGAGCATTCGATCCGCATCAACGACCAATGGCGGATTTGCTTCAAGTGGACTGACGCCGGCCCGGAGGACGTGGAAATTGTCGACTACCACTGAAACGCCCGCACCTGCGAACAGGCGAAAGAAGCTGAAGCCAGTGCATCCTGGCGAAATTCTTCGCGAGGAGTTTTTAACCCCGCTTGCGCTCACGCCGTACGCACTCGCGAAAGCTGCCCATGTCCCCCGTACGCGCATTGAACGGCTCGTACGCGAAGAAACGCCCGTGACAGCCGATACCGCGTTGCGCCTTGAGCGCGTTCTTGGCGTTGACGCTGCATTTTGGACAAATCTCCAATCCGCCTACGACCTTCGCGTGGCCGAGCTTGAGAGTGGCGAGGAATATCGCACGCTGAAGCGATTGGTGCGGGCTCCCTGAATCACGAGGAAGAGCTCGGAATAACGAAGAAAAAGACCGGGACTTGATGGCAAGATAAAATGCCGCTGCACCTTGGATAGGCGCAGCGGCTTGTCTGCACATCTTATTTTCCAGGGCGTCACACATTGCGTTTTACGACGCACAATGTGTTCGCACCTTGGATAGGATTCGCCGCTCGCGCCGAACATTTCGGAGCGTTGGCAATGACCGATCGGCGGCAAGACGATTTGTTCGAAGGCGATTTCGGGCGGCGCAAGCCGCGCGCGCCTGAGCCAGCGGCGAAAGCGCCAAAGGTGCGCACGGCCGGCGAAAGCCGCGTCCGCTCAGCGTGGTTCAACCGATCGCGCGGCGCCGGCGCCGTAAAGCTCGCTGAGCCGCGCGACACGGCTTCGCAGCGCGTCATCGTGAAGGCGCGGTTTGTGGTTCACGACAAAGTTGGCGCCGGCGGCGGCGGTGGCGGCGCGCGTTCGCTGATGCGGCATACGCTCTATGTCGAGCGCGAGGGCGCTGGCCGCGACGGCGATGAGGTCAAGGTCTTCGACCGTCACTTGGAGAAAGCCGATGGCGCGGCCTTTGTCGATCGCTGCGCCGATGACCGTCACCACTTCCGGATCATCATCTCCCCCGAGAACGGCGCCGAACTCCAAAACCTCCGCGATTACACCCGCGAGCTGATGCACCGGGCCGAGCGGGATCTAGGCACGCGCCTCGACTGGATCGCCGCCGAGCACCACGACACCGGCCGGCCGCACGTCCATCTGCTGATTCGGGGCGTACGGGACACTGGCCGCGACCTTATCATCCCGCGCGCCTACATCTCGTATGGCATGCGCGACTTGGCTCAGGAGATCGCCACGCGGGAGCTCGGGCCCCGCCTGGAGAACGGGCTCTCCCGCGAACTCGACACCCGCGCCGAGCGCGCGGCTAAGCTTGAGCGGCCAACGCACCTCGACGCCCTGCTCCGCGAGCACGCCCGCGACAACGATGTCAGGCTGACCGACCTCCCCCAGGATGGAGGCACGCGCGGGCCGTTGGTGCAGCGGCTCAACCGGCTGGAGGATTGGGGACTAGCGCAGCGCGCCGACACTGGCGTGTGGCGGCTTGACCCTGAACTTGAAGACAAGCTTACGCGCCTCGGGGATGTGCGCGAGCGCGAGCGGGCGACAGCGCGGCTCATGGCGAAGGAGGATCGCGGCATCGAGCCCGAGCGGCTGCGGGAATTGGAGGCGGCGCATTCGAGCCAACGCGCCACCGGCCGGCTCATCGGCTTTGAACAGATGGGCGGCGATCCGCGTGGCCCATTCGTCATCGCCATGGAAGGCATCGACGGCAAAGTCTGGACGGCCAGGGTGGCGACACGCGAGCGGCTGCGCGAGATCGCTGGGGTCGAGCGCGGCGCGATCCTTCAACTTGAGCGCAGCGAGCCCACTCTCAAACCGGCCGACCGGACCATCCTTGCGGTGGCGCGCGAGAACGGTCTCGCCTATTCCGCGGAGTTACATGCGCAAACGATCCCATCCGATCGCGCCAACTACTTCCAGATGCACGAGCGCCGCCTGGAGGCGCTGCGGCGCGTGGGCATTGTCGAGCGCAGCTCCGAGGGCGTCTTTCGGCTTCCCGCCGATTACGAGGCAAAGGTGCGCCAGTACGAAGGGCGAGGCGCGCGCCAAGACGTACGGCTGACGTTGCTCGATCCGCATTCTCTGGAGCGGCAAACCAATTATCGCGGACCGACTTGGCTTGATCGGGTCAGCCTGGGGCTCGAAGACACAAGCCAGCTCAAACGTGAGCATTTCGGCCGAGAAGTTCACGAGGCTTGCGAAAATCGCGCGCGGACACTGGATTCAATGGGAATCGCCCGCGACAGCGACGACCGCCTGCATGGCGACCGAGACTGGCAGCGTCAGCTGCGACAGATTGAAAGAGAAGATTTGCTGAATCGGATCGAGCGCGACACCGGCCGCGTGCCGCACTTTGCGCGTGACGGCGATCGGGTCGCTGGGGTGTTCGCGCAGCGCATGCATGCAGCAGAGCGCAGTTTTGCGCTGATCTTCCACGGGCGCAGCGCAACGCTCGTGCCCTGGCGTGCTGAGATGGATCGCGCCTCCAATCAGCTCATAGCGGGCCGCGTCAACGAGCGCAGTTTTGACTTCAAGGTCGGACGCGAGGCGGAGAAGGCAATGAAGGCGATGGCGCCATGGTTGGGCCGTTAGCAAATCCCGCGAGATATGCAGCGCGTTGGGCCTTAGCTGCGGTCTTGAACTCACGGCTCTACACAGTGAGGTCCTGACGTCTAACGCTTCAAGCGAACGCCGGCACCGCCCCCAGCATCTTTCGGCATGAACGCGATGCCTCCCTTTTCCAACGCACGCTTTATGGCATCACGGTTGGGCGCCGTACTGCGCTCCGGTCCTCGCTCACTTTCGATCCTTCGGACGGTCGCCAGCGAAACACCACTCTCATCAGCGAGCGTTTGCTGACTCCAATCCAGGAGAGCGCGGGCGGCTCGAATTTGACCAGCAAGAAGCACTATTTTCGCTCACATGCGTTTTAATGTTGCGCGATAACGGCGCAGGTGATACTTTCCCGCTCACTAAATACTCGAAGGTATAAACAATGTCTCGACGTCCCCCCGGAACGGCGAACGAGAGCGCACGCGCAAAATCCCCAACACGCCGGCTTGTACTGAGTGGCGCGGCCGCGCCGCTGCTTTCCGGGAGTGCACCGGATCATGCTGCGCCCGTGTGTGAGGCTTGGCTTTCACTTCACGCCGAGCATGAGCGCCTTGGAAGGCGCTGGCAGCAGATCGAGACGCGGCTCTTCCGGGATCACAACTGGTCGAGGCTCACGCGCGCGCAACGCAAGCGCTTCCCCGAAAAGCATGAGATGGACGATCTCTATGATCGCATGGACGCGCTCCACGAAAAGAACCGCGTGCTACTCGAGTCGCTTCCCGCGCTCGTCGCGACTTCGCCGCTCGGCATCTGCGGCAAGCTCGCTATCGCCGCTATCGAGGTGTGTCCGGAGGAAAATGAGGAAGCGCATCGCCTGATCGCCAGCATTCTGCGCGACTATCGCGCGCTGCACGGCGGCTGACGATGGATTGGGGTTCTCTTTTTTGCTGCGCGCTCTTGCTCATGATGGCGATCATTGTGCTGCGGCTGCTTTGGTATGGGTTGATCATTTTGCTCGTGCTGGGTCCGCCCACTTATGCGGGCATTGTGGTCGGACACTTCGTCGGGGTTGAGTTCGATAGTGTTGGAACCGGTCTCCTCGCGGCAGTGATCATCTCAGGCTGTCTCATTGAGACTGCTCGCTACAGCTTGCGTCGGGTGCGCTGATGGCTCGCTTGTCACGCCGTAAAGTCGTCGCCGCCTTGGGCTCGGCGCCCCTGCTCGCGAACGGCAAGTTCGCGGCTGCGGTTTCCACCGATCCCGTCCTCCTGCTGTGTGCTCACTATGGCGAACTCGTCCGCCGTCAGGAGCAGCTGATGCGCCAGTGGGGCGATCGCGAGGCGTGGCTCGGAGCCAACCGCGATTGGTTCAATCTCAGCAAAGACGCGCAGCGTGCGCTGCCAGAAGCACAGCTGCTTTACGCCATCGATGAGGAATACGATCGCTGTGTGCGCGCGGGCGTTCGCATCGTGCGTCGGTTGCGCGCTGTCCCGGCGCTTACGGTGGAGGGCGCTGCCGCCAAGCTCAGCGTCGTGTCGGAGGTTATTGACCCGGAGGATTATCCCGGCGCCCACCGCGTTCTACTGAGCACCATCGAGGATTTGCACGCCATCGGCCGGAAAGGCTGACGCCATGCGCAAGTGGCGCGCAACGGGCCGCGTGTTCGACCGCTTCGATGCCCTAATCTTTCTGAAGACCCCGCACCTGGATGTCGGCGCGTGGCGTTTACTCCACGTCGATACGCTAGGTTGCTATTGCGACCATGAGGGCCTGTGTGCGCAGATGGATCGAGCCCAGCGGCGCGGAGAGCTGGTCACGCTCCGGGGGTTTGCAACGCGGATTAAGCGTCCGGACCCAACAGGTGCGACGCATGAGCTTTCCTTGATTGTCACGAGCGTTCGGGTGCATTTCGTCAATGGGCTGCGGCGACTGCGAGCCGTGGGGAGCGGCGCGCGTGCGAGTTAGGCCTCACGCCCTTGGGTATCGCGGTCATTGGCGGGAAGCGGCAGGTGATCGTTTGCTGCCGGTCGCAATGGCTCGCCCGACGATTGGCGCGGCGCGCTGCATTGTTGGCGAAAATAGTCGAGCAGATCGCATTCACGGTACATCGCGCGGGCGCCGACACGTGTGCACAGCGGCCCTTTGTTCTCACAGAAGAGCCGCGCCAGCGTTTGCGCCGACATGGAGAGACCGAGACCGGTGAGGAAGATCGCGGCGTCTTTGCGCGATAGCAGGCGATTGATGCGTTGCGGATCGATGCTGGTCATGTCCAACTCCTTCTGAGCTATCCACAGGCATGCCGAGACTCGACGCGAGTTGCGCTCCGTCAACGGACGCATCCGTGTCTCTTGACAGGCGTTCAACGGATGCCGCCAGCGACGGCAACGACGGGAGACGGCCCCGCAACACGGGAAACAAGGAAGTGCCACCGTGCTCGCGCGCGCCAAGGGCAAGCGCGTGCCGCGCCGCGCTTCGCGCGTCCCTTGACGCGCACTGCGCGCGATGGCTGACGCGAAAGCGTCGGGCCGCGGGGCGTCCCTAACATAAGTCGACGACGCCTGCCGGCGGCGTCGACCACAGGGCTTAGGGAGGCTGTTGAACTGTACCAGCAAGAGGCCCGGAAGGTGCCGGAGTCCCAAGAGGTCGCTGCTAAGACGATTGGCCGCAGCCAAATCAGCGTAGTTGAAACGTCAACCGCTTGAGCAAACTCGCTCGCGCCTTCGAGGACGCCGTTTGATGGATGACGAACGCGTAGTGACCGTGCAGACTCTCCTGCTTCGGCGCCTGAATGAAATGCCGGTCGGAAAGCTGAATGACGCCAGCGCGTTGCGCCCCCTCGCGGTCGAAATTGTCAGAGCTTTCAAGTCGAGGAGGCGGCCCAGGGACGCGAGCGCGGCAGTAGACCCCGTGGTAGGTAGTGGGCCTACATTCGCTGCCGCTGCCCGCATCTACATTGACCTCCACAAGGACACGTGGCGCAATGAAAAGCATGCCGACCAATGGTCAAACACACTACGCGACTATGCGTTTCCGATCATCGGCAATCTGCCGGTCACTGACGTCGACATCGAGTCGATAACCAAGATTCTTGATCCGATCTGGACAAAGAAAACCGAAACAGCTTCTCGAGTTCGGGGGCGTGTCGAGCGAATACTCGATTGGGCCACTGTTCGAGGGTATCGAAGCGGACCAAATCCCGCTCGCTGGCAGGGCCATCTACAGATGGTGTTTCCATCCAGGTTTAAGGTGAGAAAGGTGCGCCACCACCCGGCGTTACCATTCTCCGAAATGCCGACGTTCATGGAGAAACTACGAGCGATGTCGTCAACGGGCGCGCGCGCTCTTGAATTCACGATCCTCACGGCGTCACGATCCAGCGAAGCTACGCAATCGCGATGGACTGAATTTGACCTTGATCGGGCTATTTGGTTGGTCCCCGCCTCGCGCATGAAAGCCGAGCGTCCACATCGTGTGCCGCTCTCCACTGAAGCAATGTCGTTGCTTAAGAGAGCCGCGGAGCGAAACCGATCTCCCTGGGTCTTTCCCGGGCAAGGGAAACGCGGACCGGTCACGAATATGGTGATGCCAATGGTACTCCGTCGGATGCATCGCGATGACATCACCGTACATGGCTTTCGGTCTTCCTTCAGAGATTGGGCTTCGGAAACTACAGATTATCCACGCGAGGTCGCCGAAGCCGCCCTCGCTCACGTGATTGGCGATAAAGCCGAAGCTGCCTATCGGCGTGGTGACCTTTTCGAGAAACGTCGCGATATGATGCAGGCTTGGGCAAACCACTGCATCGAATCCGCGTCGCCGGCATCATAGCGCGAACAAAGTTAGCTCTCGCAGCTCGCCTCCGTGCGCCAGTCACAATCGTCTGCGGTATCCAATAGCGGTAGTCCGCATTTGCACGGTTGCAACATTGCCCGGGAGTTTTTGCATTTGGTATCTATTTGGTACCCAGCGAGAAACTTCTGAGCTGAGGCCAGTTAGGATGTTCAGCGAGCAATCTGAAATATTTCAAGATAACTGTAATCCGGTCAAAGCTCACCCCTACGATGTCAATGCGCGGCCCCTCCCCGGGTGTGCAAAGAATAGAAGTTGCTCCGGCACCCCTAAACTAAGCACCGCGATGCGGAGCCGAGATGTGCACTCTCCAGGTGACCACGGACCGTGGACATATGCTCACGCACCGTGATCGCGAAGTGCGGCGAGCAGCGGGTGCACCATTGGGCGCACCTCGGCCAGCGGACCTGCGATCAATGGTGGGAGCCTGAAACTGAATGGCATCGCGCCTGGAAGCGCAAATTTCCGGACGCCTGGCACGAATACATCATGCGCGACGACAGCGGTGAAAAGCACATTGCTGACGTGCAGACGCCGGATGGCGTTGTCATCGAGTTTCAGCATTCGCATTTGCGAGACGAGGAGCGCTCAGCTCGCGAGCACTTCTACCGCGAGATGGTTTGGGTGATAGATGGATTGCGGTTACGCCGCGACTTTCCCCGCTTCGAGAAAGGTGCGCGCGATCTACGGCCGGTTCGGCAGGGCCTCTTCACGCATCCCTTTGCCGAGGAATTGTTTCCGAGCAACTGGCTAAGGGCGTCGGTGCCGGTGTTCTTCGACTTTGGCGCTGGGAGTGTATCACCCGGAGACGCATGCGGACCGATGTGGTGCCTCTTGCCCCAACCGGATGTCGGCGCAACCGTTTTGAGAATCGCACGAGAAACATTCATCCGCGCGGCGAGCGGGCGAGCTGAGCAGCTTCTCTTCCGGCAACTCCGAAAGCTGCGCGCAGAAGCGGTTACTGCTGAGCGGCGCAAGCAGGAGCAAGAACGGCTTCGCTATATCGCGGCGATGATGCGCGCTCGGGCAAAACGGGGATGGCGATACGGACGGCGTTGGCCGTGAAGGATCAGCCAAGGCCGGGCATGTTTAACATTTTCGGTCGGATGCCTTGGACCGATGCCAATATAGACCGCACCCCGCCCGGGTAGCCGCAAAATGGAAACCCGTTCCTGGGTAAAAGCCTATGCCGAGGATGTCTAAATGTGCTTATTTTGAAATCCTGTTCGTGGCTCGGAGCACTAGTGTCAGGTACGCAAACATGCGCAAGAACACATAGTCGATGTCTGCGGCCTCTCGGAGGAGTTCCTGGTTGATCTCTGAGTGCCGTATCCTGAACGTATTCCCCATCTTGGTAAGAGCGGTCGACTCAACTTCGAGATTCTCCCGAAACGCGGAACCCGGAATCGCAACCCGATCGAGCAACGCTGCTGCGCTCGCGCGTTTGTCCGCTCCCGGTTCTAAGGTCTTGATCCTCTCGAAGGCATCCCACAATTTTTCGACTGCATCACGCCGATCTGCCAACTTGGGCGAGAGGAAAAGCCTCATCGCAGCGCCGAGTAAGGCGTCGGTCTCAGAATCCCCGTTGTTGGACGACTTCATCCAACTAAATGCATGAACGACAGGCGGTGGCAGTATGCGGCGCGCCGTTCCGTCGGTGTTGAGTTCTAACGCTATGCCGTTCCGGGCGAGGACAGCATTTACGTCAGCAACAAACTTCTCGAGACCGCGGTCTCTATCCCACGCCAAATGAGCGTGCCGAAAATAGCTGTGAAATCCGACCTCGTGCGGCTCACCGACACTCGCCGCGAAGAACTCAAGGATATCGAGTACTGTTGGTGCTAATGGCGTCTCAGATGCCGACAACGGCCATTCGACGCCCGGCATGTCCGCGCAGAAGCGCAGTCGTAACGCACTCTCGTCACATCCTGCCGCCGCTCCGCCGTCTGGGCAGCGCTCGGGAAACCGCCACCCAACGGCTTCGCTGCTCAAGCTGCCAGTGATGACGCTGAACAAGCCGCCCCAGACGCGATCATCGATGGTCTCGATCGTGCGTGGGCGCGGCCCCTCCTCGCGATCAGTGAAGTATTGGTCTCCCAAACGAAGCCACCTCTCAACATGCTTTGTAGCATCTCAAACGATGCTCTCCAATTGTGGGGAAGAGTAACAACCGAGCCGCGCGCACAGCGAACCCGCGCTAAGCAAGCCTGGAACTCAGCCCGAATTGCACCACCTCGCGTAGCGCGGCGGCCGAAGCTCCCTGCGGATGACGCGAAGCGAATGCCAAAACCAGATGCCCGCGTGAGGTCGTGTAAGTGCCGGCGCGCACTTCCGCTCCAGCAGACGCCAGCCCACACTTTTCCTCGTCCGTTTTCGGAAAGGCCGCCCACGCTTTTTCAGAGAATACAAACAGCTTGTTCGGTTGGTGCTCTTCTAGGATTTGCCACAGACGGCCGCACGCGCGTTCGTTCTCGTCAGTTGACGCCACTGCGAACTTGTCCTCGCTTGCACCGATGATGGCCGGCACAAAATTGAAAAACAGCACACGCTCCCAAAATGCCGCCCTGTCGTCGTAGTCGAATGCACGCGCAATCGCTGTGAAAAATCTGTAGGAGGCTGCGCCCGATATGACGTCACCGACGATATCGATAGTCAGCCCGTCGTGATCACGGTGGTCCGAGTAGTGAGAGTAACCGCAAACTGCGACTCGTTCCCCTGCTATCCCCTCATCGTAGAGCGGCGGCCGCCAGCAACGATGTTCAATCATGCGCACCTCCTGGCGGTTTTTGCTGCTGGAGCACGATTGTCTGATCGCGAGCAGTCAGCCGCGCGCGGACACGGACGACCAAGACCATCCAAATCGTGGCCTTGGGACGGTAGCAGCTCTTCTAGGTCATTCCCAATCAGCGCTTTTCAATTTGAGACTGCGGGCGTTTTCGGAAACGGATCGCTTCAGACTGTCACTGGCGCCTTCGGGAAACTCTGCTGACACCTCCACAACAACGCGGACATTCGCGTTTGGATCGGAACGCAGGACAGCGACGATTTCATCTGCCAATTGAACCATGTGCATCTTCGCAGTCGCAGGAGAAATTTCCGCTGTGGCGTAGAATGCTCTCGCGGACGACTGTGTCGGATTAACTCGCGCTTCAGCTACGCCCCCGTGACTAGGCCTTTCTGTTTCTCCGATCCCGTACGAGGTCGAATTTGAGCCTTGCGAAGTAGTGGGCTCGGACGGAACGCGAGTGGCATCCTCAAAGGCCTTTGCAGCATCCGGCTCAATGAGGATCAGGGTATCCTCGAAGTCAGCGTCGCCGGCCCCAAAGCTGAACCCAACGTATCTCTTGCCCTCCTCGCCCTGAGCAACACCGAAGAAGTCCCTGCTCGCAGAGCCAACCCGGATCGCTTTTGCGAGGACGTCACGCGAACGCAGGCGCGGCATGTATAGGTAGCGCAGCGTATCTTCGAAGAACGCGGCCGCCTTCGCGGCGACCTGGCCGTCTTTCCAATAAAGCTCCTTGAGCTTTGCTTTCAAATGGATCGGTGACCACGTCGAAATGACAAGCTCGTTGTCTGAGCAGACGCGCTCTATCTCTCCGCCGATAGACCCCCCGCTTGTCGCGAGCACGAATGCCTCGACATGAGGTTTAGGATCCGTCGGCGAGTCTTGCGAAGGACAAAGCAGCCACTTGTAGCATTCGCGAGCCGCCCTCGGCAGCACGTCGTTGGCCGCGCGCAACTCTTTCTCAGCCTGATTCTTTTGAAGCAGATCGATGTTGAGGCGCCCATCCTCAACGTCATCAACGATGGAGTTCCACGCCAAAGCCACACGCGCGGCATCGACAAGCCGCGAGAGCGACCCGTGGTCAGCGGCAAGAAACACAATGCGATTGCTGCGATATCTCGGCTTCACGCCATTCTTCGTGGCCGCCTCAAGCACTGCATCAAATGCTGGTCGCGTCTCGTCGCGTGAATACCAGTGCTCTGGCGGAAGCAAGACAAGTCGAAGTGCAGTGTCGTCGGGCAAATCCGCGTGAGGCGTGAAAACATGGACGCCATCAAAGATGGAGACGCCGCTAACCGCCTTCTTCAACGCCTCCGCGATTCTTCCGCGTACTTCCGTCTTCTCATCAAAGCGACGTTTGCGATCTTCCATCTCGCGGCGGAGGTTGGCGCGCGTATCAAACCAAAAGCGTGTGTTCTCTTGAGATTTGTCGCCGGAGGTATTGAGATAGTGCAGTCGGTCTGCGAGTCGATTCAGCGCGTCAGCATAAACCGATGACGACTGCCCAGCCTGGAGACAGCCCAAAATGATCCGAGCGCGGTCTAATCCGCGCGCGGCCACTTTCGTAACAACTGAGGACGGCGCGCTGCCAAGGAAGACTGTTCTCGCGATCCGCCGCGCCGCGCCGATCTGACCGAAGCGTGGTTCCTTGTTTTCTAGCTCCACTGTCTCCGCGCGGTCGCCGTCAATGTCGCGCTCGATGACGGCATCCCACCCAGCAGGAAGATAATACGTGAGCTCGTTGCGACTGCTACCGTCATGCAGCGGCAAACTGCCCGGCATGATCATCAAGTCTTTGTTGTCATCTTTCCAAAGACGATAGATGACCTTCGCCATGAGCTTGAGAACGCCGCGCGTGCGCTGAAACCCGTCAATCGTCGTCCAATCTTCATAGAGACGGTCGAAGACCTCGGGGTGTAGCGGATACGCTTGCAGAAGCCTGTCATAGTAGCGGCGCTCTTGCGTTTCGGACGGTAGCTTTGCGCCCTCAGCGATGTACGTATCCGCGAACGCGCGGCACACGGCCTCTCGTGCCTTCTCATCCCGCACCGGTTCAAACAAACGGCGACGCACAATTTCGAAGGCTTCCTCGGTAGCGACGGGCTTCCAAATGGCCTGCACCCGCCCGAAGGTCTTCTCCAGCGCCCGCAGCGCGGCGGCACCGCGCTGACTGCCTGCTTCCAAATCCGATTCAGGCAACGAGGCGAGCACGATAGCGCGCGGGACCAGCTTAACGGCTTCGGTGAGCGCCTGAACAAAGGAAAGATTGCTGTCGTAGGTGCCGCCGCTGAGCGCCTGACCTTCGGGGAATTGCCGCACATACGCGACCAGTTCGTCTATCAGCACCACGCACGGCGAGTGACGCTCCAAGAGGTCCCGCAGCACGTCCTTGCCCGGCGATGTACCGGTGGCATCCGATTCCGCGACGAGCGCAAACGCTTCCGAACCACCGAGTTGCCAAGCAAGCTCGCCCCAAAGCGTATTGACGACTTGCTGCCCACGTTTCCATGGCTGTCCCGGTCCGTGGGCGGTGCCGTCAATGACTGCTACCCGCGCTTGCGGCACATCCATCAACCCCGCGCGATCAACAAGCGCTTGAACGCCTGCAAGGTCGGACAGCGCTGATTTTCGTGTGGCGAGGTGATAGACCGCCAGCATGGTGTGGGTCTTACCACCGCCGAATGCGGTCTGAAGTTGGACGACTGGCTCCCCCCCTTTGCCCGCCAGTCGCTGCGCAACCTGCGTCAGGAGTTGCGCCATCCCCTGCGTGATAAAGGTGCGCTCAAAGAAAGCGGTCGCGTCCTGGTATTCTCGGCTCGCTTTGCCAGTGTTTACGGCCGTGATGTCGGCCGCAAACTCTGATTGTTGGAACGTTCCTTCAAGGACATCCTGGTGCGGAACAGCAACTTCTCTCCAAGGCTTCATCGCTCATTCCTCAACCGAACAGGTCGGATTGCGTTGGCTTCGGCGCGGCCGCAGCGGCGGACTCTATGGCGCTCCAGCTTGTCACGATTTCATTGTACGCGCGCGCATCTTCGGCTCGTCCCGCTCGCTCGCAAAGCGTGTAGAGCCTGTAGGCGAGCTGGCGCGAGGCCTCGGCCTTCAGTGTGAAGGCAGCGAGAATGTTGCCTGCCCCACTTTCTCCTTCTGTCTTAAAAACTCGGATCAGATGATGAAGCGCCTCCCAAATCGGCAAGCGCTCGTCCTTAGTTGCGTCCCAATCAGAAGGATAGTCGCTCCACTTCAAAAGCCGGACGACGCCGCCGCTCGCAAACAACACGCCCGCCGCTTTCACACCATCGACGCTCGTTCCTTTTGCGCGAGCCAATGTGTCGGCGTCGCCGAACTTGCCTTCACTCCAACCAAATTGCTCGAACCAATGCAGACAGAATTGCGTGTCGTGGTCGAAGTCATCCTCGGCGAGGAAGCGGTTGATGAGTCGTAGCGCACCCTGCACACTCATCGGTGTGCCGTCCGCTTCGAGCACGGCAGCGTACTTAGAGAATACGGCCATGCCCGGGCCGATGATCGCTTGAGACAAGTCGACCGGAGCGACCGGCGAACGGTCTTCGCCCGCCCCACGAGTCATCTCATCCAAAGCTTCAGGAAGAACCTGATTCAGTTCGCGCAAGAAGGCGCGTCGGGAAATTGTCTCCGCCGTCGCGGGACGCGGACGACAGACAAGAACGATGCTGGACGCAAGCGCATTAGCATCATTCGCTCGTATGCGCCCTGCGCCTTCTGTTCGGACTGGCCACGTGCCAGTCAACGCAAAGCCAGATCGAAAGACCGCGTCAAGAAATGCCTCCCAGCCCGTGCTGGAGGTCCCCTCAGTACTCTGTGTGTCCGATTGCTTGAAGGCGTAATAGATTGTGACTGGTAGTGATGGATGGGCTTGGCTCGCCAAGCGGTGCATCGCTTGGGTCATCCCACTTAAAAAGAACGCTTCCGCTTTTTCTTTACCCCCATGCCGAGCGGGCGTCGCCACAAGTTCCTCTGCTTTAGGCACAGAAACCGTGCTGAACAGCTCGGGATATATCGGTCTTAGAGTGCGACGGAGCCACACATAGAAGAAGTCAGACAGATCCGCGTAGCCGATGTTGTCGTAGTAAGGCGGGTCTGTGGAAACAATTTTCCCAACGGAGATTGACTGGGTCGCAGCATCTACCTGAACGGCTTGGGCGTCGGGTCGGGCCGGAAGAAAGTCAATGGCCATCGCTCCCTTGTCGATGGCGCTGGCGATGCTCCCGCCCGCATCAGCAAACGGATTCGACTCCGCAAAATCCCAGACCATCGAAAGAGCTTGCCTCGCGAAAGTCTCACGAAATGCTCCGCGATCATTCATCCAGGAAGCAAGAGATGATCCAATATTCGCGACCTTCGAGATTGCGCACGCCAGGTAAATCTCAATCGCCTCTGCGTAAGCGAAGGCGCCGCTGCCACCTGCGCTGAGACCGTTTTCCTTGTCGTTCATCCCTGCGACAACGGCATCCTCGAAAGCTTTGCTTCCAGAAGCTTTGATCACATCGCCAAAGGTGGTGAGGGCTGCCAACTGTCGCGCGGTGAAGAGGTCACTCCACCGAGTCATCCCGTAATTGGCTACTCGGAAGCCGAGCGCTTGAGGAAAAAATTCTACGTCTGGCTGCCAACCAGGTTGCACCTCTCGCGCGGCGCGTTCTTGATTGAGAGTTGGTGAAAGGTAGATTCGACCATTCGGCCCTTCAGCAACAAGCGCCATAAGACGGGCGCCCATACGCCCCGCTTTAGCCTCCGCTCTTATATACTCGGCGCTGATAGGTGCCTGCGAAAATAGGCAACGGAAGTTACCCCGCCCCAGTTTGGTACCGTCATTGGCCTCCGCCGGTGCTTTTTTCGCTCTCACCGTGAAGCGATAGCTATGGCTATCGATAAACGCTTCTACGTAAGCTTCACTATTGGCTCTGCTTGACAGCACGAAAGTAGATGCAAGCGGAACATCGACGTGACTGAAGGCCGGGTTTGGGCTTCTAACCGTTCGCGCCCAAATCCACGATATAACAGTCAGCTTCTGGCCGACTAGCGACTTGAGGTCGGGGCGCTCGTCGACCATGTCCGCAGTGATCTCGATCGGCGGATAGAGGTCACCGATGCGCTTTTGCGCTTCCGCGCGCATCCATTTGCCGTAGTAGCGCACGTCCTCGGCTAGACCCTGCGCTTCCGTCCACTGCCTTCCGATGAGATCGCAACTGCTGCGCGCCTCTGGATTGACCGGCCGGCGATCAGCGAACTTCGGCGGAATCTCAATCATCGCCTTGTTGATGAGCACGGCAACAGGATTTAGGTCTGATGCGTAAGCTTGAAGACCCAGCCGTTGCGCCTCTAGCGGAAGCGCACCACCTCCCGCGAACGGATCGTGGAATGCGGGCAACTTCTCAGGGTCGAATAACTCCGCGGCCCGGGCATGCTCTTTGTTAAGTTCGCAGGTCTCGCGCCAGGACCTACGGATTTCCACGCGAGCTTTTTCCAACACCTCTTGGTTGGTCGTGTTCTCCCACTTCACCAGGTCTTTGATGATCTCGAAAAGCCGCTTGCGGCTCGCTGCCCAACTCGCCTTGAGATTGCTCGGCGGAAGTTCACCGGCATGCTCAAGTTCCCACTTCCATGAAGGGTCATTGACCATCTGCGCGAAGATGACCGCTCGTGCCGCCGCCAACGGACGTCGCGCCCACCACAGATGCAATGTGCTGGGATGTCCATGTCGTATCGATTTCTCGCGAGCAGCGGCCTCGTTGATCGCATCCAGCGGCAACGCGACTTCAATCAGCTTTTTCGGTGATTTCACCGTAACCGTCATTCCAGCTATCTTTCTGTCAGCACGTGCCGAATGGCCGAAGAGAACGGAAGGCTCCGAGCTACATTTAATTCAGTTTCGAAGAGTTCTTGAATATCCATCGGCGAAAAACCTGCGTTGACAGCTTCGTCCGCCATGAGAACAAAGCCCGACACTGCGGCCTTCCGCATCTTCCGGAGTCGCCCCCAATTGGCGTCGAGAGAAAACACGCGAAGGGTCTCCGTCGCCCTGTGTTGATCTGAGAGCGAAAGGCCATTGCGCAGGCTAATCGTCCCGTCCGATCGAAACAGGAAAAACCTATCCGGATCATCACAACATGGGTCGATCAGATCAGCGACGTTGTACGGCGAGCCGTCACGATCCTTGAAGTGACCACACGAATCAGTCTGATCGCAGGACCAATATAGGTTAGCCCAGTCAAACGTCAGCATCGGATGGTCGTGCTTACGTCGGAAGTGCTCAATGTGCTGCCCGAGCGCATCGAGGTCCCCCTCGCAATAAGCGCAACGACGCCCCTGCATCGCCTCCAAGTGCAGCCTGACTTCCGCCTTATGGGTGCCGCCAACATCGTCCCACTTGTGCGTGGTATGGTGGTATCCGGAAAGACACTGTGGCGGCTGGCCAACCGGGCGATCCAGCTTCCGCATCGATCAGGAGTCCTCCGGAGTCGACTTTCGAACTCGGAAGTTCTGGAAGCGGATCAGCCGATCGCATTCAAGCACGACGGGATGCGTCTCTCCGAAGTGCGCGACGACCTTTTTCCGCAAGTCTAGCGCTTCAGGCGTGTCCGCCTTGCCGTCTTCGATTAGAGCGCGGTAGCTGCTCAAGGCAGCGACCTCTTCAATTTGTGGAACCGGGTCAACGTCCATCACCGCAGCGAGGACGTCCGCACTCTCAACACCACGAGTCTGACGCGCTGGCGTCTCCACCATCGCATCGCCCTCGTTAATGTGCAGCACGCGAATGGACGAGTTATCAACGGTGGACAAGACGTGTGGACTGTGGGTGCTCACGATAATTTGCAGCTTTGGGAAAGCTTTACGTAACAGTCCAAGCACCTGCTGCTGCCACAGAGGATGCAGATGCATGTCGACTTCGTCGATCATCAGAATTCCCGGAGTGAGCGAAGGAGCGCGCTCACCTAGAGCGGGATTCAGACTGACGCACCGGCGTGCAACATCGGCCACCAGCGCAAGCATTGTGCGAACACCGTCGCTTAAGTAGAGCAACGGCAACAGGCCATTCTTTTGATGCTCGGCAGTGAGACCGCCGAACTCCTCATCCCAATGTAGGTTGGACCATCCAGTTGGCCCTAAGACCAAATCGGCCGCAGCCCTGACTCCCTGCAACATCGCGAGATTAGTCGAGAGAGACTCTTTATACGCAGGCAACTTGGTTTGCTTTACGCGGTGCTCATACCACGCTGACAATCCCTTGTAGGAAGACGCAGAGGTGAGGCAATCGGCATAGCCCGCGACGCGTTCCTCGACGTTTGTTACGGAGGTTCGTCGCACCTCGGTTAGTCGTTGCTCGCCCCACAGGCGCGCCGTGCCGTAGACAGCGATCAACGGAAGCGCGTCGGCTTCAGTCCGAAGTTGGAGTGCGGCCTGTTGCGCTGGGCGAAGATGCTGCGTGCTGGGCCGAACCTTTGGCCCGTAATTCGTAACAGTGCTCTTCCACGTCACTGGCGTATCAAGTGACAGACTATATGCCTCGTACTCCGTAGGGAGGTCGGGCTTCATGCCACTTTTATCCCCTCGAATGAGACGCACATCGCTTCGCTCAATGCGGCGAATTCGTTCTTGGGTGTTAAGCGAATTGACGATCACTGAGAGCGCCGTCGCGGCGGCATCAAGAACCGCCGTCTTTCCGCTCCCGTTCTCAGCCACCAGCACCGTGAGGTCAGGGTGGAATTCGATATCGCAACGCGAGAAGCAGCGGAAATTTGTGAGCGCGAGCCTGTCCAGGCGAAGAGTTGTCATTGAGTTTCTGCCTTGGTGAGCAGCTCTGACAGATGGAAGTTGATCGAGGCAACACCCCACCCCGGCTCTCGATCAAATGGATTGCGAATGTAGTGCGGCCCGTCGATGGAATCGTCCTCACCGACAAAGACAATGGCCAAGACGAACTTGTCGCCCTGATTGAACGCGTAGAGCATTTCATTATGCGTGACAGTCACGGTGGTCGCGCCCTTGACGCGCCCTTTGACTTCAATGTGCCGTGGGTCCGATTGCTTGCCATTGCTCGTGGGTGGATAAGAGCTGATGTCCCATCCACACTTGTCGGCCGACACGTCGACTACTCGACACCCCCTACCTTCCTCGGCTCGCTGCACCGCCTCCATTGCCATGCGTTCTATCCGCTGACGGGCAGCGACATCGCGCGCAAACAGCGCTCCGGCAGGGTCGACTGACTCCTCTCCACGAAGCTCGTTCATCAAGCCTATCGGAACAATCAGAGCCGCGCCCAGAACCACAGGTGTTCCGTTGACGACATGACGCATTGATTGAAGGTCACGGCGACGACCTTCGAGCCGCGCCTCAAGGTCAGCGATCGTGCGCTCAACATTCTGAAGGTTCAGCCGAACATCTTTACCGGCTTCGCCGTCTTCTTTGAGCTTGATCCATCGGTCCTGCCAGAACGATATTTCCTTGCTGAGGCGTTCGTGCACCGCCGCGAGAGTCTTATCAACGTGAGCGATTCGCCGATCCGCCACATCGGAATAGTGTTCAGGCACCAACGTTGAAGCTGCGAGCGACACGGCTCTGGATTCTTGCCCCGATGCCAACCACGGTGCCGCAAGAACATCCGTCAACAGAGCGAGATCAGACACAGGCAAAGGCTCAAGATCCAGATGTGGAGCCCACCCTGCAAAGGCCGCCTCCCCACTTGGTGAGACTCGAACAAACTGAAGTCGCTTGGAAAGAACTGCGCCATCGCCCGATTTGATCTCGTGCGTTAGTAGAAACAGCAAAGCAGGCTCGACACCTTGATCCGCAGGATCAACAAGCACTGCACCTTGTCGCAACAAGTTTGCGTGTTGCTCTAAGATGATATCTGCCATCGCAAGCATCAGCGGATGTCCGGGATGCATTAGGACCGCGCGTTCGAGCCCCGGTTTCGTCAGTGGTTGAACCGCCTGTCGTTCAAAACAAATCCGACTGTATTTGCGGAGAACCGGTTCGCTCTCACGCCGATTTCGTCCCGTTATCCGTCGATCGCGTTCGCGCACTGACGCGGGCACATTGGTGACCTCTATACGCTCCGCCTCGCGCGGATGGGCGGTACCACCGAGCGCATCGAATGCCCTGTTGAAGAACGCTCTCACAAAGAAGGGCTGCAACCTTCTCGCTTCGGCCCGTTCCATCTCCTCCTTGACGGCGAAGAGACGGTCAGCACTCATCGTTTCTTGTGCGAGGGCGTTACGATCCAAGAGTGACCTAAGATGATCGTGATCGAGCGCCTGGTCGATTTTCTGAGTCAGGCGAGCGCGGACTTCCGGACGATCTCCATATCGAATGGCCTCGACCAAGAGGTCCTTGAGACTCGTACCCTCGAAAACCTCGCCTAAAACGTCAAACACGCGACCCTTGAGTGCCCGGCTCTCGACTTCGAGTTTCAGAAGCAAACGGTGATAGACATCGCCCTCACGCGTTTCTTTCGCCACGAGATTCCACAGATGACAAATCTCAGTTTGGCCGATCCTGTGAATGCGGCCAAATCGCTGCTCCAAGCGATTAGGATTCCACGGAAGGTCATAGTTGACCATGAGGTTCGCGTTCTGAAGATTGACGCCTTCGCCGGCGGCGTCCGTGGCGATCAGCACGCGCACGTCGGGATCGGAACGGAAGAGTGCCTGCCGCCTGCGGCGTTCATCGCGATGCGTGCCACCGTGGATCGTTGTCACAGCCTCGGGATTTCCGAGAACACCGGCGATCCTGTCGTGGAGATAATTCAACGTGTCGCGATGCTCTGAGAAGATGATGATCTTGCGCTGACGCCCCGAGGCATCGTGCATTTCGGGGTTGTTTTGAAGAATCCTCGAAAGCTCGTCCCACTTCCGATCCTGACCTGATGCAACGACCGCCTTAGCTTGCTGCTCCAGCCCGCGAAGTATCGTGATCTCCACTTCTAGTTCAGCCGCAGTTTTCGCGGCTGTCGCTTCGTCGATCAAGCTCTCTTCAAGGTTCTCCTGTTCTTCGGCGTTGAGATCTTCATCGTCTTCCGGCACCTCGTCGAGGGTCTCAGCCAACGCCGCACTCGCTCTTATACCGAGCTTTTGCTCGCGCAGTCGGCCTTCTAGGCGCTCGCGCCGCCTTCTCAGCGACTGAAAAATCGCTTCCGGACTCGACGCCAACCGCCGTTGAAGTGCAGCGAGAGCAAAGCCTACGGAACCCCTGCGAGCGCCCGCCAGTTGATCAGCCTTACCCATTTCGGTTTGGACGTATGTTGTAACGGCTTCGTAGAGCGTCGCCTCGATGTGCGAGAGTTCGTAGTTGACCGTATAAGCACGCCTTTCCGGAAACAGCGGCGTGTTGTCAAACTTGACCAACTCCTCTTTGACCATGCGACGCATCAGGTCGGAGGCATCGACCTTGTGCACGCCATCCCTAAATTTCCCATAGAAGCGATCTGAATCGAGCAATGAGAGAAAGAGCTGAAAATCCTCTTCCTTACCGTTGTGCGGCGTTGCAGTCATAAGAAGAAGATGGCGCGTGGCGACGCCAACCTTCTCCGCCAATCGAAAGCGAGCTGTCTTCTCCAGCTTCGAACCGAAATAATGGGCCGAGAGTTTGTGAGCTTCGTCGAAGACCGTTAAATCCCACCCGGACGCGCATAACTTATCCTGCAAGTCCTCGTTACGGGAGATTTGATCGAGACGAACGATCAAGCGCGAGTAGTCATCGAAGGGATTCCCGCTCGGCGAAGCACGCTCCAACTCGGCCGAATAGATGTGAAAATCGAGACCGAACTTCTCATGTAGCTCGTCGCGCCACTGTTCGACCAGGCTTCCCGGCGCAACGATCAGGATTCGTTGCGAGTCGGCGCGCATAATTAGTTCACGAATGTACAGCCCGGCCATGATCGTTTTGCCGGCACCGGGATCATCTGCCAGGACGAACCGCAATGGCTGGCGTGGCAAAAGAGATTCATATACGGCGGTGATTTGGTGGGGCAGCGGCTCCACGTTCGAGCTGTGCACTGCCATCATCGGATCAAAAAGAAATGCGAGATCGATGCGCTTGGCCTCACACGCCAGTTGAAAGTCAGCGCCCTTCCCGTCGAACGAAAACGGTCGCTCAGAGCTGGCAATGCAGACGTTGGCTTCATCTGTCCGGGCCAGCAGGCGCTCCTTCATCGTCCCGTCCGGGGTTCGATAAATGAGCTGTAGCGCTCCATCATTCAGCGGCACCGTGGCGACGACGGTTACAACCGCAGTCGGCTCTATGCCGGCCAAGCTCTGACCCTGCTTGATCTCTTCCAGTTTCATCAGGAATCCAGACTCCCTCTGGGTTGCAGTTATCCAAAGTACTGCGCTCCCGTCCAGGCGATTGGAGCCACCATCGCCCATCTCTGGGCTTCGCCCTGACAAGCCCCCAAGAGATTTCGTAAATTAGGGCGGAGCTTGTGCCAGATGGGCCGCCACCGCGTCGTACACACGTGCTGCATCGAAGAGACTGTTTGGCTGGATATCCGGCTCCTGCGCGCGTGGGGTTTTCTCAATGTTGGCGCTGTGACTCGCGGCGTGGTCAAATGGCGGACGCTTGGCGTTGATCTCCGGTCAGCTCAAACAACTGCCGATCTCCGCAGCCTCAGCGCGTTGCGCGTCACGGTGGTGTGGTGCGGCATTGGTGGCCTTCCCGAAACACAAGCGATCGCCATTGAGCGCGTGCGATGCCGCTTCGGCGGTTGGCGCTACTACTTCGTTTGCCCGCGGGCCGCCGGTGCGAAGTGATGCCCCTGCTCGACGGCGAATTCGCATCGCGTGAGGCGCATGCCATCATTTGCGCCAGTCAGAGCGAAGGCGAACTCGATTGCGCTTACCGGCGGCGGGACAAACTGCGCGGAAGGCTCGACGGCGCTAACGGCATTAGGACGCCGACAGGCGCCAAACGCGATCGACTGGCGGTGCAATGGCGTGAAGCGGCGCGAAAGGCCCGTGCGCTGCCCTCAGAGGCTTTGCGCCGTCGCTTCGGCATGTCGTGATCGACGACGATTGCGCCAGCGCTCACTCAGCGATTTTGTGCATTTGGTACCCAGCTGGTACCCAGCCGCGATCGAGTGCGTTGCCGCCTTCGCAGCGCTCGTCATAACTGATTGAAAAGAATCATGAAAATGGTAGGCGCGAAAGGGATCGCACCTGTGACCCCACGATGTCAAATTTGGGTAGCATCGGTTGCAAGTAGGTCGCGAAGCGGCTGGTCGCGCTTATGAACACCCTTATCCGCGTTGCGCCCTAGGAACGTCCGCTCTCGCAGCGCATCCGTGATTGGTGACTTCTGAAAAATCCCAGGAGCAGTCCTAACGTCTTTTGCGCCGCAAAACGGACATCAGGGCCGAATTCGGGAGCGTGATCGTCGACAACGAGACAATCACTTGCCGACCAGCGGTACGACGGATTGCTGAAGAACCTTCACCATCGCCTCGATCGCTTTCTTGGCATCATCGGCCTTCGTTGCTTCGGGAGAGCGCCTTGCGAACCCGTTGCCGCGACTTGACACCGCCGAAATCGCCCACAATCTGCCATACAACCCCACCGCGAGCGACTCGCTTGGCCTAAAGGGCGCGACGCTCACTTCTGTTTTTTTTGCTCTGGCTTCGCCTACCCCTCATGGCCCGGGCAATGGAGCTAGTCATGGTCGCGGAAGAAGACAAACCGCCAAAGCCTGGCGACCTCGTGGGGTGGCGCCAGGCCATCCGCGAAGGCCGACTTGCAGAATTCGAGCCGGAAACAATTGTCGCCGCGCTTCAAACGCTTGGACCCAAGACGGACAAGCACGTCGTCAACGCCTTGATGCAACACATCGCTGACCGGATCACGCGCAAGCTGCGCCGCACGATAAGCTGGCGTTACCCCAACGAGGGCAACGATATAATCGAAGCCGCGCACAGTCAGCTGATCCAAGCTGTGTTGCAGCCTAAGAGCGCTGACGGAAAAGGCCTGCGCGAAGCGTTCGAAGCACGCGTGGTCAATCGCGCTATCGATGCGCTACGCAAGGCCAAGATTGCGTACGCCCGCGAGCGTGGCGTTGAGGTGGACGAGCTAGCCGCACGCGCCGACCCCGCCCCTTCTCCGGAACAGGCGGCCCATGTCACCCACCTGCTCGATAAGATTCCCGATCCGCGCAAGCGTCTGGCGGTTATGCTTGCCATGCAAGGGGCGCCGAAGGGGTCAAGGAAGGCGTTTTCGATTGCCGAAGCGTGCGGGGTCACGCCCGAAACCATCGATGATTGGCTCGAAGAAGTCGCCGATCTGCTCAAACCATTTCTATTGGAGAAGGAAGATGAGTGAAGACCGAACGGAGGCCAAGCGCGACGAGGTTCTGTTCGCATTTCAGCGCGCGCATGAACGCCCGAGTGCCGAAAGCATCATCGAATGGATTAAACGGCATCCCGATTATGCCGAGGACATCCGTGAACACGCCGCGCTTATGTTGGAGATGGCGCTCCTCGCCGAAGCGGATGACGCCGCTGGCGAACCCAGCGCCGTGCTGCTGAGCCGTGGCCGCAGCCGTGCGCTATCGGCCGTTCACAACGCGCAGATCGCCGATGGCGCGACCATGGATGATGCCACATCGTTTGAAGTGATCATTGCAACCCGGCACACGTCCATTCCTGACATAGCCCGCTCGATCGATATCGATCGGGGGATTTTAGCGGACCTAGTCAAAGGCCGGATGCTGGCCCCAGCGGGTGAGCGGCTCGTCAGTGCTCTTACGGCGCTCCTCAACATCACAGAGGATGCGTTCGAGCGCGCGCTGGAGCTAGCGATGCAACAACCCCGGCTCGGAATGGCGCGATCGGATCGGCCTCCAGAACCGGTGCAAAGGCCATATGGCGACATCGTCCGCGACAGCTCGATGACGGCGGAACGCAAATCCTACTGGCTAGGCGAAGACTGACTTGGACGCTTGGGGCGATATCCGGCTCAAGGCGCGCGCGCTCCACGCAGAAGCCATGGCGCACACCAATGGCGACAGGAGAGGCGTTGCGATCATCGCCGCCGTATTCGAGCTTCACGACTTGCAACGCCGTGACTTCAACCCTGGCGAAAAAGCCGGCGAAGGAGTACAGGGCTTCCTCGAACGCGACGCCCGCACCGTCAACATCGTACGCGGCCTTGAGGCTCCAGAAGAGGCTCTCGTTCTCGCGCACGAGATTGGTCATTTTATTCTACACACCGATGATGTTGATGAGGTTCTTGTCGCCAGCCCGGCGTTGGGCGGTGACCTCATCGATAGCGGCGCCAATCACGTAACCGGCTATTCGGCGCGCGCGCGCAAAGAGATGCAGGCCGAGATCTTCGCGGGTGAATTCCTGTGCCCAGGCGATTGGATCAAGGAGCGATGGCTGGCGGGTACTCGCCCCCACGAGGTTGCCGACGATCTGGGCTTGCCGCCGGACCTGGTGATGAACCAGGCTATTCGCGGCATCTTGCTGCCGCCGCTCTCGCCGCCACCGGCTGCGAAGCCCATGCCGGCTGTGAAACTCGATGACAGTCAGGCAGAGGCTGCCGCATGGAGCCAAGGCCCGCTTTTGGTCGATGCGGGTCCCGGCACTGGCAAGACGCGCACGTTGGTGCATCGTGTCGGCGGCCTCCTAGACCAAGGCGCGCCTTCGTCGTCCATTTTGGCGCTCACCTTTTCGAACAAAGCCGCCGAGGAGATGCGGGAACGTCTGAGCGCTGCGCACGCCGACGCCAGCATCCAGATGTGGGTCGGAACGTTCCATGCCTTCGGTCTTGAACTCTTGACCAAGCATGCGGCGCTGATCGAGCGCACCGAAAAAATGCATGTCCTGGATCAGGACGGATCGCTAGCGCTGCTGGAAGACAATCTCGATCGCCTACCGCTGCAGCACTATCTCAATTTGATCGAGCCCGCGTATGATCTAGTTCACGTGCTGCAAGCCATCTCGCGCGCCAAAGACGAGATGGTGAGCGCCGATGAGTATTGCGCCGCTGCGGCCGCCGATCTCGCCGCCTCCACTGACGACACACGCGAAGCCGCGGAGAAAGCGGCGGAAGTCGGCGCGATCTACAAGGCCTATGAGCAGCTGTTGCGGGAGGCTGACGCGGTCGACTTTGGCGACCTGATCAAGCACTCCGCTGAGTTGCTGCAGAAGCATCCCGAGGTTCAGGAACACTACCGCCAGCAATACGCGCACGTTCTCGTTGACGAATATCAGGACGTAAACCTAGCCAGCGCAAAGCTGCTGCAGGCGTTGACCGGCCCCGGCCGCGATGTCTGGGTCGTCGCCGACCGGCGCCAGTCGATCTATCGCTTTCGCGGCGCCCAACCTTCCAATGTTGACCGGTTTCAAGAGGAGTTCGCCGGTCAAACGCGATCGCTCAAAGTCAACTATCGTTCGAGCACAGCTATCGTGCGCACGTTCGAGGCTTTCGCCGCCGGTATGGGCGGCGGCGCCTGGGAGGCCGCGCGCGCCGACCTCGGGCCCGTGTCCCTATCGTCGGCCGCCGGCACATTCGACGAAGCCGCCGCGATCAAAGCCAAGATCGAAGAGTTCCGCAGCCAAGGCATCGACCTCCGAGATCAGGCGATCCTGGCGCGCAGTCACTTGACCCTCGCCCGCATTACCTCGGGCCTCGAGCGTCTCGGCGTTCCGCTACTCTATCTCGGCGATTTATTTGAGCGCGACGAGATCCGCGACCTACTCTCGCTTCTTTCCATTGGCGCAGAATTTGGCGGCATCGGCCTCGTCCGCGTCGCACAGCTACCGCAATACGCCGCCCCGAAGGCGGACGTGTTGCTCTTCCTCGAATGGTGCCGGGCGGCGGATATCGATGCGCTCCGGGGCTTGCGGCGCTTGGATGAGGTCACCAGCTTAAGTCAAGCAGGTCTGAAGGCGCTCTCGCAGCTGAACGCCGACCTCGCGGGGACCGACAATTGGTCGAGCCCGTGGGTCGTGTTGACCACCTGGCTTTTTGAGAGCTCGTCCTATCTGGCGCCTCTCATTGAATCGACGAACCCGAACGCGCGCCAAAAGTTGGTCGCCATCTATCACTTGCTCAAGGTGTGCGACGAGTTCGCCTCGCTTGGCGAGCATACGCGCCAAGCATTTCTGCGCCGCATTCGCCGCATCGAGGCGCTCAATCGCGACACGCCCTATCGCGCGGTGGCGTCAGAAGCAGCCGATTACGACGCCGTCCGCGTTAGCACCGTCCACGCCAGCAAGGGGCTGGAGTTCCGCGCAGTGCACCTCCCCGGGCTCGCCACGCGCTACACGCCGCTGAACCGCCAAGGCGTGAGGTGTCCGCCACCGACCAGCCTGTCGCATTTGACGGTCGGCGTTGCCGGCCATGACGCCGAGGAGGAATGCCTTTTCTTCGTGGCGCTCTCGCGCGCCCAAGATCAACTCTCGCTCAGCCGCGCCGATCGGTACACGACCCAAAACGCGGCCCCGTCGAAATTTCTAGGCCGCCTGCCCCACCTCAAGGAAAGACGCGCTCCAGCGGCTGCGACGACCGCTGGCGAAGCCGTTCCTCATGCAGCGCCGCCCCGGCGCCAAACCTACGAAGAGCGCGAACTCGCCGCCTACGACATTTGCCCGGCGCGCTATCGCTATGAATTTATCGACGGACTTCGCGGTGCCAGCGACAACACCGCTTATCTTCGTTTCCATGGCTGCGTCTACCGGGTCATCGGTTGGCTTGAAGAGCGTCGTGCGGCGGGAGAAGCCGCGACTCTTTCTGAGGCTCAAGCGCAGCTTGACGAAGAGTGGAAACTGAAAGGCCCCACCAAGCACGGCTTCAACAAATTCTATCGCGCAGCCGCAGAAAGCATGGTCGCCAACATCGCCGATCGGATTCTCAACGAACCCGGTCAATACGAAAAAGGCGTTTGGCAGGTCGAAGTCGGTAAACACTTCATTGAGCTCACGCCGGACCGGGTCGTCACTGACGCACAGGGCCGCATCCGCGTGCAGCGGGTGAGAACGGGAAAAGTATCCAAGAGCGAACAGAGCAAAGGCCTTTACGCGCTCCTGCGCAAAGGCGCCCAATCGCGTTTCCCTGGCCGCGAGGTCTCGGTGGAGACCTATTATCCTGCCTCGGGATCAACCGTCGCTACCAGCGGCAAGGACGCAACCTTGCTCGCCAACTACACCAAAACGATCGAAGGCATCGAGCGTGGGGATTTTACGCCGAAGACGGGCGAACATTGCCCGCGATGCCAGTGTTACTTCATTTGCGGCGTCTAGCCCGGCGGACGCTCGTGTCGCCGCTTCCGTTTTTTTCGGTCTGAGTTCGCCTTCCTTGTGAGCGCGCAGCATCGCGCGAGAAAGGAATTGAACAATGACCAAGATCGCTTTCATTGAGGCGGAAGGGGTCGAGGCGGTTCGCGAAGCCGCTTTGCCCGATGAAGTGAGCCACGCCGCGCTGCTTGAGGCATTGCAAGCCGCCGGCGTGACGGTGGATGGCGTCAGCGTCTTCTTTGACGAAGAGGACGAACCGTTCGACGCCAAGAGCAAGCCGCGCCATGTCAAGGACGGCGCTCGCATCCATATCACGCGCTGCAAGAGGATCGCCGTCACGATCCACTATTTGGACCAAACCGCCGAACAGAAATTTGCGCCCGGAGCGCGGGTGAAGAGCGTCAAGGCGTGGGCGGTCCGCCACTTCCGTATCGACAAAGGCGATGCGGCCGAACACGTGCTGCAGATCTGCAATAGCCAGGATCGGCCGCCGACCGATACGCCGTTGCAAAAGCTGACCAAGGCCGGTGTGTGCGCGGTCTGCTTCGACCTCGTGCCGGAAAAGCGGGTCGAGGGCTAAATGAACGCGCCCGTTCGACCCGATCAGCTCTTGCTCGATCAAGATCTTGCCGCGCCGGAATTCCGGCGTGGCGAGATCGAAGGTCGCTGGCGCAAGGGCGATGTCGCATGGCCCCACGCCGTCATCTTCGTCTCAGCCGAAGCACGCCCCAGCGCGCCAGCCGAGTTCGCGTTTCGCTTCAATTGTGAAGGTTATCGGCAACGACCGGTGACGGCTCAGCCTTGGGACGCGGCAGCGAACGCGCCCTTGCCGGCCTCGCGCTGGCCCAACGGAAAATCGATCGCGCCCTCGGTTTTTCGTCCCGACTGGAAAAGTGGGCAATGCCTCTACCTGCCATGCGACCGCCTCTCGATTGAAGGGCATGACGCGTGGAAGCACGAGCACCCAGCCCGCCTCTGGCAACCGAAGCGCGGCATCATTTGCTATCTGGAACAGGTTCATGAGCTTCTCAATCAAAGCGACTATACGGGCATTCGTAGCGCCTGAGTGCACGCTCATGTGCCCAAGACCGCTATGGACCAACATCGTGCGCGAACTTCATCGCCGCGGAGCCAATCGCCACGAGGCGGGCGTGTTTTTGCTCGGTCACGAAAGCGAAGGTAAGCGCGTCGTCACCGGCGCCATCTATTACGACGAACTCGACCCATCGGCCTATGAGAGCGGCGTCTGCATTCTGCATGCGCCAGCGTTCGCAAGGCTCTGGTCGTTGTGCCGCGAGCGTAGCGTAAGCGTGGTGGGTGATGCGCACACGCATCCCGGCGCCTCCTATCAGAGCGAGTCCGACCGCAAGAACCCGATGGTGGCGCGTGCCGGCCACGTCGCGATCATCATTCCTGATTATGCGCGGGGCGGCCCCGATACGCGCCGCCTCGGCGTCTACGAATACCGCGGCAATCACGCCTGGACAGATCGCTCACCACGCGTAGGCGGCAAGCATTTTTTCTACGCCGGACTATGGAGCTAGCGCCGATGCCGGAGAAACTTGACCATCAGAACCTGCATCGCACGGCGAAGTACTTCATGGACAGCGGCCGCGCCGACAGCGCCGACGAGGCGCTGGCCATTCTGCAGGGCTTTGGTCTCAACATCGTGCTGGCCCCTGGGCTAACGCGCCGCCGCGATTGTCAGATTGCGGTGCTGACATTGGTGACTTTGGCGCGGCGAACCCTACTAGGTGGCGTCAACGTTGTTATTCTTGAAGACGCGCCACTCGCAGCGCCGCTCGCCGCTGCGGCGACTTTCTCAGCCGCCGTCCTCGAACTCGGAGGCAAAGTGGCGCAACAGACGCACTGCGATTGGCCGGACGCTACGATCGGCGCTGTGCCGCATCGAGAGGGAGCACCCGCGCACTGGCGTTTGGGTTGGCAGGGTTGGCGTGGCTTGGTCACTCCCGCCCGGATCGACCCATCAATGGATGACGCCGCCCTGCCGATCGCGCCCGCGGTGGCGGCGGCTGCGTGCGTGTCGGAGGCGTTTGCGTTCTTTACCGGTGATCATCCGATGGCCGGCAAAAGGTGCGCGGGCCTATCGCTTTGGCAACCGGGCGCGGCTGTTTTAGAGGACGACGCGAGCGAGCCCAAGCTCACATTTCTTCCCAGCCGCCTTTGGTTGGTCGGGTTAGGAAACTTAGGCCAGGCCTATGCGTGGCTGCTGGCGTGCCTGCCCTATCGAGAGCCGCGCGAATTTGAGGTGGTGCTACAAGATTTCGATGAGTTAGCGGCGTCGAACGACAGCACATCTGTTCTGTCCTCCCTGGCTGCCATAGGCATCAAGAAGACGCGCTGGGTGGCCGCGTGGCTCGAACGCGCCGGCTTCGAGACCCGCATCTGCGAAAGGCGTTTTTCCAGTTCGAGTCGCCGCGCGCCCGACGAGCCTGCCGTTGCCTTGTTCGGCGTCGACAATGCGCTCGCCCGCGTCGCCATCGAAGATGCGGGTTTTGAATTGGTCATCGAGGCAGGACTCGGCGCTGGTGTGAACGCATTCCGCAACCTCTCGCTCCACACATTTCCGGGTCGGCTGAAGGCGCGCGACCTATGGCGAGATACCGGCAGCGCTGCGCCCAGCGTTGCCGATTTGCCCGCCTATGAGCGAATGCGTGCCGATGGCTTAGAAGAGTGCGGTCTCATTCAAATGGCGTCGCGGACGATCGGCGTGCCTTTTGTCGGCCTCTTGGCGGGCGCCCTAGTGATCGCTGAGGTACTGCGGCGTCTTCACGGCGCGCCTGGCCTAGAGGTCCTTTCGGCGTCAGCGACCAACCTCGACGATATCGAATGCGTCACTTCTCCTTCGGAGCCATACTCACTCGGGCACCTGGAAATATAGCGGAGTCCGCTGACAGGATCTCCATGGATGTCCGCTATAGCGGATAGTCTGTAGCATCACCGCTTCCGAAAATGCCCCGGAGCAGACATCGACGCCATTGCCGGTGATCCCATCGGATTCACGCATTCGAGTTGTACATGATGGACGTGTCGAGCGTCCGGGCCCACGAGCGCGCCGGAGGTCATGACAGCGCCAGACGAATTGACTAGAACGACGACGCGTCGATCAGGTGCCTATTTGGTGCCTGGCGGTGGATAAGTCGGCGGAGCGAAGCGCTCCGCAGCGCGTAAGTGATTGAAGTGATTGGTGGTGGCGGGTGGACTTGAACCACCTACCTTGGGGTTATGAATTCCGCGGACCGGGGATATGGCCAACTACCAGGCACATTCACAACATACCGCAATCTCCTATAAATAAACATATATTGGTAGATCTCGGTAGCCTCAAGTAGCCCGCCAGATGTTGGCCGAATACCAGAAGTGCTGTACCTATGGCGTACCTAAACCGCCTAGGAAGGCATCGGAATGCCTGGAAAGAAACTGACAAAACGAGTTGTAGAAGCGCTGCCGACGCCGCGGGCGGGCTTCAAGGATCACTTCGACGCCGAATTGCGCGGCTTCCACGTCCGCGTGTTCGCATCCGGGCGCCGCAGCTACCGGCTCAAGTATTCAGTCCATGGGCGACAGCGCGTCGCCACCATCGGCGAGCACGGCTCCAGTTGGACAGCCGAGCAGGCCCGTGACCAGGCCGAAAGTTTTCGGAAGATTGCAGATCGGCGACGCGATCCAATTGAAGAGCGCGCGGAGGCAGAGCGAGCTGAGGCTGAGGCCCGACGCCGCGCGATCACCGTCAGAGAGTTGGTGGACCGCTGGCTGATAGAAGGGCGCGCCGCTAATCCGGCCAAACGGGAAAGCTCTTGGGCAACCGACGCCCGTAAGCTGCGGCGGCACATGGTTCCGCTGTTAGGTGACATCCACATCCAAAACCTGACCAAGGGTGACATCGAGTCCGCGCAGGCAAAGATCGCGGCCGGCGCCACAAAGTTAGACGAGAAGACCGGCTTTCGAGGCCGAGCTATTGTCCGCGGCGGTCGCGGCGCCGCTAGGTCCGCAGTCATGAGCTTGTCAGCGTGCTTGGCCTGGGCGGTTGATCAAGAGATCATCACAGCCAACCCGGCGCTTCGGGTGAAGAAAGAGAAGCCACGTCGGCGCGAAAGATTTCTTTCTGAGACAGAGACGGCGACGCTTTTGGACACTTTGAGTGCAATGGAAGGCGAGCGAAAATTGCTGCCGGTGTTCGGAGACATGATCCGTCTGCTGCTGCTGACGGGCGCGCGTAAGACAGAAATACAAGCGCTGCGCTGGTCAGAGGTGGATATGACCCGCGGAAGCATTGTGCTCCCGCGCGAGCGATCGAAGACGGGCGAGAAGATGATCCCGCTCAATGGCCCCGCCTCTTCTATTCTGGCACAGCGCTCACCCAGGCAAGGTTATGTGTTTCCTTCACCCGCAAACTCGAGGCAACCCGCGGACGGAATTCAAAAAGCGTGGGAACGTGTTCGTCGGCGCGCGATGCTCGATGATCTGAGACTTCATGATCTGCGCCACAGCTTTGCTTCATTCGCCGCTGCCGGTGGCGCTAGCATGCCGCTCATCGCGAAGGCGTTAGGGCATTCTCAGACTTCGACGACTGAACGCTATACGCACTTGAGTCACGATCCGGTTCGAGCCCTCTCCGAAAAAGTTGGCAAGCGCATCATGAGCGCCCAGCAGGGCAATCAGCGACGCCAAAAGCGCAACCCGATAGCGGAGGCATCATGAAGCGTCGTTCTCGGGCAAAGCCCTTTGACGAAGCCAACGAAGAAATGACGTGGTTGTGCGAGGGCCTGATGCTTAAGGACCTGATTGCACCCCCTACCTTCACCTCACTGACGGCGGAAATCGAGCGGTTAGGTCTTACGAAACGTGCGGCAAGCAAGATCGCACGCAGTGTACTTCAAAGCGCTCCGACGAACAAAACGGACAACACCTCTTGGGAGGAATTTCAGACCTTTTTGGACACGAACATCCATCGCGATGAGAACGGAAAACCCACGGGTTGGGGCCTCACTTGGAAGCACCTGCAGCTAATGTACCGATCTGCAGCGGTCGCCTTACAACGCCGACGCGCGCCAACGACGCCTGGCACGCACGCCAAGACCGAAGATGGTTGGAAGCTAGTATCGGAGCATTCTTGGCGAATTAGGCTGATCGGCATTGATGAGACAGCTGACGAGCACGTCGCTGCCGGCATCCTGTCGGGCGTGAACAACGCGTTTCGCCTCATGAGGGACCCAGGCGACTCTGGCGATTTGATTCACACCATCTTTCATCTCGCCGAGCTGAATTATGAACTCGCGCTGAGATTATCGGGGTTCAGGCAATTCGTTGAGATCGGTTTTTCCGTTGCCGAAAAAGGGGCTCTGGAGAATGGAGTGAGCCAAGCGGAGGCGAGGGGAGAAAAATTTTGGGCAGCGTATGAGGCCCAGTTCAAAGGCGCCCCAAGCGCGTATCTTCGACCTAACGCCTTTGCCAAAGAACATTGGAAGGAGTTTGGCTACCCATCAGCTAGCGCGGCCCAGAGGTTTCTTTCTCGACGCAACGCCCAGCTGGGTTAGCACAAAGCTGCCGTTTGCGCCGTCGGCTAAGCGGATCATTGTCCTCGCCTCCGGAGACATTTCAGCTAAGATTGCGGTCGGCGGTGGGGATGGCCGATGTTGCGTTTCAAACTAGTCCAACGTCTATCCGCAGCGGCGCTCGCCTTAGTCGGTTGTATGGCCTTGGTGTTCGCGCCCCAAGCCTTCGCACAGACCGCCCAGACCCAGCGCGACCTCACCGCACCTGCGCGCCACGCCGTGAACCAAGTCGTCTATGCCTCGACATCCACCTCAGCCGCCGCCGAGCGTGCGCTTGATGCGCGCATCAACGAGCAACGACGCGCCATCGAGGCGCTGAGCGGACGCATCACCCAAGCTGGCGGTCGCAA
>LNEK01000005.1 GCA_001464425.1 Alphaproteobacteria bacterium Ga0077535
TATGCCCAAGAGATCGCTATCTTGCGCGGCGCGGCGGAAGATATCGCAGCAACGCCTGAAGGCTTGGCGGCGCTCCAACGCTTCAACGCCGGCGATGAATTGGGCGCCCTCGTCGCGCTTGATCGTCTCCGCGATGCACGCGAACGTGCGCGACAAGTCCGCAACAATATCGAGAGCGCAGCCGAGGGCCGCGACATCGCCACGCTAGCGCTCGAAGCGCGCAATCGAGGACGCCTCGACACCAGCGCAGTCATCACCCGCTATGCAGAAGTCACCCGCCTCGATCCCAGCGTGCACTGGGACTGGGTGGAACTGGGCCGGCTTTATTGGGACGTTGGCGAACTCTCAAACGCATACCTAGCCCGTCAGCGCGCTCTAGAAGTTGCGCACGATGATCGCGAGCGTGGGGTATCTTTGCATGAATTGGGCACGGTTCAGCAGGCCCAGGGTGACCTTAGTGGTGCTCGCGTGCGTTTCGAAGAAACCTTGCGTATCAGGCGTCGCCTCGCGGCTTTTGACCAGAGTAATGCCGACTACCAACGCGATCTCTGGCTGGCCCATGGACAGTTGGCAGACGTGTTGGTTGCGCAAGGTGACTTAGCCAGCGCGCGCGCACTTTACGAAGAAGGATTGCGTATCGTTCAACCTCTCGCCCAGGCCTACCCGTCGTCAGTTCTTCTCCAGCAAGATGTCTCGCTGGGGCTGGGCAAATTAGGCGATGCGATGGCGGCGCAAGGAGACCTCGTGAGCGCACGCGCGCTCTACGAGGACAGTCTGCGCATAAGCCAAGCATTAGCCGCCGCCGATCCGGGCAGCGTAAGATTGCAGACGCATTTGTCGGCTAGCTACCTGCGACTGAGCCTTGCCGTCAGCGCCCAAGGAGACTTAGCCGCGGCTCGGCGCTACAGCGAACAGGGCTTAGCCATCGACCAACGTCTTGCGGCCTCGGACCCCACTTCCGCAAGCCTGCAGCGGGATGTCTCCATGAGTCTTGAGCGGGTTGGCGATTTGCTTGCATCCCAAGGTGACGTGCGCGGGGCGCAGTTACGCTTTGAAGAAAGTTTCACTATACGGCAACGCCTCGCGCTAATTGACCCCACATCCGCGAGCCTGCAGAACGACCTTTCATTGAGCTTGGGGCGGCTCGGGGATGTCCTAGTCGTTCTGGGTAACACGCGCGCTGCACGCGCGCGCTATGAGGACAGCCTGCGCATAAGCCGGACTTTGGCTGCCGCCGACCCCGATAACGCTAGTCTGCATCAGCTCATTTCCACAACCATGCTGAGGATCGGCGATGTGCTGATCACCCAAGGCGACATCGCGAGCGCACGTACCCACTATGAAGAAGGTCTACGCATCAGCCAATCCTTAGCCGCAAGCGATCCGAGCAACGCAACAGCGCGCCGACTTCCCCTGGTGTTTCTCGACAGGCTTGGCGATGTGCTGGTGTCCTTGGGTGATCTTTCTGCAGCCCGCGCCCATTTTGAAGAGAGCTTGCGGATCAGACAGCGCCTCGCCGCCGAAAGCCCCTCGTCTACAGAGGCGCAGCGCGATGTTGGCGTGTCTCTCTACAAGCTTGCGCAAATACCAGGGTCAGGAGTGCGCTGGTCGCAAGTGGTGACCCACTTCGATAGCATGCAGCAGCGTGGTATTCTTGCGACAGCGGACCTGCGCGCGCTCGAACAATTTCGGGCGCTGGCGGCGCAGGAGGGCAGGCAATGAGCGAAGTCTTTCTGTCCTACAAACAGTCGGACGAAGTGCGCGTCGCGCGTCTGGTACGCGCACTGGAGAAAGCCGGCCTGAACCTCTGGTGGGATCGCGGCCTACCCGGCGGCGAAGAGTGGCGCGCCAATATCCAGAGCGCGCTCGACGCGGCCAAATGCGTGATCGTGTGCTGGACGCACGAGAGCACCGGTCCCGCCGGTGACTTCGTTCGCGACGAAGCCGGCCGCGGCAGAGATCGCGGCATTCTCGTGCCCGTTATCCTAGAGCGCGGCGTACGCCCGCCTTTGGGTTTTGGCGGCATTCAGGCGATCGATCTCTCACATTGGCGCGGCAACACCAGCGATCCGTTCTTCCGGGACCTGGTCGCGGCGGTGAACGCCAAGCTTGAAGGTCGCGCTGCACCGCCAGCGCGTGGGCCCGCGGCGCGGCTGATGCGCCGGCTTACCATAGGCAGCGTCGCCAGCGCGATGGCGGTCGCGGCTTGGCTCATCTTCACGAACGCACTTGGCGTGCAAAACCAGATTTGTGCGGTCCCGCTTGGCCAACCCATCGTTTCAGATGTTTGCGGCACGCTTGGATTGGGCGAGCGTCCCACGCGCGATGAGCGCGTCGCTTGGGCGAGCATTCTTCCCGGTAGCTGCGAAGCCCTGCGCGGACACGTCGAGCGCTTCCCACGCGGTGTCTATCGCGACGACGCCGCCGACATGATCTCTGCCCGCCGAGTGTGGGTCGATCAGGAGTGGACGCCAGCTGAGCAACCGATTGCGCTCTATGTCGGGCGCGATGCGGCCCCCTCCCCGACCGAAGCCCAAGCCCGCGCCGCCGCCATCGCGCGCGGGACTACCCAAGCCGAACGCCGCTGCCGCGATTTCGCCGCCAGCGGGCTGCATCGTTTCAGTTCCGCCAATGCCGAGCCGCAGGAGTGGATTTGCGAGCAATCAGGCGAGGGCGTCGTGTGCGGGTTTGATGGGCGCGCGATGTGCCAATTGGAAGAGCGCCACGATGTCGAGCGCGAAGCCTGTGGGGCGGAGACGCCGCCATGAGGCAGATCTTGGCGGCTCTTTTTCTCGTAACCGTGACCGTCGGTGCAGCTCCCCTGGCACGGGCGCAGACCCAACATACGGAGCGAGACCTGTCGGCGTCGGCGCGCGCAAGCGTCGCGCAAGCCATGTACGCCTCAACCGCCACGTCCGCCGCCATTGAGCGCGCTGCTGACGCTCGGATCAGCGAACAGCGCCGTCAGATTGAGGCGATGCAAACGCGGCTTGAACAATTGGGCGGAAGCAATGCCGCTCTGGAAGCGCAGATCACCGTTGCACAAGAACGCTTCGTGCAGGACCTTGTCGCTCGCGATCGCGCCTATGCGCAAGAGATCGCCGTCTTCCGAAACGCGCTGACCAATATTGCCTCCACTCCCGAAGGCGCGCGCGCGCTGCGACGTTTCAACTCCGGCGACGAAGTCGGCGCACTCGCCATCCTGGATGATCTCCGCGCTGCCCATGACCGCGCCCGCCAGGCGCGCTCTCAGGCCGAATTGGAAATCGACAACCGTCGCATTGCGCTTTTGCACTTGGAGACCCGCGCCCGTACGCGCCTCGGCGCGCAATACGCGAACGCCGGGACATTCCTCTCTGACGCCCAGGAGCGCACCGACGACGAGGCCGACGCCCTCATCTTACAGGGCGACCTTGCCGGCGCTCGCCGGCGATTGCTTTCTTCTCTCGCCGCCCGAGTGCGCGACGCCGCAAACCAGGCGGATAACCGCTTCCTCCGTGCCGATGTCGCCAATTTGCACGACCGCATCGGCGACGTAGCAAGCGCCCTCGGCGAACACATCTCGGCTATCGAACATTATCGCGCCGCTCTTGCGCTGCGCCGCGACCTCGTGGCGAGCGATCCAGAAGCAGCATTGCTGCAGCGCGCCATCGGGGTTGGGCTCTACAAATTGGCGCGCACTCCAAACGCCGGCGTAACCTGGGCCGAGGTTGCAAGCCAATTCGAGACAATGAACGCGCTTGGTATTCTTGCAATGCACGATTCTTGGGCGCTTGATGAGTTTCGCCGACGCGCGGCGGCGGAGGCCGAGAGTAGCCCATGACTCGACTGATCGCGATGTTTGCGGCACTGGCCACAGTCACCGGGGTAACACTGGGCATCGCACCAGAAGCTGTCGCACAATCGGCACAAGTACAACACGACCTCACCGCACCTGCTCGCCAAGCGGTGAACCAAGTGCTGTACGCTTCCACGTCGACATCAGCCGCCGCCGAGCGTGCGCTTGATGCGCGCATCAACGAGCAACGACGCGCCATCGAGGCGCTGAGCGGACGCATCACCCAAGCTGGCGGTCGCAA
>LNEK01000006.1 GCA_001464425.1 Alphaproteobacteria bacterium Ga0077535
TATGCCCAAGAGATCGCTATCTTGCGCGGCGCGGCGGAAGATATCGCAGCAACGCCTGAAGGCTTGGCGGCGCTCCAACGCTTCAACGCCGGCGATGAGCTAGGCGCCCTGCTCGCGCTCGACCGCCTGCGCGATGCACGCGGACGAGCGCGCCAAGTCCGCAACAACATCGAGAGCGCCGCTGAAGCTCGTAACATCGCCGCGCTGGCGCTTGAAGCGCGCCGCCGCGGGCAGATCGGGACGAATGCTGTAATTTCGAGATACGAGGAAACAACAAGACTAGACCCGAGTGAAATTTGGGACTGGGTCAATCTGGGGAGATTATACCAAGACGCTGGTCGATTGAGGGATGCCCTGCGCGCAGCCGAAATCGCCGTCGAAAGTGCGAACGAAGACGAATTACGCTCTGTAGCCATGTCCGATAGCGCGGACGCGCTGATGCTGCTTGGAGAGTTACAGCGAGCTCGGGCGCTGTACGAACAGACATTGGCCATTGATCGCCGGCTTGCCGCAGAAAGCCCGTCCGATAACTCCTTGGCGCGAAACGTGGCTCTCGGGTTGTCGTCGCTCGGTCAACTGAGTTTGCGCCTCGGTGACGCGCAAGCCGCACTAATATTCTTTGACGAGGCCTTGGAACTGGACGCAAAACGATGGTCGCTAAGTCAATACGGCCTCGATTGGTTCGACCTTTGCGTAACGGCCATGGAGTTGGGCGACGCGTATGTCGCCGCCGCAAACCTCGACCAGGCGAGGTTCTATTTCGAGCGAAGTATAGACCTATTTGAAACAATACCACCCGGCGAACTACTAGTAGAGGTCCAGGTTCAGTTTGCCGTAGTCCGCTGGAAGCTGGCAGCCGTGCGAGCAGCTGCCGGCGACATTCGATACGCTCGATCTGAATACGGAGAACTTGTCACGTTAGCAAACGCCCTGCTGGAGCAAGACCCGACCAATCAACTCAACGTTTTGGAGGTTCAACGGCTTAGACTTAGCCATGCGGACATGGCTATCTTGTCGGAAAACTGGAGTGAAGCACGACAAGTACTGGAGCAAGTACGTACTACTCTTGAATCCATTGCATCCAGCGGGCAGCTGTCGGTCGCTGCGCAAAACTACCTTTGGCTTGTACAAGTTCGTGAAGCTATGTTGCCTGGAACTCAAATGAACTGGGCGACCTTGGCTTCCGGCTTCAATGCCACGCGAGCTCAAGGCCCGCTAAGTGCTTTGGATTATCAGTTCATCGAGAGAATACGAGGTCACGCTTCTCAAGACTCAAGACGTCCTCCGTCGACGACCGAGGGATCGCAGCATACCCCACCAAAGTAGGAGTTCCAGGAGCTTGGCTGCCCCGTTGTGTGATCGCGCGCGCCGGGCGCGTCCCAAACGCAGGCGTAACCTGGGCCGAGGTTGCAAGCCAGTTCGAGATCATGATCGCGCTTGGTATTCTTGCAACGCACGATTCTTGGGCGCTTGATGAGTTTCGCCGACGTGCGGCGGCGGCACAAATAACAGCAGCACCTGCTCCATAGAGGGCCGCTGCATTGCGGGGGTAGTCGATGTCTCGATTGACGCTTGCAGGTTTCGCTGCGCTCGCCGCTGTCGCAGGGGTAACACTGGGCGCCGCTCCACAAGCCTTCGCACAGACCGCCCAGACCCAGCGCGACCTCACCGCACCTGCGCGCCACGCCGTGAACCAAGTCGTCTACGCCTCCACGTCGACATCAGCCGCCGCCGAGCGTGCGCTCGATGCACGCATCAACGAACAGCGCCGCGCCATAGAAGCACTGCTCGCACAGGTCACACAGGCGGGAGCTCGCAACGAATCTCTCGCCGTTGAACTCGCCACGGAGCAAGGACGTTATGTCACCGCCCTCGCGGAGCGTGACCGCGCCTACGCGATGGAGATCGCGGTGCTGCGCGGCGCGGCGGAAGACATCGCGTCAACGCCCGAAGGCTTGGCCGCGCTTGAGCGCTTCAACGCCGGCGATGAGCTAGGCGCCCTGCTCGCGCTCGACCGCCTGCGCGATGCACACGGACGAGCGCGCCAAGTCCGCAACAACATCGAGAGCGCCGCTGAAGCTCGTAACATCGCCGCGCTGGCGCTCGAAGCGAGAAACCGCGGAAGACTGGACACGGCCGCCGTGATCGCGCGCTATGAGGAGGTCGCCCGCCTCGATGCGGACGTGCACAGCGATTGGGTCGCACTTGGACGGCTATATATCGACCATGGGTCTACAACATTGGCAGCAGAGGCCCTCGACCAAGCTCTAGCGCTTTCAGCACCAGGCACCCGGGAGGTCGGTGTCACCTTGTATTATCTTTCTCTGGTGCACCAAGCGAGCGGCGACTTGTTGGCGGCCAGGACTGTTCTTGAACGCGCCCTCCAGGCAGATCTCGCGATTGCTGGCACCGATCTCAGTTCCATCGAGTCCCAACGGGACGTCGCTGCAGACCTGGTCGAGTTGGGCGATGTCGCTTTCGCTCAGGGCGATCGGGCTGCCGCCATCAGCTACCATCGTCGGCACCTAGATATCGTGACCAGCTTGGCGCGACGAGATACGACATCCGCGTCGCTTCAACGAGATGTCGCGATTGGTCATATCAGCCTCGGAGATGATCTGATGGCCCAGGGGGGCGTATCTTCCGCCCGCGAGCATTACGATATCGCTGCCGAGATCGCCAGGCAGCTTGTTCGCGCCCACCCCGACACACTCGTGTATCAAACACTGCTCGGCGGGGCATATTACAAGCAAGGTGATGCGCTCTCTGCCGAAGGTAATCGGGCGGCCGCCTTAAGCGCATATCAAGATAGCCTGTCCATCGACAGGTTACTCGTCAACTTAGACCCTTCTAACTTCGCTCACCTGGAAGGCCTCGCGGGAAGCCTTGATCGCGTCGGTATTCTAAGAATGGAGCTGGGTGATCTCGCGGGGGCTGAACAGCATTTCGTTGAAATGCTTGCGTTGGAACGCAGCTTCGTAAGCCGAGATTCCTCTTCAATGGCTTACCAACGCGGCTTGGCTATCGCACTGAACAACCTCGGTGAAATCTACCGATTGCGCGGCGACTTTCGCGGCGCGTATCAGCGCTATGAAGAAAGCTTGGCGATCAGACGTCATATCGCGTCGCTGGACTCGACAAACATCATATCGCGGCGCGAGGTTGGACTGAGCCTCGAGCGCATGGGGAACGTGCTGTTCGCGATGGGCAATGCAAGTCAGGCCCGACCGGTGTTGAGTGAGCGTTATGAAATTGCGGCTGCGATCGCACAAGCATCGCCTTCTGACACGACATTCCAACATGATCTAACAGCCGCGTTGTGGCATTTGGCATTGGTAGATGATCCTCGCGTACCGTGGACTCTACTGGTACGCCGTCTTGAAGAAATGGATCGTAACGGGGTTTCTTCTCCCGGGGATCGCCATCTATTGCAGCAAGCACGAAGGTACGCGGCACAACAAGGCCGCAAGTGAACGGCACACGAATCCGCGTGTTTGGTGAAGGTGATGCCGAGACCATTACAATGCGATGCAGCCTGCCGAACGCTCAATTTGCTTGGACAACACGTGCTTCGCATCATGTTCGGAGTGGAACAACACATCGCCGAGATCGCCGAGATCCGGGCGCTGTGGCCAACAAAGCCGCTCAAGTTCGATTCTAGCAACACAGTGGCTGCAACACCGGTCCAAACGGCGAAAGCTACCTTGCGGCTCGACGCGGTGCGCCTGCTCTAGAAGCTAGACACCCCGATGCGTCTAACTCTGAGCCCTGAAACACTCCGGTAGCTGGGTCGAAGCACCCGCCTACCGAGAGAACTAATATGCATTCACCAGATACGTTTAGAACCACCGACGAAGTAGTCGACTGGCTTTCCGCTCGCGGACTTCGCGTGCGCCCCCAAACCCTAATCAACTGGCGCCATATCGGCGGCGGCCCCCCGTTTCACCGCTTCGGCTTTCGTGTTGTCTACGCGGAGCGCGATCTTGAGAAATGGCTGTTGAGGCGCCTCGGCAAACCACTCAAGAGCACGTCCGACCATGCGGCTTGAGGAAAATCATCTCTCCTCGCCCGCGGTTGAACACCAAGAGGTCAGCACGGGCGTAGATGATGCTTTCAGCGCGCGGGAGCCCCTCCGCGCCGACCACCACGAGCTTGAGCGCTACGTTCGCGCCGTCTTTGAGAACGTCACGCCAGGGACGTTCATAAGCCTTCGGGCATTCTATGCGGACAACAAACCACTCCTACATCCCTTCCCGGCCGTTCAAGTGGGCAAGAGCGGGGATTGGATTGTTCAACTTGTTCAGCAAGCGGCGCTTTATGCTGAGATGGCTGCCTCACCGCCAAAGAAGTTGTCGTGTTCGTTCTGTCCGCCTCCGTGCACATTCTTGAACGCCGTGCGCGCCCGCAAAGAAGACATTGCGGACGCGCCCGTGCTGGTCGTCGATGCTGACGCGCAGCCGCGCGAAAGCCTGCGGAAATTACGTGCGACGTTCGGTGAGCCAACACTCATCGTTGCTTCAGGAGGCATTTGGACCGACCCCGACACGGGTGAAGCACAGGACAAGCTGCATATCTATTACACCTTGACCACGCCAGCGCGCACAAAGGCCGATCATGCGCGTCTCGAACGCGTGCGGAACATCGCCTGCATGTTGATTGGCAGCGACCCCAGCGCTGTACCGAGCAACCACCCTCTTCGGTGGCCGGGCTCCTGGCACACGAAGGGCGCGCCGCGTCCCTGCCGCATCGTTGGTGGTGATGAAACGCGACGCATAGAACTCGCAGAAATTGAGCGCCTGGTAGCGCATCTCCTCGAGGCCAAGCGGGCCGCAAATGGCAAAGCCAAACACCGCGACCGGAAAGGCGCCACGACCGACACAGAGATCCTCTGGCTCAAAGTGGCGCGGGGGGAAGATCTGCACGACAGTACTGTCGCGCTTGCCTACCGGTTACTGGCCGACGGGACGCAGCCCAGCGCTGCCTACAGCCAATTGCGCGCAGCCATGCAAGTGATCCCGGAAAGCCAACGAGACGAACGTTGGCAAGCTCGTTTCGACGATCTGTGGCGATGCGTGGCTACGGCTGTCGACAAGATCAGCGTCGACCGGACGGTGAGCCACTCGCATTTCGACGATGCCGCCAATGATCGACAGATTCACGGCGACCAGGGAGACGCAGCAGGCGCAGCTGGTGAAACATGGTGGCCCCCAGCGTTCGAGATGCGCCCGGACGGGCTCTATCACGTCAAGGTCAGTGCCAAAGGCGAGCAATCATACACCCGGATCAGCGACCCCTTTCAGATTCTTTGTACGGCCACGGATGAACGCGGCGGCGATCATTGCACGGTGATCGGCTTCACGGACAAGCACGGCCGACCAGTAGAAATGGTCGTGAATGCTTCCGACCGCCACGCCGACTCAAAGGCGTTTCGAGCGCGCGTTGCTGGCGCAGGACTTCCTTTCCTCCACCGGCATGCAGATCTGGTCTTCGACGCGATGCTGCATGCGAAGTCCAATCGCCACGAGATCATTGCGATGAAGCCTGGATGGACGCGGGACGGTGCGGCTTTTGTTTTGCCTGACGGCGAAGTCGTCACTCAACCAGGGCACGCCAGGCACAAACGTGTTCGCTTCGCCGAAGATCGATTGGATCTCAACGGCCGTGGCGAGCGAGCTGGGACGATTGAAGGCGCGAGGGAGATGACCGCTTTGCTCTCACGCAACCCGCGTGCCGTGTTTGCGGCCTCTACCGCATTCGCTCCGGTGCTCCTTAGAGACACCCAGGCAGAAGCTCGCATCATTCATTTCTTTGGCCAGAGTTCTCGCGGCAAGACCACGCTGCTCGCAACGTCAGCCAGCATCTGGGGCAATCCGTTTCCGCTCCATAGTTGGCGCAACACGGCCAACGGGCTTGAGGCGCGCGCCGCCGCATCGAATGACGGGCTCCTCATACTCGACGAAGCCCATCAATGCGACCCCGATACGCTCGCGGTGGCGGTCTATACCTATGCCAATGGAGCGGGCGCTGGGCGCATGAACCAGGACGGGAGGACCACACGCAGAGCCAATACGTGGCGTGGGCTGGCGCTCTCATCCGGTGAAATTCGCATCTCCTCTCGCATTCGTTTGAGCAAGAAGGGCGGAGGCTTTGTCACTGCGGGCCAAGAACAGCGCGCACTCGATATTCATGCCGTCGGCGAGAGCGACCGCGGCGCATTCGATTGGCTGCACGATCTGGAGCCACCCGAACACGCGGACGAACACGCACTTCGCGCAGCTGCCGCGCGATTTTCAGATCGCCTGTTGGGGCTCGCCAAAATCCACCACGGCCGCCTTGGACCGGCATTTGTTGAAGCGTTTCTCTCAGACCGTGAAGTGGCTCTCGAACAGATCAAGGCGGACATGGCTGATGTGCTAGCGACCGTCCCCTCCTACGCGGATGGCCAAGTGCATCGCGCAGCGAAAGTATTTGCACTCATTGGAGCTGTTGGCGAACTCGCCAATCGCCTTCTGTCACTGGGTTGGGCCACGGGCGAAGCCGTCGACGCTGCGAAATCCATGTTCGACCAGTGGCGTGCAAAGACGGGCGGAGACCGGCCGCGCGAAGAGGGAGAAGCACTGCGCCGCGTACAAGACTTCATTGAACAACATGGCGCCACATTCCAAAATCCAGCACTCGATCATAAGGACAGCGACGGCAGAATAGTTCGTTCTCACATGCCGCTCAACGCCTCGGGATGGGTGGTCGACCGCGACGATGGCGAAACGTTCTTTGTGTTTAACGGCGCGACTTTCGGGCGCCTGTTTCCCGACATGGGATCGGAGGCAGCGGCCAGAATACTGGATGCCTGCGGCGCGCTGATGAAGAACCGAAGCAGAGGCCTGCAGTTTGATTTTCGTCGCAATGGCGAGAGGCCGCGTGGTTACGCGGTGCGGCGAGAAAAACTCATGGCAGCTATCGACGCGCACGAAGCGGGCGAAGATCCGACAAAGGAAGGCGCCGCATGAGCAGGCGCGTGCAAGAACTCGGACCGCCCGAGGAGCGCCCGCTCGGCAGCGCTCCAGCCCGCATCGAACGCAAGCCCCCTCTTCCACCGTTCAGCGGTGATGTGAAAGGCGGGGTAGTTCAGCTCCGGCGTGTTACCACGATGGAAGAAGCATTCGCGCATAATGACGCGATGGGCGGGGGAAGCGACAATCTGGTGTCGTACATGGCGGGGCAGTTGCTGCGGATCACCGGCGATGTGCGGGCCGGGGGCACGGACAGACATCTACCTCTAGATAGCCTCAACGCGCTCATTGAGATCGCTGTCGCCTTCAAGCCGAATAACGCGGTGGAGGCCGCATTCGCGGTGCAGGCCGCGATGACACAACATCTGGCGCTCGACTGCGCCCGGCGCGCCGCATACGCCGAAACGCTCGATCAGCACACGGCGCACGTCAACAACGCAGGCAAGATGGCGCGCACCTTCGCCCAATTGGTCGAAGGGCTCGACCGCCATCGTGGTCTCGGTCCGACCCAGACAGTTCGCGTCGAAAATATTCACGTGAATGGTCCGGCAGTCGTCGGCAGCGTTATCGAGAGGCGGGGGACAAAGCGACAAAGAAAGGGACAATGCCATGCAACGGCCGCGCAAAATGGAAATCCACGCAGATCTATCCCCTCGCTGCTTGGCGAACACGCGACGAGGCTCGCCGTGCATGAACCCGAAAGTTGACGGCAAGAAGAGGTGCCGGATGCACGGCGCCTTCGCCGGCGCGCCAAAGGGCAATAAAAACGCCATGAAGCACGGACGGTTCAGCACCGAGGCCGTAGCACACCGCCGCCTAGTGCGCGCCGTGCTGCTGCAGACGCGGCGGCTGCTCGCGTCTGGATGAGGCGTTCAGACGCCGCTACAGCCAGAACTCATTTGAAACCGGACATACCCGCGCGCGCGTGCGCGCGTGAGTGTGTCGCAATTCACGTTCGTCCTCACGCGGCCAATACACTGTCCCGCTTGCACGACGCCAAAATGTTGCGGTCGATCAACAGGCTGCTTGTGTCCCCACTGTCCCGACGATCCAGCCGCCTCCTTGAATTGGTGCGCGCAAAGAGCTCTGCGGCATCGAGAGGCCAAACAAGCTTTTGCCTGAAAGGGAGACGCTGGGTAGCGACATTAGGGACGGTGGGGTCAGGGAAAAAAAGCGAGCTATGTCCAATGCGTTGTTGCAGACGAGGGCCGCAGCAGCGTGGGGGCCCAGTAGGGACTGCGAATTGCTCGCGGCACACAAATCCCTATCGACGGCGATCGACGCGATTTCGGGAGGCTAGCCGCCTGCGTCGCTCAGAGCTTGGCGTGCATCACCACTTTAGCGCGCAGTATCTGCACCAATACGCGAACGGGATGGCGTCGCGCGAAGATCACCGCCGCAAGTCCAATGGCGAGCAATTCACCTGCGTCGCCACTCTGGCCATGGCGCACCCGTCAGCCGCAATTGGAAAGGCTATTGGCAGCGCTAAAGCACGATGTCCGAATGAGCGCGAAGCTCTGGCCGAACGTTCTGGCCCATCGGCTCCAGATATACTTTCACGCCTTCGCGCCGCACGAATTTGAACGCAGGCACAAAATCGGAATCGCCAGTTACTACGATGATCGCGCGGACCATGTCGCGCAGGCATAGCCGCGCCATGTCCATGCCGATGCGCATATCCACGCCCTTTTGTCTTAGGTCGAGAACGAAGTCGTCATCCGTAAGTGCGCGAGCCCCATCACGGACGAGCTTCTTCGAGACGGTGGGCTTTATGCGCCAGCTGTCGGGAGACAGGATCACTTCACCCATGCGTAGGGCAAAATTGGGCTTCTGGATGAGAGTATCGAAGAGCGCCTGAGACTTTCGAAAGCGATCGGTGGTTGAGAGATTGAAGTTCGTTCTTGTGACTGGCAACGGCACAGTCCCGGTCGCGGGCGCGGCGTCATAGTAGTAGATACGGAGAAGCTCGTAGCCTCTGACTAGATCGAGAGCACGAAGACGGTCGCATTCATCGACAATGTCGTCGGCGGTCGCGTCGCGACCATGCTTGGCGTTAAGTTTCTTGGTGAGAAAGCCGCCATCCAACAGGATGGCGTACAAGGGGCTGTGCAAAATGACGGCTCGAAAAGGGTGGAGCCGGCCCACTCCCAGCGCTTGCGCGCAACCGCATCGCGGTTTGTCGGAATGGGCCGGCTCGCTGGTCTATCTCTGGGCACCCTACAACGGGCGCGTGAAAGACACCTAAACTCGTCTTAGTCCTGCATCAAGCGTGCCGGTTAACGTATGGTTTACCATAGCCTTTTTGAGGGCAGCGTCCCCCAACCTCAGCATATAAGGCGAGAATCGCATGCGGCGTTCGGCTTTTTGGGTTGTCTACCCAAGATGTGGGGATTCTGTGGAAAAAATCCACTACCTATAGGCATCCTGTTAGTTGACGCCCGGGGAACGACATCTCATTATTGGGGTGGAACAAGGGGTTCCAAAAGCGAAACGCCCGCCGACCGGCACAGTCAGCGAGCGTTTCTTGGAAACCCAAGTTCCGTGTCGGAAACTTATGCGTGGGACACGAAGCGAGGGCCTCCCGGAATCACTTAGTTTGAGTCCAGCGAGTCGCTTGTCAAGCGTCCTACGCCTCTTTCTTGGAGGCGAATATGAATGAATTACTGCGCAACGCGGTGCTCCAACAGCGCCGCCTCAGGATCTCGTACGAGCCCGGAGAGCGCATCGTAGAACCTCACGCTTACGGCTACGGGTCTGACGGGCAGCTTTTGTTGCGCGTCTATCAAACCGAGGGCGCGAGTGCTTCTGGCGAGCACGAACACTGGAAGCTTTTCCGCGGAGATCGCATCGCTTGGGTGGAACTCGAAGGCTCGACTTTCGATGAACCCCGCGACGGTTACAGGGAAGGCGATAAAGCCATGCGCGGCGGCATCATCGCTCAGGTTTTGCTCCGCAATCGCAAGGCCCGGGCTTAGCGGCTGGCGCGTTGTAAATGGCGCAGTCAGAGGCGTGTAGTGTCAGCGCCTCTGACTGTCGCTGCGGCCTTGGCGCAAGGCGCACAACCTTACCCGATGGCGACTGCGTAGACTTGGTGGGTATCATGAGCGCAACTTATTCCGTCATGCGCTCCAAACAAAGTCCCCTGCGACCTTGGACCGCTGAACTAGTTTAGCGTCCTGCATTTGCCAGAGGGCTTTGCCGATGCGCCGAACAAACGTCAGCCATCATGCGCCGGTCGCGCGCGTCCTTGCCTTCGACTTGGATTAGCCGCTGAGCTAGCTGGCGCGTGGTGCTGGGGCCGTGCTCCTTGAGCGAGCCTAAGACGTACTGGCGCAGTTCACCCCGGTAGAAGAGCACAACGCGAGGCGTGCGGGGCGTGAGCCTTACCGGGCCGTTATAGCCAAGCGACTCTAGAACCCGGTCCAGCGCGTCTGGATCGTTCGCCAGCACGCCTTCGCGCTCGCGCAGCTGGGCTAGTTCCTCCAGCAACTCTTCGCGGCGGGACATGCGGCCGGTTATGGTGTGGGCGTAGGTGTCGGTTCGGGCCTTACGCATGGGAGGGCGCAATGGCTGAGAAAGTGGGCGTCGGCTGGAAATGGCTCGCGGGAGTGCTGCTGGTTCTTTGCATCATCCAGACGCTAGCCTTGGGCGCGATCCTCGCTGAGATGAAAAACATCTCGTACCAAATACGAACGTCGCAGCCCGTTTATGAGGAGTACTAGGTTAGCGGCAACGCGTGCGGGATTGGTCAAGAACCGGCCATTCGCCGTTGTGTAACCAGCGGTTCTCCGGAATTCCCGAGAGATAGTCCTGCGCCCCTGCCAACGCGCCGTGGGCGTCGGCCCAGACAATTTGGTCGCGCAAGCGAGCAGCCTTTTCAGCTGGCATCGTTTGCGATCCAGACCAGACCGATAGAATGAAGGGTGCGGGCGGCTGGGCCAACCGCTTTGCGCGGGCAACTCACAACTCAAAACGATCAACCTTTGTGCCTCCAGGCTCGGAGGCTGAATGTGTGCCTCATCCTTGCCTGCTGACATCGCCCGTCCACGTCTCCTAGTTCGCTTCCAAGTGCTCTATGCGCGCGATGATGCGCGCTGCTAGCCCCTCAAACAACTCAGCCACGTCGCGCGCATCCTTGGTCTTGTTGACGCGAAAAATTGGCCTCCGCTCCTTCTGCGCAACTGCCATTTGCGAGTTGAAATTCTTGATACTTCCCAAGTGGTCGCCAGCATCACGACGTTGAAACGTCTCCGCGAAAGCATCTGGAGCTTGATCGATCCAGTTCTTGAACGCTGCCGCAGGCTGACCACCCGAGACGTTGAACATATTGACCGTAAAGCCGAGCGGCAGCATTGCGCCGGCTGGCAGCGCCGCACGGATCGCATCCGGCGCCGCGGCCTTCCGCTGCTCCCACTGCGTTCGCCACGACGAAAGTTTCGGCCCAAGATTTCTGAGACCACGGATCGAAAAAAGATCGGCACCGAGCGGGATCAGCACATAGTCCGCGGCAATGAGCGCACAACGATTGATGGCGCCAAAGTTTGGCCCCACGTCGAGCAACGCATAGTCGACCGCGTGTTGGCGCGACACTTCGGTCAGCATCCGGTGGAACGCCGTCGTCACCCGAATGGCTCGTTCCTGAATGAGTCCCTGTTGCAAACAATTGGGCCATTGCGCCGAAAGCTCGTCCTCGACCTCAGCCAAACGCATGTCGCCGCAGATGAGGCGAAGCTTCGACTCGCCCTCGACCTTTCGTGCACGGAACGCGTCGATGTCTCCGGTACCGCGAAGCAACGGTTCGAGTGCTGAATAGACGGTGGGGCCTTCGACCGATGGGTTGCTCCAAACGCGATCGATCCCTTCGTCATCTAGGAAAAACGAAGTCAGGTTTGCTTGCGGATCAAGGTCGGCGACGATGACATTCTTGCCCGCATCCGCAAGTGCATAGGCGCAATGATAGAGGAGGCTCGTTTTGCCAACCCCGCCCTTGTTGTTGAAGAACACAACCGTCTTCATCGCCAAACTCCCAGGCCTCGATCCGCGTCCACCTTATAGTTAGCTTTCGCTCAGTTCGAGTTTCAGATAGCGATCCTCGAAATCATTGAGCCACTCGCTGTGACGCGTGCCCCGTATGAGCGGACGCCAAGCGTCCACGATGTCCCGCAGGGTGATGGCGCGGAGACTGTTATCGGGGTCGGCTAGGTGCTTGCTGTATTCAGCAAAGGCGACCTTGCATCGAGCGTCATCCGGATGATGGACAACCACTTGACAACCGAGCAGCCCGCTTTCGTTTTGGCGCACCGCCTCAACCAACAGATGATTGCGCCAAAGCTGGTTCCAACTCGCATCAGCCAAACTGTCAGCGAACGGATCCCGCCAAACGCGCGATTTGCTCCCTACACCACGATACGCTATCGCGCGATGGTCGTCGCGGCCGAAGGTGGCCGGCGTGAACGGCTCTGTCAGCTTAGTTTCAACGCCCGCCAAAGCAGGCGTGCCTTCTCTCGTGGTGTAGCGGATCGCCACGTCCATGGACGTTCCGTCGCCCAGATGCGTCTTACGATCAGGCGCCCACTCAAATTGCACTTGGGCAGCCGTCACCCCTCCTGGCAACAGGGGTTCCAGCAAAGTAGCCGCGAGATTAGGATCAGCCCGCAGCGGCCCAAACAAGTTGAACGCCATTGGCTGCGACGACAGCAAGTTTCGCAGGCACCGAAATTCTTCCACGCCACCGCCAGAGGAAATTCTCTCGCGCGCGCACCACTCGATCGTCTTGCTAAGGAAATTCAGCCCGCGTTCGGCATCCGCTTCAGACAGGTAGTTTCCATAGGTCTTACCACGCTGGTCTTGGCCGGCCGCTACGTTGAGCCTTGCTGCTCGCCACCAGGACTGATGTCTGCGCATTCGCTTGGTGAAAACATCGTCGCCTTCGTATTGCGGTCCGAAATCCATGGTCCCCTCGCCAATCGCTTGCAAATCGTAGCGCTCTCAGTGGTTTCGTTCAGTCCGCTCGGGAGCAACTCTGCATTGGACAGCGCGCCGTGTCGTCGGTCATCTCGCACCTCGGCGACCGAACATCGGCTGCATCTCGTTCCAGAGGGCGTCCTCCAAGGTTTGCATGGCGTCGGGCTGAGCTCCGCGGGAATACACGGCGCATCCCATGCTCAAGTTCAATCCAAGATCGGCAGCCCAGTGCGAGAGTTGCAATGCATACGTTTTCTGCGCTCCAAACCCCAGATGTTCCTTGAGGCGTCGCTCGAGGTTCGCGGACGCGCCGACATAGAGACAGGGCGACAAGCGATCCATGTCTCGCGAAAAGTATCTATCGCTGGCTTCTTTGCCCTCACGAAAGGCTTGCTGACACCGGGAAAGATCAACGGGCCCCTGCACTAGCAGAAAGTAGATCGCTTTGGCGTCCCGCGGAGAAAAGCTACCGACCGATTGAAGTAGCGCCGCCAACTGTTCGCTCGACGGATTGCGCAGCAGCGCGCCGTCAATCGCAAATTCGCGTGAGCCGGCAATGGTGCATGTGTCTAACCCTTCTCGCGCTCGATCAAGCATCTCGCAAGCGAGGACCGGAAGCCGGCTGAATGTCTCATCTCTTGCCCCAGCCTGCCTCATACGCGTGCCTTGCGTGCGCGCGCCGGACGCGCAGCGCCGTCGCGTTCGGTGCGGATGCGAGCAAGGAGCACGGCGGCGGGTTCGTCGGCAGGGTCTTGCGGGACGAGTTCGCCGCGAAACGCCTTGGCGAGAATGGATTGTTCAAGTTTGGGGAGGAGCTTCGCGGCGAGTTCGTGCTCAGCGGACGCGGCATTCAGCCACGAGAAGCCTTCATCGAGAATCCGCACGATGAATTCCTGTTCGGCCAACGACGGCGCGAGCAGAAAAAGCTGATACTGGCGGAGAATGGGTACGAAGTTGCGGGTCGTCTGAGATTCAACGCCACGCAATTGTTTCTGAAAGAACGGGCTCATGAAAAGATATCGCAAGAATGCGCCGTTAAAGCTTTCAGTGTTCGGTCGATAGTAGGTCGTTTGCGGGCTGAGAACGCAGGATTGTGTGCAGATTGCAGCGCGCCCGACCGTGCCTTTATGGCTAAGCAGAACATCGCCGGGCTCGGCAAAGCCCACTTTCAATTTGCCAAGGGGCTCGCCCTCAATTTTGGGAGCGTCGAGATAATTGAATACATCGTCAGTGAGCTGGGCAGCCGTGATGAATGGCAAACCGGTGGCCCCGAAATCGCCCCGTTTCGGGTGATTAGACCCATGATTTCCGTCTTTAACGTCAACGATTGATCCATCCAGCAAAAATGATCCGACATGTTCGAAGCGCCACTCAGGTGGTCTTATCCAGTCATGTAGGAAATCTTGGGCGTGCGCGGTTTCAGGCACGCCCCGCCGAACTGTTCTCCGATGCAATCTGCGAGCGCCTTGCCAAACCTCAGGATGCTCTCCCCGCCATTCGCGGGTCAGTTCGCCGGAAAAGGCGGCGGCGAGGAGGGCTTGTTTGTGGTGGGCGATGAGGCTGGGGACGCGGTCTAGCTCCTTGCGCGCCCGCGCCACGCCCGCCAACAACGCATCCAGTTTCGCCACGATGCGGCGTTGTTCGGGAAGCGGCGGCAGGCCAAGGGGCCAATTGTTTAGAGTGGCCTTATCGATTTGACGAAATGTCGTGCCAGTGCCGGCTTCATCCAAAGCTTGGCCCGAGTAAACCAAAAACCTCCGCAGCCAATCGCTATCCACGAGTTGAGGGCGTATTCCAGCGACCCCGCGACCCAAGCAGTAGATTTTGTCGGCGACTGCTACCTTACCGATCGTCGCACGAATACAAAGAATGATGTCGCCGATTTCACTCAGTTTGGTCGGCTGATCTGTAAAGCGCGTAGCTGTCAAACCGCCGCATTTAAACTCCGAGGCCCCCCCAACCAGAGGATATCCACTTCCTGTTACGTTGGTAGCGTCGCCGTCCGGGGATTGGCCCATTTCTAGAAGTGAAATTTCGCCAAGCGTCGTCGCAGTCCAATTTTCCGGAAGCTCACTCACGTGCCAACCTCCGGCGCCTTCGCGTTCTGCTCCTGCCATTCGGCATAGGTCAGCCTGGAGCCCACGACCTTCCATTCGGTACGGCCATTCGACGAGCGATCCAGCACCACGGCGGAGGCCGCCGACGGGCTCGAGAAGGCCCAGGGCACAACGAATTCGTAGAACTCATGCTCAGGCCCCGCACGTAGCACGTTGCGTTCAATGAGTTGGCGCTTCAGCTCTGAATAGGAATGCGCGCCGGTGTGGCCGGTATCCTTGCGCGCCTGCGAACCGGGCATGACATAGAACTCGCCATCTTGAATGACGGCTGTCGCCTTCACGCCGCTCTTGTGGCGGATCTCAAAACTCGCCTCATAAGGCGCGGGCGCGCCGGATGTGACGGGATCCAGCGTGACATTGAGCGCGCCAACGCGCGGCTTGGACTTCAGGAGATCAAGCCCCACGACCGGAAGGATCACCCTCAGATCATCCAGGAAACGCTCCATATTGGCGCGGTCGGCTTCCGGCAGGCGGCGGCGCTCAGCATTAGGTGCCTGGCTGTTCTCGAGCAAGACGCGGCCCGCTTGCTTGGTGATGTCGATCAGACGCGCCTCAAGATAGCGCACATGGCCCTTTGTCAGCGCTTCGTCGCTCGTTGTGACAACGACAGCAGTTTCCCAGAAGCTTCTATCATTCGCGCTCTGCTTGATGCGCTCGCTGACGCTGTCGGCCTCGCCGATATAGGCGCGCATAAACAGGGCATCGTCCGGGTCTGGCCCGTAGAGGATGTACACGCCGGTGCGGTCGACCTCAGGGCGCGCCAGCAGTTTGCCGAAGGTGGATTGCGCCGCCACGAGCACCGATCCGGTCCAGCCGTGGATGGAGGCAATGCGCAAGCCGTTCGGCGTGCCATCGACCAGGAAGAGCTGGATCGTTCGTCCAAAAGGGTCTTGCTGCTCGCTCACGCGGCCGCCTCCGCGACCATCTCTTCGCTGACGCCCTCGATCTCAAGAAGCGCGGCACGGAGATGGCCGACGATGGCGGCGGCGATATCCTCAGGATCGGTCAGCTCTTCTTCGCTCGCCGTCTCGTCCTCGCGCAGCCAGACGATATCAAGGCTGTCATTGCGCTTGGCGATCTCTTCGCGGGTGAACTTGCGGAAGCGGCCTTCCTCGCCCTGATCCGTGCGCTTGGCCTTGCCGAGCGGATCGTCGCCATAAGCGGCGACGAAATCCGCGAAGTCAGCTTCGCCCAGCGCGCGCGTTTTGCCGTAAGCGGGCTGACCCGCACGCATGTCGTAGACCCACGTGGCCTTGGTGTTGGCCTTGTCGGTCTTGCCGCGCATAAGGAAGACGACATTCGTTTTGACGCCCTGTGCATAAAAGATCCCGGTCGGCAGGCGCAGAATGGTGTGAATGTCGCACAGCTCCATTGCCCAGCGGCGAAGCTCCGCGCCTTCGCCATTGCCTAGCGTGCCGTCGGGAACGACGATTGCTGCGCGCGCGCCGGGCTTCAGGCTGCGCACGACGTGCTCGACGAAGGGCAGCGGTCCTTTCGCGGCGCCCGCAGTGATGACGAAGTCGGCGCGTGCTACGCGCTCCGGAAATTTGTTGAAGGGCGGATTGGTCAAGATGATATCGGCCGAACCGAGCTCGTTGCCGCTGGCCCCAAGCGTGTCGCCATCCTCCAGGACGGCTTCGATGCCATGCAGCATCATGTTCATGATCCCGAGCCGCCGCGTTGCGCCGATAAGCTCCATACCGCGATAATAAATGCTGCGCTGTTCGCCAGCCTTTTTGCCGAGCTTGAAAAGGTCATCGGTCTGCGCGCGAATGTGCATGTGCGCGGCAATGAGAAAGCCGCCGGTGCCCGCCGCTGGGTCCTGAATGACTTCGCCGGGCTTGGGGTCAACTAGCTTGATCATCGTGTTGATGAGCGCGCGCGGCGTGAAGTATTGGCCGGCCTTGGACTTCTTCTCGCTGACGGTCTTTTCCAGCAGACCCTCATAGAGATCGCCGATGCCATCTTCGTCGAGCGAGAACCAGTCGATCTTGTCGATGTCGTCGAACAGCGTCCGAAGCGAGGCGGGCTGTGTGATGGCGGTGCGCGCGTCTGCGTAAATGATCCGGACGAGGGGCGAAGTCACGCCCTTCGTTGTGGGATCGCCAAGATCGACCAACGCACGCCGGTACGCTGTCAGCAGCTCCATCCCTTCGAGATGCTTCAATGTCGAAAAGCGGCACGAGTTGGGGATGAGCCCTTCCTTCTTCTGTTCTTCAAGCATCTTAAGGAAAAGGAGGAAGGTCAGTTCTGTGACGTAGTCTTGATAAGAGACCCCGCCGCCTTGCAGGCTCTTGCAGGAATTCCAGAGCTTTTGGACGATGTCACGCGCACGGGCGCTCACGTTGCTCATGCGGTTTTGCTCCAAAGCTCTTCATTGATGTCCGCGAGGACCGCTTCGACGCGACCATCGAACACGCGGTTGAGGCGATTGTAGCCACCGCCTGAGTCGAAAGGCGGTTCATCAAGCGCTTCGCGATCGACGACAAGGTCGGCGATCATGGTTTCTCCGATCCGGCGGAGCCAATCACGTTGCGGCGGTGTCCAGCTCCCCTTCGCGGTGACGCGGGCAATCGCGTCCCTCACCCTGCCCGAATAAGGAATGAGCGGGTCGCCAATGGCGGCTTGGCGTATGTAGCCAATAATTGATGCCGCAATGTCCTGGTTCTTAGCGTTGACCCAGGCGCTGCGTAGCGCGGCATCCGAGAATCCCATTTCATCTAACTTCAGGCGAAGCTCGCGCAGGTCTTTACGCGTGAGCTCTCGCGGGCGCTGAACAATTACGGTTAGTGCGGTAATGGTGTTGACGTTGTTCCTCACCCATGACGTGAAGCTATCGATGAAGTCTCCGGGCCGTGTGAGACCTTCGCCATAGCCGGTCTCCACGCCGACCAGCGTGTCGGGATGCTCCGAAATCGGTATCATGCGAGGCGCGCCTTCAGCAGTCCAATCGAGGATAGGGCCAAGCCGTGGCCGGGCGCGTGCCCAGCCGGCAAGGTCCTCCAGATTAGCGCTCGACCGAAGTCGTTCGAGCGCGGCGTCAGGGTCTTCGCCTGCAGCAGCAGCGAACAGGTCGCGCCGCTCCGGAGACAGCTTCTTCAACCGGCGTCGCATCTTGACGACGATCTCGTCACGCACTTGGCCGCGAAACACCGCATCGGTTGTCGAGATCAAATCCTCGAACAAGTCTGTAAGCGTGCGCTGTGGATCGACCGCGACAGGCTTCATGTCTGTGAGATGCTGCAGGTTTGCGTAGAGATCGACCGCGTCGAAGATGCGGAACACCTCCTTGCCGATCTCGTCGCATTTACGCGTCGCGCGGCCAATCATCTGTTCGTAGAGAATGCGGCTGTTGACGCGGCGGACGAACACGAGGTTGACGATGCTCGGGACGTCGATCCCTGTCGTGAGCAGATCAACGGTCACGGCGACTTTGGGGAGTGGATCATTCCGAAACCTCTTGATGAGTGTCCCGACTTGATCCACTTCGCCGGTAATTCGGCGGACCGCGGCGTCATCGACTTCACCCCATTGCGCTTGGAACGCCTTCTTCAACTCACCGACCAAGATGTCGGCATGGGCGCGATTAACGGCGAAAACGAGAGTCTTTCCCGGAAGACTGGGATCAATCTGACGCGCGAGCTCAGTTGCAACGACCTTGTTGAAGGCGACCGTGACGACTGAACGATTAAACTGTTCAACCTCGAAGTCGATATCATCGGGCAAGGTGGACTTTTCGATCGCGCCGGACTGGACGTGCACGAGATCGATTTCCTCACCGCGCTTGAACTCAATGCCTGCCTGCGCCAGGGCGGTTACAATCCGAACCGGCGGTTCGTGATCAATGAGATGTCCGTCGACCACGGCTTCACGATAGCTATATGTATAGACCGGGTCGCCGAAGATATCCCGCGTATGCAGGGCGGGAGTGGCAGTTAGCCCAATCTTCACCGCATCGAAATGCTCGAGCACCCGCCGATATTTGGATACATAGTCAGCTTGGTCTCTGAAACTGAGCTCTTGGCTCGTCATTTCGCGGTCAAGCAGATATCCGCGGTGACATTCATCGACCAGCATGAGGTCGTATTGGTCAATTGGAGGCACATCTTCAGGGTTGGCAGGACTAAGAACGCGCTTTGTTAAGCCCTGGATCGTGCAAATGTGGACGCGCGTGTCGCTTTCGGGCGCTGTGTCTTCGAGGCCCTTGAGGCCGAATATTTGAGCGAACGTCTTCCCTGTAACCACACGAGTAGTTGTAAATTCGTCTTCGGTTTGCACGCCGAGTGCGCTGCGATCGACGACAAAGCAGACACGCCGAAATCGCTTCGCGGAAATCAGCCGATACAGCAAAGCAATCGCGAGCTTGGTCTTGCCCGTGCCGGTCGCCATGGCGACAAGCAGACGTCGGCTTTCGGATTCGAGCGCTTTTTCCACGGCCTCGATTGCAGACTTTTGATAGGGCCGCAATTGGAACCCGAAATCGAATGGTTGTTCGCGCAAAGCTTGCTGCGCCGTTTCGCGATCCGTCTCCAACACGCTCATCAAGCCGTCCGGTGTGTACCACTCGGAAAGTGCACGAGCGATGTTCGTGGCGCGCCGGAGGTCTCGGAACCAGACGCCGCTCAGCGCTTCAATCTGCCGAAGGTACGTTCGGCCATTGGTCGAGAAGATGAAGGGCGCATAACACGCATTCCAAGGCGCGCCATCTAGGCGATTTTCTGATTCAGCCTTGATGCTGCGCGAGTAGCGCTCGGCCTGCGAAAGCACTTCCATAACATTCTTGTTCTTGCGCTTGGCCTCCACCACGCCAATTAGCTTAAGACCGGCGAATAGCGCGTAATCAGCCGGTCCGCTGTTGGTAGGCCATTCGGCAATCGCCAGATTGCGACCCTTCACCGGTCGAGCACCCGTGGCGTAGCGGAGCGCCTGCGTGTCGGCCTCCCAACCCGCCCGCCGCAGCTGCGCGTCAATCAGCGACCGCGTGGCGGCTTCATCCAGATTGATGCTATCAGCTGCGTCAGACGCCTGTTGCTCAAGCACCACGCGATCTTCCTGCGGCAGACCAGCGCTTTCCTCCTGAAGCTGCTTAATTTGCGCGCGCACCTCTAACGAAGCGGCTTCGGCCTCCTCCGCGAGACGTTGCCAGAGAGCGCGCTCATCTGCTTCGCGCTGGGCCCTCTCCTGCTCCGTGAGGCGCGCCGCTTCCGCTTCGTTCGCGCGCTGACGTTCGATCTCAGCTGCCGTGCGATGGGCGTCTGCCTCTCTAAGCAAACGCTCCAATTCAGCATGCAACGCCGCGCTAGGGTCTGGGGGCGGCGTCGGCGGTGTGAACGCTCCCGGCATGAACTTAGGTTCGCCGCCAAACACGCGCACATACCAAACCGCAAGTTCGCGGGCGATCTTCAGCGCAGAGAGGGCGACACCGAAATCCTCGCGACCGGTGTGTGCGGCGTCGTTGCCAGCTTTGCGCAAGTGATGAAACAGCTCCATCGCGCGCGCAGGTGCGTAGTTGGAGAAAGAAAGCCGCCGCAAGTAGTCGCTGAATTGCTCGTCGCGCAGCGGCTCGAGGCCAGCCCGTGCGCCGGCGTCCTGGGCCAACAGCTCAGCGAATTGGCGCAGCTTGATGAGGCTGGTGTTAGGGTCAGTCGGAAAGTAATGCTCCGCCAACGCCGCCAGCCGGTAGAGCTGCGCGCTTCTTACTCGCAAGAACTCGAAATTGGCGCTCTTCGGCACGATCAATCAGCCCCGCATTGGCTTGACCATACCGCAACCGGCGGTTTCGATAAGTACACGCGATGGGCCCCAAACGCCGCTCGGATGTACCTATAGTGTACCTAAACTAGTTTTCTCATGGTCAGAACGGCCGGAGATTTGCAGAAAACCCAATAGAAACATGGTGGTGGCGGGTGGACTTGAACCACCTACCTTGGGGTTATGAAGACCGGAGCGCACTGAATCCGCTTTTGTCTTTGTGATAGCCCATCATTCCATCTCCCTGATTGGTCACGGCTTTTTTATCCGCTGACGCGCCTTGTAGCGCCTGGCGATGCACGGCTTTGCCGCGCGCCAAGTAGCTATTTGGTAGCTGGAGAAGGGAGTGCGTGTGCGCCATGTCGAAGGCCAAGATCACCAAGAGAACAGTAGACGCAATCAATGTGCGCGAAGGCAAGCCGGGCTCGGTGCGCTTGTGGGATACCGAGATACGCGGGTTTGGCGTGCGGGCATACCCGTCGGGCCGCAAGGTCTACGTCTTCAAATTCAGCCTTGAAGGGCGCCAAGGATTTGAGACCATCGGCGACCACGGCGATCCGCACACGCCAGACAGCGCGCGCGACCGCGCGTTGGAGCTCTCGTATGCGATCTCTCGGGGCGAGGATCCGGGCGCGCGGCGGAAGGCCGCAAAGCCTTCGCTGACGGTCAGCGAGCTGATCGACCAATATCTCCTGGAGGGCCCCTCGTCGCGTCCCAACAAGCGCGCGACAACCTGGGCTACAGAGACATCGCGCCTCAACCGCCACGTGCGCCCGCTGCTGGGCCGGAAGGCGGCAAACAAGGTCACCTCAGAGGATGTCGCCGATATGCAAAGCGACATCGCGGCGGGCAAGACGGCTCTGGTCGAGCGGAGCAGGAAACCGCGCGGCAAGGCGATCGTGGAAGGCGGTCGCAGCGCCGCCGCCAACGCCATCGTCTGTCTGTCTGCTATGTATTCTTGGGCCATTTGGAAGAAGCTCGTTACGGCCAATCCATGCCGCGGCGTGGAAAAGTTCGCGCGGACCAAGCGCGTTCGGTTTTTCAGCGCCGATGAGGTCAAGGCGCTCCTGGATGCGCTGGAGACACTTGAGGCGGCACAAGGCATTCAGCAAACCCACGCCGAGGCCATCCGTCTGCTCATGCTCACTGGCGCGCGGAAGATGGAGATTCTCGGCTTACGGTGGAACGAAGTCCATCTTGAGCGCCGGCTGATCATGTTGCCCTCCGCGCGCTCAAAGAACGACGACTTGCGCACCATCTATCTGCCGAAGCCGGCGATCGAGATCCTTGAGCGTCAATCTCGTCAGTCTGTCTACGTGTTTGCAAACGAGCGCAGCGCAGCCGGCCACGTCACCGACATTTCATGGGCATGGCGTAAGGTGCGGAGCGCAGCGGGTGTGACCAACGCCCGTCTCCACGACCTTCGGCACAACCTCGCCAGCACGGCCGTCGGCATGAACATCTCGCTTCGTCTGACAGGGGCTTTGCTTGGCCATAAGAGTCAGCAATCCACCGAAATCTATGCGCACGTCGCCAGCGATCCGGCGCATGAAGCCTCCGAATTGGTCGCTGCCAAGCTCTGGAAGTCGCGCGAGGTCGCGACTGCGCAATAGGTAGCAAACCTGAGCAGCCGCGCCTTGCAGAAGCGAGGTGCGCTGTTCAGGACCGCCTGGAATTTCCGCCTGCCCTTAGGCCCGTCCTCGCCACGCAGCGGGTGAGAGAGGGACGGACGCCTCCGCTTGATGATCCGCGCCCTCCACATCGGCGATCGGCTGCGTCGCGTCGGGAAGGTCGCGCAGAATATAGAGGCAAGCTTCGTGAACGATGAGCCCGGCTTCGTTCAGATCGAAACCATATTCAAGCGCTGTGCTTCGCATCTTCTTTGCGAGCGCAACGACACGCACTTCGAGGCTTTGCATGGCGCCCTCTTTGGCGACCTGCGACGCTTCGACGGGATCTTGGCGACCGTATTTCTGTATGGGGGGTCAAGCAAAATACTGGCCGCCATTCCGCCAAAGCCTCGCTCCAGATGACCGCTTCCAAATGTTGCGGCGTGCGAAACGTTACTCTCTGTGCTTCGCCATCCATTTGACCATCATCAAGAACCACTGCGGCACTTTCGACGTTGTTGCGAGGTCGCAGAAACTCTCTGAATTAGGCAGCGAGCTGCGCTGCATTGATTGACGACTATCAAGGCGCAAATTGACGAATGGCAACATCTGCGCCGCGTTGTCGCGTGACCGCGCAATTTACCTCTCCATTACGAGAGACTCGCCGACAGTGGTCGTCGATGCAGCGAATGCACATATGGAGAATGCAATGCCGTTCGACGCCACCATCTCTGCGGAAATTTGGAACGCCAAGTACCGCTTCCTCAACGAGGGCAGTGACGGTGACGCGGATGTCGAAGGCACGTGGTCGCGTGTCGCTGCCGCTATCGCTGAGGCCGAACCTGGACGCGGACGCCGTCGTTGGCGCGAAAAGTTCAACGACGCGTTGATGGATTTCCAATTCTTGCCGGCGGGCAGAATTATCGCCGGCGCGGGCACTGGCCGCGCGGTGACGCTGTTCAATTGCTTTGTCATGGGGACGATCCCGGACAATCTCGACGGCATCTTCGAGCATCTGCGGGAAGCGGCGCTGACGATGCAGCAAGGCGGCGGCGTCGGCATGGATTTCTCGACCATCCGGCCGGCAGGCGCGCCAGTGCGGGGTGTGGGCGCAAAAGCCTCCGGTCCGCTTTCCTTCATGGACGCATGGGACGCCATGTGCCGAACGGTTATGTCCGCCGGCCAGCGTCGCGGCGCAATGATGGCCTGCCTGCGCATCGATCATCCGGACATCGAAGACTTTATCGACGCCAAGCGCGACCCCGCTCGACTGCGCAATTTCAATGTATCCGCCTTGGTGACAAATTCCTTCATGGCCGCGCTCGCGGCGGACCAGGATTGGCCGTTGCAGTTCAACGGCGAGGTCTATCGCACCGTGCGGGCGCGCGATCTCTGGGCGCGATTGATGCGGGCAACCTACGACGTTGCCGAACCAGGCGTCATTTTCATCGACCGCGTGAACGCCTCCAACAACCTAGCCTATTGTGAAACCGTCTCGGCCACCAATCCGTGCGGCGAGCAACCATTGCCTCCCTACGGCGCCTGTCTGCTCGGTTCGATCAACCTTTCTCGGTTGGTCGAGACTCCGTTTGAGCCCGACGCGCGAATCGACGAAGCGCGACTGGCTGACCTCACCACCACCGCCGTTCGCTTTCTCGACAACGTGATCGACGTTTCGCGCTATCCATTGCGCGAGCAAGAAGAAGAGGCCAAGGCCAAACGGCGCATTGGTCTCGGCATCACAGGGCTCGCCGACGCGCTGATCTTCTGCAACGCACGTTATGGCGCAGCCGATGGTGTGGCGCTTACGCGTCGATGGCTCGACACGATCCGGACCGCCGCCTACCGCGCCTCTGCCGAACTCGCCGCGGAGAAAGGAGCCTTCCCGGCCTATGAGTCGGCCCTCCTTGATCGCCCCATGCTCGCGTCGCTCGATGCCGACACGCGCGCGATGATTGCGGAACACGGTCTGCGCAACGGTTGCCTCACCACAATCGCGCCGACCGGCACGATTTCGCTGCTGGCTGGCAACACCTCGTCTGGCATCGAGCCCGTCTTTGCCTTCTCCTACCAACGCCGCGTACGCCAACCGGACAATTCCTTCGTTGAAGAACCAGTGCAGGACTACGCGCTGACGCTCTGGAAGAAACTGAGGGGCGACGTCTCTCCTCCGGATCATAGCTTCGTCAGCGCCCAAACGCTGACGCCCGCGGATCACCTGGCAATGCAGGCCGTGGCGCAGAAATACATCGACAGCTCAATCTCCAAGACGATCAATTGCCCAGAGGATATTTCGTTCGAGGATTTCGCCGACGTCTACACCAGGGCGTATGATCTCGGCTGCAAAGGCTGCACGACTTATCGCCCGAACGCGGTGACAGGCTCAATCCTCTCAGTCGCGAAGACCGACGATGCGGAGAAACCTGTCGCGGAAACAAAGCTGATGAGCCTCACCCCACGGCCCGACGCGCTGATTGGCTCAACCTACAAGATTAAATGGCCTGAGAGCGAGCACGCACTTTACGTCACGATCAATGACATCGAGGAAGACGGCAAGCGCCGGCCGTTCGAGATCTTCATCAACTCGAAGAACATGGAGCACTATGCTTGGACATTAGCGCTGACGCGAATGATCTCTGCTGTATTCCGTCGCGGTGGCGACGTCTCATTCGTCGCCGAAGAGCTGAAGGCTGTGTTCGATCCCCGCGGCGGGGCATGGCTTGGTGGGCGCTATGTGCCTTCACTGCTCGCAGCCATCGGCGATGTTATCCAGCGTCACCTCGATAGCGATACGATCAAGGCTGTTGTCGCGCAAGAATCTGGCCCGCGGGTAAAGCCGAGAGGCTGCCCCAAGTGCGGCGCTGCCGCGCTGATACGCGCCGAGGGTTGCGATAAATGTCTTGAGTGCGGTTATTCGAAGTGTTCGTGATGCCTAGTTGTCCGGCGCCGTCACGCGACGGCGCCGGGCGATTAGGCGCAGGCTCAGCACCCGGAGGTCTTCGGGATCGAAACGACGACGCGCCAACGGCACGACAACCGCATTCTCCAATGTCAGATGACGCATCTCGTGCTTGGCGAAGGCGGCTAACGCTTCCGCACCACCTTCAATAGAGTGCGGCGGCTTCCTGATAATGAGGCAGGCGTTGAGCACGTCGCGCACCCGAACGGACAGCGCCTTGTCCTCGGCATGCTCAGAGGTCAGGCGGTCGAGCACGTCCTCCACAAGATCTTCGGGCAGGCATCGTTGCCGGAGCATCGGGAAGAAATCTTCCTCCTCGTCGATCACATGCAACGTGAGATCGAAGCGTATGAAATCGAGCAACGCTGTGATAACTGCCGCGTCAAACTCCGTCGCGTCAGAAAGGCGCTCAAGGGCCCTGCACATGCGCCGATGGTTGAGATGCTCGGCCAAGATAAATTCAATCGGATCGTGCGGCGTGGGACGGCGCGCGCCGTCGTCACGCAGGCTGGGGATCATAGCGCACTCTCCATTCGGAGACGAAAGGTCGTGACCTTCGATACGCAGGCAGCCCCTGGATCCTTGGCGTCGCGCAGCGCCGAAACCAGATCAGCCCAAGTCTCTTCATCAGCTTCCGCCATGAAATCAGAGACCGCGATGCGAACGAATTGAGCCAAGGTCTCGCCACGGAGATTGGCCTCGCGTTCAAGCTCCTGCTCAAGCCGCGCGTCTTCGATGCTCAGCCAAGACTGCAGCTCGGCGCTAGAGGTTTGACCGAGTGACAAAAGCTCTCCCAGCTGCATCGCGCGGCTCATGCCTTTGATCCCAAAGAAAGCGAAAGCCCCTCGATCTGAGCCGACGCCGCAAGCGCCGCCACATAGCGAGCCGACGAAGCCGCCCACGCGCGTGTGCGCAACGACCTTTTGATGAAAGCCTCGACTATTTCGAAGGGGAGTGCCTTCGCCGCGCTGTGCTGATCGAGACGAATGACGTGCCAGCCATGGCGGGTGCGGATTGGGTTCGGGCCGAACTGGCCCGGCTCAAGGCTCATCAAGGCGCGCTCGAGATCATCCGCCAAGTCGCCGCGTTGGAGTTGGCCGAGCGCACCGCCCTGCTCTGCGGTTGGACACGCCGAGCATGCGCGTGCCCACTCAGCGAACGGCTCTCCCGCGTCGATGGCTCTGATGGCGGCGGCAGCGCGTTCATAAGCGGCGCCCCAGGCCGCCTCCCCTTCCTGTTCAGGGGCAAATAGGATGTGGGATGCTTCGTAGAGTTCAGGCGCGGCGAACTGCGACGCCGCGCCCTCGTAGACGCGTCTGCACTCAACGTCGCTTGGCTCAACCGAAGCAACCTCGAGTTCGAGGACTTGCCGGACAAGCGCCTCCTCATCGGTCTCTTCGCGCCCTTGAGCATCTCGCGCCGGCGTCGGCTCCAATGCCAGCGCGCGAGCACGGAGCAAGAGCAGCTCACGAATGACCAATGCGCGAGCGGCGGCGGCGCGAGCCTCCGGGCCAGAGGCTGCGTCGTGGTTCTGCGCCTCTTGCGCAATCGCCGTCTCCGGTATCGCAATCCCGTTCACGAACACTGGCGGGGCGTTGGCTGGACGACGCGCCGCAGGAACCGGGCCATGACTGCAACCGGAGAACGCCTCTGCTTGAGGTTCATTCTGCGCCGTGTGAATGAGGGTGTGTTTCATCGCCCGCCCTGCCCTGCCGCCAGGCGTTTCGAACGTACGATCTGCCACCCGCGACGATTAAGGTACCAAATTGGCGCCGACAGCATGTGAACGAGGCGCGTGAACGGAAAGACGAGAAGAATTGTGAGACCTAAAGTGAGGTGCGCCTTAAAGATCCAATGCGCGTCAGCCACGTAATCAGCAGCGCCGGCGCGGAATGTGAAGATGCCTTGCGCCCAATACATGAACTTAATCATCTCGCCGCCATCGCGGTGCTCTAGCGAAATCGGGATGGTAGCGAGCCCGAGGCAGAGTTGCGCCAACAGCAGCGCAAGTATTGCCGTGTCGCCAAAGCTCGATGTTGAGCGAATGCGCGCGTCGAAAACGCGCCGATGCAGGAGCAAGAGACCGCCAGCGAGGCACATCGCACCGGCGACGCCTCCCGCCACGATCGCAAGCATCTGCTTTGCGCCGTGCGTCACGCCCAGCGCGTCCCACACAAGATCGCGAGGATCCCCACATGGAAAAGTATGGAGCCCAGCACAAGCTGCTTTCGGCGCAGCAGTTGCGATGAACCCGTGCGCCACGTGTACTGTTCCCGGTCGAAACGCAGCACTGAGCCGAGCGCGAGCACTCCCAGTGCGATGTATGGGTAGAACCCGAATAGTGCCTGATTGAGCCAATCCATAATGCGCCCTCAGAGCCGATATTCGACCGCGAACCAAATCTTGGCGCGGTCTGCAAAACGAGGATCCTCGCCCTCGAACATTGCCGCCTTGGCCTCAATTGAGACACGTTCGTTAAGCGAGAGCCGAACCGAAGCATTCAGTTCGGAGCCAAAGTCGGCGCTACCGCCGTCGTCAGTGAAATCGTGCGCAACTACGTTGAAGACGACAGGCTGCTGCGCCGGCCAGGGGCGCGTCGAATACGAGACGCCGGCGTAGAGGTCACGAACCCCGTCAGACGGCGTCGCTAGAAATACATCAGCCCAGCCTTGAAAGGCGTGCAGTGTCGCCAGCGGCGTGGAGAAGCCGCGAATGCCGTCGCCTTCAAGGCGTTCGCCGCCGACGGTCACGGTCCAGCGGTCGTGACGGAGAGCGAGTTCGCCGTGCTGGTAGCCAAGGTCAAAGCCGGCGCTGTTACCGCGATAATCGCTCTGCGCCGCTGCCTCCAGCGTCAGACGCGGATGAAACGAACCTGCTTGCCACTCATTCGACCACCGCAGCCCGAAGGTCTGGCTCGATTGCGCCGGAGCATTCTGAAAGTCGAGCAAAAGGCCATAGGCGCTGAGGCGTCCGACCGGCAGATCGAGATCGGCTTGCAATACGTGCGAATCGACGCACATTGTTGATGTAGACGTAGGTCAAGGCGGCGTGCTCAAACGGCCGCGCTTCAATTCGGAGTGCGTCAAAGGTCTGCTCGTTTTGGCGAAAGCCCACATTGCCAACGAGACGCGCGTTGTTGAGGACGATGCGTTGACGCCCCGCTACAACACGCCGGCCCTGGGCGCCGGCCCACGTGACTTGCAGCCGATTGAGCTCGAACGCTTCGGGATCTGGCACGGTGGCAAAGGCTGTATTGCCGTTTACCGTGTCGTTGAAGTCATCCGTCAACTGCGCCACGCCCTCCAACTCACCGAGAAATTTGAAGCCGTTGAACGCGCGAGTTTCGTAACCCAGTCGGGTGCGAAGCGTCAGCGCGTCGGCGTCATTGAGCCCATCTTGCGAAACGCTCTCGTATCGCAGTCGAGCATCAATAATCCAATCGCCCGCAGTTTGTGTCTGCGCCACGGCGGACATGGGCGCCGCCCAACACGCGCTGAAGGCGCCAAGCGCAATCGTAAGAACACGCAAGGGCTGTTGTACTGCGCTCATTGGCTCGTCTCCCCCATGCGCGCGACTGCCGCGGCAGCTTTGGGGCAGCCAACTTGATCCGGTCCAAACGTCACCTGCTCTTCCGCCCAAGCGCGATCGAGCGCATCGAGATCATCGGGGTCGTCGTCCGGTTCCTGCAGCAAAGCGGTGACCGCTTCGGCGTTCCGCTTCGTCTCGACCAGCGCCACCAAGATGTCGAACACGCGCGCGTACGGCGACCGGCGCTTTTTCAAGCGCTCTCGCAATGCTTCCAGAACATGTGCGGCTTCACCCAGCAGCGCCGCCGCCTCATCGGTCGGCAGCATCGACAGAAACTCAAGAAATACCGGGAGATGATCCGGCAGCTCTTTTGCGGTCAGTTCAAGCCCACGCGACGAATAGAGCTTCAGCAGCTCGACCATTGCCTGGCCGCGGTCGCGACTTTCGCCGTGGACGTGCTCGTAAAGCTGGAGCGATAACGAACGCGTGCGATCAAACAAATCGACGTAGCGCGCTTGCGCCTCATAGAGGTCCTGCTGCGAGAGCTCGAAGGCCAACGAGGTCAAGCGGCGAACGAGACCCTGCGTCGCGAGCCGTTCTTGGTCCAGGGCCTCAATAGCGGCCGGTACCGCTGCTGCCGTCTCCGCGGTCGGATAGCTCAACAGCACCGAGAGTGCGCGGTAAGTTTGCGCCATGCTTAAATCTCCATCGGATTCTTGGCGCGGCTGCTCTTGGTCTTGCCGAACAAGCCGAGTTCGGTGCGCCCGCCGGACGCTTCGTTGCCAAAACTAAAGCCGCAAGCGCCACGAAGGCCCAGGGCATCCTCGGCGCCCTCACGATGCGACGTCGGGATCACAAAGCGATCCTCGTAGTTCGCGATCGCCATGATCTGGTACATGTCCTCGATCTGCGTCGCGACCAAACCCACGCGCTCCGCCACGGCATGATCGATCACACCGTCAATTGACTTCGAGCGCATGAACGAACGCATCGCCAGCATGCGCTCCAGTGCCTCAATGATTGGGGGCTCCTCACCCGCGGTGAGCATGTTGGCGAGATACTTCACCGGGATCCGCAGCGAGCGCACATCCGGCATGACACCGTCGTGTTCAATCGCGCCCATCGACGCTGCCGATTGAATCGGCGACAGTGGTGGGACGTACCAGACCATCGGCAGCGTTCGATATTCTGGATGAAGCGGAAACGCGACCTTCCACTCCATCGCCATTTTATAGACCGGACTCTTTAGCGCCGCTTCAATCCACGCTTCCGGCACCCCGTCAGCACGTGCTTGCGCGATCACTGCCGGGTCGTTCGGATCCAGAAAGACCTTAAGCTGCGCTTCGTAGAGATCCTTTTCATCGACGCTGGCCGCCTCCTCGATACGATCGGCGTCATAGAGGATGACTCCTAAATAGCGGATGCGCCCGACACAGGTTTCAGAGCAAACGGTCGGCTCTCCCGCCTCAATGCGTGGATAGCAAAACGTGCACTTTTCCGATTTTCCGCTCGACCAGTTGTAATAGATTTTCTTGTACGGACAGGCCGACACACACATGCGCCAGCCGCGGCATTTGTCCTGATCAATCAAAACAATGCCGTCCTCTTCGCGCTTGTAGATGGCGCCCGATGGGCAAGCCGCGACGCAAGTCGGGTTAAGGCAATGCTCGCAGAGGCGCGGCAGATACATCATGAAGGTGTTTTCAAACTGCCCGTAGATGTCCTTCTGTACTTTGTCGAAGTTCACATCCTTGGACCGCTTTGAGAACTCACCGCCGAGAATCTCCTCCCAGTTCGGGCCCCACTCGATCTTTTCCATGCGCTGGCCAGTTACCTTCGAGCGCGGCCGCGCGGTTGGAAACGCCTGCATCTCCGGCGCGGTCTGCAAGTGCGCGTAATCGAAGTCGAACGGTTCGTAATAATCGTCGATCTCAGGCAAATCAGGGTTGGCGAAGATCTTCGCCAGGATGCGCCACTTCGGGCCCATACGCGGTTGGATTTTCCCGCCTCTGGTGCGCTCCCAACCGCCATTCCACCGCTTTTGGTTTTCCCATTCGCGCGGATAGCCGACACCGGGCTTCGTCTCGACGTTGTTGAACCAGGCGTATTCAACGCCCTCGCGGCTGGTCCAAACATTTTTGCAGGTGACTGAACAGGTATGGCAACCGATGCACTTGTCGAGGTTGAGCACCATGCCGATTTGAGCGCGAACTTTCATTGGCCCGCTCCCACTTCGGCGAGGGGCTTGTCGAGCCAATCCACCTTGTCCATCTTTCGCACGATGACGAACTCATCGCGGTTTGAACCGACCGTTCCGTAATAATTGAACCCATAGGCCAGCTGCGCGTAGCCACCGATCATGTGGGTTGGCTTCAACACGGTGCGCGTCACCGAGTTGTGGATGCCACCGCGATGCCCGGTCATTTCCGAACCCGGCGTGTTCACGATCTTCTCTTGTGCGTGGTACATGAAGACCGTGCCCTCACGGATGCGCTGAGAAACGACAGCGCGCGCGGTGAGCGCCCCGTTTGAGTTGAACGCTTCGATCCAATCATTGTCCTTGATGCCTGCGCGGCCAGCGTCCTTCTCCGAAAGCCACACCACAGGGCCGCCGCGATTGAGCGTCAGCATCAGTAGATTGTCGGAATAAGTAGAGTGAATGCCCCACTTCTGGTGCGGCGTGATGAAGTTGAGTGTGATTTCTTTTTCGCCGTTCGATCGGAACTTGTGGCTCAAACCCGTGGTCTTGAGATCGATCGGCGGCTTGTAGACGCACAACCCCTCGCCAAACGCCCGCATCCACAAGTGATCTTGGTAGAGCTGCTGACGGCCGGTCAGCGTACGCCACGGGATCAGCTCATGTACGTTGGTGTAGCCCGCATTGTAGCAAACCTTCTCGCTCTCAATGCCGGACCAGATCGGCGAGGAGATGATCTTGCGCGGCTGCGCCACCACATCGCGGAAGCGGATCTTTTCGTCTTCCTTCGGTAGCGCCAGGTGCGCGTGCTCACGTCCGGTTTGCTTTTCCAAGGACTGCCAAGCCTTCACGGCAACTTCGCCGTTCGTCTCTGGCGCCAGCATGAGAATGGTCTCACAAGCGTCAATGTCGGTTTCAATCTTCGCTAAGCCCTTCGTCGGCCCACCCTGCACTTCGCCGTTGAGCGCTTTCAAATGCGCGATTTCGTGGTCGGTGTTCCACCCCAGGCCCTTGCCGCCATTGCCGGCTTTTACCATTAGCGGACCAAGCGAAGTGAAACGGCGATAGACGTTCGGGTAGTCGCGCTCGATCACCGTAATCTGCGGCCCGGTCTTGCCGGGGACCAACTCGCAATCACCCTTCCACCAATCCTCTACGTCGAAGGGCTGCGCCATTTCGCCAGCGGTATCGTGTTGGATTGGCGTGAGAACCACATCTTTCTCGACACCCAGGATATCCGGACAAACTTGCGAGAACGATTTTGCGATGGCCTTGAAGATTTCCCAGTCCGATTTGCACTCCCAGACCGGATCAATCGCCGCGGTCAGCGGATGGATGAACGGGTGCATGTCGGAGGTGTTGAGATCGTTTTTCTCATACCAGGTTGCTGTGGGCAGGATGACGTCAGAATACACAGCCGTCGTCGACATGCGGAAGTCGATGGTGACAAGCAGATCGAGCTTTCCTTCCGGCGCCTCGTCGCGCCACTTCACATCCACGGGCTTACGTCGGCCGGTAGAGCCCAAATCTTTGCCGAGTACGCCGTTTGTCGTCCCAAGCAGATGCTTCAGAAAATATTCGTGGCCTTTGCCGGATGAGCCCAGCAAATTCGAGCGCCACACAAACATGTTGCGCGGCCAATTGTCTGGGTGATCCGGGTCCATGCAGCTCATCTCGAGGCGCTTGGCCTTTAGTTCGCGCACAGCATAGTCGCGCGGATCGATGCCCTCACGCTCAGCCGCTTTCGCCACGTCCAGCGGATTGGTCTTGAGCGCCGGCGCCGATGGTAACCAGCCCATGCGCTCGGCCTTGGCGTTGTAGTCAATGAAAGTCGCACCCCAATCGCCGTCTGGCGCGGTGGGCGAGAGGATTTCCTTCACATCCAGCGTTTCGTAACGCCACTGATCGGAATGCGCGTAAAAAAAGCTTGTGGAGTTCTGCTGACGCGGCGGGCGCGCCCAATCGGTGGCAAACGCAAGCGGCGCCCAACCAGTCTGCGGCCGCAGTTTTTCCTGCCCAACATAGTGCGACCAGCCGCCGCCCGATTGGCCGATGCAGCCGCACATCGCGAGGAGGTTGATGACCCCGCGATAGTTCATATCCATGTGGTACCAATGGTTCATCGCCGCGCCGATGATCACCATCGACTTGCCATTGGTCTTCTCCGCATTGGTCGCAAAACCACGCGCCACGGCGATGATCTGATTGCGCGGGACGGTCGTGACGGCTTCCGCCCAAGCCGGCGTGTAGGGCTCAAGATCGTCGTAGCTGGACGGCATGTGTTCGCCGCCGAAGCCCTGATCGACGCCATAATTGGCAAGCATCAGATCGTAGACGGAGACAACAAGAGCCTCACCATCCTTCAGCGTCATGCGTTTTGCCGGAATGCGGCGCATCAGCGTGTCTGGATGGTCGGTAGAAGCGAACCCGTTCGACGCAGTGTTAGCAAAATAGGGAAACAGCACCTCGGCCACTTCGTCGTGCGCACCTTTAAGCCCGACGCGCAACTTCACCGGTGCGCCATCCGCCTTTTTCTCTTCCAGATTCCACTTACCCTGCTCGCCCCACCGGAACCCGATCGAGCCGGTCGGCACAACCGGGTTGCCAGTGGCTTCATCGATACCGATCGTCTTCCAGTCCGGATTATTGTCTTCGCCTAAGCCATCGACGAAGTCAGACGCGCGCACCAGACGATCGGGTACGTAGCGGCCATCCTTCTTAACAAGCCGCACGAGCAACGGCATATCGGTGTAGCGGCGGACGTAATCCTGAAAGTACGGTACTTGCCGATCGCGATGGTACTCGCTCAGCACCACGTGACCCATCGCCATAGCGAGGGCGGCGTCTGTCCCCTGCTTCACCGAAATCCAAAGATCGGCGAACTTCGAGGCTTCGGAATAGTCCGGACAGATGACGACGGACTTCGCGCCCTTGTACCGTACCTCAGTGTAGAAGTGTGCATCGGGCGTGCGCGTCTGCGGCACGTTCGAGCCCCAGACCAGAATGAACCCGGAATTGTACCAGTCCGCGGATTCCGGAACGTCGGTCTGCTCGCCCCAGGTTTGCGGCGAAGCCGGCGGCAGGTCGCAGTACCAATCGTAAAATGAGCCGCAGACGCCGCCGATCAATTGCAGATAGCGAGCCCCGGCCGCGTAGGAGATCATGGACATCGCCGGAATCGGCGAGAAACCAAACACCCGATCTGGGCCGTGCGTCTTGACAGTGTACGCATTAGCGGCGCCGATCAACTCAGTGACCTCCTCCCAGGCAGCGCGCACCAGACCGCCACCGCCGCGAATGGACGTGTAGGATTTCCGCTTGGTTGGATTCTCAACGATCGACGCCCAGGCCTGCACCGGCGACATGGACTTGCGCGCCTCGCGCCACATCTTCATCAAACGGCCGCGCACCAGCGGATATTTCACGCGATTGCCGGAATAGAGATACCAAGAATAGCTCGCGCCGCGTGCGCAACCGCGCGGCTCATGGTTGGGCAAGTCCGGTCGTGTACGCGGATAATCCGTCTGCTGCGTCTCCCAAGTGACGATGCCGCCCTTGACGTAGATCTTCCACGAACAGGAGCCCGTGCAGTTCACGCCATGGGTTGAGCGAACGATTTTGTCGTGCTGCCAGCGGCGCCGGTATGCTTCCTCCCACGAACGATCCTCGTCGTTCATGACGCCGTGGCCTTCCGAGTAGAGCTCAGTCTTACGCGTAAAAAAGGCGAGGCGATCGAGTGTATGGCTCATGTCAATTGCCCCTCAATTTGCAGATGCTTTGACAGCTGAAACAGCTGGCGCGCGCTTATTTTCGACGTCGAACAACACACCGCCGGGTCGCGCATAGACGAACCAAGTGATGGCGAGGCACGACACATAGAAGACTAGAAAGCCGATCAGCGCCGCGTTGGCGTTACCGGAAGCCGCGAGCGACATGCCGAAGCTCTTAGGAATAAAGAATGCGCCATAGGCAGCGATTGCCGACGTAAAGCCCGTTATGGCAGCGGACTCCTTCTCCGCCTGCTTCAACTGCTCCGCGGGAGATGCACTCGGAGAAAGCCGCGCAATCTCTTTTCGCATGATGGCCGGTATCATTTGGAAGGTTGATGCGTTGCCAACGCCGCTCGCAAAGAAGAGCAGGATGAAACAAGCGAAGAAGCCAGTGAACGCGCCCGGCGCGTCTTTGTTGGCGAGGAAGTACATGACGCCGAGAGTGCCAAGCATCATCCCGGCGAACACCACGAGGGTCACGCGCGCGCCACCAAACCGATCTGAAACCCAACCCGTTAAGGAGCGCGACAACGCGCCAACCAGTGGGCCAAGGAAAGCGATCTGCAGCACGTTCACATTTGGGAATTGCGTGCTGGTGAGCAGCGGGAACGCGGCAGAGAAGCCAATGAAAGAGCCGAACGTGCCGGTGTAGAGCCAACACATGATCCAGTTGTGCGTGCGCGAGAAGATTACGGATTGTTCGGTGAAAGACGCTCTTGCCGTCGATAGGTCATTCATCCCAAACCAAGCGATGAATGCCGAGGCGACAATGAATGGCACCCAGATGAAGCCGGCGTTCTGCATGAACAATGTATCGCCGGTCGTTGTGGCCTGACCCTCACCGCCAAACGATCCAAAGACGGCCGCTGTGATGGCGAGCGGAACCAAAAACTGCATCGCGCTAACGCCGAGATTGCCGAGACCGGCATTGAGCGCGAGCGCGTTGCCCTTCTCTGCGCGCGGGTAAAAGAATCCGATGTTCGACATTGACGACGCAAAGTTGCCACCGCCCAAACCACACAGAAGCGCCAACCCCAGCATGATCCAGTATGGCGTTTCCGGACTCTGCACCGCGAAGCCGATGCCGAGTGCTGGCGCCAGCAACGACCAGGTCGTCAACGTCGTCCAAAAACGCCCGCCGAAAATCGGCACCATGAACGAATAGAATATGCGCAACGTCGCGCCTGAGAGTCCGGGCAATGCCGCGAGCCAGAAGAGTTGGTCCGTGGTGTAGTCGAAGCCGATGAGCGGGAGCTTGGCGACGACGACCGACCAGACCATCCACACTGCGAACGAAAGGAATAAGGACGGGATCGACAGCCAAAGATTTCGTGAGGCAATCTTCTTTCCGGTCTCTTTCCAGAAAACCGGCTCTTCCGGGCGCCAATCGGCGATGAGGCCAGCACCACGCTCGCCGTGCTTGGCGGGTTCGTGGATCGGTTCCATTTCCGGAAATTGCGGCAGCGTCTCGAGGATGGCTTCCGCCGCGCGGCTCTCCATGCGCTGGATCGCGAAATGCATCCAAAGCAACGCGCCCCCGGCGACAACGAACAACAGCATGAAGCAGCTGGTCCAGATGCCGGTCAGATCGTTGAGTACGCCGAAGGCGATCGGCATCACAAATCCGCCAAGACCGCCAATCATGCCGACGAGCCCGCCGACGGCGCCGACGTCTTTCGGATAGTAGACCGGGATGTGCTTATAGACGGCGGCCTTGCCTAGACTCATGAAGAAGCCGAGTACGAATAGGATCACCGTGAAGGCGATTAGCCCGGTCTCAAGTCGAAATGCGATTGGTCCGTTAATCCCATCGACGACGTAGGATGTCGGTGGATAGGATAGGATGAAGGCTGCGGCGACGCTGACGAGGAACGTCCAATACATCACTTGGCGCGCGCCGACGCGATCAGAGAGGTGCCCGCCATAGACACGGAAGAGCGACGCCGGCACAGAAAACGCGGCGGCCACCATGCCGGCCGTCTTTAGGTCGAGGCCGTAGACGCCCACGAGATAACGCGGCAACCACAATGCCAGCGCCACAAACGCGCCGAAGACAAAGAAGTAGTAGAGCGCGAACCGCCACACTTGGATGTTCTTGAGCGGCGCGAATTGTTCGAGCATCGGCCGCGGCTTCAGCCCCTTGGCGCGTCTCGCCACGAGTTCTGGATCGTCCTTCGTGAATAGGAAGAACAGCACCGCCATCGCAACGAGCCCAACGGCCCAAATCTGCGCAACTGCTTGCCACCCCATGGCGATCAAGACGAAAGGCGCAACGAACTTGGTGACGGCGGCGCCCACATTGCCCGCACCGAAAATCCCGAGAGCGGTCCCCTGCTTTTCTGCGCCAAAGAACTTCGACACGTAGGTCACGCCAACGGCAAACGTGCCGCCAGCGATGCCAACGCCAAGCGCGGCGATCAGAAACTGCGGATAGGTCTCCGCGTACGACAGCAGAAAGGTCGCGGCGGCGGCGGCCAACATCACGAAAGGATAAACAACGCGACCGCCAAACTGGTCAGTCCACACGCCCAACACAAGGCGGATAAGCGAGCCGGTCAATATCGGTGTGCCAATCAGCAAGCCGAATTGAGTTTCCGACAAGCCCAAGTCTTGTTGGATCTGAACACCGATGATCGAGAAGATGGTCCAAACGGCAAAGCTCGCGGTGAAGGCGATTGTGCTCAGCCAAAGCGCCGCATCTGCGCCGCGTTGCTTCGTTGCTCCCGTCTGTAGAGACATACTGACCGCCCCAAACACCACGAGGATGAGACGCCTCGTAAGCCTCTAAGAGCGTCAAGTCGGCGTCGGAGCGTTTGATGAAGATCAAGCGATAGGCGCAATCACAAGAAAAATTGCGTATTCGACATCCGCATGCCGCCGCACTTGATTTTTGTCCGCCTTGTCGCTTGCGGTATGTCAAGCGGCGGAGGTTTTTCTAACTCCGCATCTCCCATCAATTGATTTGCATCAATTCACTCAGGACTGGTCTGCGCCACAACACTCTCGCTGCCACCGGGAGAGCGCCGTGCGAGCGTGTGACATGGAACGGGTCAAGGGCCTGCCGCTCTTTGCGGATGTCGCGCCGGACACCTTTCGTGTCGCCACAGCCGGCGCTCACCTGCAACGCTTTCCCGCTGGCACGATGTTATTGCTTGAGGGTGATCCAGTAGATTTTCTCTATGTGCTGCTAGACGGCCAGGTCGAACTGCACGGCACCTGGAACGATCGCGAAACCGTTCTGGCAATTTTGCGCCCTGTCTCGACATTCATTCTCGCCGCCGTCGTCTTGGACGCGGACGCTCTTATGTCGGCGCGCACGCTTGAGCGCTGTGAGATTCTGATGATCCCCGGTGACGCGATCCGCACAGCCATGCGGCTCGATCCGAGGTTTGCGATGGCCGTGTCACGCGACTTGGCGGGTTGCTATCGGGGACTCGTTCGCACGGTCAAGAATCACAAACTCCGCAATAGTGTTGAGCGCTTGGCCAATTATCTTCTCGCTCTGCGCGCGGCGGACAATTCAGGCGGCGTCGTGCGGCTCCATCATGAGAAACGCATCCTTGCCTCTTTGCTAGGCATGACGCCGGAGAATCTCTCCCGCGCATTCTCTGCGTTGCAAGCGGTTGGCGTGAACGTCCAAGGCGCCGTGGTCACTCTATCCAACGTCGCGGCATTAGAGGCCTTAGCCAAGCCAGATCCTCTGATCGACAACCACGCACCACGCGGTGGCGACATTATCGCCGAGGCGGATGCGGAGGTGTGGTCATCCGAGTGGAATCGCGCGGGCGGTGTAGCCGGCGCACGCACCGCAAGCGCAGGAAAGCGCAATGACTGAATCACGTCCGGCAACAGGGCGTGTGGGCGGGATTTTGCTCGCAGGCGGCCAATCTCGCCGCTTCGGCACCGAGAAGGCGGTGGCACGCTTTGGCGAGAAGTTGATGATGGATGCGGTTGCTGAGCGATTTGCTCCATTTGCTGACTTCGCGATCAGCGCGCGGCCCAGTTCTGCCGCCGCGGGACACGCTGCACGCTGGCACGCTACAATCTTGAACGACGATCCAAGCCTACCGTCGGGTCCACTTGCAGGCGTCTTTGAAGGTCTGAAGTGGGCGCACGCCTGTAACCTCGACTTCCTCGTAACGGCTCCGTGCGACGCGCCTCTCCTGCCCACTAATGTGTTCGAGCGTTTACTTGATGCGATCGGCCCCGCGCCCGCGGCGTTCGCCGCTACTTCCGAGGGCGAGCATCCCCTCAGCGCGGTATGGCGGGTTACGCTTCGGTCGCCACTCGAAAACGCACTGAGAAGCGGCGTGCATCCGTCGGTCCGATCCTTTCTGGCGGAACAACAGGCACAGCGCGTTTGGTTTGACGACGCACGCGCCTTCACGAACGCCAACACGGTTGACGTTCTGTTGGCTCTGGAGCGACGAGCATGAGCCCCCTCATTGATCCTTTCGGCCGTGCAATCACGTATCTGCGTGTTTCGGTTACCGACCGCTGTGACTTGCGCTGCACCTATTGCATGAACGAGCGCATGCGCTTCTTGCCGCGCACCGAGCTATTGACCCTCGAAGAGCTGGATCGATTGTGCTCGGCCTTCATTGAACGCGGCGTGCGGCGGTTGCGGTTCACCGGCGGCGAGCCGCTGGTCCGCAAAGGATTTCTTGATCTACTGCGCAGCGTACGCCGTCATCTTGGCAAGGGTCTTGATGAAATGACGCTGACGACCAATGGCGTGCAGCTTGCGGAGTTTGCACAAGGGCTCTTCGAAGCAGGGGTGCGGCGCGTCAACGTGTCGGTGGATTCGCTCGACCGCGGCACCTTCGCCCGTATTGCGAGGCGCGATTGCTTGCCGAAGGTGCTCGCCGGCATTGATGCCGCTGTTGCGGTCGGCCTTACAGTCAAGATCAACACGGTGGCGCTAAAGCACGACAACGCCCACGAGATTCCCGATCTTATCAAATGGGCCCACGGCCGCGGTCACGACATTACTCTGATCGAAACCATGCCGCTCGGCGAGGTGGACGAAGATCGCACCAACCAATTCCTTTCGCTCACTCGCGTCCGCGAGGACATGCAAAGCTATTGGCGTCTTTCCGACTTGCCGGATCGCACGGGTGGCCCAGCTCGGTATGTGCGCGTCGAGGAAACCGGAGGGCGTTTAGGCTTCATCACGCCGCTTACGCACAATTTTTGTGAGGGCTGTTCGCGGGTTCGGCTCACTTGCACTGGCCGGCTATACTTGTGCCTCGGTCACGAGACATCGGTCAATCTGCGAACACCACTGCGCGCGGGCGCAGACGCCCAGACACTCCACGACGCAATAGATGCTGGCATCGCATTGAGGCCCAAAGGGCATGACTTCCAGATTGAGCGTCTCTCAACGCCTGCGACAGAGCGGCATATGTCGGTGACTGGCGGATGACCCGGATCCTATTCTTCGGCCGCACGCGCGATGCGGCAGGCTGCGGCGAGATGGATTGCGAAATCCCGGCGGCGATAGAAAGCGTGGCGGATCTCCGGGCGTGGATCGCTTCACGCGATCCTGAGTTGGGCGCCGCAATTGCAGCGAAAGATATTCGCGTTGCTGCAGACCAATGCATTTGCCTCAATGAAGGCGCCTCCATTCGCGGGGCTTCCGAGATCGCCTTTATGCCGCCGTTGAGCGGCGGTTGAGATGAACGAAGCAATCCCCCTCCTGGCCCTTGGCATTGGCGTGGCGGCTGCGCTTTATTCTTCAGTCGGCCACGGCGGCGCATCCGCCTACATCGCGATGATGGCGCTTACCGGTTTAGCGCCCGAAGAGGTGCGCCCGGCCGCTTTAGTGCTCAATATCCTTGTCGCCAGCTTCGGCGCCTATCGCTATCTCCGCGCCGGACGCTTTGATTGGAGCGTATTCTGGCCCTTTGCGGTGACAGCGATCCCCGCCGCTTTTCTCGCGGGACGTATTGATGTGCCGGAAGCTTTGTACCGTCCGCTTCTCGCCGCCGCACTTGCGGCGGTCGCCCTGCGGTATCTCGTCTGGCCACAGATTGACGCGATCAAGCCAAGCGCCGCGCCTTTGTTGCGGGTCGCACTGCCTGCTGGCGTCGCACTGGGCGGACTGGCCGGACTAACCGGCATTGGAGGCGGCGTTTATCTCTCGCCATTGCTCGTGTTTCTGGGCTGGAGCGATGCAAAGCGCGCGACCGGCATCGCCGCCTGCTTCATTGTCGTCAATTCCGTAGCTGGCCTTGCTGGGCGCGCATCATCACTCGCACTGTTGCCCAACTATCTGCCGTGGCTCGCGCTCGCCGCGATGCTTGGCGCTCTGATAGGGACAACCTGGAGCCTCAAGGGCCTCGACAAGAGCGGTATCTTGCGCACGCTCGGCGTTGTCCTTGGCGTCGCGGCTTTGGCGCTAGCGACATGATCCGAACGCTTGTCACCCCCGATGCTTTTTCTCCGGAGACGGAAATGCGGGCGTTCTCGGGCGAGCGCGACGGTGAAGCTGGTGCGCTGGCGAGCTTCGTTGGCTACTGTCGGACAGAATCCCCCAACGGTCCAGTGAACCAACTCGAACTGGATCACTACCCCGGCTTCACCGAGAAGGAAGTCTCCCGTCTCGCTCATAGCGTCGCCATGCGCCATAACCTGCTCGACCTGCTCGTGATACATCGGATCGGCGTCATCCCAGCCAATGATCCGGTTGTGCTCGTCGCCGCACTAAGCAGCCACCGCGCCGAAGCCTTCGCTGCCACGGTCGAGATGATGGACTACCTCAAAACGGATGCGCCCTTTTGGAAACGTGAAACGGGTCCGGATGGCTCTCGCTGGATTGAACCCACTGCGGCGGATTATGCGCGCCGATCGGAGCACAGCAAATGACAGAGACCCCGCAAATCTGCCGCATCGACGAGACGCTGCCATTCAAGCCGGTGCGCATCGCTATCCTTACCGTCTCCGATACGCGTGATCAGGAAACCGACACATCTGGCGCCCTGCTCGCCGAGCGCGCCGCCCGCGACGGCCACATCGTCGCCGCGCGCGCGTTAGTGCGGGATGATACCGGCGCCATTCGCGCGCAAGTGAACGACTGGATCGCTGATCCACAAATCGATGTCGTCATCAGCACGGGTGGCACCGGCCTCACAGGCCGCGACGTGACGCCTGAAGCCCTGAAGCCGCTGTTCGAGAAAGAGATCGAAGGCTTTGCCGTCGTTTGGCATATGCTGAGCTATCAAAGCGTTGGCCTCTCCACACTCCAGTCGCGCGCCTGCGCCGGCGTCGTGCGCGGCAAGTTCGTCTTCGCGCTGCCGGGCTCGAATGGCGCCTGCAAGGATGGCTGGGAAAAAATCATCCGCTGGCAACTCGATAGCCGCCACATGCCCTGCAACCTGGTGGAAATCATGCCGCGGCTGACGGAGCGTTGAGTATGGACAATTGTTTGACGCACCTCGACGAAAACGGGCGCGCGCGGATGGTCGATGTCGGCGACAAGAGCATCACGCACCGCGAGGCCGTCGCCAGTGGCCGCATTCGCATGCAGCCCGACACATTCCGGCGCGCCCAGAGCGGCGATTTGCCAAAAGGAGACGTGCGAGCAGTCGCTGAGATTGCGGGCGTCATGGCGGGCAAGCGTACTTGGGAGTTGATTCCGCTTTGTCATCCACTCGCCCTGAGCAGCTTGCGGGTGGACGTGTCACCGGATGAAAGCCTTCCCGGATTTGCTGTCACCGCGCGCGCGCGCGTGACTGGTCAGACAGGCGTCGAAATGGAGGCGCTCACCGCCGTTTCGGTCGCCTGCCTCACACTCTATGACATGTTGAAGGCGATCGACCGCAGCATGACTATCGAGGCAATCACCGTCGAGGAGAAGCGCGGCGGCGCGAGCGGCTCTTATACCCGGGTCGAAGCATGATTAGCGTCTCCGAGGCCCGCGCGATTGTTCTTGCCAACGCTGCGCCGTGCGAGTTCGAAACCGTCGAGCTACGGACAGCTCTGGGCCGCACCCTTCGCCAGGATGTTCGTTCGTTCCGCGCCCAGCCGCCTTTCCGCGCTTCAGCAATGGACGGCTACGCGCTGCGCGCCAGCGACACGCCCGGCGTACTCCAATTGATCGGCGAAGCCGGAGCCGGCCGTGCACTTGGTCGTCAGCTCCTTGAGGGAGAGTGCGCGCGGATTTTTACTGGCGCGCCTCTCCCGGTTGGTGCGGATTCCATTTTGATCCAAGAGGACGCCGTTCAAGACGGTGACCTCGTGACCGCGCCTGCTGTCGCGCCAAGTCGCCATGTGCGCAGCGCCGGCGTGGATTTTGTGGCAGACCAAGTCTTGCTCCACGTCGGTACGGTCCTTGACGCGCCCGCGATCGCGCTTGCCGCAGCCGCCGGTAGACCTTCATTAGTCGTTTCGCGAAGGCCCCGTGTGGCCGTGTTAAGCGGCGGAAACGAACTGGTGGCGCCAGGTCAACGCCCGGCTGACGATCAGATTTTCGACTCAATGGGTGTCGGAATTGCCGCGCTCGCTGAGCAATGGGGCGCGCACGCAACGTGCATTGACCCCCTCGCCGACGATGCTCAAATAATCGCCACGGCGATCACCGATGCGACGTCGGCCCACGACCTCACAATTGTCGTCGGCGGCGCGTCGGTTGGCGACCACGATCATGCGCGCCCGGCTGTTCGTGCACTGGGCGGCGAACTCCTCTTCGAGAAAGTGGCGTTGCGCCCCGGCAAACCCACCTGGTTCGCGCGGGTCAATGAACGCCTCATTCTCGGCCTGCCTGGAAATCCGGCGTCGGCGTTCGTGTGCGCGCGCCTCTTTCTGCGCCCTCTGCTCGACCAGATGTGCGGTCGCGATCCAACCGCGTCGATGCGGACCCTAAAGGCCAGAGTACGCACTCCGCTAGGCGCTAACGGTGACCGCGAGACATACCTGCGCGCCGCGCTTGAAACGGATGAAACCGGTCAGACTTGGGCGGTGGCGCCCGCCAAGCAAGATTCCTCGCTCTTGTCGGTCTTTGCCGGCGCACAGGCCCTGATCGTCCGCGAGCCGGGCGCACCGGAAACACCCACCGGCGACATCATCGACGTTCTCTCTCGCTGATGCTGTGCGCTTGAGCCGCATCTTGGGTTGATCAACATCAATCGCAACGGAAGGTCGTGGGCTGAAGATGCGCCATGGATCCGCATCTTCTTCCATACGCAGAACGCCAAGCGCCCAGATACACTTCGTATCCGAGCGCCAATCACTTCGATTCTTCGGTCGATGCGACGATGTACGACGGTTGGCTGAGAGCGCTTGGGGAGTCTTCGACGCTCTCGCTCTACTTACATATCCCCTATTGTCGGCAACTTTGCTGGTACTGTGGCTGCAATACATTCCTGACACGTGGGGGCGACATCGCTGACTTCGTCACCACTCTCATGATGGAAATAGATCTCGTCGCATCAGCGCTTAGCTCCCGAAATGTGGACGAGATCCATTGGGGCGGTGGAACACCGAACGTCCTCTCACCGGCGGAGTTTCGCCGTCTTTGGCACCACCTTGATTTCTGGTTCGACCTGTCACCGCAGACACAGCATGGCATCGAACTCGACCCGCGCTACGTGACGGTGGAGCTTGCCACTACCTACGCAGATGCAGGCGTCACTCGCGTATCGCTTGGCATCCAGGACCTCAACCCGCACGTCCAAGAGGCGATAGGACGCGTTCAGCCTTTCGAGTTGGTGCACGACGCCGTGCAAATATTGCGTAACGCAGGGCTTAGCGACCTAAGCTTCGATCTCGTGTACGGCCTGCCCGAACAAACGTCTGACGACCTTGCCCGTACGATCAAACTGGCCGCTGACTTAGAGCCACGCCGCATCGCCGTTTTCGGATATGCGCATGTGCCCTGGTTCAAACGACGGCAGAGGTTGATCAATGCCGATACACTGCCCGGATCAAGCGAGCGTCACGAACAGGCTGAACTCGCACAACGTTTGCTGACCGATCTCGGATACGAAAGTGTCGGCCTCGATCATTATGCTCGCTCAGACGAGCCGCTTGCGATCGCTGCACGCGCAAAATCGCTGCGACGCAACTTTCAGGGTTATGTCGCAAGCGCAAGCGACGCCCTGATCGGCTTTGGACCTTCTGCTATCTCACAACTGCCAGTCGGATACGCACAGAATATTCCGACCATCGGTGCATGGCGCCAAGCAGTTGAGTCCGACGTACTCCCCATAGCGCGTGGCCACATGCAAACCGCTGAAGACTTGCGGCGAGCCGCCGTCATCCAAACGATCATGTGCGACCTTGAGATCGATCTGGCGCCATGGGGTGGTTGGGAGAAGTTTCCAGATGCCCAGGTCCTAGTCGCGCAGCTGGCTGCGGACGGCATCGTTGAATTGCACGATAGCTCCCTCACCATTCCTCCCTCGATGCGCCAGTTCTCCCGCCTTGTGGCCATGACATTCGACGCCTACGCCTCGCCATCTTCAACGGCGCATTCACGCGCCATTTGACCACAGAGAACGAATGACAACGACTGCAGAGCGTTACCGCGCCTATCGAGGCCACCCGCTCTTCAGCATGGGGTTTCGCCCATTCTTTCTGCTCGCGGCGCTTTGGGCCGCATTCGCCGTTCCGATCTGGATCGGCGCAAACGCAGGCTGGCTGCCGACGCAACATTTCACACGCGACTGGCATGCCCACGAAATGCTGTTTGGCTATCTGAGCGGCGTCATCGCAGGTTTCCTGCTGACGGCGGTGCCCAATTGGACGGGCCGCCTGCCCGTCACCGGCAGCCCACTCGTCGCTCTCGTGTTGCTCTGGTGCGCCGGGCGTGCGGCCATGCTCATCCCTTCCTTCGCCGCAGCACCCTTCATCGACAGCGCGTTCATCTTCGTTTTCGCGATGGTGGTCGGTCGCGAGATTGTCGCCGGCCGCAACACAAAAAACCTGCCCGTCCTAGTTCTATTGACCGTTCTGGGAAGCGCCAACGTCCTGTCTCATCTCCGTACCTTCGAACCTGAGCTGGCGCTCCTCGGAGAACGGATCGGCATAGCGGTCGTCGCGATGCTGATTTCACTCATCGGCGGCCGGATCGTACCAAGCTTCACGCGCAACTGGATGGCAAAGCAAAAGCTCAAGCCCGAGCCGGCGCCAACAGGATGGTTCGACGCGCTTGTCTTGGCCGCAAGCGCGCTTGCTTTGGCAGTGTGGGCGGCAGCGCCCAACTTCTCCGCGACAGGCTTGGCGCTCGCTTTGGCAGGTGTGCTCCACTTGGGTCGACTGGCGCGTTGGCGTGGTTGGCGAACCTTCGCCGAGCCTCTAGTGCTCATCCTACACCTTGGTTATTTTTGGCTCGCGCTCGGCCTCACCTTGATGGGCCTCGCAATCATTTCATCGGGCGCGGTTCCCGCTGCCTCGGGCCTGCACGCGCTGACGGCAGGCGCCTTTGGCGTCATGACACTCGCTGTTATGACGCGCGCGAGCCTCGGCCATGTCGGGCAACCGCTGACAGCGACCCGTCGCATTACGGCGATCTATGTGCTGGCGAACCTCGGAGCGCTTGTGCGCGTCATCTCTCCGATGGCCCCCGAGATGTACGAGCGGCGCCTTCACCTGGTTTGTGATCGTCTACGCGCCGCTCCTCTTGCGCGCCCGTGTAGAAGCTGGCCTCCGCGGAGCTAAAGCATGAAGGCGGCCCAAAACTTCCTGGCGCTTGCTTCGCGCGAAGGCATCCGCGCATGCTTCGCCAATCCGGGCACGTCAGAAATGCATCTGGTGGCGGCGCTCGATTCAGCGCCTGCTATTCGCCCGGTGCTCTGCCTGTTTGAAGGCGTCGCCACGGGCGCCGCTGATGGTTATGGCCGCATGGCACAAGCGCCTGCGCTCACGCTCTTGCATCTCGGCCCCGGCCTCGGCAACGGCCTCGCTAATCTGCACAACGCCTATCGCGCCAAGACGCCGATCGTTTCATTGGTTGGCGAGCACGCCACATATCACCGCGTCAACAATCCCCCGCTCGCGAGCGACATAGTCTCAATCGCCCGACCCGTTTCATCCTGGCTCAAGACAGTGGAAACGCCCGGCGAGTTGCTAGGTCTAGCCCTGGAAGCGATCGAAGCCGCCCGCAAGACCGGCCCGGCGACGCTTATCATGCCAGCTGATGTCGCCTGGAGTGATGAAGAGCTTACGCCGCCAACGCCGCGAGAGCGCCGCGAAGAAACATTCGATACAGCTCATCTGGAAGAAGCGGCGCGCCTGCTTGGGCCACGCACTTTGCTCTTGCTTGGCGGTCGCTTCCTTTCGGCAGTCGCTTGTTCGGCTGCTCAACGCATTGGCGCAAAAACCGGTGCGCTTGTTCTCATAGAGACCTTCCCGGCTCGCGTCCGCCGCGAAGGGCCGGCAGGGACGTTAAGGCGCCTGCCCTATCTCAGCGAGATGGCGGCAAGCACGCTCGCCAATATCGACACAATTGTTCTCGCGGGCGCAGCGTACCCTGTTGCGTTCTTTGCCTTGCCCGGACGGCCAACCAGGCTTGCTCCAGATCATGCGCGCGTCCTGGATCTCGCGGCGCCAGGCGCCACTGTCGAGCGCGCCCTCAACACGCTTGCGTCGATTCTGCAGGCGCCAAAGATCGAGCCTTCGATTGTGGACAGGCCGGCAAGACCAGAGAACGGCGGCGCGATCGACCCCGCTTCACTCGCGCAGAGCATCGCTGCAACGATGCCGGAGAACGCCATTGTTTGCGACGAATCCAACACAGCTGGGTTGTTCTGTTATGATGCCGCCGCAGCCGCACCGCCTCACGATTGGCTGACGCTGACAGGCGGCGCAATCGGTCAGGGCTTGCCGTTGGCAACGGGTGCCGCCGTCGCGTGCCCTGATCGTCGGGTCCTCGCACTCGAGGCCGACGGCAGCGCGCTTTACACCATCCAGGCTCTGTGGACTCAGGCGCGCGAGGGCCTCAACGTCACCAATGTCATCCTCAACAATGGCGCCTATGCCATACTGCGCCTGGAGATGATGCGCGCCGGCGTCAACGAATTATCGGAAGCCGCAAACGCGCTATTCGACTTGAAGCGCCCTGCCATCGACTTCTGCGCCATCGCGCGCGGGTTCGGAGTCCCGGCTGAGCGGGTCGAAACACCCACAAAGCTCGTCGCGGCGCTTGAGCGCTCCTACGCGGCGTCTGGTCCCGCTCTCATAGAGGTGATGATCCGATGATGGATTTGCCCGACGCGCTGACGGCCCGGCTTCAAACTCTGTTGGGCGCACGTTTCAACCGCGCCGCCGCGATCCGAGATCAACATGCCGGTGGCGGCATGCATTTGCCGGCGCTGCCGCCCCAAGCTGTAGCGACAGTCGAAAATGTGGAAGAGATTGTTGCGGTCGTGCACGCGTGCGCGGATCACAGCGTGCCGATCATCCCTTACGGGGCGGGTACTTCTCTCGAATGTCATGTGGGAGCACCGCGCGGCGGCGTCTCAATCGACTTGTCGGGCATGAAGCGAGTGCTGCGCGTGAGCATGGACGATCAGGATTGCACGGTCGAAGCGGGACTGACACGCGTGGCGCTGAACGATGAGCTTCGCCACACCGGCCTCTTCTTCCCGGTCGATCCCGGTGCGGACGCCACAATCGGCGGCATGGCCGCGACGCGTGCATCAGGGACAACAACACTGCGCTACGGAGGTATGCGCGAAAATGTCATGGCGCTGACGGTGGTCACCGCCGATGGCCGTGTAATAAAGACCGCGCGGCGCGCCCGAAAATCTGCAGCCGGTTACGACCTGACACATCTCTTTGTTGGCAGCGAAGGCACACTCGGCGTGATCGCCGACGTCACGCTGAAACTTCATCCCACACCAGAAGCTACGAGCGCAGCAGTATGCGCTTTCGAGTCCTCCCACGGCGCAACCCAGACTGTGATAGGGTCTGTGCAATGCGGCCTTCCTTTGGCGCGGGCGGAGTATCTCGACGCAGCTGCTATTGCTGCCGTCAACCTTGCGTTTTCCACTGACTATATGGAGAGCGACACGCTGTTCCTCGAATTTCACGGCTCGCCCCAGGAAGTGACGAGGCACGCTGAACGGGTGAGCGCCATCGCCAGCGAAAATGGCGGCGGCGAGTTTCGCTGGGCTATCGAAAGCGAAGCGCGAAACCAATTGTGGAAAGCGCGCCATCAAGCGGGATTCGCAGCACTGAGTTTGCGACCCGGGGCGCGGCCATGGTCCACGGATGTTTGCGTGCCGATCAGCCAACTCGCAGCCTGCATCGACGAGACCAAACGCGACATCGCCCTCCTCCCGTTTCCTGCCGTGGTGCTCGGGCACATCGGCGACGGCAACTTCCATGTGATCTTGTTGCTGGACCCCGCCAATTTGAGGGAGATAGACGCCGCCAAGCGATTCAATGACACCCTGATCTCACGCGCGATTGAGATGGATGGCACCAGCACTGGCGAACATGGCATTGGCCTCGGCAAACGCGACTCGTTACGTCACGAACTCGGCAGCGCCGTCGATCTCATGGCTGACATCAAGCATGCGCTTGACCCGCGCGCGATCATGAACCCAGAGAAGATTTTTGCGCCGAGAGTTTAGGGCAGATCCGAAGCTCGAGAGCCGCTACATCAACTCAAAGCCGCCGGCGGAAGAAACGAGTCTCTGACCGGTCCAAAGTTGGACGACTATGACAGTAGCGCCACCACGCATTTCCTGACTTGGCAGCCCTGTCACGAGTGCATGAGGCTTGAGGAGCGATCTCCAGATCGTTGGCAAATTGCAGCCGGACTCCTGCGCCTCTCGACAGCGGCGCAACAAGTCGTCGGCTGAAGCAACGTCCATCACGCACTCACGGCGCAAAAACATCAGAGGACGCGGTCAGCCCCTTGCGCCTCCTCAAAAGCCACCCGGCTCACTTGCGGCATTCGACCGCGGCGCCGTTTGACCTTGGTCAATCCCTCTACGCGCGCGCCGTGCTTCGCTCTCCATGGCGCTCGGGCGCCGTTGGCCGGCCGCCAGCACCCGACAGGGCGCGGAAAGCTAGGCCCGGGCACGCCGCTCCGTTTCAACACGGAGCGGCCTGTCTGTCAGACGCCGCCTCACGGGACCCTTACATGACAAGCGACTTCCAAGCCCGCATCGCCGAGATCGATGAATATGCGGTCGAACTGAAAGCCCTCATTCCCGACACGCTGAATGCCTTCGGAGGCTTGTCGAAGGCGGCCCAAACTGTCGGAGCGCTCGACAAGAAAACCAAGGAGCTGCTGGCTCTCGCCATCGCAGTGGCGATCCGGTGCGACGGCTGCATAGGTTATCATGCACGCGGCGCCCATCGCACCGGCGCGAGCCGCCAAGAGATTGCCGAAGCGCTTGGCGTCGCCATTCAGATGGGCGGCGGCCCAAGCGTGAATTATGCGGCGGACGCGTTGCGTGCTTTCGACCAATTCCACGTAAGGCCCTAGCGCGAACGAAGTTCGGCCGCTTCTGGAGATCAGCATGAGACTTCTTGAGATTGAGCACCGGGGTGACCGCCCCGAAACACGCCAAAAGACCTTCGTGAACGCCGCGCAGGTTGTTTCGGTTTACGACCCCGGTCACGCGGGCACACATGTTTCGCTCGCCGATGGGCGCGTGCTCTCGGAGGTCTCGATGAGTGTCGATGAAATGTGTAAGTGTTTTGAGAATGGCGCCGTTTAGCGGTCTGGAGCACTCAGCAGTCTCCGGCGCAAAAGTGGCGCTTCCGCCTAATCACAAACGCCGCAGCTAACCGGGACGCGCCGAGCCCCAAAAATTGAAACCCGCCGTTCCCACTACACCTCTATGCTCTCAGCGATCACAAACTTCGACGACTTGGTATCGGACAGCCCTGTCGAGCTCTGTTCTACGAGCTCACCCGGTGCACTATTGCCAATGAGATTGGGTGCGCCAAGATGATGATGATTTGATCGATGGGTCTGCTATTGCCTAGGAATCCCTAGTTCTCGGAACATCGTCCGCTGCATCCCAAAAGCCGACTCCCGCCCGCCCACGCCCCATAACGGACGTTGCAAGAACAAATCCTGTTGAGCGGCTTGGACCAGATCGGCTCAGGGAGTTTCAAACGACTGCGCGTGAAGGCGCACATGTCGTTGAAGCCGCCGAAACGCTCAATAAAGCCCTTCGAGGTGCGGGCGGGCATCAGCCAAAGTCGCGAGCAACAGGTCCGCATCGCGCGCCGGGAATAGATCCTCGTCCATAAGCGTGGTCTCGATCGACATATCCAAGTGGATCCGCGCCACAATCGCGTTGGCACACTGGTTCTGCGTGCGGTTGGTCGAGCCCCGCATGAAGCCTGCTTTCTGTCTCTCCAAACGCGGCGGCATCCGCCCGCTCCAACCGTCCGTGCCCCAAAACATATCGGCGCCGCGGGTGAAAAATCCTGCGGAATGAGTTTCGGCCATCACATAAAGGACGCGGGCCGCGCCCGGCGCCTCACGTCGCATCTGGCGCTCGATCATCCGCGCTTGTGTGAAATAGAGCGCCACGTTCACATCATCTGTGACGTCCAGCAACGACGTGCAGTAGCCGTATTGCTGCAGTGTGATCGCGAATTCCGAAGTCTTCATATGGGCGAAAAACCATTGCCGCAGGTCGTCCGCCTCGTCAGGCCAATTCAAGAAAGGAGGACCGCCAAACGCCGCCTGCCCCAAGTCGATTTGACTGAGGAGTCGAGCGAATTGCAGATCGTCCTCTTGCGCTAACACGTCGCGCAACATGTCGAGACAGCGTGGTTCATGAGCGAACCAATGCGCATTCTCACGCATCATCCAAATCAAGAACGGCTTCTTCCAATCGTGATTTGGCCCGTGGAAGGCGAACATTTCCGACATTTGATCCGGGTGTTCGTAAGCGTATCGGCCGAGTGACGGATGCAACGACGGCTGGCGGTCGACGCCGTAGATTGATGCCGTGAGTGCTGGGTCTCGTTCCAACGCGCGTTCACGACGTTGACCCCGATACCAAAGCTTGCGCGCGCGGCCGTACGTCATGAACAGAGTTTCCAACAGCCCACAGATCTGGTCGAGCTCGGCGCGATCTTGCGCTCTGAAATTAAATGGTTGTACGGGCATACCCGGCGGCGTCTGTGTGCTGGGGTTTGCGCCCGGCAACGCCCCGAGATCGGGATCGAAACCAGGATAGATGGCCGTGAGCTTGTCTGCGTACGGCGCGCGCTTGCAACGCACCCGCGCCGTCGTCAACAATTCTTGCCCGTCGAAAAAGTTATCGGATTTCGTGATGTCGAGCGCCAAAGGGCGCTCGCCGCCCACATACCAAAAGCGCCACCCCGTCTGCAGGTCGACTAGAAGCGGCTCAGTCGAAAGATCACTGACTTCAGGTTCCCACGGCTTCATGACTCCGATCGGTTGCCCGTACGGCTCGCGGTCCATCGGCCCGAACGGCCGCAAACCAAACCCCAAGTAGGCGTCTGCGAGATTTGGATCGTCGACGATCTCTCGCATGCGCTCAATCTCGGCTGGATGCGCCGACGGCGTGAAATTGGTCCAGTGCCTTGCATCGTCCATCATGCCCATAAGCATGCGAGTTCCTTACCGCGCCGAAGTATGGAGAGCCGGAGGTCGTGCGCATGAATACGCCCTTCGGCGACGTCTTCTACTTAGCCGTGATGAAACCATGCAGCAGACCATCAGCCCAGCACTGATCGCAAGGATCCGACCGCCCGAGAGAGTGCCCTGCGTCTCAACAATCTGTCGCCAACCGTGCCTTGAGATAGTGCTCATATATGCGAGTAGCCATTAGGCTAAGATCAGGTGTCGGTCGCCGCATGCGCGCAACCTAACCATTTTCCCGAGAACCCTATTTGATCGACCTCGGAGCCCACAAATCCCAGTAACGGACACTAGCCCTGCGTGCCCGAAAGCGGACAGCGAACGTCAGCCGCCACGCAGAGTGTATAAGTATGCGCTGAATGGTGCGAACCGGTCCCAAGACAATGAAATCGAACTTCGCACCGCGGTGGCGTACGCACCGCGCTGAAATTTCTGTCGTCTCGCTGGATTGCTCGATCGCCTCGCTGAAACAATATAACGGCGCGCGCGTGCTCACGATCGATGACGCTCGCGTCAATTTCCAACCCGCTGCATTTAGATCGACGCCGTCGCGACCACACTAAGCCTAGCAATCAGTTCGCCGACGTGCAGATCGACAGCAGATAAAGCTGCACAGTGCAGTTGCGGGCGCCGACAATCGAACTCATCTCGAACGCAATGACGTCAACATCGCACCGTACGATGTAGCTTGGGTGAGACGCATTTGTGTGAGTTCGTTCGATAGCGCGATGAGCGCAGATGAAAGGAGCAAGAAGTAAATCCACTGCCAAAGGCGCAACGACGCTGACGAAAAACAAAAGGTGGGACAGTAAAAAACAGGAGGGAAGTCCGTGAATAATTTTGCTTATGGCTACGCAGGCCTTTCATACGGCGAGAACGCCTACTCGAACGTTCGTCCGCCAAGTGCAGCACCAGCCGAAGACAACTCGCCCATCGAAGCGACCGTTACAGACGTCATCGAGGATGCCCCCGAGGCGTCCGCCTCGGCTCAAACCCCTGAAGAAACTGCCACCGGCCAATCGGTGCTAGACATCCTGTCGCTCGCTGGCGGCTGGGCGGCTACCCTCGGTCGCGACGATGTCGACATCGACTGCGTCATTCTCGTGTTGGCGCGTCACCAGCCCGGCTTGCTCCGCGCGGCCGGCGTCACTGACGTTGACGGGCTGAAGTCATCGCTCGGCTCCTACGTTATGGACAGCTCCGACGAGGATCCGCGTCGCGACGATCCCCCGCTCAGCCTCGAAGTGAAGTCTGTGCGTTATCACGCGCTCGGCCGGGCGTGTGAGAAAGGCCGGGACGAAAGCACACTCGAGGATTTGCTCGACGCGATCGCCTACGCCATCCGCAGCGGCCACCTGCAATCGCGCGGCGCTCAATTGCTTCGCACGCATTGGCGCATCTTTGCGGTGGATGCGGTTCTGACGCAGGTCATGGACCGCCTGACGGAGCTGCAGAACAACGTGAAGGCGGAGATCGACGACGCCGTCGAAACGCGTCTCCGTCCCATCGTCGAAGGCATGAAACTCGAGCATGGCGCGATCGAGCGCCTTGCGATCGAGATGGGCGGCGTTCGCGAACACATGATCGCGCGCCCTACGCCCGTGGAAATTCCCAAGAAGCGCCCCTTCATCTCCGGGGAATTTCTGCAGCGGGTGAACATCCTTCGCCGCGCTCCAGCGTAAGCCGGGCGGGATCGACGAAATAGTTGATCCCGCCCCTTTTCGCATCTGACGCGCGCCCACGTAGGTCGCGCTCGAAGCCATACAATAAAAGAATAGGCGAAAACTATGGTGTACTACCTCTCCAAGAATCGCTCCCGTAAGGCCCAGGCCAAGCGCATGGCCCCTGCACCGCGCATCGTCCAAGCCGCCGCTCCTTCGCTCCCCCCCGTTGCAGCCCCTACGACAACGTTGGAAAGCGCCATGAAGAGCGCGCCGCTGCGCGAATACTCGTTAAGCAACGTCTTCACACCTACGACCCAGCCGACTGTGACATTGGTACCGCGCGAACGGACTACCGAAGCCATCAAGCTCGCCACCTATCTCGACCAACCCGGGCAGATCGTGTGCCTGCACGGGGGCTCGCAGACCGGTAAAACGGTGCTTTGCGAATGCTTGCTCGCCGAGCGCAACCCCATCGTGCTGGAAGGCAAGGCACTGAACTCTTTGGACGAATTTTGGAATCGCTTGAGCGACGAGTTTCGCATTCCTAGGAGCACCGCGAGTGTCGCCGCTGTCGAGCAATCGAGCGCAACGCAAATCGGCTCAGGTCTGAATGGCGGTTTGACCACACCGCTCATTTCATTCGGCTCGAAAGTCGAAGAAGGCACGGAGGACGCCCAGGTCGAACGGCGCGAAGAGACCTCGTCATGGACGCCACAAAGCCGCCGCGGGATCGAGGACGCTTTGGCGCGATCTGGGCGCCCCATTATCGTCGATGATTTCCACTGGGCCGAGGAAGGCGTTCGCCGCGAATTGCTCGAAGCTTTAAAGCCGGTAGCGCGGCGCGGCACGCTCATCGTGTTGATCTCGGTGCAGGAGAGCGTCTTTGCGCCGCTCCATGCCATGCCGGAGCTGCGCAACCGCTACGAGGTGCTGAAAGCGCCGGATTGGAAGCCATCTTCGCTCCGGCTTATTGCGAAGAAGGGTTTCGCAGCTCTCCATCTCGCGGTGGACGACGTCGTGATCCGTCAATTGGCGAGCGCATCGCGACGCAATCCCCTGCTTATGCAAAAAATCTGTTGGGAATATTGCTTCGAGCAGGGCTTCAAACGCACACAACAGAGCCTGACGCCGGGTCGCTCGGACGAAGTATTCCTGGAGCATTTATTTCGTAAGATGGGCGAGGCGCAGTACCGCTTCTACGCCGCGACGATTGAGTCGGGAGCCAAATCATACAAGCTGAGCAAAAAGAACCTGACGTTCCGCGAACTCGCATTCCTGGTCATTGCAGACTCGCAAACCGCTCAGCCAATCGGCGTGCGCAATCTGGAAACCCGCATCGGGCGCGCCATCGGCGTCACGCCCTCAATGGACACGGTCAAAGCGGAACTAAAAGCGCTGAGCGATGACTTCGCGCGTATGGGACCGTTGGCGCCGTTCCGCTACGACGAGGAGGACGAGACCTGCGTCATTCTCGCACCAGAACTGCGTTTGGCGATCCGCTACCACCTGGCGCAGAAGTTCGGGCGCTGATCTTTGCGATCTCGTGAGCGCGCGCCGCCCTTCCGCAGCGGCGCGCGCTCGCGATAGCGCCGACGGCAGGCGCGCAGCCAACGCTATCGTTGCACCGTGTCTCAATTTCGCGAGCAGAGGCAGCCGATCCATCCCAATCTGAGACGTTAGCCCGAACACGTCCAAAAGCGGACGTAAGTGCGTTGGCCCTCACAAACACATCTTGGCTGCAGCTTTACTTGGCGCGCGGCAACGGGCGCGAAGTCCCGCTCCCTTCCCTCCAAACACCCAAAGCGCTTTGTCATAAGTACGCAGGTCAAGGCGTAGACGCTGAGCATCAGTAGTGCAGAACAAAAGATATCGCCGGTAGTCCTCCCATGAGTACTGCGTCCGCCGATTGCCTCCGAGCGCAGTCCATGTGCGCCAATCGACAATCGTGAAATGGCGATCGTCGAGGAACGTAAGGATCGTTGACGCAATGGGTGCCCCAACTCCGCCCAATCGAACTAACGCCGCAAAGCGGCGCGAAGCCGAATTCGATGGTTTGCGTGCGATAAGCCAAGAATTCCAAACATCCGATGCGTCATTAGTGAGGCGCCAATCGTTTCGATTGCCCGCCTTCCATTCTGAAACCGCGCGGATTGCATACCGGGCCGACTGTGCATCATGCGCGTCCCGGACTGCCAAGCTCGCAGCGCGATCATCGGCGTATGCGTAGCGATCGGCGAAACTCAGGGCATGCGCAGGCGATACAAAGGGAGAGGTGAATTTTAGATTCGACGCCAAATTGATACCTCGGAAGAGGTGGGCATCCTATCATGCAAAGGCGTGCTTGGCGCTGGGCCGCGGGAACTTAATCCGAGATCAATCGCGCTCAATCCCAGCTCCGGACCTTAGCGCTATCCCACCTCAAAGCAGACGACAGCGGTCCGTAACTTGTCGGGAACGGACACGCGGTCTCCACCGGCCTCCATGGACGATGGTTCTTGTGTCACTAGCGGACCTTCGCATCTATGGGCACATCAAATGCGTAGGCACGATCAGGTCTCCGAAGAGCGACGCCGCCTACTCAACTCTTGATCAATTTAACCCAATGACAGTCATCCGGGAGCGACCCGATCGGATACCCCAAAGGGTGGACGTTCATCACCGCTTGAACTCAGTGACCAATGCCTTTCAGCTTCTCGTAGAGATCTCTCAACTGCTGCGCACTCTTGATCGGCTCAGACAGCGCGAGAAGTCGTGAGAAGGTTGCTTGAAACACGTCGCGATGCGCCTCGCCGTCAAACTTGATCGCAACCGACCCCTCAAAATTTCTGTTCGGTATTCGAAGGATCGCGGTATTCTCGGTAATGGTGAAATACCCGTGATGCGCTTCGTCCGCATAAAGCACCTGCACCTTATCGCTGTCGACCAAACCGAGAAGATGTTCCTGCAGCGGCGCGCTCACGTGACGATAGTACAGCACGCGAATGTATGAGACCCCAAGCGCAGATATCCGACGTTCGATCAATTCGAGATAGGTTCGATCTCGACCCGCGCTGCCGGTGACATATATGAACCGTCGCGCCTGCCGAACAGCTGACTGCAATTCGGAAATGATTTCACTCGCCTCGGTAAGAAACGTGAACTGTGGCAAGCGCTTTGAGAGAGATCGCTCGATAGCCTGCTGCAAATTTATGAACAGCAAAATGACCGCAGAGAGGCCAACCAAGGTCATTGCGCCGGCGGCGATGATTACGCCGGTCGTGGTTTTGTCACCCTGATAGATCCCTATGACTGCGCTGGCGATCACCGCGACGATACCGGCGACCACAGATATGATGGTTGCGCTATTCACCGGGCAGGCCTCCGCAAGACGGCCTGCAACCGTAGCCCACCTAGCCGCCGGCCGCCACTCGCTCTCGAAAGACCCCATGACCTACTTCGCGGGTGCCGGCCTGCACGCGGCTCATCAGGGCAACTCAATCCCAACAAGAGACATTCGAGCGGCCAGTCCGCGATAGCGGACCTTAAATCGGCTCGCGCGTTTATCGTCGCGCCGGAGAACAGGGCTCCCGGCGACATCCAAAGCGGACTCCAACGTCGGCGATTGCGCGCCACCCGCTATTGTTTGGCGGCGACACAAGCACGGGCTACACTCGGCAATGACAAAGGAGTTTGTGGTGCTCTATCCAAGGCCCATGCCCGACGCCGAGTTCGAACGGCTTATCGAGCCAGCGCCGTTCGCCGCGGGCACGGCGCGCGAGGTCTTTTTCGTCCTTGGCGATGCAAGTGTCGTCGTGAAACGCACCAAGACCGCCTTCCCAGGATCAAACATGGTTGAGTGGTTCATTTGGAACGGACTCACTGGATCATCCAATCAAGACCTTTTTGCCCGCTGCGTAACGATCAGCGAAACCGGGCGCTATCTCATGATGGAGCGCGTCGATGACCTTACGCCAGACGATCACGCTAACGTACCGCGCGTGCCGATCTGGCTAAATGATCGCAAAGAGAACGCGTTTGGACGATCCTCGACTGGGATCAAAATTCGCGATTACGGTCTTGTCGACTGGGACAAACTCATAACACCCGAGACTGAGCCCGTGGCGTTTCAAGTTCAGGCTGAATTCAATAGACGCTTCAGACCAAAATAAGCGCCTCATAGTCGACTAAGGTGTTGGATCCCAGAGAACAATAACAGTCCCTCCGCCCGCCTTGCCTGAAAACGGACTTCAAGTATCCTGCGGCTCGCTCCCAAGACGAGTACGAGCCCGCAATCTGCCCAGGCCATAACCAGCGGGTGAGAAATTGAATCGCGAAAGTGCTAAACGGGAAGCCCATTGGTGCTTTGACCTAGTCCTGAAGGCCAGCCACGAGTTCGTGCGCGTAGGTCAAGAACGCGACCTGTTTGCGCGACCGACCGTGCCGCTCATCACGCCGGCTGTTGAAGCAGCAATGCTCGGTTACAAGTTGACGTCGACAGCTCTCCGCGCCAACGCTCACGAAGTCGCGAGAGAAGTAGACCCCCTTCTCGCGACAGCGATGGTGCCATTGTTTCACAAAATGACCGGAGAAGCGCTCACGGATCTTGAACGAGCCACACGACTCCCGGACGCGCCGATCTTGGACACCTCATTGACGCCGGAACTCGTAGAGGCCGCCACCGAGATAGCGTTCGAACGAATAAAGGCCGCGATTCGCGACGTTGCCGCCGCTGTGACGAGCCTACAGGCCGGTGTCGTCGCGCCCTTTGCAGTCTTCTATGCTGACTTGCGGCAAGTATGCGGTGGCATCTCTCCACCGCAGGAAGAGGAGCGGCTGTTTGGTCCGATCCTGCGCGGCCTCTACGCACCGATCGAGCATGCGGTGATCGCGCGCTACAGCTGACCAGCGAAACTGCCCCCCAGCCGAAGCATCCCAGAAGCCGACATACGCACCGTGGGACTTCTTGCCTCCGGAAAACGGACGTCGAGCTAGGTCCACTTTCTTCAAGCAGTGGTCTAGCCGCCAGTTGGCCCCTCATGGGCTAAGCCTGCACCGAGCCAAGGTTCTCGCAAACTGGGTTGTTGACCTTTCTTGCCCCTCACAGGTCGGTCAAAATGAATGCATGAGAAACTACCCGACGCTTTACGGCTCACCGCTGCTCGCACCGGCGTCTGTCCAGCCGCTACTGAGAGACCCCATCCTACACTGGAAAAAAGGACGCTCCGCCTACGAGGGAGCGCACACGTGGGTGACAGCCAACCTGCAGGCTCCTGGTGGCTGGCCTAAGGAAGTTCGAGAACTTCTGGCGCAGTCTCCTGATTGGGCCGCGGCGGAGGTCGTCACGGGGTTCTTCGAGCACGCTACGGCGCTCGACACGGCTCAAAGACCAACGAATTCCGACCTCATGATCGTGGCTCGGATGCAATCAACACTCGGCGTGATTGCCGTTGAGGCCAAGGCCGGCGAAACGTTTGGTGATACCATCACGGCTTGGAACACGACTCCGGGGCGCAAAAGTAGGCTGGAGTGGGCATGTAATTTCTTCGGCGTCGCCCCACACTCGTGTGGAGCCCTTCGCTGGCAGTTATTTCATCGGACGACGGCGGCAGTGCTTGAGGCAAAGCGATTTCTTGCGCCCAAGGCCATAATGCTCGTTCATGATTTCGCGGCGGAGCCTTGCTGGGTGGATGACTACAGGGCATTCGCGCATGCGCTCGGCTTTTCGGAGGCGGACGTAGATCGCCTATCTGCGCCGCGCGTCATTGAAGGCGTTTCACTACAGCTAGGCTGGGTGCGCGGCTCCCACCATGGCGGTAGTGGCAACGCCTGAAGAAGGCATCGGAATACTGCTGACCCGAACGCATAGACTCCGCAACAGAAAGCTTCGCACTGCGCTAATGCTTACATCGGGCTCTGGTCTAAAGCGCATCGCAGTTTTGAAGTCATTGTAAGGACCGAACGGCCCGCACCGTCACGTCAATCCCATTTTCAGACGCCAACGCCTCGCTGCCCGAAAACGGACATCCGCCACCCGCGCCGCAGCTATCGCGAAGAGCGATTTTGATCGCCCTCCTCCAGCAAGAATGCTCGCGCTCTAAAGGAGCCATCGGCGCAACGGGGGCCTGGCTTCTGCTCGTGAATCCGCTTGCGCACTGCACTTGAGGTGCGTTCAATGTCGGCAACAGGCGGGGGCCTTCTAGATGACAACAGACACGATAGCGCTCGCGCCTTCTCGTTCCTTCGACTGGGAGGCGGCGGCGTGCGTGCTTAGCGTGACGTTGCTGACGGCGCTCGCAGCAGGACCGCTATACGAGCAAGCGTTGCCGTTCACCGCACAGCCTTGGCACTGGGCCGCCGCTTTCGGGATCGCGTGCACACCGGCAGTCTTCACCTCCTGGATCGTCTCAATCCTCGCCGGCCGCCTACCCCCGCGACCTGGAAGCACACCCAAGCTCAATCATATCAGCGGATGGAGCTTCCTGCTCTTGGCGGTTCCGATCGCGCTCATTGTGGCGCTCGCACTTTGGGCGGCAGCGAGCCCGGACGGCGGCCGCGCCATCAACGCGACATGGGGGATCATAGTGACGGCGGGGCTCGCCGCGCTCTTCATCTTCGCCGCGTGGGCCCCTTCGTGGAATCTACAGCGGCGGGCCGGATGGCTCCTATCGATTCTGCGCCCGCTCGTGACACCGTTCGGTCTGCTCATGAGCATCATCGACAGCCTGCTCGTTTTCGTCGTCGCGACAGCCGCCGGTGCGTCACGACACACTTGGCAGATGCGCTACGTCATTCTCGCGGGCTTCCTTCTGCCGTGCGCGATGATGGGATATTGGCTCGCCGCCCCGTGGGGCCTCATCCCGCTCGCCGCCGGTTTCGCGATCGCCGTCTCGATGTCACGCCGCTGGGCGTGGGTGGAGGACGACCGCGAGTTGGCGATGCTGAACGGGCGCTTCGTGGGCCCGCACCTTCGCATCGGGTTCGAACAAGACTTGCGCGATGAAGCCATGTTGAGCTTCATGTCGATGTTCTTTCTGGTGCCCCTCGCCCTGCGCCAGATCGAAGGTTGGCAAACCATTTTCGAGATGGGGCAAGCCGACGGCGACAACGTACTCGACTGGATAGCGTTCTACGGCGCGGAACTCGCGAAGGCCGTGCCATTTGTAGACTGGGCCGAAATCTACAACGTCCACGGCGACGCCGGCATTCGAACTGGCGACCAACCTATGGCGCGCCACGTGATCTTCGCGACGCGTGTCCTTGTGGACCTGGTGTTTCTTGCCGCCCTACTCCAGGCACTCGGCATCTCAGCGCGCAACGCCAAGCAACGCGAGCTCTTCACATCCGGCGCGCTCAACCGGCTCGACCCCTTCATCGAAAAATCCGAGTTTCGCAAACTCGTGCGCCGCAGTGCGGACGGGGAATGGCAAGCCGACGACGAGGCCATCGCGTCTTTCCCAGAGTATGATGTCATCCGCCTGGGCGAACTGTCCGATCCGGCGCAACCGATGGCCATGCAGGTGGCGGCGAAAGCACTCCGCATGAAGCAAGGCGGCTCTACAAGCGCCGAGTTTCACGACGAACTGCTACGTCGCTCCATGACACCCAAGCGCGACCGCGAGGCGATCATCGAAGTGGTCCAGGCCATTCGCGGCGCTGGCCCAGAGCGGCAGATTTTCGAACTCGATCAAGCCCGCCGCGCCCTCAATGGGGCCGTGCGCATGGTCGAAGCGCGAACCAGCGTCTTGCGGCTCTTGGTCGATGCGCCGCAATCGCCGGAACGTACTCTGGCTCTGCTCGAAGCAGTGCAAGCTGGACCCCAACGCGACTCCCTCGGGCCAGTGCGAGCCGTCGCCATCGCGGGCCTAGCTATCCCCGCAGCCAACGACGAGCCAGGCGTCCGCGCGTTGATCCGCCACACCGCGAGCAACGGCGACACAGACGCCGAACGCAGAGCAGCGAAAGCCATTCTCGACCAGATCGGCGACAGTTAGGGTCTGCTCAGCGGAGCATGATCGGCGGTGCGCACTGACTGGTCATCCTCGGGCATCAGCACTGCTATACGGACGCTGCATCCCAACAACGGACTCTAGCATTGCGCTGCCCCTTTGCAGACGTTCAGACTGGGCCGATCCGTGCTCCATTGCGTCGTCACGCGTTTGGCATGATGCACACAGAGCAGAGTTCGGGGGATTTTTTGGTTTGCGGCGCTCGCTGAAATTTGACCGGAGTAGCGTTTCACGGGGGTTGAGTATGAGAGCTGCAGTTATTGCGTCCGCACTCTGTCTAAGCGCTTGCGGTTTAGACACGGTGCCCGATGGACCGCCGAACTTCCAAGCCGGCTATCAGGATGGGTGTTACACAGGCTACGCCGCAGCCGGCATGACGCTCCTGTTCAAGTTTACACGGGACGTCGAAGCCTACGACCAGGATGCCATTTATCGCCAAGGCTGGGATGCCGGCTATCAGTACTGCCACAGCCAGCAGAGCGTGATGAACAACATGCCCGCCCCCGACGACGATGATGTCGACAGGTCTCGGCGGAACGACACGGTGACGCTTCCTCCGAGCGAAAGTCCGGTTGCGCTTCCTTCCGAAGTCCCGTGAGCACACTCGCACCCGTTCTGATCTTCTTCTGTCGCGATGGTGACAAGACGAGTATGGGGCGATTTAGCTAGCCCCGCCAACCGCTGCATTCTCATTCGCATCAAAGGGGATGCGGTGAAGCGCCTCCCCATCAAACCAATACATAAACCCGTAATATCTGCCGTAAGTGCCGACCTCCAACACTCCGAATTCAGTCTTGTCTCCACGTCTCTTAATGGCTCTTACGACCACGTCGAACGCTTTGACCTGCATGGGACGCAATCGGCTGCGCAGCACAGACTGGCGCTTATCCGGCGTCGGCTCACTCCACGGAGCAGTTTCAAGGAACCTATGCTGAGAACCGTCTAGCCACAGTTGGTCCCCCTCTTTCAGACCCGACGCAAGGAACGCCTGAATAATGGGCGCGACGGTTTTTTCGTTGATACCGCGCTGCAAACAGTAAGCTGACTCAAACCATTCTCGCAGCGGCCTCTTGTGGCTGGCGTTACAAGCGTTGCAGCACCAAGCGACCCATGTCGGATCATCAGCAGGCGGGTAAAGGTGTTCGATAGTGGCGTAGTTGTCTTGCGGCCCTTTGCCGATGCGGTCGGTCATCGGCACGTGGCAATAGACGCAGTTTTCGTCACGCCGCCTCAATTCTGCGAGGAATGCCGCCCGGATACCGTATCGAGATTTCATTTGAGAAGGGCTCTTCGAAGAGGATGGAGGTCTTTAAATTGCGGACCGTCGCCACGCAAACTTCGGGACCCCCACAACAGCAGCGATTCCGAGTTTCTCTTTGAGGACGCAGCCGCCGCGACCAAGATCTTTCGTTGCAATCAACGGCGAGTGTCGGCTTCGACCAATTACCGCCAATCGTACAACTCATTTGGCCTACTGCTGAGAAATCCCAAGCAGACTCCGCCCTGGGCCTGCCCTAGAACGGACATTTCTCAGTCGCGCCCTATCCTTCGACAAACCTTTCCTCGGACTGCCGGTCTATGCACTACGATACCGATTACAATGCCGCGCTTGGCGAGATCGTCGCTGAGTTTGGCGTCTTGGAATGGAATGTGATCTATGTGATCGCACTCTACGCTGCGGAGTATGTGCGAGAGGCTGAATATGGAAAGTTGATGGCGGGCCAAATTAAAGCGAAGCTGACCTCCTGCATCCCGCACGCACTACCAGCAGATCAAAGTGAACTCTGCGGCCTGCTCGACCGGTTCGCTAAAGCCATTGACCGAAGGAACGACGTCTTACACGGGAAGCCCTGCACCTCTCCGGGCGGAAATCAGCGACTCACACGGCACGGATCCATCTTGGAGCCTGATGCGCTCAACGAGCGGATTGCGGAGTTCCAATCGTTATCTCGCGACTTCAATCGGTACTACCACACCCGTAAAGCATAGCGTCGTGGAAGAGGTCTCCACCCTCGACCCCTTGCCGTAGAATCCCAAGCACCGACACTCCGCTTGCGACAAGGCGCTCACCCGAAAGCGAGCCTTCGAATGCGAAGAACGGTCGCTCGGGAACAACCGCTGAATTTAGGATCGTTGGCGTAGCTTGTCGTAAAGGCCGCGAAACACTGGATCATCCGCAAGTTCAGGCGAGGCGACGCGAATTCGCTCCAGTATGCGTGCTAGCTCCTCGCCGCCCCACAGTTGCTCAATCGCTATACAACGATCCATGAGCTTTAGAGCTGAAGCCGGGTGACGATCTGGATGCTTCGATTCACCGAGCTGGCTCAGCAAAAGGGTTTCGCCACCCCTGACAAGGAACGGTTCTACGAAATCGACGGCTTCGGGAAAAGCGTCTGCAGTAGCGACTACTATGAGCGCAAATCGCTCGCTCATCCCAGCTGATAGCAAGCCTTTCTCCCTGGGCCAACAACGAGCAATCCAGGGGCCTATTCGCTCCTTCCAAAGCGTGTCTGCTCGGGCACCACGAGGGGAATCGTCTGGGTTTTCTTCTTGTGCGATGTAGGTCCACAACCACCATAGCGCATCGTCTCGTAGCTCCGGCGACATGGCGCGCAGCGCCGATCGTGTGTGATCCGCGGATGGCGCTTCGCTGGGAAACTCGACGCCGACCATCACCAACAGTTGAGCCAAAGTCTTGGCCCCATTTCCTAGATTCTCCAGTCGAGGAGATTTGAACGCATCCATGAAGTATGGCTTCAGAGCCAACCATAAGTCGGGACTCACGCGAGGGGCCCACGCGAATCCCTGCCACACAGCCATTGCTTCCGTTTCATCCCGCCAGTCAAAGAGCGGAATCAAGTTTCGTGCGGACCACGCGGGATCGACCGCGAACAGATATGGCAAGCGAGATGCGGCAATAACTCTTGCAATTCTGTGATCGGCGCGCCTACCGCCAATTACTCGTGCCAGTCGGTCGCTCTGGTCCACGGGGATGCCGTCCGCTACCTTGAGCTTATAGTTGTACAGAGCATCAAAGAACGCCGTGGCGAGACGCCCAAGCGAGCGATTTATCGCCAGTTCAACCCAGTTGTAATTGGCAGGTGCCCCTGCGTTTTCCGGATCTTGTTCGGCGACCTCAAGCGCACGATCAAATAGCGCCCAATACGCTGGTTCCCGCACGTTTGCCTGATTGACCAGCAGTTCTAGTATATCTGCCACGGCACGAGTCACGTCTGAGTGAGCCAGGACAGCTCGTGGCGTTACCTGCAGTAGTGCCATAAGTGAATTTCTATGTGCCTGATCCCTCGCGTGATCGCGCATGCCCCACAGTCCAGACCACCAAATATCCGCTCGGCGGCCGCCTCTTCGTTTGGCGAGTTTTCTTAGGATCAGGATTGCGCGCGGCGGCTCCGCAGCGGCAAAGCGCCGCCACAGATCCATCAAGCCCTCTCGGTATTGTTCTTCCTCCATGAGCAACTTCGCGATGTCGTCATCGCTCATGCGCTGCAGATCGTCCGACGAGTATTGAGTCTCCGGGCCGTAGCGCATTTCTGTCCAAACAGAGAACGACGCTTTATCTCCTTCCGGCAATTTCCAGCTCGGGTAACGATCTTGAATTAATTGAAGGGCTGACACGAGATCGGAGTCCTCTCCGGCGTCGGGTACACGTTTGAGGGTCATGAGACGTTCGAACACCCTCCTATCGCGCGACTCCGTGCGATCCTCCTCACTTTCGAAATTTATTGGCAAGTGTTCCGGCGGCCCTTGCAGGATTCTCTGAAGCAGAATCTTGCGTGCACCCGGGCTTCCAGCCACCCATAGCTTGGCTATCAGCTCGAGAGCTTCTTTCTTCGCGGCTGTATCCCAAAGCGACGGCGTCCTAGGCGCCATTGAATAGCGCCTCCAGCCGCTCTTCGTCGGTGAAGTGGTTACTGGCCGTCATCGCCGCCATCACCAGTCGCCTGAATGCCAAGTAGGGAAACCCTCGCCACAACCGCACGATCTCTCTGCTTCGGTCGGCGTCCATTTCGTCAATCTCCCGCCACGCCCGCCACAGGAGGTCAAACAGCAACGTCCATTCGCGAAAGTCGCGGTTCTGGTCATGTGGACGGATCGACGGCCGATCAAACGCACTGGGATCGATGTCGATGTCGGCTCGCTCAACCGCTGCGAACAAATCCAAAACCTGCAACAACAACCTTGTGAGGTCGAACCACAGACCGGACAGAAAGGCCTCCGGATCCTCGATACGATCAATGGCGGCAACAATCTGGCGCATATTTCGATGTGCGGCCAAGTAAACGTCCGCGTCCGCGAAGGACGCCAGACTGACGGCTGCTGGCATATCGTCTCCGCCAGCCCCTTCGCGGAAGTGCCTAGCCATCGATTTCGAAAAGTGAACATAGGGGCGAAGCATGCTCAAAAATTCTTGTCTCGCCCAAGCGCTGTCAGGATGCCGCCCAAGTTCCCGCTGAAAAACGAGGCTCGCAAAGTCCTGCGACAGATCGCGTGCCCATTCGCCCTCAGCGGCGATGATGCGCCAAAAGAGCAATAGACCCCTGGGAAGTTCAGCATCGCGTAGAGTTCGACGAATCTGATCCCTAAGTAAAAAGTGTGGACGTCGCCCGGCCTCCAAGCGCTCCACCATCCAATCCACGAGTTCCTGGCGGTGCAGATGCTTTGCGAGCCACGGCAAGAGCGCCGCCGCTTGCGCAGTGAGCGCTTCTGAATCCGCGGCTGTTGTTGCAGGCACAAGGCGGCGAATATGGGCTATGGGACGTTGCGGCGGCTCCGAGCCACTGCGTTGCGCCTCTTCAGTACGTCGGCGCCAAGTATTCTCTGCGTCGTTCTCGCGGCGTTCAATCTCAAATAGCCATTCGATCGGCGGCGGATCAGATAGCTGTGCGAACGCACGTGCTCCATGACCATCGTCACCACGGCCGAAGAGTGCCCACATCAGGTTTTCCGTGTCACTTGGGTTTAGCGCTTGCGGCAGGTTGGGGGCAAACCGCCGCACAATTTCGCTTGTGTTCGAAAGGAAGTCCTCACGCGCGGACGCCCATCCCATCAGACACTGCTTCAGTCGAAGGTGTTTGTACCCTTGGTGATAGAAGATCGGTTCGAGTTGACGCTTTTTCCACGGATCGGGATCTGGAGGCTTTGAGCCCGTGAATCCAATGAAGATATACGCTGGCCCACGTTCTGACCTCACGCGCGTAGCAGATGCCTCCGCCGCGAAGGCATCCGTCATGTATCGAAGGACGGGGTCGTTGAGGCTGTAGCCCACGAACAAGACGGTGAAGTCCGCGAAAAGTCTTGCAACAAAACGTGCGGCCCACGCTTCTGTCAGATATGCGCGTCCAAAATCCGCGCTTGTAAGAACAAGGTGGTCATTAGGATCCCCGACGTCCCCTATTCGACCATGCAAATAGACAACGCTCTTCCAGCTCGCAATCCGATCGTTCCTCGGGATCGGCAGGGCCGGCGCAGAATAATGATCGGAGCCAGCCCGCATCGTTTGGGCGCGTTCAAAGAAAGTGTCAAAATTCGTGGTGACTAGACGCGTCCCCTTCGCACGATTCAGGCGAGCCAGGCGTAGGATTGCGTGATGAAGTTCAAGCGTAGTGGGGTCCTGTGACAGGCGTTCGGCAACCACGCGCCTGACAGCCATCGGTGTGCAACTGTCTTCGAGCGCGCCCAAGAGACGATCTGGCCATTTCCATTCATCCTTTTGCGTTGGCGCAGTGATCCCCAACGTGTCGTAACAATGCTGTACCAAGCCATTGTATGTGGGAAGACCGGCCCCAACGGAAATCCCGGCACCGCAAAAGACAATCACGCGATCGTCTTCTAGCGCCTGAACCAACGCATCAGGTACGTGCGGGCCTTTAGCTGCAAATATCGGCATACGGACCCTAAGGTATTAGAAATCGGGCCGCGTGTGTCCATCACGGATGGAGCGAGACGTCCGGTTTTTACCCCGAAGTCCGCCAGCTTAAGTCCGGTTCTGCCCCAGAGCGGACCGAACCCTGAGCAACGCTGCTGCGGGATCTGTCCGAGCCCTGCGACTCGACGATTAGCCGCGCAACTTTCTTTCCAGCACCGTCATCAATGCGCCGACTTTGTTCTCAGTTTCGGGCTCCAACAAACGAATTTCAGGATTGAGGGCGTGAACTCCATCTGCCAACCTCGCGAGTTCGCCACCAATGGACTCCAAACAGCCCTGCTCATTTACGTCGCCGCGCCCCATACGCATCATCTGCTCCGTGGCCCCGTCAAGGCTCCAGGCAAGCTGGACGACGCTGGCTGCGATGGCGTGAAGCCCACTCGTTTCAGCCCGCTCAGCGCAGGCATCATAGAGCTCATATGCGTTCACTCTCATGCCGCCCTCTCAAGAAAGCGGTCAGGATCGCCGCCGCACATGATCTCACCCCTCTCAAGGCGTTCGGCAACGTCGGGGAAAAGCTTAACGCCGACCTCTTCAAACTCCGCGAGATGGGCATAGCCCATAAAGTGGTCGGGGACGTCCATCCGCGCCAAGCGCCCTAGCTCCTCATGCACCCCGAACATCGAAAGCCAAGGCAGACCAGGATCCGTCTTCGGTGACACAGCGACGGTCATAAACATTGGAACGCCCAGAAAGGACCAGGCGCCATCGCGCGTCTTGTAGCATGCGTGCCAACCGGTCGCTGGCGTCATCGAAACCAGTCTCGTGTCATGGTCAGGATCCCACAAAAGGTGGTCATGACGATTGCGTTCTACGTGCATTCATTCCTCCCAAAAAAAGTTTCCCGGAACTGCGGGCGCAAAAAAATCACTGCCTCAGCGGTTTGGGCGAGGCCCCGCCCTAAGATTTGACCCCCTACCCCCTGCGACCTGGCTGGGAGACACCCACCCCACCCTCTCTGAGGGTGGGTGGGTGTCTCTTCGCGCTACTCCAACCCAAGAAGTGTGGTCACGTCGCGGGTCAGCCAAAGCCAGCGCTCGCCTTCGTGCTCAACTTCATTGATCCGCCCGGCGTATTTCATCGCATCGAGCCGCCGCCCCACTTGCTTTGACCAGCTTGCGGGAGTGGCGCGCTCCGGCCTCTTGGTGCGCAATTCAGCCATAAGATCTTTGCGTTTCACCACGAAGCCCATCACTGCCTCAGCGGACCATTCGCCCGCCGGCCGACCGTGCGTCTGGCGCATGTCGAATAGCTCCCGGACGATCTGGCGATCGGTCGCGTTGGTCAGTTCATGAGACGAATGAGCAGAGCGGGAGGCCCCCTCCACGACACGGCACGAAGTACGCTTGCCGAACTCATCCAGGGAAAGCTGCTCAAGGGCGAACCAGAATGAAAGGTCGCTGGGGCCGTCCTTGTTCTTGACGCATTGAAAGGACCGTTGGCCCTCGCCGAGCGGCTTCACCTCCCATGCAGCATCACACGCGGCCAACATGCTTGAGTGGCCACGCAGACCACTCGATAGATTCTTACCGGGATGAGCGAGCGCCACGATCGCCGCGCCACTTACGCGCCCAATCGTTTCGACGATGTTGAGCATCTCCCCCATATCCGAAGATGAGTTTTCATCCGCGGCCCCCATCGCGCGCGCGTAGGTGTCGATAACGATGAGGCGCAGCTCCAAACCGGTGCCATGCAAATCGGCACGCATGGTTTCGATGGCGCGCAGTAGCGCTGCGAGATCCACGTCAGAGCCGCGTATCTGGATCAGCTCATCAATCAATGCGATAGGCGCGTTGCCCAGCTCGTTATCGAACATCTTCGCAGCGACCAGACGCGTGCGGACACCCGCTGCGCCTTCGAGCGCCAACACAAGAACCGCGCCGCGCTCACACGAGCGACCGAACCACTTCCGCCCGAGCGCAACGCACGCAGCCAAATGCAAAGCCAGGAAGGACTTCCCGCTGCCCGGCGGGCCGTAAATGAAGCTGAGTCCGGCGCGTGGGATCATTCCATCGACAAGATAGAGCGGCTCTGTCGGCAGCATGATGTTCTGCATCCAGTGAATGGGCAGCAAGCGCGGCAGTTGGTCCTCGGGAGCCACGCGCAGAGTGGTTGGGAGACCAGCGCGCACGAGCGCGGTGCCCCCTTGAACACCTGAGTGCATGTCAGAGCGCCGGCGTCGCTTGGGACGTGGAGCGACGAGAACTCGCGCTCGCAAAATCGAGCACGACGCGAAGTGAGTATCTGACCGCGCGTCCAATCTTAATGTGAGAGGGCGGCAGCCCCTTCAACCGACGCTTCGCGAGAGTTGATGCGCTGATACACAGCAGCACCGCGACCTCTTTGGTCGTCAGAAGCCGATCACTTGTCCCCACCTGCATATCTGTCCTCCCTCGAACCGAAGGAAGTTTGCGCGAGCGAAGTAAATGGATGGTAAATTTTTGTCCGATCCCAGAGAGATCGACACCGGGCTAGGATTTTCGACCTACGGCGCGCCTGAGCGCTGGATCAGCAGTTCTCAAAAACTCATAGACCGTTTCCGGATTGAGCGGCTTCGACAAGCCGAGCTCCAAAGTGATCTCCCCAGCGAGTGTCTGAGCAATTTTCGGCAACGATCTATCTGGATGATTTCGTCGAATGACTCTCGCGCGGCTAAGTGCAGCGTCTCGCCAAATAGCAGCTTGCTCGCTCTGCTCTCGTACCTTTTCACTGATTATCTGCCAGCCGTGCGCTTGGCCCTGACGCCACTTTTCCAGGCTTTCAATCTTAGCTTCTGACTTTCTGATCGCTGCCGCCGAGTTCTGAATCTCGCGCCAAGTCGACATCATCATCCATGCGGCTTTGTCCATCGATGTTGGATTAAGTCCGAAGCGCGATCTTGCTCGATTTGGAAGAACTTTCGCCGCATACCAACGCAAGTCGTGAGCGATCTGAATAATCTCAAACGAATGAACTAAACCGGCATCTGCACTCAGCGCATTACTTCGAACATTCGAGGATAAATCTGGATTGAAGGAAGTTAGTCCGTATGCGGTTTGCGTTGCACTTCTAATGCGCGCGCCCGAGCAATGAATACTCTCAGGGGTAACAACCCACCATTTTGTGCTGAATAAATCAGATGTCGTCTTCGTCACACGACGGAATGCACTTCTAACGATGTCTCTAAAATTGGTAGGACTTGCTACGAAAGTGTCTGCAGGAAAGTTGTTGCTAGCGGTGTTGGGCCAACGCAATTCGGCTTCAGCAATGCAACGCAAAATTCCAACTACATCGGCATCCGATGAAAGCATTCCATGCACAAGTGCGGCGCGAGACTTTGTAATCAATTTCCTCAATTCGATGGCACGACTCTGCTCATTCGATTGAAGGAGTCCTTCACTAGCAAGCTCAAGTAACTCGAGAGATCGTGCGTTCGTGGTGGCCGCCTGAAATTGAATCTCTTCCGCAAGACGCAAAAAGATTTCCTGATCAGTTCGAGAACTAATCTGGCGGGACGCAAGCGGGATGATGGCTGAGAAAGCCATGTGTGGTCGGCGGACCTAATCCTAAGAATCAAAGTCTGATTGGACTGAGTGTGGAGTACGACCACTACGTGACTCAACTCTGGGTGCGAAATGATACCCAGGACCTACCAGCACGTTGGTACACGGAGGGGGACCGCGTTTCCGCCGGTCCAGTAGCTATTTGGTAGCTGGACCTTCATTCCGGTCCGAGCTACCGCTGGAAAAGTCGTGAAGAATTATGGTGGTGGCGGGTGGACTTGAACCACCTACCTTGGGGTTATGAATCCCACGCTCTAACCAGATGAGCTACGCCACCGAAGGGCGGGACATTTACGCGGGAGGGGGCGGCTCCGCAAGCGTTGTGCGCCAGGCGGGACCCGCGGCGGCCTCCAACGCAAAATCCTGTCTCCCAAGCCGTGTTTTGCCTTGCCGAAGGGAGGCATCCTCGCCACCATGGGAATATTCATCCCAGACATGGCGCGGGAGAGGAAACATTGTCCGAAGAGCTCGATGCGGTCGACGCCAAAATTCTCGATCTGCTGCAGCGCGACGCAAGCCTCTCCATCGCTGAGATCGCCGAGCGCGTGGGCCTCTCTTCCTCGCCGGCGTGGCGGCGGATCGAGCGGCTGAAGAAGGCGGGCGTGATCCTGCGGCAGGTGACGCTGCTGGATCAGGAAAAGCTTGGACTAACCTTCGAGGTGTTCGCGACTGTGAAGCTCTCGCTGCCGTCGCGCGAGAATCTCGAGACGTTCGAGAAGGCGATTGTGGAATGGCCGGAAGTGGTCGAGTGCGCGACCGTGACCGGCGCCGTCGATTACATGCTGCGCGTGGTGACACGCGACATGCACGCGTATGACGACTTCCTGCGCGACAAGATGCTGGCGCTTGGGCTCGTCTCCGATGTGCAGTCGCGCATCGTGATGCGGGTGCCGAAGCGGACGACGTCAGCGCCGCTTGAACTGGTGTCCGACCATCTGAAAGATTAGCGGCGGCGGCGCTCGGCGCTGCGGACCATGCCCTCGGCGATGCGGCCCACTGAACGTTGTGGGTTCGAAGGCGGGCTCATGCCGCGCTCGCGCTCCCAGCGCTCGATCAGAACTTTCGCGCTGTCGAAGCCTTCGATCAGGGATTCACCGTTGCGCAGCGAGGTGTTGAACAACGCGTCGCCGAAGAAGGTCCAGTCGTTTTCAGGCTGGCAGCCGAAAGACGATCGATCGTGCTGCGCAGCTGTCATGACGATGGTGTTGTCGTTGGCGAGGTGCGGGATAAACGCGCCGGAAAAGCAGGACGACACGATCACCACGCGATTGCGGATGCCGGCTTGACCAAGCATGGAGGCCAAGTGCTCCGGACGCAGGCCGCCGAACATGCGATTGTGTTCGCGAATTGCGGCGGTGCCATCGGGAGCGCCGTGCGTTGTCAAAAACACGACGACCAGGTCTTCAGTCGGATCGATCACGGAGCCGAGGTGGCCGATTGCGGCGGCGATGTTGTTCGGCGTGGCCGCCGGATAGGTGCGCGCGCCCGGCCCCGAAGCAGCGAGAATGATGGAGCGGCCTTCGGCATTGAAGTGCTCGCGCAAGATCGCTTCAGCTTGGCTGGCTTCGCGCGAGAATACCGGATCGCCCCACAGCGCCATCGATAGAATGTAGACGTCCTGACGGCGGCGACGTTGCGGCTCAAGGTTCGCCAGCGCGCTCGCCATGAGCTGAAACTGCTGCGCCGCCTCTGTCGGGGGCTGGACGATTTCCATGACGCCGAAACGGCCGCCGAACGGATCAACGGGTTGTTGTTGCGGCTGTTGCTGTTGCGCGTACGCGCCGCCCGCCAAGGCCGCCCAGACTGCCGCCGCCAGCACCCAAATCCGCATCCCCGCCTCCTCGTCGCGCCGGCCGCCAGCCGACACTGCTCCCCAAAGCCGCATAGCGCGGCGCCGCCGCCTAGGCTAGCACTGGCCGCATGTCCGAAAGCGCCCGACGCGACGGTTTCATAGCCGCACGCAAATCACAACTGGCGGAAGCCATTGCCGCAGACGCAGGCGGCGATACGGCCACGCGCGACATGCTGAACCTGCTGGGCTCGCTCTTGCACCACGAGGCTCATGCGCGGCTGGAAGGCTTGCGGGCGCTTTACGATCCGCTCGATCCCGACGCACCGCCCTCCACGCGCGATGTCAGCGCCGCAGCCTTCGAAGCGTTCGAGGCAGCTTTGATCGAAACGCTGAAGCGCGCCAATTATTCCGAGATCGACCCCACATCGGTGCAGACACAGCGCGCGACCAAGCAGCTGACTGGGCTTGCGATCAAACCATCCATGGCCGGGATACGCCGCATCCGCTATTTCGCGCGCGGCTCGCGCTCCGAGGAATTGGAACACCGCACGTGGCTTGGCCTGCGCAAGGAGTTGGTGCAGGCGGAGGTGATGAACGACGTTGTCGTGCTCGTCGGCTTCAAGAGCGAAGATGAAGTGGAGCGCGCCGATGAACGCGCGTTTGCGCAGATGCGGCGCGGCATGCGGCCAGGCGCTGCTTTGGTGAAGCACTTCCGCAACGTCGCGACGCCAGAACTGGTGACGTTACATCCAGGCGCAAAGCCCAGCATGCGGCCGCGCGATCAGGTTTTTCTAGCAGCGCCCGCGGTGGCGACGGGCGTGCCGGTGCTGCTGAATCTGTGGCCGGCGATCACGGTGCTATTTGCGGTGCTGGCCAGCTATTTCGGCGCGCAGGGCGTGATCGAGGACGATGAGCTCAAGCGTGCGCTGGCGGCGATTTCGGGCCTGGTCGCGGTCGGCGCGTTCGTGATGCGGCAGCGGCTGAAATACGAGGCGCAGACATTGCGCTATCAGAAGCAGCTCGCGGACACCGTCTATTTCCGCAATCTCGCCAACAATGCGGGCGTGCTCGATCTGTTGATCGGCGCCGGCGAAGATCAAGACGCAAAGGAAGCGTTCCTCGCCTATTACGTCCTGCGCCACGCCGATCGACCGATGGCGAAAGGCGAAATCGACAACGCGGCGGAGTCTTATTTGAAGGACCGCTTCGGCCTCGAAGTGGATTTCGAGATCAATGACGCGCTGGCGAAGATCGAGCGTCTCGGCTTGGTGCTTCGCGACGGCGGCGTTTACACCGCGATCGCGCCAGCCGATGCGCTGTTAAAGCTCGATGCGGCATGGGACGGGATGTTCAACTTTTCTGCGCGCGCTGCACGTTAGGTCGCGGCGACGACGCGGACGTGGCCGTCTGTGTGGGCGACGATGCGGCGCGCGCCGCCAGGCCAGCTGATAAGGTCGCAAACCATGCGGGCGCTGTTGATGTCGCCGCCGAAGAGGCCTTCGGGCTCCATCCGCACCCAGGCCAGCGGCGCGCGTGCCGCGGCGTTGGCGCCGGCTTTTTCGATGGCGCTGACGATCGCGTCGCGGGCTTCGCGCGGCGGGTATTGCAGGAAAACGGAATGATAGATCACGGTCGCCGCATCATCGGCGCGGCCGGCGAGCTTGGCGCTGATCCACTCAGCGGCGTCGGCGCGATCGACGTGCGCGTTGTTCGCTCTTGCCAACGTCACCGCGCCATCGAAGCGCGCGAGGCGATCGGGTTGATCGGGCCAGATGTAGGATCGGAGACGCAAACGCTGCGCTTCGTCATTGATGTCGAGCGGATTGAGATCGCAGGCGGCGCGGTTGCGGATCTGCAGCGGCGCATCAAGCGGCGGCGGCGGGCCGTGCCAGTCGGTATCGACCACCACGGGGCTTTCACCGCCCCATGACCAAGCCTTTGGGCGATAAGCGAACTTGTCCCAGTGAAGATTGAGCCCGGCGCTGGCGCCGAGTTCGAGCATGTCGATCGGCCCTCGCCATTCGCGTGCGAAGTGCAGGAAGCACGCGAGCAGCACGATGGAGCGACGCGTTTCGTTGGTTTGCGGGGCTGAGCTGATGAAAGCACGCACCCAGTCTTGGTCGCGTTCGAAGACGGCGCGTACAGCGGGCCAAACATCGCTCATGCGCCAAGCTGGATTGTTCGCGGGGTAAAGCGCCGCCAACACCGGATCACGCCCGGTCAGTACTGCTGCATGCGCAGCGCCGGTGAGGCGCAAAGAAAGAGCATCGGCGCGAGGGTCTGTTGGCCAGTCGCCGACGAGCGCGTGTGTGGGCCCGCCAGCGATAATGTCCTCGCGCATGCGCTCAATGAGCTCCGCCGTGAACGGCGAGCCGAGCGCGGCGCAAAAGGCCGCTTGCTCGGCGAAATGCGCGAGGAGTTTTTCGTTCACGCGCGCTCCACGGCGAGCGCAATGCCCTCGCCGCCGCCGATACAGAGCGAAGCGACGCCGCGCTTCGCGTTTTGCGTTTCCATAGCGGCGAGCAAGGTAACCAGGATGCGCGCCCCGGAAGCGCCGATCGGGTGGCCGAGCGCACAGGCGCCGCCGTTGACGTTGATGATGTCGTGGCCGATGCCGAGTTCCTTCATCGCAATCATGGGCACGATGGCGAAGGCTTCATTGATCTCCCAGAGATCGACGTCGCTGGTTTTCCAGCCGGCGCGTGCGAGCGCCTTCTGGATAGCCGGCACTGGCGCAGTGGTGAATTTCTGCGGCTCATGCGCGTGCGAGGCTTGCGCGACTACGGTGGCAATGATCTTGCGCCCCTGCTTTTCGGCATCGCCCCGGCGCATCAAAACGAGCGCGGCGGCGCCGTCCGAAATTGCAGATGCATTGGCGGCGGTGACGGTGCCACCTTCGGTGAAAGCCGGCTTCAATGACGGGATTTTATCCGGCTTGGCTTTGCGCGGGAGTTCATCGGTATCGAGGATGCCGGCTTTGGTTTCGACGGCGGCGATCTCACGCTTGAAGCGGCCTTCCGCGGTCGCCGATTGCGCGCGGCGCAAAGTTTCCAGCGCGTACTTATCCTGCGACTCGCGGCTGAATTGATATTCCTTGGCGGTTTGATCGGCATAGACGCCCATAGCGAGGCCTTCGTATGCGTCCTCCAGACCATCGAGCGCCATGTGGTCGAACAATTTGTCGTGGCCATATTTTTGGCCGGTGCGGTGCTTGGACATCAGGAACGGCGCGCGCGTCATGCTTTCCATGCCGCCTGCGATGACAACGTCGCTATCGCCGGAGAGCAAAGCCTGACGCGCCATAGCTACGGCCTGCAGGCCAGAGCCGCACATCTTGTTCAGCGTCACCGCTTGCGTGCCGTTATCAAGACCGGCGTGGAGCGCGGCTTGGCGCGCGGGCGCTTGGCCTTGGCCGGCGGAGAGAACGTTGCCCATGAAGATCGTATCGGCGCGCGTAACGCCGGCTTCTTTCACTGCGGCGCGCACGGCGACGGCGCCGAGATCAGGCGCGCTCAGGTGCGCAAGCTCGCCCAGCAAGCCGCCCATGGGCGTGCGGGCCATGCCGACGATGACGATATCTTCCTGGCTCATTGTTCGGTGTCCCCTGCTTTTGGGCCTTCTTTGCGGAGCACAATAAGCGTCGATGTGCCGTGCGCCAACAGGCGTCCGCGTGAATCGGTGAGCTTGCCCTCTGCGGTGATGATGGTGCGGCCGCGCGCGACGACGACGCCTTCAGCCCGGACTTGGCCGGTGGTGGGCGTAATGGCGCGGACGAAGTTCACTTTGGTTTCCACCGTCGTGTAGCCGACGCCGGGACCGAGCGTGGTGTGCGCGGCGCAGCCTGTGCAGCTATCAATCAATGTAAGCGCCCAGCCGCCGTGAACAATGCCCAGCGGATTGAGAATGCGATCGCTGGGATCGCCGAGAAAGAGCGCGCGGCCATCATCGACTTCGGCAAGCGTGAAGCCGAGCGTGCTGGCGATAGAGGGGGGCGGATGATTGCCGGCCAACATGTAACGCAAGCCTTCGAGGCCAGACATGCTGAGCAGCTTTTGCGCAGCGGCCTTAGGATCAAAGCTTTCGGTCTCGGCCATCTGGGCTTGCCTTAGATTTAGCGTCCTGAACTCAACTAGGCCACGAACTGAACGATACGCTCGATCACGCTGCGGTCCTGCGCGATCATGCGGTGGCCTAGGCCATCGCAGAGAACGAGTTCGGCGTTTGGCCATTGCTGCGCAATGGCTTCGCCGTTTTGCCACTCGACGGCACCGTCATCCATCGAGTGAAGCACCAGCGTTTCACCAGGATAGGCGATGGCGGCGAGATCGAAGCTCGAACGCAGGCCGACTTCGGCCGCGTAGAGTGCACGGGCGCGGTGGACGACCTCTTCCGGAATGCCCCGCTCTTCGGCGAAGTCGAACCAGCGTTTGTTGCGCCCGCGTGGCGGCGCAATCAGCACAGTACGGCGCGCGGCAAAGCCGTTGATCATGGCAAAACCAGTTACCGGTCCGCCGAAAGAATGCGTGACGACAGCATCGATCGGGTCGAGTTCCGCAGCGATCTGCTCAAGCGCCGCAGCAGCGATCATTGGTGAGCACTGGTCGCCCGATGAGAAACCATGACCGGGCAAATCGAACGCGACGGACGCGATGCCGATATCAGCCAGCGCTTGTATGAGCGGGCTCCAGAGCGAATTGTCATCCTGCCAGCCGTGCACGAGCAGCACCGCGGGGCCTTCGCCGAGGCGCCAAGTCGCGACTTTGCCGTGTGCAGTCTCGATCTCGAAATCTTGCGCGTTGCGCAGCGGCTCGGCAATGCGCTGACGTGCGCGGCGCTTCGGCGTCGTCACTTCGCTCAGCAATGCGCGGGCTTGTTCGTCGAGACTCATTGCGTCGCCATGATCCAGCCGCCGCCGAGGACGCGCGTGGAGTGCGGGTCATAGAACACGGCGGCTTGGCCCGGAGCTACGCCCTCTTCCGGCGCGTCAAGCAAGATGCTCCAGCCGGCGCCGATGCTGAGCTTTGCTGGCACAGGGGGACGGGTGGAGCGCACGCGCACGAGAATATCTCGGCCATCAAGTTCGTCTTCGCTCGCAACGGGATCGCCGATCCAGTTCACTTCTTTCAACGCGATGCGGCTGACGCCGAGCGCTTCACGCGGTCCGACAATGACGCGCTTGTTGGCTGCATCGAGCTTCACAACAAAGAGTGGCTCGCCGGTGGCAATGCCGAGGCCGCGGCGTTGGCCGACGGTGAAATTGATGACACCGTCGTGGCGGCCCATGACGCGGCCGTCGATGTGAACGACCTCGCCCGGCTCGATGGCGCCAGGGCGCAGTTTTTCGACGACGGCTTGGTACTTACCGTTCGGGACGAAGCAGATGTCTTGGCTGTCTGGCTTTTCGGCGACACGGAGACCGAGTTCATTGGCGAGCGCGCGGGTTTCGCTCTTCGGCAAGCCGCCAAGCGGGAAGCGCAGATAACGAAGTTGTTCGCGCGTGGTGGCAAACAGGAAATAGGTTTGGTCCTTGCCGGCGTCAGCGGCGCGGTGGAGTTCAGGCCCTTCCGCGCCGTCGATGCGTTGCACGTAATGGCCGGTGACGAGGCAGTCGGCGCCAAGCTCCTCAGCCACGCGCTTTAGATCCTTGAATTTCACAGTTTGATTGCAGCGCACGCACGGGATCGGCGTTGCGCCGGCAAGATATGTATCAGCGAAGTCTTCCATCACAGCGGAGCGGAAGCGGCTTTCGTAATCCAGGACGTAGTGCGGGAAACCGCACGCATCAGCGACACGGCGCGCGTCGTGAATATCTTGGCCGGCACAGCACGCGCCCGGCTTGTTCACGGCGGCGCCATGATCATAGAGCTGCAATGTCACGCCGACGACGTCGTAGCCTTCGCGTTTGAGCATCGCGGCGACGACGGACGAGTCCACGCCGCCGGACATGGCGGCGACGACACGGGTTTCGCTGGGGGGCTTTGCCAGCCCAAGTGAATTGAGGGTGCGCGCGGCAGGCGGCGCTGTCAGAAGGTCAGTCATATCTCTCCTCCCCCTGGGTTCAAGGCCCAGGGCGAAGGCCTAGAGATAGTTCAACAAGCTGAGTTTTGAAAGCTCGGAGAAGGTTTTGGCCGCAGCTTCGTACTGCACCAGGAGCGACGAGAGCTTCACCGAGACTTCGGCGACGTCCGCATCGGCCTGATCGCCGATTTCCTTCAAGAGCAGGTTAGAGCGCTGTTGCAGGCGAACGCGCTCGCCTTCGAAGCGTGACTGCAACTGGCCCGCGCGGCCTTCTTCATTGGTGAATTTGGTGGCCTCGAGGTCCAGCCGCTCGGCCAGCGCCGTCAACGCAGCCGTGTCGCTGCCGCTGATCGGTTGGCCGATCGTGCCGCCCGCGGCGGTCAGCAATTGCTTTAGGTCGGCAAAGGCATCGAACACGCCTTGCGACATTTCGGAGGCCTTGGCCGACAACACGATCGGCGTGCTGCCGCCGATGTCGATAGTCTGATTGCGCGCCGCCTCGTCGAAAATATCTTCCGGACCGGTCGCGGCGACCAGCGCGTCGAGCGACGTGACCTTCACCGGGCCATTGCCTTGGCGCTCGCCAGCAAAGAGCGGCTGGCCGTTCCAGGTTTCGTTCAACGCTGAAACGACGCTGCTGAAGGAGAGTTCAAGCTCGGTGGCGATGCCACGACCGTCATTGGCGCTGATGGCTTCACGGATCGATTGCGACAAGAGCCGCGATGCAGCTGAGACTTGCCCAAGCGCCGCCGCTTGCACGCCGAAACGTGCTTGTAATTGGTTGATGACGGAGCCGCGTGCGTCGGAGGTGGCTTTCAAGCTTTGCGCATTGAGCAAGCGGCTGGAGCCGCCGCCAAATCCGAGCAAGTCGTTGTGCGCCGCGCCGGAAGCGACCTGACGTTGCAAGTCGGCCAACTGGCTGGTGATGCGCCGCACGTCGAGCTGCGCTTGCGTGGTGAACCGGAATGTCAGTGCGCCGCTCACGGCGTCCTCCTATCGGTAGCCAAGCGACAACAAGACGTCGAGCATCTCGGTGGCCGCTTGAATGACGCGCGCCGACGCGGCGTACGCGTTCTGAAACACGGTCATTTTCATGAGTTCGTCGTCGAGCGTGACACCTTCGACCTGCGCGCGGCGATCGGCGGCGGCCGTGGCGACCGCTTGTGCGCCGACAGCGGCGCGGTTGGCGTCGTTGGCAAGGCGCCCGGCTTCGCCGCCAAGGCGCGCGGCGTAAATAGCGAGCGTTGTCGATTGCGCGCCCAGAACGCCCGCGGCGGAAAAGCTGCGAGTGCTGTCGCGCGCCGTGACCAAGGCGGTCGAGCCGCGATTATCGCCGGCTTCAACAACGCGCTCGCCGATGTCGGCGGTGAGATCGGGGCGGCCGACAGCGAGGCGGCGCACGACCGGCTGTCGCGGACTTGGACAAGCCGTTGAGCGCCGTGAACGACACGCCGGTGGCGCCGCGTGTGGTGGAATCAGCGATGAGGTTCACGGTGAATGCAGCGCCGGGGGTGAATGTGACCTGCCCGGTGTTCGCATCCATCGCGAACGCGCCGTAGCCGCCGAGCCCAGTGGCGGGCGCGTTCAATTCAGCGAGCAGATCATCCCACGTCGCGCCGGGCGCGGCGAGCGCGCCGCTGATCGACACGGTGCGATCAGCGACGATGCGGCCAGCCGAGTCGCGCACTTGGTACGTCATCGAGCCGCCGGCATTAAGGCCGTGCGCGTCTGTGCCGACTGAGCCGGTTTCGAAGAACATTGGCGTCGGCCGCGCGATGAGATCGTTGAGGCCGAAGAAGTGCGAGAAGCCACGGCCGGCCCGGTCGCTGGGATCGGTAGCGCTCTGCTGAATAACGGCGCCGCCATTGTTGCTCATGTTGAGCGAGAGCACGCCGCCGCTGAATGATGCGCTGCCCGACGGCGATGAGGCGCCCACCGCGGAGTTCAACGCAGAAACAAAATCCGAGATCGTGCCGCCAGCGAAGCTGAACACGCCGGCTGGCGCTTCGGCTGTGATCGTCATCGCGTCGAAATCAATGCTGAGCCGATCCCGCAGCGTGCCGCCCGCATCAACAATACCGATCGTTGCTTCGCCATCGAAGCCGAGCGCGTCAGTACCGAGGAGGCCAGTTTGGCGACCGGTCATTTGCGAGACTGCCGGATGTGAGGCGTTCTCGTTGTGCACCGCGTTCATGGCGTCGCCAAGCGCAGCGGAGAAGCCGCCAAGCGCTTCGGCTAAGCCGGCGAGATCCTTGTCACGCACATCGAGCAGGCCTTTGATCGTGCCGCCCATCAGCATGGGTTCAAGATTGGAGAGCGTGCCGAGGCTTTCGTTGATGCGTATGACGCCGTGCGTGGTGAAGTCGGCGGAGTTCGGCGTGTAGCTCAAGGTTGCCGGCGTGACGCCCACGAGCAGCGCGCCGCCCGAGGTGCGCACATGCACGCCGCCCTCTTGCACGGGCGAGACGCGAACATCCAGAAGCACGGAGAGTTCGTCGATCAGCGCCGACTGCGCATTCTCTGCGCCGCTGGCGTCAGCGCCGGTGCGCTTGTTGAGACGAATCTCTTCGTTCAGTTGCGCGATGCGATTGACCAGGCTCTGCGCTTCTTCGACGGCGTCGGCGATGCGCTGATCGGCTTCGGCGGTGAGGTCTTGCAGCGTCTGCCCGACGCGCTGAACTTCAGCGAAGGTCGATTGCAGCGCGCTGACGGCATCACCGCGCCGCAACGCGGACGCTGGATCGACGCCGATCTGCGTGAGGCCAGACCAGAAATTATCGAGGTAGGCGAACAGCGACGAGCTCCCGGCCGGATCGCCAAAGCTCGCTTGCGCGCGCGCGAGAATGTCAGAGCGTGCCGACGCCGCGCCGCGTGCGCCCTCCGCGATATAGCTTGCGGTCGCCAGGAAGCGATCGGCGGCGCGCTGGACGCCTGAGACCTGAACGCCAGCGCCAGCGCCCAAATGGGTAAGCGGCGAGAGCGTGACCTCGGTGCGGACGAAGCCCGGCGTGTTGGCGTTGGCGATGTTCTGCGAAATGACGCCGAGGCCGGTCTGCGATGCCCGCAGACCTGAGAGGCCAGAGAGAAGGACGCTCGAAATACTCATGCGCGGCCACCCGGCAAAAGGCGCCTAGCGCGCGGCTGATTTTGCCGACCGCTGCGGGGCGGGTTCAAGCCCGCCGAAATGCGCCTAACGTATTGAAGCAAAACGCTTTCTCCGCACTCCCAAGCCGCCCGACGAGAGTCGCCGCAACGTGCCCTGCGCTTACCCCTCGCAAGGTCGGGGCCATGGTTAAGCACCCGGCAGAAGCTGCCGGGCTGCGGCGCTTATTGCCGGCCCCGCCCCTCAGCGACGAAAATCAGATCGTTGTTTTTATTATGTTTTGTTTGGTTAGCGACGTGGCCCGGCCCTTGCTGATGGAACCTGGCGCACCGTGCGCCAGGGGGAGCGAATGGATTTCGCGGCAGACGCCGTCATTGAGCTTGCGACGCCGCCGCGTCAGCCGGCGCGCGCGCCCGCGGACCGTTCAGGACCGAGCTTCGAAGATCACTTGAACGCCGCCGAAGATTCCCAGGCGACGCAGGAGGCGAACAACGCCTCGCGGGCGGAGACCAACGCTGCGCGCGACACGAATAATAATGTCGAGGCGAATGAGGATGCCGAGGCTCCGGCCGATTCCGGCCTGATGGTCGCTCAGCCCGCACCTCAGCCCGCCGCGCCGATATTGCTGCAATTGATCGATCTTGCCGGCGGGCCGATCACTCCGCCAGCGCAACCGGCCCCGAGCGATGCAGCTGCAGCGCCGCCCGCTTTAGCTGGGGCGGCATCGGAGGCGCCGCCTGCCCCGCCGCCGATCATTGCGGCGGCGCCGCTAACGCCGGAAGCAGACAGCGAAACGCAACAGGCTGAGAGCACTGAAACTCAGGGCGTGCAGCAACCGGTCAAGCACGACACGGCGAAGACCAACTCGGCAGCGGACACACCGATCGCTCCCGCGTCGGCTCAGACAACGCAACAACAGACGCCGATACAAGTTGCAACACCGCACACACCCGCGCAGCCAGCGCCAACGGCGACGCCTGCAGCACAGCCAGCCGCACCCGCGAATGCGATACAAGCCGCAGCGACCGTCACAGTGCCCACGCCGCGTCCTTCTAAAGCGCCAGTTGTAGAGGGCGGCAAAACCGATGCGCCGCGTGGTAACGCCAAGGCTGAAGCAGCCGCCGCGAAAGCCGCCGAACACGTGGCGGCGCAGAAACCGCAAGGCGCCGCGCCGAACGTCAGCGCCAACATCATTGACGCCGCGCTCCAAGCGGCGAACGCTACCGACGGCAGCTCCACGCAATCACAAGCACACTTGCAAGCGACCACGAGCACGGCGGCGGCGCACACTCAGCACGCTGTGCTCGATCAGAGCGTCGCACGCGCCGCGCCGGCAGCCGCTCAAGTGGCGCGCGAGATCGTGCGCCGGTTCGACGGCGAGACGACGCGATTCGAATTGCGGCTTGATCCTCCAGAGCTTGGACGGGTCGAAGTGCGGCTTGAGGTTTCGCGTGATCATCGTGTGACAGCGGTCGTCGCAGCTGATTCCCCGCAGGCGCTTTCAGAATTGGTGCGGCACGCGCGCGATTTGGAACAAGTGCTGCAATCGGCGGGCCTGCAACTCACAGAGAATGGATTGTCGTTCGATCTGCGCCAAAGCCGCGATGAAGGCGGCGACGGCGAACGAAGCGGCGGCAGCGCCGGAGCAGACGGCCAAGAACAATTGACTGAGACGCCGGCGACTGCGCGGCCGATCGGTTTTGAACGTTGGCGCGGTGTCCGCGTCGACCTGATGATTTGAGGAGTTAGGGATGCCTATTGGAGGCGTAGCCACCGATCCGAACGTCACTGCCGCTGCGACCGATCGCAACCGGCTATCGGACAATTACGACACGTTCCTGCTGCTGCTGACGGCGCAACTGCAGAACCAAGATCCGCTGGCGCCGATGGACTCGACGCAGTTCACGCAGCAGCTCGTGCAGTTCAGCCAAGTTGAACAGCAAATCCGCACCAACGAGCAGCTGGAGGGCCTCGTCGGCCAGTATCAAGCTGCCTCCGCCGGCGCCGCCCTCTCCTATCTGGGCAAGGACGCGATCATCGAGGCGAACGAGACGTACCTTGCAAACGGCGAAGCCAACTGGGCGTACAATCTGCCGACCAATGCTGAGAGCATGACGGTGCATGTGCGAGATATGAGCGGCCGTATCATCTACACGAGCACGACCGAAGCGCGCACCAGCGGCGAACATCTGTTCACATGGGACGGCACGACCAATAGCGGCGGCACCGCGCAAGATGGCGTTTATGAGCTGACGTTCGAAGCACTGAACGCAGGCGGCACAGCGGTCACACCAACTGTCAACGTGCGTGAGACTATCATGGGCGTAGATTTCTCCAGCGGCACGCCGGTGGTGATCACGCCTTCAGGCACACGCTCGATCGATCAAATTCGATCAGTGCTGAACGGCTAAGGAATTCAACGCTGGCCGAATGCCGGCGTGCGACTACGCGCAGAAGCGCTCCATCAAAGACTTAACCGCCGCGCGGCAGGGACGCACGCGGCAATGGAGCTGGACAATGTCGATCTATACCGCGTTGCGTGCGGGCGTTTCCGGCCTCACGGCCAATTCGAGCGCTCTTGCCGTTATCTCCGACAACATCGCCAACGTGAACACGGTTGGCTACAAGCGCTCGGGCGTCGATTTCAGCGCGCTCGTCAACGCGCAGAACTCGAACACGACATATAACGCCGGCGGCGTGCTGCCGCTGACGCGTCAGCAGATTTCGCTGCAGGGTTCGCTTGAGCAATCGCGCTCGACGACCGACCTTGCGATCTCCGGCGATGGTTTCTTCATCGTCTCGCCGAACAACCAGCAGCTCTCCAATGGCGGCTCGGTGCTGTTTACGCGCGCGGGTTCGTTCACGATCGACGCCAACGGTTACATGGTCAACGCGCAGGGCCTCTTCTTGCAAGGCTGGCCAGTGAACAGCGACGGCAGCGTCGTCTCCTCCCCTACCTCGCTCTCGGCGATCGAGCCGATCAACATTTCCGGCGTCGGCGGCTTGGCCGAGCCCACCGGAAACGTCGGCATCAACGCCAACCTGAATTCCGACCAGACTGCATATGGCGGCGCCTACACCGCTGGCGACATGGCGACCGGTACGGTGACGCCACAGTTCGAAAGCTCGCTCGAAGTGTTCGACAGCTTGGGCGCACCGCGCAGCGTCGCATTCGGCTTCTTGAAGACGGGCCCGAACGTTTGGCAAGTGGAAGCTTACGCACGACCGAACACCAACATTACGGGCGGCGGCGGCACGGGCGGTCTACTCGCCAGCGGCACTCTGACCTTCAACACCGATGGCACCGTGGCTTCCGTCACCGGCTCGATCGGCTCCACGTTCTCTATTCCGTGGGCCACGTCCACTGGCGCGTCCGCACAGGACATCGATCTCGACCTCGAAAGCGGCATGACGCAATTCGCCAAGAGCTTCGGCGTCACCAGCGTCACCGCTGACGGCGTGCCGCCCGGCGATCTCGTCGGCCTCGTGCTCGAAGGCGATGGCTTCTTGACTGCGCAATTCTCAAACGGCCGCGCCCGCGCGCTCTACCAGATCCCGCTGGCGACGTTTCTCAACCCGAACGGTCTTTCGGCGGACCAAGGCGGCGCTTTCCGCACGTCGCTGGAATCTGGCCTCTACAACATCAACTCCGCCAACGCGGGCGGCGCTGGCCGCATGGTGTCAGGCGCGCTCGAAGCTTCCAACGTCGATCTCGCGGCGGAGTTCACGAACCTTATCACAACGCAACGCGCCTACTCTGCAGCATCGCGCATCATCACAACGGCCGACCAAATGTTGGAAGAACTCCTGATGATCAAGCGCTAGTCGAATAAAGTCTCCGGGTAAGAAATGAGTAAGACACTCATGTTCTAATTCGAGACATGCGCCTCTGCGGATTCGCTTCCGCTCTTAGTCGTTTCTTTAGCGCCCCGAGTTATGGTGGAGCGTAAGAACGAGGAGAAAGGCGCCATGCAGAAGCAACGCCGCTATGATGGGGTGGTGATGGGTCCCGACGGGAATCCCCTCACTTTGGACGATCTGCCGCCTCCGGGCACGACGCGTTGGGTTATCCGACGCAAGGCAGAAGTAGTCGCCGCGGTTCGCGGTGGCCTGCTCACGCTCGAAGACGCGTGCGCACGGTACGGGCTCTCTGAAGAAGAGTTCGACACCTGGCGTAAGTCGATCGAGAAGCACGGCCTCCCGGGCCTGCGCACCACGCGCATTCAGCACTATCGCGGCGCCGGCATGTAAGCCGGCCCCGCGCCTCGCGGCGCGGGCCACCGCAACGTAAGGCCCTCGCCTCACCGCGAGGGCTTTTGCGCGTCTGCCGAATGAATCTGGGTCCCGGCTCAAAGGCCGGGACATGGATCGCGGCCAGGTCGGCGATCATGCTTAACGATTGTTTCACGCCCACCGGGCAATTTCTGCCGACCGGCGAGATTTGCCCAGTGAGGCGAGTCGCGCCCGACGTATGTGCAGAGGCTGGGCGTGAACGGTTTCGCGGACTTATTGCTGAAAGCAGGACCGACCAGGCTCTATGCCGGGCTCGGCATCGCCGCGGTGATCGCGGCAGTGCTGTTCACGCTCGTGCTGCGCATGGGCGGCGAAGAAAAATCACTGCTGTTCGCCGGCGTCGACATGCGCGAGGCCGGCACGATCACGCAGCGGCTCGAGCAAGCTGAAATTCCCTACGAACTCCGCGGCGACGGAACCTCGATCTTTGTCGCGCGCTCGCGGGTGCTTGAAGCACGGATGATGCTCTCGGCCGAGGGCCTACCCTCACGCGGCTCCATCGGCTACGAAATTTTCGATGAGCCGGACGCGCTCGGCCAGACGCAATTTCAACAGAATATAAATCGGCTGCGCGCGCTCGAGGGCGAGCTCGCGCGCACGATCGGCTCGCTTGACGGGATTTCATCCGCGCGCGTCCATTTGGTTCTGCCTGAGCGGCAATTGTTTGCACGTGACGCTGAACAGCCCTCCGCTTCGATCGTACTCGGCCTGCGCCGCGACGAACTTACCGCGGGCCAGGTGCGCGCCATCCGAAACCTCGTCGCAAGCGCAACGCCAGGCCTGACCACCAGCCGCGTCACCATCCTGGACGAGACCGGACGTTTGCTCGCCGCCGCGCAGAGCGAAGACGGCGCCGTCGCCGAAGGCATCGACTCGCGCCAAACCGCCACCGAAGAGCGCATCCGCCGCACTGTCACCGATATCGTCGAAGGCATTGTCGGCCAGGGCAATGCGCGCGTGCAGGTTACGGCGGAGATGGATTTCAACCGCGTCAGCGAAACCTCGGAGCGCTTCGATCCGGAAGGTCGCGTGGTGCGGTCGACCACGACCTCAGAAGATACGTCCGAGCAACGCGGGGCCGGACAAGGCTCAACGGCTGGCGCCAACGTGCCGGACGCTGGCGCATCGCCCTCCTCCGCTTCTGGCGGACCGAGCAGCAATTCGAGCCAAGAAACGGTCAACTATGAGATCTCGCGCACGACCCGCACGGAAGTCAGTGAGGGCGGGCGCATTCGCCGGCTTTCGGTCGCGGTCGCGGTCGACGGCGTCACGACGCCGGGCGCGGATGGCGCCGCGCCGGCTTATGCGGCGCGCAGTGAAGAAGAGATGCAGCGCTTGACGGCGCTGGTGCGCTCCGCTGTCGGCTTCAACACCGAACGCGGCGACATCGTGGAAGTCGTGAACACGCAATTTGCGCGCGTCGCGCCCCCAGGCGGCGAAGTCGCCGAGCCAGGCATGCTTGCGTTTTTGGGTGACTTGGACGTGATGCGCATCATCGAGATCGTCGCTGCGCTTATTGCGTCTTTGGCGTTCGTGTTCTTCGTATTGCGGCCGCTGATCGGCGGCCTCATTCGCGGCGGTGGCGGCAGCGCGCCTGCCCTTCCGGCTGGCGCGACGGGCGTGCCCGCCTTGCCGGGCCCGAGCGGCGCGGTGGCGGCGCTCTCTGCGCCCGACCAGAACGAAGCTTCGATCGACATCGCGCAGATCCAGGGCCGCGTGCGCGCGTCATCGGTCAAGAAAGTTGCTGAAGTCGTCGACCAGCATCCGGATGAATCGATTCAGATCATCCGCGGCTGGCTGAACAACGCGATGTGACGCCGATGAACGCTGTGGCAAAACCGAAAGGCAAAGAGGTCGCCGCCGCCGAGCCAGCTGTGCCGGTGCGCGTGGATACTTCGCGCTACAGCGGCGTCGAGAAGGCCGCCATTGTTCTTCTGTGTCTCGGCGATGAGGCCAAGAAGCTCTGGGAATTGCTCGACGAAGAAGAAATCAAAGAAATCTCGCAAGCGATGTCCTCGCTTGGGCTGGTGCACGCAGCCGTGGTCGAAGCGCTGGTGATGGAGTTCGTGCAGAAAATGTCGACGTCGGGCGCCATTATGGGCTCGGTCGAACAAACACAGCGCATGCTTGCGGCTTTCCTCCCGAAGGAGAAGGTCGACACGCTGATGGAAGAAATCCGTGGGCCGGCCGGCAGAAACATTTGGGACAAGCTGGCGAACGTCAACGAAGCTGTGCTCGCGAGCTATTTGAAGAACGAATACCCGCAAACAGTCGCCGTCGTACTGGCGAAAGTGCGGCCCGAGCATGCCGCAAAGGTCCTGGCCGAACTGCCGGAAGATTTCGCCGCCGAGTGCGTGGTGCGCATGCTCGGCATGGAGCCGGTGCAGCGCGAAATTCTCGACAAGATCGAGACGACACTGCGCACCGAGTTCATGTCTAACCTCGCCCGCACGTCGAAGCGCGACAGCCACGAACTGATGGCGGAAATTTTCAACAATTTTGATCGCCAAACGGAATCGCGCTTCGTCACCGCGCTTGAAGAGAAGAGCCGCGACAGCGCCGACCGCATCCGCGCGCTGATGTTCGTGTTCGAAGACCTCGGCAAACTGGATTCAGGCGGCATCCAGACCCTGCTCCGCGCCGTCGACAAGAGCGATTTGGCGCTGGCGCTCAAGGGCGCCTCCGATGGGCTGCGTACGCTCTTCTTCACCAACATGTCCGAACGCGGCGGCAAGATCCTGAAGGAAGACATGGCGGGTATGGGTCCGGTTCGCCTCAAGGATGTGGACGCAGCGCAGACGCGCATGGTGGCCACAGCAAAAGACCTCGCTGCGCGCGGCGAGATCGTACTCGCGGACGGCAAAGCCGACGACGAGTTGATCTACTGATGGCCAATATCCGCAGATACGCTTTCGATACCGAGTTCGCGCCGGACGGCGCGATCCTTCGCTCCTCCCCTACACGGCTGAGCCCGGACGAGATCGAAGCAGAACGGAAGGCCGCATACGCACGCGGCACGCAAGACGCAACGGCGAAGGCCGAACGCGAGGCGGCGGCTGCGTTGCAAGCTTTAGCCGACGCCGCCTCTGCGGTTCTAACGCGTCTCGATGCAGAAAGCCGCGCTATGCGCGAAGAAGCGGCGCGCGTCGCCATCGCAGCTGCGCGAAAAATCGCAGGCGCAGCGCTCGACGCGTTCGGCGAGGAGCGCGCAGTCGCGGCGATTGAGTCGGCGATGGACGCTCTGCGGCATCAACCGCGCCTGGTCGTGAAGCTTCCTCCCGATGCGGCCGAGCTTTTGAAGGCGCGTATCGAGCAAATGGTCGAGAGCCACGCGTACGCGAGCGCTGTGCTTGTGCGCGCAGAACCTAACCTGAAGAAGGGCGAGGTCGTGATCGATTGGTCCGACGGCGTCGTGTCCATGAAACCTGAAGATGCGGCCGCTCGCATCGATGCATTGGTCGAAGCGGCGCTCGTCGCTCCGGCCGCACAGTCTTGAAGAGGCGCACATGTCCGATCTGAAGCTCGATGAATTCTCCCCCACGCCCACTGACGGGACGATTCAGTTCGACAATATCGAGCGCAGCGCCGCTGATCTCGCCGCTGTCTACGACGTGCCGGTGAACATCCAGGCCGTGCTCGGCCGCTCAAACATGGAAGTCGCCTCGTTACTGCGGCTCTCCAAGGGGTCGATCATCGAACTCGACCGCAAGGTCGGTGAGGCCATCGACATCTACGTCAACAATCGCTTGGTGGCCCGGGGCGAAGTCGTCGTCGTGGATGAACGACTTGGCGTGACCATGACGGAAATCATTAAGGACGGGGACGCTGCCTAAGGCGGCGCGAGGAGTACGAATATGCGTCTCTTGATCGTCGGCACACTCGGAGGACAAATCTCCGCCGCCACGAAGATCGCGATGGAGCACGGCGCCAAGGTGGCGCACGTGGACACAATCGAACAGGCGACGATCGCCTTGCGCGCGCGCGGCGCCGATCTGCTCATGGTCGATGCACGGCTCGACATTGAAGCACTGATCGCGGCGAACGAAGCGGAACGGATCATCGTGCCGGTTGTTGCGGCGGGTGTCGGCATCGATCCGATGGCGGCGGCGCGCGCGATCCGCCAAGGCGCACGCGAATATATCTCGTTGCCACCCGATCCGGAATTGATCGCCGCCGTGCTGGCCGCGGTATGCGACGACGAACGCCCGCTTATCGTGGCCGATCCTGCGATGAAGCAGGTTCTCGCGCTAGCGGATCAGATCGCGGGCTCCGACGCGTCGATCATGATCACCGGCGAAAGCGGCGTCGGCAAGGAAGTGCTGGCCCGCTACGTGCACAAGAAGTCCAAGCGCAAAGACAAGCCATTCATCGCCGTCAATTGCGCTGCGATCCCTGAGCATCTGCTTGAGAGCGAATTGTTTGGGCACGAGAAGGGCGCCTTCACCGGCGCCATCGCGCGCCGCATCGGCAAATTCGAAGAAGCCGACGGCGGCACGCTGCTGCTGGACGAAATCTCGGAAATGGATTTGCGGCTGCAGTCCAAACTGCTTCGCGCGCTGCAGGAGCGCGTGATCGATCGCGTCGGCGGCAGCAAGCCGGTGCCTGTGAACATTCGCATCCTGGCGACGTCGAACCGCGATCTCACGCAATCCGTGCGCGCCGGCGAGTTCCGCGAAGACTTGCTCTACCGCCTCAATGTCGTGAACCTGCGCATCCCGCCGCTGCGCGAGCGCAAGGACGATCTTGCGGCGCTTTCGGCGTTTTTCATCGACAAATATGCGCGCGCCAATGGCCGCCCTGCCCGGCGGCTTTCGGAAGCTGGGTTGCAGCAAGTTCTAGCGCACACTTGGCCGGGCAATGTGCGTGAGCTTGAAAACGCCATGCACCGCGCTATCCTGCTCACCAACAGCGAAGCGGTTGGCGCCGAGGCGATCCGCGCGCCAGACGGCGCACCAGTCGGCAAACGCGACGCCACTGGTGAAGCGATAGAAGCGGCGCAAGTTGCGGCACGCAATCTCGTTGGCCGCACTGTCGCGGAAGTTGAGCAGGATCTGATCCTGGAAACGCTGACGCACTGCCTCGGCAATCGCACACACGCCGCGCACATACTCGGCATTTCGATCCGCACGCTGCGCAACAAACTAAAACTCTACGGCGATGAAGGCGTGCGCATCCCGCCGCCACCGACAGGACAGGCGGCCTAAGCTAAATGACCGACGCCGCACAGCCGCGAGGCAACGATCTTTCCTTCAGCGTGCTGCGTGGCTTTGTCATGCGCGGCGAGATTGCGCTCGCAGCCGGCGTGCTCGGCATTCTGGCGATCATGCTGGTGCCGCTGCCGCCGATCTTGCTCGACTTTCTGCTGGCGATCTCGATCATCTTCTCGATCCTGGTGCTGATGACAGCGCTGATGATCAAGAAGCCGCTTGAGTTCACGGCGTTTCCTACGGTGCTGTTGCTGGCGACGCTGATGCGGCTTGCGCTGAACATCGCCACCACGCGGCTTATTCTTTCGAACGGGCAATCGGGCGAACACGCGGCTGGCGAGGTGATCGCCGCATTCGCGAATTTCGTCATGGGCGGCGAATTCGTAATCGGCGTCATCGTGTTTGCGATTCTCGTGATCGTGAACTTCGTCGTTATCACCAAGGGTTCAACGCGTATCGCCGAAGTCGCGGCGCGATTCACTTTGGACGCCATGCCTGGCAAGCAGATGGCGGTGGACGCCGACCTCTCCTCCGGCCTTATCAACGAGCAGCAAGCACGCGAGCGCCGCAAAGCTCTGGAGGACGAAAGCTCGTTCTTCGGGGCCATGGACGGCGCCTCGAAGTTCGTGCGCGGCGACGCCATCGCCGGTCTGCTCATCGTATTCATCAACATCATCGGCGGCATCATCATTGGCGTCATGTCGCACGGCATGGATTTCGCCGAAGCGGGACGCACTTACACGCTGCTCACCGTCGGCGACGGCCTCGTCACCCAGATCCCTGCGCTGATCGTGTCAGTCGCCGCTGGCCTGTTGGTGACCAAAGCCGGCATTGACGGCGCAGCTGACAAAGCTTTTGCAAAACAGCTTGCCTCCTACCCCGTCGCGCTCGGCGTTGTCGCTGCGTGCGCATTCGGCGTGGGTTTGCTGCCGGGGATGCCGATCATTCCGTTCTGGGTTCTGGCGTTTGCGGCGGGCTTGCTGGCTTGGAATCTCCGCCAGGCGAACCAAGCCACGAAAGCACTTGCCGAGGCCGAGCCGCCGCCAGCGGCGCCGGTTGAGGAAACGCCAGCCGCGTCATTGGCGATGGACGATGTGCGCATTGAGCTCGGGTTTGCGTTGCTGCCGCTGATCAATGACGTGCAGGGCCGACGCCTTACTGATCAGATCAAGGCGCTGCGCAAAACGCTCGCGCAGGAATACGGCTTCGTGATGCCGAGCGTGCGCATTCTCGACAATGTGCAGATGGGCGCCGATGCGTACGCCATCCGCATTCGGGAAATGGACGCGGGCGATGGCAGACTGAAGATGGGCGCGCTGCTGGCGATGGACCCGACTGGCACGGGCATTTCCATCCCTGGCGAAGCCGTGAAAGAGCCGGCCTTCGGCCTCGACGCCAAGTGGATCGATGAGCGCGCGCGCGAAGAAGCGAGCTTCCGCGGTTACACTGTCGTTGACCCCGCCACCGTGTTGGCGACGCACCTCACCGAAGTGATCAAGGAATATATGAGCGAGCTTTTGACGTTCGCGGAAGTCAAGAAGCTGATCAAGGACCTGCCGAAAGACACGCAGACGCTGCTCGACGATGTCGCGCCTTCGCATATCTCATGGTCGGGCGTTCAGCGCATTCTGCAAAACCTGCTGAAAGAGCGCGTCTCGATCCGCGATCTTGGCGCGATCATCGAAGCAATCGCCGAAGCTGCGCCAGCGATGCATGATCTGGTGCTGATCACTGAACACGTACGCGCGCGCCTGGCGCGGCAGATTTGCTATCAGCACCGCAATCCGGATGGCTCACTACCGATCGTGACCTTGTCACCGACCTGGGAGCAGACGTTCAACGAAAGTGTCATCGGCGAAGGCCAGAATCGCCAGTTGGCGCTGCCGCCGTCGAAGCTGCACGAGTTCGTCGCGGATGTGCGGGGCGCCTTCGAAAAGGCCGCGCGGGCCGGCGAGACGCCGGTGCTGCTGACCTCCCCCAGCATCCGTCCGTTCGTGCGCTCGCTGATCGAACGCTTCCGCCCGTCGACCGCCGTGCTTGGTCAAGGCGAAGTTCACGCAAAGGTCAGGTTGAAGGCGATGGGGCAAGTCTGAGCACTGCAATTTATCGGTCATTAACCATAACAAGTCCTCGCCGCTAACGCGTCCGCAAGTTCTGCAGGGCATAACGTGACTATGTCAGGCGCAAACGTCGCCATTACCGAGAGCCAGCTGCCGCGTACGCGCGCGGCGCCGATCTTTGCCGTTGCCTCAGGCAAGGGCGGAGTCGGCAAAACTTGGCTCTCCACGATGCTCTCAATCGCCTTTGCGCGCGCCGGTCAACGATCGCTGCTCGTGGATTGCGACCTCGGGCTTGCTAACGTTGACGTGCAGCTGGGCGTACGCCCCACGGCGGATGTGCACTCAGTCGTTCGCGGCTTTCTCGAGCTGGATTCGGCTGTCACGCCGGTGATGGGCGGGCCGGGCCGCAATGGCGGCTTCGACCTGATCGCAGGCCATTCAGGCTCCGGCGCCTTGGGCGCGGTGAAGCTTGAAGAAGTCGGGCGCATCTGCACCGGGCTTACCAAGCTTACGCCGCACTATGACCGCGTGATCCTCGATCTCGCCGCCGGCATCGATCCCACTGTGCTGCGCTTCGCGCGCGCGGCCGATAAATTGATCCTCGTCACCACGGAAGAGCCCACTGCCCTCACCGACGCGTACGCCGTGGTGAAGCTGCTGCGCCTGCAAGGCACGCAAGTTGTGCCATGGGTGATCGTGAATATGTCCGAGAACCGGGTCAAAGGCCGCAAGGTGTTCGATCAGTTCTCGCTCGCGTGTAACGAATATCTCGGCTTCAAGCCGAAGTTCGCCGGCGCCATCACCCGCGATCCGCGCGTACCGGATTCGATCCGCGCGCAAACCCCGCTGCCGATCCGCCATCCGCAGAGCCAAGCGTACGAAGACGTGATCCGGATCGTCGAGACGCTGAACGCGAACTAGCTTGCGTCTACATCGCCTCTACCTAAGTTGCGTCCATGCGAAGAACGATCAGCGCCTTCATAACGACGTTGCTGTTGTTGGGCTGCGCCACCACCGGCCCCCAACTCCCAGAGCATAAGGTCGTAGTGGGCCGTGTTATTTCATCGGAAGAATTCACCGCATTTATACCGGGTGGCATGGATGTCACCGAGGTGCCATGGGGACGCCTCTACACGTTTGCACCACTGTCGACACCGACCGAACACATCACGTTCAGAGGCGATTACAATTGCCCTGGCTCAGAAGGCGGTGAGCAAATCTACCTCGTCCTGCTTGATCAGGATACTTCGCTAAACTACGGGCGAGGCGAACAATTCCTCGCAGTCGTCGGATGTACGCCAGTTGATGAGGCGAGATCTGCTGGATTACAGCATATCCGCTAGCTGCGCAGCTGGCGCGCCGCGCGCATCGTTGCGAAATCGTCGAGCTCCGCTCTCTCGCGCTTTTCGCGCTTCACCTTCTCGCGTTGCTCTTCAAGCTCAATCAGCCGCTCGAACTTGCGCGCTTCAACGTGCGCTTCGGTAATCAAGGTGCGTAGTCGCTCGATCTCCTGATTGATCAGCATCCGCTCCGCTTCCAGCGCTTTTCGCACCTGCAAGGCCGCGACCGCATAGCCGCCATAGGCGCGCGCTGATTCATAGTCGCGCTGCGCCAATTGCTGCTCAGCCCGAATGGTTTGCTCGTGCCCGTGCATGCGCTGGACGACATTGGCCTCCTTGGTCACCTGGTCAGCCAGCGCGCGGCGCAGCGTTTCCAGATCGCGCTCGGCGAGCTTCAACAGCGTACGAAAAGCTTTCATTGAAGCGCCTCAGCGAGCATGGCGAAACCCTCTTTGAGTGGCGTGTGGTCATCGCGTGATTGAGTGAGATACGCTTCCAAAGCCGGCCGCACGCGCACGGCTTCATCCACCTGCGGATCCGCGCCGGCTTTATAAGCGCCGATGCGGATCAGCTCTTCCATTTCAGCGTAGAGGCTCAGCGCCTCGCGCGCCTTGCCGACGAGAACGTTTTCATCGGGCGTATGACACATCGGCATCAGGCGCGAGATCGACTTCAGCACGTTGATCGCGGGATAGCGCCCGCGTTCGGCGATAGCGCGCTCCATGACGATGTGGCCGTCGAGGATGCCGCGCACCGCGTCTGCGATCGGCTCGTTATGATCGTCGCCGTCGACGAGCACGGTGAAGAGCGCGGTGATCGAGCCGGGCTGACCCTCATGGCCAGGCCCGGCGCGTTCGAGCAGCTTCGGCAGCTCGGCGAATACGGACGGCGTGTAGCCCTTGGTGGTCGGCGGCTCGCCGACACTCAAACCGATCTCGCGCTGCGCCATCGCAAAGCGGGTGACGGAATCGACCAGCAACAGAACATCGAGCCCCTCGTCACGGAAGTGCTCCGCCACCGCGCATGCCATGTGCGGCGCGAGCCGGCGGCGGGCCGCAGTTTCATCGGAGGTGGCGACAACGACAACCGAGCGGCGGCGGCCCTCCTCGCCCAGCGTGTCTTCGATGAATTCTTTCACCTCGCGGCCGCGCTCGCCAACCAAGCCGATGACGATGACATCGGCATCGGCGCCGCGCGCCAGCATCGACATCAGAACCGACTTGCCGACACCGGAGCCGGCGAACACACCCATGCGTTGCCCCCGGCAAATCGCGGCGAAGGCGTTGATAGCGCGCACGCCGACATCGAGCCGGCCGCCGACGCGTGAGCGATCGTGTGCTGAGGGCGGCGGGCCGCGCACTAAACGCGGCTTTTGCCCATGGGGTAGCGGTCCCTCGCCATCGACAGGGTTCCCGAAGCAATCGATCACACGGCCAAGCCAGGCGCGCGAGGGCCGCGCCAGCGCCGCCTCGCCTTCCAGATGGACTCGCGCGCCAGGCCGCATCGCTTCAATAGGATCGTACGGCGCCACCAGCGCGCGATCGCCGCGGAAGCCGACGATCTCGCCACGCGCGATGCGCGCGCCCTCTACCGTCACGCGCGCGCCGAGCGCCAACGCTTCAACGGGTCCGCTCACTTCGATCAGCGCGCCTGACAAGCCGGTAACACGCCCCTCAAAGCGGCGCGGATCGAGCGCGTCGATCTCGTTAGCTAGTCTTGAGAGAAAGGATGGCATCGCGCTCGCGAGTTCTTCCACAAATTCATCAGCGAGTATGGTGAATCAAAACCTAACGCTTTGCGTTGGTTTGCACGGTTCATTGGTTGGCCGATTCAAAATCAACAGCTAGCGGCGCCGACATAGGCCGCATCTAGAGCTTGCCACGTGAATCGAATTCCGATTCACACGTCTTAACGAAGCTGATGAAGGGCGGGTCAACGCAAATTTGGCAATCGCGCAGGTAATAATTCTTACCGGCGTTAACCTGTTGGTTACGCGGAATGTGATTATGATTCTGTGGATTAAGGTTGCCGAGGCGTTGCGCCGATCGGGGAGCATTCAATGCGAGTCTTGTTGATCGAAGACGATAGCGCAACAGCGCAGGGTATCGAACTGATGTTGAAGTCCGAGGGCTTCAATATCTACTCGACCGACCTTGGCGAGGAAGGCATCGATCTCGGTAAGCTCTACGATTACGATATCATCGTACTCGACCTGACTCTGCCGGACATGCACGGCTATGACGTGCTGAAGCAGCTCCGGGTGGCGCGGGTGAACACCCCCATCCTGATCCTTTCGGGCACCGCAGACATCGACACAAAGGTCCGCGGCCTTGGCTACGGCGCCGACGATTACATGACCAAGCCCTTCAACAAGGACGAACTGATCGCGCGGATCAACGCGATCGTCCGCCGCTCGAAGGGCCACGCTCATTCCGTCATCAGAACGGGCGACATCGTCGTCAACCTCGATGCGAAGACGACCGAGGCCAACGGCCAGCGCATCCACCTGACGGGCAAAGAATACCAAATGCTGGAGCTGCTCTCGCTCCGCAAAGGCACGACGCTGACCAAAGAGATGTTCTTGAACCATCTCTATGGCGGCATGGACGAGCCGGAATTGAAGATCATCGACGTGTTCATCTGCAAGCTGCGCAAGAAGCTGGCGGCTGCCACCGGCGGCGAACATTACATCGAGACGGTCTGGGGCCGTGGCTACGTGCTGCGCGATCCGCAGGAAGCTGGCGCGACCGCGACGGTTTCGACCGGCGTGGCAGCGGCCTAAAAATGGATCGCGTCCGGCTGCATCAGCTCCGCACAGCAAAAGCGGAAATGGCTGAGTGCAAGAAGCTGGAACGGCAGTTCATTTCCGGAGTGCGTGTGTTGTCTGGTTGGGGAAGCCAAATGGTCGACACTACCGACGCAACTCTGAAGCAGATCCGTGGCCGTCGAGCCTGGGCAATTAGACGGGCTCGCGTGGCCATCCGTGGGCTTAACGATCTCCGGGTCGCAGCGGCCTAAACTAAAACCGTATTTCTCTGTTAGAGGGCGGGTCGCTGCACGCGGCTCGCCCTTTGCGTATCCTGCGCGCGGTCGAACGCGAACGGAGGGATGCGCATTCACCATGATTGAACGGCGGAGCTTCCTCTTTGCAGGCGCGGCGACGCTTGCTGGCTGCGCGCATGCGCCGGCTGAGGAAGCGGCGCCTGATGCGGCCGTGGACGCCGCTTTTCGCGACGCTGTCGATCGGCTCGGCGCGCGGCCGCGCCGCACCCGCCCCTTCCTGCTACGCCGCTTCGATCGCAACCGTCTCACGGCGGAGGGCCGTATTCTCTATGACGCGCTGCTGCCAGGTGCAGAAGCGGACGCGGCGCTCGCCGATTTCGCCTGGGGCGACAATGGAGCGCCCTACCCGGTCACGCATCGCAACGGCCAATACCGCCGCGCCGCCGAAATGCGCGAGGACGATCGCCCGGGCATTTCCGTTCGCGAGGTCAATAACGATACCAATCGCCTGCAAGGCGCCGCGGCGCGCGGCGTGATCCCGCCGAGCTTTCTGATCGATGAGACGATTCCAGCGGTGGAGGCGGCGCAGCAGCGCGTCGCGGCCAGCGGTGAACGCAAATACGATGGGCTTGTCGAGGCAATGGCGCGCCAGGTTACGGTGCTGCGGGAATTACGCCAGCGCGCCGGGTCGGAAGCCGGCGTCTGGCAATTTCCCGGCGGCGATGAGTACTATCGGCTTTCGCTCCAGTTTCAGTATGGCGCGGCGATTGATCCGCGCCAGGCGCATGAGAAAGCGCTGGCGCGTTGCCGCGCGCTGCAGGCCGAGGCCGACACCCTCCTCCGTGCGGCAGGTTTGACTGCAGGCGACGTGGCATCGCGCCTGCGTCAGCTCGCACGCGATGACCGCCACCTCTACGCAGATAGCGCAGAAGGCAAAGCACGCGCGGTCGCCGACATGAATTTGCAGCTGGCGCGCTCACGCAGCTTGCTGGCGAGCGCCGTTGACAGTCTCGCCGAAGCGCCGGCGCAAGTGTTGCTGCTGCCCGCCGCGCAGGAAGCCAATGGCGCGATGGGCCGGCGGCAAGGCAACAACTACCTCGTCGATCTTGGCGCCATTCGCTCGCGCCCGCGCTGGACGTTGCCGAGCGTCGTCCATCACGAGCTCATTCCCGGCCACATTCTGCAAGCGCCGTACGAGCGCGCGGCGGAGCCGTCCGATATGCAGCGGCGCCATTCGATGGCCTATTCCGAGGGTTGGTCCACCTACGCCGAGCAATTGGCGGACGAGATGGGCGCCTATGCGGAAGATCCGCTTGCCCGCATCGGCTATCTGCAATGGATGCTGTTTCGCTTGGCGCGCGTCGTCGCCGACACCGGCATTCACGCACTGCGCTGGAGCCGCGAACGCGCGACCGAAGAAATGCGCGCGCTGCAGGGCGAGAGCATCGCGTTCGTCAGCATTGAAACCGACGTCGCGCGCTTCGTGGCGCAACCCGGCGCGTACGCAGCGCAAGGGCTGGCGGCGCTCCACATTGCAGAACTGCGTGAACGTACACGCCGCGAAGCGCGCAACTTTAATCTGGCGCGCTTCCACGACGCCATGTTGCGCTTCGGCCCGCTCTCCCCGCCCGGCCTCGAGCAAGCGGCGCGCATTGCCTTCGCCTGAAAAAGAAAACGGGCGCCGACACAAAGCCGACGCCCGCCTTAGGAGGTAATGGGAGAACTTAGTACGTGTAACGCGCACCCAGGAAGTACGAGCGCCCGTAGTGGTGATAGAATGACGAGCGATTGTCCGGCGTAAGGTACTGGTCGTTCGCTTCGTCAGTCAGGTTCACGCCCTCAAAGGTGAGCGCGAAATTCTCATTCAGGTTCCAGCGGGCCGACGCGTCGTAGTTCAACGTGGCGGCGGTATCCTCGGTGGCGTTGCCGTTGCGGCCCGGCAGCGTGGTTGGGTAGTCGCTGCGATAGGCGGCGGAAACGCGGACGCTGAACGTCTCGTCTTCGTAGTAGACCGTCGCGTTGTAGGATTCCTCCGAAAGCCGTTGACGTAGTCGATATCGCTGTTAACGCGCGTGTAATTGCCCACGACCCCGAAGTTCGACCAGAAGCCGTCCATCCAGAAGAACGGCAGCTGCACACCAATTTCGTAGCCACTGACCGGACCGCCGGGCGTGTTGCGCGGCTGGTTGAATTGCCAGTTGAGCGTTGGGTTGCAGCCGGGCGTATCGACGCCGCCTGGGCAGGCCGCGGTTGCGACGCTGTCCGGAAGGCCGAGCGAGTTACCAGTGAACGGGACGTCTTCACGCACTGTCTGCACGAAGCTGTCGATGTCGCGGTGGAAGAGCGCCAACGAAAGCAGACCGCCTTCGGTGAAGTACCATTCGGCCGCGACGTCATAGGCGTTAGCTTCGATCGGATTGAGATCGGGGTTGCCGGCGTTCACCGTGCGGTTTGCGCCGCTCACCGTGACTGAGGCGCCCGGATTCAAATTGCCAAGACCCGGCCGCGACATCACCCGCGCCACGCCGATGCGGACGAGGAAAGATTCCGACGGCTCAAGCACCAGGTTCATCGACGGCAGGAAGTGATCGTATTCACGATCGACCGTTGTCTGAACTGGAACGCCGGCGCTATAGGTGTAGCCGGTCGTTGACTGTTCGGTCTGCACCCAACGCGCGCCAATATTGCCGCGGAAGCGCGCACCGGCGAGATCGGTATCCCAATCCACTTGGCCGAACGCGCCAGTGTTGGTTTCCTCGACAGAGCGATTGTTGCCGAGCGCCGGCTCGATGCCCATCGGGAAGATCGACGTATCGTAGAGTCCCCACAATGACGCAGCGGCGTTGATATCCGGCACCAGCCATTGCGTCGGCAGACCAGTCGGCAACGAAAGCCCCCGCCCGCTTAGCGTTTGGATGAAGCTGTAGTCCGCGATCGGCGTGCCCGAAGCAAAACCCGGGATCGAGCCTTCAAGGTTCGCCGACGTGCCGTTCGAACGGCGCATTTCGGTCGTCTCGAACTCGTACGTGCGCCAGTTGACGCCGCCCGTGAGCGTGAACATCTCGCTCAGTTCAAACTCGAGATCGCCCTGCAAGGTGGCGTAGGTGTTGAGCGCCGTCTGCGGACGCAGGCGGATTTGCTCCAGATGCCATGTCGCCGGATTTTCGAGATCGGTCGTGCCGTAGGTGAACAACGGCAAGCGGCTGTTGGCGCGATAATCGTAGACATAGTCTTGGATGTTATCGGCATCGAACAGAAGCGTCGTTTGAACCGGGTTGTTGTGGTCGGACTGCGAGTACCCGGCCAAGCCCGTGAAGGTCAGACGATCCGAGAAATCATGCTCGAAGTTGAGCGTGGCCTGCGTGAACTCGGTTTGCAGTTCGTCGAAACGTAGTTCCGAACGAATGTCGACGTTATCGAACACGCCGTAAGTCAGCGTGTTGCCGTCGATCTGCGCGTCCTGGACAATAACGCCGCCGATGCCAGAGGCGCCGCTGGCGCTGAACACCGGCGATTCCAAAAACGCTTCAGAGCGCGTGCCGTCGAAATTGGCGTAGAGCACGCTTAGCGTGGCGCTGGTGTCGCTGCTCGGGGTCCATTGCAGAGCGCCGGTGACGCCAAGGCGCTCTTGCTCATGCTCGTACACGTCATAGCGCGGGATGCGCGGGTGGAAGGCCGCGTTCAGCTGTGCAAGCGAGTAGCTGGTGTTCTCTGCGGTGAAGCCGCCGCTTTGCCAGCGCACGGTGCTGGAGCCCTCTTCCAGGGATTCACGGCTGCTATAGGCGAGCGAGAAAAGTGCGCCGAAGCCGTTGTCCCAGCGATTGCTGATCAGCACGGCGATGCGCGGATCGGTGGTTTCGGAGAGATCGTTGTAAAGGCCCTGGCCGGAGACGGCCATCGTGAAGCCGTCATAGTCGAACGGCAGCGAGGTGCGCAGATCGACAGTGGCGCCGAGCGAGCCTTCTTCCACTTCAGCTGAAGCGGTTTTGCGCACGGTGATGGAGTTGAAAAGCTCGGAGGCGAAAACGTTGAAGTCGAACGAGCGGTCACGGTTGGTGCCGCCAACCGCGTCGGTGCCGCCGACCGTGGCCAGCGCTTCCATGCCGTTGATGCGGACGCGGGTGAATTGCGGGCCGAGGCCACGCACAGAGATCTGGCGGCCTTCACCAGCGTCCCGCGTGATCGCGACGCCAGGAATACGCTGGATCGACTCAGAGAGGTTCAGGTCAGGGAAGTCCGCGATGTCTTCAGCCATAATGACGTCGACGGCGCCGGTCTCTTCGCGCTTTACGTCGATCGCCGCAGCCAAACTGCCGCGGAAGCCGGTGATGACGATTTCATCTTCGTCCGCCTCAGCGTCCTGGGCTTGGGCCGGCGCACCTGCGCCAAACCCTACGGCCATCGCCAGCGCCGCAAGCGATGTTCCACTTAGGGTCCAACGCGTTTTCGTGTTCGATTTCATCGCCATCAAACGTCCCTCCCCGGCGAGCCGGACGGATGGCGGAACGTTGCCCGACCCCCGTCAAGTCTCTCGTTTCATCCCTATGACACCGCTATCTTTGTTTTTGCCACCGGTGTCTATCTAGGAATAACCCGACGTTTTTGGAATTTGCAAGGCCAATCGTGCCAGCGGCGACCTCCGAGCCGGCGGGTGTGCCCCGGGCGCCATCCGCGACGTCACCCGGCTTGGTGCGTCACCCTCCCGGCTGAAATCGCCAACACGGCCTGCGCCCCCGGAATTTGGCCGGGTTCTGCATTCATCAGATCAACCGAGAAGGCGCTTAGATCCGCTTGCATGCCGGGCGCGATAACGCCCCGTTCGCTTTCACCGAACGCGGCGTATGCGCCGCCGGAGGTGAGGAGCCTCAGCGCTTCGACACGGCTGACCGCTTGATCGAGTCGCCAATCCGGGCCGGCAAAGCCAGTCAGGTCGTGGCGATAGCTTGCGGCGTAGAACTCGATCAGCGGGTCGCCCTTCTCGACCGGAGCGTCGCTCCCGGCCGCAAGCATCGCGCCGCTGTCGAGCAACGCGCGCCAGGCATAGGCGCCAGCAAGCCGGTTCGGACCGAGGCGCGCCGGCGCGAAGTGGAGATCGCTGATCGCATGCGAGGGCTGCATAGACGCGATGATTCCTTGGCTCGCAAATCGTGGAATGTCGTCGCTCGCGATCACTTGCGCATGCTCGATACGCCAGCGCGCGGCGCGCAGTGCCCGCGGATCGTCAGCAAACGTGTCGCGATATGCGTCGAGCACCAAGCGATTGCCGCGATCGCCGATAGCGTGCGTCGCCACCTGCACCCGTGCTTGCCGCGCCACCAATAGGCCTTGCGTAGGCGCATCGCTATAAGGCGCCAGAAGCGCGGCGCCTCGCGACCCCAGTGCGCCATCCATGTAGAGCTTCACGCCGCGAACATGCGCGAGACCATCGCCATACGGGCCGCTTTGCAGGATGGCTTCGGAATCCTGTGGCGTCAGGTAGATGTCGGCGCGTAACGGCAACTCACCGCGCTGCGCCAAATCCGCTAGAATCTGCGCTTCGGCAAGGCTGGTGCTCATGTTTGCGATGCCGGTCCAGCCGCGCGACGCGTAGAGCCGTGCGCCTTCGGCGATCGCAGCGCGGACCATTTCCGGTGTCGGCGTCGGCAATTGGCTCTCGACGAGAGACATGGCGTTATCGACCAAGATGCCGGTCGCGGCCCCGGACGGATCGCGCTCGATCGAACCTCCGGCGGGATTGCTTGTGTTTGAGTCAACGGCCGCCAGCGCGAGCGCTGCGGAGTTTACGACAGCAGCGTGACCGTCGATGCGCTGCAGAAAGACTGGCCGATTGCTGACGACAGCATCGATGTCGGCGCGGTTGGGAAAGCGCCGCTCTGGCCAATGGGTTTCGATCCAGCCGCGCCCGACAATCGCGCCCTCGGGATGCGCAGCGGCATAGTCGCGCAAACGTTGTGTGAGTTCGGCGATCGAGGCGACACCGACGAGATCCAGCACCATCGCCGCCATGCCAACGCCGGCGATGTGCACGTGCGAGTCGGTGAAGCCCGGAAAGGCGGCGGCGCCGCCAAGATCGATCTCTCGCGCGCGCCGGCCGTTGCGCGCATCGGCTAAAGCGCCAACGACAACAAAGCGCCCGCCGCTGATGCGTACAGCCTCAGCGCTCGGCGCGCCTTCGACGCCCGTATAAATTGGGCCGCCATGGACGATGATGTCATCATCGCCGCCGCTCGCGCCGGTGCATCCGGCCGCCAACGCCGCCAACGCCAATTCACGTCGATTGAACGAAACCATCGCGCCCTCCCCCACCGCCGCCCATCTGAGAGCGGGACGCCACCATTCTAGGTAAGGCGGCGCTGGTGGACAGGCCTAATTGGGCGCGTCTTCGTCGTCTGGGATCAAGACGCGATGGGCGGCGCCGTCGAGGTCTTCGTATTGGCCGGACCGCAAGCTCCAAAAGAAAGCGCATAACCCCACCACCGCCATGAACAACGCCACGGGGATGAGGAAGATCATGACGTTCATGCGCGCCTCCAGCTCAACTGCAATCGCAGCGCGTTCAACGTGACCACAAGCGAAGAGCCCGACATCGCCAGCGCGGCGATCAGCGGCGTGAGGAAACCGGCTGCCGCCAGCGGCGCCGCAATCACATTATAGAGCGCCGAGAAGCGGAGATTCTCCAAAGCTCGCGCGCGTGCCATCTTGGCGACATCGATCGCTTCGATCAGCGGCATCAAAGCCGCGCCTTGGATCACCAAATCCGAAGCCGCCTGGCTCGCTTCTAACGCCGTGCCCGGTGAAGCGGATGCGTGCGCTGCGGCTAGCGCGGCAGCGTCGTTGAGACCATCGCCGATCATCAGCGGCTTGAAACCTTGAGCGAGCAAGTGTGCGAGACGGGCTGTTTTGTCAGCTGGGGACGCTCCGCCCACCCAAGTGTCGATGCCGGCCTCGCGCGCTGCCGCGGCCACCGCCACCGGCCGATCGCCGGAGATCAGCTCAACCTTGATGCCGCGCTGCTGTAGCGCCGAAACAGTTTGCGCCGCGTCGATTCGTAACGCGTCAACAAAAGCAAAGCGCACCGGCGGTGCATCGCCTTGCGCGAACCACAGCTCCGCCGCGCCATCTTCGGCGTCGAGACAGGCAGGCGCGGCGAATGTCCGCCGGCCCAGCCGCGCATCACCCGCCGCGATGCCCTCGCCGGGAATTTCGCGCGCACTATCCGCCGCCAAGCCGGGACCGGCGGCTTCCACCAATGCACGCGACAGCGGATGGCGCGAAATGCGCGCCAGAGATGCTGCGGCGCGAAGTATGCCGAGTGTAAGCGTGCCCGTCTTATCGAACACGGCGACGTCGACCTCGGCCAGCCGCTCCAATGCGTCACCGGACTTCACCAACACGCCGCGTTTGAACAAGCGTCCCGTCGCCACAACTTGCACCGCCGGCACTGCAAGACCCAGCGCACACGGGCACGTGATGATCAACACCGCGACGGCGTTCATCAACGCAACCCGGAAACCGACGTCGGCCGCCTCGAACCCAACGAAACGCAACAGCGCAGGCGCTAGCAACCAGCCCAAGAACGTCGCCAACGCCAGAGAATGAACGACCGGCACATAAAGCGCGGCGGCTTTCTCCGCCAATCGCACAAAGCGCGCCCGGCCTTGCTCGCCCGCCTCGATAAGCCTCGCGAGTTCAGCAACTGACGAATCCTGCGCGCGGGCTGAAGCACGAATCACTAAACGCTGACTCAGATTGATGACACCTGCGTGGATCTGATCGCCTGGCCGTACCGCTTGCGGCAACGTCTCGCCCGTCAGCATGGATCTATCGAGGTCCGAGACGCCTTCGAGAATGATCCCGTCGACAGGCGCCCGGTCCCCGCACGCCAGCAACAGCGTATCGCCAACGCCAATTTCGGCGGCGCCTATCGCTACAACGCGCCCGTCAGCGCCTATGCGCGATGCCGTTACAGATTGCAGGGCCAGCAAGTCGCGTGCTGCAGTGCGCGCCTGCTCGCGTAGCTTGTGATCAAGGTAGCGCCCGATCAGCAAAAAGAAGAGCAGCATCGTGATGCCGTCGAAATAGGCGTGCTCCCCTTGCTGCAGGGTTTCAGCGATGGAAATGCCGAGCGTCAGAAAAACCGCCAGCGAGATCGGCACGTCCATATTGGCGCGGCGCGCACGAAGCGCCGTCCACGCAGAGCGGAAAAAGGGCTGCGCCGCATAAAGCGCCGCCGGGATCGCGATCAGGGCGGATATCCAATGCAAGAGCGTACGCGTGCCCTCGCCCATCTCGCCATCGCCAGACCAGACTGGCACCGAGAACATCATGATGTTCATCGCCGCGAAGCCAGCGACCGCAAGGTAGCGCAGCAGCTTGCGCCCCTCTTCATCGACTTGGCGCGCCGCAGTAGCGGGGTCGAACGCCGCTGCGCCATAGCCCATGCGCGCGAGCGACTCTGTGATCAAACTAGGCGCCACGGCACCTGGAGACCACGAGACGCGGAGGCGGCCAGTGGATAAATTCAACCGCGCGTCCGTTATGCCGGGGAGCGCCAACAAGCCGCTCTCGATCTTGCGGATGCACCCCGCGCACTTTGCGCCCTGGATCAGAAGCTCCAGAGTCTCTGCGCCATGCGCGTCACGGCGCACGAACGCGGATGGGTCGGCGCGGCGCGTCTCTGCATCAGCCGCCGGCGCGAGACCGGAGGGGCAGCCGCTTTCGGTTAGCGCGACGGTTGCCATGTGAGCTCCGATTCAAAATCGAGCGCGCCGCCCTCGCCATCGGCGCGCGCGCGCAGCCGCCAGCGCCCCGGCTGCAACTCGCCCAAGCGCGCAATGTAGCGGCCGCCGCCAACCGGCTCGAATGAGAGCTCGTGATCGTGTTGTGAACTCGTCGGCCATTGCAGGCTCCCGGTGATGTCAGCGCCACCAATCGCTGTGCCGTCGCGCGCGGTGAGCGTCACTTCCACAAACGCGCCGTCCGCGTCACGGCGAAGGGCGGTGCTGGCCTGCCAACCGAGCGCAGCTTGTGCGCGCCGTTCGGCAAGGGTGTCGTTATACTGAACACCCTGCAAATATGAGCGACGCACATCCTCGCCTGGAAACGATTGGATCGCATACACCGCAAACGTGACGTTGACGGCGATGATCGCGCCAAAGAACGCCAGCATGGCGGCAAGCACGTGCCAGCCACGGATCTCGAAACGTGCGGTGCTCATGGCGCCCCTCCTGCCAGGAATGCGGATTCGCTGGTGGCCACTTCGCCAGTAGCGCTGTCGCGAATGGTGAAACTCAAATCGTGCGAGCCAGTGCTGACGCCCGGCGGCGCCACGACATGGATACGCACATTGGTGACGGCGTCGGCGCTCGCGTCGACGACAACGTTACCCTCCGCGTTCAGGGCTGGCGCGAGCAACCGGGCTCCATCCAATCCCGCGACAGAAATCTGTACGCGGCGCGGTTGGTCGGTCATGTTGATCAGTTTCAGCGCGTAGTCATTTCGGATGCTGCCGTCCGCGAGGCGCACGAAGGGCGGGCTACGGTCGCGGATGACGTTGAGGCTCAGCGTGTGGCGCGTGGCCAGACCATAGATCATGAGCGCTGCGACAATCGTCATAAGCGCGCCGTACAAGATGGTTCGCGGGCGGATGAGCTTATAGCGAGCGCCCTTACCCTGCTGGCGTCGCTCAAGATTGGCATAGCTGTCGTAGGCGATGAGCCCCTTGGGTCGCCCGACCTTCTCCATAACCTCGTCGCACGCATCGATGCACAGCGCGCAATTGATGCACTCGAGCTGATCACCGTCGCGAATATCTATCCCTTGCGGACACACGGCGACGCATTGGCGGCAATCGATGCAATCGCCTCGCCCCTCCCACGTATCACCCTTCTTGTGAGCGCCGCGCGGCTCGCCCCGGTCGGCGCGATACGTCACCGAGAGCGCGTCCTTGTCGATCATGGCGGCCTGAATGCGCGGCCACGGGCACATATATGTACAGACCTGCTCCCGCATTGTGCCGGCAAGCGCGTAGGTGGTGAACGTCAGTATGCCGATGAAGAGGTAGACGGTTGGATCGGCTTGGCCCGTGAAGATATTTCGAAACAGTGTGGGCGCGTCGCCGAAGTAGAACACCCAGGCGCCGCCTGTAGCGGCGGCGATCAAAATCCAGATGAGATGCTTTGAAACTTTCTTGCCAGCCTTCGACAGCGACATGGGCGCCTTGTCGAGCCTCATGCGGGCATTGCGATCGCCCTCGATGGCGCGCTCTACGTAGATGTAGAGATCGGTCCAGACGGTTTGCGGGCACGCGTAGCCGCACCAGACGCGCCCAAACAATGCTGAAGACAGAAAGATCGCAAACGAGGCCAGGATTAACAGGCCGGTGATGTAGTACACCTCCTGCGGCCAAAGCTCGAGAAAGAAGAAGTAGAAGCGCCGTCCTTCAAAGTCGACCAAGACGGCTTGATCGACGCGGCCCCCGCCGCGATCCCAGCGCAGCCACGGCGTGACGTAGTAGATGCCGAGCAGGACGACCATCGCCGCCCATTTGAGATTGCGGAAGAAGCCCTGCGCGAGTTTGGGATAAATCTGCTCGCGTTTCTTATAGAGCGCGCGCGCCTCTTTCGAATTTACGGCGCGCGCGTCGATCGCAAGATCGCCAGCGCGCGCCGTGGTGTCGATCAAAGTTGTTTTGGCCATGCCGCTAGTTTAGCGGCGCGGTCGCCTGCCCGTTTTGAGCTGGCTCAGGCGCAATCGTCTCCGTTGTCGCAGGCACAGGGGCGGCATCTGGCTCACCACCACCCATTTCGTGGACATAATAGGCCAGCGCACGCAGCGTGCCGGCGTCGAATCGGCTTTCCCAGGCCGGCATCACGCCGCCGCGCCCAAGCTCGATCTGGCGGCGAATCTCAGTGCGCGAGCCGCCATAGAGCCAAAGATCGTCATTGAGGCTCGGCGCGCCGAGCGTGCGATCGCCAGCGCCGGATGGTCCGTGACAGGCAGCGCACTGCTCCTGATAGATGATCGCGCCACGCGTTGCGGCGGCGCTATTGGGATCGAGGCGCGTGCGCGCGGCGGAAATGCTGATGACGTGCTCTGTGACATCGCCGATCTGCTGCGGTGTCAAAAGCCCGTCTCGTCCAAAAGCCGGCATCATCGAGTTACGCGCTTCGGGATGACCGGAGCGAATGCCGACACGCAGCGTGTGTTCGATGTCGGCGAGTGAGCCGCCCCAGATCCATACGTCGTCAGCCAACACCGGATATCCCGGCGCGCCGGCGCCGCCAGCGCCATGGCATGTGCGGCAGTAATCGCCGAACACGGATTCACCGGCCGCACGCGCGAATTCCTGCAATGCCGGATCGGCGGCGATTTCGGCGGTGCTGGCAGCGGCCAAGCGCTCATACATTGGCGCCCGTGCCGAGCGCAGATTGCTCACATCAGCCGCAACGTTATTGCGATCCGAAAATCCGAGCACACCCTTAGTATAGCCGTTACCGATGGGCCACGCCGGCATAAGCACCCAGTATATGATCGCCGCCAGGATGCAGGCGTAGAAGATGTAGAGCCACCACCGCGGCAGCGGTGTATCTAGTTCTTTCACGCCATCCCATTCGTGGCCCGTAGTCTCGGTGCCGCTGACGGCGTCGCGTTCACGATCAGCCATTATCGTCGCCCCCATCGTCGAGCGGACTGCGCGCCGCTTGGTCGAATTTCTTCTTGTTGCCCGGCCAGAGCGCATAGATCAGCGCCAAGCCGAAACAGACCGCGAGAAGCGCAAGGCCCCACGTCTGCGCAAAATGCGTCGCTTGCTCGTACGTCATGACGCCTACCTCGTGTTCTCAGGCGCTTGCGCCTGGTAGGTGTCGAAATCGATGCCGGCGCCGAGCATTTGCAGATAGGCGATCAGCGCATCCATTTCGGTGACGCGATTTGGATCGCCATCGAAATCGCGCACTGCGGCGCCTGGGTAGCGCTGCTCGAAGTCATAGGCGTTGGCCCCAAGCGGCTCTGCCTGCGCACGCGCATCGATCGTCGCGTTCGCCAACTGCTCGTCGCTGTAGGGCACACTGAGCATACGATTTGCGCGCAGGTGATCTCCCATACGGTCAGTATCGACGTCAGCGCGCGCCAGGAACGCGTAGGGCGGCATCACTGATTCCGGCACCACCGAGCGTGGATCTTGCAAGTGCGCGCGGTGCCATTCGTCCGAATAGCGACCGCCGACGCGCGCGAGATCCGGCCCCGTACGCTTAGATCCCCACTGGAAGGGGTGATCGTACATGCTCTCGGCTGCGAGCGAGTAGTGGCCGTAGCGCTCTACTTCATCACGCAACGGGCGCACCATTTGCGAGTGGCAGGTGTAGCAGCCTTCGCGGATGTAAACCTGCCGCCCCGCCAGTTCGAGCGGCGTGTACGGCCGCACACCCTCAACTTCTTCGATCGTGCTTTCGATGAAGAAGAGCGGCGTGATCTGCACCAGGCCGCCGATCGAGACGACAACAAGGATGCCGACCACCAGAATGAGCGAGTGGCGCTCGAACCATCTGTGAAATTTCCACATGATCCCCGCCCCTCTTATTCAGCAGCCACGGCAGCGGCCGGCACATCGGAAGCGCGCGTGTGCGCAGGCTCCTTCGACGTCGCGGTGCGCCACAGATTGTAAGCCATGATGATCGCGCCGAGCAGGAACAGCGTCCCGCCGAGAGCGCGGATGATGTAGTACGGGTGCATGGCTTCGACGGTCTCGACGAATGCGTATTCGAGGAAGCCGAACTCGTTATAGGCGCGCCACATCAGGCCTTGCATGATGCCCGCCACCCACATCGACGTGATATAAAGCACGATGCCGATGGTCGAGAGCCAGAAGTGCCACTCGACGAGCGCATTGGAGTAGAGCCGCTTGCGCTTCCACAGCCACGGGACGAGGCAATAGAGAGCGCCGAAGCTGACGAAGCCAACCCAGCCCAGCGCGCCAGAGTGCACGTGCCCGATGGTCCAATCCGTGTAGTGCGACAGCGAGTTCACGGCGCGGATCGACATCACCGGGCCTTCGAAGGTCGACATGCCGTAGAACGCGACAGACACCACCAACATGCGCAGCACCGGATCGGTGCGTAACTTGTCCCACGCGCCTGAGAGCGTCATCAGGCCGTTGATCATGCCGCCCCAGCTCGGCATCCAGAGCATGATCGAGAACGTGGCGCCCAGCGTCTGCGCCCACTGCGGCAGCGCCGTGTAGTGCAGATGGTGCGGGCCAGCCCAGATGTAGAGGAAGATCAGCGCCCAGAAGTGGATAATCGAAAGTCGGTACGAATAAACCGGGCGATCCGCCTGCTTCGGGATGAAATAGTACATGATGCCGAGGAAGCCGGCGGTGAGGAAGAAACCGACGGCGTTGTGACCATACCACCACTGCGTCAGCGCATCCTGCACGCCGGAGAACAATGAATAGCTGAACCAACCAGAAAAGCTGACCGGAACGGCCATGTTGTTGACGATGTGTAGCATCGCTACCGTCACGATGAACGCGAGGTAGAACCAATTGGCGACGTAGATGTGCTTCTCTTGCCGCTTCCAGATCGTGCCAAGAAACACGAGCAGATAAGCGACCCAGACTAGAGTCAGCCAGATATCAGTGTACCACGGCGGCTCGGCGTATTCGCGGCCCTCGGTGATGCCCAGCAGATAGCCGGTGCCTGCCATCACGATGAAGAGTTGATAGCCCCAGAAGACGAACCAGGGCCACAAGCCGCCCGCCAGCCGCGCGCGGCAGGTGCGCTGCACGACATAAAAGCTGGTGGCGATGAGAACGTTACCACCGAAGGCGAAGATCACCGCTGACGTGTGCAGCGGACGCAAACGGCCGAAATTGGTCCAGCCCCATTCCTCGAAATAGAAGATGTTGGGGAAAGCGAGCTGCGCGGCGATCACTACGCCGACCAGAAAGCCGGCGATGCCCCAAAACATTGAGGCGACAACACCAGCTTTAACGACGCCGTTCTCGTAGCGGGTAGATTGATTGCCCGTGCCACCGCGGCCGATGAAGCCGGTTAGCAGAACCGCACCAACCAGAAACGCCGCCAACGCCGTCCACATTTGAATCGCAAAGGCGGAATCGGTGGCGTTCGCGGCGCCCCACAGCGAACAATAGATGCCGGCGACGAGAATTGCCCCGATCGCCCAAGCGTCGATCCGATCCTGATGCCCACGTGCGTCAGCCGCCATCTCGCAACTCCCCCGCCGGCGCTAACGCATGCGCCGCAACTACAGGGACGCGGTATCAGCGCTCGCTCCGGCAGCGTTTGATCTGGCTCAAGGTGCGCGCCTGGGACGCAGGTATCTGGGGAGCAGGAGTTCGAACATGAGCGACGCCAATGTCCGGATTAACGTAGCGTCCGCGTTCGTCGCGGCGGCCGCGGCATGGCCTAGCGCGCTCTGCGCAATTACGGATGCGATGGCGACGCCGCTACAACGCGCACTGCAGTCGGCGTGGTGCGGCGCCGGCCCGCAAGCTCTAGAATTCTTGGGGCACTGCCCCGCCTGCTGGAGCGGTACGGCGGCCTTTCTGTTCGCTGCAGCGTTCGTGATCTACACGCCTAGCCGGCAGCGTCGTCGCGCAACGGCTTGATTGAAGTCGCGGCGCCCGCGCGCGGCATCCGGATGAGCGGCATCAGCGCAAACACCAAGAGCGTCGCCACGTAAATCATCCCCGCGGGCGTAGAGAAGTAGGCGAGCTGATCCGCCAACGTCATGCCGCGCAATCCGAAACCGACAGCGAGGTCCGCGATCTGCTGAAACACAAGCGCCAGAACGCCGATAGAGAGATAGCTAAGCCAGCCGCCGTCAACGCGCGCCCATGCAGGCGCAACGCGAGCGGCAAACCACATGGCGGCGATGAGCAGCGGCGTCTCCAAAACAACCGCTAGCGTCTTCCCGAGCCCGGGCTCAAGCCAAAGCACCCGCACCGGCCCCAACAGAAGACCGACGGCGAACACCAATGCGAAATAAATCGCGGCCGCGTGTGGGGCGCGAATGTATCTGCGACGCGGAGCGCGCTCACTGGTCATTGTGCGGTGTATCCGCCATCGATCACCAGTTCGGCGCCGGTGACGAACTTGGATTCATCGGAAGCAAGATAGAGCACGCCATAAGCGATATCGTTTGGCTCACCCAGATGGCCGACAGGATGAAGGCCGGCGAGATAGGCCTTTGCCGCTTCTGGATCAGGCTGAGAGGCCAAATACCCCTCAACCATCGGTGTCCATATGTAGCCGGGGTGCACAGAATTGACGCGAATTTTGTAGCCAGACTTAGCGCAATGCAGCGCCGCCGATTTCGAGAAAATGCGAACGCCACCTTTACTGGCATTGTAGGCGGCAAGATTAGGATCACCGATCAAACCTTCGATGGAGGACAGGTTGATGATCGAGCCGCCGCCAGTCACCTTCATCGCGCCAATCGCATGTTTGGTGCCGAGGAACACGCCGTCCAAATTGACGGCCATCAACGCACGCCACTGCTCTAGCGTCGTGCTTTCCACATCGCCGCCCAACGCGACTCCGGCATTATTGACAAGAACGTTCAGCCGGCCAAAGCGGCGCACAACAGCGGCAATGGTCGCTTCCCAATCCGCCTCGGACGAAACGTCCTGACGCATGAACATCGCCTCGCCGCCGGCTTCGACGATTTCGTCGGCCGCGGCGCGGCCTTCTTGCTCCTTCAAATCAGTGACCATTACCTTGGCGCCTTCCCGCGCCAGCAGCATCGCGCAAGCGCGGCCGAGGCCGAGCCCGCCGCCAGTGACCAACGCCACCTTGTTCTCAACGCGCGCCATTCTACTCTCCCATCAGTGGGCCATCAGCAGCGGGACTGTTGAGCCCGCGAGCAATTCTCGTGTCACGCCGCCAAAAAGCAGCTCACGCGCGCGAGAGTGCCCGTATGCCCCAATCACCAGCATATCTGCGCCGATATCAACAGCGGCATCGAGCAGCGCTTTGCCGTGGCTTCGACCCAAGCCGTCGATATTGCGCACTTCCGCGGTCACGTCATGGCGTTGCAGATACGCCGCGAGCTCTCGGCCAGGCGCGAACGTGGCGCCGGATGTGCCCTTCGCATCAACGGTTGCTATGACCACCTGCTTTGCGTGGGTCAGAAACGGCATCGCGCCCACTACAGCACGCACAGACTCTGCCGTCGCGTTCCAACCGATTATAACTCTATCCCAGCTTCGCCGCTCGAGCGGCCGCGCAGGAACGACGAGCATCGGCCGGCCCGATTTGAACAAGACATCTTCGATGGCTGCGCGGCGGGCGCGATCGTGCGAAGCGGCATGGGCCATGATCGTAAGATCAGCGAGACGCGCATGCGCCACGATGCGGTCGTCATTCACGGCGCTTTCGATTGCCAAATCTCGTACTTCGAATGGGCGAAGCGCGCGCTCCAGCCAAGCAGCTATGCCGCTCCGCAACTGCGCCGCGTGCGAACGCGAGCCGCTGGCCAAATCCTCAAGCACCGCAGAGAGCGGCGCCGCTTGATCCATAAAGGACGAAGCAAGATGCATCGCCAAAATGAGAGCGATTGGCTGAGCGTCAAACTTGTCGGCAATCTCAGCGGCTGCACAAAGCGCCGCTTCATCCTCTTCCAGAGCAATCACAGGCGTCAGTATGATCTTGCACGCCATGACTTGCCTCAATGTGACAGCAACAGGTTCGGAACACCGGCCGCATTGACAAGCGCACGGGTCGTGCCGCCGAGAACCATTTCAAAGAGACGCGGCCGCCCGTAGGCGCCCGCCACCAATAGCTCGCACTGCTCGGCGCGCGCGGCGTCCAACAGAGAATCGGCCACTCGGGCGCCGCGTAGGTCCCTCACTTCGATGACGCCAACGCCATGCCGTGCGAGATGCGCGCGTAAACGGCCGACATCTGAAGCTTCCGTCTCCTTGGTCTCGTCATCAATATTGCGCATCAGCAGAACACGTGATGCCGCTTGCAGCAGCGGCATCGCCGCACGTATGGCGCGCGCAGCTTGTGCGCTGCCATCCCAAGCCACGGCTGCCGCGCCACCCACAACGGCGTCGCCCTTGATCAGCATCACCGGCGCGCGCGTCGAAAGCAGTGTTTCGGCAAACAGCCCCGCGAGACTGGCGCGCGCTGCATCGCCCGCAAACATCACCACATCCGCCAAAATCGCTGCTGGCGCCAACGCAACGATCGGCTGAAGGGCGCGCTTTTCAACAGTAACGGCGGCGCGTTCGCGTGCAGCAATATCGCGGCTGAGCACTTCGAGTCGCTCCTGCGCCCCGCGCTCTGAGTCCGCGATACGCGCGCGCGCTTCATCGGACGCTTGCAGCGTAGCGCCATAATAGACGAGATCCGCGGCCGGATCAGGAAACGCCGGCGCAACGGAAACTTGTGCGCTAAAGCGCGTCGCAAGCTTGGCGGCCGCGCCGATAACCTCGGCGTCGGAATTCTGCCCGGATGCGACAACCAGAATCGACTTGTAGGACATGAGGCGCGTCTCCTTCGGCTCACCGTACGGCAAGCCCGAGCACGACCGCCTTGCGTCAGATCAACCTGGCGCGCCGATCATGATCTCGCGCACTTTTTGCGAGAGCTGATTATCCAGAAGTGGTTTCTCGACGATCTCGACCCCAGCTTCGAGCGCACGCTGACGCGTGATACGCGTAGGATGCGTTGTGATCAGGATCGTTGGCGCCTCAACGCCCGCCGCGCGCAGACGTTCCAGAAGGTCGAGCCCGCTCATGCCGGGCAGCTTTTGGTCCAGCACCAAGCAAGACCAAGCGGTTCGGTCATGCACATTCAAGACCGCCTCAGCGTCTGCGAAGGTGTGCACGCGAACCCCTGCCGTCTCAAACGCGAAGCCGAGCGCATGACGAACCGCCGGATCGTCATCGACAAGCACAAGCACCGGAACGGGTATGGGGCGACAAATTTGGTCCACAGTGGCCAAGACCATCCGGCAATCCGGCACGATCCGCGTTGACTTGGCTCAAGTCCGCTTCAGCGCTGCTCAATTTGAAGCGCCATCCGGACCAGTTCGGACAAGCTGTTGGCGTGCATCTTTGTCATGACATTGGCGCGGTAAATTTCGACGGTGCGCGGGCTGATCCCCAGCTTGATAGCCGCCGCCTTATTCGAATCGCCTGACACGATGGCCTCATAAACGTCCCGTTCGCGGGCCGTCAGTTGCGCCAGCCGTTCCGCAAGTTCGGCGCGCTCCTTCTGCCGGCAAGCCTCATCGCCGCTGCGTGAAAGCGTAGCGCGAACAGCGCGCAACAGCGCTTCGTCCTCGAATGGCTTCTCCAAAAAGTCGACGACGCCCGCCTTCATCGCCTGCACCGCGAGCGACACGTCGGCATGGCCGGTGAGCACAATCACAGGATGAGGAACTTGGAGGCGCTTAAGCTCCGTCACCATTTCAAGCCCGTTCATCTCCGGCATACGAATGTCGGTAATGATGCATCCGGACTCCAACGCATGCAGACGATCGAGCAACGCCCGCGCGCTTTCGTAAGTGCGCGTTTGAATGTTCTCCGCGCCAAGCAAGAACGCCACCGAATCCCGCATCGGCGCATCGTCATCGACAATATGAACGACGGGCTCACTCATCTTTAGGCTCCAACGTGTCCGCCGACGCCAAGCGCAAAGTGAATCGGAAAACCGCGCCGCCGCCGGGATTGGGCTCGGTCCAGATTCGTCCTCCGTGCGCTTCGACAATGGTTCGCGAGATCGAGAGACCGACCCCCATCCCGCTCGCTTTGGTGGTCACGAACGGCTGAAACAGCTTCGCCGCTGCTGTCTCGTCAACACCTGGCCCGGTGTCAGCCACGCTCACCATCGCCATGCCGTCTTCAACCGCTGACGTTTCGATCAGCAGCTCGCGCCGCTGATGTTCAGCCATGGCGTCGATGGCGTTCCGCACGAGGTTCAAGATCACCTGCTGAACCTGAACGCGGTCAACCAGTACAATCTCGGCATCGTGAGCAAGCGCATATCGCACCCGCACGCCATGCTCTTTTGCGCCCACCAGAGCCAGCGCACACGCCTCCTGCACCAGCTTCGGCAGATTTTCGAGACGCCGCTCACCTTCCCCGCGTGAGAGGAAATCACGAAGGCGCCGAATTATCTCACCCGCCCGCAAGGCTTGATCCGCCGCTTTCTCCAACGCATCTCCGGCCCGAGGCTCAGCGACTCCCGCACGCTCCAAGAGTCGCCGCGCGCCGCTCAGATAATTCGCAATCGCACTGAGGGGTTGGTTCAACTCGTGCGCCAGAGCAGAGGCCATCTCTCCCATCGCGCTCAACCGCGACATGTGCACCAATTCTGATTGTAGCTCCTGCAGCCGCGTCTCGGTGGCTTGGCGCTCGGTGAGGTCGCGCACAAAGCCGGTGAAAACGCGGCCACGCTCGGACCGCACCTCGCCCACCGCAAGCTCCATCGGAAAAGTGGAGCCGTCCTTGCGTTCACCGACAACGATACGGCCGATGCCAATGATACGCCGCTCACCGGTGTCGAGATAGCGGTGGAGGTAGCCGTCATGCTGCGTGCGATACAGCTGCGGCATCAGCATCTTTACATTGCGACCCAGCACTTCAGACGCCGACCAGCCAAACATCCGCTCAGCGGCCGCGCTGTAAGATTGCATCACGCCGTGTTCGTCGATCACGATCAGCGCATCGGGCGCTGTGTCGTAGATGGAGAGCAGGTGCGCTTCACGCTCAGCCAAAGCGCGAGACGCATTGTCTTCGACGCGGCGCGTACGGAAAAGCCGGTCGCCGATCAGCGCGATGATGACGCCCATCACCGCGAAGACGATAAGCACGCCGCCCTGCTCAGGCGCGATTAGACGCGCAGCGATCAGCGATGCCACTGTGGTGGCCAGGCCCGGACCCAAGCCCCCCAGCACGGCCATGCTGCAAACTACAGGCAAAAACAGAAGCGCCGTGGACAGGCCAGGCACAGCCTGCCGGAGCAGCACCGCAATCACCACCATTGCGGCGCACGCCAGCGCCGCCAACGCATAGGGCTTGACCCACGGGCGCCTGCGAAGCGCAGCGGCAAGGCCCGCCGGGAGATGTGTTGAACGCATCGGTCTCGCTATCTTATAGCCCGCCGGGGCCGCGCCAAGGCGGCCAAGCGCGCAAGCCCGTATGCCGTACGGACTACGGGATTATCCTTAAGCGTTCGCCACGAATTTCCCGGCGCACACCGCCCCCGTATTCAAGAGCGCAGAGGAGAACTTCCATGCGCGATCTCGGCATCGAAACATCTGGCGGCCCGACCACGCGGCACGTCTCCGACTCCATCGCCCTAGGACCCGGCTTGGTGCTGCAGGGGGCCCGCATGCACTTTCGCCGTAACGAGGAGGTTTTCGGCGAGGGCGAAGACGCCGACTATGTCTATCGCGTCGTCTCGGGCGCGGTGCGCACCATTCGCTTCTCCAGCGACGGGCGCCGGCAAATCCTCAACTTCTATTTCCCAGGCGATATTTTCGGCCTCGAATGCGGCAAAGCCCATTCGCTCTCAGCCGAGGCCGTGGTCGACGCTGATCTGGCGCTCGTGCGTCGCTCGGCCATCGACACCGCTGCGGCGCAGGACGCCTCGGCCGCGCGGGCGCTGATCAATTTGGTCCAACGTCAGCTTCAGAATGCTCAGGAACACGCATTGGTGCTTGGCCGCAAAGGCGCTGGCGAACGCGTCGCCGCGTTCCTGTTGCAGCTGGCGGACCGCGTTACGGTCCAATGTGAGATCGATCTGCCGATGTCACGCGCAGATATTGCCGATTATCTTGCTTTGACTATCGAAACCGTCTCGCGCGCCTTCACACAGATGGAACGAGACCATACCATCGCGCTGCCGAGTTCGCGCCATGTCGTCGTCCGCAATCGCTGCGCGCTGGAGTTGCTCGAAGCCGCCTGAAGGAGGCTCCCGATGAAACACGCCGCCATTTTCGCAACTCTGGTGCTGATCAGCGCCTGCGCGTCGCAAGGTCCGGCACCAGCGCCGACCGCAGAGCAACGGGGCCAAGCCATGGTCGAGCAGCACTGCAGCGGCTGCCACGCCACGGGCCGCACAGGGGACAGCCCGGCGCCCGAAGCGCCGCCATTTCGTACGCTATCGGCAAACTACCGCGTGGATGCGCTGCAAGAAGCATTCGCAGAGGGCATTACTGTCGGCCATCCAGCGATGCCGAACTTCACGTTCGCGCCCGAAGATGTCGAAGTGCTGATCGCCTATCTGGAATCGATCCAGGACGAACCTTCGCCCGCGCAGCAATAGCGCATTGGCGCACGCGCACTGCTGCGCTCTGCCGAGCTTTGTCCGATATCCGACATTTTGTCCGATATCCGACATAGCGTGCAACGCGATCAGCACGCGTCATCGCCCGTGCGCACAAATTTCGGGAATGCTTGAGGATTTTCGTCTGACGGCGACCAAGCAAAACGCGACACATTTGTTACACCTTGCGCTACCGTCATTCTTGCGTTTCAACTACCGCCATGGGTGGTGAGAGGTCCTGCCCGCACAAAAACGCCGGGGGGCAATCAGTTGAAATCTGATCGACTTAGCGCACGTACGCCGCGTTTATCTCGTCGGACACGATGTACCTACCCAAGTCGCCCAAATGGGCTGGCTTCAATTACTGGGGCGCCGCGCAACCGTGTTGATGGCTGCCCAATAGGACCATAGCACGCCGATTGGACCTATTTCGCGACTGGCTAAGTCGCTCCACTCGCGACATTGGTCATGATGCAGCAGCTCCGGCGAGCCACCGCCGAAATCAGTTGCCTGTAAGATTTGCGCCATTGGCCTGACTAACCCCTCAGCAGACGCGCATTGACGCCTCGCAGGTGGGAGTTCAGGTATGACGAATGTTCGTGCGTGTGCAACACGCGATTTAGTGAGTGTGTTGCGTCGATCGGTTGAGGCCGCAGCCAACGTACGCCGACGCGTACAAAATCCCCACCGGCCAAGTCGTTCAATTCGTGGCGCTCGCGTCAGCGATGTCCGACCGGCCTGATATCGCCGAACGCGGTCGGTCCGCAACGCCTGGAGTGGCACGCGCTCAGCACAAGACGAAAACGCGTCGGGACGGGCTCTAGGGTTGATAGAACAAAAGGGCCATTACGCTTGTCGGGGCTCAAGCCAACCAATCTGCCGACCGGCAAATCATCGGGACAGGCCGAAAGCGACGGTTTGGTGACGCACGAAAACAGGCATGTCTGCTTGTCGCAAATAGATCTGCACTGATTTCCGTACAAGATGTACAGAACGCGCCACACCCATCATCGCAGTCAAGAATTACCGCTTCCGCCGCGCAAATGGAAATGCTAACCAACGACTGACATTGAGCTGAGTGGCGGGGGCTTCATTGCATCGACGAATATCGCGCTTCATCGGCGCAGCTGTGCTCGGGCTTTTGCTCGCAGCACCGACGGCAATGGCGCAAGAGGGTCGCACCACTGTGGCCGTCGGAGAGGTCACCCTCTCACCTTCGGCGGCCGCCGCTGCGCCAGCAGGTTTTGGCGATACGCTGCGCAGCGAAATTCAGGTGGCCCTCGAAGGAACGGGACTATTCAGCGTACCCGGCACCAACGAGCACGAAATCGAGGCTATGATCGCGGAATTGGCGCGTAGCGGGCGCGCTGCTCCGCGGACCAGCCGGGCTCAATACATATACGCCGTGCGGGTGGAAACTTTGACCCTCAACGACGAGATGCGGGTGGCTCCGCAACTCAACACGCATGATGTGGTGACCACGCGCGGCGAGCTCGTCGTCCAAATTTCAGCGTTATCGCCCGCCACTGGCAATGTCGTGCGGTTCAATATCAACGGCGCGCACCAAGCGGGCCCTGCCATGCGCGACGGCCTTAGCACGCGCGGCAATCGCGACGTCAATCGCGGCGCGCTGGTGCGGGCGTCGAGCGATCCTCAAGCCTACCGAGCACTGGCAAACAACGCTGCTATGCGGCTGGCGGGGCGAATCCTGGAAAACAACAACGCTGTACAGGTCGTTGATGTCGACGGCGATCGCGTCTTTATCAGTCGCGGCGCGGACGCGGGATATGCCGTGGGCGACATGCTAACAGTACGCTCGCTTGGCCGCGAATTGCGGGATCCGGTGACAGGTGAACGGCTGGGCGACACCGGTGGTGAGATTGGCCGTATCCGTATCACGGAAGTGCGCGCCCGCGTAAGCCTTGGGTCGATCGAACAAGGGGTCGGTGCGATCGCAGTCGGCGCAATCGTACGGCGGCCGCAAACGGCGCAGCCATAACGAGATTTCTGAACGGGGCGTGGGGATGGACCGTAAAAGATTAGTACTCATCGGCCTAGCAGGCGCGATTGTGTTGGCCTTGGCCGCAGCCTGGGCTGTGCCGCGCTTCACCAGCCGCGACAACACCGGTGGCGTCATTCGTATTGCCATTGCTACCGACGAAACCATCGAACGCTTGGCTACGGACATGTCGACCAACGACTATGCCGAGCGCAATGCCGCTGCAGTCGAACAACAGCTCAAAGCCGCAGTCCGGGCGCCGAGCGCTCCCGCGGCGCAGCAGCAGCAGCGGCAGCCGCAAACGCCGCCACAAACACAGCAGCCGGGAAACACCGCGCCGACAACCAGTAGCGGCGCGTCCGAACAGGCGGAGCCACAAGCGTCAACTTTCCCAAGCGCGGTCGCAGCTGCGTTCTCGCAAATTCTGCTACTTCAACTTGACGGCCAACTCACACAAGGGCTCGACAGCTCGCAGCGTTTCGACGTGGTCGACACCAATGCGGTCGAAACAGCACTTCGCACAATGACGGCCCGAAACAACGGATCGAGCCCACGCACCCTATTCGCTACAGTATTCCGCAGCCAGGACGGTGATAACGGCGAACAAATTCGGCAGCGCCGCACCAGCAATGCAGACTTGGCCAGTATTGGGCGTGAGCTCAACGCGGACTACTTCCTTTATGTCGGCGTCGAAGAACCCGTTTACACGGCGGCGCTGGAGCATGACGAGTATACCGGCGAAAGCGTGTTCGTTTTGCGTGCTCAGCCAACGGTGGCGTTTCGTCTCTTCAATACGCGACGCAAGACCGTCGAACTGGCGGGCGTCATCCGCTTCGACGAGCCACTGGTTGCGTATAGCGACTTGGGCGACCTGGATGGTTACCTCGTCAACGAGCCCGGCTCGGGCGTCCAGCAACAAGCGACGCCGGCGCTCCAGCGCCTGCGTGACATGCCGCTGATGCAGGACTTGGCTTTCCAGGTGAACCGTGAGATCGCCCGCCAAGTCATCCAGCGCGTGCTCGACCAAATCGCGCCCTCTGAAATTATCCGGGGTGGCGACGCGCCGATCGTCAACCGCGGCAGCAATGACGGTCTCGCCGCCGGCATGCAAATGGACGTGTATCGGATGGGCGAGGCGCTGCGCGAATCCGGCGGGCGGGCGGTCGGCGCCGAGCGCACCCATGTCGCCACTGTGGAGGTGACCGACGACATCCAGGACAACGTCGCGACATTGCGTGTGCTGTCCGGTGGCCCGGTGCAGCGGGAGGATAGGATTGAGCTTCCGCTCTCCTTGGCGGAACTCGTCTCCGACACTGGCCCGGTGGCTGGCGGGCCTTCTTCCACGCAACAGCCAACCGCGCTCGGCAGGAATGCAATTATTGCGGCCCAAAGCGGCGAGCCCGACGCCATTAGGCCAGCAATTGCCGTGGACTCGATCATCGTGCGTTTTGGCGACATCGGCATCACGACACCTGCAAATCTCATCAGTCGAAGCGCTGGGAACAGCATCGGCGATGCACTTCAGAGCGACCCGCGCGTTCATGTCGTCAGCCGAGCGGACATGGCGCGGCTCTCGCGCGAGCGACGAATCGCGGCGCGCGCAAGCGGGCGCAGCGGCGCCGATCCGCGGCGTGGGATGGCTGTCGGCGAATACTTCCTGACTGGGGAGGTCAGCCTCGATCTAGCGGACGCAACACGCAGCGTAACGTACGAAGGAGTATCGCGCCGTGTAGGCCCCGAGCGTCGCAATTGGGTGGCCGGCGGCACCTTCCGTGTGTTGACCATGGATGGGCGTATCGAACACGCGGTCGAGGTCGAAGCCACACGCGCGGTGCAGCAATCGATTAACACCGACGTCATCGAGTTAATTGATGACCTCTCCAACGATGCGGTGCGCAAACTGCTGACCGAATTGTTTCCGATGCAGGTGTTGTCTGCGTCGCCAAATGGCCCTGTGCGGATATCGGGCGGCACGGATTTCGGCATCACCATGGGTGCGCGCCTACGCGCCTATACGATCGGCGCGCCGGAATACGATCCGACGACGCGCGTGATGCTAAGCGCTGGGCAACGCACTCATGCGGGCGATCTCATCGTCACGGATGTCGAACCCCGTGTCGCGACAGCCCGCTATGCGGAGCGTCCGTTTCAGCTCAACGCGGGTGATGTGATCGAATTGGCCCCGGCGCCGCGCCGCGCCGCTGCATCGCGACCGGCCCAAGCGACAGTTGAGCCGCAAAGCGGAGGGGCGACGCCCTTCTAACCTCTCACAGCGCACGCACTACCGAGTTAAGGAGCACATCGCATGTCGACGTCCTTGCGCCGCGGTCAAGTTATAGGGGGCCTCGCCACCCTAATCGGCGCTGCGACCGCGACCAACGCTGGCGCTCAGGGCCTGCGTATTCCCGGGCTGCCTGCCGACAACGCGCAGCCCCCTCCGCCGCCCGTGCAGCCTGGCAAGCAATCGCTCGGGCCCGCAGGCTATTCGCTGCGATACGCTGACATTCGCAACCTGCTCGGTCGCGGCGATTTCGATGCCGCGCTTTCCCTGTTCCAAGCCTCCGGCCAACAACAGGGCGCGAACGGCCGAGCGCCAGAAGATGGCCCGCCGCCTGCCGACGCCGCCGCTGAGGACGCGGAGGCGCGTCAACGTCCGCTTTTCACCTCGAGCGACGTGTTTCTTAGCAATTCTGAAATTGGATTGATGCACTACGAAGCGCGTCGCAACGTCGATGCGCAATCACACTTTGAGGCCGCGCGTGGCGCGACCGAAGATCAATCGCGCGTTCGCGGCGCCTTGCGCTGGGTGCGGGACCGGGCTCGCCAAGCCACTGCCACCGTGTTGGGCCGCGGAGACTTTGGCCCTTACCGCAAGCGCGACTACGAGGGCATTCTTCAACTCAATTATTTGGCCCTCAACTTTCTCATCCAGGGGGATCGCCGCAGCTACAACGTCGCCCGCGCCAGCGCGGACGAACAGCTTCAACTACAAGCCCGCTTCGCCGAACGCATTGCGAATGCGCAAGCCGAAATGGAAGAAGAGCGCAGCGGGAACGGCCAACGAACCGCTTCCATTATAGAAACATTGGCGCCCGAATTCAGCGCCTTTGCGCCAGTCGCAAACCGTGTCCCCAGTGCGTACGTCAACCCGTTCGGCCCTTACGTGTCCGGCATGGTGTTGGAAATCGCCAGCCTCGAACAACCAGCGCTTCGCGGCAACGCGCGCGGCGCCTACGAAGAAGCGCTCGGGCTGCAGCCGCGATCGACCCAGTTGGCGGGCGCCGCCGAAGCCATGCGCAACAATCACACGCCCGGGACACGGGTGCTGCACGTCATCATCGGCGAAGGCTTTGCACCGAGTCGTCACGTCCTGCGTTACGGCCTTCAACTCGAAGACGGATCCGTACTGCCGCTTCGCATGGGCATGTTCGTGCCGGAGGCCGCTCAAACCGCGCGGATCGAACTCAGTTACGCCGGCGCGCCGCGCCCGGTGCCGCTTGAGCCGATCAGCGACGTCGAGGCGCTGGTGCTGCGCGATCAAAACGATCGGCTGCTGTTCATGTGGCTCGACCTTTTGGTTGCGGCGTACCGCGACCGCCAGACGCAAGGCATCGAGCAAAGCATCAATGAACTGACCGGCGGCGGCATCTCGCTGGCCTCCGTGCCGGACGTGCGCAGCTGGTGCAGCTTGCCGCGCCGCATGCACGTGGCGCGCGTTGTCCTTCCCGCCAGCGCCACACAAGCAAACATCACGGTCCGGAACGGCGGGGGCGGCGTGGTTCAGCGCAACTCCGTCACGCTTGATCCGAACAACCAGCAAACCCTGATTTACGGGCGCGCCACCGACTCCGTTCTGCGGCTGGATCAATCTCGCCGTCTCTGGGTGGACGGCGTCGATCTCAGCGCCAGCCAAGGTTCTAACTGATGCGAAGTGCGATCGAGTTTTTGAGACTTGCCGCAGTGGCCGCGCTCGCCATCGCGATAACCGCACCGCCGGCAAGCGCGCAGCGTACGCGCGGTGATTCCGAAATCCCAGTCGTTCGCAACATAGGGATGCCTGAATACATCGACATGGCCAACGAAGTCTCCGACCAGTTGCTGGCGTCGCAGCGCATCCAAGCGATCGCGCAACGCTCGGAGGCCGCGAAAATCGTGCTCGGGATTCCGAACAACAATTCAGCGCGCTGGGACGTCCAGGTCCAGGACATCTTCGACACGGTGCGCAACCGGCTGGTCTCGGAAGGGCGCATGCGCGTCTTCTCCACGGGCGCGACGGATGTGGAGTTTATTTTGACATCCGAGTTCACCAGCACGCGCACGGCCGGTCGTCGCAATGAGAATGTTCTTACCTATACCCTGACGCTCACGACTATCGAAGGCGAGTTCATCGGCGCCTATTCGTCTCACCGCGCCTTCGTTCAATAATACGCTATGGCTGACTTCTTTATCAGCTATAGCCGCCCCGACCGCGCCCTCGCCCAACGGGTCGCGAATGCGCTAGCCGCGCGCGGTCATTCGGTGTGGTGGGATCGCGAAATCGAAGTTGGAGAAAATTTTCGCGCCAGCATAACGCGCGAACTGCGCGCGGCCGACGTGGTGATTGTTATCTGGAGCGAAAATTCCATCGATTCCACATTCGTCTGCGACGAAGCGGATCGCGCCAACAAATCGAAAAAGCTGGTCCCAATCGCGTTTTCCTGGGGCTTTGAAATACCCATCGGCTTCGGACAGATTCACACCGCCGACTTTTCGCATTGGCGAGACGACCCCGCCGCAGCAGAGATCGATGACATCCTGTCAAAGCGGGAAGCGATCAAGGGCGGACGATTCCGAGACGCGCTCAAAAGCCGGGGCGCCTTAGTGAAGGGAATCCAAGCGCGCCGCAACGACGCGCTGGCTTTGCTTGCGAAACTGGGCGAAGGCATTGGCGGGATATCGTATGGGCGCTTGGCCCTGGGCGCGCTATGGTGCAGCGCCGCGTTCGTTTCTTTCGAGATCGTCGCGGCTCAGTTATCTGGCGGCAGCGCGCAATTCTTAGAAAAGCTCGCTTGGTTTCCAGCGTGGTGGATCGGTTTCGTGCTTGTTCGCATCCTCTACCAATTTATCTTCCTCGCTAAGAATAAGAGCGCCGTTTTCTTCCTCGACGAAGCCTTCGTCTTCTGGATGTGCGTTTCGGGCCTTATTAGCGTGCTGCTGCTGCTGCTCGGGGGCTACGATCTCAACACCGGCCTCGACTATATCGGGCTCTATCTGGAGCAGCTCCCAGCGCTATCGGCGCTGGTGCTCGTAATTATCGGACTGCTGCGTTCATTGATGTGGGGCGTGCGCCTTGCCGCCTCGCGCCTTTAGTGCTGATCGCGTTCTGCAGGTGCTCCAGGGACGCCATGGACAAATAAGGCGCGCGTTGCCGAGCGTCTGAAACGGGCCAGCCTAGGTTACAGCTCCGATTTCAACGAATGGCTTGGTCGATCCAGTTCAGCCGTTTGCATTTGCTCATGACCGGTCTCCACGTGTCCGCTTTGCGAAGCGTTAGGTCTTGCTAACGTTGGCACGAAGGGGAGAAGAAAATGATCCTGAGAAGCTTGGCCGTTGCGGTGACAATGCTGACGATGTTGGGCTGCTCTGAGAGCGATGGCGGTGTACTTGTTAGGCTCGCTCACTTTGACCCAGCTTTAGTTGAGGGCCTGAGTGACGCGGAGCGCGTGGCGCTCGGAGAACGTCTGTCTGCCGCAGGGAGTTGGGGCGACCAGGAGATGACAGAGTTCAACAGCCTTGTCTTTGGTCCGCCTGGTTCGACGGAAGCTGCTTGTTGCGTGCCGACGATGGGCGTCGCCCCACTGTCTCCAATGGGCTGTGACCTCAACTGGTCGCTGCAACACTTTAGTCTTTTTGAGACGACTGGAGTGAAGGCCGATGAAGCAGGGCGCATCGCTGTCGCCGCTAGAGTCGTCTCCGTTTCCCAGCGGTTGGCTGGTGTCGACCAGTTGGCCGGTGCTGACATCGAGCACCGCCTCGTGGCCCGAACACAGAACAATTGAAACAAAACTGCTATCGTTGCTGGCCGCCAGCATGTAGCCGCCAGGCACGAGCGCACGCACAGCCAGCGCGACCAGCGCCATCGCCGCCAGCACCTGGGCGAACCCGGTGCGCGCCTGCCTCAACCCCCGCAACATCAATCAAGAATGCGAGCGGCTCTAATAAAACGCCAGCGCGTCGGTGTCGCGGGGATCACTTGTGCTTGTGGCGGTTGCCGCCGTTCGCGCTGCGCGTCGCAGCATGCTGGCGGACAGAGCTATAGCGCGCAGGCGCTGGTGCCGATGGAGTCCGAGACCCACTCGGGTGAGGATGTCGCCATTTACGCTTGGGGGCCGACTGACGACAGCGTCGCAGGCACCCTAGAGCAGAATATGGTCTTCCATATCATGGCGCGTGCGTTGGGCTTCCAATGGCTAAGCGACGAGTGAAACATGGCGTGCATAGTGGCGTTTGATCTCGTGCGTCCTCTATCCTTGCGGTCATGCGGGGATCGCGATTTCAATGCAAAGCTCGCTCCACCAAGGTACGCGCCTCATACGAAATTCCGAAACCGGACTCTAGCGAGCCGTCTAGAACGGAAGCAGCCATGGTGTGTAAATCGTGGCGAACACCAGCCAAGTACCCACCCATCCAGCAAGTAGAACGATGAGAACCCACCGCTTCCGATCGGGTTGAGACCGCATCCGACGACACCTGTTGGACAACGTCTCCCACACTAATGCAGCGACGTGACGTCAGCGTGACGGGGTTCATTTCAGGCCGTCCGTCGAATGGACATCTGCTCACGGTGCTCCTTCGCTCCACGCCCCGACTGCCGACGTAAATCAGCCTGTGGCCAACACACTGGCGTCAAATTTGGCCCCGCCATCCAACCTCGAAGTGGCGCACGACCGCCGGACGCCGCGTCTGGATGATCGGTTACGAGCCAGGTCGACCGGCCGACTATGAAACGGCGAACTGTCGCAAGCCTTTCACACAGCTTCAATATGATAGGTCGTTGAACACGGACGGCCCACTGATTGACGATGACGCGTAGCGCTTCAGTTCCGACGCCAGCGGCTGCGCCTTACCCGGCATTTGTCACCGCTCTGCGTACTTTCAAGCGCCACGGCCTACCGGCCGTGGTAGACGCGAGCGCGCTACGCAAAAGATTCGCGGGCGGCGTCGCTACGCAGCTTATATCTAGCTTCTCAGCTCTCAATCTGGTCGATGATCAGAACGCGCCAAGCGACTTGTTGCAACGGCTTGTTCGTGCCGTCGACGAAGATGACTGGCCCGCAGCTGTCGCAGAGATGATCTCCGGCGCGTATCCCGAAAGTCTGCTTTCAAGTTTGAGCGCCGCAACGCCAGCCAAACTCAACCAAGGCCTTAGTGAAGCCTTCGAAACCGTGGGCGTAAGCGACCGGCGTCAGATCGTAGGATTTCTGCTCGGCGCAGCGCGCGACGCAGGTCTTGAAATTAGCGCCTATCTAACCCCCCCTGCAGGAAGCAGAGGCAAGCTTTACCTTGGACCTTCAGAAGCGGGCGTCTCATCGCAACAGGACAGTGACCAGCAAACGCAACTGACGGCGAAGCTAATTGCAAAGTTTCCCGAGTTCGACGCCAGTTGGCCTGATGAATTGAAAGAGGATTGGTTTGCTCAGTTCAAGGAGCTCGTAGCGTTGGTGAAATCTGAGGATGCCTCCAAATGAGCATGCTCACCACTGAATTTGCTGTCTTATGCGATAGCGCAGGTAGATGGCGGATCCGTTCAGCAGCAGCGTGATGAACAACAATACAATGCCAGCTGCAGCTGCGATCTCGAGGAACTCGGCTTGTGGGCGCGAGGTCCAGTTGAACATCTGGATCGGCAGCACGGTGAATTCGGAGTTCAGCCAATTGGTCGGCGACCAGCTGGCGACGGCGTCACCGACGGT
>LNEK01000007.1 GCA_001464425.1 Alphaproteobacteria bacterium Ga0077535
GCGCCGCCTCAACGAACGCCCGCGGAAAACGCTGGACTTCCGCACCCCCGCAGAGCGATTTAGTGAGTGTGTTGCGTCGATCGGTTGAGGCCGCAGCCCAAAGGCGACATTCAGAATTCGACGCAGCGATGACTCATTCGCTTAAGCGCAAGGGTCCGAAGTTTTTGTGGTGACGCTTCAGAGCGCCGTCCGCCCGTTAAACCATCTAGGGCACGGGGAGAATGGCCGCTACGTCTCAAGCTGGCCTCCGCGCGAGTGGCAAGGCGCTGAGGTAGCCGATGCAGGAAATCGGCTGGCAACCGAGTTGGACGCGGCTATGTTTCCCACCTTGCGCGGGTCACAACCGAGATGCGGAGGGCTGAGTGTCGCTTAACACACATTGCGAAGGAACGCTGCCTGACGGCGACCCCTGTGGCGTAAATCTTGTCGGTTCTTCTGCTTTTCGTCAAAAGGACGGGAGGGTGCTGTGCGCAGCATGCCATAAGAGAGCAAATTATCTTAAGAACCTTCTTTCGCCGGCTGTGGTGCTCGTTGGCGGCGGACTGTTTCTGCTTGCCAGCATTTTCGACGGAAATGGTGGAACTGGGCGAACTGTCGTCCCAACCGAGAGAGGTCCCGAGATTTCTGCGGATCAGAGAGATCATGGTTCTCCAGAAGTCACCTTCGGTCAGGTTGCACAGCAGGTCGAGCTTGGCCTGCGGCCGCCGTCGGTTTCCAACGTGCTCGCGGGACAAAATATTCCGGTTGGGCTCTACATCGAATTCGCCAACGCGCGCGCCAAAGAAGACGTCCTCAGTGTTCGTTTGTTCAGCGGCGAAACCCAGTTGCACGCGTGCGCGGACTTTGTACTTCAGTACAGGTCGGGCTCTTACGTTTGTCAGCTGCAGGACGTGCCCGCTGGAGCCTATGAGTTTCGTGTGTTCATGAGCGGAGTGATGACGGCGCAGTATCCGTTCGTGATTGAAGACGAGAGTGAAACCCCACTCACTTCCCCGCCGCCGGCAGGATCGACCGCGTTCAATCTCCCAACGACACCGATCCCAACAGTTTGGGAGGGCGAGTATAGCTGTGTTCGCGATGGCCGACGCAGAAACATGCACGCGACGCTAAGAATGGAGGATCAAGGTGCTGGAGCCTTAGATGCAGTCTTCGAGTTTCAACCTCAAGCAGGAGGTGGGCCGCGTGGAGCATTCACGTTGACAGGAACCTTCGACGCCGTTTCGAGGCGCTTTAGCCTAAGCCCCGGAAATTGGCTTCACAGGGACGGCGATTGGTCGATGTCGAGCATCAGCGGCGTCATCGATTGGACTCAAGGCACTCTAGATGGGGACCTGGAATTCAATGGATGCAGCAACTTGAATGCTAACCTCGTGAGGTAGGTCGGCTACCTCGGCACGTTGCCGCTCGACATGCCCAATCTTGCCGCTGATCGGCGTGCTGCTCGCCTTCGTGGTGGTGATGCTAGCTAAGAGCATGACGCCCTGGGCTGGCACTGCTTAAGGCCCTAACCAGAAGGTCAGCGCGTTTAACAATTCAGACCTCCGGTGAATGTCCGCACTCGGCGACATCGCGTCATTGCTGCGGACGCTAAGCCACTGACCGCAATCGAGAGAGTAGGCCAGTCGCGACAATCGTGGCTATGACGCACGCTGGCCCTAATGGGACAGTCGGGGAGTACGTCTAACGCTGGATTGGACGCCTGAAATAGAACGAGCGTCTCAGGGTCCGGTTGCCGATGGACCGGCGTCGGGATTGGATCAATCAGGCCGTTTTAGATTTGCGTGATTGAGCTGACGGCAAGCAGTGCCAGCAAGCAGGCCCATAGACCGATAACGGATGCAACGACTAGCCAATCTCTTGGTGCGATATGCAGGGTCCGCTGAGTCCAAACTTCTATATCCTGGGTCGCGGCGGTTACGTATGACGACATGACTACGTCTCCTGTAGGCGCGCAGGATGTAGTGTGGCGAGATCCAAAAGCTTGCGCTCGATCAAGCCTACAAAGATGTCGCAATGACCGGTTTCGGCGAAATCGGGCCGTTGCTGCGAGCGCTACGTCACTGGCCGGAATGGAGAGAGTAGGCCGGTCGCGAAAATCCGCCCGATGACTTACGATGGCCCAAAGCGGTCGGAGTTGTTTCCGAAGCTGAGCGGTTGCTCTAATGCTCGCAACAGCAGCTGGCGTCTGCGGTTGACTTACTTGTGGAGCATGACGCCTCGAAATGAATTTGGGGCCAGAGCATGAACGATGTCGCACTGCTAGCCGACTTGCATCGACGGCAGGAGCGCCAGGGTCCTGGCGGCGACGCTGAGACGCAGTTGGCTATCACGTTGGCCGGGCTTTCTCGTGCGCGCAGCTTGAGAATAGCTGACATCGGGTGCGGCACCGGCGCGTCCACTCTTGTGCTCGCAAGGACGCTAGACGCAGACATCACGGCGGTGGATCTTCTGCCGGAGTTCCTGGAGGACCTGAGACAGCGCGCGGACGGGGAGGGACTGGGAAGGCGGATCGTCACGCATTGCGCGTCAATGAACGACTTGCCTTTTGAGCCAGCTTCTCTCGACGCGATTTGGTCTGAAGGCGCAATCTACAACATCGGTTTCGAGACTGGCATTCAAGCTTGGCGGCGCTTTCTCAAGCCTGGAGGCATTCTCGCGGTTTCTGAACTTACGTGGCTCAGCAACGAAAGGCCTGATGAGCTTGATGAGCACTGGGCTAAAGAATATCCTGAGGTCGCGACCGCATCAGCCAAACTCGGCGTACTCGAAGCGCACGGCTATTCTCCGATCGGATACTTCGCGCTCTCCGAACGCTGTTGGATGGACAATTACTATCTCCCTCTAAGGGAGCAATTGGATGCGTTCCTGGCGAGGCACGACAACTCTGACGCTGTGCGTGCAATTGTAGCGTTGGAACGGGCCGAGATGAGTCTGTATGAGCGCTTCTCGGCCTTCGTCAGCTATGGGTATTACGTGGCAAGAAAGCAGTAAAATTTGGTTGTTCGCTTCGACTGCCTGCATCTGAGAACGCTCCAGCCGCTCGCACGAAGCGGTGCTTGGACCGCCTCCGACGATCTCGCGCCGAAGGGCTCGCGGTATTCCCGGCGACAAGATTGGATCAACGAGGCCAGTCGCGTAATTCATTGCTGAGGCTTACGCTCGCACATTCGGATGGGGCACAAATCGCCGGTGGATGATGTCGTGATGGTTGGTCGGATGATGACGAGCGCTCAGAAGGTTTCGGGCGTTAGACCGATCAGGGCAGGTGTGGGTGAAAAGCTGTTTCGCAGTGGAGACCCCTGTCCTGGATTTCTGGCGCTGGAGCGCGGTGTAATCAAAGTGACGATGAGTGCGGCGAGCGGACGTGAAATTGTTCTCTATCGTGTCCAACCCGGCGAGATATGTTTGCAGACTTTCACGTGCTTGGTTCAGCATCGCGCATACGGCGCCGAGGGTGTGGTTGAGGAAGCAATTGAGGCGCTCCTCATTCCGCCGAGCGCCTTTGATCAGCTCATGATCGACGACACAGCGTTTCGGGGCGCGATCATGAGTTCGGTGGCCGAGCGCTTCGTAGACTTCGAACGTACGGTCGAGGCCTTGGCTTTCACGGGTCTTGAGCAGCGCGTGGCCACAGCGCTTGTACGACTGATGGATGGCGATGGCGTGGCGCGGGTTACGCACGAGGACTTGGCTGTCGAGATCGGATCCGCGCGTGAGGCGGTTAGCCGGTTACTCGCGACCATGGCGAAACAAGGGATCGTCGCTTTATCGCGCGGCAGAGTGCAGGTGCTCCGCACGAGCGCCTTGCAGCGCCTCGCCGACGAAGTGTGACTTTGTCACCGACGGCCGTCTTCGACTTCGACATGATTGCGAAGTTCCAAAGGAGGCGACCATGAAAGCTAATGAAGGCGCGATTGACCGGGTTCTTCGCGTTGTTGTCGGAGCGGCGGTATTGTCGCTCGCATTCATCGGTCCGCAGACACCATGGGCTTACGTGGGCCTGGTGCCGCTCGTCACGGGCCTTATCGGGTGGTGTCCACTCTACGCGATGCTCGGCTTCAATACCTGTCCCGCGAAGCGTGCGTGAATTGGCGTCGCGCTGCGGCATTACCGGCGGCCGCAGTTGTGCGACCAAGCCCGTGGCGATTTTGTAGCGGCCGCCGACGTGCGCACCCGACTTCAAAGTGGTCCACGCCCAGCGATCAACACGGTTGCGCGGCGCCCCAGTAATTGAAGCCCGCCCATTTTGGCGACTTGGGTAGGTACATCGTGTCCAACTTGTCGATGACGAAGCCGCCGTCGCGGATTAGCTTTGGTATGTCACGCGTCAGATGGCAGCCGCCGCCAATCATGCTCCAGACTGGCTCGATGCGTTGCTGCCAGCGGCGCACGCCATCATCGGGCGCCAACCCGTGTTCGCAAAACAGCAGGCGTCCGCTAGGCTTGAGTGCGCGCCGCGCGCCTTCAAGCGCTGTGACGGCGTTTGGGATCGTGCAGAGGGAATAGGTGACGAGCACGGTGTCTACACTGGCGTTTGGAAGCGACAGCGCCTCGGCTTTCTCGGCGAGCATTTCGACGGGGAAAGCCGCGCGATGCGCTGCTTTGCGGGCCCGCGCCAGCATGCCTACCGCTGGCTCCAAGGCATAAAGTTTGACCACCTTGCGCGGATCGTAGTGTGGCAGGTTCAGGCCTGCGCCGAAGCCCAGTTCGAGCACGACGCCCTGTGCTTGCGGCACAATCTTGTCGCGCTGCATCCGAACCGGATTGCAGGAACAGGCCATGCTAAGCAGCGGGGGCAGGATGTAGCGGTCGTAGAGGTTCATGCGGCTTCAATCAGCGGTTATTTGGGTCTTTGAGAACTTGATAGCGGAACGCTCGCCGGCACCCAACCCAACGCTGGCAATGTCTGGAAGCGGCGATGGCGTGCCGGTCCCCGAGTGCCAATGCGAACGACTGAACTGGATCGACTAAGCCGTCCGCTGAAATTGGCTCGTCGCAAGAGCGACAGCGCTATTCCGGTACCTGCTCGTCTGACCCGCCGAACGCGCCCGGAAAGTCTTTGAACTTCGGCAGACCGTCCTTCATCGGCAAAACGGTTTCAGCGTAGTTGATGTGAAGACCAGGCGTGAATGCGAGCGTCGGCAGCGTTGCCGAGAAGACATCGACCACACCGAGGCCCGGATGATTGGTCATGAGGTGGCCCCCGCACTTTGAGCAATACTTGCGGTCGCTAACGGGGGTCTTGTTGTAGGTCGCCACGTGCTCGTTGCCGGCGGTGACCCGCACGCTCTCTGGCTTCCATAATGTGAAGGCATTTACCGGTCCGCCCGACCAGGAACGGCATGAGCGACAATGGCAATAGCCCATGCCTTCGGGCTCGCCCGTGGCTTCAATCTTCACCGCGCCGCAGAAACATTCGCCTTGGTAGGTCATCGCCCGGGTCTCCTGAGGAAAGGAACGCTAGTTCGGGATGAGGATCGAGTCACGAGCGGCAGAGTTCGGCGAATTTCGACTGCTCGCTCCTGATGGGAGCAACTGTCCCGATTGGAGCGACCCGGACCCTGGAATCATGCAAGAGACAACTCATGCCTTGGTTCGAGATCATTTATTCTGAGGACGTTGCCAGCAAGGCGTTGTCTTCAAACAAGGTGGCAGCGCGGGATCGAACGGAAGCCGCCGCCACCGCCATGAGGGGTTTCGCGAACGCGCGGACAATGCACGGCGCGAGGTGTTATCGCGTCATTGATGGCTTGGGCTTGGTTGTAGCCCGGGGCCCAAAAGAGATTTCAAAGACGTAGTCGCGATTAGCATCGCGAATGACGCTCTTCGGCGATTGCGCGCCAGTCGCTGTCCGCTGACGCGAGCGTCACAAATTGAGCGACTAGGCCGGTCGTGGTTTTGTACGGAGAGGCTGGCCTTGGCCCTTTGCGGACGGTGGCAAAGTGAGCGGCGGCGCGGTGGGTGGGGGAGAAAAAGCGCCGCCGCTCATTCGACCGATATGTCAGTCCGGGTTACGGGTGACGGAGCCATCGGCTGAAGTGTTGCCGCTCGCGCTGACGCCATCGCGGCTGGCGGATGCTGAACCCTCAGCGTCGGCGCTGCCCTCAGCGGAGACGTCCGGCGACGCATTGCGCGCACGCTCAACTGTGCCTTGGGCGGCGCTGCGCGCACGGCTGGCGGTGTTGCGCGTGGTGGTGGTGGCGCGATTGACTGTGGGGCCGGGATCGATGGCGACGTTCCCAGCGCCTTCAGCTGAACCGTTGCCTTCCGCCGAGACGGGGCCGGCACTTAGTGCGCCGCCGAGCGAACCATTGCCGCCAGCGTCGACGTTGCGGGATTGGCTGGCTTGATCTTCCGCCGCTCGCGAGGCGCGACGGGCCTCTCGTTCGGCGCGACGCGCTTCACGTTGCGCGCGCATGGTGGTGCGCTCCACAAGACCTGTGTCTGCGTTCAATTCCCCGGCGCCGCTAGCTGAGCCGGCGACCGAGCCAGTGGTGTTGTTGATTGTGCCGCTGAGGTCGCCGCCGATCGAACCGCCGCCGAGCACTTGCGCGGAAGCCGGCGCCGTATAGAGAAGCGTGGCGATGGCCGTGGTGGCGATGAGAATCTTGATGTTCATTTGGGTTTCTCCTTCGGTTGGGCGCCGGGCTAATTGCCGGCTTCGAAGAGAAAACGAACGGGAACCCGCGCTTCTTCCAAAGAATCTCGCGAAAAATTTTTAACGCTGCTGGATTAAGCCGAAGCCATAAACATCATCGCGTCCGCGAGCGCCTAAATCGCGCGCTTGGGCGCGAAGATCGGCAATCGCGTTTTGCGCGTCGACGGCGCCGGGGGCGGCAAGCGCGCTGGCGAGACGCACGGCGACAATGGGCGCGGCGTACGAGGTTCCGCGCAAACGGCCATGCATGCCCAGCGCGGCAAAATCGACGTGCGCGCCCCGCCCAGCTTCGATCAAGACGCGCGCTCGCGCGTCGACGCCGGTAACGCCGATGACGTTGTCATAGGCGGCGGGAAAGAGCGGCGCTGCAGCTGGGCCGTCATTGCCGACAGCCGCGACAATAATGAAGCCGCGCGCGGCCATGCGCGCGATCAAGGTTTCTATGACACGATTGCGGGGGCCGACGAGGCTCACGTTGATGACGGCCACGCCTTGCTCGGCCAACCAAGCCAGCGCCCGCGCCAACGCCGAAGAGGCGCCGCCTGTCGGGGCGCCTCCGTAAATGTCAGCTGCGAAGATTTGCGCGCCTGGCGCTTCGGTACTTATCAGCCCCGCTATTGCCGTGCCGTGCGCGCCGACGACAGGCGCGTTGCTGGCGAAAGCCCTTTGTGCGACCACGTTTGTCCCGCCGCCCGTATCGACGCCGCTATCGATGAGGCCGATGCGGGGTCCGCCCCTCGCTGCGCCGCTTTGCGCGAAGGCAGGCAGCGAAAGCGCCGCGCCACTTTCAAGGTGGAGGTGGTCGAAGTCGTAGGTTCCGTTTGGATCGAATTCTTGCAAGCGGCGGAGCGCGCGGCGGGTCGAGAGGCCCTGTGGCGCGCGCAAGGTGACCATATTGGTCGTTTCATCCAGCGCATCGGTGCGCACGATCTCAAAGCCTTGCGCGCGCGCTTGTTCGATCGCGGCGGCGCTAATGCCAAGCGCGATGATTTGGCTGCGAACGATGGGCTGACCATCCGGATCGGCCTCTAACTCGCGCCGGTGCGTGAGCAGCAGGTCGCGGGCTTGGAGACGGCGGGCGTCCTGCAATGGACGGTCAACGGCGTCGCTGACCTGGTCGCGGGTCTGTCCAACCACATCGCCGACGGCTGGAACTTCCGGCAAGGGCACGCCCAATTGCGCCCGCGCGGTGGGGACGGCGGCGATAGCGCAGACCAGGAACAAAAAGGCGAAAACGCGCGTCATGCCGGGAGAACGTTTGACCCTGTCAATTTCATCCCGTCCACTATGAAGTGGACTTTCCGGGGAAGAAACCGCCCGTCCCAGTCGTTTCATCCAATGAAGATGACGAGCGCCGCCGACCAAACCCGCTCAGATATCGTTGCGATGTTGCCGCGCCTGCGGCGCTTCGCACGCGCCTTAACGGGCCAAACGGCGGACGCCGACGACATCGTGCAAATTGCAGTGGAGCGTGCTTTGACGCGGATGGATCAATATCAAGCTGGTACGCGGCTAGATTCTTGGCTGTTTAGCATTGTGCGCAATGCGTGGATCGATGAAGCGCGCTCCCGCGCGCGGCGCGGCAAAGTTTTTGCGCCAGCGGAGCTGGGTGAGCAGGTCGGCAATGATGGCGAGGCGGAGATGCACGCCAAGCTGGAAGCCGACGATGTCTGGGTCGCCATGCGCCGATTGCCGGATGAACAGCGCGAAGCCGTGGCGCTCGTGTGTGTGGAGGGTCTCGCTTATCGCGAAGCGGCGGTCACGCTGGGGGTGCCGATTGGCACGCTGACCAGCCGCTTGGCGCGCGGACGTGAGGCGCTGCAAGTGATGTTGGGGGGCGCGGCATGAGCGTCGACGAAGATAGATTGATGGCGTTCGCCGATGGCGAACTGAGCGGCGCTGAGCGAGCTGAAGTGGAAGCGGCGCTCGCGCAAGATGCAAGCTTTCGTGAAAAGCTCGTGGCGCATCGGCGGCTGCGCGCGCAGCTCTCGGCGGCGTTCGACGGCGCACTGGATGAGCCTGCGCCGACGCGTTTGATGGAGGCGGCGCAACCGCCCGCTGCTGAAGTGGTGAAGCTCTCTGATCGGCGTGCCGCGCGCTGGTCGGTCCGTGAATGGGGCGCGATGGCGGCGAGCCTAATGTTTGGCCTTTTTGTTGGCGTCGGCGTGATGGGTAATGACGCGCCGCTGATTGATGCGGGCGAAACTGGCCTCGTCGCGCGCGGCGCTTTGGCGTCGGCGCTCGATACGCAGCTGGCGTCCGAGCAAGCGGGCGCGGTGCGGATTGGCCTGAGCTTCCGCGCCCAAGACGGCCGCTATTGCCGCACCTTCAATCTGACCGAAGGAGCGACCGCAGGCTTGGCGTGCCGCGAGGCCGACACGTGGAATGTGACGATGACGACGGTTAGCCCAGGTGGCGGCGAGGTGCGGATGGCGGGCGCTCCGCCTGAAGTCTTGGCGGCGGTCGAAACGATTATCGACGGCGAACCTTTGGATGCAAGCGGCGAAGCCGCCGCGCGGGATGCACACTGGCGGCGCTGAGCGCAAGAGTCTGCGTAAAGCAAAAAATGTCGTGGTCGCTTCGGACTAAATCTGCGACGGCGTTCGTTATCGATTTATGTTGGACAACGATGATCGGGGCCACGGGCCGATATGGATGCTGGTCACCGCAGCTTGGGTGATCGGGGCCACGGTATTGCTAACTCAATGCGCCATAGCCTGAAGGTCGGATCAATCGACAGATGTCGCTCGCGCCGCCGCCCCGATGCGAAAGACGACAAGACCCAAAGAGCAGAAACGGCGACAACGCGCCACTGCTCCGTGGGCTAAGACACTGAGCGCAATCGACGGAGTAGGCTGCTTCCGAAAATCCTCGCTATGACGCACGCTGGCCCATTCCCACCCGTGGCGCCGAGCCTCGACGTGGCATTCTGGAGCCCGAGATACGCGCTAGTTAGTTGGAACTGACAGCCATTGGCAGCGTTGACGCAGCGCGGCGGCGCGCCTTACTAGCGGCGAGGGGGTATGCCTGTGAGCGCGATGAAAAGTCGTCGGGACGTTGCTCAGCAAAAATTGGCTGAATGTTCGCGGGTGGTCGGCGAGGCCTTCTTTCCATGCATGGTGGAAGCCTTGGCGCAGACGCTTTCCGTTCGCTGGGTGCTTCTTTGCGCGTTGCACCCAGTGGACCGCCATAAGGCGCGCACAGTAGCTGTCTGGGACGACGGCCCAGGGGCGAACTTCGAGTACGACCTCAAAGACACGCCATGTGCAAACATCGTCGCCAGCGGTACGTGCGCGTATGCTCATGGAATAGCGCAACTCTTCCCAGAAGACGTCACCCTGCAAGAGATGGGCGCCGAGAGCTATGTCGGCGCGCCTCTGAGGTCAGCTAGTGGCGAAGTTCTGGGCCTGCTTGCGGTGCTCGACACAAAGCCTCTCGAGGATGAGCAGCTAGCAGCGGAAATGGTCGAGGTATTCGCGGCTCGGGCTGCCGCTGAGATAGAGCGCATCGCTGCGGCATCGATCAGCGAGCGGCTAGGACGCGTTGTCGAAGACTCTGTAAGCGAAGTCTACGTGTTCAACGCCGATACTTACAAGTTCGAGCTCGTGAACCGGGGAGCTCGTGAGAACCTCGGCTACGCAATGGACGAATTGCGCGAGCTCACGCCATGGGATTTGAAGCCCGAAATTTCCGCTGAAGCCTTTGTCCAAATGGTCGAGCCGCTGCGAAACGGGAGACAGCGATACTTGGAGTTTGAGACTGTCCATCGCCGCAAAAACGGCACGGATTATGACGTTTCTGTTCGCCTTCAGCTCCTTCCTGGACTTGATAACGTCTTCTACGCTGCAATTGAAGACATCACGAGCCGTAACGTGGCGAGCCGCGCGTTGCGCGAGACGACGCAGCGGCTCAACGCCATCATAAGCAACACCAAGATGGCGGTGTTCATGATGGATAATCGCCAGCATTGCGTCTTTATGAACCCGGCTGCGGAGGAACTGACCGGCTACGTGTTAAGTGAGACTGCTGGTCGGCCGCTGCACGATGTGATTCATCACACCTACCCCGATGGCCGGCCGTTCCCGCTCGCCGAGTGCGCCATCGACCGTGCATTTCCCGAAGAGAATCAGGTGCAAGGGGAAGAGATTTTTGTCCATAAGGACGGCAGCTTCTATCCTGTTGCTTTCACCGCATCTCCCATCCGCGACCAGTCCGGGAAGGCGATTGGCACAATTGTCGAGGCACGCCACATCGCGGAGGAGCTGCGAGCGCGTGAAGCGCTCTATGCATTTAACGACGCCCTTCAAAAGCGTGTCGCGGAGGCGATTGACGAGCGGCGGAAAGTTGAACTGCAACTCGCGCAAGCTCAGAAGATGGAGGCCATTGGCAAACTCACTGGCGGTGTTGCCCACGATTTCAACAATCTCCTACAGGTCATTCGCGGCAATCTGGAATTGCTGGTCCGCGACGTGGCGGGAAATGATCGCGCGGAACGTCGCGTGCACAATGCACTGACGGGCGTTGCGCGTGGTGCAAAACTCGCCTCCCAACTGCTCGCGTTTGGCCGCCGGCAACCTCTGGAGCCTCGTCCTCTGAATCTCGGACGTGTTATTCGAGAATTGGATGACATGTTGCAGCGTGCGCTGGGTGAAGGCGTCGAGTTGGAGGCCGTGGCCGCTGGCGGACTATGGAATTGCTTGGCTGATCCAACTCAGGTTGAGAATGCCATCTTGAATCTCGCCATAAATGCACGCGACGCCATGAACGGTCGCGGCAAGCTCACGATCGAAGCGGGGAACGCTTCCCTCGATGACGAGTACGTCGCTCTGCACTCAGACGTGTCACCCGGCCAGTATGTCATGATTGCGGTCACTGATACTGGGTGCGGCATTCCAGCGGACACACTCGAGCACGTATTCGAACCCTTTTTCAGCACAAAGCCAGAAGGGGAAGGCACCGGCCTTGGGCTCAGTATGGTCTATGGCTTCGTCAAGCAATCAGGCGGGCATGTAAAGATCTATAGCGAAGTCGGGCACGGTACGACGGTGCGGCTTTATCTGCCACGAACTCGGCGGCCTGAAGAGCAGATTTTCGACAGTGTCTCCAGTGAAGTCGCCGGGGGCGCTGAAACAGTGCTGCTCGTCGAGGACGATGAGGGCGTTCGCGCGACCGCCACCGAGATGCTAATTGAGCTAGGTTATAAGGTTCTGAACGCGAAAGATGCGGATGGTGCGCTTGCGATTGTTGAGAGCGGGGCAACGATAGATCTACTCTTTACCGACGTCGTCATGCCGGGCGTTTTGAAAAGCACCGAACTCGCAGATCGATTTCGGCGTCGGTTTGAACGCGGCGCAGTGCTGTACACGTCGGGATACACGCAAAACTCCATCGTTCATGGAGGTCGTCTCGACGAGGGCGTCGACTTGCTCAGCAAACCCTATAGCCGTGAAGCGTTGGCAAGGAAGGTGAGGCAGGTTCTTGATGGGCGCAGCCCGCTGGGTGGGCCGCCGGCGAGCGCAGGGAAAACAGACGACCCGGACGATGCCGGCCAACGCGTGGTGCTGCTGGTGGAGGATGAGGCCCTCATTCGTCTCAACACGGTGGATATGCTTGCCGACCTGAGTTTCTCTATCGTCGAGGCCGCAACGGTTGGAGAGGCTTGCGCGCTGCTAGCACAAAGGAAATTCGATATCTTGCTGACGGACCTTACGCTTCCGGACGGATCTGGATTTGATGTCGCGCGCGCTGCGTTTGTCCAAAATGCCGACATCAAGATTGTCTTTGCATCAGGGCAGAGCACGCCGACGCCATCGGACTTAACGGGCGCGACTTGGCTGCCTAAGCCTTACGACTTCCAGGCGTTGGCCACAGCTGTTGGCGTTGCGCTGCAGCGCGCGGAGTGATGGGCGTCCCGCGCCGGGGCGAGGAGTCCGTTGCCCGGTCATCGGGCCTCGGACCGTGGGCAATGTCTCTTTCCGGCGAGATTCAGCCGAGCGGGCTCATGAACGTCGAATGACAAGAGTGGAGCGACCAGGCCATCCGTTCGGGAGGGGTTGAGAGACTTACGTCTAGATCAATACCGAAATTGTCGCTTCACCAGCGAGCGCCATCGCGCTTGCCGCCAGCGATAAAACATCATTGCAAATGCCCAGACAAACGGCGTCGTCAGACCGGCTTCTATTCGTACCCGGTCGGTGTAGCGGGTGCCGTCCTCCTCCGGCTCTAGAGTAATGAGATGGTCCCAAACCCGAACCAACAGACCAGATCCGTCGTCTCGCACGCGATAGGCACCATTTTCGTTGGGCCCGATCTCGATGCCCACCGTCTGCGGGCCGAGCGGAATGAACCCGAAGGCGAACATCCAAACGCGATGCGGGCCGGCCGACCATCTTTCCGGAAAGCCCGCCGGCTCGCGGGATGTGAACGTGACAAGCGGCGCCGCTACGTGGCGCAACAAGGCGGGCGTCTGCACATGCTCCCAGACTTCGCTAGGACGCGCGGCGAGATGCGTGGAGACATGCACAATCATTGGCCGAGAAGTGGGCGAGCGCCCACGGCGCCGCAAGGCTCGGACACTCGGAGCCACCGGCAGTTTCCGGCGAACTTGAGCCGATCACGCGGGCAGGGTGCCGCCGGCAGCTTTGGATCGACTAGGTCAGTCGCTAAAATCGCCGCTACGTCCTACACTCGCCCATTGGAGACACTTGTCTATCCAAGGTCAGAGCAACTCGCCTCCGATATAGCGTTGGACGCCCAAATGCGCGTCCCGCTTAGAACTGCTTGCGGAAGCTCACTTGCACCACGCGGCCTAGCGGGTTCTGGTAGCCTTCCTGGTACGCTGCGGGCGTTGCGCCCGAGCTGTCGCGCACCTCGACGAAGCTGTCGGTGAGGTTATCGACGCTTAGCGCAAGACGCGAACCTCTCAGCAGTGGCGCAGCGCGCAGCATGTCGGGGCGGGCGTCGAAGGAGAGGAATACGCGCATGTTAAGCGTCAAACGATCGGCGAAATCGAGCGCGCCGCCGCTCGCAACTGGCAGCGTGTAGCCGTTCGTCCAGCCGCCGCTGAAGCGCAGGCCGAGCCCGTTGTGGAAGACGCCGCCTTCGAACTCGATTGCGCTGGCGGCGTCGTCTGCGCCGAAGAGACCGCCGCGATCCAGTACGTCGATGGGCGCAAGGCCCGCCGCGAGCGTCACCTCGTCGGAGAGGCGCTGCTTGTAGAAGACCGAGAGGTTCCACCGCCCGCCCGCGCGCGCTCCGCTGCCCATGCCGATGCGTCGTTCCAACGCCGAGGGCGCGCCGTCTGCTGATGGCAGAGTCTGCCCGGCATCGCCCGCCGCCGCCTGTGGTTGGGGACGAGCGTCCTGCCCGGGTCCACTCTGCGCAGCGCCCTGCTGATCGCCACGTTGCCCCAAAGGCGGCCGCTCGCCGATCGACTGCGAGAAGTTGAAGCCCACCCGCAGTGTGTAGATGTCGCGCGCCGCCAGATTGATCGGTCGAGCATCGACGCCCACGAGCGCGCCGCTCACGTTGCGCGTGAAGCGGGACGGAAACGCGGTCTGTGTCTCGGCGAGCGCGGTCGGCAGCGCGACGATCACGTCACTGGAATCGTTGCGCGCCCAACTGGCCGACAGCGAGAGCCCCGACACCGCCCTCGGCGACCAGTTGGCGTTAAACGTAATGTCGTCGCGGCCTTCAGCCCCGAGCGCGCCGTTGCCGCCGCTGGTACGCGTGACGCGCACGGTCTGCCCGGAGACGGCGTCGAAGAACGGCACGTCCGGCGTCGTCTGCGCGGGATCGCCAAGCTGTTCGAGCGTCGGCGCCGCCTCACTGTTTTCAGCCTGCAACGTGAAGCGCAGCGTGGTCGTCGGCGCCCACGCTGCGCCATAGCCGATGCTGAAGAGCGTGCTGAAGTCGCTCGGCTCGCTGAAGGAAGCCGTCGCGTTGAGCGTGATGTCGCCGAGCGAAGCGCCGAATTCGCGGCGGCGGCTGGTGATTGGCGCGGTGATTGTCGCGCGGCCCGAGGGTGTCGTGCGGTCTAGGTTTGCGCTGCTCAGCCCGAATGCGTCGATCGCGAAGCTGTCGACCTCGCGCTGTTCTACGCCGAGCCGCAGCGCCGCGCGCACGCGCCCGCCGGGCAAGTCCATGAACGCGCCGTTTACGTTGGCCACAAGGTCGATTAGCTGCTCGTCAGTTGATGTGCGCGCAGGCGAGAGAGTGTCGGTCGTGCGGCTATCCTCTTGCGTCAGATCGCCCGTGGCCGTCGCGGTCCATTGCCAGCCGGCAAGAGCGCCGTCGAGGCCCACCGTCGCACGCAGCGTCTCAGATTCGGTCTCGCGCTGGCGCACCGCCGATGACGCGTCGAGGCCCAACATCGCGCGCTGTTCCTGTTGCGACACGCGCAGCGAGGCGTTGCCGGTAACGCGCTCGTTGAGCGCGCGCGACAACGACATGTTGGCGTTCCACGCGTCCGTATCCGGCGCGAGCGTGCGCACGGCGCGCGCATCCTGCCCGCTCATCGGCGCAGCGATTCCGCGTTCAAGTTCGGTGACTGACGTTGCGTCCTCGAGCGTCACGCCGCCGGCGATCCTGTCGCCATCGTCGATGCGGGTATAGCGCGCGTCGGTGCGCGTGGTTGCGCGCGCATCGCCATCTGCGCGTCCGCCGCCCGCTTCGACAGCGCGTCCCTCGAACTCGCGCGCGAGCACGAGGTTCACCACGCGCTGGTTCGGCGAAAAGCCATATTGCAACGCGAGTTGCTCGTCGAAGACGTCGACGCGGGTGATCACGTCCGGTGGCAGGTCGCGGATTTCCTGGAAGCCGCTGATGCGGCGGCCGTTGACAAGGACAATCGGAAAGCCTTCGCCTCGGATCGAGGCCGAGCCCGTCTGCGGCGCGAGCGCGCCGAGGATCTGGAAGATCGACGTAGCGCCGAAGGAGCGGACATCGGCGGCGTTGAGAGTGCTTTCGGGAACGACGTCGCCGGGCACGCTACCGCGCGGCCGTTCGACGGTGACCACGATCTCGTCCTCGCCCGGACGGGTCGGCGCCTGCGCGAGCGCTGCGGGAGCGGCTGAGAGAGCCAGGAGGAAAGTGGCGATCGAACGTGTGTGCATAATGCGGCCCGGCACAAGTTGTTGCTACGGCATGTCTTGCCGCAGGGGCTTTCGCCTCAGTTGTCGCCGCCTCGACTCCGTTCAACGCGACGGCGGCTCTATTGAACCTAAAGTAACGATCTTTACGCGGAAACGTCGGTCGCAGATCAGTGGTCAGTCACGGGACGAATCCAAGTCTTTGGCTCGACTGATCAAATTGGAGCGCGCATCATGACCAATGTCGCGAGTGGACTTAGCCGGGCGTGAGAAATGTGCGGGTGGCATGCGATGCCCATTCGCGCCAGTCGCGGCCCATCAATCTTTAAGCGACGATGCGCACTGCCTGAGACAAGATGACAGCTGCGACTGGTACAAACAAAGCGCATGCGAGTGCGATCGTAGCGATTTTTATCATAGTGGTTCACTTCCTCGTCTTTGCATTTCATTGCGGAACGCGATGGGCTATTAACGTTAGCTCTTGCGTCGTCGTCGGGTATACGGGCGTTCGCGAGTTTGGATTTGCGAGATAGGCAAAGCAGGTCAAGCATCCACTTCTGCAGAGCCAACGGTCTAGAAACGTTGAGTCGTTGGACCCTTTATGATTGTCGCGGCTGCGAGCGGTTGGTGACCTTTGGGCGTTTGCCTTGCTGCCTTGCTGGTCTGGAGCCGCTCGTCCCCGCGCGACGATGGCTCGCAAACTTGCAGGGCGAGGTGCATTCATCGGACGGAGGTGAACCGGCTGGTTTGGAGAAGCGTACAATGATACATGAGTATGCTCGCGCTAAACGATGGACCTTCGCGTATTTTGACGCTGCCGCGGCGCAAGAGCGTATTCGTCGTGGTTAATTCATCAGAACTCAGCGATGAAGACTTGCTTGTGCGCATTGGCGCTGGCGACCGCACAGCGTTTGAAGCGATTTTCAATCGGTACGCGCCGAGGGTGAAGTCTTATCTGATGCGCTTAGGCGCGGGCGCCGCTGCCGCTGAGGATTTAGCGCAAGAAGCCATGATCTCGGTTTGGCGGCGGGCGGCATCCTATGACGCGGCCAAGGCTAAACCATCAACATGGGTCTTCGTGATTGCACGTAACGCCTGGATCGATCGGCTGCGTCGAGAAAAAGTTGCGCTGGCCTATCAGTTGGCAAATCCGCCGATCGAGGAAAGTCAGGAAGAGGCGCCTGATGCCGCGGTGGTGCGCAGAGGAGACGAGTCTCGTGTCGCGGACGCCCTGGCGGAGCTGTCCGAAGAGCAGCGGCAGGTCGTGCGATTATCATTCTTCGAAGATAACTCGCATTCCGAAATCGCCGCGCGGCTCTCTTTGCCGCTCGGCACAGTGAAGTCACGGCTGCGGCTTGCGCTGACCAAGCTGCGCGCGCATTGGGAGCAATATTCGTGAGCCCCCGCCATCACCCATCGGCTGATATCCTTGCCTCGTATGCTACCGGAACCCTTGATCCGGGCTTTGGCCTCGTCGTCGGTGTACACGTTGGCTCCTGCGCGAAGTGTCGCGCTCAGGTAAGCGCGTTTGAGGCGACGTCTGGCGCGGCGCTTAATGATTTGCCGCAAGCGCAACTGGCGTCTGGCGCGCTGGCGCAGACGCTCGCGCGGCTTGATCAAATACGTTTTCGGCCTGTGGCGCCGGATACTCGCCCGTTGCTTGAGCGGTTGCCGCTGGAACCCAAACGTTGGGTCGCGCCTGGTGTTTGGGTAGCGGCTGTGAATACGCCCCGCTCGGCCGAAGATCGCGTGTATGTTTTATCCGTCGGTAAAAGCGCGCTTACCGCACGCCACGAACACTCAGGCGCGGAATTCTGCGTCGTGTTGAAAGGTGCATATCGCGACGAACTCGGCGTGTTCGCAGCCGGCGATTTCGCCTTCGCTGATAGCGACGTGAATCACCAGCCTGTCGTGGAGGGCGATCAAGACTGTATCTGCCTCTTTGCCACCGAAGGCCGTTTGAAGCCCCACGGCCTGATCGGTCGCCTTGCGTTCGAGCTCGCCGATGTGTGAGCTGTTGCTTAGGATGCACAGCATCCGCGTCTAATTAGCGTCGCGTCGTCGAGGCGCGACCCGGCAATGCCGAGATTCCTAATCCCGCGCTTGCAGCTTACGCGATTTCGTGTCGGGCCGGGGTCCTGCTGCCGATGAAATGATCAACGGTGAAGGTTTCCGCCCCTAGCGCAGGGCCTCGCCATGCCGCTCCTGGTAGTGTTTGTCACATTTTAACCGGCTTTCACTGAGGTGGCGGCATATTTTCCTGAGACGGCGAGGAAGCGCCGCCTTAGGCTGCCGCCGCGTACCGGGACACCAGAAATTCTGACCGGCGAACGAGAGAAGATCGGTATGGACAAGCCCACGAAGCCACCCAAACCGCCTGAATCAGTCTCTGCGCGGATTCGTTCGCGCCTACTGAACGCCAAGAAGCGGTTTCATGCGAATGACAACATCGCAGCGTTCCTCGAAGCAGGCGAACTCGACGAATTGCTGACGGAGGTCGAAGGCAAATTCAAAAGCGTCCTTGAAAGCCTGGTGATTGACACCGACAGCGACCACAATACGGAGGGGACGGCACGCCGTGTCGCCAAGATGTATTTGACGGAAGTTTTCCGTGGTCGTTACGTGGCGCCGCCGGCGGTAACCGAGTTTCCCAACGCCGAAGCCCTCAACGAATTGATGATTGTGGGCCCCATCAAGGTTCGCAGCGCATGCAGCCATCACTTCTGCCCGATCATGGGGCGGTTGTGGATCGGGGTGATGCCCAATGAGCATTCAAATCTGATCGGGTTGTCGAAGTACTCGCGACTGGCGGAGTGGATCATGTCTCGCCCTCAAATTCAGGAAGAAGCGATAACGCAAATGGCTGAGCTCCTAATGGACAAGGTGCGCCCAGACGGCCTCGCAGTTGTCATGGAAGCGGATCACTTCTGCATGCATTGGCGCGGGGTTAAAGATGACGCGACGATGATGGTCAATAGCGTCATGCGTGGCTCTTTTCTCAAGGACCACACGCTGCGAAGCGAATTCTTGTCTCTCTTGAACATCAGGACCTGAGCCAATGCTTGTTCGCTGTCTCTACGCAAGCCGACCCGCCAAGCCCCTAGATGGTGCGTTCCTCGACGACATTCTGGAACGATCGCGGAAGAACAATCCGAAGTTAGGCATCACTGGCTTGTTGTGCGTGTCAGACGACCTTTTCATCCAGGTGATCGAAGGTGGTCGCGACGAAGTGTGCGAGCTGTTCAACGCAATTGTCCGAGACGAGAGGCACCAGCAGGTCCGCTTGCTGAGTTACGCTGAGATAGGTGAGCGGCAATTCGGCAGCTGGACCATGGGCCAAGTGAATATCGCCAAGTTAAATCCCGCTCTGCTGCTGAAGTACTTTAAGCGCGCTGAGCTCGATCCATTCGATTGTTCGGGGCAGGCGACCATGGCTCTGCTCGGCGAGTTGGTCGCGACCGCCTCGATACTTAATCGCGGCGATTGAACTGACCTTTTGACCGAGGGACACAGCAAAGTGTGCACGATGACGCCGTTCTGAATGCAGCTATGTCATTTTCTAACCGGGGCGAATTGGTCGCAGCGAGGTCTTGCTCCGCCTTCCATTGCTGTTCGTAACCTTCACATGAGCAGCACCGACCTATTGATCGTGGACGATGATATCGTCTTCGCAAACCGGATGAGCATCGCCCTGTCGGAACGCGGTTTCCAGGTGCGTAAGGCGGCTACCAAGAACGAGGCGTTGGTTGCGATTGAGGATGCGCCGCCGGGGTGCGCTGTCATCGATTTGCGCCTTGGTGACGGCTCGGGCTTGGATGTTTTGGCGGCGCTGCATGCGGCGCGACCGGAGGCTCGCGCCATTATCCTCTCCGGCTACGGAAATCTGCCGTGCACTGTCGCCGCAATTCGTTCCGGCGCGTTTGATTGTCTCTCTAAACCGGCGGATGCAGATGAGGTGGCTCAGGCTCTGTTGGCTGCGCCCGGATCGTTGCCGCAGCCGCCCGTGAAAGCGATTTCTCCAGCGGACGCAAGATGGCTGCACATTGAGCGCGTATACAATGATTGCGGCGGTAACATTAGCGCGACATCACGGCGCCTCAATATGCATCGGAGGACGCTGCAACGCATTCTTGCGCGGCGCGCCGTTGGTCAGGTGACTGTTCCGCTAGAGAATTAGATCGCCTGTCGTTAGCTGCTCAACCTCAGCTCGTTCCCGGTCTTAATTTACAAGCACAGGCGCTTGGCGGAGGTAGGTGTCTTCAGTCAGCTGCCTGACTATGAAGTCTGCAACATTAGAGCGTGAGATGAGGCCATTTCTCCAGTCCTGTGGCCGGGTCAATATCTGATAGCGCCCGGTTCTGCGACCTTTGGTGAGGACGCCTGGCCGAACGATGGTCCAGTCAAGCCCGCTCTGGACGATCGATTTTTCCTGGATATCTTTGTCGGCATAGGCGCGGCCAAAAACGAGATCGAATCCCAGCCGTTGCAGCGGTGTTATCGCAGATCTGCTTTCGCCGGCGCCAAAACCTGTCACGCTGATTAAGCGCCGGATCCCGGCTTCTTTCATCAAAGGCAGAAGCGTTGCGGTGGCGCTGGAAAACAAGTCGATCGGACCGGTCAACATGCGCGCGTTTGCTGGAACGCCGAGTGCTTGGACGACGACGTCAGCGCCGCTGATGGCGCGCCGCACGTCATCGGATTTGCGCGCGTCGCCGACAACTTTGCGGAGTTTGTCGTGCTGAAGTGGAATGCTATCGGCCGATCGCGAAAACGCGATAACCGAGTGATCGCGCTGCAGCGCTAATTTGGTTGTCGCAAGCCCAATCCCGCTGCTGGCGCCAATGATCAGCAGTGTTGTCATTTTGTCCGTGTCACTTTTGAAAATTGGAGCCCCTGGCGCGGGGTGGGGAGAGCGATGCCAGGGGCTCCTGATGGTTGCCAGCCCAAGGGCAAGGCCGCAACACTGGTGGTTACGTGGACTAGCGCACCGCGGATCAGCGCTTATGCCGTGGGTTCGTCTAGGCGAAGCGAAGAAGCCGTTTCAGCGTCGCTCACTTACTTGCGCTTTAGCCGAACGCACTCCGCATTGCTGCGCCGAGCCTATCACCTGAGCGCCATGCCGCCTCGACACGGGCGCCGATGCGCCAATCGCCGCACAAACCAAGACGCAGGTCGTCATCCCAGGCGAATGGCGAAGACGCGGGTGTTTCTACGAAAGCGTAGCGCCAACGATGGGCCTGCAGCCATATCGGCTGAGGCGCTTCAGGAACCACAACTCGAAACGCGCTGAAGAGTGCGTCTGCCGCTTGCTGCGGTGTCAGATCGAGGTTCGCGCGTGACCATGCAGAGCTTGCATGAACGACCCATGCCTCGGATCCGGTTCGCCCCGGCTTGCCTGTTTCGCGCACCACCCACGCGAGAGCTTCGTCGGCGCCAAAGCGGCGTGCCTCGAAGGGCGTGTTGAAACGCCGGTCAAACGCGAAAAGTCCCGCCCAGCAGGGTGCTGTCCTCGCCGCTGTCGCTTCGACAGCTAATGCCGCCGCGACCGGCGCCAGTAGCGGCGCAGCCTGCTCGGCGGGTAGAGCCAGCACGAGGGCGTCAAATGGGCCCTCGCTCGCGGACTGATCTTGATCTGGGCTGTCCATATCAAGGCGCCACCCGTCGCCCTTATTGCGAACGCGGGTGACAAGCACCGATGTCTTAATGGCGAGCCCCCCGGCCATATGGCGCGCGAGTGCGCTCATCCCAGGCGTGCCTACCCAACGCTGCAGTTGCGTCCGGGCTGGATCAGTCATGCCATCATCGAACTCCCAGAGCGCTGCCGCGCCCGTCGGTGCGAAATCTTCCATCACTCGAGCAAAGGCCGAATCTCGCACTGAGATGTATTGCGCGCCGTGGTCAAACGACACTTCCCCGATAGGTGTCTTAGTGCGCCGCGTGGCGAGACGTCCGCCGGGCGATCTGCCTTTGTCGAATAGGCGTACATCAAGGTGAGCCTCGGTGAGGTGTCGTGCGCAGGCAAGACCAGCGACGCCTGCGCCCACTATGGCGATAGAAGGCTGTTTCATGCACTTAAGTACGACGGAGACTCGCGATCAGCCTTCTGCGGACGCGGGGCATTTTATGGAAAGGTCAGAGCTCACAGTCTGGTTCGATGGCGGCTGTCCGCTTTGCACGCGGGAGATCGCCTTGTTTCGGCGGCTCGACCGGGGCGCTTTCATCCATTTTGAGGACATCAGCCAGTCTGAATCAGTGTGTCCCATCGATCGTGCGCAAATGCTCGCCCGCTTCCATGCGCAGGAAAGAGGCAAGCCCATCGTTTCTGGGGGCGCGGCTTTCGCCGCGATGTGGCGTGCAATTCCGATCTTGCGGCCGTTTGGAGAGCTAGCCCGAATCCCGGCGTTGCTTTGGGCGCTTGAGCGCCTCTATCTCGGCTTCTTAAAGATCAGGCCGCGACTGCAGCGCCTGTTTCGCTAGCTCGAGCCCCTGTGGCTCCTTGTGCGGGAGTGACGTAGCGAGAAAGTAGGACGATCGCTGTGCTTTGACTGGGCGGAGGAGCTTGTCTGAACTGCTTTTGATCCGATTGCGGCCCAAAGGCGTAACCTCAAAGCTCGGGCAGGCTACAGTTCTTTGGACTGCTGCAAACGAGTTGTGATTGATGGATCACGCAGTCGAAGAAGAGGGGCGCAACATTATGCGCGTATGCATATGAGACGAATGATCGTGTTCGCCTGGAATTTCATCTTCAACGCTGAAGTGAGTCCACTCCGCCATATTCCTGATATCTCGACGAGGCACTACGTTCTGCAGGCTCTTGGGCTTATGTGGGCGGTGGCTTCGTGCGTGGCGCTCGGAAGCTACACAGTGGTGGCGGCGAGCGTTTTTGGGCACGTTGTCTTGATCGGCGCTGCAGCGATTACTGTCGCCACTTACACCGCAGCGACAGTCACTCCCAGGGTATTTCAATCGAATTCAGGTCGTCGCCGTGATGGTGAGCATGAGTGAGTTTCTCACTCGTATTCTCGCTGGCATGCAGATCGCTTGATCATCATCTTGGCCCGATAGCCATTGGGGGCGACAATGAGCGTTGTGGCAATGTTCGCCCACTTGTCGGACCGGTTTTGATCCGACAAACGGGCGCGGAGCCATCCGCGCCCATCCTGCTTTCCGTTCGCCATCTTGAGCGTGATCTTCCGGCTTAGCCGCTTGGCCTTCCAATAGTCCGCGCGAACGTGTTGCTGCAGTCAGCAGCGAAGCGCGGCCACGATCAAGGCGGTGGCGCCAGCACATGAAAGCGGCCATCGCAATTGCGTAAACCATGCTGGCGCCAGACCGGAGCGTGCTGCGATGGAGTCAGCCCCCAAGATCACCAGCAAGCCTGCTGCAGTAAGCACATGTCCTAACGGAGACGGGGCCAACAATGCGGCCCAGCCGAGTAATTGCGGCACGACGCCTAAGCCTAGATGGAGCGCACGCGATCGGGGCGTCAGTGACGGTGACGCAATCGCCAACCCCCAATGAATGCCGCCAAGGAAAGATAGGATTGTGGCGCCATAAGCTAGCAAGCCGTAAGACGCGGAAGCGCGCATGGGTTCTGGCGCGAGGCACACGAGTGCTGCGAGCGCAATAAATGGGATGAGACCGAGATAACCGAGGCTTGAAGCTGCTAACGGCGGTCGTTCACGTGCGGGCATCGCTACTTCAACTCCAAATGATCTTGCAGCGCGCCAGCGTTCACGCGAGCCGGTGCTTGATGGCGGTCGAGGGTTCCTAGACGTGACGCGCGACTTTTACTGCGACGGCCGAGCCTGCTCGCACCAGTCTTGTCCAAACAGCTAGCGCAAACCCCGGTGCGTTTTTCTGTCGGTGGGCTGCGTCGTCCCGATGCGCCACCTCGTCATTGCGCCAGCCATCAAGCAGCGACAGCAGAGCAGCGTCGCCAGCCTCTGCCCGAAGCCGGTCTATTTGCTCCTGATAGTGTTGATCCACGAACGTCTCTACCGCCTCGATGGTGGCGAACACCGCATCTCGGCCAAGTAGTCCAGGGATTACGCCGGTCACCCATCCTAGGATACGCCACAACCACACCAACCGCGATCGCATTGCGCGTGGCAGGATTGCGCTTACTTCGCGAAGGTGACGGCTTTCTGTCTCGATGTGGGCGCGCGCGAACGCCCGGGTCTCATCATCACGCGTAGTGGCGAGCACACCTCTATAAATCCATACCGCACCGGTCTCGCCCGCGTGGTCGGTGCGTAGCGAAGCCCAAACCCAATCAGGCCAGTTGGAAGCCAAGCCAAGGCGTGATGGCCCCGCTAGAGCCTGCGATCCAACGTCCCAACTGGGCTCGGCGGTGGTCATGCCTGCGCTCCACCCAAATGGCTGCCCGTTGAGCCGTTGCAATCGCCGCGGCGTGCCCGGCGCGGCGCCGACAATTGGTCGGCAAACTGGTGGTTGACGTCGCGATGCCCAACTTCGTCGGTGCGTACGGCCAAGATAACATCACGAAGGCGCGCATCCGCAGCTAGGTCCCAGTAGCGGATGGCAATCGCAGGTGCAGGAGGGTTGTCTACGCGGCCGCAATCAATTTCTGCGAGGTAAGCGGTGTAACTCACGACCGCTTCTTCTTCGAAGTAGCCGACCAATCGATGTGCAGTTCGCGGCGCAAAAAGATAGAGCACGAAGAAGGCATTGAAGAATAAGCCTTGCGCCAGCAGCACGAGCGCTCGTTCGAATGCGTTCGGTTGGGCGACAGCGATGAATGTCATCAGGTGCATGCGCTCGTTCTCAGCCTCGTCGAGAAGCGTTTTGATCCAACCCCTGTCGTCTTGCATGCGGCGCAGACTTTTTAGGTGGTTCAGCATCCCGCCGACCATGCCGGGCACAGCGGCTACGGTTTCCAAGATCACAGCGCGATGACCGTATCGCTTCCTGAAGAAAGCGTCGGCGAAGAAGCGCAAGACACGCGTAAGCATTAGCGCAATGTGGTCGGACCAATCGGCAGGGCTGCGATGCGACCTAAGTTCGACTTCATCAGCACGGGGGGACACGACTCGCTCCTTGGTGTTGCGGATGGCGCAGCGACAGGTCAGCCGCAGCGTGCCCCTGCGCGCCAGAGGGGCCTATCAGGCTATGAGATAGGCGCTGGCGACACCGCGGCTCGAAGGCGCATTGCCGCACCAGGGTGCTCGCCCGAACTGTGTTCGACGGCCGTGCCTTCTGCAGCCGAGTCGGCGCGCCCTGAGATGGAAGAACGTGCTGGCAGTCAGAACCGCTTCCGCTTCAGCAGAATGCTGCGCGACCGCGCTCAGCGCTGCTTGCAACACCCATTCAAGCCCCCCTGAAAGTCGCCAGATCCCAAATCTCCGCCCGTTGCGCGGGTGAATAATAGATGCGGCGGCGTTGCTTCATGGGCTCTCACTCCAGTCTTCTCAAAGAGACTAAAGTGTTGCGTCGACCGGTTCAGGTCCCAGCGAACTTAGGCCGGTCGCCAGCTGCCGAAGCGGGCGTCACCAATTCAGCGACCAAGCCATTCGTGATTTTGTACGCTACGGCGCACGTTGGCCCTAAGCTGCCTGTTGTCATCGAGCCCCGGTCCAGTCGGTGTGTTTCCGGAAACCAAACTCGCTTGCCCCGCGCGACGCGCTGGTCGTGATCCGACAAGTCACATCCACCGTAACGCGCCTAGCAGGGCTGAGTGTCCGCTCGCCCAGAAGGGGAATGAGAGATGTCAAAATTACCTTCAGCCATTCAGCTAGCCGTGGTCGCGGTTGTGCTCATGGCCACACCTGCAGCGGCGCAGGACTATTATGGCTCGGTTAGCGTCGGCGGCGTCTTCTTGAATGACTCCGACAACAGCGGATCGTTCAGTAGCGACTTTCTGACCGGCACAGGCACGACAATCCCGAACAATACGCCGCTTCCAGCGGGAACTGGCGTCGGCTGGACCACCGAATTCGACACCGGTTACACCGTGAGCGCGGCGCTAGGCAGACGCTTCAACAACGGCCTGCGTGGCGAAATAGAATTTGCGTATCAGAGCAACGACGTCGACACGCACCGCAATGTGCAGGCGGCAGGCATTCCGCTCGATAATGAGGATGTAGGCGTCTTGATCAGCGGCGCCCCGCTACAGGGCGCAACCGTTGGCGCTGTTGTAGCCGACGGTCGAGGCTCGGTCGACACAACGTTCTTGATGGCCAACGTATACTATGACTTTGCCGAGTATGGCGCGTTTACGCCGTATGTTGGCGGCGGCGTTGGCGTAGGCTTTGTGAATGTCGATTACTCGCCCTCAGGCGTTGGCATCGTGGATGATGACGATACCGTGTTCGCGTACCAGCTGATCGCCGGCGGTTCCTATGCGGTCAATGACAGCACATCTGTGTTCGCTCAATACCGTTATCGCGCCACCGAGGACGTGGAGACGTCCGTTGATCTGTTCCCGGCTTCGCTTGACGTTGAGAACAGGGCGTCGGCGTTTGAAGTCGGTGTGCGGTTTAACTTCTGACCTAAGCTAGACGGCAGTGTAGTTGGCGGGGGCGTGCATCGACGGCCCCGCCAACAATTTTTTTGGAGCGGTGACCCTGGGGTTGTGAGCTGCAGCCTTCGGCGATCTCCCGCCAGATGGGGCGGGCAGGCGGGAGCGGCAGGTCTTTAGCGGCGCTGCCGTCCGTCACGATATGGCGGTGGACGGCAGCTTCGATCCGTTAGCGATCGGCGAGCGTACTTCCTGTCATGGCTGTACGTATCATCGCGTTACTCACTGCGTTAATCTATGCTGGTCCAGCAATGACCAGCTCAGCTACGCCACAAGAAACAGCCATCGCACCACTGATTTCTTTTGAATCGCCAGCTGAGGCGCGCGCCTGGCGAGCCGTCAATGACGATGTCATGGGTGGGCGCTCTCTGGGCGGAAGCGTTGTCGAGGAAGACCAACTGGTCTTCACTGGGTCGATTAACACGAACGGCGGTGGGTTTTCTTCGGTTCGCCGCGAAATGGAGCCCGGTGCGCTGGAAGGTACGCGGGCCTTTATTCTTTCGATAAGATCTGATGGCCGCGCCTATCAGCTGATCGCGCGCACAAACGCCCGTTTTGGAGGTAGGTACGTTTCGTATCAGGCGGCTATCCCGATGAGCCCAGAGGGGGAGTGGTCGAATGTGCGCGTAGCCATTAGCGATTTCGTCCCAAGCGTTTTCGGCCGCACCGTCCCGGCCAGCGCGATTTTGCCAGGGGAGGTCACCGAGCTTGGCTTCATCATTGCCGATAGTGTCGATGGCGATTTTGCTTTGAGCGTTAGATCGATCAGCATTGAGCGCTAGAGACATTGTGTTGTGCGACGCCCGCCTTGCGCCACGATGGCCTAGTTCGTCGCTCTCTGCGATTATGAATCGGCGCCCTCCGATGACCCCCGCCCCGAAACAGGTTCATGCGATAACGCGCCAATCGGCATCCTCTACCCCATGCCTGTTCACAGGAATGACCAGAACCGGCGAGATCGGGCCGGCTATCGGCGCCTCACGCGAGGGTCAGTTATTGAGCGACATCGCCAGTCGTAACCTTGGACGTAGAGGGGGCCGTGGCCCATGGCAGCCGCGCGATGCTCGATCCCGATCGATCGGAACGCTGCCCGTGTCCGCGGCGGTGACTGCGCATCCGGTCTATTATTTCGCGCCGGCGTCCGGGCAAACCAGTGTCGTGCACATTGTTTTTGAAGGGGCGCCGTTGGCTGACATCAACGTGGTGACTGGCCAATAGCTCAGAACCGGCGCCAGAATGCGAGAGCGATGAAGATGGGCTTCAACGGAGCAGGGGCCATGAAGCGTGCAAGGTTTGGACTACTGTCGCTCGCTGCCGCACTGGTAGCGTGTGGGCCAAGTTACGCCCCGCCCAATGCGCCTGCCATTGCGTGTCCGCAGATCAGCGCGGCTGACTACGACGCCGCGGTCGCAGCGGGCGCCGCGCGCGCGAGCGCGACGATAAACCAGAGCGGCATGGTCTCGATGGAGACGGGGCCAGGTAGCGTGCATTGCGCGACCTTTAGAACTTCGATGCGCCCGTGCAGGCGCCCGGTCGATTTCGTGATCCGCTACACGTTAGCGAGCGGCGATGCGCTTCACGTCCGCGTGCCTGCCGGCGAGCAATACCGGTTCCGCGTGCAAGCCCAGCCGACGCCCTGCGAGATCGTGAACTTTTAGCGGCGCGTAGCTTTGCTTGGGCAGCGGTGAGCGTGCGTGATCTGGCGCGTAACCGGCATGGAAGCGTCCCGGGAAGAGGACGCCGGGGCCTTCGCGTGGACGTTGCTTTCTGTAGCTCTTTTCGCTGTCGCCATCCAAGCTAGCGCTGGAGGCTGCATTTGGAGAGTGGTGAAGGCCTCGATACTCGTTTGGGAATCGAAGGGCAGCACGTTCACGTCGCCGCCTGTGAAGCGGCAATGCTGGGCAGATCTGAAGGCGCGCGTTAAAAAGTTGGGCTGCGGAGGTCTTGTAGGCTCATGGATTGGGACACAGAAACTATTGTTGCGGTGGTCTCCGCCGGCTTGGCGGTGATTTCTGCGCTGGTGAGTTGGCGGAATGCAGCGCGCCAGGCGGCGGTGCAGTATGAAGCGCTCAAGGCTGGACTCGACGCCGACGTGGTGCGCTGGTCGAGCGAAGCGCTTGATGTCTTATCGCGCGCCAGCGGCCTTGCGCGGAGCAGGAGCATTTACGAGCCAGCGAGCTTTGAAATCAAATTGACGGAAGTTTCGTGCCAGCTATCGGCGCTTGCGGACAGGGGGCGGCTCTTCTTCCCGAACGAAGCGCACGACAAAATCGGAACGGATCGGACGCATGCGTTTCGGGGCATTCGTCCGCCCATCCTCGACGCATTGGTATTTGCCTGCTGCCAGATGGAGCAGATGCGGACAGATCCAAGCGGCGATCACAGCGCGTCCGAGTTCATAATCGGCTGTCGACGGCTATTAGTTTCTGAGACTCAGAACACGGTCAATCCACGCCGTCGAAAGGCCATGCTGCAGCAATTGGCGGTTGGTCGAAAAGATGATGAGGTGTCTGCGTTTGATGAAGCCCATCGATTGGCGGTCTCATTGGATGAACGCTACCCAGGTTTGCCCGCTGTAGTGGCGTTTTTTAAAACCTCAAACCCACAACGATCGAGTGCAGATTTATCGCACCGCGGTCCCTAAAGCGAAGCTACTTCGCTAGCGGCTGCGTTTGGTGCACCCCGCAGCGCGAGTTAGTCTCGGGCCAGCCGTTTTTGCTAACGGGAGCTGGCGCCCACATAGCGGATCAGTTCATCGCGAAGGCTCGGACCTACGAGGAAGCGGCCGCTCGGCGCGCTATCAAGCTGGATGCCTCCGACGCGTTCCACGATCACGTCATCGTCGTAAATGAGAATGACGTGATCTCCGCGCGCTTCGTGGACTACACGCGGCACATTCCCACGGCGTCCGAGTACGGCCACCAGACCACCGCCGCTGCTCTCCAACAGCTGGACTGTGCCGTCCGACATTGGGGCAAGCACCATGCGTCCGCCCGCGACGAACCGCGGTCCCGGCGTTCGGCTTAGCGGGGAGGGGATTCGGATTTCGGCGCCGTCGTTGGGCGTAGCCAGTGTCGTGCCGTCGAGGCGGGAAAGAAGGACGCTTCCGTCGCTCGGATTCACTGCGCCGCCGATGACGACATTGTCAATCGCGCCAGCTTGGCGCGCTATGGTGTTTGCGGTGCTTGTCGCGATGCCGCCCTGCTGTCCCACTGCGACGACTTCATTGTCGAACGTGAAGCCGATCACCTCTACAGGCTGTCCATCCGCTAGCGAAAAACGTTCGTTTGTGTTGCAAGCATCAAGCGTCTCGTTCGCGGGGCGGCCGAGCTGCCTTAACTGCCAGACGCAGATTTCCCCGCTTGTACTGCCTGTCGCGATAGCCGTTCCATCAGGTGAAAGGTTTGCGACGTGGAGGTTGGTTTGACGCGCGACCCCGGTCTCCGTGAGACTACCGCCTTCGACCGACCACACGCGAATGTAACCATCACCGGTTGCCATCACGATGCGATTTTCGGAGGCAAAGCGAAGGAAGCGGATCTGGCTAGCGCCGATCGAGGCTGCGGCAATCTCGGATTGGTCTGCCCCCCAGATGCGCAAATATTGATCCTCGCCATAGGAAGCGACAAGGCTACCATCGTCGCTAACCGCCAAGTGAGAGACTTCGCCATTTCGTGGCGCATCTCTGGGCAAGTCATAGCGCGGCGTGAGCGCATGATCTTGGCGCGCCATCACCAATGCCGCACTTCCGACCAACACATTCCCGTTGTCAGCAAATACCCTGGCGCCTGGCGTTGCCGACGCCCAGGGCGTGGTCCCAATGATGCTTCGCGTCCCCAAATCCCAGCTTTGTACGAACGGAAGCTCGTTGTCTCCACAATCGATCACCACGGCATCAGGCGTACGTCGTTCCATGCGAAGCTCAGTCAGAGTCCCGGCGCAGACGCCACCGATGTCGCTAAAGCTTCGGCCTCGCGTGAGTTCAAACACTCGTAAACGCTGATCGTCGAGGAAAGCCCCGTAGGTCAAATTGCTGTCGAATAGGAAACCCGGCGATAGGCGTGCTTCCGACAGGTTATCACGCACTACGCTAGACGTTCTGCCGTCCACGCTGAAACGCGTAATCGCGCCGCGGATCCCTACAGTGACGAAATGATTTGAGTCCGATCCGAACTGCCCATGGAGCTGTGGCTCGGTCAACTCGGGCTCATAAATAGCTGAGAGGCCGCCGTTAGCATCCGCTTGAAATACACGCACCCGCGTAGGCTGGGTCACTGCAATGCGTTGGTCGCTAGGAGACACAAACAGCGATGACGCTGGCCCGCCAGGGAGCTCGCTTCGAATGTCGCGGAATAAGTCGAGTACGATTGGGGTCCTGGTGCTTCCTGCCGTCAGAGCCAATCCCCATCGGCTCCCTGAGGAAAAGGGATCGGTGAGAAGAGGCTCGCCAATTTGGAATCGTCCGTTGTTGAGCGCGCGCAGACCGCGTGTTGCGCCGAATACAGAGTCGTTTTGGCCATCGACTGCGAGCAAGAAGTACTCGCCGTTGGAAGATGTCCAAAGGCCTCTGAAATCTCCGTCGAAGGTCGATTGAGAGAGTAGGGCGCCATAACGACTGTACGCAGCCAAGCGAACTTCCGGCGCCGTCGAGCCAGAAGTGCGAGACGCGACAAGTATGCCATTGTCTGTGCCCTCTGCGATCCCCAACACATCGCCGCCGGGATCGAAGTCGACACCAACACCGTCCGATGCCCGAGCGATCAGGACTCTATTATCGGGTCTAACTGAGTAAACGAGCGTCCCGTTCCGGCTGAACTCGCTGATCCGCCATCCGCCTGCATGTCCGGGCAGTCTGCGAACGACGTCTCCGCTCTCGGTGTTGATCACGCGTATCTCGCTGGATCGCGAAACGCCGCGACCGCGAACAGCCAACGCCACGAATTGCCCATTCCCACTTATGGCCGTTGCAGTAATTTGTTCGTTGCTAAGGCCGGCTAGAATGCGGGAGCTCGACTCAGGCCTGTATACGCCGATGACGCCGCGTTCTTGCTCTCCAATGACGACGTTCCATCTGGACCCGCTTGGACCCGCAGCAGTTGTTGTGAGGGTGCGAAGATTGGCGATATTGGCGGGTGTGACGATAGGACTGAGTGTGTCGTTCGCAAGCGTTAGCGCCTGTAGGCTTCGCTCGCCGGCGATGAGTAGCTGAGCATTGTCTACAGAGAAGGAGAGAGCTGTTACACGGCCTGGTGGCGTAATGTAGCGCGCGCGCGGCCCACGCAAATCCCAAATCTGGATGCCCTCAGGATCGACGACCGCTGCCATCGAACCATCGGGGCTGATATCGGCCGGCCCATGCCCGCCACGCAATCGCAACTCACGCAAGACAGTTGGTTTTGGTTCGATCGCTATGCGCATGGCGATTGCACCAGTATTGGGGCCGGAGACGAAGAGTGTTTCGCTCTGCACGCCGGCGCTGGCGTCGACGTCCGGTGCTACCGCGATGCGCCAGGATGGCGGGTACTCGTTCTCGCCCGCTTGAACAACGGCGCCGAGCCGTCTGAATCTCAGCGTTTCGACTGGGGCGGTAATCCGTGGGTTTTCGGCTATGGCGGTGGTGCTGTAGACATCGACAGAACCGTCGTCTCGAAGCACGTAAAGGCGAGCGCTATCGGGCGAAAATGTCGCCGCGCGCGCGGATGGACTGCTGAGGACAGCCAACGGTGTTCTGCTAGCAATAGACCATAGGCGGGCAACGCCCGCGGCATCGGTGGACGCGAGCCAATGATTGTCGCCAATTGGAGCGTCAGAGACCGCTATGTCTACGACTTCGACGAGGTTTGGGTGCGCCCAGGCGCCCATCCGTTCCGAAGTGCCGAGGTTCCACAAGCGAGCAAAACCGTCTGCGGAGGCCGTGGCCATGACGCGTTCGCGCTCGGCGACGTCTGCCGCGTTTATTGCGCCGCGGTGCCCTGGCAAAACCCATTGGGAACGAAGAGCGTCCAGAGTGAGATAAAGTGCTGCTTCCGCGCGAGGTTCATACGGCCAAAGGAAATGCTCGCCGCCGAGCGAACGCGGCAGCACTTCTTGAATGATCTCCAGCGCTTCAAATGGCAAACCATCGTGGACCAATTGCGTGGCCCGATCAGCCGCCGCGATGCTGCGTGAGATCTTGGATTGACGGTCTAGGCTGTAGAGCAAAAATCCGAGGCCCAGCACCAGCGCCGCCGCGGTGGCTCCTATGTACAGACCAAACTGTCTAAACATCGCGCGCCAGCGCTGCTTCTTAAGTATCTCGGCCTCTATAGCCTTGCGCTCATTTTCACGCCGTTCGTTGCGCCTAGCGATGCTCTGTCGGTAAAAGTCAAAAGCTTCCTCGTGGCTGGATCCATAACGGGCGGCCCAGGCCGCCGTCGGTTCTGTTTCTTCCCACCACGGCTCGAACACGTGGAGCTGGCGGTCGCTCAACAAATCCCCGCTATTGTCTGCTGCGGTGCGAGCATGGTTCTCAAGTTGACGATAAATCTCGGCGGAGCGCTGTTCCTCGCGGACCCATTCTTGAAGGCGTTCCCATTGCCGGATTAGACTTTCATGGCTGATGTCTATGATGGTGGCGCCGTTGAGGGGGGTGGCGGGCGGAGGCATAAGAAAGTTTCGGCCTTCGGCGCGAAACTCGTCGACTACACGCCTAACGGCCGCGATATCGGCGCCCGTAGCTGTCACGATGTCCGCAACGGAGGCGGGGCGTCGCACATCCCGAGCACGATGGGTGGATTCCGGCTGAACGAGAAACTTGAATATACGCTCGGCCAGTTTTTTCTCAGTCGGGTTGAGGGCGTTGTAGATTCCATTCAACGCCGCATTGAGCGCGCCGGACAGTCGACCCACGTTATCGTAGTGAGCCATCGTAAGTTTGACGCCTTGGCGGCCTTGCGCTTGGCGCCACATGCGCGCGAGTACATTTTGAAGCAGGGGCAGCAAGTCAGGGTTTGTCCATGCAGCCGAGCCCGCAACGCCATCGACCAAAGCAAGGTCGTTGAGCATGCCGGTGACGAGCTTGTCGTCGACCTCTCCTCCAAAGACCCGCGCGGGTTCACGAATAGCCTCGCCGCATTGCAGTCGCGTCATTCGTGGCGTTAGAAAGTGTGAATCGTTGATGGCTTCAATCAATCCAGGCACAGTTGCGCAGTCGCCGAGGAAGTCGATGCGCATGGTAATGACGACATAGACTTTGCGCGCCTGCGATTCCGTCGCTCGTAGCAACGTATCGACGAATTCCTCGACTTCCTCTCGCTGTGACGCTTCGGAACGCTCATCGTTAGTGTCCGTGTCTTCAAAGCGAAAAATCTCCTCAAACTGGTCGACGACCAAGAAGAGCGTCTCGTCCTCAGCGCCGATAAAGTCGAGCCAACCCACGAGGGCGTTTTCTTGGGTTGAAAGTCGCGCTTCCAGCAGCTCGGGGCTGTCCTGACCGACGCCGTAGCTTTGGGTAAGCGCCTCGGCCATTGCTCTTAGTGGGCGGTTGCCAGGCCTGAACATCACTGTCCGCCAAGGGCCTTCTCCGCTTAAGAAGCCGCTGTTCAGCTCTTCGAGCAGTCCTGCCTTGATGAGTGAAGACTTGCCGCAGCCTGAAGGTCCGGTGACCGCAAGAAATCTGTGGCGACGAAGCTTCTCGATCATGTCGCTGAGAGCTTGTTCGCGTCCGAAGAACAGATGTGACTCGGATTGTTCGAATGCTCGCAGGCCGGGATAAGGGCTATCTGCCATCGCACGCCTCACTAACAAGCTTTGCTAGCTGTTGTACGGTCTGCTTGCGATCCATTGCAGCGTCGTGAAACTGGATAGATCTGCCCATAAAGCCGATGTCGCTGGCGGTGAGGTCGTGAGGCTTGATGACACGAGCCGGAGCGGAGCCCGTAGCGTTTCGACGGGCGCGCACATAGAATCGTACCTGGCGAGGCAGCCAACCGGCAGATGCTTGCGCACCGATGATGAAGGATCGATCAGCTTCAGCATAATGCTGTTCGGTCAGGGAGTCGTATTCACGTTTATCGAAGCCATCTGGTTTCGGCATCAAGAACGCGTCAAAAGCATCAGCGCGACCGGAGGCCTCGATCGCCTCCTGCGCGAGCTCGCGATCAGCGCCGATGGCATTGAAAAAGAGCAGTGTGTTGTTGCCTTTGATTGGGTTATCGACCCTTTTGCTAGCTTCCGCGATGCTTTGAATTTTGCTGTTGACCAGGTCGCGAAACTCACGAGTTGTCACCCGTTCTACGCCGCCGCGCTTGAGGATTTCGCGTTCATGCGGAGCAAAATCTTCATCCGCCGTGTCCTTTGACGCCCAGATGAGAGTCGTTAGTCCGCGTCGTTGGGCTTCATCGAGTTGCGCTAAAGTAAACGCAGCCGTGGGAGCGTCGCCTTCATCGGCGCCCGCGCCCAAGAGTTGTACAAACAATTTAGACTGGCCAATGAGCTCAGAGGATCGACGCTGCGCGATCTCATGATTTCCGAGGTCGTATAATAGCCCGTTCGGTTCGCTGGGGAGCACGGAGACATCTCGTCGGTGGGACAGATGTACGCGCAGTCTGTCCCGCTCGAAACGGGCGTTCTCGCTGGCGTCACCGAGCATCACCTTGATGGTGTCCTGCGACAACGGAGGCTCGGGCGGTGGCGGCGTAGTTCGAAGTCGCGGGGGCTGCCCCGAGATCTTTGAATGCTGGTTGCTTTGGAGGCGGTTAGCGAGTTGTTCTGAAAGGCGGACGACCAAGGTGAAGAAATCGCGCGGATTGCAGCTTTCCATTGAGGCGCCGGTGAGTGCGCGTCGGCGGCCTGCGACCCGAACAAGAGAGGGGATTTTGGCCTGCCGGCCGATGAAATCGATGAGCTGTGCCGACACCGTCGTCGGCAATTCGGTCAGATAGCCGTTGAAGCCCCCGTGAGGAATATTGTCGAGAATGAAGATGCGGTTCGCAGCTTCCGCCTCACCCCACTGCTCGATAAACACTTGCAGTTCGCGCATGCACCATCTGGAATGAAGGTAGCGGCGCGAGAGCAAGAGCACAAACAATTGCGAGGACCGAACGGCAGTGACGAGACGGTCATCGAGGTCGCCTGCTTCCAGACTGTCGACGTCGTAGTAAACCTCGGCCGGCCGGTGCGACGCGTAGGCCTGAGCCAGTTCATTGCGCAGCGTCTCGACGAGGCGGGTGACAACGCCGCGCTCATCGTCGGCATCTCCATTTGAGAGCCGGGCATAGCTGAAAAAAATATCGTAGCCCACCCCGACGCCACCCCCAATGCAGCCCGACGGGAATTACCCAATCTTCCAACCTTAGCACTGCTATTCTAGGCTGCAAGCCAATGCGGTTAGCGAGGGTAGTACGCCGTGGATCGCGGTATCGATCAACGCTGCAGAAGTCGCGCATTGCATGGAGCCTGCGCGCTCCAATCGAGTGCTGAGGCGAGATCCGACCCGGCTCCTTGAGTGATTGGCAATGGAGCAAAGTCGAAGTGCGACCAGGCTGGCGACGGTCGCGTAGCATGGCTCTCGCCGGAGGCTTCCAAGGCGCCGCAGCATTGGCTTGATCTGGCAAAGATAGAGGAGGGGCCGCTCTTTCGTGGGCTTTATCTCGGGCGGCCATCCGAGAGCGCCATGGATACCAGCTCAATCCGCCAGCTGATTAAACCGGTGGCGCGGAGCTGGAGTCGAAGTTGAGACCGCGCGCGGTCTCTCCGATCCGAAGCGCTGCTGACGACGCTCACTCAAGGCGTCATCAAATCAAGCGAGATCAAAGGTGAAGTCCTCAACCGCGATCCAGTTCGTTCGTGAATCGCGCGCCGCTTGAGCATGGATATTGGCGCGCTGACCGCGCTGACCGCAACGTCGAAGGCGTGCTGGAAATGATGCTCGACACGAACTTGACGGTAAGTCAGTCACTCCCGTCGCCCTGACGAGTTGGGACCCGCGCTCCAGGCGACCCAGGGCTAGAGCCGTCTGCCCATCGCCCGCTCATCCATTTTTTGAAGCGTGCCCAAGCTGACGATTGTGATCTTGCCCCGATCCAACTCGATCACACCCTCTTCTTTCAGGGCGTGAAGCTGACGCGAGACAGCCTCGCGCGTGGCGCCAATGAGGGCGGCTAGCGAAGCTTGCGTGGGCGAAGGATTAAGCCGGCGACGGTCGCCGCCCGGGACGAGGTGGGCGTGGCGAATGAGTTCCGCCAGCAGCCGATTGCGCGCGTTGCCTGCGGCGAGTTCGTAGGCCCGGGCGCCGTAGTTCAGCGCGTGTGTCACCAGCGTGCGCGTCAGGTTCTTTGCGAATGCCGCCGACTTATCGGAGAGAGAAAGGAAGTAATCAGTCGGTATGTCGACGATCACGCCGCCGCGATCCACGAAGAGCCGGTGCGCGTCGCCGAAGCTGTGTCCAGCCAGGGCGACGGCGAACCCGAACGCCTCGCGCGGCTTGACCCCATACATGGTGACAGTCTCGCCGTGGGGCGTGGTTACGCCGACGCGATACTCGCCACTCCATACAAATGCGACGCGCGCATGAAAGTCGCGCTCGAAGATGCTCGTAGCCCGGTTCTTGAACTTAGTCCGACGCAGGAGGGAAAACACCTCCTCAAGCACTTCATCGGCGACGCCGTTGAACAGGTGCAGTTGGCGCAAGTCTTGTGGCGTCTTTGGACCGTTGCCTGCCAAATCCATAGATGTTGCCATGAAATCCATCTTAGCTTGAGAGCCAGCGGGCACGCACCGTTTGCGTCTCGATCACGCAGGCCACCGCCCTCCAGGAAAATAAATGTCGGCGGCCCCTAAGGTTTCTCTAATCTTAGAGAGCGTGCCTGTTTGCATGCCGCCTTTGCCGGTCTCCGCGGGAAGAATCTTGTCAAGCTTTTGGCGGGGAGGGCGTTGCGTGGACCCGTACCGAGATCAGCGCTTGGATCGCACGCGGGGTGCATTCGCTGGCGTCGCCTGGCGCTGGCGTGAAACAAATCGAGGCTTAGTCTCGCGACGAAAGAGTTGATCCGCGATTTGCGGCAGCTGTTTATCGCTTGCTGGCGGCATCGCCTTCGTCTTTGAACGGATCCCCCTGTCTGGTCCTTCGAGACGGCGCTTCGCACTCGGCTCCGCGCGGGGCGCTTTCTACAAGCCAAACCCCGAGGGCGGACGGGTGACGCGCCTCCCAGTCCTTTGCGGACACCAACAGGCATGCATCATCGGCGAGGCCGATACGCTGAGGCTCGCCCGCGCGTGCGCGGCGCAGCAGTTCTGACAATTGCGCTCGTGCGTCCCGGACAGTCCACGCTTCAGACATTTCAGCACTCCTGCGATCACGAGTTGGCTGGCAAGGACCCTCAGAGCCAGGCTCTATGTCCTGTTTTTCAACCTGACGCCCGGCCCATAACGATCGTCCGCCTCAAGGAATACGATGCCGGCATGTTCAAGGGTTTCTCTAATCTTAGAGAGAGTGCCTGTTTGCATGCCGCCTTTGCCGGTCTCGAAGCGGAGGATGGTGGATTCCGCGACGGAGCTGGCATCGGCTAACTCTCGGACGCTTAATCCAAGAGCCGCTCTGGCCATTCTAATTTGCGCGGGCGTGGGCATAGTCGGTGAAATTCTCTAAATACTGAGCGGAAATCGTTGACGAAGTCAGCGAAATCCACTAAGTTCTAGCCGTAATCCTCTTAATAGACGGTTTGAGGGCTGGGATGAAGGTATCACGACGAAGCCTAATGTTGGGCGCGGCCGCCCTTCCGGGTTTGTCGGCCGCCTCGGATGCGCCCGCTCTCGACCCGGTTACTAGAGCGGTCTCGAAATGGCTGTGTGGGAGGGCGGAGGTGGACGCACTCGCACTGCGCTGGCAGCGGTTAGAAACCCAGCTCTTCAAGCGCTGCAAACATCTGGGTCTGACGCGCGCTCTCCGAAGCGGCTTGCCGGAAGCGCGCGAGCTCCGCGCGCTAACGCGCAAGCTCAACGCTGCCGAGAGGAAATTAGAGCGCTCCGCCCAGCAGATCGCTCAGATGCGCGCAACCAGCGGGCAGGGCGCACTTGCTAAGATTGAGATGGGCCTCAGGATTCAAGAGCCGCAGGACTGCGAGGAAATGGCCTGGGTGCTGATCAAGGGCGGCGCCGACGAATTGCGCGAAGTGTTGAAGTGCAGATGAAGCAGGCGCGCTCTCCTGGTGGCGGCCGCGCTACTCCAGCAGCGGCGCTGGAAGCGATGTTCGCGCGCTGCAAAGGCGCGTATGCGGACACAACGCTGCGCGGCTATCTCACCGATCTCAGAGCCTTCCAAGCATGGTGCGCGAACGAGGGGGAGGAGTGGCTTCCCGCCAAGCCGGATGTTGTCGCCGCCTTCATCGACGCTGAAGTCGATGCCGTTTCACCAGCGACCTTGCGTCGACGTCTGGCTTCGATCGCCTTCGCGCACGCGATGTCTGATGTGCCGAGCCCAACTGGCGCAAGCGCGGTGCGGCTCGCGCTTCGCCGCGCCGCTAAACGCAAGCCACGCCGGCCAGTACAGTCTAAAGGGCTGACCGCCGACCTGCTCAGACAGATTTTGGATAAGCAGCCGAAGACGCTCGCGGGCGCGCGGGACGCTGCCCTTATCGCGATCGGTTACGACACGCTCTGCCGCAGCGCTGAGCTTGCCGCCATGCGTCTTGAGCACCTGCGTCCCGGAGCAGGCGGGCAGTGGAGCGTCCTGATCACCCGGTCAAAGTGCGACCAGGCCGGCGACGGGCGTACAGCCTGGCTGTCGACGCAGACGTCAAAGACGCTGCAGCGTTGGCTTAAGTTATCAAAGATTGAGGAGGGGCCGCTCTTTCGTGGGCTTCATCTCGGGCGGCCATCCGAGTGCGCCATGGACACCAGCTCAATACGCCGGCTGATTAAGCGTGCGGCGCGGAGTGCTGGTGTAGAAATCGAGACTGCGCGCGGCCTGTCCGGTCATTCAATGCGCGTAGGCGCGGCGCAGGATATGCTGGTCGCTGGTTTTGACTCGCTCGCGATTATGCAGGCCGGAGGCTGGAAGACGACCGCGGTCTTGCTTCGCTACGTGGAGAATGCATCCACCCTCGAACTGCACAAGCGAAGATGGCAGCCGCGCGTCCGTGACGCGCTTCAAGCGGCTGCCGGTGACTGAACTGCCCTGATCTATTGGGCGCGCTCTCGCGACCAGATCCCCCGCGTATCAACTAGCTGCTTTGTGGTGATGCGCTCGTGCGGGATGTCTCTGAACTGTGTGTGGTCCACCAACAAGACTATCAAGTCAGCGGCTAGGCCTACTTCAATGTCGACCAGCGCGACGTCGCGATTGACCAACTCACGGGGAAGCTCGTCCGCAAACGGTTCGATCGCACAGAGGGACACGTCCGGATATCGAAGACTGAGTTCTTCGGACAGCTTTTCGACGACTTCGATCGCTGGCGATTCACGAAGGTCATCGATGTTGGGCTTATAAGCTAATCCGAAACAGGCGATCGATTTGATGGCGCCAGCCTCCACCTTGCTCAGGATTTCGGCGACCACTTGGCGTGGACGTCCCGAATTTATCCAACGCGCTTCGCGGATGAGACGCGCCTTATCGCCAAAAGTGGAGACGATGAACCATGGGTCGACGGCGATACAGTGACCGCCGACGCCGGGTCCGGGTTGCAGGATATTGACGCGCGGGTGGCGATTAGAGAGCTGAATGAGCTCCCACACATTGATTCCACGTTCGCCGCAGATCGCGGCAAGCTCATTTGCGAACGCGATGTTGACATCGCGATAGGCATTTTCGGTGAGCTTCGCCAACTCCGCGGTGCGCGCGTCAGTGATGATGCATTCGCCTTTGACAAACGTCTTGTAGAAGTCACGAGCTGCCTTTCCGCTCGCCGGACACAAGCCGCCGATAATACGGTCGTTGCCCACGAGTTCGACTAGCATGTTTCCAGGTAGCACCCGTTCGGGACAATGAGCGATCAAGATGTCTGGTGTTTGATCGGAAGCATCGCTGCGATGGGAAAAGCTCAGATCGGGGCGCGCTGCGGCCAACCAGTGCGACACCTGTTCGGTGGCGCCCACGGGCACCGTCGATTCAAGAATGACAAGATTGCCCTTTTGTAGTGAGGGGGCGATCGAGTGCGTTGCAGCCTTTACGTAGGCAAGGCTCGGTTTGTACCCGCCTTCGAAGGGAGTGGGGACAGCGATTACGAAAACGTCGCCCGTGCGGGGCGTGGTGCTCGCTGACAGCATGCGGCGCGTCACGACATCCTTTAGAAGCTCTGGCAGTCCCGGTTCAACGATGGTGCAGACGCCTTCGCGGACGCGTCCAACAATGCTCTCGTTGATGTCGACCCCATGCACCTGCACGCCGTGCTGTGCGAGCATTACGGCGGTTGGCAGGCCAATATAGCCGAGGCCGACTATAACGCAGGTCTTTGCCGGCTCGGTCATTGGAGGCTCCTATTTAGAATGATGTCGACGATGCGCTCGGAAGCGCGGCCATCCCCGTAAGGATTGTGGGCGTGCGCCATGGCGTCGTAGGCGTCTGGGTTGCGAAGAACGTGACGCACCGTTTCCACGATGGTGGCGCGGTCGGCGCCAACCAGTTTTACGGTGCCAGCGTCCACCGCTTCTGGGCGCTCAGTCACATCGCGCATCACGAAAACGGGTTTGCCCAAGGAAGGCGCTTCTTCCTGAATGCCGCCGCTATCGGTGAGAATGAGGTGCGAGCGCCGCATGAGGGCGACGAAAGGCAGGTATTCCAGCGGATCGATCAGAAAAACGTTGTCGACGTCGCCGAGAATTCTACGGACGGGCTCTTGTACATTTGGATTGAGGTGAACGGGATAGACCACTTCAACATTGGGTTCCCGCGATAGGTCAGAGATCGCGTGGCACACATTCTCAAATGGCCTGCCGAAATTTTCACGCCGATGGCCAGTGACGACGATCAGTTTCTTGGCATCGTTCAGGAATGAAAACTGCTTTTGTAGGCTAGCCGCGAGTGCTTGGTCGGCATCGATCACGCTGACGGTTGTTAACAGCGCGTCGATGACGGTGTTGCCGGTGACGTGAATGCGTCGTGAATCTATGTGCTCTCGAAGCAGGTTCTGCCGAGCGCCTTCTGTCGGCGCAAAGTATGTGGATGTGACGATGTCGCAGACGCGACGGTTCACTTCTTCCGGCCAGGGTTTGAAGATGTCACCCGATCGGAGCCCGGCTTCGACGTGACCCACTTCGATCTTTTGATAAAAGCAGGCAAGCGAGGTCGCGAGCGTTGTCGTGGTGTCGCCGTGCACCAAAACCAGGTCGGGCTTCGCCTCCTGCAAGACCGCTTCCATACGGCTGAGGATTGCACATGTGATTTGAGACAAGCCTTGCGCCGCAACCATGATGTCGAGGTCGTAGTCGGGCTCGATCGAAAAGAGGGTCAAAACTTGATCGAGCATCTCACGATGCTGACCGGTCACGCACACCTTAGTCTCGATACCGGAGGTTTTGCGGAGAGCATTGACGACCGGCGCCATCTTGATGGCTTCCGGGCGCGTACCGAAGACGACGAGCACTTTCATGAAAAAGTCCGGGGTGTTCGAAAAGGCCGGCGCGCACACATCGTCGCTGCGCGCGTCAAATGGGCTCCGAAGGCGCTGGGGCTCGGTGCGCGGGGAGGTCGGCGCCTGCTCGCGTTCGTGCGGTCTTATCCAATGCGTGCAGCATTGCGCCGGCTAGGTGGCGGCGGTCATAGCGCGGCGCGGCGGCGCGGGCGTTATGCCGATAGGACGCAAGCAGGTCTGGATTCTGTTTGAGACGCAGGAGGGCATGGGCGAGCTCCATCGCATTCTGCGGCTCAAAGGTTTCGCCCACGGCCTCGCGCCGGACGATGTCGGCGGATTCGCCTTCGACGCCGTGGAGCACCGGAAGGCCCATGGCCATGCACTCGAACAGCTTTGAGGGAATGACCGTGGTGAAAAGGGGATCTCGCTTCAGATGGATGATTGAGGCGTCGAGTAGCGCCCAATAATTCGACACTTCGTGCTTCGGCACCGTGTCAAGAAAGGTGACGTTCTTTAGCGCCATGGTCTCGGCGCGAGAGATGAGGGCCTTTTTCTGGGCGCCGTCCCCAAGAAGAAGGATGTGGATGTCAGCTGCGTCCGGCGTGCGCGCAAGAATTTCGCCCGCGTCCAGCAGCGTATCTAGGCCGTGCGCCAGGCCGTGTGTTCCGACGTAGCCGACGATAAACCGCCCTTGTAGTCCAAGCCGCGTTGTAAGTTCGATCGGCTTGGGGCGTGGGGCAAATTGGGTCAGGTCCGCGCCGTTCGTGACCACATCGATTTTGTCGGCGGGGATACCGCGTTGGGTGAGAGCGCGCTTAAACGAGTGCGTAACAGCGATGATACGTGTGGCGCGGCGATAGAGAAACATCTCCACGTTCTCGGTCATCGACAGCAGTGCGCCGGGTTTGATCGCGCCGACGGCCTTGATAGATTCTGGCCAGATGTCGCGCAGCTCAAAGACCCACGGTCTGCGCTTCAAGAATCCAGTGCAGCATGCAGCGAGCGCGGTGAAGAACTGTGGCGAGGTGCCGACGATGACGTCAACACCTCGGACGCCGAGCGCGGCAATGCTGGAAGCAATGCCAAAGCTCACATAGTCGAGGGTTCGCCTGTAGAAGCCCTCATTGGCGGTGATGTAGGTCCAGACGCGGATAACGCGAATGCCATCGATCACTTCGCTCTGCCAAAGCTTATTCTTGTAGCCGTCGAAAACGCGGCCCTTGGGAAAATTGGGTGCGCAGGTGATGACGGTGACCCGGTGTCCGGCGAGCACCCATTCACGCGTGTGCTCGAATGTACGGCTCGCGGGCGCGTTCACTTCCGGGGGGAAGTTGTCGGTCAGGAAAAGGATGTGCATCGTATGGGGTGGGCTAAGCCCAGCTGACTTCCAACGCCGAGCGTCCTTGGTGGAGCGGCACCACTAGACAGGTATTGTCGATGCTCTTGCCAAACTCGGGGTGCCAGGTTGTGCGTTCGATGCGGGCAGGTCCACCCTCTGAGCGCCAAGCGATCCGCTCGCCGCTCTTGAGAACGAACTTGCCGGAGTTGGGCGAATAGAGGCTGATCAAGACGTCTGGATGTAAATGGAAGCGCGCTTCGGCAATGTGCGCGCCGCTCCTGACATGATCGGCAACGCAGAGTGCGCGAGGCGCCAGACGCCACTTTCGTGTGTGCGTCGGTGCGCTCGCAAGACTGCGATATCCGTCATGAGAGCCCTCAAGCTCCAGGGCGTCACCATCTGAATGCCAGCGGACGCCGAAGGGAGACGCTCGAGCGCCCACGCGAAACCCGCTCCAAACGTCCGAGGAATTGACGCCACCGACAACCACGGTGTTATGGGCCGCAGTCCCGCGTTGGCGCTGTCGCTCTGGTCCGGTGCCATAGAGCGACGTGCCGGAATTGACGAAGAGGCGCTGGCCGAACAGGGATGCTTCGAAGCTCAGTGTATCCGCATGAGCATGTCCGGGCAGATAGTCAGGGCCTACGGCGCCGACATCAGCGATCAGAACCGCGTCTGGCTGCGAGAGCCTGGCGTAGCCACTTTCACGCAACCGCGTCACTTGGAGCAACGGGGCCGGCTCGTTGATGAGAAGTCGTCGAGCGTAGGCGAAAAGTTCTTCGTTAGAGGGCGCGATTCCAAATGCGGAGTCGTTGAAGAAGCTGATGGCTCCGTCCGGGTGAGACATGGCGCTTAGCCAATGTCCCATCTTTGCAGCGAGAGCCCGCCACGTAGAGACGAGCTCAGTCTCAGCTGGCAGCAAAGCGGGGGCGTAATGTTGAGCGAGGTTGATGAGGTCGAGCACGTCCTCGAAAGCGATTGCGTGATACATCGGCGAGAGTTCGAACTGGCCACCATCGGCGAGGATTTGTTCGCTAGTCTCTCGGAATAGGATCTCGAACCCCTTGTTGCGCCAGCCATTTGTCTCTTCGCTTTCAAAGAAGAGTCCAGCGAAGATCAGCGCCTTGGCATTGGCAAATAGATGATTGCCGAGGAGATGCCATTCGAGACGCTGTGACAGCCAACGCGCCTGTGTTGCGAGGCTGTTCAGAAGCGTACGATCCAAGTGGTTGCCGGCTAACGCCCATTTTATCCAGTTCACGATGCGAAGCGATGTTGGATAAGGTGCCCAGCCGACACCCGCGCCGGGCGGATTTCGATCAACCCAATCTTTGAGGAGCGGGCGTTGCCAAACGGTCCGCTTAGCGGAGTCAAATGCGTTGAGGTCGTCGAAGTAGTGTTGGTTGTAACGCCAAAGGGTATCGAGTTGGGGGCCGTCCCATCCGATGTCGGACAAATCTGCTTCGGTGTTCAGAAGCTCGAGCGTCGTTAAACTCAGTAGGCTTTGTTGTCGTCGCGCTGGCTGCATCCAGGCGTCAGAAGCGAGCCTGAGCTTTGGCGCCGCCATCATCACCGCTGGCGGCTTGGCGGCCATGAACCAAACCCGACCATAGAGCTGTATCGGGCGAAGCCTTCGTAGCGTCTCCCAGTAACGTTCAGCCGTTTGGAGCGGATGCATCGGCTAGAGCTAGCGGTTACCGAAACGAAGACGTTGCGGCGAGTAACGAGTTGCGTGATCCGGCATCACGGCGTCCCGGTCTTTCGAAGCTCGGCAATCAGGAGAATACGGAACATCGCCAACAAATCGGTCGTGTTGACAATGCGCTCATACAGGAAGCCAAAGAAATAGGTGATCGGTGTGATCCGCATGTACTCGGGGCGCCCTTCGATTCGTGAGATGCGTTCAACTCGGAATCCCGCTTGGGCGGCAAGCTGGGTCACTGTGGAAGCGGTGTTCGCACGGTAAAGCGTGGGGAACGTATCCACTTCGGCTCGGCCGCGGAGCTTATTGATAAACCGGTGAAAGCTGTGCGGCGTAAACCGAGCAATTGTTGGCATGTAGTGGGACTTGTTGGGCGTCTTGAAGAGCAGCACCCCTCCCGGTTTGAGGACACGATTGATCTCGCGGACGACCTCGAGTGGGTTAGCGAGGTGTTCCATGACGTTATCCGCGAACGCCACATCAAAAGTGTTGTCATCGTAGGGAATACGGCCCGCGTCGGCGGTACGTCCCTCGTCGAGCATGGGATTCGCGAGAACGCGAGGGTCCAAGTCCACGCCGCACATTCGAGCGACCTGGCCACGAAAGTTCATTTCGGGGACAATGCCTGCACCGGCGCCGACATCCAGAACGGTAGAACTCGGCCTCAAGTATGAGACAATCCGCTCGCGAAAAAGTTGGTCATCCCAATTGCGCGCATGATGAGGATAGAGCCGTCGGTCTAGCCAGGATGTGAGGCCACTCATCAGACGCTTGATGCGGTCTCTATTGAAACGCGGCTGACTTCGATGATCTCCCCGATTGGGATTGGGCTAGGCCGCCCTTCGCGAATACAAGCGACGAAGGCATTCACGCATGCCTGTGTCCCCTTGTCTTGTCGCCATAAATTCATGTCAGAAAAAGTTTGCCAGCCCCAGCCGCGCAATTTGCGGAAATTGTCGAGCTGTAGGACACGCCCTGCAACGAAGATTTCAAGCCGTTCTTTGGGGAAGCTCTTATGACCGTTGGCGAGATAGTGGATCACGCCCGTCGAACCATCAGCGAAGGCCAGCGAGATTGAGGCCTTGTCCTCGCGAACGGAGACTCCTGGATGAGGTCCCAACGCCATCGCATGATGACTAACGATTTGCGCGCCCGCGAGGTAACGCAGCAGATCGATAAAGTGGCATCCTTCCCCGATAATGCGTCCGCCGCCAATCAGTGGGTCCTGAGTCCAGTGATCTTGCGGGACGTCGCCCGCATTGACGGTCATCACGAAGGATTTCGGTACTGTGATTGGCGCGATGAGCGATTTGATCTTCACGACGTGCGGGGCGAAGCGGCGATTGAAGCCGACCATCAGAAGTTGATCTGGCCGGGCGAGACTTTCTGTCTCGATCGCAGCGAGTTCGTCGAGCGTCAGACACAGCGGCTTCTCGCAGAACACATGCTTGCCCGCGCGCAGAGACTGTAGAACTTGGCGCGCGTGAGCATCGTGGCGAGTAGCAATGACGATGGTGTCAACGCGCTCGTCTTCCAGCGCTGTCGCACTGTCGGTACTTGCTTCGGCAAAGCCATGCTTACTGCCGAAATGCACCGCGCTGACGCCGCCGCCGCTGACGATCGTGCGCAATCTGGCGCCTGCAGCCTTGAATGCGGGGATGAGCACCCGACCGGCGTAATTGCCGGCGCCGAGGAAGACGACGCTTGCTTTACCCGGCTGCGGGGCAGGGGCTATGGGCACCGAACGCTTCGCCAGACGCTCGGGCGGGCCATTGGGTTGGTATTCCAACAGAATGCCGAGCGAAGGCGAGTCTGACGTCAACAGTGTGAATGCGTCTTCCGCCCTACCCAGTGGGAAACGATGAGAAATGAGGGGCGCGACGTCCAGAGCGCCCGACGCCATTAGATCAAGGACAGCCTCGAAGTTACGCTGTTCGGTCCAGCGCACGAAGCCAATTGGATAATCGTGCCCGCCTTCTTCATACGCGGGATCATAGCGACCAGGTCCATAAGAGCAGCTCACCTGGAAGCTGAGTTCTTTTTCGTAAAAGTCTGCTCGGCTGAGTTCGAGTCCAACGACCCCGACGAGCACGATGCGGCCACGCTTGCGACACATGCGGGCCGCTTGGGACACAGGCTCGTTGCTCTTCGTCGATGCTGTAATGATAACAGCATCAACGCCTGCACCGCGCGAGAATGTGGCCGCTGCGGCTAGGACGTCTCCACCATCGCTGGGATTAACGACTTCGGCGCCAAACGCGCGCGCAAGCTCCAGTCGTTGTGGATCAGGGTCGATGCCCAGGACGCGACAGCCTTGTGCGCGCAGCATTTGAACGGTGACGAGCCCTATGAGTCCGAGACCTGTAACGACGACGCACTCGCCGAGTGTAGGATTGGCGAGGCGGATACCCTGCAGGCCGATGGCGCACAACACCGTAAAAGCCGCTGCTTCATCATTAACATTGTCAGGAATCTTGGCGCAGAGGTTTCTAGGCACCGCCACGACTTCAGCGTGCTTGCCATTGCTCACCACTCGGTCGCCAACGCTGAATCCCTCTGCGTCAGTGCCAACTTCTGCGACGCGCCCGACATTGCAGTAACCGAGCGTCAGTGGTTGATCCAGCTTACTGCGAACAGCATCCACCGTTGCGGCGATGCCGTCAGTTTGTATCTTTTCCAGAACCATCCGAACCTTGTCAGGCTGTTGGCGCGCCTTATCGATCCAGTTGGACTTGCCAAAATCAAGCAACATGCGCTCGGTGCCCGCAGAAATGAGCGACTTCGACGTGTGTATCAGCACGCTGTTTGATGCTGCCCGTGGTGAAGGGACATCCGATATGCTCGTAGTCCCGTCGCTTAGTGATTGCAGAATTTGCTTCATCGTGTTTTTCGAATTGTGTTTCCGGAATCGCCTCTAGGTTGAAACGAAGATCCAAACAGAACGGGTGGGCGGCGAGTCAGTCGGTGAGCGCAATACCTTCGACGCGACAGTGTAGAGGATCACTGAGTTCGATTGAGGGTTTCATGATAAGCGGCGACCGTTGCGCCTGTGACAACCTTCGGGCTGAAGTGAGTACGCGCCACTTCAATTATCGCACGCCGATCCCAGGAATGGCGGAGCGCGGCAGCAACCCCCTGAGCCTGCATTTCCAGTCCGCCACTCGAAAGAAAGAAGCCATTTCGACCTGGCGTGATCATGTGTTTGATCCCGAACGCACAAGGCGCGATCGCCGGCACGCCGCGCGAGTTCGCTTCGGCGATGGCCATGGGAGCGGTTTCTTGAAGAGATGTCATCAGCAGGATAGCCGATTGGTCCAGTTCAGATATCAACTGATCTGTGGTGAGGTTGCCAAGAAAACAAATGCGCGACCCGGCTGGGTGGCTTCGTGCCAATTCGCGACACCTTTGATCGTATTCGACCGAGGTCGACGTGCCGCAGAGGGCAAGTTCAACACGCGGATCATCTTCGAGGAGTCGAAGAGCAATTTCGATGATCCGCATTGTTTCTTTTCTCGGCGATATGCGCCCGACGGAGATTATTCGACGGTACCGTCTTGGCTCCGTGGACAACGGCGCCTCTGCGAAACGTGTGTCGATTGGATTGGGAATTTCCCACTGCGGCAATGTGGAGATATCAGGTAGTGCCTCGCGGACATAGGGGCTTATCACGACAACCCCATCTAAACTTGAGCGCGCGTTCCGTTCGACTTGTTCAACTAGTGAGGCCGCAGCACGCCGTGTCCATCGGCCGAGGCCACCGCGTTGTGAAGCATGAAGCATATCTTGATGGGCTATGCCGTGGATTGTCATGATCCGTGGCCGCTTGATTCCCAAGCCGCAACCCGCGGTCGCTTGGAGATGAACGATGTCGGGCTTTAGGCGGTCGACCAATGTGCGGACGCGATGAGAATCGACCGTCCAAAATGTGAGCGAGCCAGGGCCAGGACTTCGCTGAAGATAGTGAATCGGCACACCGTGCGCCGTCCGTTCGAGGTTTCTGCGAGCGCCCGGTACTATCAGGGTCAAGTCAACGCAAGCGCGTAAGTTCGGCAACAACGTGTCGATCACTCGTTCGACGCCTCCGCTAACGGAGCGGCCTGGCTCTGGATAAGGTCCGACCATCACGACCTTCATTGTGAAGTGCTCGCGGCCTGCCGGGCCCCACGAGCCCTTACAGCACTGAAAAGCGTCGCTTCGCCCAGCATCATCAATGCCGCTGCTGTCACCGCAAGCGGGAGCACCGAGATTCCCGCAAACCATAACGCAGGGCCTGCCACTATGAGGCGACAAGCGTTCACCGCCGCCTCAAGTGCTGGAACTCCTTGACGATGAATATCGAGATTGAGAAATCCAAGCGCCATGACGACAATTGTGCCGCTGAACATGATTGCAACGACTAAACCCACAAGTGGATATTTAGCACTGTAGAAATGCTCCGCGACTATCGCCGCCATCGCGACGACGGTGGCACAAGTTGCGATCGCAAGTGTCCAGCGGACTGCGCTCACATTGTAGCGCATGATTGTCGCGCTCGCGGATACTCTTGGTAACAGCACGAGCCGCAAAGCATTGTTTAAGAGCGAGAGCGGACCCACGAATGTGACCGCGATGCCCATTGTGCCAACCGCCACTGGATCCAACCGCCAAGTAGCCACTGCGATGGGGAGAGCTGTTAGTGCTGCGTAGGTAGCCGAGGAGGCGAACACGAAGGTGGCATAGTGAGTGGTCAAGCTAGAAGCCGGCTTCGGGTCTACAGAAACGAGCCGAAGCACTTCACGCGCCTTCAAGATTGCGATGACCAAGACTGGCGCCGCAAAAAGCCCAAATAGGACGGCATCCCAGGAACCAGTGAGCATGCCCGCACCGGCGAACAATATCCGGCTACATGCGAGCGCGAGATTCGCACGCGAGTAGCTCAGAAAACTTTCACGAGCTTGATCTGCGGCACGCAGGCCCATCCAAAAGTTGAGCGCCAAGGCGCAGAACAGGGGAATGGTATAACTCCGTGCCTCCTCCCAGACCAATCCTATCCCTACGGTCGGTATCGCCAGCGCCGCGAAGAGTATGAGTCGAGCGCGGATCGAGAAGCTGAGGAACGCTAGATTCTTTGTCGCTGCGAAATATCGCGTGCTCGTTATGCTTAGGCCTAGATCTAAGACTGACACGAGGAACATGACGGCCGTCACGCCGAAGGTCAGCTGAGCGAAGTCCTCTAAAGAGAGGGCTAACGGCGCAATAGCGAGCACGGCGAACGTCGATAGATTTACCGCCAATCCTGATCCAAGCACCGCGGTGAACGAACGGGATAGCAAACTTGTCAATGAGCGGTGATTGTCCGCGCGTACCGCTTGAGCGGGGTGGATTTGGGCCAAGCATCGCTATCAACGTAGTCAGACACGAGCGCGTTGCCCGCTTCGATGCCAAGACTTTTCAGCTCCTGAAATAGGAGATGGATCCGATCCGCGAAATAGGTTGACTTAGAGTGGCCAATCAGGACGACAGGGACAGGCCGATTGGCCGCTGACGCATGCTTCGCGACGTGAGCCGCAATCATTGCCGCTAACATGCGGGGCGCAATGACGTTGAAGTCGGCCATTACGTGCGTTCGTCCGATGAACTCGCTGACGCGGCTGAGTGGTGAGCGTCCAATGCGCGCAAGCGGTGCGCTATACAGTTTGCCGACGATCCGTCGGGTGTCGAGTCCATAGTGGTTGATGTGAGCAAGGCCTGCCAATGGCCGACGGCTTGTCAGAATAGGTAGTTCAAGCAGCGGCCCCTCGTGCCAGCAGGGTAACATCTCGAACGATCGATAATCGTAGTCCCCATAACCGGAGCGAAAGTGGGCACCCGGCGCGACCGTGCTGTCGATCACAATGCCTTGGCGAGACAGCATTGCGAAAAGCTGTGTGTGGTTGCGCATAGACCACGCACCCGCTCGGTAAGCCACAGGCTGATACCCCGGCAGTACTGGGGATAGAAGGTCACGAAGATACGCGCATCCTTCAGCGACAATTGCCTCAGCATCCGAGACCGGCAATAGGCTCAAATCATACTTGTTGCTGTCGAGACGCGGACGGCCCTCAATTGGTGCGGAGGCGAAGAACCACATTGGATGAATGTGGAGCTGAATGTCGTGTCCCCGCCGCGCGAGCTCTCGCAGTTGTGCCTCAACTGGGGCATAGTTCTCTTCAATGCCGTGATTGCGACAATAGATCAGTTGTCCAACTTCGACGAACAGGGTTGCGCGAGCGCCATTTAACTCAAGTACGTTTGCTAAGTGGGCAGTGGGTATGCACTGTTCACGGATTGCGTTGCCGGAACCGTCCCCGAACATTTCATAGTCCAAAGTAAATATAAGCTTTGTGTGCACAACAGACCTAGCCTGGGTTGGATCTTTCAGCGTTGCAGCTCACATCGCCTCTTTTTTTTGTTCGCAATTGACGCAAGAATACTAGGTAGTCCGCAGACGTGGAAAGTTGCGGATGTGCGGCCGGCTTTCCCGTGGTGGTAGCGCGTCGGATCGCATCCAAGAAGTCTTCTTTGTCTCCGTAAGTATAGCAGGTAGCGCCTTCCGGCCTTGCTACGGCGTCGCTGGCGACGACGGGAACGCCGTTCTCCAGAGCTTCTAAGACGGCCACTGAATTTCCATCCGTACTCGTCGGACGGAGGTACACAAAAGTGCGTCGTAGGAGAGCGCGGAAATTCACCCCAGTTGGGATGTGTATAAAATTCCCTGCATTGTGGGGGTCCAGCTCGTTGGGATCGTACGCGGCCTTTGGATCCAGAAAGATTACCCAGATGCCCATTTCTTGCAGCTGCGGAAGATTGTCCGCAACGAAGAGAAACCCATAGGTTTCCTGGCCTTGTCGGAAGTCTTTCGTATGCGCATAGACTACCGCGAACTTTACGGCGCCCGCGCGATCTAGGCGCCGTTGGGTTGGGACATCAAGTTCTCCGTCTTCAGCAAGCGCAGTCGTGCGAAGAAGGGGTGTCATTAGAGTGAATCGAGTTTGAGCCTGTCGTTGGAAGGACAAATGGATATCGCGGTTGAGCAGTATAAAGCCGTGAGAGAAAGCAATCGCAGCCTTGTTGGACCAACGATCAAAATCAAACGTGTTACCATGGACTGTGTGTAGCACTGTCAATCCCATCATTCGCCCGAGCAAGCTGGCGACGAAACGTTTGAATGGGTGTTGAAGATTGAAGTGGATGACATCCGTCCGCCTAAAGAGGCATTTCCAAATTTCGTACCATTCAAGGCGAAAGGCTTGTACTCCGGGCTCCTCTGAAAGGGCCGCGAGAACACTTACAATGCTCGCGCCAGCGCCTCCGGGCGGAGGTGGGACTGGCCCGATAACTGCAACTGCGAGGGGCTTTTCCTGTACGCTGGCGGCGTTGATGAGAACCGAGTTCACCGGACAGAAGCTTCTTGTCTGCAAGGGCGTTTGTCTGATGCCACCGTAACATCAATCTCAGTCATAGATTGTAGTAGCATTTTCCCGCGCATTGCGGATTGCTGACACTAGTGCTGGTCCATCTACTGAAAAGAAGTCGGTAAATGAAACGCGTTTAATCGAGTACTTGGCCGCGTTCATATGTCGTCGACAAAATTTTTCGGGGTCAGCGCGTGCCATCATAGGCAGGCTATGAATCATCGTGTGAACAATGTGCGCCTCACCCGACATGTCATAGCAGAGCTTCTGATACACGGTGTTTTCCCACACGCTCTGTCGGACGCTTTCGTGGTCGAGGTCTTCAGGCACGTGAACGAAGGATAGATAGGACAGAGGCGTGCCGATCCCTATGATGCGCACACTGAGGTCCAGCATTTTAGCATAGGGGCTTCCTTCACCAAACGGGTAAAGACAGCGTTCGTGCCCACTGCAAATGAACTCAGCATGTGGGCCAATTGCGGCAACAGACTTAGTCGGATGGGTCGACCGAGTTGCCCCTGGTCGCATCCGCAGCGTTTCAGACAGCGCTCCCATACCTGATGGTGTTGACCTCGCATCAAAGAACGCCTCGGAGGTGAGGAAGTCCGCCGAGTTCATGCGCGGATACGTCGGCACGACAATCGTCCCGTCGGGCCCTACTAGATCTTGAAGGATGTCAAGAACAGCTTCGGCGGAGAGCTTTGTCGGAACGAGCGACAAACTCGCGTGCAGCATAACCACTTGACCCGATCTTACGCCGAGTTCGCTCAGCAATCCACGAAGCGCGCTCTGATCCAAGCTGGGGATCAGTTCACGCAATCGCCTGCGCAGACCTAGCTCCATCCGCTTGAGCGCCTTGCGTGAATCGACATCAAGTATTTGCGCGAGTGCTTTCCGGAGAACGATTCGCATCGGAGGAGCTCGATTACTTAATAAGGCTCGGTCATTGATCGCGGCTAACTTGCAGGGAGTCGCTATTGGCTCTTGTGTTGATTGCGGAAGCCGCGAGCCGCCTGTTTCTTCCCATCCAGGCAGCTTGGGCTACGCCAAACACGGCTCCTAGCATGACGTTGCTGTACCTGGTGGTTAGAGCTGTATGCGTCGACATGAACTCGACCATCAAGACAGCCAGGCAAATCAACATACCGCCACCGAGGGCCGAGCGGCGCGGATCTGGCCGGCGGTTCAGCTGTTCGAATTTTCGAGAGCCAGAGCTGCGGACGGTTGCAAGCCTTAGGGATACGCCGCCTAGCGCCGCGACCAGAAGGAGCAACGGAATAGGCCCGGATTCGGCGAAGAACATCAGAAATACGTTATGCGCGCCCTGCCAAGTACCATTCTCGTAGAAGCCGCCGACGCCCGTGTAGTAATGCGCGGAGCCGATGCCAGCACCTGCGGGAAATCTGCGCCATGAATCGTCTAAGATGGCCTCCCACAACACTGTTCGGTAAGTGGTGGTCTGTTCATCAACTCGTCCGCCGAGAATTTCTGGAACGGCCAGGAGGCGGTTCATTTGAGAGTCGTTGAGTGCAAACCCAAAGATCTCTGCGCTAGCCATGATGAGGGCGCGCGGGTCTTCAATGAGCGCGATACTCGCGATTGCCAAAACTGACGCCACGAGCAGTTTCGAAAATTTAATTGGCCATATCGCAGTGACGAACAAGACCGCAATCATCGCGGTCATCCCTGTTTTTGAGAGAGTGAGGATAACAGATATGATGACAAGAGAGAGAAGCATGGCTTGTTTTAATCGATTTCGCAGCGGGTAGGCTTGAAGCAACGCTGCCGCAATCACGGAAACAATCGCTGCCTCGTTAGGATTCCCGAACAGCCCGCCCATTCGATGAGCGCTTGATAAAGGCAGATAAGCATAGAAGCTGTACAAAGCGGGTGAGAGCAGGGTCGCAGCACCTGCAACCACGAATCCATTGCGTAGAAATTCAATAAACGCTCGTTGTCGATTTTCGTCTACAAGGCGGCCGCTGTAACTGGCGATCGCAAGAACGAGGAGGAGTGAGCTAAGATATGCAATATTCAATTGAAGTGGATCTGCGACTGACGACGTCGGATCGTAGTACAAGTTCGCGAAGATCAGATAAGCTGTAACAGCGGTGCCAAACCAGAAGATGGGCCCGGCTAAAGCCGTGGTGAGGCCCCGCATCAACAGATAGAGCGCGCCTACAAACAGAACGACTGAGAAGGTTTGCCCGACTCCAGTCAGCATTGTAACGACGCCATTTAGGTTAAGGATGCATATCAGAGCGAGGGCGCGCGCAACTGTGTCCTCCCGGCCCGACGGCTCAACGCGTCTCCGCTTCCGGCTTGAGGTGACTTCTAGGCTGCCCATCGTTCCTTCGCGCCGGCGGCATGACAGACACCGTCTGTTGGGTGTTTCCAGTCGACATGCGGTTCAGGCTGATCGCGCGTCAGCTGAATGTCATCGTTTGTAGAGTGAGCTTTCGCCGTTCGAGAATGCGGATGATTCAGCTCAAGCAATGCTAAGACGCGCCTTCGAGCGGGGAGCGCGAGGAAATGTGGTGATCTGCCCTTGTCGCCATAGCTCGAGTCCAACTGAGCGCGCTTGCGACGATCCCGTCCAGATCCTCGTGTCTCGGTCGCCAACCCAATGCGCGCATTCGCGAGGCATTGGCCACAAGCGCTGGAGCATCGCCAAGACGTCTGGCGACGAATTCGCAAGGGAGCGGTCGTCCAAGTACGCGGTTGAAAGCAGCAACCACTTCCAGGACCGAGGCGCCTCGGCCATACCCACAATTCAAGACTGAGAAGCTTCCGATGCTTGCAGCGGCATGGTGCTCCAGTGCTGTGAGATGAGCACTCGCGAGATCGCTAACGTGAATATAGTCCCTCACGCAGGTGCCGTCCGGCGTGTCGTAGTCAGTACCGAAAATCTCAAGGTGCGGGCGTTGTGCCAACGCCACTTCGGTCGCAGTTCGAATTAGATGGCCTGGATTCGCGCCAGCTGGACCGCATCGGCCGGCGGAGTCCACGCCAGCAACATTGAAGTAGCGAAGCGCCGTTGCCTGTAGGGTGTGGGATTGAGCAGCTGAACGCAGGATCTGCTCGACCATAAGTTTCGAGCTCCCATAAGGCGTTAGCGGCGCCGTATGGCTGTCTTCACTTACGACTGGCCCGACTTTGGGATCGTAGACTGCCGCTGTGGACGAAAATAGAAACTGGCGTGTGCCCGCCTGGATCGCGGCTTGAATGAGCACGATCGACTTGGCGGTGTTGGTATCGAAGTATTTCAGCGGATCCATGAGCGACTCTGCTGGTATGATCTTGCCAGCAAAATGAATGATCGCATCGGGTTTTTCCGTACCGAGTATTTGGTCGACGTACTCTCTGTTGCCAACATCTCCGACAAAAAGCGGCACATCGGAAGGTAAGTTGCCGCGCACTCCGGTAGAGAGATCATCCAGCGCGATTACTTGGTGGCCGCGATCAAAAAGCGCCCAAACGGTATGGGAGCCGATGTAACCGCATCCGCCGGTTACCAGCACCTTCATTGAGTTGCAGCCATGTATTGAAATACATTATCCGGCGTGGCCAAGTCATAGGCGCTCTTGAAAGGTCTGTGGCGGATGCGAACTTTTTGAGCGTCAAGCCGAATCTTTGAGGTAGCGGTCATTCGACGGTGACCGATTTCGCTAGATTGCGTGGCTGGTCGACATCGACGCCGAGCGAGCAGGCGGTGAGGTAGGCGAGCATCTGCGCCGGCGCGGCATAAACGATTGGCGCCGTAAACGGATCGCAAGCCGGAAGCGCGATGCTATGATGAGCGACGTCCTTGGCGGCGGCGCAGCCGGCGGCGTCGGAGATCAAAATGATGCGGCCGCCGCGGGCCGCGACTTCCTGCATGTTGGAAAGCGTCTTTTCAAACAGCTGATCGTGCGGCGCGATGACGACGATGCGCATGTCTTTGTCGATAAGCGCGATCGGGCCATGCTTCAGTTCGCCAGCGGCATAAGCCTCGGCGTGAATATAAGTGATCTCTTTGAATTTGAGCGCAGCCTCTAGGGCGAGCGGGTAGTAAGGCCCGCGTCCGAGGAAGAGCACACTGCGCGTAGTGGCCAGGTCCTCCGCGATCGCATCGAGGTCTGAGCTTGCTGAGATAGCTTCGCTTAGTCGGGCCGGCATCTCTTTCAAAGCGGTGACGAGGCGTGTCTCTTCCTGGCTTGAGAGCCGCTTGCGTTTGCGCGCCGCCGCGACCGTAAGGCAGGCGAGCGCGCAGAGCTGGGCGGTGAACGCCTTGGTCGATGCGACTCCAATTTCCGGACCCGCTTGCGTCGGCAGCCGCGCATCGGCGGTGCGCCAGATCGTCGATTCCGGCACGTTGACGATCGCGAGAGATTTGAGGCCTTGGCCTTGCGCGTGCTTCAGCGCCGCCAGCGTGTCGGCGGTCTCGCCCGATTGCGAGACGAAGATGCCAAAGCCGCCCGTCGGGTTGGGCGCCTTGCGATAGTGAAATTCCGAGGCGATGTCGGTCTCGACCGCGATACCGGCGATGCCTTCAAGCCAATATTCGCCGATGCGCCCGGCATAATGCGCAGTGCCGCAGCCAATGATGATCGCGCGGTCAGCGCCGATGTCGACGCCGTCGAGATCGGGCATTTGGATCTTATTGCCCTTGTCGTCGATATATTGGGCGATCGTGCGTTCGGTCGTCGCCGGCTGCTCCAGAATTTCCTTCAGCATGTAATGGGCGTGGCCGGCCTTGGAGACGCTGCCTTGGCAAAAGAGCGGCTGCTCGCTGCGGCTGACGAGCGCGCCATCTCTATCAAGGATTTGTGCGTGGCCTGGTTCGACCAAGCCGACGTCGCCGTCTTCGAGATAGATGATCTGGTCGGCGAGGCCTTCGAGCGCGATCGCGTCGCTGCCGACAAAGGCTTCATCGCCTTTCAGCGCAATCGCTAGCGGGCTGCCTTGTCGCGCCACCAAGAGCAGGCCGGGCGCCTCCGCTATCATCGCAACGATCGCGAACGCGCCTTCAAGGCGCGCAATCGCGGCGGCGAAGGCGCGGGCAGGAACAGGGTCCGCTTCGAGTTCGGCGGTGATGAGATGGGCGATGACTTCTGAATCGGTCTCTGATTCAAAGTGCGCGCCGCAGGCCGCGAGCTCTTCGCGCAACGCCCGGTGATTTTCGATAATGCCGTTATGGACGATGGCGACATTCTTGGTCGCGTGCGGGTGAGCGTTGGCTTTGGTCGGTCCTCCATGCGTCGCCCAGCGTGTGTGCCCAATGCCGGTCTGGCCTGCGAGCGGCTTGCGCTTGTGCAGTTTCTCAAGCGCTGCGATCTTGCCAGGCGCGCGGCGCCGTTGGATGCGGCCGGCCTCGAGGGTTGCGATCCCGGCGCTGTCATAGCCGCGATATTCGAGCCGCTTTAAGCCCTCGATCAGACGCGCCGAGACTGGCTCGGCGCTAATCATGCCGATTATCCCGCACATGAGCTTTGTGTGTTCTTTTGCACTTTAAGGAAGGCGCTTAGCGCGGGGCTCGCCCGATAAAACCGATTGAAGCGCGTGCCGAAAAGTGGAGACCGGTTTTCGGAAAAGACGCGCGATAAGGTTTGATTGAAGCGCGTGCCGAAAAGTGGGAGCCGGTTTTCGGATAACACGCGCGATAAGGTTTGAAGCTCAGACGCGGCGATGCTCGCGCGCGAGCGCGCATCGTGCGCAGCGCCGATCGGTTGATGGGTTGAAGAAGTTGGCATCGTCGAATTGAAGCGCGCGGCGTCATCCAAGCGCGCGCGTTAGTCTCATGCTACCGCACGCCGGGTGAAACGGGTCACCCGAGCGCCGATAGGCGCTTCCCCAAACGAGGGAAGCGGACAAGCGGATGGGATGGTGACCCGTACGTCCCTCAACCCGCCCAAAATTACTCTAGCCGATCGCCTTGTGCGCCTCAATCACACAAACACGGTAGAACTGATCGCGGCGTCGTCTCTGGCGTAGCCGCTCGTTTGCGCCAGCGGCGAGAGCCGCCGCTCGATGATCATGTCGTCCCCATCGACAAAGCCAAGCCGCGTTGGCCGGAGCAACACGCAATCGTTGTCGCCAGCGCGGCTGCTGCTGGCAAAACCGGCGCCGGCGATCAAGGACGGGGCAGTGGCGAGCGCGCATTCATTATCGCCAGCGCCAACATAGAGCGCGCTTGCGCCGCGGGCGGCGGCGGCGATGAACGCATCGTCTCTGTCGCGCAGCAGGGCGGCGATGGCGACATCGCCAACCAAGAGCCCGAGCGTAGAGCGCAAAGCCTGCGGCGCGTCGCGGCCGCGGGCGAGATAGAGAACCATAAGATCGCGCACCACATCGCTTTCCGAAGCAATGGGCCGGCTCTTGCCGGCGGCGATTAATCGGCGCTTCAGGGCGCGGAAGTTTTCGATGCGGCCGCAAAGCGCGAGCGCCAGCACCTGCGCTTCGGGATCGTCGTTGTCGGCGAGGCTCAAATGCCCGCCTGCAACGCCCAGCGTGAACTGTGCATCCGGCGCAGCGTTCGGCGAAAAATCCGCGGGGAGCGGGGGCGCAATTGCAGTCGCGTCGCCTGTCCAGCACGCGAACTTGACGCCGGCCTTGGCGCCGGCGGCTTCGCCAAAGGCTCTGATCGCGCGGTTGCTGCTCGGTCCCAATCCTGCGCTTGCGAGTATCATATCGTCCCCCACGAACTTTTGTTCGCTCTATTCGACCCGTTTCTTCGGTGTTTGCTTTGGCCCTTGCGTGTCCTGTTCGTTCGCCGCCGATGCGGCGCCGCTCCACATGGCCCGTCCTGCTTGGGCTTTGTCCAAGGCCTGCAGGCGCTTTAGATCTGGAAACTCGATCGAGCCGCGCTTGAAAATGATGAGGCCTTCCTCACTCAGATCGCGCAGATGCCGCGTCACCGCTTCGCGAGCGGCGCCGATCTGAGCGCCCAGCGCCGCTTGCGTCGGCGCATCGACGACAATGAGCGAACCGTCTTTCCAGACGCCGCGCCGGGCGATGCGCAAGAGCTCGGCCTGCAAGCGCGCCCGCACATCGAGCGCCGCCAATTCAAAGACCCGCGCCGCGTAATCGAGCGATTGGCTGGCTAGCGCCGTCATGACGGCGCGCGCCAAGCTTGGGCATTCTGCGGCCGCATCTAAGAGCACCCGCGCCGGCAGATGAAGGATAAGCGCCGCCGTGTCGCAATGGATGCGCGCGCCGACGCCGGTAAAGCCGAGCAGCGCGCCGGGCAGGCCAAGCGTGGCGCCGCGTTCGGCCGTATAGAGCGTAACCGCAACGCCGCCGGGCGAGACGCGCGCGAGGCGCACCCGTCCAGACCAGACAAAACCGACGCGTCCTTGAGCGGTGGGATTGATGACAGAGGTCGCCCGCGCGCGCAGCCGCGTGGTCTGGAGCGCGCTGAAGATGCGCGCCAGGACATCGTCGCCGCAATCCGCAAACATCGCGATGGCGCGAAGCTCGCCGCTGCTTTGTGGACCCCGAGTTGAAGTTTGTTCTAGCATAGGTGGCGGTATTTGCCCAATATTGTTATCTAAGACCAAGTCTAATTTAGCGTAGGAGCGGGCGGATGGCGCAATTGGATCGGCGTGTGGAACAAAGCCTGTGATCTCCGTCACCCGGCGCCTTCACAAAAGCTTTGCTGATGCGTGGAAGGCGGGTGCAGACGACGGCGCTTGTGGTGGTGGCCATTGGGAACCGGGCCAGCGCCGTCGTCTGCGTTTCCCTAGCCCCACCCAAGATCATGCCGATGCAAATTCACGCGCGCATCTGAAAGCGCGCGTGCGCACAGCGAATGAAAAATGGTGTGACGCATTGACTGTGACGCGGCGCGCATCTGCGCGCACGCACCGCGCGCAAAATCGAGCGTTGCGTTCTCCGGTGGCGTGAGAAATTCAGATTGCGTCTGATATCGTTGTTGCAGGCGCAGGGGAGCGGAATAATGGGCGGGACGCGAAAAAAAACCCAGACCAAGAAGCGCAATGTTAAAGCGGCGCACGAAGATGTGGACGCACTCGTCGCCGTGCGTGTGCGGGCCGCGCGCCTGCGCGCCGGACTCTCAAAGGCGCGGCTCGCCGAACGTCTTGGCGTCAGCGCCGATCAGATCAGCCTCTATGAAGAAGGACGCTCCGAGATAGGCGCTGGCGTCCTGGTGCGACTGGCGGCGGCGCTTGATGTCAATGTCATCGACTTGCTGCCAGCGCAGGATGAGCCGCGTGTGCGCGACGATGGCGGCGATTTGCCATTATTGGTTGCGCGCCTCTCCGAGGAGGGGAAGGTACTACTCGCCCGGGTTGCTCGTGTGTTTTTGCATGAGCCCGCCTTGCGCCAGCCAAGGCCCCGCTAAGCGTCCGCCTGGCGCATAGGCGTCGAGCACGCGCCCACTCTGGGCGTAATAATCTTCAACCAGCTTGCGGATATTGGTGATGACGAGCTGACCGGGCCGCCGCGCGATCAGGCCCTCGCTCTCAAAGTCGCTAAGGCGGCGCGCAACGCCTTCGCGGGCAGCGCCGATCAGCGCGGCGAGTTCGCGCTGGGTTGGCGGTTTGTCGATGAAGATCGCGCCGCGTTGGAGCACGCCGCGTTCGCCGAGCCGTAAGAGCTCGCCTTGCAAGCGCCCGCGTAGGTCAAGCGTGCGCGCTTCAAAAAGCCGCCATGCCGTGCTGACCTGTTCGCTCGCCAAGTGTTTGACCAAGGCGCTCATGAGCGCCGAGCAAACTTGGCTCGCGGCCGTGAGAACGCTGCCCGGAACCAAAACCAATTGGCTCGCCTCGTCGGCGGTGAGGCGCAGGCCCGTCATAGGCTCGCTGTCAGCCAGCGCGCTCGCAAGTTCAATGGCGTCGCCGCGAAGGGCGCTGGCAAGGCCAAGGCTTTCGCCATTGGGCGCAACAGCCGTCACCCGGCATGCGCCAGTGAGGACAAAGATGGCTTTGCCGCGCCAGCTTTGATCAAGCACCAACACCTGACGTTTGCGCACGGTTTTGAACACCGCGCTCGCTGAAATGAGATCAAACGCTGCATCATTGATGTCTGCGAAGAGATGCAGCTCGCTGAGCGGCGCCCGCGCGCGTGTGCTCTCACGTGGAGAGGCGAGAGCCGACGCGGCTGCGCGTGGGGCGGCTTGGGTTGCGGGCATGGTCATCGCACCGCCGCCAAAAAGGGCGCGGCCTGCGCCAACAAAGCCGTCGCCGCCGCCTGGCTGGTCACGTTGAGGCGCTCATAAAGGCGCTTGCTTTGCGTGCGCACGGTTTCAACGGAGACGCCGCGTTGGGCGGCGATTTCGTGAATGCGTCGTCCGTGGACCAAGCCCTCCGCAATAATGAGCTCGCAGGCTGTCGGCTGCAGGCGCGCGGTCGGGATCAAGCAGCAACAAGAGACAATGTGACTTCGCCGACCCTGGCCGGCCCAGCGGACGCAGCACGTAAGGGCGTTCGCCCCCAGGGCGCGACACGCGCAGCAAGTCTGGCGTAGTCGCGCCGCTCAAGGCTTCGCTCACATAACGGACAAGCGCCTCATGGTCGCCGCGGCTTCGGCAATGGAGCCGACGCTCGCGCAGCACAAGCGCATCGGCGCGCGCCAAGATCGTTTTGAAGCTGAGATTATGTTCCTTGAGTTCAAGCCCGGCGTCGACCAGCGCGACGCCAAATGGCAAGAGGTCGAACGCCGCTGAGGTGAGGGCGGCATTGGCTTCGAGCGCCGCCATCTGGGCGCGCACTTGCACGGCCCGCAAAGCCGCGGTCGCCGCTTGCTTGAGTTCCGCCGCCGCCTCGGGCGAGGCGCCGAAGGCTGCAAGTTCGAGCGTGATCGCATCGCCGCGCGGATTGCCTGCGACAGCGCGCGTCACGGCGCCTGCCGCCATCGCTGCGGTGAAGTTTGGGGCTGAGGCCGGCGCGGTCACGGTCTCGCTTGACCGCCCGGCGAACGCGATCGACAGCGCCAGTGCGTCGGCGCCGAGCGCGCGCCGTGTGCTCTCTAAAGCGTCACTCCAGGCGCCGCCTTTGAGTGCAGCATCGAGCCAAACATCGATTGAGGAATACGTTGCGTCGTGCATGGGACCTCACCAAGTGGTAAGAAAGCCCGACGCGAGCGCCGTCGCTACGTGATATAAAGCACAGCTTTTCTGCGCCTGGTGCGGCGCGCCTCGGAGGTCTCATCCAAATGAATGACGCCGACGGCCAAGTGAGCGTTGCCAACGGTGTCAGCATTGCCGACGGCCAAAGTTCCCTGGGCGGCGTGCGCATATTGGCGTCGCTGACCCGCGGCGAGCTGCAGCGCCTGACCAACGCCTGTGAGATAAGGTCAGTGGCGCCGCAAGAGGAAGTCGTCCCGCATATGTCGCGTGGGCGAGAGATCTATTTCATTCTCGAGGGCCGCTTCAGCGTACGAATGGCGAGCCCGATTGGTCGTTTGGTGCTCATTCGTGAACTGGGTGAGGGCGGCCATTTCGGCGAAATCTCCGCCATGACCGGAGCGCCGCGCTCGGTCAGCGTGTGCGCCGAAACCGAGGGGCGGATCGCCGTCTGTCCGAGCGCAGCGTTCATGGAGGTGATGGGCGAGAACGCCGCCTTCGCTCGCGCTATCGCCAATCAACTCGCCCGTACGGTCGTCTTGCTGACCGACAAAGTGTTTGAGCTTTCGGCCCTCGAAGTGCGGTTTCGCATCTATGCCGAACTCATCCGGCTTGCCCGCAGCGGCGAGGTCACTGAAGCTGGGGTGCGCATTGCGCAAGCGCCCACCCACGAAGCGCTCGCCGCCGCTGTCGGCGCCCAGCGCGAAGCGGTGACGCGTGAATTGCGGGCGCTCGCCAAAGACGGCGTGCTGCGTCAGAACCGCCGTGAGATCGAGATTTTGGATCTCGATCGTCTGCGCGCCATGGTGCGCCAGCGCGGCGGCGAAACCCTAAGCCAGCATCTCGATTGGCCGAGCTAGAGCCCGGCGCCGCTTCGTCAAAGAGGCGATCACAATCGGATCTCTTCACCCAAGCGGGGCAAGCGCTTCGATCTTTGCTGCGGCTAACATGACGGCTTCAGCAAGGATGCGGGGCCAATGTTCAACCGCCTTACGTTCAATCGCCGTAAAACTCTTCTCTCCGCGGGCGTTGCGCTCACTGCGATAGCGCTCTGCGCCGGGGCCGTCCTCATGGCTGGGGCGCCGCCGGCTTATGCGCGCAGCATTTCGCGCGAACTTCGGATCTGCCAGACGCAAGCCAATTCACGGGCGCTTGAAGCGTGCTCTTATGTGATCGGCCGACGCGGCGGCGCCAGTATCGCCCAGATGGAGGCGGCCTATAGCGCGCGGGCTGAGATTCATGCGCGCTTTGGCGATGTCCGCGCCGCTGCGGCCGATTTCGAACGCGCGGTCGAGCTTAATCCAGAAGCAGGCGAGATCTGGCTCCGGCTCGGGCAACTCAATCTTGAGAGCGCCGAGATCGCCGCCGCCGAAAGCGCTTTTTTGCGCGCCGAGGCGCTTGCGGCGGGAGATTTAGAATTGGCGGCGCGCGCGCTTATCGGGCGCGGCGAAGTCCTGCGCCGTCAGGGTCAATTGGACGGCGCCTCCAGCGCCTTTCAGCAGGCGATTTATCAGAGCGATGATGATCGCGTCCGCGCCTTGGGTTATCTCGGCGAGGGCCGTGTGCGCGCCGAGGAGGGCGATAGCGACGGCGCCGTCAGCGCCTTTATGGCTGCGGTGCGGCGCGACAGCGCCTCCGGTGAAATTCAATATGCGTTGGGCGCCGCCTTAGCAGCGAGGGCGTCACTCTATAGCGGCCTCGCCTTCGAGGAAGATTCCGAGGCGGCCGTCAGCGCTTTCGAGCGGGCGCTCAGCGCCTATCGAGAAAGCGGCGCTGGCGCGCGCAGCCGCAGCGACATTTTCCGTGCAATCGGCGCGGTCGAGCTTGAGCGTCATCGCCGAACCGACATGGCCGGGGCATTGGAGCGGGCCCTGCGCGCCTACGCGCAAGCGGTCGACGCAGATCCCGCCAATGCGGATGCGCTTGCGGGCCGGGCGGCGGCGCGGGCGGCCTCGCCCAATGGGCGCGCCGCTGCTTTAGCCGATATGGATGCGGCGCTCAGACTGCGGCCAAGCGACGGCGAACTTTATCGCGCCCGCGGCGACATCAATTGGCAGGCCGGCGAAGGCGTCGCCGCCATGCGTGACTACGACGCCGCTCTGCAGCGCGGCGCCGCCAACGGCTATGAACTCTACATCCGCCGTGGGCGGCTCTATCTTCAATTTGCAGATTATCCGCGCGCGCATCAAAGCTTTGATCGGGCTTTGGCGTTGGCTGAGGCGGACACATTGCCGGCAGGCGCCGATCGCAGCGCCGCGATCGCAGAGGCGCTGCTCGGACGCGCTGAAGCCGGCTGGCGCACGCTCGATGCGCCCGGTGTGCATCTTAGATCTGCGGCGCTCGCGGCCGTGGCCGACGCCGATCGCGCGGCGCGTGAGGCGCCGTCGCAAGTCCGCTTCGAGGTCGGTCGTTGCCTTGCGCGTGTCGTCGCCGGCGGTCACTGGGACGCCGCGCGCGTCGCCTGCCGGGCTGCGGTCGAACAAGCGCAATATGTAGGCGGCGACGATCTTGCCAATGCGGTGGCGGCGCGGGCGTTGTTTGAACTGAAAATGGCGCTCGCCGGACCGGTCAGCGCCAATGAACGACGCCGCTACCTTGCGGCGGCCGAACAAAGCTTTGGCGCAGCTTCTGACGCCGACGCCATAGAGGCGCGGTCGTTGGCGTTGTTCGGGCGCAGTGTTGCAGTGAGTTGCCAGCAACGCGTGAATGAAGCGGGGCGCTATGCGCGCGAGGCGCTAGCGCTCGACCGCGGCGTTGCTGCGAGATTTGAGGCCTATCGCATGCCGAGGTGTGACGTATGATCAGAAAATCCAATGCGCGCCTGCCATCGACGGCATTGGTCGACGCCGTCGGCGCGAGCCCAATCTTGATTTCACCACTTGCGGAAGTGCGTGTGCGTGTGAGCTCGGCGTTAGACGTCGATTGGGCTGACCCGCCGCATCGCGATGATGCGATCCGCACCGTCGTCAAAGCTTGCGAGCAGGTGTTTGAAGCGGCGCCCGGCAGTTTTTCGCAAACGGTTGAGCCGTCCGGACCAGCCGATCCTGATTTGAATGTCCGCATCGTGATGGCGGCGCCGGTCACTGATCAGGCTGAGGAGCTGTTGCGTCAGCGCCGTCATGAGCTTGAGCAACAATTGCAGACCAAACTCCGTGTTAATTTTGGATGGGAGCAAGCCGCCGTGTCCGCCAAAGTCGAGCCACATCCGTCTTTTCCGCTGCAGCACGCGCCCGTACGTCGCCCGGCCGGCGCGCCCGTCCAGGCCGGTGGGCTTACAGTCTACTATCCAAACGAGGTCACGGGTCCTGCCGTTGCGCCCGTCATCGTAGGCGTGCCTCAGCATGGCGAGACGCATTATGCCGAGACCCATCGTGACGACCGTTCGCGCTTTACGGGTTGGTTCGGCGCGCTCTGCGCCGTTGGGCTTGCGATCGCGGTCGCACTGACCGTCGGTCCCTTGCTCGACCGGCTCGATGAGAAAACCAATGAGATCGAAATCATGCGTGTCGATCACGATTGGGAACTCGCCATGCGCGCCCAAGAAATCGAGACGCTGGAAAAGGAAAATCTGCGCCTGAGCGAACTCGCCTCGGAGCTGGCGCAGCGCCGCCCGGCGCCGGTGCGGGTCAATCGTCCCGCGCAGGGGCTTCCCGACACCGACCGGCTGGCGCAGCGTCAGGCGCTGCCCGACACCGATCAGCGCGTCGCGACGCGCGAGGCGCCAGCGCCGCAGGGCGTCGCGCTCGCGAGCACAAGTCCTTAGCCAATATTATAAGGCTCTGCTAAAAGGCCGCCGCGGGGGAATGGGCGGCAATGAGTGCGAAGGCAGGCGTCCTCGGCGACGGGGGCGGCGACGATACGCAGAATGCAGAGCAGGCGCGGGCGATCGGCGCGCGGCTTGATGCACTGCCGGTTACCTCGTTCCACCATATCTTGGCCTGCGTGATCGCCATCGGGCTGATCGTCGATAGCGTCGACATAGCCATCAGCGCCAGCATCGCCGGGGCGCTTTTGCATACTGGTTTTACCGACATGAACGGCGTCGCCGCTTTAGCGATGGCGACAAGTCTTGGGCTTGGCCTCGGCGGACTCGCAATGGGCGTCCTCGCCGATCGCTTCGGCCGCGCCACGATGATGCGCTACAATATGGCGGTTATCGCAATCTGCGGGATAGGCGCAGCTTTGGCGGCGACGTTCGAGCAGCTTTTGGCGTGGCGGGGGCTCACAGCGTTCGCTCTCGGCGGCGAGACCATCTTGGCGTACGGCATGTTGACGGAGTTCATGCCAGCGCGCTTGCGCGGACGTTGGTTGGCGTGGGTGGCTTTGCTCGCCAGTGTCGGCCTGCCGCTCAGCATGGCGATGGCCTATTGGATCGCGCCGCTCGAACACGGCTGGCGCTGGCTGCTGGCGGCGCCGGCCTTGGCCGCGATTTTCATCTTCGCCTTGCGATTTGTGTTGCCGGAATCGCCGCTTTGGCTGGCGGCGCGGGCGAGGCTGGCGGCGGCAAAAGCGATTGTCGAAAAACTGGAACGCGGCGCCGTCGCCGCGGGAAAACCAGCGCCGGTCGGTGTTTCTGCGGCGCGCGAGGAAGCGGCGCGCCCGCATCCCGCGCCAGATCGTCGGCGGGGTTTCGCCAGCCGACTTTTGGTGGCGAGCGCTGTCCATATCGGCGCGATGACGGCGATGTTTGGCTTTGTCAGTTGGCTGCCGGCGTTTTTCGTCTCAGCCGGGCGCGATGTTGCAGATTCTGCGCTCTTTTCTGCGGTGATGACGGCAGGTGCGCCGTTTGGCGCGGCGGCGGCGCTCTGGCTCAGCGATCGGTTCGAGCGAAAGTGGATGTTGGTGGCCGGCGCGTTCGGCGCGTGTGTGCTCGGGGCCGGATACGCCGCCGCAGTTTCCGATCAGATGATTATGGGCCTTGGCTTTTTGACTGTGGTTGCGATCTATTTCTTCGCCACGGTCGGCATGTTCACTTACGTGCCCGAACTCTTCGCAACGCGCGTGCGACTGCGCGCTTTGGGCGGCGTCTCGGCCGTCGGCCGCGGCGCTGCATTCTTGCTGCCGCTGCTGATCGCGCCGCTCTTTGCCGTTGCGGGCCAGGCTGGCGTCATCGCGTTCGTCGCTAGCGTCCTGGCCGTCCAGGCGCTCTTGGTTTGGAGCTTTGGACCGCGCACCAAAGCGCGTCCGTTGCTGTGAGCCTGCACGAACGGACCAGGGCGCGCGCGGGGCTCACGCGATCGCGGCGTTTGCGCCCCGCAGAATGGTATGGTGCAAAGCGGCAAAAGGCGCGGCGCGCGCACAAACGGAAGACCTGAAATTGGACGCCGCAGATAAAGCAGGGCCGGTCGGGTATCTCTTCACCGACATCGACGCCAGCACCGAAAAGTGGGAACGGGCGCCGCTGCTCATGCGGCGTGCGCTTGCGCGCCACGATGCGCTCATCGACGCCGCCGTCGCCAAACATGGCGGACGCATCCACGACCGGGCGGGGGACGGCGTGTTCGCGATTTTCAACGGCGGCGATCCGTTGGCGTGCGCGGTTGAAATCCAATTGTCGCTGCAAAGTGCAGACTGGGAGGTTACGGGCGGCCTTAAGGTGCGCATCGGCGTCCACTGCGCCCCAAACGCCCCAGACGTCCCAGACGCCACGAGCGATCAGGTCGATCAGGTGATCGCCAATCGGGCAGCGCGCGTCATGTTGGCGGCTTGGCCCGGGCAGATTTTGGTGAGCGCGGTTGCGATGAGCGTTTACAGCGCCCCGCCTGAGTGTGAGTTCGCTGATCTCGGCGCGCATCGCTTGAAGGGCATAGACGAGCCGCTCCGGCTTTTCGGCCTCATCCATCCGCGCTTTGAGGTGCGTGAGTTTCCGCCGCCGCGCAGCCTTACAGCGCCGGTCCAGTCCGCGCCGGTGCAAAGTGAGCCGATCTATGGCCGCGACGCCGAATTGCGGGCGGCGCTGGAGGCGCTCGCGCAACCGTCCAGCATGCTGACGCTGACCGGCGCCGGCGGGGCGGGCAAGACGAGGCTGGCGCTCGAAATTGCTGCAAGCTTGCCCAAGGCTTTGCCAGTCTGTTTTGTCGATCTTGCAAATGAGCAGAGTGTCGAAGCGTTGAAGGGGGCGCTGGCGTCAGCTTTGCGCCTGCCGCTCTCGGGCGACGCCTCTGGCGAAGATCAAATCATCGCGTACTTGCGCGAGCGTAGCTTGGTTGTGGTTCTGGATAATGCGGACGCCGTTGCGGGCGCTGCCGATTTCCTAGATCAGGTGCTCGAGGCATGCCACGAGATCCGGTTTCTGGTGACACGCCGCGAGCCCGTTGGCGGCGCCCGCGAACGAATTATCCGTCTTGCGGGTCTGCCATCGCCCGCCAGCGGAGAGGCGATCTCGACCGCGCCGGCCGCCGTATTGTTCGCGCAGGCGGCGCGCCGCTTCGACAGCGATTTTTCACTCAACGCCGATGACTTTGCAGCGTTCGTCGAAGTTTGTGAGGCGGTGGGCGGCAGCCCCTTGGCGCTGCACTTGGTGGCGCAGTGGACCAAGTTCATGTCGCTTCGCGACATCGCCAAAAATCTGAACGACGGCTTGGGATTTCTCGATGAGCTGAGCGGCGCGGGGGACGGACAGCGCAGCTTATTGCGTGTGTTCGAGGGCTCGTGGGCGCTTTTGTCCGATCCCTTGCGCGCAGCCTTAGCGCGGCTTTCGGTGTTTCGCGGCGGCTTTGATCTGGAGGCGGCGCGGGCGGTGGCCGAGCTCGATGCGCCGGTCCTCGATATTCTGGACCGAAAGTGTCTGATTGAGAGCCGTGGCCGCGGCCGGTTCGTGCTGCATCCGCTCTTGCATGAGTATGCATTCGGAAAACTGAAGGCAGCTGAAGTGAGTGCGATCGGCGGCACGCAAGCGCGCCATAGCGCTTATTTCCTCGCATTAGCGCAATCATGCTTTGTGCAAGCCCGCAGTGCGTCGGGTGTGTCGGCGCGCAATCGCTTTCAAGCCGAGTCGGCCAATGTGCGCGCGGCGTGGACGTATCTTGCAGCGCGCGGAGAGGAGGCGCTGCTGCGTGAAAACGCCGAGGCGGTGTTTTACGCGTGCGCGCTCTGCTATGCCTACGTTGAATGCGACGCGCTCTTTTCAACGCCGGTGCAAACGCCCGAACTCGCCGCCTATTTTTCGGCCCTGCGCGCCAATAGCGCCGTGCAGCAATGTAAGTATGAGCAGGGTGCGGCCTTGGCGGGCGAGGCGCTCGCCGGTGCGGGTGGAGACTGGGTCGTCGCCGCGCACGCCCATCAGGCGCTCGGCAATATCGCTCATACGAAAGGCAAAGCGCCTGAAGCGCGTCAGCATTACGGGCAGGCGCTGGCGCTCCGCGAAAGCGGCGGCGACGACTTCGGTCGTTTCTACACCGTGATGTCGATGGCGATGTTGGCTGTGCAGGAGACGGTTCAAATGTAGAATTGTTGGGCTGGAGTTTGGGCGCTCCGGCGGAATTTCTGTCCTTTTGCCGCGAACTGTCCGCCGGCACCGGCGCACATGGCGTCCAGGAGCGCCCGGTTGTGGGGCTCGGCAAGATTTGTTGGGCAAGCACGCTTGGCCGCGGCGGGGCTACGGTTCTGTTCGCGTTTTATGATCGCGACACCGAGGCCAGCAATTTGCGCCCGATCGCGGACATGGCGCAAAAATGCGTTAGGGCACGGGCCAAGCACGAGACTCCAGGCGCGCGCACGCACTGAATGTGCGCGTCATTTCCCCCTCGTTTTCAATCCCTGACCCGCCGGGAGAGGGCGAAGTTGGCCCATGAATGCGGGTCGCGAGCCTGCACGCGCGCCGCGGCGCAGCGATCGAGAATGTGAGATGTGTCGTGTCTTCTTCGACACGGTTTAGTGTTGCGTTCGATGCGCGCCCAGGTTCTAAAGTCTCGTCGGCTCGGCAGGTCCGAGCGTGTGGGGCGGGCGCGTGTAGATGGACAGCAGAAGCGCAGGCGATTTCGACCGCCAGCTAGGTGAGCAGGTGCGCTTGCGTAGGCTCGAGATCGGCATGTCCCAAGAGCGTTTGGCGCAATTGCTTGGGGTCACCTTTCAGCAAGTCCAAAAATACGAAAAGGGCGTCAACCGCATTGCGGCGAGCCGGCTCTTTGACATCGCCGCCGCCCTCGACGTGCCGGTGAACCGCTTCTTCGAGGCGCTCGCCGGCGCGACGCCATTCAGCGTCAATTGCGAGCGGCCGAAAGGCGCCGACGAATTGCTTCGCCTCTACGGCGCCATCCCAAGCGTAAGCGTGCGCCGACGCGTTATCGATCTGGTGCGCGTCATGGCTGCAGAGAGCGAGTGATGGCGCTCGCCTGTAGCTGTGTTGCGCGGCGCTGACGCCAGCGCGTGCCGATCGCTTAACAGCGTGCTTCAAAATTTCAGAGCGCTTGCATATGGGCCACGTGAGCACGGCGGTCTCGCGCAAGTAGTTGGCGTGACGCCGCGGGCGCGCAAGAGCGGTGGCCCCGCGGTCTTCGCGTCCCCTAACTGATCTTCATACTGATCGATTGGGAGATCATCCCACACGCGATCATGGTCCTGTTGGGTGAACTTCACCCGAGGAGAAAAAGCCATGACCGCTACCAACGACACGCGCGATGACGTCATCGATCTCGGCGCGGCGAGCGAGATCACTTTGGGCTTCAACGGCTCGCCCGTTGAAGCTCTGACGATCCCGGACCGCCAAGACAAGCAAGGCTGATTGGAGACGGCGTACGGCGCTGTGCGCCGTGCGCCGTCCTTGGCTGCGCGACCGATAGATCACAACAGGAGCAGATCATGACCAAGCCCATCGAAGCCGAGGACGACATGGTTGAACTCGGCGCCGCCAGCGACATCACGCTTGGCTATGCGGGCGGCCCGTTCGAAAGCTGGCTGATGCCAGACATGCAAGACCACCCGTAATGACGAGACGAGACGGCGCGCCGCACGACCGTGGCGCGCCGAGCTTGGTGATGTCGGATTATGTTTGGACTGGACGCGCCTACGTCCAAGCGCTTGGCCACGTCGCCATCATCTTGGACCTTGTCGGTGATCGCTATTTTCGCGTGGCGCTCGACACATCGCCACCAGGCGTCGCTCCTGCGGAATTCAACGCTGCAGCGCAGGAGCGCCTATCTGACGCCGGGCTGCTGCAGCGGCGCGACCGGCGGCGCGATCCCGCACCCTCGCACGACGCATTTGCTGTGCTTCATGCATGCGCGTGGGCGCACCTACATCTCCGTGCCAAACGATTGCACCACGCGATAGCGCAGCTTGCCTACCTCAAAGCGCTTGGACGTGAGGACAAAGGGATCGAGGCTCGGCAGGCTTTCGAAAAATGGCGCCCGCTCTATCCGCACGATTATGTCTGTCTGATCGACTCGCTTGCGCTCGCCCGATACTTGCTGCGGAGCGGCATGCGGCCGGATTTTGTGATCGGTGTGCGCGACGCGCCGTTCTCCGCGCATGCCTGGGTCGCGCTCGACGGCGAGGTCGTCAACGACCGGCTCGGTCAGTGGGCGAGCTATCATCCGATCTTGGCGGTTTGACATGCACCGTGTCGCCACCTTGCGCCTTCCCGTCGGCCAACGCTGGCCGCGCCAGTGCGCTGACGCTTTGTGCGCGACGCTCGTTCAATCGGGGTACGAAAAGTTGATCGACTGGCGCGGCGTGATCGTGTTCGTGCAGCACGATGCTGCAGATCTCGCGCCACTCATCTTGCCCCATAATTGCGGCCTCGTTCTGGGCCCGCTCTTTCGGCGTGGCCCCGACGAGCATGAGCGCGTGCGCGAAATTCCCCCGGACCTAGCCGTGGATTGGCTGAAGTCGTCTGGGCAAGCGCTGACTGATGCGTATTGGGGCGGCTACCTTGCTTTCCTAGCCGATCGTGAGCGCGACCGTCTGATTGTGGTGCGCGATCCGACGGGGGCGAGAGCCTGCTTCACGTTCGAGCGCGGCGGCGTTCGCGTCTTCACCTCGCATCCGTCGGATCTGCTCTTATCCGTCGGCGTCGATCAAGTTCGTCTTGCCGGGTTCTTATGCCATCCGCGGCTCAGCCTCGGGCGCACGGGCGTAGAAGACCTCGAGGAGCTTGCGCCAGGGGAGATCTGGCGCATCGGCCGGACAGAGGACGTGCGTGTCCAAGCCTGGGCGCCGCTGGGCCGCGTCCGCCCGCGACCCGCTGAAGTCATCGCAAGCGAAGTCAAAGCGTCGGTGGAGTTGGCGGCGGCGGCGATGACCAGCGGACACGATAAGGTCTTGCACAGATTGTCGGGCGGGCTCGATAGTTCGGTGGTGCTCGCCGGGTTGGCGCAGGCGCGGCGCGGGCGGCCATTTGAACTTCTCTGCGTCAATGAGTTTTCGCCCGACGTTCCAGAAGGCGACGAGCGCGCGATCGCGCGACTGACGGCGGAGCGCCTCGGTGCAGATCTCGCAGAGATGGCGTTCACGCTGCGTCCGTTCGCGGAGGCGCGCCCATCAAGTGCGTGGTCGCCAAATCCAGGCTTTACGGTGCTGAACACCGGCGCGCTCAGCTTCATGGAGGCGATGTCGGCGCATCGCGGCGCCTTGCTGACCAGCGGGCAGGGCGGCGATCACGTCTTTCAGCGAAATCGCACGCTTCACCTTGCGTCCGACGCGGCGCGGCGCGGCAAGCTGACATTCGATCTTGCGATGTCGCTTGCGCGCATGTCTGGGGTGAGCTTGTGGAAGCTGCTGGGGCATGCGGCGTCTCATGCGACCGTGCTCGGCAGCCTTCGCCAAGACGCTTATGCTGCGCCTTCTGCGATCGCCACCAAAGATATCGCTGACCAAGCGATCAACGAGCATTTCGAGCATGCATGGTTTCAAGGCTGGCGCCGCGCGCCGCACGGCGAAGTCCTGCGCGCTTTGCATGTTCTTGAGGCGACGCACTATCACGGCTTGAGCGTATTGCATGAGAGCTTTACGCCGGCGCCCATCCTGGTGTCGCAGCCCGTCATCGAAGCATGCCTGTCAGCGCCGACCTACGTCATGGCGCCAGGTGTAGAGCGGGGGCTCATTCGCCAAGCCTATGCTGATGACTTGCCGGCCGAGGTATTGGCGCGCACCACCAAGGGAGAGACGACGCGGTTTTTTGTGGCGCAACTGGAAGCGCAATGGCCGGCTTTGCGCGAACTCTTGCTTGGCGGTCTCCTGGTCCAGCAGGAGGCCGTGCAACCTGCGCGACTGGAGACGATGCTGGCCGCCAATCGGGTGCCGGATTTGAACGCCAGCGCCGACTTGATGACCTGCGTCGCTGCAGAATTATGGCTGCGTGCACTTCCGCTTTAGCGCCGTGAATCCTGTAATGCTTCCCATCGCGCCGTGCGTTCATCATCTGCGGGATCGATCCGCACCTCATCGCGCAGCCAAAAGTCGATCCAAGCCAGAGCCCGCTCGCGCGATGCGAGGACCTGTAGCGGGCGCCACTTAATGTGTTGGCCGCCGGGATAGATATAGGCTTCGACGGGATGGCCGCGATCGCGCAGCCGAGCATAGAGCGGCATGGCGTGCAGCGCTTCGCTTTCGCCCAATTGCATCAGCAGCGGCGTGCGCACTTCGTCGATACGCAAGCTCGGTGAGTTCGCTTCCCACCACCTGCGCCATTCACCGGGCGCGGCGTCGGCATAGGCGGTCATTCCATATGCATCGCGGTTCGCATGCCGAAACCCCTCGGGTGCTAGGGTCCAAACAAACGGATCGACCGGTGGAGAGCCGGCGACCGCGGCCGCGAAACGCCGCGAATGGGTGAGGCCCCAATAGAGCGTCTCGGCCCCGTCGCTGAGGCCGGTGATGGCGATGCGCGAAGGATCGACGAGGCCGCGTGCGACAGCGATATCGATCTGCCGCTCGATCGCCCAGAGCTTGGTGGTCTGCTCGCTGGAATCGAGCTCTGTCCGCCGCATGAATTCGCCAACCGGCAAGGTCTGCTGCAGCGCGATCTGCTCAGGCCGCTCCACCGCGAAGACAAAATAGCCGCAGGCGGAGAAGGCGTGGATCGGATATTCGCCGCCGACGCCGGCATTCAGAAACCCGCGCGCGCGATATTGAACGATGATTGCGGGGTAGGCGCGCCCCGCAACATAGTCCGCCGGATAGACGAGATAAGCGAAACTCTCATTGCCCATCGGGTCGGTGACATCGAGCCGCTCGACTGGGGGTAAGGCGCGCTCAGCCCAAGAAGGGTTCGGATCATGGACAAGCGTCTCAGCGCCAGTGGCGAGGTCGATCGACACGATGCGCCGAGGCGAAAGTGTCGCCTCGCGAAAGCAGACGAGGTCGCCGCCCGCAAAATTGCAGGCGCGCAAGACGTCCTCGGCGCGGCGGACGAGCCGCACTTGGTCGGTCCGCGGATTCCATTCGTAGAGCGCCGTCAGGGTTTGCGCGAAACCTTCGGTGCGCAAAAAATAAATCCGGCCCGCTTGGCGCCATCCGCCTCGGAGAGCGCCGCGGCAGAGCTCTGAGTGGCAGAGGCGTCGGCCGTCATAGACGCCGAGCGCGGGCAGAAAGGCGCTATCGCCGGGCGTAAGCGGACGAACGAGCCCGTTGTCACTCTCCGGTGCAAGACGCGCGCTCTCACCTGCGCTGGCGCCGCGCGGCGCGCTGGGGTTCGCAACATCGATGACCACCGTCTGCGCGGGAGGATTGATGATCGGCCGCAAACCATAAGCTGCGTCAAAGCTCTCATCGATCCGAAAGCCGCGGCGCTCGGCCTCGGCCAATCCGTCATGGAGGAGCGCCCGCGGCGCGTTCAGGCGCACGACCATGGCCCGGGGCGAGAGCCACGCAAAGGCCTCGACATCGGCTTCGCCGCTATAGATGAGTTGCGGCGCGCCGCCGGATGCGCGCACGCGCCATAGATCGACGCGATCGTGGTGCCTTACGAGATATGCCAGCCATTCATTGTCCGGCGACCAGAGCGGCACACGGTCAAGCGCGGCGCCATTGGTGCGCCCATTGGCTTGGCTAAGGATGACGCCGCCAGCATCCGCCAGATGACGCACATCTCCGCCATGCGCCGACACAATGCTGATCGTGTGATCGACATCGTTGCGCTCCCAATTGACGCGGCGCGTGGCGAAGGCGGCGTAGGCGCCGTCGGGCGAGAGCGAGAGGCCGTCGCGATAGCCGCCGATCTCTATAAGAGTCATGAGATCGGCGGCGGCGGTGTCACACGACGCGTGCGCTTGGTGCGCCAGCGACAAGGCGAATGCGGCGGCAGCGAAGAGCGCCCGCATCTCTACCAACGTCTGCGCAATTGGAGACTGACAAAGCGTCCGATCGGCGAGGCGTTCGCCGCGTCAAAGCCGATGCCGATGGGCGTGTTGGCGAATGGCGGATCTTGATCGAGTGCGTTGCGGACGCTGAGCGCCATCTCAAATGGCGCCTCCTGGTCGCCCCAGACACGCGACAGGCGCAGATCAACCGTCGTCCACGCATCGACGTCAGCCGCCGGGCTGGTCAGGGTGTTGCGATAGCTATTGGTATAATTGACGACGCCCGAGCCGCTCCATGCGCCATCGCTCCAAGAGAGGCCAAGGCGCCCATGCCAATCGACCGGATTGTAGAGCGTGTTGAGGGCGTCCACGGGCGGCGCCAAAGGGTTTGCCCGCCGCTCATATTGCAGGAGCCCGCTGGCGGTGAGGAAGAGCGAAGCTTCGCCGCCGAGGAGATCGAAGCTTTGACGCACATCGAGATCGACACCGCGCACGCGCAGAGCGGCAAGGTTGGTCAGCCGCGCGTCGAAGATAAGTTCTACTCCCTCCGGCGGTAAGCTGCCGACGATCGAGACTGGTAGGGATTGATAGTAGGCGATCTGCTCGGGGCTGGGATCGCGGATCAGATACTGCGAGAAGGCGCCAGGGTTGAGGATCGCGGTGATAATATCGGTGGGCGTCGAAATCCGATTGGCGAAGTCGATGTCGAAATAGGTGGCGCTGAGGCGGAAGCCGGGGTTGGCGCGCGGCGTGAAATGGAGCCCGGCGGTCCAGCTGTCAGCTTCCTCAGGCGCAAGGTCCGGATTGGCCCCGCCAAGAAAGAGCACGCCTGTTGAGCCGTCATCGGCGAATGGATCGATGAATGGCGGCGCCGAAGCATAGGTCGCGGTGATGTCGCCGAGCGTTTGATTGAATTGCGGCGCCTTGAACGATTGGCCCCAGCTGGCGCGCAGAGCGAGGTCAGGGGAGAACGCCCAGGTCAGCCCGATCTTCGGCGTCGTCGCCTCAAAACTGTCAGAGGTTTCGTTCCGCACGGAGAGCGAAAGCGAGGCCTCGTAGATCAACGGCGCACCAAAGTCAGGCGAGGCGAGCGGGATCAGCACCTCCGCATAGAGCGCATCTACTGTGCGGTCGCCGGTGCGGAAGGTCGGCGAAATGGCGGACGCGCCGGAGCCATAAATATTGACGCGCTCGATGGAGAAAGATTCCCAGCGCCGCTCCGCCCCCAAGGCCGCGCGCACATCGCCGGCCGGCAGGCGCCATAACGGCCCGTCGGCGCGGACATTGTAGGTCACGAGATCGGAATCGTTTTCGGTGACTTGGCTGAGACGCAAAGCCTGCAGCACCGATGCCGGCGTGTTCGATCCGTCCGAGAACGGGTTGAAGGCGGTGGCGACATCGCCGCTGGCGAGCGCAGCGTTCATCCCCGTCGAGTCGTAGACGTTGCGAAAGACCTGCTGATCGTTGTGCACGCCCAAGGCGGCGCTCGCGTCGACGCGCCAGTCAGCGATGTCCCAGCGAAGCCCGATTACGCCGGAGAGGGCGCTTGTGTTGGTCTCGGTGATGGTCGGACCCAGATCCTGCGCCATCGAATAGGCGATGGTCAGATTGCCTTGCCCGAGGAAGAGTCCGTTGAGCTGGCGATAATAATTGCTCTCCGGCACGACGAGCGTGGTTCCGAGCTGGGTGTCGCGCAGCAGCGCCTCACGCTCGGTCGCGATCGCTTCGGCGTAGAATGAGACCGAAGGCGAGAGCTCTTGCTCGAAGGTCACAAACAGCGAAGTGCTCTCTTGCTCCGGCAAGAGGTCGTCGTCTGCCTGCGCATTGCGATAATTGATGACGCCGGCCAAGAGGTCGGCTTCGGTCAGGCTCTCGCCGTTCTGACCGGTCGGGATCGCGTACGTGACGGCTGTCGCGCCGATGCGGGTGATGGTGCCCGGATTGCCTTGGTTGGTGGAAAAATTGGACCCGCCGAACGGGCGCAAATCACTATCGGCGGCGTAGTCGCGCGCACGGGCGGCGAGGGCCTCGCGCTCGCGCACTTCGACGCCGGCGAGCAGATGGCCGGTGCGCCAGCTCCGTCCGGCAACAAAGGCGCCGCCATATTCGGCCGCATCGCCAGACCAGGTGTCGCCGTAACGGGCGGTGAGTTCGGCGCCGTCGAAATCGCTGCGCAAGATGATATTGACGACGCCGCCGACGGCGTCAGAACCGTACGTCGCGGAAGCGCCGTCGGCCAGAATCTCGACCCGCTCGACGGCAGCCAGCGGGATCGACGAGATATCGACGAAATTGCCAAAGCCTGCGGGCGCCAAGCGACGGCCATTGACCAGGGTGAGGGTGGCGTCAGCCCCAAGACCGCGCAGATCGACCGAAGAGGCGAACGCAATGTTGCGGCCTGCGACCGTGGTGTTCGTCTGGGTGCCTTCACCTTGGCTGCCGGAGAAATTCTGCGGCAGTGTCTGCAGAACATCGGCGAGCGTAGAGCGGCCGCTCTGATCGATGGCGGTGCGATCAAGGGTGATGACATTGGCGCCCGCGGGGGCTGCGCCGCGAATACGCGTGCCGGTGACGACAAGTTCGTCGCTGCGGCTGGCTTCATCGCTTATGCCGTAGCCGCCGTCATCGCGGCCGCCGCCCGTCTGGGGGCGGGCGGCGGCCTCGATCGCGACCGCGCCCGCGGGGGTTATGCGGGCCTCAAGGTCAGATCGCGACATCAGGACGGAGAGCGCTTGCGCTGGCGTAAACCGCCCAACCACAGGCGCCGAGGCAAAGCCTTCGAGCTCTTGTTGCCCAAACAAGATCTGCAGATCCGATTGTTCGGCAAAGCGCAGTAGCGCCGTGGACAGAGGCTGCGCCGGAATATTGTACTCGCGCTCGGCTTGCGCCATGGGAGCAGCCGCGTCAGGCGCCTGCGCTTGCGCGGGTGCGCTCAGCGCGAAGCTCGAAACAGAGGCCAGCGCCGCAGCCAGCAATGAACGCACGCCATCGCGGCGGAGGCGCGCTGAAAAATCCACCATGTCTTTCCCCCATGCGCCGCCTCAAACGGGCGGCTTCGAGGGGAGGGACGTAAGAATTGGCAGGATTTAGCACTCGGTCGGAAAGTATTTTTGGGCGGCGCTGCGGGGCCCAGTCTGGGCTCTGGCTAGAGGGTCGCCGTCGAACTCAACACGATCTCGCCGTCGCGTCGTTCGGTGTTGATCGCGAGGTTGTTGCGCAGCAGTTCGAGAAACGCATCGAGATCGTCGGCCCGCACCAAGCCGCCAACCCGAAGTTCGGCGAGCGCTGGATCGGTGAAGGTAAAGCGCACGCCGCTTTGCCGCGTCACGTCGGCCACGGCTTCGGAGAGCGGCGTATCGTCGAAGGCGAGCATGCCGTCACGCCAGAGCGTGCGGCGTGCGAGCTGCTCGGCTGTGGATGCGTCCACAGCCACGTCCTGGCGGCCAAACACGATCTCACTGTTGGCGCCGGCCAAGACTGGCGAAGATTGTCCGAGCCAGCTGCGACGCGATGCGCGAGCGCCCTCCGACAAAAGCGCAACGCGCGCGCCGTCGGGAAGCAGCTTCACCAGGATGTCTCCGCTTGCAGCTTCCACCTCGCCAGAGGGTGTGGCGATGGAGAAGACGCCGGCGTTGCTCTCGGCGATCTGAAAGAGCGCTTCACCCGCCAAAAGCCGCGCATGGCGGCGATCATCGCGGATCTCCGCTTCGAGCCGCGAACTCGCATTCAGCACCACGAGCGTGCCGTCGGCCAAATTGACTTCGCGCTGCTCGCCGACGCCGGTTTCAAACGCTTCTGCCGAGCCGCTGGAGAAAACAACATAGCCGCCAATCCCGACGGCCAATGCGCCGGCGCCTACGCTCGCTGCAAGCGCACGCCGCCGCGCCAAAGAGACGGGCGCGCCGTCATCGGCGGCTAAATCGAAGGCGTCGAGACGCGCCAGCAAATCCATCTGGTTCCAGGCGCGGCTCGCGAGCTGGAAGGCGGCGCGGTGATCATCGGATTTGGCAAGCCAGCGGCGAAAGGCGGCGACGTCGTCGGCGTTAAACTCGACGCCATCGAACTTGACCACCCAGTCGGCGGCCTCACGTCCGATCCGCGTCTCGCGTGGGCTCGTCATCTTCTTTCTCGCCCGTCCCGGCTCGGCAATACCAATGGTCGGCGCGACAGCTGAATGCAAGGCGCCGCGATTGTGTAGGCCGATGACTGTGATTGGCGAAACTCGATATTGGATGTGCGCGGCTTCTGGCAGGCCCCCACGCGCCGAGGGGGAAAAGCGTGGGCGCTCTGGAAAGCATAGTGGCGGGCGCAGCCGCTAATCTTCTAGCGCCGGCGGTCTTGTTTTTCGCCCTTGGCGCCATTGCCGGCTGGCTGAAATCCGATCTCACCATTCCCGAGCAAGCGGCAAAGACGCTGGCGCTCTATCTGATGCTGTGCATCGGCTTTAAAGGCGGGGTAGAGGCGCGCGCCAGCGGCCTCACCGCAGAGCTCGTTTCAGCGGGCGGATTTGGTCTGGTGTTGAGTTTTGCCGCGCCTTTCGCCGCCTATGCGGCGCTGCGCAGCTTTGGACGGCTCGATCGGGTGACGGCGGCGGCGACGGCCGCGCACTATGGCAGTGTTTCGGTCGTCACCTTCGCTGCGGGTTCGGAATATTTGCGGGCGATCGGGGTTGAGTTCGGCGGTTACATGGCGGCCGTGCTTGCGCTGATGGAAACGCCGGCCATTCTGGCGGCGCTGCTGATTGCGGGCGCCCCCGGAAGCAAGCCTGGCAGCGCGCAGCGCGCGCGCTTTAAACCTACGCTTTGGCGCGAAGTGTTCTTGAACGGCGCCGCCGTCGTCCTCATTGGAAGCTTTGTTATCGGGGTGATGAGCGGCGAACGCGGCATGGCGCGGCTGGATCTCTTCGTCACTGCGCTCTTTCAAGGCGCGCTCTGCTTGTTTTTGCTCGACATGGGATTGGTGGCGTCGCGAAGGCTTGCTGAAGCGCCTCAACTCAATGTGCGCCTCATCGCCTTTGCGATTGGCTGGCCCTTGCTCAGCGCGAGCGTAGCGCTTCTAGGCGCGCACGCGCTGCAGCTCTCGCTCGGCGATGCAAGCCTGCTTGCGGTGCTGGCGGCGTCTGCGTCTTATATTGCAGCGCCAGCGGCGATGCGGATCGCGCTGCCCAAAGCTGATGCCGGCGTTTATCTCTCGCTCTCGCTCGGGGTCACGTTTCCGTTCAATCTGCTTGTCGGCATTCCGCTTTACCATGCCGCCGCGCGCCTACTTTACGGATAAGACGTCATGAAACTTTCGGCCCGCACCAAACTTGAAATCTTCGTCGAGGCCCATGCCGTCGATGAGATCGAGCGCATGCTGAGAGACGTAGGGTTCAAAGGCTGCAGCGTGTTCGCCGGCGTCGAAGGGGCGGGCAGCCACGGCGCTTGGCGCCAGACTGGCGTTGAGGAGGTCGGAATGCGCCTGGTTGTCACCATCGGCGCGGAAGAGGCGGCAGAGGCTGCTCTTGTCTGGCTGGAAAACTATTTCGCGGCTTATCCGGGCGTGGTGGCGATGAGTGAAGTTAAAGTCTTGCGCGCAGAGCGGTTCTGAGCCTGCCGAGCCGCGTCAGATCAATGCAGCCGGCCGGCAATGAGGCCGACGAGGATGAGATTTAAGCAAGCGATTGCGCAGATCAGCGCCGCAAACATTTCAGCGTACACCAACGCCTCCCAGGCTGTTATTCGCCGCGCGCGTGGGACGCGGAAATTCAATCAAAGATGTCGAAGAGGTCGAACCCGCGTTTGCGCCGATGGCGCCCGTCTCCGCTGGCGCGCTCATAGTCGCCGCGCTCGCCATATTCGCCTTGTTCTCCGCGCTCGCGATATCTGTCGGGCGCGGGCGGGCGTTGAACATAAGCCGGCGCGGGCGCGGGGGGCGCAGGCTCGCTGTCGCGGCCGCTCTGGATGATTTTTTCAAGCTCGCCGCGGTCGAGCCAGACGCCCCGGCAGGTTGGGCGCATGTCGAACTCGACACCGGCGCGATTCAAGGCCTGCATGTTGGCTTGGCAATTGGGACAGACGAGCAGCGGCATGAGACAAACTCCAGAAAGGCCGCGCCTCCGGTCCGGGGAAACCGGAGGCGCGCGTGAGGTTAGCGCCGCGTATGCGGCGGGGTATCGCGCATGTGGGCGGCGAGTTTGTCCTTCAGCCTGAGCTTCAGCTGCTTCAGTCGCTTGGCGCGGATGAAGTCGGGCTGCGGGCGTTTTAACTCCGCATCGAGGTCGGCCTCGATGGCGGCGTGGCGCCGCGCGAGGCTCGCTGAGTGGGCGCCGGCGATCATGCCCGATGCCCGCGTTCGGTGCGCGCGCGGCGCATGTGTTCCTGCTTCGCTTCCCGCGTCTCATCCTCTTCGTCGTCCATGCGCCGCTTGCCGCGTCGCTTCTTTATTTCGACACGAAAATTGACCTCCTCGTCGGGACGCTTCTTTGCGCGAAGCGTTGCATGCATGGCGCCGATTGCGTTGATCATGATGCTCCTCAATGTCCACTCCGGCGGCGTGATTGTCCGCTTCAGAGCGATGCGGGCCGACATCGCAGCACATGCCGCCAGAGGGGCCCGGCCCGCCTCGTCAATGTGTAGACACGCGCGGAAGCGAACAAGGCGCGGGGCGATGAGATTGAGCAATGATTACGATGGCGCCGCGCAGCCAGCGCGAGGTGCGTGTGTGCAACGCGTGAACGCGAGTGGCATTGGTGCGTATGGCGCACCCGCTAAGAAAGCCTTCAACGGGTTGGACGCTTAAGCTCACGCGAACCTACGAGCGTCCGTTTAGCAGCTCGGTATTGGCGGGTCCGTTGGGGTCCGTTAGTTGAGATGTCGTCACTTGCGATTGGCTTGACTATGCGTCTCTTCATCGGCGCGCTCGCTTATGGAGGCGATGAACACGGCGAGACCTTCTTGCGCATAGGCGTGCTGACTGGATCGCTGGCGTCGCTGGTGCTCAGTTGCATATTGTTTGCCTTCGGTCGCAAACCAAGCCCTCCAGCCGGGTAACGCATGATGGTCGTTCGCGGCTCAATCACACGGCGGCGGATAAGGCTGAGCGGGTGGCGATTTTGCGGTTGTGAGCCCCGGCCGCTCACGCAGAAAGTCGCTTAATCGGACTTGCAAATAAGGCACGGCGCTTGGATGGGTCAAAAACGACTCGACCGGCATCCAGTCCCAACACTGACCTTCATCGCCCAAACGCAAGTCGGCGAGATCGCGCGCGTCGGCGAACGCCACCATGAAATAGCTGACGGCCTCGTCTTCCTCTGTATCGGCGTAAATCTTGCGCCAGACGATGCGCTCGCTTGTCAGCCGAAGCCCGAACTCTTCGTGTAATTCGCGCAGCGCGCAATGCTCTGGCGTCTCATCGCCCTCGCGACCGCCGCCGGCAAAGTCCCAGTGCGCCGGGAAGGGGATATGGGTAAAGTCATCGCGCAGAAAGACGAGCACGCGCGCCCCATGCACGATCGCGATCTTCGCGCCTCTAAATGTCTCTCCCATCGCCGCGTAAGATAGGCATGCTGAGCGGGCGGCGACAAGCGCCCTAGGATGGCGGCGCATTTTAAGACCGATCACTATCAACCAGAAGCAAGATGCGAAGCCTAACGTCCGCGCCAACGCGCCGTGATGTCCTCGCCAAATGGCTCGGATTGCACTTTGCAATGGCGCGTCCTGTTGCGCCGCCGAGGTTCACACCGATATGAGGTCCATCCTAGCAAACGATAAGGAGGCGGCCATGGACGTCGTATCGCGACTGTTGGTGCGCGAGGAGATCGACGCGCTACACCACGATCTTGCCGAGGCGCGCCGGACCGATACGGTGGATGTCAAACGCATCCTCGAACTGGAGGCGGAAATTGCGCGGCTGGAAGACCGCTATGCGGCCTCGCGCCGAGCGGACATCGAGCGCCGTTCCACTAGCCTGGCGGACGGCGTGCGCTGCTGACGGCTTCGTCCTGGCCGACGTGCAAGTCTCAAGGCTCGCGGCTATGCTTTGCGCCCATAGAAGTCCGGTGTAGGATGAACACAAGCAGCGCCGCCGAATGCGCCATCGCCCACGCATCATCACGGAGATGGATCGTCAGCACGGGATTGTAGAGAAGCCCAAGCGCGGCGAAGACCAAACTCCACGGCGCGTTTTTGCGCCACGTCGCATGAGCGATGAGCGCCGCGCAGAAGCTCACACAGAGCCGCACCAGGGTGAGAACCGCATCGGGCAGGTAGACAAAGGCGAGCGGAAGCGCAGCGGCGAGGAGCAATAGCGCGACGGCCAAGACGACCGCCGGCATCGCCCAGAGGATCGTACGCACTCGACTGCGCGGCCGTCGCCCCATATCAGGCAATGCAAAACCTCAAACGCGCTGCTCACCTGATGGGTGTCGCTTCTCGGGAATGACCGCATCCGGGAACGTAAATTATTCACGCGGGCAGGACGCCGCCGGCAGCTTTCGGTCGGTTATGTCAGTCACGAAATTCTGGTCGGCGACTTAGTCTGGCCCTTTCGAGCCGCTCGGCCGTGTGGGGTCGATTGAATTCGCAAGGGGGCGAGCTCATGGCAAGCCGGCGCGAATTCGCTACGAGGCTACTGTGACGGTCATCACCGAGAGCGCGCTGAGGCTGATGCCGTTGATGCGCGGCGAGCGCTTGTGATCAATCGAAGATGTCAAACAGGCTGCCGCGCTTGCGACGCCCGTGGCCGTAGCCACCTTCGCCGTATTCTCCGCGCTCGCCAGACTCGCCACGCTCGCCGTAGCCGCCCATCGGCCGCTGGTAAGGTTGCTGCGGCGGTTGCTGGTAGACTGGCTGCTGCGCAGGTTGCGGCGCCGATGCTACGCCGGCTTCGGCACGCGCGCTCTCGATGATCTTCTCTAGTTCGCCGCGATCGAGCCAGACGCCGCGACAGGTCGGGCACATGTCAAACTCAACGCTGTTGCGGTTGAGCGCCTGCATATTGCTACTGCAATTGGGGCACATAAGAAGAGGCATTAGAGGTATCCGGAAGGAGGAAGGGGACACGCCCCGTACGTAGAGGAGGGGCGCAGGGGGTTATTTAGAGTGCTGGCGTTTGTAGTCGTTCGCGGATCGCAATCAGATCAGGGATCCGAAGTTTGCAACGCTTACGCAAGACGTCGGGGGCCTGTCGCGGCATATCTATAGAGACTGTGCTTTCAAGGTCAGCGCGTCGACACCTCAGAGCTTCTACGCGCTGGCCCATCAGTCGCCCGCTCTTTTCGCGGATCGCGCGTCTTGAGCTTTTTTGCGCATTGATTTCGCGCGCAACGCTGCGTGAATGGCGCCCATGAACGTGGATCAAGATCTTCGTTCCTTATGCGCTTCCGACGCGAACTGGCGTGGAAGCAATGCGGTCCGACATCGCGGCACATGCCGCCAGCGGGGCCCGGACCTCCTGGAGATATCTGGTGACACAGCAACTATGATCAATCGCGCGAACGATGAGATACCTAAATGGCAGCGATCAGCGCGGCGGCCTGCACTCAGACACAAGCCGCCGCGCATCTCGCTCACGTTTGCTCAATTGGCTTTTGACTCGCTCCACGTGTCCGCCAGAGCGAATAGACGATCGATCCGCCAAGCAAACCAAGGGTCATGATCAACGCCCAATGCGGCTCAAGGTAGGGAACCCAGCCTAGCTCCTTGGAGAGGCCGAAATTCCAAATGATCTTAACGCCGATTAGCACGAGCACCAGCGACAGGCCGTACTTGAGATACTTGAAGCGTTCGACCGCCGCGGCCAGCATGAAGTACATCGAGCGAAGGCCCAGGATGGCGAAGATGTTCGATGTGTAGACAATGAACGGGTCGCGTGTGACCGCGAAGATCGCGGGCACTGAGTCCACTGCGAAAATAATGTCCGCTACTTCCACCATGATGAGCGCAAGAAACAGTGGCGTGGCGAAAAGAACCAACTTGCCGGTAGAGGGATGCGGCCGGCGGACGAAGAAATTGTGGTTGTCGATTGTGTCGGTCACTCGGAGACGGCGACGAATGAAGGCGAGGAAGGCGTTCTCCTCAAGCTTCATCTCCTGACCATCTCCCGTCAGCATTTTCCAGCCGGTGAAGATCAGAAAGCCGGCGAAGATGTAGAGGACCCAAGTCCACTGGTTCACGACGGCGGCGCCAGCGGAAATGAAGATCGCGCGGAAGACGATGGCGCCGATGATACCCCAGAACAGGACGCGGTGCTGATATTCGCGTGGCACGGCAAAGTAGGTGAAGATCAGCGAGATAACGAAGATGTTGTCGAACGCCAGCGCGGTTTCGAGCAGATAGCCGGTGAAGTACTGAATGACCGCCTGTTGGTTCAAGTTATCGGACGAAGAATAATATTGCGGATCCGGCTCGAAGACGAAGCCCACATAAAATCCGAACGCAATGGCGATCGCGGCGAAGCACGCCCACATGATCGCGCTCTTTGCCGGAGAGACGATGCCGTCCTTGCGATTGAACAGACCAAGATCGAGCCAAAGCAGAAAGCCTATGAAGGCAAGAAAGCTCAGCCAAAGCCAGATCGGCTGGCTCGCATATTCGCTTGCGAGAAATTCCACGGATTGATCTCCGATCGAGAGGCGACAAAGACCGCGCCCGCGAAGCCATGCTCGCGGGCGCTACGATCTAGCTTTTGTGTTATGAGAGCGGCCTAGTTGCGGGGCGACAACAAGCTCAGGATGAATTGGAAGAGGTTGATGAAGTTGATGTAAAGGCTGAGCGCGCCAAATGTAGTTGCTACGGACATCGCCCGCTGATCACCGCCCAACTGGTAGTACATATTCTTCAAACGCTGAGTGTCGAAGGCGACTAGGCCTGCGAACACGAGCACGCCGATCAGGGAGATCGCGAAGCTCAATAGCGAACTCGCCAAGAACAAGTTGACGACTGAAGCGATGATTAGGCCGATCACGCCCATGATCAAGAATGATCCAAAACCCGTCAGGTCGCGCTTGGTGGTGTAGCCCCAGAGGCTAAGGCCGCCAAACGCCGTTGCCGTGGTCAAAAAGGCCTTCGCAACAAGCACCATGCCATCGGGGATGCGTGCATAGTAAAAAACAAGAGCACCCATTCCGACGCCAATCAGCGTGACCACGCTCCAATAGACGAGGTTCGCGCCCATTGGCGAAGGGCTCTTCATGGTGAAGCTGGAGATGAGCAAAATCGCGAGTGGACCAAACATGACGAGGTATGCTTGCGGACCCGAGAAAATCGCCTGCATCAGCGCCGGCGTCGTGCCAACGACCCAAGCCAAGCCGGCGGTTAGCGCCAAGCCCATCGCCATCTTGTTGTAGATGCCAAGCATAAATGCGCGCAGGCCAGCGTCGATCGCCATGTCCGTGCGGCCCGCCGGGATCGACCCCGTTCGCAAGTAGTGGTCACTCATTCAATGCCTCCTTCTCGAACGGGGCCGATTGGCTTTTAAGTGAAATGCCACGCGGTCGTGTCGTCCGATACGCTTATCCCACTTGGCGGGGTTGCTGAGCGCTGACGTTGTCCGTCAAATGGCTTTACGCGAAACAGTGCACAAGTGTTGAATCTGCTCGCCGCGGTTGGATCGGGTACCGGAATTACAGCTATTGTCATTACTCATAGCACGGCCGGTCTAACTGGGTCGCAACTACCGCCGCGGTCATTGCCCAAGGCGCCTTTATGCCTTTTCCCGCGTCAGGCGCTCTGCAAAGGAGATTCCTACGGCACAAAGTACGAAAGTGAAGTGAATGACAGCCACCATCGTCACTACCTGTATGCTTTCCAGACTCAGGTCGCCACTCAAGTAAGTCTTCAACGCATGAACGCCTGAAATGGAGATGATCGCGAATGCGAGCTTTAGCTTGAGGTTGTAGGTGTTTACGTGATCTAGCCAGTCAGGCTTTTTCATATCCTTTTTGTCAAAGTGTCCGGTGGTGACGAAGAGCGATACACCCGCCAGCGCTACAACCCAAACAAGCTGCGCCACCATCGTCATGTCCACCAGTTCGAGCACCTTGATGATCAGGTCGATCTTTCCGAGCTCGCCAAACAGCAATGTGCTCATCAGATTGTATGTTTCCAGCAGGAATTTTCCCAGAATGCCGAAAATGATCGTCACCAGACCCATATAGAAAAACAGCATGGTGAGTCTTAAGCCGTAAAGCAGCGACCCGACCGATGAGAGTAGTTTTTCCATTCTTGCTCACCTTGAAACAGAGCAGATAGATACCCCAAGCAACGATCTAGAGCTCTTATTAGTGAGTGCGACGGTTTGCAGCGGAGAATTCGCCGCTATTGAGTTGGACGCGGCTTCGCTGTGCGCCTTTTTCGGCGGTCGGAGAAAAAGCGCGGCATCTGACTCCGCTGCGTGATGACGCGTCTGCGTCGCGAGTTCGAAGCGAGCGGACATCGCGCCTGAGGCGTATTACCTGATGGCGCCTTGAAGCCGAGCAAACCTCCGCGGAGGAAATCGACGAAGACCCATGAGCGTCGGACAGCCAGTGTGTCTCGGCGCAAACGCGGTAAGGTCCTGTCTGCTGTGGAGCGGGCCGCCACACATCCTGGCCTCGCGTTAGGACCTTAAGAAGCCGAGTTAGCTAGGTGTGAATGTCGCGGCGATATCACGACGTAGCGGAGGACTTGTGTTGCCCGAAGCTTGCCGTGACCGCGCCGACGTATCGACATGGATGGTGTCCGAGGTCGATTTCGGCGAGATCAGCCTATGACCGAAAACGCATCGAACCCCACTCAGGGGCGCCCGAGCGCTCTCCACTACGTCCTCCTCGCGATGGTGGAAGTGAGGAGTTTGCTTTCGCTTGCCGTGCCGCTGATCGTTGGGCTTGCCGCCTCGGCGCTGATTGGGGTCACGGACACCATCATGATTGCGCCGCTCGGCACCAACGCGCTTGGCGCCGTCTCGCTCACGATGAGCGTCAGCATTGTCTTCTATGCGGCGATCTATGGTCTTGTCTCGATGATCGGAGTCAGTATTGCAGGCGCTCACGGCGCGGATGACCGCACCGCTACTGCGGCACTTTTTCGTTCTGGACTGGTACTCGGAACTATAGTCGGAATCGGAGGCGCGCTTCTAATGGCGGGCCTCCTTCTACTGCTGCCGTTTTTCGGCCAGCCCGCGCAAGTGCTCACCATTCTACCGGGCTATTGGCTGACTATGGCGGTTTTTCTAATTCCCTATGCCATGATGCTGGTTTTGAAGGCACTGTTCGATGCCATCGACCGGCCTTGGACGGGCGTCGTCTTCGCGCTTCTAGGAGTCGTGATCAATATCCCGCTCAACTACGTTCTCATCAATGGTGTTGGCGTGTGGAGTGGGCTTGGGCTCACCGGCGCCGGGTTTGCCAGCCTTCTAGCCGAGGGCATGGCGGTCGCGATGGCGCTCCTTTATCTTCGGTACGCACGCTGGCTCGCGCATCTTCGGCTTGTGGGCGCCAGTCGAGCCGCTGTTGCGGCCCAACTGAGGGAAGGGGCGCCTGTATCTTTCGGCTATTTCGCCGAGACGACCGCCTACGCCTTTGCTGGAGTTATGGTCGGCTGGTTCGGGGCAGTCGCGCTCGCTGCAAATCAGATCGTCGGCTCGATCAGTGCTGTACTCTACATGCTGCCGCTCGGCATGGCGGCGGCGGTCGCGATCCGCATCGCTCAGGCGGCTGGCGCTGGCGAGAATACGCGGCTTCGTCCGATTGCCGGAGCCGCGCTCGCAATTGTGACCCTCTGGATGTTGATCGTAACCGCCGTGGTGACGGCTGAGGGAAACAGGATAGCAGGGTGGCTCGGCGCCGATCCAACCGTGATTCGGCTTGGGGCTACGTTATTCGTGATCATTGGGCTGATGCAGGTTGCTGATGGCCTGCAATCGACGGCGCTCGGAGCACTGCGCGGGCTCGGCGACACTCGTCTGCCGATGTTGGCGACGTTGGTCGCCTATTGGCTGATCGCTTTGCCATTAGCCTACCTCGTCGGCGTCACCTTTGGGCTTGGTTCAGCGGGGGTCTGGATTGGCTATGGCGCAGGACTCTTTGTTGCCGCAGTATATCTGCCGGTACGTTTCTTTCAGATTACGCAAAGGATCGTATTGCCCCAGTCTTCATCAGCCTGATTATCTCGCCGAGGGGCCATGTTTTTCGAGGGCCAGAACCGCTTATCGGTACTTCAGTCAAGCGTACCAAGGCCGCGGGAATGGCGTTCTTCGGCACTCTCGCGCGGTCGCGTCCGCGGCAGGAGCAACGGCTGCAATTGAGTGGCTGAGACCGTCGTGATTATGTTCGCTGCGGCCTGAGCCGGCTAGCCGTCGTCAGAGATGAAATTCGCAATGTTCGCCTCTGTCTAAGGTCAAGAGAAGAGCCGCCGCCTATGAAGTGCGCCGAGGATTGGTTGACTGACGCGAGCAATCGACACCACAGATGGCTCTTCAACTGGCGGCGCGGGCAGCGTCGAGGGACGCCAGAATGAAATTTGCGAGCCGCTCTGCGGCGACCGGCAGCGTCTTTCCTGCGCGAATTAAAGCGATTTCGGCATCGGCCAGCGGCGGAAAGCCGTGTTCGGATCCGAATATTATCAAGTCGTCGGGGACCATTTCCGTCGGCAGGGCCGTGACCCCAAGACCGGCGCGCAAGGCGGCGTGCTGGCCCGCGAGTGAGGGACTGGTATAGGCGATACGCCAAGATTTTCCCGCTGCATCGAGCGCCGCGGTCGCGCGCTTGCGATAAACGCATGGCGCCGGCGCCGCGATCAGCGGCACCGGCGCATCCTTGGGCAGCACGTCTTCGCCGGCGCCGACCCACACCAGACGTTCACGCCAGACCGGTACGCCGACATCAGCGCCGACGGGCTCGCGCTTGATCAGGGCCAAGTCAAGTTCGCCTTGGCTCATCTTGTCCATGAGCTTCAAGGTCAGGTCGCAGGTGACCGAGAGGCTGACTTGGGGATAGGCGCGCGCATAATCGCCTAAAATGCCCGGCAAGTGGGTGGTGGCGAAATCTTCCGGCGCGCCGAAGCGCACCTCGCCCTCAAGCGTGTGCTCGAACATTTCGCCGATGATTTCGTCATTGACGCGCAGCATGCGGCGCGCCTGCGCCAGCAAGGCTTCACCTTGGCCCGTGAGGACCACTTTGCGCGGATCGCGGCTAAAGAGTTCGGCGTTCAGCTGTTCTTCCAACCTTTTGATCTGCAGGCTGATGGTCGATTGCGTGCGCCCGAGCCTGACGCCGGCGCGCGTGAAGCTCTTGGCGTCCGCCACCGCTGCAAACGCGCGCAACAAATCGAGATCCAGATTGATGAGTTTTGGTTTCTGGGTCGGCATAGGCTCAATCTACCAGGACGCCCGCATCGGGGCCAATGTTGGATCTGATGTCGTCCGCGAGACAGTCAGTGTGGTTGTCTGACGGACCGCCGCACGGGGCTAAGCCGAGCAGGCTAGCGGCTGTGACGATAAGCTTATGCATGCCGATCTCCGAGGTGCGAAAGCCAACTTGGCTCTTTACGGGTTAGCCGCGTTCAGTGGCTTGTGTTGATGGCGCCGCGCGTCACCTAACGGACGATCAGGAACGCGACATAGGCGCAATAGCCGACAAGCAATGTCGCGCCCTCCAGGCGGGTCAGGCGCTTGCCAGTGATGGCGAAGGCGAGCAGCAAACAGGCGCTGCCAATGAGCGCGCCCCAGTCGACCCAGCCGATGTCGCTCGGGATCGTGATCGGTTGGATGAGCGCGGTGACGCCCAAGATTCCGAGGATATTGTAGAGGTTGGAGCCGATGATGTTGCCAATAGCGACATCTGAGCGCCCTTTAAGCGCCGCCGCGAGCGTAGCGACCAATTCTGGCAATGAGGTGCCGATCGCAACGATGGTCAAGCCGATCACAGTCTCGGACACGCCAGCGAGCCGCGCAGTGACGATCGCGCCTTCGACCAGGAGATCGGCGCCCCAGATGAGGAGGCCAAGGCCTCCGAGCGCAAACAGCGCCGATTGCCAAAGCTTCTGCGGAACGGGATCGTGGGTATGGCCCTCCGCTTCATGCATGTGCGCTGCTGCGCCGCCGCTGCGTTCGATCCGCCAGATTGCAAGCAGGTAGAAGGCCAGTGAGATCACAAGCAGCGCGCCGATCCAGCGATTGAGTTCGCCAAAGATCAGCGCAATTGCTGTGAGAGCGATCGAGACGGCAATGACGAGGGTTCCGTCGCGACCAATTGCGGCCGGGTTCACCGCAAGTGGGCGGATCAACACCACAATTGCGAGAATGAGCAGGATGTTGCCGATGTTGGAGCCGAGCACATTGCCGAGTGCAATGCCTGGCGAGCCCGAGAGCGCAGCATCAATGCTGGTCATCAGTTCAGGCGTCGAAGTGCCGAAGCCGACGAGGGTAAGGCCAATCAGGAGTTCAGATAGGCCTAGCCGGCGCGCGACGCCCACTGCGCCGCGCACAACGCCTTCGCCGCCAATCGCCAGCAGCATAAGGCCCGCAACGATCTGGATTGCTGCTTCCATTATATTTCCCCCGTCGTCTTCGCCGCGTTCGGGCGCGGCCAATAACGCAACACCGCCCCCGCCATCAGCAGCGACAGCGTCGATCCCATCAGCACCCCAAGCCTTGCGCCCGCCTCGCCCGCCTCGTCGCCAGCGAATGCGAGGCCGCCGATGAAGAGGCTCATCGTGAAGCCGATGCCGCAAAGACAGCCCACGCCAATGATCTCGCGCGTGGAGAAGGGTAGCGGCGCACCGAAGAGCCGTGCGCTCGCGAAGGCGAACGCGGTGACGCCAATGGGCTTGCCGAATGCAAGCGCGAGCGCAACCGCCGCCGGAACGCCGCTGCTGACCTGCGCCAAACTCAGCCCTGCAAATGAGACACCCGCGGCGCAGAAGGCGAAGACCGGCAGCACAAAAAAGGCCGAGACCGGATGAATTGCGTGTTCAAGCTTGCTGATGAGTGTTTGCTTGCCCGCGATCAAACGCGGTGGGACGATCATCGCCGCGGCAACCGCCATCACCGAGGTGTGCACGCCTGATTCTTTTGCGAGGCCCCATACGCAAAGAGCGATCACCGGATAGAGCCAGATCGGCAGCGCGTACCGGCGGCCAAGCGCCGAGGTCGCCGCGAGCATCACGAGTGCGGCAAGGAGCGGCGTCAGCGCCAAATTGCTCGTGAACAAAAAAGCGATGAGCATGATCGCCAGCAAGTCATCGACGACGGCGAGCGTGAGCAAAAACAGTCTGAGCCGTGGATCGACCTTGGGGGCGAGAATTGAGAGCGCAGCCAGCGCAAAGGCGATGTCGGTCGCCACAGGCACAGGCCAACCGCGCGGATCGAGCGTCCCGGCCATGATCCAATAGAGGAGAACCGGCGCTGCGGCCCCGCCGATCGCGCCGGCGACGGGCAGCAAGACGGTCCTTGGGTTTGAGAGTTCCCCGGTTGTGAGTTCGCGCTTGAGCTCCAAGCCGATCACATAAAAGAAGACGGCCATCAGGCCGTCCTTCACCCAATCCTTCAGGGAAGCGTCGATCCGCCAGACGCCAAGGTCGAGCGTCCATTGCGTTTTCAGCCCATCGAAATAGGCGCCGGACAAGGGCGAGTTGGCGACGAAGAGCGCAAGCAACGCCGCAAAAGCGAGCAGCATGCCGCCGCCAGCTTCTGTCTTCAAAAAGTGCGCAACCGTACGGCCGGTCACGCGCCGGCCCGTTCAGCAATCTCGATGGACGAGGGCAGACGTAGAAAAGCGCACGCAAATGGCTTTGGCCGCGCGTCGGACAGGTAACCGATCGAGGACATGTCGCACGCGCTCCGCAGCTTAGGCTTCTCCCACGGGAGTCGGCGCGCGCTAAGTCTGGCGTTGCAGAACCGAGCCAACACCGGGATGGATCCCGATGCGGTCCGACATCACGACAAAGCCATCGAAGACTTTTCGCCGTCAGAGGGGCCCGGCCCGCACAGCACGGGAATTAAGCCGCCCGCTGGCGTCTTCAAGACGTCAAGTGGCGCGCGCGCGCAATTTGAGCCGATCAATAGCTATCATTGCAATTCTCAATCTACCCAAAGGCGCGCCGCTTTGGGGCGTCGAGGCGATTGCGAGGGGCGGCTGGGGCGGTCAGGTGCGCCAACGGGCGGCGACCTGAAGACCCAAGGTCGCTGCGGCAACGTAACCGCAGACGAGGAGGACGGCGCTCGGGGCCGGCGACCAGATCGCGCTCGCGCCCAGGGCTAGAAACACGAAGGCAGGCATGGTGTTCAGGACGAGGGACTGAGCTCGCCGTGGCCGCTGCGCCGCAGCAAACGTTAACCAGAGCCCGCCGCTCAGCATCGCCAAAGCGGCGCATTGCAGAAACAATTGTGTGTAGGCCGGGGCGTCTTGCGAGCGTCCCAAAGCCAATGCGCCAAAGCCGGCGAAAGCCGCCAGTGAGTTGATCCGGAGAGAGCTGCGCCAGTCGGTCAAGCGCAGAGCGCTCGCGCGCTGAAGCGATGATTGAGTTGGGGCCAAAGCCAAAGCGACGCCGCATCGGGCGACGACGCAGGGACTATGTGTCGGCGCCAGTGACTGTATGCAGGCATGTTCGCTCACTCGATTTGCTTTGGAGCGGGGCTCGCTTCGCTCACTTCAGAAAATGAGTTCACGATTGGCGCTGACCAAGTCTGTTCGCGCGTATTAAACGACGGTTCGCCGCGCTTAATCGCTATCATTGCGAGAAAGAATGCCGCGCGCGCCACGCACGCGGCGTGCGCCGCCTATTTGGGTCCTGGTAGGCGAGGATCTCGATGCAAGGACCGACACTGACGCATACGCGGCGCGCCAGCGATTTACACGAGCGACAAAGCGGAGGTCTTGTCGTTGTCATTAACGCCGATGCCGGGCGCGTCCGCAAACTTGGTCCAAAAACGCTGCGTTCGCTTCTTCGCCGCTTGGGTCCGGCAGATATCGCCAAGGTCGTGACTACTGACCGGCATGGTATTCGCGATTGCCTCATCGACGCCGCGCTTCAGGCGCCGCGCGCCATTGCAATGATTGGCGGTGACGGCACGGCGCATGCGGCGATCGAGACGCTGACGCCCTTGGGGGTGGCGACTATTCCGTTGCCGGGCGGCACGATGAACAGATTATCAGCGCGCGTGTTCGGTCGCGCGAGCCTGGAGCAATGTATTTGCGCGCTCGGTGAGGGCGAGGTGGGCTATCTCGCAGGCGGCAGGGTGAACGAGCGCACCTTCTTCGTAGCGGCTGGTTTCGGCGGCTGGATGCAGGTGCAGTCGTTGCGTGAACGTCTGCGTAAGCCCGTAAGCATCGCAGGTCTTCGCGCCCTCATACGCATGGCGCCGCGCCAATTTGCGGATCGGGTGTTTTGGGCCAGCGAGGGCGCTGCGACGCTGTGCCATTCCACTTTGATTGTCGGCGTTGGCCGTATCGATACGGCGCTCGGCTTCGGTCTTGAGCGCCACGAGCCGGCTCTATTCGAAGCAGCCGGCGCTGATATCCGCGGTTGGGGCGATCTTGGCTGGGTGACGGGCGCTGCGATGGTGCGGCGATGGCGGCGGCTAAAGCGCGTGACTGCGCTCAGCACGCGCGTCCTTCGCGTTGAAAGTAATCACGAAGGCACGCCGGCCCTGCTTGACGGCGAGTTCCATATGCTGGGCCGCGTCAATAGTGTGACGTTCGAGCCTAAGCTCGGCCTGGTGTGGGCGCCAACACGGCGCCGCGCGCCTTGGTAAGAAACGCGGGTGAGCCTGGCCGCACTGCTGTCGCTGACCGATGGCGAGCAGCGGCGCAGGTGCGATCGATCGCACTCAGATGATTTCGCTGTCGAGCTCTTGGCTCAGTCGCGCGCCGCGCCGCGCGACGGTCAAAGGCCGTGCGGGCGCGGATCAACCCGGAGCAAGGCGCACAACTTCAATATAGCTTGGCGCTCTTCGGCGTCGAGGCCGCCATCGGCATCGGCGATCCCGCAGCACGTGTCGATGAGAAGGTCGCATTCGCGCGGGCGCTCGATGAGTCTGGACACAAGCTCAAAGGCGTCGCGTTCGCCTGCGTCGTGGTCTTGCGCGAATCTGAGCGTGATGTCCTCGAACAAGGTGAGCACCTCGGCGATTCCCAGCGCTTTGGCTGGCTCAAAGCGCAAGATAAGTCGGCGCATCCGCAACGTTTCTTCAGGCGACACCCACCCGTCCGAATAGGCCACGAGTGCGCATCCGGCGACGACGGCTTCCATCAGGGCGATGTCTGCGTCGGCGAGTTCGCGGCGCAGTTCTGCCGGGCTTAGCCGAGATTTGGTGCGCTTGAAGCTGCTCTTTGACATGTTCACTCCAGATCGAGGGATTGCTCTATTCTCAGTTGGACATCAGCACCGGCAGCAACGGCTCGTTGAGCACCGAGACCGTCACTCCGCCGAGCAAGTATTCTTGCGCCGGCAACGTCGCATAAGCGCCCATGACGAGGAGCCCAGCGCCGCGTTCGATCGCCGCCTCCATAATGAAGCGGCCGCGGGCGCGATCTTCGCTTTCAAGCATCTCCCATGTCGCGTCGACGCCGTGGCTTTGGAGATATTCGGCAGCGTCCTGCGCGGCCTCGGCGCGCGGAAACTTTCGGGCGCCGAGGACAGAAAAAACCACGACCCGTTTGGCCTGCTTGATGAGCGGCAGCGCGGCGGAAAGCACGCGGCTCGCCGGCTCGCTATGGTCCCAAGCAATTGCGATGGTGTCGAGACGCAGATGGAAAGGGCGGCTGAGCGGCAAAGCCAGAAGCGGGCGGCCGCTGTCAAACAAAAGCTGTTCGGCGAGGTGTCTGGACGAGGCGTCAAAGTCCGGCAGGCCAAGCACCGAAAAATCGTGCGTCCGCGCCGCCATCACGACGGCCCGCTCGCCGTCTGCGAGGCCGTTTAAAATTTCGACGAGCCGGACGCTGACGCCGGCGCTTTGCCCGGCGTCTTCCAGTTGTTGGCGCAGGCTCTGGGCCTCTGCGGCGGCTTCGGCGTTGAATTCAGCGACCGGCAAATGCGCGTACTCGCGCACCAGCCAGTGCGCCAGCAGGGTGGCATGAGACCGCGCCACGGACGCGGTGACGTTCGCTTTTGTGATCTGCGCCAGAGACATGGCGCTTTCAATCGCGCCCGCCGCGCTCGGCTGTTGTCCGGTTGGGAGTATGAGCTGAATTCGACCCACAATCATCGCGCTCCTTATTAGGGGGCGCGCTGCGCTCGGTTCGAAAAGCAGCAGCGTGGCCCGCCGCGGCTCGACATCGCGATCGCCATGATCGCCAGAGGGGCCCGTTCCGCAACCTTTGAGCTGGACCTGCAGGAGACCCATCGCAAGGCGCCGGGTGATTGAGGAGCGCAATGATAGCAATAGAGGCGGGCGACGTGAGCGCTGCTTCCTATCTTCGAAGCGTTACCTATATGCGGACGGAAAGGAGACGCATCCGCATGAAGCTCATGGCGATATCGCGGCGCAATCTTTTGGCGGTCGCAGGTTCGGGTGTGCTGGTGGCCGCCTGCAGCGAAAACCCGGCGACAGGCCGGCGACAATTCATGCTGATCTCGGACGCTGACCTCGCCGCGCTCGGACAAGAAGCTTGGCGCGATGCGCTTCAGCGTCTGCCGCGCGTCAATGATTTAGCGATGCAGCGGCGGCTGGCGCGCATTGGCGAGAGCGTCGCCCAAGTTTCGAGCACGCGCGCCAACGACTGGGAGTTCGTGGTGTTCGACAGTCCAGAGATCAATGCGTTCGTTCTGCCCGGTGGAAAGGTTGGGTTCTTTCGCGGGCTCATGGAGCAGGCGAACTCGGATGACGAGATCGCCGCGGTCATGGGTCATGAAGTGGGGCATGTCGAGGCGCGCCACGCTGCAGAGCGGATGAGCCAGCAAGTGGCTTTGCAGGTGGGCGTCTCCATAGCTTCAGCGGCGCTGTCGGAAGAATACGGCCAAAACGCCGACATCATCGCTGGCGCCCTTGGCGCCGGGGCGCTTTACGGCGTCATCCTGCCGTACTCGCGCATGCAAGAGTTCGAGGCCGATAGGCTTGGCGTCGACCTGATGCGCCAAGCTGAATTCGATCCGGCTGGCGCGCTTTCATTTTGGCGGCGCATGGCGAGCGGCGGCGAAGACGCCATTGAATGGATGTCGACGCACCCGGCCGACCAAACCAGATTGGAGGCTCTGCAGACACTGATCGGTGAGCGCGCGTGATCGCATCCGCTCAAGGACAGCCATCTCATAGGGCGCGACAGGCAGCTTAAAGATCAAAATAGGCTCAGCGAGAGATCATCTAGATGACGCGCGCGCTGGTTTTGTTTGTCGCCGCCAATCAGATGATCGGCGGCGCAGCCCTCATGGGGCTTTCGCTTTCAGCGTTTTGGACGAACGCGTTTATGCGGACTGCTGGAATGGGCGCAGCCCAACCGCCGCCCGCCGCTGTGCTCGCTACTGCCGCTTTGGCGACAGCACCCGCGCTGCCCGCCATACGAGCAACATGGCCAGAAGCAGCGCACAGCCGGCGGCAAACCACGCCGCCTCAGGCCGGTGATCACGTTCAGCGACAAAGACAGCGATAAGACCCCAGATCAAAGGCAGCGGATAGGCGAGCGCCTTGCTGCGCAGCAAGACGAAGATCGCAAATGCGGCGGCGATGGCGAGGGCGCCGATCGCCCACCATGTCGCGAGATCTTCGGCAACGAGGCCTTCGGAGGTCAGAACTGTCGCGGCGTTCAAGGCGGTTGCGATGGTGAGCCAGCCGGCGAGCAGGGCAAGCGGCGTTTGAACAAGGAGCGCATCGCGGAGGCGCAACGGCTCAGACGACGACAGCAACGGCACAATGAGCACAAGGGCGGCGAGCGCGATGAGCGCGACGGTGGCCCAACGCCAATCGGCGCCGGCGGCAACGAGCCAAGCGCCGATCGCGAGCATGGAGACAACCGACGGCCAACGAACGAGCTGATAGATGCCGTAGATCAGCAAGCACGCATAGATGAGGCCCCAGATCGCGAACGCATAGGCGGCGGCTCGGACCGTACTTCCGCCAGCGTTGGCGAACTCTGCGGGCGTCAGGCCAAGCGCGCCGGTCGCCTGCAGGAATGAAGCGCCAATCGCGACGCACGCGGCTGCGAGCACGCAAAAGCGCTGAAGCATGGATACGGTCATGTGTTACTCCGATTGTGCGGGCAAAGCGCTTAAGACCCGGTTCCGTTCCCATAGCGCCGGGCGTGGGCCGGCATGCCGCACCTAGCCGAACTGGTGATGCCACAACGATGTTAGACGCGTGTACGCGCGCGCCGGCGCAAGTGGTTCACAGGCGGCTCGCGCAAAGCCAAGCGCGTTCAGATAAAGCGCCCAATTGATTTGGAATTCGGCGACCGCCTGCTTTAGGGCCGATTCTTCGCGTTCCGGCCAGAGACCGCCCCGGTTGCTTCCGCGGCTTCGAAGGCGGCCAGCGCCGCTGCGCATTTGGCGAGCGCACGCGAGAGATAGCGCGGCACGCTATGGCGCGGAATGCCAAGCTTCTTGCCGATCTCTTCGTGCGAGAGGCCCTTCAGTTTGAACAAGACGACCGCCAGGCGCTCCTTGCGCGGCAATTGCAAAAACGCGGCGGTGACATGGGCAAAGCGCTCGCCCTCGATCACCATCTCTTCTGGGGTCAGGACCATCTCAGAGCCGAGCCGCTCAAGCCGCTCTTCGCTGACGGACGCGACGCCAGCGCGTGATTGACGCCGCAACTCATCGACCGCCAGATTCTGAGTGAGCCGGGTCAAGTAAGCGCGCGGGTCTTCGACTTTGGACACATCAATCTCCAGCATCTTGGTGAAGGCGGCCTGGACGACATCTTCGGCCGGCACCCGTCCACGAAAGTGCCGCAGCCGCCGGAGCAGGCGAGGGCCCTCGGTTGCGAAGAGGCGGGCAAGATCAGCCGGCTTCACCGAACGCCTCCCGGAGTTCCTGAAGCCGAGCAACTAAGCGATCGAGTTCGCTCACATGGATTGTCTCGATCCGGCTATCGATTTCTGGGCCGTCTCGCTCGCCATAGACCAAGCCCGCCCAGACGAAGTCGCCTTCGGAAATCATTGTTGCGAGGGCGATGTGATCTTCCGGAGTTGCACTCTCTACGCAGCGGACGACGGCGAGACGGGCGCCGCCTAGCGCAATGGCGAGGTCGTGCCTTACACGGTCCTCAACAACATCGGCGACAAGCGCCAATGTGGTGCCAGCGCGAATGCGCTCCCGAACTCGCTCGGCCGAAGCGGACGCGGAATACATACTATAGTTGATAACACTAGAATGTGTGGATTGCCAACGTCCGCGCATGGATATGCGGGCGCTCGTGGGGCGCAACTTTGCCCGAATCCGACGGGAGAAGGGGTTCACCCAGGAGCAACTGGAAGAGCGATCCGGATTCAGTCAGCAGTATATCTCTGGCCTCGAGAATGGGTTGCGAAATCCTACTGTGGTGACGCTGTTTGAGTTAGCCCAAGCGCTCGGTGTTTCCCCAGTCGACCTCGTGATGCCGGACGGCAAGGGCAGGCAACCTCGGAAGCGCTAGAGTCCGCTTTGGGGCAGCGCACTAACCCGCTCTCGCGCGACGCTGTGCCTGTAAGACTTGCGTACTCCCTGGATCCTCCTGTCTGAGGGCTGCGCCTGGATTGGCCAGGTCGAGCC
>LNEK01000008.1 GCA_001464425.1 Alphaproteobacteria bacterium Ga0077535
CATAGCAGAGCGCACGCGTCTGCACTCAATCTCACTGAGTTCGGTGCGGAGGACACTAGGCTCATGATCCAGATCATCACGCGCGACAATCGCCGTCTTTTTCATCACGCGCTGATGGAGATGCATCGCCAGCGCAAGCAGGTCTTTATCGACCGCATGCATTGGCGGCTGAGCGAAAGCATGGGTCTTGAGATCGACGAGTTCGATAGCGAGGAGGCAATGTATCTGATTGATGTGGATGCAAACGGTGACGTGCGGCAATCGGCGCGGCTACTGCCAACGCTCTCGCCACATCTTATGAGTGAAGTGTTCGCCAATCTCTGCGACGATGGACCGCCGCGGTCGGCGCGCGTTTGGGAGGCATCCCGATTCTGCCCCGCGCCAACCATTGCGAAAGGCGCGCCCCGTCGCGAACTGCTGGCGCGGATGATCGCGGGCATCCTGGAGACTTCGATCCTCTTCGGCATCGAGAAGGTGAGTTTCGTGGCCGGCGCCGCGCTGGCGCCGCTTGCAGCCCAAGCGGGCTGGAACGTCTGCGCCTTGGGGCCAAAGCAGAGGTTGGGGCGAGAGCGCCTCATTGCCATGCTGGCCGACGTCACCAGCGATGGCCTTGCCGCCGTACGCCAACGGGCGCGGCTAACCGGTCCTGTTACGCGCTTCGCTGATGCCGGGCTGGCGCGTGCCGCCTGAGCGCGCGCGAAACAATTCAACACGTTAAGGAGGCCGTCATGCAAGTCGCCACTCCGCGCACGTCTATTCCACCGGCGCTTCATTCAGAGGCTCGTTTCACGCGTGTGTTTGAGGACTTGATGCGGGACGGCTATGTCATCTTGCCAGAAGCGATCAGTCATCTGAAATCGCGTTTGATTTGCGCTGAGGTCACGCCGCATTTGGCCGCCACGCCGAAGTGCGTAGGCAATTTTTACGGATGGAAGACAACGCGGGTCGGAGGTCTCCTCAACAAGGCGCCTTCAACACAAGACCTTGTTCTCCATCCCGCCGTGCTTGCGATCGCGCGCGCGGCGTTGCAGCCGTCGTGTGATTGCATCCAGCTCAATCTGACGCAAGCCATTCGCGTACACCCACAAGAGCGAGCCCAGGCGCCGCACCGCGATGAAGAGATGTGGCCCCACGAACCGAAGCTTCGCCCCTGGCTCATCAATGTGATGTGGCCGTTGACTGCTTTCACCGAAGA
>LNEK01000009.1 GCA_001464425.1 Alphaproteobacteria bacterium Ga0077535
TTTCACTGCCACATGATGATGCACATGCACTCCGGCATGTTCAACGTCGTGACCGTACGTCCTCTCGATGGCGTCGCATCATGAGAATGATCGCCGCTGTCGTTGCGCAATGGGTTCTGGTCGCGGCGATGCCCGCTGCAGCGCAAGATCACACGCAGCATGAGACCCAAACGCCCGCACGCGATCCGCACGCCGGGCATGAAGCGACGCCATCTCCGCAACCAACACCAGCCGCGACCGGCGATGCGCGGGCCAACGCCGCCGATCTCTACTTCGATCCCGCGCTAATGGCGCGGGCGCGCGACCAACTGATCACAGAGAATGGCGGCATGCGCACATACGCCATCATTGTCGAACGCTTAGAGGCGGGATTCGACAATGATAACGAAATCTATTCCTGGCACGCGCAGGGCTGGTACGGCGGCGACATTCATCGTTTTTGGTGGAAATCAGAAGGTGAAGGCGCGTTCGAAAATGAACTCGAAGACGCCGAACTTCAGCTTCTCTATAGCCGCGCGGTGACGCCTTATTTCGATCTTCAAGCCGGCGTCCGCCAAAGCTATCTTGAGGGCGAAGATCGTACTGATCTCGTACTCGGCGTTCAGGGCCTTGCGCCCTATTGGTTCGAAGCCGGCGCAGCAGCGTTTGTCTCGACCGAAGGCGATGTGACCGCACGCGCGGAAGCGGAATATGACCTTCGCCTCACGCAAAGGCTCATCCTTCAGCCAAGCGCTGAACTCAATTTTTCGGCGCAAGATATCCCCGACCTCGACATAGGCGCGGGCTTCACCGACGCCGAAGTCGGTTTGCGGCTGCGTTACGAATTCAGCCGTCGCTTGGCGCCCTATGTAGGCGTCGAATGGTCAAGCGCTCTCGGCGAAACCCGCGACATTCGCGAAACCCTCGGCGAAGACATCCAATCCACGCGCGCAGTCATTGGTTTTCGCGCGCTCTTCTAACATTAACGGAGTAATTCATGTCCAAACTTCCTCTCATGCTCGGCGCGGTGCTTGCACTCTTTGCCACCGCGCCGCTGGCGTCGGCGCAGCACGATTACGGCGGCCACGCTGCGCACAGCGCCGTTCAGACCAATCCGGCGGACGGCGCGATGGGCGCGGCCCCGGAAACCTTCAGCGCCACATTCGAACATCCGATGCGCTTGACCGGCCTCGTCATCACGCCAAGAGGCGGCGACCCGATCGCCGTGACCATTCCTGCGCGTGAAGCCGCGACGTCCGTCAGCATCGCGCTGCCGCGGCTTGCGCCCGGCAATTACACCTTCGCCTGGACCGCGAGCGGCGCCGACAATCACACCATGACCGGCCGCGTCCGCTACATGGTGCATTGAGCGACTTGGGAGAAGTTCAAAATGAAACCTTTCTTCCTGGCGCTTGTCGCGGCCTCGTTGCCAATTGCTGCTGCTGCACCGGCCCTCGCGCACACCGCCGTGCGCGAAACCAGCATCACCGACAACGCCACGCTGTCTGCGCCGCCAGCGAGCTTTACAGTGACGTTCTCCGCCGCCACAGCGTTGGCTAATGTGAGGCTCACTAACGCGGCTGGACGCGAGATCGCGCTCGACTACACGCCCCCGCGTACGCGCGCCGCGGCGTTCACGATCCCGCTGCCCGCGCTGGCGCCGGGCGCCTACACGATTTCTTGGCGAACGATGGCCAGCGACGGCCATGTCATGCCAGGCGCTGTCCGCTTCACGGTCGCTGGCTAGTGGAAGCCGATCCCCTCGCGCTCGCGCTGTTTGGGATCAAGCTCGGACTCTATGGATCGGCCTTGTTGGCGACAGGGCTTGCTCTGCATGCCAGCTTGAACATTGTCGCACGTGCTGACCGAGCGCGCGTGATGCAGAGCGCGGCGCTTGCGGGCCTGGTTGCGCTCATCTTCGCGGCGCTTCGACTTGGACTTGCGAATGTGCAAATGGGCGGCGTCCATGCGGTTCTCGATCCCGAGACATTGTCGTGGACGTGGCCTGCTCTCGGCCCCAGTTCGATCGCAAGCGCAGTCGGCGCGATTGCACTCGCAATCGGGTGGCGGCTGCGCTCAAGAACAGCCGCAGGCATGGGCGCAGCTGCGTTGGCCCTCACTTTTGGCCTGACCGGACACAGCCAGGCTTTAGATGCTCCGGGCCTCGCGCCCTGGGCCGTAACCCTGCACGTATTGATTGCCGCGTTCTGGCTCGCAGGCCCAATAACACTGTGGCCAACGCGCAATCTTGAAAACACAGCGCTCATTCGGCGCGTGCATCGTTTTTCGGACCTCGCCATGGCTGCCGTTCCCTTGCTCTTCTTGCTTGGTCTTTGGTTGGCGATATTGCTCACTGGCGGATGGACGCCGCTGCTGACGAGCCTCTTCGGTCAATTGCTGCTCGCCAAGATTGGCGTGGCGGGCATTGCTCTGGCGCTCGGCGCCTACAATAAAACCATCGTCACGACGCGATTGCGCATGGCTCCCGAGGCCGGTCGGCGCGCGCTCAAACTCACGCTTGGCTTCGACGCAGCTCTTTTTCTCATTGCTTTGGGCGTTATCGCCGCAGCGACCAGCTTGACGGGACCGCCGCCGCTTTAGAGTTTTTGACGGGGAGAATTTTTATGTCGCTCGCGCGCCTTGCATCCTTCGTCCACAAGTGGCTCGCGCTGCTTGTCGGCATTCAAATCGTATTTTGGGTCGCAAGCGGGCTCTTCTTCACGCTCATCCCCATTCAGCAAATCCGAAGCGAAACGTTGATCCGGCCCACGCAGGCTCAAACCATCGACACTGCAACTTTGGCGTCGCTGGCGAGCTTGCGTGGAGACGAAAACGCGCTGCCGACGAAACTCACGATCGAGAGGCGCGCCATATACCCAGTCATCGTCGCCGAATTCGCTGATGGGCCGCCCATCCTCTTTAACGCCAGCACACTTCAGCGCATTTCACCGCTCAATGCAGAACAAGCCAGCACCATCGCGCGCCTGCACGTCACGCTCACGTCCGCACCTATAGGTGCGACGCTCATTACAGAGGAAACGTCCGAGTATCGCGGCGTCCTACCCGCATGGCGCGTGCAATTCCCGGACGGCGGCCTCTCGGTCTACGTCGCGCAGCACACCGGAGCAATCACGGCGCGCCGCTCCGATCTGTGGCGCGTCTACGATACGCTTTGGGCGCTGCACATCATGGATTGGGAAAACCACGAGGACTTCAACCATCCGCTGATCATCATCGTCACAGCGATCACTTTGCTCTCCGTGATCGCTGGCATCATGCTCATCCCGTATCGCATTCGATTCCGATCGCGCTCGAAATCGCTGGCGTAAGCCAGAGCCCTGGAAATCCACACGCTCAGAAAGGCGTCGATGCGCGAGGTCCGCATTTGAGTCGCGAAGCGCACGTTTGGCGAACGGGAGGCGCCGGCTGCGAAGGGTCATAGTGCGCCGTCGCCGATAAAGTCACGACTGGCGCGGTCGCTCAATCGTCACGCCCGCGTCCATCGTTTGCGCTCAATACGCTCGCCGAGCCGTCACACCATCGAGGAGGCGAACCGCAAGCGGGTCAAGGTCGCCTGAGGCGGATGCCTCGGGCGCAAGTCGCTCGAGCACGCGCACTTGAAGCAGCCGATTTGAATCAAGCGGGTCTATGCAGAACAGCCCACGCTCCTCAATCGTCGCCCAAGGCTGCGGCGGGCCGCCGAGCGACAGCGTCTGGCGCCAGCGATGGGCGTAGCGTGCGCAGGTGGCGCCATGGCCAGCCGCCAGCTCAACACGACCATCGCTCGCTTGCGTCGCCCAGGCGACCAATGCGGCTTCGTCAAGCACCGGCCGTATCGGCTCGATCTCGCTCAGTTGAAACTGCAGGCGATCCCCATCGCGCCGGTATCCGTGATGGACAAGCCCCGCCGCGCTCGGCGGATGCTGAACGCCTCGCCAACCCTCGCCCGGCGTCTCATAGACAAATCCGCCAATGGTGACTTCGCCAACAGCGTCTCGTGAACGCGTCGGTCCAGCACACGCCGCGACAGCCGCCGCCGCCAGCACAACCCCAATGACAATTCTTGCCATGAATCCTTGCTAGCAAGAGGCGAGCCTGCAGCAAATTGGATTGAATGTCGCAACAGGGCCCAAGCCATGGAGAGCCAGTTTCCTCTGTCGCGCTCACCTGCGCGCAAGCGCGTTCGCTGCGGTACGTTTTACTGCGCCTTCCGCCCTTCGTGCGCACGGCACGCTCTATCGCGACTTGCGGCCCGTTGCTAACAGGACGAGCACGTGGACCAACTGGTAAGATGGCTCAAACACCGGATGGCGCAAAGCACCTAAGCGATCGCTTAACAGGCAAGACCCTTGCGCAGATAGCGCGACTTGGATGAATCGCCACGCTGCAGGCGTTTAAACGACGGCGAAATCCTGTAAGCGCCTTATCCCCGACTAAGCAGGACAAAACGTGACGGCTTTTGACTATCTCTCTGTGCTATTGTCCATCGTTCTGGGCCTGGCGCTCACGCAATTGCTGACTGGAACTGCGCGCCTCATTAAGGCCCGCGACAGAGTTCGCCCCTACTCACCGCCCATCATCTGGATGGCCGTCCTGTTTGTGGTGATCGTCCAAAGTTGGTGGACCATGTTTGGTCTGCGCCAGCAGAGCGACTGGACCATTCTCAGTTTTTTGGTGGTTATGGCGCACCCAGTCATTCTGTTCCTGATGGTTGAGCTGCTCGTGCCGGAAATCGACCCGCAAAGCGAAATTGATCTGCGCAGTGCATATGAAAGACAGGCGCCCTTATTTTTTACTGCGATCCTGATGCTGCTGACCGCAAGTCTGCTGCGCCCCGTCGTGCTGAATGGCCGGCTGGCGGAAGCACTCGACGTGATTATGCAGGGCGCCTTCTTTGCCTCTGCAGCAATTGCCATCTTCTGGCGGAGCAGCCTTTATCACAGGGTGCTCGCCCCGCTTACGGCGCTTCTTGTCGTCGCGTACATCGTGTTGCTGTTTCTAGACTTGCGATGACTTGACGCGTTATGAGGGCGAGCTTTCAACCAGCATTGCGCCTCGCTTCTATCATCTAGGCGACGCTCATGATCATCGAGATTGGCCCCGTGGCCACTCGGTTGGTCATGTTTGCGCGCCATCAATACGCTAAGGCGCAGTGGCGGAGATATTCTGTCACAATGGATCATGAGCCCGTTAGGTGGAGGTGTGCGCACAGTGTCGGAGCCGCTTCGGATCATCATCATTCCAGAGGCGGCTGGCTTTGCCGCCGCCTGCCTGGAGGACATAGACTTCATGCTGTTTTGCCCGACCGTTGAAGGCGTGAAGGCGAGCTTGGCGGCGGCCCTAGAGGGCCATTTCGGAGAGCCGGTGGCGTATTGGATCGTCAGCGAGCCGGATGAGAGTTCGCACCGTCACTAACGTGCCGCAAACACCGCTTCTTTTTCTCTGCTCTGCTCTTCACGTCGCCTACTCCAAGCGCCAACGCATGTGGGATGAGGCAAGTTGCGTTGCGACGTCGCCGCCTCGCGGCGGCTGCGCTCTTCGTGCTTCGCATCGCGACGCGCGGGTCAGGCGCGTCTCGCCGCGTTGGGCGCGCAATAGCTCGTCGCTCCGCAACCGGTTGTCACCAACACGCGAGACGGTAAGTGCGCTCGGGCGGCGGCTGTTCACAAGCCGCTTGGTCGGCCGCTAGGGCTGCGTATTCGGATTGTCGTCGGTGGCGTCATGGATCGCGTCGGCGGGGTCGTCGTTCTCGCGCCCAGTCGCTTGATCGATTGCTTCGCCTGCGTTCTCCAGGGCGCCATCACCGCGGTCGATTTCGCCCTGCGTGGCTTCCTCGATTGCGGAATCCATATCTTCGCCAGCCTTTTCAGAACTGCCTTCCTGGCTACACGCGCCGAGCCCGACAAGTCCCAACACCGCAACAGCGCTCAATAGCGTCCTGAGCAACATAGGCGCCTCCTATTTCTTTTGACTTGGCCGACGGTGACGATCAATCCGGCGGACAGTGCTGATCTCGATCAAAGCTCTGCAATCTGCCCGCCCTAGCTTTGATAGAGCTGGGTTTCGCCAGCGTCCTTTGCACCCACGGCCCGAGCATTCGGACGATCATTGAGGCGACCACCGGGAGGAAGAAGCAATGCTCTACACAATAGCGGTGATCCTGGTCGTGCTTTGGTTGCTGGGGCTCGTCTCGTCTTACACGATGGGCGGGTTCATCCACCTCCTCTTGGTGATCGCAATCGTCGTGGTGCTTCTGCGCGTCATTCAAAGCCGTCGCGGCTGACGGAGAACATTCCGTTCGCACGGCCCGCCCTCACAACGAAAAAGGATACCAACCAATGAGCAAAAACCAGATCGAAGGCGCAGCGAAGGTGGTCATCGGCGGCGCAAAAGAAGCGGTCGGAAAGGCCGTTGGCGACAAGAGCCTTGAGACCAAAGGCGCAGTCGAGAAGGCCGCGGGCTCGGCGCAAAAGACTGTTGGCGAACTCCAAGACAAACTCGGAGACGCCATCAAAAAGTAGCCAATCAGGTGAAGGTAATGGATGGCGCGCATCGTGCGCGCCTCACCGGTGCGCCATGACAATCGAGCCTGAGCGGCCCCCACGCTCGAACTTGGACGCCACTATCGTGATGGCGGCGCTCTCAACCGGCGCCGCCATTTATCTGTTGCGCGACATCATCGCACCGCTCGCGCTGGCCGCATTCCTTCTCATCGTCGTCAGCGAGCTTGCACGGCTCATCCAGCGCGTTGCTCCGCAGGCGCCGCGCAGTCTGGCGCTTGGGCTTTCGCTGGGCGTCATCGCTGCGGCGTTTGCTATGATCTCCTGGATCATCATCGACAACCTCACTGGTTTGCTGGCGAATGCCGACAGTTACATTGTGCGGCTCAATAGCGTCCTCGTCACGCTCGGTGAGCGCCTTGGCCTTGCGCTGCCGCCAAATATCGAAAACTTAGTCGAGCGCATCGACCTGTCCCAAGCGGCAGGCGTCATGCTGGCCTGGCTGCAGGGCGGGCTCTCCGCGACGACGTTTGTCCTCATCTATCTCGGTTTCATGATAGCCTCGCGACATAGCTTTGCCCGAAAGATCGCCGCACTGACGACCGAAGGAAAAGCGACGGACGAAACCAATCACATCCTCGAAAGAATTCGAACCGCAGTGGAGAGCTATGTCTGGGTTCAGACAACCACCGGATTGCTCATCGCCGCCGCATCATGGGTGGTGATGTGGGCCCTTGGTCTGCCTCAACCGCTGTTCTGGGCCTTCGTCATCTTCGTCGCGAGCTATGTCCCCATCGTTGGCGGCGCGCTAGGTATTCTCGCGCCGGCGCTATTTGGACTGCTGGAATTCGATGATCTGACCAAGCCGCTGCTGCTGCTTATGGGATTGCAAATCATCGGGGTCTTTGTCGGCAACGTCATCCAACCCCGCATGCAAGGCCGCATCCTCAACATAGATCCAGTTGTTGTTCTGCTGTCGCTGGCGTTTTGGGGCGTTTTGCTGGGCGCCACGGGCGCCTTTCTATCCACGCCTTTGACAGTGACGGCGATGGTGATCTTGGCCGAATTCAAGAAGACCCGCTGGCTGGCGATCCTGCTCTCTAGCGACGGCAATCCTTACCCGACGAGATTGATTAAGAAGGAGCGCGACCTTCGAATGCTCGGCGAAGTCGCTCAATTCGCAAACCTCGCAACAGCCGCGAACAACCCGCGTAATCTCGCCGATTTCAGTCATTGCCCCTCTTAGCAGAACGGCCCCGGTGGTTGCCTTGCCCGTTGCTTGCACCTTCGCTGCGGCGCCGATGATCCCGCCCCCGAGGAGGTCGAAGACCTGCGCGAAAGAGCGGCAAACTTCCAACGGCTTTTCCAGTCCTATTGGAGCGGTCTGAGCGACGCCTTGCACTCGTTCGCATCCGCATTCAGGTTCGCACGCGGAGAAAACCCATGCCTAGCCGTCAGAGCAGCGTTCTCGATTTCGACGCCTTGCGACCACCCTCGCCCTTCATGGGCGAGACGCATCGCGCTTGGCGCGACAGCCTGCGAAAGTTTGTCGAGCGCGAACTGATCCCGCATGTGACGGACTGGGATGAGGCAGGCCATGTGCCGCGCGAGGTCTTCAAAAAGGCGGGCGAGTTCGGGCTTTTGGGAGCGGGCTATCCAGAGCAGTACGGTGGCTGGAGCGAGGGGTTCGACCGTTTCCACGGCATCATCACAAGCGAGGAGCTTGCGCGTATGGGCGCCGGCGGCGTGTCAGCTGCGCTCATGGTGCATGGCATCGGACTGCCGCCGATCCTGGCGATCGGGACCAGTGAGATGAAGCAGCGCATTGCGCCGCCGGTCTTGCGCGGCGAGATGCAGATCAGTTTAGCGATCACCGAGCCGGATGCGGGCTCGGATGTCGCCAGCATCACGACCCGGGCCGAGCAGCGGGGCGACGGCTACATCGTCAACGGCTCGAAGATGTTCATCACCGGGGCCATGACCTCGCATTACGCGACAACAGCTGTGCGAACCGGTGGCGCTGGCGCCGGCGGGATCTCGCTCTTGTTGATCGATCTCAATGCCAAGGGCGTCTCGCGAACGCCGCTCAAGAAGCAAGGCTGGTGGGCGTCCGATACTGCGGCGCTCTATTTCGACGACGTGGCCGTCCCCGCCGACCATCTCGTCGGGGCCGAGGGTCAAGGCTTCGCCGGAATCATGCGTAACTTTAATGGCGAGCGACTGGGCATGGCCTCTGGCGCCACAGCAAGCGCACGCGTTTGCATCGAAGATGCCGCCCACTGGGCCCAGCAGCGTCGCACGTTCGGCAAACGGCTCGCCGACCACCAGGTCATTCGCCACAAGATCGCTGAGATGATCCAGCGCGTGAATGCAACGACAGCTTACCTCGAACATTGCGCTTGGCGCGTCATGCAGGGCGAAACGCCAGTGGCGGATCTATGCCTCCTCAAGGTGCAGGCGACACAAACCCTCGACTTTTGCGCGCGCGAAGCCACACAGATCATGGGCGGCGCTGGTTACATGCGCGGCAACCGGGTAGAACGCATCTATCGGGAAGTGCGTGTCAATGCGATCGGCGGCGGCAGCGAAGAGATCATGCGCGATCTCGCCGCGCGGCAGCTAGGGCTCTGAAATATAGTTCAATGGAATCTGCCCCTTCCGCCCGCGCACCGCGACGGCCAGGAATTCGCCGGCATCGACCAGATCTCAGAACCGGCGCTTACTGTTGCTGGGGCGGAGACAATTGCGGGTAGTGCTCTTGGGTCAAATGCGTGACCGCCTCTGCGCGAGAGGTTGGTTCACGTACCGAACTATACTGGCGCCCCATGAAACCTAGATTGTTGCGCGCTCGGCGCCCGCGCCCTTGAGCCTAATCAACGTGAGGCATCGCTTCTCTCGTCAGGTTCCGGCGCATGGAAGCCCCCCTGTCTCAGCTCATCTTGAATCTCGCGGCGGCCACTTTGATGGTCGCGGTTACGACCTTGGTGCACTTTTTCGGCCTTATCATTCTCACGAGTCTGATGAGCGGCGCCCACACTCGTCTTCGCCCCCACGAGGCGACGTGGCGACAAGCCGGCATGATCTTGCTGGTCGTATTCGGAATCTTCGCCCTGCATACGGTTCAAGTCTGGTGCTACGCAGTGCTTTACCGGCTGCTTGGGGAGTTCACCACTTTCGAGCAGGCGCTTTACTTCTCGACTGTCAGCTTTTCCACGCTCGGTCTTGGCGACCTCACGCTAAGCGTCAACTGGCGGGTGTTAGGCGCGATCGAAGCTATGAACGGTCTCGTCTTGATTGCTTGGTCGACAGCCTTTCTGATGAGCGTGACCACGCGTCTACGATTGCTCGAACATGAATGGCTTGAGCGCTAGGAGCGACGGGACGGCCAGTTCGCTTCCCGGAGACCAGTGCGCGACCCAGAGCCAATTCAATGAGTGACTGGCTGGCGCGCTCAATCAAGTCCGTCACATGAAACCGCCAGCCGGCAAGCCGTCGCCACCACGCGTCGTGCAACGATGTCGACGCCTCATGCTTGTTATTGCTGTCGTCAATGACGCTTGCACTTTGCCTGCCGGTCCAAAGCCCTACTTTGATGTTGCGGACCGGGCCCCTCTGGCGGTCGGTTGATCGTGATGTCGGACCGCGGGTTTGGGCTCAAGTTCGAGCTTCGCCCTCCCCAGAACCTGTGAAGGGAGCACGCACATGAACGTCATTCAACGCCTGCTTATGCGCGAGGACATTGATGCACTCGAACTCGATTTGGCGCGCGCGCGAGAGCGAGATCCGAATATAGCGCCCGAAATCTGCGAGGAGATTGCCCGCCTCGAGCGGTTAATCGCTCAATCCGCTGCGCGCCGCCAACCATCACCGCAAACGGACGCTAAGGCCGTGACCGTCTGCGAGCGTTAAAGGCCGCGCGATAGCCGTTTGTGCGGCGCGGGAACGATGGCGCGCCACCCGCGATCGGGTGGCGCGCGTAGCGCTGACTGCTCTAGTCTACAACCACCCAAACGCCATCGGGCTGCTGGCAGGCATGGCCCTGCGTCACCCGCGCGCGTCTGTTGATCGTTGTCGACTGGCGATACGTGGCGCACCGGAAGCCATCCGGATCCTCGTAATATTGGTCGACATGGAAGCGGCCATAATTGCCACTGCTTTGATTGCGCCAATCGTAATCGCTATTGGGACGGTTCGAATTCAAGCCGTCATAATAGGTGCGATAGGCGTAGCTGCGATCCGTGCACTCCATGTTGTTGGTCAGAACGGCCCCGATCGCAGCGCCCACGACGACGCCGGCAATCGTGCTGCCGGTGCTATTGTCGTCGCGGCCTGCTGCGTTGCCGATGAGGCCTCCAATCAGCCCACCCGCTATAACGGCGGCAGGGTCAGGGCCGTCGCGGCATTGCTGATAGAACGTGTCGTCATTGTAGCTATAGGTTCGCTCATAGCGCTGGCGCCATCTTTGATCGCGATCATCGTTAGCGGCGACCGTCAGCCGGGACTGACGCAGGTCCGTCGTCCGCGCGTTGGTGCGATCAACGAGACAGCCGCGGAAGTAACCGTCGTACTGACGGCGGCCAACGTAGGGCTGCGCTACATAGCGGCAATCGGCGTCACGATAGGAAATCCAGGAGCGTTCGGCGCTGCGCAGCGCCGTCTCCTGGCTATACCAGTTGCGAGGCCGATTCCTCCGCCAAGCGCGATCAGCGGCGCGCGCTTCGGCGATCCGGCGCGCGTACACCTGATTGAGCCGGCGCTCCGCCGCATCCACATCAGCCTGGGACGTATCGCGATACCGATATTGAGACTCGGCGTCGCCGCGATATCGGTCGTCTTGATTTTGCGCCGAGACAGGCATCGCGAGAGCGAGAAGGGAAATGCTCGCTGCTGCGAAAATACCCGCACGCATCGTGAGCGCCCGTCTGGGCGCTCCACGTATTGGTTTTATAGCCATTGAAGACGTCCTTGTTTCTGGAAACGTCCCCGCCTGGGCGCGACACTAGGCGTTCCGTGAGCGCCCCGCTTGATCGGCATCAAACAAATGCGCCGGCGTACGCAGAACCCAGCATGGCCTCACCGACGCCATCACAACGCGAAGGCAAAGCCTGATGAGCACCGATCGCCCGTCTTGTTGCGCGCGTCGCCTTTGAAGGCTTGGCGCTGTGCACAATTGAACAGACGCCCACGCGGGGCCGGGTGTTGATATCGCGTGCAAAAGCACATGCGCCGGGCTCACCGCACCACGTCCCCCCGCGGTGCAACCCGCTAGGAAGTCCGGCGCAACGCTTTGCATGGCCGCAGCCGGGGCGACGAGGGCCTCCCCGATCGCAGCAGGAGCGATGCGATGCAGCAATGGATCCACGATCAGAACATCAAACTGTTCAGAGCGGCGCTCGCAGTGGCGCTCCCACCCGAAAAGCGCACGACGATTGAAGCATTGTTGGCCGAAGAGCAGGCCGCAGCCGAACCAACCTCCTCCGCGAGCCCTGCCCATGACGCATCAGTGATCACCCCTGCGCGCCAGCACGCCATCAGGGAGGGCTTTCCCCAAACGCGCGTCCCCGGCGAGGCCAAATACTAAAGCCGTGCGCTGGACTTCCAACGTATCGAGCGCTTCGCTGACAGCGCCATGAATTGTCGCCAAGCTAAGCGCCAACATTCGGCGTAGGCCCGATTTTACCAACGGGCTTAGGTTCGAACGTCCTCGCTCAATCAGAGCACAAATGGCCCCTGACTTCGCCGAGCAGATGGGAAATTGCGGGCCGTCCTCTCGTCCGCCTTCTGCCGCCTTGCCGCAAAGTCTCCGCGCCTTTGCATCCAAAAGGCCAGAGCGGGTCATCCCATCTCCCATGAGAACAATATTACAATTGCAGCGTTCAATAGGCGCGCTCGCCGCTACATGCTTGGCAGCCTCCTGCGTATCGAATGGGGCCCTTTTACCGACCGCGCCGCCAACGCGCGGAGAATCTGCTTCGACGGCCAGCCAGATCATCCATTACATCCGGCGCGATCTTGATGGCGCCGAGGCCGAGCATGTTTATGTGTACCGTCCCAGGCCCGATCACGTTGAAGTCTATAAGATGCGCGAGCGCTGCACGAACGCGGCTTTGGTTGTTGCAGAGATTGACACCGAACGCGACGAAGCGCGCACCATTGTAGGCGGCAGACTGCGCCGTGATGGGACCCAGCACGCTTTTGCCTTCCTCGCGCTCGATCCAATCACGCGGGTTTTGTCGGTCCGCGCAGAGCTGCCTGATCAGGTGATTACGGAGAGTGTAACCATCGGCTCCGAGCGCTTGTGGCTCTACGATTTCGATTTCGCCGACCTCGCTCCACCCGATCCTACACAAGGAGGCCGGCTGAACGCGGCGTCGCTTGCACTTTTATGGCCGGACGGCGGCGAAGATGGTTTTCTGCGCCATGAGGGGCGAGCGGACTTCACCTATGCGGGCCCCGAGCGGCGCAATGGACGAGATGTCCTGCGCTATCGCGTGAGCGGCGAAGCCTTCGTCGATGACGCGGGCGGCGATCTTTGGATAGATAGCCAAAGCGGCTTTATCATCGAAGCAATATTGGGAAAACCAAACCATCCAGGCTATCGCGGTTTGGTTCTGCGCTTGGAGGATGTCCAAGAGGCGAACGACGCTTCATGGCGACACTTGCTTCAGTCCCATTTTGCCGGCTGTCCCAACAGCTAAAGATATCTCGCCAACGACGATGCCGCGAGCGCCGGGAATGCAAAGAAGCGAGGCGCGATTGAGCGGGAACGGGGTTTGAGTGAGAGCGGCGCCTGACGGAGTGGTAGAGCGAGTTGCTTTGGGCGGCGCCCGCGCGTCGCGCGCGGGGCGCCGCTCTTCGTGCTGCGTCACCGCTTGGCGTTGCGCCGTGCGCAAGGACTTCAACGCCTATAGGCTGCCGCATCGCCTTCCAATAGGCTTCTATTCTCAGCCATCCTCTTGGGAGATAAGAAGCGAGAGGGCTTTCATGTTCGGGCCGGCGCGACCAATCTGCTGATCCACTTCATCGATGAACACGGTCAGATGCGCCTTTGCTTCCTTGGTGGACAGCGCCCTTTCTTTGTGGAGTAGAAGCACGTGCTCCAGAAAGATTTGCAGATCCATGTGATCGGCTAAGCTGAGTACGGACATTGCTTGTCGGCTCCTTGCCACGCAGCACAGAGCATTGTTACGCGGCTTGCGCCAGCGTGGTCGCCTGGGCCAAGCTTCGAGCCCTTACGTCATTAACGGATCATAGTGTGTGCGATAACGTACGGATTGTTGGGCAAAGTCGGCGCCGATCTAACCAAGTTGGCAACGCCAAGATCTCAGCGCGGCGCCGGTTCTTATCCAAATCTGACCAGCAATGCTTCATGGACGGCGGGCTCACTCAAGTCGAGCCGTTGGTCATTGCGCACCGAGAAAGGCGGCCGCCTACTCTCCCGGAACCCTTCTCGCCGTCGCGAGTTTCTCTAGGTTATGCCGAAATGCAGGCAGCGCGGTCTCACTGGCGCCTCAGTGGCGAGAAAGTCGAGGAAAATGGCCATCATACTGGTCGTTGAAGACGATGCGTTGATCCGCATGGTCGCGGAGATGATGATCCAAGATTGGGGGCACGAGACGCTGTCGGCGAGCGACGAAGACGAGGCGCTTGCGATCCTGCGGTCGTCACAGCGCATTGATGCGCTGTTTACCGATATTTATCTCAAGGCGTCCGTCCTAGGCGGCTGCAATCTTGCCAGCCAAGCCATTGCGCTTCGACCGCAACTACGTGTGCTCTATACGACGGGCAATTCCCCCACAGAAAAGATGACGGCGCTATTCGTTGCTGGCGCCCACTGCCTAGGAAAGCCTTACACGCAGCAACAGCTTCAAGACTCCGTGGCGGAAATGCTCGCGACGTGATTTCGGGAAAAGATGAGACTGAACATGGCGGACTCCGAGATTGCTGCGGGCGACATTGTCGAGACGGTGCCTAGCGCGCTCATCATCCTTGATCAAAACTTGATCATCAAATCCGCCAATCGCGCATTCTACCAGACTTTCCGCACGAGCCCGCAGGAAACTGAGGGATCCCTGATCTACAACCTCGGCAACCGACAATGGGACATTCCCGCGCTGCGCAATCTGCTCGAGAGCGTGATCCCGCATCGCGCATCGGTGGAAGGCTTCGAGGTCGAGCACGATTTTCCGACCATTGGTCGGCGCACCATGCTGGTCAACGCCAGGAAGATCCTCCGCGGCGGCGACCATGACGGCTACATCCTGCTCGCTATCGAGGATGTCAGCGAAGAGCGTGCCGCCCGCGCCGAGAGCAGGCGCAACTGGCAACTCACGCAAAGCATCGTCGACACCATTCGCGATCCCCTCGTCGTGCTCGAAGGCGACATGACGATTGTCACGGCGAGCAAGGCGTTCTTGAAAATGTTCGGCATTACGGAGGCCGAAACGCGCGGTCGTCGCGTCGCCGAGCTCGGCCAGCATCAATGGGACGTTCCGGCACTGCGCCACTTGATGGAAAAGGTGCTGCCGGAGAACAAGCCGATCGAGAGCTTCGAGATCGAGGACAACTTCCCCGGCCTGGGCTTGCGCGTTTTCAACCTGAACGCACGGAAGATCTCACAACCGGGCAACCATGCACACCGTATGCTTCTCGTCTTCGAAGACATCACCGACCGCAAACAGCGCGAACGGGATGCGCTCGTCCTGACCAATGAAATCTCGCACCGGATCAAGAACAATTTACAGATCGTCGTCGGCCTGATCGCCTACGAGGCCAAGTTTACCGAAGCCTCCTGCGTCCAGGGATACAAGGCCATGCAGGCCCGCATCGGCGCCATCGCCCAACTCTACGATCTCATTTCACAATCAAGTCTCGGCCGGACAGTCGCGGTTGATGCCTATCTACGCGAAATCGCCAAGGTGATGTCGGCAAGCCTGATCGGCGACGCCTCAGGCATCAAGATCGAGGTGAACGCCGAGGCGCTGGAAATAGATCCCGATCACGCCGTGCCGTTTGGCCTGCTGGTCAATGAGCTGGCGACGAACGCCATCAAGCACGCGTTTCCACACGGCGACGGACATATCACGCTGAGCGCCGAACAGATCGGCGACGAGATCGAACTGGTCGTCGCCGACGACGGGATCGGTATCCAGGAAAAGGTCGTGACGAGAATTGCGCAGAAGCGCGGGTCCGACTACGTGGCGATTTTTGTGCGCCAGCTCGGTGGCACGATCCTTCCGGCGCCACCGGATGAACGGGGTACGATCGTCCGGATCCGCTTGCCCTTGCTGCTGGTTTCGTCGGGCGGCGCCACACCGCTGGCGGCCTGAGACGCGAGCGGCAGTTAAGGGCCGTAGCGAATTCGCGCCGGCTTCAAATGAGTTCGCTACCTTGCGAATTCAAATCGACAAAAATCAAGCAGTTACGCGCCGCACGGCGCGAGCGGCGCGAAAGGGCCAGTGGCGGGCCGTCTGACAATGTTATCGAACGGCCGGCCCGCTCCAATTCAGCCGGTCGCCCCCTGCCCGTCAATTCGGCGCGACATCACCGAATGGCGACATTCGCTCCCCCGACGCGCATTTAGAGATGCCGTGATTGGGCGCCCGGCGCGACTTCGTCTGGTCAGCGCGGACCGATTATCTGGCCTCGCCAGACGAAACCGGGATCCAAACCTCGTTGCGCCGCATGAACCAAGGCGTCCATGGCGGATCATATCGCGCAAGAGAGGCCGAACCAGCGACGCTAAGTTGGCGTCGCGCTAAGAAGCTGCGAAGACTTGCGGTTCTTCGCTCAACGTCAGCCGGCTGCGCCAGTCCTGAAAAGCGCACAACGGCGAAGCGCTGAGGCGGAACGGGAACGAGACGCACCCGCGCATCATTTGGCGTCGGCAAAGTCTCCATCGTGTAATTGCTTGGCATAACGAAGCGGACAGTCCACGCACCGTCGCTGCCAGATTGAGTGACCGGTGCGGTCATCGCTATGGTTTCGCTGGTCGCTCGTTCTTGCACGACAGGCGCCGTCATTGCGATGCTTTGACGACGGGTGTTTCCGCCGAAAATGTAGCCGGCAAGCAAACGAAAGCCTGCGTTAGATGCCTCATCACGACTGCCTGTAACGCTGACTTCAGCTGCGATAAGCGCGGAATAATCCCGAACTTCGAACTCACCTTCTTGAACCAGCACATTAAACGACGGCTCTTCGGTCGCCATTGCTGAGCCTCCGAACGTGAGCAAACCGCAAATTAAGACCAACAATAAATTTTTCATAAGCCTGGTACGCACGTCGGCTGCCGCTGGATTGAATTCGGCCCAACTGGCTTGGTCGGTCCAATCCCGCCGTCAGTAATGCTGCGAGCACTACGGCGCGCCATCGCCGATTACAGCCATTGGAGCTGTCCGGCTACCTAGGCAACGGCGACTTACGTTGCGCCAGCATTGCCCCTCTCTCCGTGCTGGTTAGTGTAGCGCTGCCCTCGCACTCTCCAAGGCTCCCTGCATGAAGCGGTTTTCCGTACTGTTTGCTCTAGCTCTCGCCGCTTGCTTGGGCGCCGCCGAACCTCAAGCCTCTCCTGACGATGCGACCCCGATTGTACGCACAGTTTCGACGGGATCACTTTCAGGTCGCGCTTCAGAAGGCGTCCACATCTGGCGCGCCGTCCCGTTTGCGGCGGCGCCAGTTGGTGCGTTGCGCTGGCGCGCTCCAAGGCCACCCGAACCATGGTCGGGCGTTCGCGACGCCGCCGGGCCTTCACCATGGTGCCCGCAGGTCTTGTCCGCACTCGACGGCGTCAGCCGCTCGCGCTGGGGCGAACTCGCAGGCCAAGAGGATTGCCTTTTTCTCGATGTCTACGCGCCTGCGATGACAGATTCCGCCGCCGCCCAAGCGCGCCTTCCTGTGATGATGTGGATTCATGGCGGATCAAACGTCTGGGGGCGCGCTGAGCAGTACAACGCTTCCGAACTCGCACGACGTCACAATGTCATTGTCGTGGTGGCGCAATATCGCTTGGGTCCGCTGGGTTGGTTCGCACATCCGGCCTTGCGCGAAGGCGGCGACCTCTCGGAGGATGCCTCGCCCAATTTCGGAACGCTCGACAACATCCGCGCGCTCGAATGGATTCGAGACGAGATTTCTGCCTTCGGTGGCGATCCAAACCTCATCACAATCTTCGGAGAAAGCGCTGGCGGCCAAAACGTCGCTGCTCTTCTGGCAAGCCCCCGCGCACGCGGCCTCTTTCATCGCGCCATCGTTCAATCGGGGTCGTTTGCATCCACACCTTTGGCAGAAGCGGAGGGTCTGGACACAAACGCGCGTTCGGATTCCGGAACTGCCGTTGCTGTACGCCTGCTTGCAGGCGGCAACATCACGGGCCAGGCGCTTCGCGATGTCCCGTTAGAAGCAATCTTCGCGGCCTACGATACATCGCGCGGTGCGTTCGATCCGCCGCGTGTCATCGCCGACGGCATCGTCTTGCCTGCTGCCGGCATCGAAGCAGTGCTCGGCAGCGACGACACCTATAACAACGTGCCCGTTATGCTTGGCGCTAATCGCGACGAGACGAAGCTCTTCAATGCTCTGAACCCAGACTTGACGCGACGCGTCCTCTGGCTGTTTCCCCAAGCTCGCGATCTAAATCTGTATAATGCGATCTCTGACTACCAGAGCCGTATGTGGCGATCGTCCGCAGTGGACGCTCCTGCTGAACTGATGACAGGCGCGGGCAATCCCGCCATCTACATTTATCGTTTTGACTGGGACGACCAGGGCGCAATTCTATTTACCGACCTCGGAACGCTCTTGGGCGCTGCGCACTCAATGGAAATTCCGTTCGTGTTCGGCCATTTCAGGCTTCTGGGCAGCTACGATCGCTTCGCATTTACGCGCGCCAATAGGGACGAGCGCGTCGCGTTGTCGGACGCAATGATGAGCTATTGGGTGAACTTCGCCAGGACTGGCGCACCCGGTCGCGGCGTCGATGGAGGTTTGCCGGAATGGAACGCCGCTCGTTCTCCCGCCGGCGCCGCCATCATGATTCTGGATGCCGCTTCTGACGGCGGCGTCCGCATCGCTGACGATGTGGAGACGCCAGAGCGGATTGTCCGAGATCTTTTCAGCGATTCCAGGTTGGACACTGATGCAGAACGCTGCTTCGTCTTTAGGGCCACAGAGCGCTGGAATCCGGAGTTGGTCGGGATGGACGGCGCCCGATGCGCAGGCGCGGAAGGAGTGCTTGCAACCCAATAGGCCAAGACCGGCAATCTCCGCGCGCTGCAGCTGCTACTAGGTCACTGCAAACTTGAAGCACGGTTCGCTATCACGGCGTCGAAGTGGATGATGCGAACGCCATCTCAGAAGGCGATGACCTCTGGCGATCGCCGAAGGCTGCCGTCCCTAAGGCAGAAGCTCGCAGGCTGAGATTGCCCCCATTTGCGGGACTTCCAAGGTGGCAAGGCAAAGAGAGCGGGCAAAATCTAACCGTCTTCGCCGCGCGTACCACGCAATGGAAAGCGCCAATAACGAGGCAAAGGTGGCGCGCAACAACCCAGATCGACATGCTCAAGGTGCAGATCGCCGATGGCGCCAAGCGCATCGAACATCAGCGCACGATCGTCCAATCGCTTCGCCTTGACGGGCATCAAATGCTCGCAGACGAAGCGGAGGAATTTCTCAGCAAATTGGTCGCGCTACAATCCAACTATATTGATCAACTGGCACGCCTACAGAACCGCAATCGAGACTAGACCTGATGACCGCCTCAGGTTCGCAATTCGTTTCCCACAGGAGCGTGTGACCGGAAACGGCGTCGGAGCCACCCATGATCGGACTGCCGCCAGACTGGAAATCGCCGTTTCCAGACATTGCCAGCGTTGGGTTGGGCGCCAGCGAGCGTTCCGCTATCAAGTTCTCAAGACCCAATAACCCCTGATTGAACTCTCATGAACCTCTACGACCGCTACATCCTGCCCTCGCTGCTTAGCATGGCCTGTTCGTGCAATCCGGTTCGGATGCAGCGCGATAAGATTGTGCCGCAAGCACAGGGCGTCGTGCTCGAACTGGGCTTCGGCGCAGGCCTGAACCTGCCACACTACGATCCGCGCAAGGTGTTCAAACTTTATGCCTTGGAGCCAGCGGTAGGCATGCTGGCGCGCGCCCGCAAAGCAGCGCATCGCGCGGCCTTCCCCGTCGAAATCCTCGCCGAGAAAGCCGAGGCGCTGTCGCTTCCAAACGCCAGTGTAGACACCGTGCTCGTCACCTATTCCCTGTGCACGATCCCAAACGCTGTGACGGCGCTCGAAGCCGCGCGGCGCGCGCTCAAGCCTGGCGGACGCCTGCTGTTTTGCGAACACGGGTTGGCGCCGGATGAGAGCGTTCGCCGCTGGCAGCAACGCATCGAGCCGGTCTGGAGCGCGATCGGCGGCGGCTGCCATCTGACCCGTGACATACCAAACCTGATCCGCGCCGGCGGCTTTACCATCGACACGTTGGATACGATGTACCTACCCAAATCGCCTAAATGGGCGGGCTTCAATTACTGGGGCGGCGCGCAAGCGTGTTGATCCTGGGCGTGCGCCACAGTGAAGCCGCAATGACCCATTGGCGCCGCCAATCGATATTCTTGCCAACGGCAGAGTCGGTTCAATCCAGTCACGGGCATGCTACGGACAATTTGGCGCCACATCGCCGGCACGGGTTATTCCCCGACCGGCGTCACCGTCACGCCACGCGCGCGCGATGATCGGCACTGTCAAAGCTGGCCATCGCGATTGGCACACGCAACGTGAAGACGGTCCCGCCACCGTCCCGGTTGCGGAAGTTCACGTCTCCGTTCATTAGGCGCGCGAGCGCGTGCACAATAGCCAAGCCGGCGCCAGCACCCTCAAAGCGGCGATCTGACTTGCTGTCCCCTTGGACAAAGGGTTTGAAAATCCTTGCCGCCAAGGCCTCATCAATTCCGATGCCCGTGTCGATCACATCAACCTGAAGCACTTCTGCACCGCGGTGCTTGACGCGCTTTGCAACGACTTTGATTTCTCCGTTTCGCGTGAACTTGGCGGCGTTGGCGCAGAGCTCGGTGACGCACTGACCCAACATGTCGGGGTCAAGTGCGCCGACCCCCATAGGGTCCGCGTACACGGTAAGACTGTTGCCATTTGCCTCCGCAAGTTGACGCGTCTCCTCAGCAGCGCTGCGCACCATATCTGTCAATTTAACGGGGATCGGCTCAATGGGGATGCTGCCGGACTCAAGCCGGGCTAATGTAATGATCCGATTGACTAACCCCAGTAGCGCGCGCCCAGACAAAACTATTTTCGATGCGTCGTCGCTCAACTCAGCTTCACCTCTAGCCGCTAATTCCTCGCGCAGCATTTCCGAGTAACCGACCACGGAATTGATGGGTGTTCGCAGTTCGTGACTAATTATCGAAAGAAACTGTCCCTTGGCCTCATTTGCGTCTTCGGCTGATAGCCGCGCCAGCGCTTCATTGGAGAGGTTCTGCAGTAATAAATTGCGGTCGCGCGCGAAGACCCCCGTCGCCGCTAAAATCGTGACAAGCACCACACTGCCGAGCACCCTCTCGACCCAACCCACCTCCGACACCAGAAGTGGCGTCAGCAAGGCCACCAGCGCGGATGGGATCAGGTTTGCAGCCAACAGAAGCAGGCTGTTTGAGAAATACACAAGGACGTGGCTTGCGGTGCCGCACAGCCAAGCGGCGGCGAGCACCTGACCAATGGACGCGCCGGATGTCCAGCTCGCAACAGGGAGGACGCAGTAGGCGGCTGCGCCAATAAAATTCAACGTAGCGAGCTGGGCGAAAGCACGCTTCGCTCCCTGGTCATCAACAGACGCGGCTATGCGCGCCTCGACGCTGGGGCGAAGGAGCAGCTCCCATATAGCCATGCCAATGAACCAAAACACCGCGTTGGTCCAACCCGCGCCCACCAATGCTATAGCAGCAGCAAGTGCGCTGAAGCCCACGCGTGATGCGGTGGCCCGTCTGATGACGTTGATGGTATTGGCGAAGTCCGCCGCCGTGCGTGCGCCATCCTGGCTGGAGCCCGCCGTGTTTAAAGGTCCGATCAACGGTGCACTCGCCGAGTGTGAAGGATGCTAGCACGCCGTGTGTATTCGCCCGGAGCTTAAGTTCCGTTAAACACCGTAGCCGTCAATTCGGCGCGACTTCGCCGGAAGGCGACGCTCGTCATCCGCCGTTGCGCGCTACGTTTGGCTGGGAACAGCCCTGGTTGTGTCCTGTTTCCTCATTGGGTGCGCCCAGGCCAGGATTATCTCATGTCAGTACGATTGCAGGTCGCCGCTATCATTTTCATGATGGTGCAGGGCGTTTTCTTCG
>LNEK01000010.1 GCA_001464425.1 Alphaproteobacteria bacterium Ga0077535
GACAGCAACGCTTTCGGGCTTCAGCGCCCAGCGCCCACTTCGAACGTCTCCTATGGCAGACCGCGTCGAAGCCGGAATTTCGCGACTGGCCTAGTCGAACCATTGCAGTCAGTGGCGTAGCGCACGGAGTAACGGCTCGAGCTCGCCGAAAGGCGACATTCGCCGACGCCAACTGACGGCGCCCTCAGGCGCTCTCAAAATAACGCAGTGCCTCAAGCGCGACGGCGTCAACAAATGGCTGCTTCACGTGCTGGTAGGCGGGCTTCAGCGTTCCGTCCTCAAGACTCAACTCGATCTTGAGAGCGGCATACTGCACCGCCACTTCAGGCTTCAGGACCAGATAGTCTCGAAACGCAAGATGCGACATTCGCGAGAGCCTCGATGTCGGATAGCCAATGGGAGGTCGGCACAGCAAACCACCACGCGCACGAGAGCGCACAGAGGGTGCGAACATTAGCCGAGTCCTGGCCACTCTACTGCGCCGGGGTCATCGTCACCGTTGATGGGAATTCTGGATTTGGAGACGGTTCTTGCGCAGTCTCGGTCCAGGTGACGATGGTGCGAAGCGTACGGGTCTGCGGCTCGTCCGCGACCATAACATCTTCATCATATTCCAAATCAATGCGTCCGGGCGATGCGGCGATCACGCGATAATCGCGAAAGTCGCCGAGAAGAAAAGCTCTCTGATCATGCGGTGAGACGAAGGCCAGATAGACACGAAGGCCGTTCATGGCGGGATCGCCACTCGCCATTCCGAACATGCGCACCGCGGCGATGTTCGACATGTCCGGAAGATCGTTAAACTTGACCACTGCAAACGCTGCGATTGCTGGATCGTCTTGAGCGAGCGGGCTCCATGTTTGGGGCTCGCCATCACCTTCAACAAAACGCGCTGGCGCCTCGACGCTCGCCGGGGCGGTCGTGGTGGAAGGGTTGCAACCCGCGACGGTGAGGCAACCAGCTATCAGCACCGCAGAAATTGAAACGCGACAGATCGACATCAGGCCCCCACACCATAACCCAATACCTCGCTAAACACCGCTCTCCTCAAAGGCAAGTCCATGGGTGGCCAGTGAAGCAAATGGGCCACCGCCCGCCTACCCGACATTTTTCTCGAATGACCGCCGCGCTCAATTCGTGCCGTCGATCACACTCGACACGCTACGACGCGATCTCGCCGATCTCGGTCATTCCGCCATTGCTCAGCCTACGTTCGTGAGCGACGTTTCCGGCGTGTCCCAGGTAGATATTTATGCGGTCGATCCAGTGAGCCAAATTAAGGTACGTGTTGCGCTCACCATTTGAGACCGCCCTCAATTCGTGACGCTCACGTCAGCGACGGCCGACCGGCCTGATGTCGCCGAAGACGGTCACTTGTAAGGTTTCATTTTTTGCCCGACCGGAATTTACCGTCGTTAAGAATCCCATATTCTCAGGCCGATCCAGCCGTGCGCTCCAAGATAGAGGCAGGCAATGCTTGCCAGCAGTGCACAGCAATAAGCAAAAAGGCGGGACAGCCTGTTAGCGCCGCGTGGCGACGCAAACGCCAACACCAACGCGATGAGCGCGCAAAGCGGCGCAGCAACGGAGACCGCAAAAACACCCCATCCGACAAATGAAGGGCGACCCAAGATCTCCAGATCGTCCGTTTGCAGGAGGGCGAGCGGCCCAAGTGCTGAGGCAGCGCCCAAGATGATCGCAGCAAATGGCCAGAAGCGGAGCGCCACACCGCCTCGACTTTGCAGACGCCCCATGAACGCACTCGGCACCCACAGGACCGCGTACGCAAATGCACCAACCATGCACACCATAAACAACACGAGAGACACAATCTTCGCCGACATCTCAAGGTCTGGAACGCGACGGTGTGCGCCGACACCGGACTGGATCCGAACACCTTCATTCGTCTCGATGATGGCCAAGCTCGGCGCGGCGTCGCCGACTGCTTGGAAACGCCCGCTGCCAACGTGCAGCCAGCGCTGGCCTTTAAACAGCAGTGCGTCAGCCTCGAACGAAGCGCCCTCCCATTGGGTGAGCCCGACCAAGGCCGCGAGAAAATGCCGACGTGGCGTCATGATTTGATATTGCCCGGCCCATGCGCGCTGGTCGCGCTCTGAAATAGGCTGTGCAACGATAGTTGGCGCGACGACACTGCGCTCAAGATAGCGTCGCACCAATCGCGCCGCATCGAGCACTTCATCGGCGGCACTGTTGGCCATCAGCACATAGGCAGCGCCGATCTGCGGGGCGTACGCATAAGTCGCAACGAAGCCATCAATACTGCCGTCGTGACCGAAAAACACAACGCGGCCCTGAGTGTCCGCAACGTTGCCGAGCGAGTAACCGTAGCGAAGGCCGGCACGCGCCGCGTCATTGCCAACCGGAGTTTCGATGCGCTCTGCTGTTGCCGGAGTGAAGTAAGTTACACCGTCAAGCGTGCCACGTCCCAGCATAAGCAAAGGTAGGCGCGCCAGATCGCTGGCGGTGAGATTCAACGAACCGCTCGGGCGACCTGGGATGTCCATGAAGCGCTCTTCAGCAAGGTCGCCGGGCCGATAACTTCTGGACACCCTGCCCGCGATCTCGGGTTCAAGAGTCCAGAAAGCACTAGTCATACCCAACGGGGTGGTGAGACGCCGCGCCATGAAGTCCTGAAAGCGCTCACCGCTTACAGTTTCGATGACTCGACCCGCCAAGATCGGGCCAGCATTGCTGTAAGAGGTCCGCGTTCCCGGACGCCATCGACTTTGATAGGGCCCATAGAGATTGATCGCATCAGAGAGCGGGACGTCTCGCCCCTCAATCAAGTAGTGACGAAACGCAATGTCGTTGAAGCCCGCTGTGTGCTCCAGCAGATGGACGAGCCGCACGGGATCACTTGCCCGCCAGTCGTTGTGAATTGCGAGGTCGGGCAGCAGCGTGGCGACCTCGGCATCAAGACTGAGGCGTCCTTCCTCCACCAGCATCATCGCCCCGATCGCGGTGAAGCTCTTGCTGATCGAGCCGGCGCGAAACACAGTCTCGTTGACGACAGGCGCCCGTGTAGACAAATCCGCAACGCCGTAATTTCTGCTGAGCACAATCCTCTGATCTTCGATGACGATCAGAGCGGCGCCTGGAATGCGCGCAGCGTCGAGAACCTCCTCAACGGCCACATCGAGGGCTTCGAGTGACGTCGGTGGCTCTTGGGCCCAGCAATCATTCGCCGCAAGAAGACCGGAGCTCGCCAATACGGCCGCCACCAAGGCTCGAACTCTCATGAATCACCCCTGGGAAGCGCTCATCGGAAGTGTTCCTTGGTTAGCCTATATACCTTTCTTTTACAAGGTACCTTCGAAACAGCCTCTCTTCCCATGGAGGTTCGGGAGAGGCGGCTTCGAGCCCGCTTCTGAAAGGCAGGATTGGGCCAGCCCACGACATAACGACAAATTCCGCGACCGGCCTACTCTCTCGATTGCGGTCAGTCGCTAAGCGCGCGCAGCAACGGCTCGGTTTCGCCGAAGGCGGTCATTACCGAGGTAAGACCCCCGTCGAGAATCCGAACGCGATGAGTGCAACGCATAGAGCGAACAGCAGCCGTACGCCCCACACTCGTAGTTTCACGGCTGGATCAGAAGGAAGGCCGATCGGCAGGCCAAGGAAGATCGCGCCCATTAGCGGAAACCAATTTCCGAGCCCTGGATAGAAACGCATCAACGGCCCGCCGATATCCGTCCACTCTTTGGGATGCTTTCGTTCCAAATGACTCATCAAATTAGCGACGGCGAACAGGTACACCGCAATGATGGCGCCCATGACCAAGTTGAACGTTTCTGCCATCCGCCACCGTTAGCGCGCGCTCTCCAAGGTCTCAAATGGGCCAGCGTAGGCCGTAGCGTCGATTTCCGCGACTGACCTACTCGCTCGAAAGCCGCCGGCGACGCCCTACCCCGCTCACCGGCTCACGATCGCCGAGACGTGTCGTTCGACCTGAGTAATCGTAAGGCCCACGCTTGCCTTGAAACAAGCCTCACGGCCAGTCTGGTCAGCCCTTTGGCTTTGTCTTTTCGGCGCCGAGCGCCCTCTACAAGATTGTCGACAGTTGACTTCTTGTAGAGTTAAGTTTGCCTTGATCAGGCAACATTCGGGCGATGGACAGACGGCATGGTTTCTTTCTCGACTCTCTTGTTGCGTGCACGCTTCTGGCGCGGCCTCGTCTTTCCAGCACTTGTCGCGGTCATCGCGCTCACACATGCGCCCGATGCCGCAGCGCAGTGCGGCTGGATCTATCCTCGCGATCTGCCTCTGCCTGAAACCAATGTGCGTTACTGGCGTCTCGCCGTGACGGTCCCGCCGCGTGGCCGTCTGGAGATCGAAGGAACCTTCCCTTATGCACGCCAGATCGGTTTCAACATACACCGCGCTGGCGACACCGGCGTACTCGCCTCGCTCGTTGATGAGACCTTGCGCCCTATCCATGGCGCCGCCAACCCGTTCCGCGCTGGCGCACCGCGTCTGGATCGCTCGCGCGCATATCGCGCCGTCATCGCGCGGAGCGATGCAAGTCCCATAAAAGCGGACGCGGTCATTGCCGCTGAAGCGAACAATCCGCTGCCGCTGCGTATCCTTTATCGAATTTATCTGCCCGATCGGACAAGATCTGGCGGCGGCGTTGCGCTGCCACATGTGTTCTTGGCCGATAGTACTGGCGCGCGCACGCTGGTGGCCGGCGGCGAAGATTGCCCTCGCGCTAGTGATGTCGATCCCACGCAGCCCATTGGGGTCACTGCCATTCCCCCCGGCCCCGGCGCGCTCGCAATTCCGCTCGACTGGCGCAATGTGGTCTCCGTCAGCGGCGATCCTACGGGCGACGTGTTCGTCAACCGTGACAATTCTTACGCCTATGCGCTGACCGACCTACGAGCCGACGCCGTGCTTGTTTTGACAGGGCGATCCCCAACTTACCCGCGCACGCGCAATGGCGCGCGCCGCATGGGCGCAGGAGCGGTCCGCTATTGGTCACTGTGCGCCTATCGTCACCCATCCGACCGAAGCGCCAATTGCTTGGCGGACGAAGAGATCACCCGACGTGGCGAGGACCGTTATCTGGTCGTCGTTGGCCTTTCCGGCGCAAGGCCGCGCAACGCGCGGATGGCGTGCGGGGCGGCCTGGCTAGAAGCGCCGGCCCAAGGAGCCGGTGCGCTTTTTTTACGTCACGTCGCGCCGGCTTCCGACTTCGCCTTCACGCCGCAACGCGGCGTGCGTTTCGGACCTTCAGCGGATGTGATGGGCCCTTATTTGCCAACAAGCCGCGTGATGACGCGCTCAGACTTCGAAGCTCTCGGATGTCGAGCCTTAAGCGACAGGCTTGCGCACCCGTAGCCGAGAATACAGCGAATGCATTGCGGTGCGAGTCCGACGCCCGCAATGGGCCAATCTCGGTCGTCGGGACAACACCTTACCAACGGCGCGAATACCGGGCTACTCCGGACGCTCGTAGGCTAGTGCGGGCTTACCCGATGGCGGATATTTGAGCGTCTCCAAACACCTCTTCATGTGGCGGGTGTCGGGGACTGAGCTTGGATTTCGGTTTGGGCGTCGCCGCCTCAAGGCGGCCGCGCTCTTGGTGCTGCGCATCGAGCCCGCGCTTGCCGCGCGTCTCGACCCTTCGGGCTTCGATCGCTGACGCGGGATGCGTCCGCGACCCGAGACCGACGCGGACGACCGGGCGGCTCGACGTTTTGCCTCGAACTTTTGGTGCTCCGAATGATTTTGCGCGCGGTACGCAGGGTCATGGCGCCCAGCCGGGCCTATCGATAATGAGGCGGCCCATGACAACCCGGATCGCCGTCTCACCCGTCCTGTTCACCGTCGCCGCCGTCGCCGCCGTCGCCGCCGCGTTGCTGCCGTCGATCGCGCTGGCGAACAATCTGGAGGCCGGCCCCGGCGATCCGGCCTGGATGCATCTGGGCGCCAACGCCCTGCTGTGGACGCACATCGCCGGCGGGGCGATCGGGATGGTCACCGGCCTCGTCGCCTTGGCCTCGCGCAAAGGCCAGCCGATCCACCGCACTGCGGGATCGGTGTTCTTTTTGGCGATGTTCGCGGCCTACGCCATTGGCGCGGGCGTGGCGCCGTTCCTCGACACCGGGCAGCGGCCCAACTTTGTCGCCGGCATCATGGCGCTTTACCTTTTGGTCAGCGGGGCCATGGCGGCGCGTCGGCGGGACTCAAAGGCCGGCGCGCCGGAGATCATCGGCCTAATCATCGCCCTCTCCATCACCGCCGCCGGCGTGATCTTCATGCGGATGGGCGCAGCCAGCCCCAGCGGGACGGTCGACGGCTCGCCGCCGCAGGCCTTCCTGCTCTTTACGATCGCTGGGGTCTTCGCGGCCGCCGGTGAAGTGCATGTGCTCGTGCGCAGGCAAGTGTCCAACGTCTCGCGGATCGCCCGGCACCTCTGGCGGATGTGCTTTTCGCTGTTCATCGCCTCGGGGTCATTCTTCCTCGGGCAGCAGCAGGTGTTTCCCGAGGCTCTACAGGACTCGGTTCTGCTTTACGTCGTCGCCCTGGCGCCGCTGCCGATCATGCTGTTTTGGCTGTGCAAGGTCCGCTTCGACGACTGGCGCAGGCGGCGGGTGAAAGCGGCGGTGGCCTAATCGTTACTGCAACCGCGCCATTCTGAGCCCATTTATCGAGGCGCGCAGACAGCGCGAATGCAGGCTCGAAGCCACCGATGAACAGGGTCAGCATCTAGCCGCGGATGCCATACAAGCGACACCGAAAAGCCGGTCGCGCGAACGGGCAGCGGAAAACTAAACATGCCCTCTCGCAATGACGCGGTGTGTCGTTCCGGCACCGTCGCGATCAGGTTCGAATATCTCGCCACAGCAAGCGCCGTCGCAAACCCGCCGACTGAACTTGCGACATGCCGCGTGAGATGTTGCGGAAGCAACTTTGCTTCCATCGAATCTTCGTCGAAGCCGCTACGCGAGACGATGACGTGGCGCGCCTCGGTATAGTGTTTGACGCTTATCTTCTTGCGCGCCAGCGGATGAGATGAACCGATCGCCCCGATAAGACGGTCCCGAAAGAGCGCTTGCGTGCGCAACTCAGGCCCCATCGCCGGCTCAACGACGGCGGTTTCAAGATCGATGCGTCCCTCGCGCAGGGGTGCGCTATCTTTGTCAGGCTTTTGAAGGAAGTTGAGGCGAATTCCCGGCGCCTCCGCACCTACACGCGCCAGCAAACTTGGACCGAAATTTTCCACAAACCCATCGCTCGTGCGCATCGTGAACGTGCGCTCGACGGCGGCGAGGTCGAGCGCCTTTGAAGGCCGCAACAGCGTATGGCCTTCATCCACCAACGCGCCGACGCGTTCTTGAAGCTCAAGAGCGCGCGGCGTGGGGACAAGGCCGCGCCCCGCTCGCACGAGGAGCGGATCTCCCGTGGCTTCGCGCAAGCGCGACAGGGTGCGGCTCATGGCCGAAGGGCTCAGCCGCAAACGCTCCGCCGCACCCGCCACGCTGCCCTCTTGGAGGAGCACGTCCAGCGCAACGAGCAAGTTCAGGTCAGGAACGGACATGGGCCAACCTAGCATGACATGGCGTTATATGCACGAATAAGCTGCAATAGATGCGTCTTTCGCCTTATCCCAACCGCGCCCATCCTCTCCTCAGCACTGAGGAGACCCGACCCATGGGCCAAAATACGCTGCAAACGACCATGGCGCGCATGAGCGCCATCTGGGGGCCGCTGACATCCGAACTCGTCGCCGCCGCTCGCGCTCAAATCGAAGCATTGGCGCAAGCCTCCCCCGAAGAGCCATGGCTAGCTGAGCTGCACCGAGACCAACCGGCGAGCCGTGAACTCTATCGCGACTCTGAAAACGGTTTCGTGCTGCTCGCGCACTTCGAAAGCCAAGCACTTTATCGCCCGCCGCATGATCACGGCCGCAGCTGGGTGATCTACGCGGTTCAGCAAGGCGAAAGCGAGATGGGGACGTACGGGCGCGTCGATGACGAAGATGGCAAGACGCGCCTCGTAAAGCGCAATGCGACATTGGTGAAACCGGGCCAAGCTCAGGTCTACTTGCCCGGCGACATTCACGACACGCTTTGTGTGTCGGGCCCGGCCCTCCTCTTTCGCTTCACCGAGCGTGACCTCAAAAAAGAAGACGCTGTCGATAAGAAAGTGACCCGATATGTGCAGCGCGACGGCATTTGGGTTCCAATCACGCCATGAGCGAGCACAGCGCCCGCAGCGGCGCCAGCGCCCCCGCAACGACTTCTTTTAATCCGCGGCGCGCTGCCTCGATTGGCGCCGTTTTGTCGGCGATGGCGCTCGTTGTCGTCGATGCTGGCGCTACAAACCTGAGCCTGCCATCCATCGCTTCGTCCCTCAACATAGATGCTTCAACGGCCATCCTTGTCGCAACCACCTATCAGCTCGCGGTGGTCATAGCGCTCTTGCCCAGCGCTGCGCTGGGCGAGCGATATGGACTGCGGCGGGTTTTCGCAGCTGGCGTCATCACGTTCACCGCTGCAGCCGTGATGGCGGCGGCGTCGGCCTCGTTGCCTTGGCTTCTTCTCGCTCGCTTCACTCAAGGGCTGGGCGCGAGCGCGATCCTGGCGCTGGGTGTCGCCTTGCTCAGGGCGACAGTTAAAGACCGCTTGCTTGGCGAAGCCATCGGCTGGAATGCGATGACTGTCGCGATGGCCGCTGCCGCTGGTCCGGCCCTCGCAGCTCTCGTCCTGTCGAACTTCAGTTGGAACTGGCTTTTCGCATTTGAACTGCCGCTGGGGCTAGTGGTTCTTATCGCGACCGGCGCCTTGCCCCGCGTCGCGCCCAGCAGCCAAAACGTGGACTATGTGAGCATCGCTCTGAACGTCGCAGCCTTCGGCGTTTTGATTCTCGGGATCAACTCTGCGGCGCACCGGCCGCTGGCGGCGGCTGGCCTGATCGTGGCCAGCGGGTTCGTCTTCGCCGCCCTTATTGCTCGTGAAGCTCGGCGCGCCCGGCCGCTACTGCCGTTAGATCTTCTGCGCAGCGCCTCGTTTCGCAACTCAATCCTGGCGTCGGTCTTATGCTTTATTGGCCAGACTTCTGGATTGATCGCTCTGCCCTTTTATCTCCAAGAGAGCCTTAATCTGTCGCCTCTTGTTGCCGGCTTCTACATGACCGTGTGGCCGCTCAGCGTCGCAGGCACAGCCCTCTTTGCTGGACGCTTCTCACGTTGGGCCAGCACCAGCGCCCTTTGCGTATTGGGTGGAGGACTGCTTGCTCTTGGGATGTTCGGCGTGGCGTATTGGCCATCGAACGATCCCAACCTTCTCGTACCTTTCACGATGACGTCGGGGATCGGCTTCGGCCTTTTTCAGATCGCCAACAACCGCAACATGTTTCTCGCAGCGCCGCTGGCCCGCAGCGGCGCCGCCGGCGGACTGCAGGGGACCGCTCGCTTGCTCGGACAAGCAGGCGCCGGCGCCCTTGTCGCACAGCTCTTCGTCTTCGTTCCGATGGATGCAGCGCCCAATCTCGCGATCGGCGTGGCAGCCGTGTTCGCCTTGTCGGCGAGCCTCGTCAGCGTGTTTCGACCCAACACGCGATGAACGCCCACTCTCAATACATACTTCTCAGGAAAGCAGGCCATGCCGACTTTGACGGGACTATTCCTCAACAGCAAAAAGCGGCTCCACAATGGGTGGTGGATCGGAATTTTCTTTGCTCTGCTAGCCGCGATTCTACTGCCGGCGCTGCTGCTATCAATTCGAACGCAGCATGAGCTTTCAGTGTGGGAACAGTTAGGCATCATCTTCACTGCCACGCTGATCGTTCAATTCATGCGCAAGAAGCCGGTCACCGAAGTCACCGGCCTGCTGAACGCACTTGTGCTGAGAGATCTGGGCGTCGGGATCGCATTTGGCTTCGTGCTGATGGCTGCACCCGCCGCACTGCTGTGGTGTGCGAGCATGATCCAATTCTCACCCGCGCCGTTTCAGGCGGAAGGCCTAGTTGCTGCCGTAGTGCTGATGGCTGGCGTTGCGATCGCCGAAGAACTGCTCTTTCGCGGCGTGATATTCCAAAGGTTGGTCGCTGCTGTTGGTGAATGGCCGGCGCAAATCGCTATCGGGCTACTCTTTGTGCTAACCCACCTTGGCAATCCGGGAATGGATGGCGCCGCCACGGTGTGGGCAGGCGTAAACATCTTTCTTGCATCCCTTCTTTTTGGAAAAGCATTCGTGCGCTCAAAGGGATTAGCGCTCCCCATCGGCTTGCACTTCATGGCGAACGTCACGCAGGGCGTCGTGTTCGGCTTCGGCGTCAGCGGCAATGACACAGCAAGTTTGCTCTCTGTGCAGCTCACCATAGATGCGCCTTGGCTTACTGGCGGCGCGTTTGGCTTAGAAGCCAGTCTGCCCGGCTTGATCACCCTGTCGCTGATGCTCGCGTACTTCGTGTTTAGCACCGAGCCAAGGCAAGGCGGCGGCTTGCCCATTGAGCGCAGGCACTGACCATCGCCGCATCCATGTCCGGACCGCGCGCTGCTGATAAGGAAAATCTCTAATCATGCTTGGGTGGCAGATCGCGACCAGAGGTCCAGATTTCTCGAGATTCCTCTGATGCGTTTGGGCGTCGCCGCCTTGGGCGGCCGCGCCCTCGTGCTGCGCATCGAGCCTGCGCATTGCGCGCGTCTCGACCCTTCGGGCTTCGATCGCTGACACGGGAGCGATGCTTGTGTCTGTTTGATCCCAACAATCGCCCTTCCAGCTTTGTCGTCGCAAAGCGGACTTTGGCGCGACATGGGGGCGTTACTCAGCTGGCCGCTCTTGCCTTCCTCTCATGCGCTCCAACATCGGACTTAGGCCCTACGCGCCTCGTCCGTGCTGAAGCAGACCATGACTTCGCCGTCCCAGCACTGGACCCATGTCGTTCGACAGCCGGACAACCTTCCTGTACGCAAGTGCAGCTGATTGATGCGAGTGTAGGGCTGCAAGATGAGACGGGGTGCGCACGCCGGCATACGGCACATTGTCTACCTCATGCTCGAAAACAGGTCGCTCGATAACGTGCTCGGCTGGCTGTACGAGCACGACAAGCCCGCCCAAGTTCTACCACCCGGCTCTTCGCCAGATTTTGACGGCCTAAACCCGGACCTCTTTCAACGAGACGCTAAAGGCAAGGCCCACCATGTCATTCGCGGCACGGGCGGCCGCCACGCCGTCCCTCGCTATGACCCGTATGAAACCTACGAACACGTCAACTTTCAGCTCTTCGGCGCCGAGGGCACGCCGCCCGGCGACACGCCCCCTAAGATGGACGGGTTCTATCGCGACTACGCCAAGTGGTATCGAAACAACGACGAGATCATGATGAGCTACACACCGGAAGAGCTTCCGGTGTTGAACACGCTCGCCCGCCGCTTCGCAGTTTCTGACCAATATTTCTCGTCCGTCCCGACGCAGACCAACTGTAACCGCGCTTTCGCAGCCGCCGGCAATTCTCTCGGCCTCGATAAGAAGGGCGATCTAAAGGGTTGGGTCAACAACCGCCATTCGAGTTGGCTGGCGCGCCCAGGCGGCGTTCAGTTCAGCGAGCGCACGATGTGGAACGTGCTCGACGAGCAAGGCCAAGGCTCACCGAGCGATTGGATGATCTTTCACAGCAAAGGCAATTGGCTGGAGAACGCTCTCGGCGCCGAAGGCTATCCCTACACGCGGCGCATCATGGAAAAGCTGCAGGACCGCCGCTTCGACGAAAACTTTGCGCCAGTCGCTGCACTGTTCGACAGAATCGCGAACGGAACGCTGCCGCGTTTTAGTTTCATCGAGCCATCGTGGACGCTGCCCTTCGGCCCTGGCCTCGGTCCCAATGGGACGGACTATCACCCGCCGGGCGACATTCGTAAGGGCGAGCGCTTTCTCCGACAGCTGTACGACGCCCTTTCGAGCGATCCCGAAATCTGGAACTCGCTGCTCTTCATCATCAATTTCGATGAGCACGGCGGCACGTATGATCACGTTGCGCCGCCCAGTGGCGCCAAGCCGCCATGGCGCGAAAACACGGATACGCCGAAACCCGCACTTTGCGAACAGAACTTTGGCTTTGACCGTTTCGGCGTGCGCGTGCCGCTCATTCTTGTCTCCCCGTTCGTGCGCGAAAGCACAGTCTTCCGCTCCGACACCGACACGCCGTTCGATCACACCTCAGTCCTCGCGACGGTGCTGCACCTGATGGGCGTAGACGAGCGTCATTGGCGTCTCGGCGCCCGCGTCGCCAACGCGCCGCGCTTCGACAATGTCCTCAGCGCGCGCGCACGGGACGACATCCCTTCTCTCTCAGGTGGCGCGATGCAAAAAGAGAGCATGAGCGAGCGTCTCTATCGGGCGCTGGAAAGCGATTATCCGGACCACCGCCCCGGCATGCGCCCGGTACACGCGGTCGGCATCGGCGCGACCGGCTATTTCGTGGCTTCAAACGCGGCGCATAACTTCACCCACGCCGAACAGTTTCAGGGCGGGCAAGTCCCGGTGACGCTGCGCTTCTCCAATGGCTCAGGATCGCCAACGGAGCATGACAGCGCCCTTGATGTCCGCGGCATGGCGGTCAAATTTCATCTCAAGGATGGCGGCGAATCCGACCTCATCGCAATCACGCTGCCGATCTTCTTTGCCCAGAACCCGGAGGAGTTTCTCCAGTTCGCAGCAGCGGGCGTGCCCGTTCCCGACAAACCAGAGAATTGGCTGCAGCGTTTCTGGGATATGCTGCAACTCCGCACGCCCGCGCGTCCGCCGGACCTGCCAGAGGACGGGACGGCCGGCGTCATTCGCTATGCCAACACGCACATGGCCGCGCGGCCGGGCACAGTGGCGGCGACGATGTTGGTGACGCCAGCCAGTTACGCTCGCGCCGCTTATCACGCACTGCACACGTTCAAGCTTATTGCCGATGATGGCGCGGTGACGTTCGGCCGTTTCGACTGGGAGCCGGTAGCCGGCGTCGAGCCCTTCCTCAAGAAGGGCGTGCACAATCAATTCCTGCACCAAGAGCTTCGCGACCGCATCAAGCGTGGGCCGGTCCGCTTCGTGTTGCGCATGAACATCGCCGGCCAAGGCGATGATCTCGCTGATCCCACTAAAGTTTGGGACACGACGCGCGTGCGCGTGGTGCTTGGCGAGTTGTGGATCACGGGGCTCGCCGCCGACAATGGCGCCGGATGCGAGCGCCTCAGCTTCAATCCGACGCGGTTGGCGCCCGGCATCGAATGTTCAGACGATCCAGTGCTCGCGGCGCGCCGCGGCGCCTACGAATATTCGTGCCGCCTTCGCGGCGGCAGCGGTTGTCCGGTGGGAGGTGACACATGGTGAAGGTCTTCTCGAAGCTCTGGATGATGCTGCGCCACCTCTTCGAGCGCATCTTGATTGCGTTTTGGCGCCGCGTCGCACCGGTGAAGACGCCGCAGCCCGGCTATTCAACGGCGCTCGCAGACAATCTGCAAATGCACATGAACCTGGTGATGCCGCTGGCGGACCAGACGCCGGTCGGGCGCGCCAGGGCGGCGGCGGCGATCGCCGCCAATATCGATGAACTCTTCACCGGCCTTAGCAATGTCGGCACCGTGCATTTCGCGCGCTTCGATCTGATCGGCGGCAACCTTTGCATGTACTCGGTGTTCGACGGCGATTTCCGCGCCTACATCCGCGACTTCATCTGCGCGTTCGGATCGGTGTTCGATTCACTCCTCGGGCTCGTCGCAGACCCTCCGCCCTCGCCGTCGGCGCAAAATCCCGAAGCGTTCATCGATTGGATTCATCGCCACGATTCTTTCCAGATTCCGCGTGATCTCACGTCGCTGTTTCCGGAAGAGAAGAACATCAACAATCTGTCGCGCGATCTGGTGTTGCTGCTCGACGAAAACCCGAACGTGCAGCTTGGCCGCTTTAGCGGCTACCCGGGCGTATCGGTGGCGCAGATCCGCCACAGCTCGGGGCTGGGGTGGTGAGTGTGACGAGCGCGCCGAACCTCGCCGACCTGCAGGGCAACATCCTGCGTGGCTATCACAAGCCATTCGTTCGCCATCTCGTATTGAGCATTGCTACGCCGGCCGCCGCTCGCCGCTGGCTGGCCGACGCCACGAGCGGCGACGCGAGCCTAGCGCCGCAGATCACCAACGCCGAACCGTGGGATGAACGACCGCCTTTCTGCGTCAATATCGGCGTTACGCACGCCGGGCTCGCGGCGCTCGGCGTCGCGCGCGCGTCGCTCAACAGCTTTCCGCACGAGTTCGTCGCCGGCATGGCCGCGCGCAATATGGTGATCGGCGACACTGGTCCCAGCGATCCGTCTCAGTGGCGCGAGGCGTGGCGGCGCCCCGAACACGTCCATCTCATGATCTCGGTCTATGCCGACGACGCC
>LNEK01000011.1 GCA_001464425.1 Alphaproteobacteria bacterium Ga0077535
TCTTCGGTGAAAGCAGTCAACGGCCACATCACATTGATGAGCCAGGGGCGAAGCTTCGGTTCGTGGGGCCACATCTCTTCATCGCGGTGCGGCGCCTGAGCTCGCTCTTGCGGGTGCACGCGAATGGCTTGCGTCAGATTGAGCTGGATGCAATCACACGACGGCTGCAACGCCGCGCGCGTGATCGCGAGCACGGCTGGATGGAGAACAAGGTCTTGTGTTGAAGGCGCCTTGTTGAGGAGACCTCCGACCCGCGTTGTCTTCCATCCGTAAAAATCGCCTACGCACTTCGGCGTGGCGGCCAAATGTGGCGCGACCTCGGCGCAAATCAAACGCGATTTCAGATGACTGATCGCTTCTGGCAAAATGACGTAGCCGTCCCGCATTAAGTCCTCAAACGCCCACGTGAAACGAGCCTCTGAATGAAGCGTCGGTTGATTAGACATGCGCGGGGTGGCGACTTGCATGACAGCCTCCTTAAGGTGTTGAGTTGTTTCGCGCGCGCTCAGGCGGCACGTGCCAGCCCGGCATCAGCGAAGCGCGTGACAGGACCAGTTAGCCGCGCCCGTTGGCGTACGGCCGCAAGGCCATCGCTGGTCACGTCGGCCAGCATGGCGACGAGACGCTCCCGCCCCATCCTCTGCTTTGGGCCTAATGCGCGCACGCTCCAGCCCGCTTGATCTGCAAGCGGCGCCAGCGCGGCGCCAGCGACGAAACTCACCTTCTCAATCCCGAACAGAATCGAAGTCTCCAGAATGCCCGCGATCATTCGCGCCAACAGTTCGCGTCGCGGCGCACCCTTGGCAATGGTTGGCGCGGGGCAGAATCGGGATGCTTCCCAAACGCGCGCCGACCTCGGCGGTCCATCGTCGCAAAGCTTGGCAAACACTTCGCTCATAAGATGTGGTGAGAGCGTCGGCAGTAACCGCGCCGATTGCTGCACGTCGCCGTTTGCATCCACATCAATCAGATACATTGCCTCCTCGCTATCGAACTCGTCGATCTCAAGGCCCATGCTCTCACTTAGCCGCCAATGCATGCGGTCGATAAACACCTGCTTGCGCTGGCGGTGCATCTCCATCAGCGCATGATGAAAGAGACGGCGATTGTCGCGCGTGATGATCTGGATCATGAGCCTAGTGTCCTCCGCACCGAACTCAGTGAGATTGAGTGCAGACGCGTGCGCTCTGCTATG
>LNEK01000012.1 GCA_001464425.1 Alphaproteobacteria bacterium Ga0077535
AATGTGATGTGGCCGTTGACTGCTTTCACCGAAGAGAATGGCGCGACGCGCCTTTGGCCAGGCAGTCACACGGACGCGCTGGATCGCAGCATTGATCCCGCTCGGTCGATCCCCGCGGAGATGCAGCCGGGTGATGCGTTGGTCTTCCTCGGCGCGCTGACGCACGGCGCTGGCGAGAACCGGTCAAGCGCGCCGCGCGACGGCATCATTGTCTCCTATTGTTTGGGTTGGCTCAAGCAGTACGAAAACCAGTTCTTGGCTTACCCGCCCGCGGTCGCGCGGTCTTTCCCAGAGCCATTACAGCGGCTCATCGGTTACCAGATGCATCGCCCCAACCTGGGCGGCTGGGAGGGGCGCGATCCGATTTGCGCGCTAGAGGACGGGCAGTGCCTGCCTGGACCGCACATTGACGCGCTGACGCCGGATATCGCTCGTCAACTAAAGGCTCATTATGGCGAGGACGCCTGAGACGCCAACATCGGAGCGGGCTTACCAGGAGATCAAGGCAAGGCTGATGGCCGGGCGCTTTCGGCTACGTCAGCGTCTTGACGCAACCGCGATTGCTACGGACCTGGCCGTTTCGACAACGCCCGTGCGGGAAGCACTGCTGCGCCTCACGGCCGAGCGGCTTGTGGGCTTTCGGCCTTCGCACGGGTTCAGCGTGGCGATGTGGAGCGAAAGCGGATTGCGCGATCTCTATCGATGGCGTGGTGAGCTCGCAGAGCTTGCACTGAACAGCGTAAGCTCATTGAGCCCGCCCATAAATATTGTTGCCCGCGACTATCCGGACCGTACGGCTGCGCTGTTGACGGCATTGCAAAGTGGCGCCCACGGCGAACTCGTGGCGTCAGCTCGCAACGCCGATGACAGGTTGCACATTGCGCGCGTGGCGGAGCGCGAACTTTGGGCTGATGTTGAGGAAGAACTCGCTCTCTTGGACCAAGCGAGAGAAAAGGGCGACGTCAGCGGCTTGAAGATCGCACTCCGGTTTTACCATGATAAACGCGTAGCGGCCGCAAAGGCGATCCGTGACTGCGCGGCGTTGCTAGGGCTGCCGTCGAACGGTGCCTGACGGGCTGCTAGAACCCCGCAAAATATTCATGTTTATAAACTCTCTTATCGACGTCAGTAGACGCAGCATCGCTCCTGGGCCGAGCCCCGGTCCTTCAAAGGAGCTTTGACAATGCGCGACGACAACACCTTCGAACAAGATCCGATCGAACTGGGCGCCGTCTCCGAGCAAACGCACGGTGGCGTGGACACCGAAATCGAAGACCGTGAGCCGCTTTTCTAAGCGGCACGAGGATGCGCGCGGGACGTGTTCCCGCGCGCTGGCTCTATCAGACGAAAAGCGGACGGAGTGAAACATGTCGGCTCAAGAAGTAATCGAACTGGGCGCGGTGTCGGCCGAGACCCAAGGCGGGGTAGATCATCTCATGGAGGACCGCGACCCGCTGATGTGAACCGGTGAGCGGATCCACACCACAATTGCGCGCTGATGTGTTCATGGCGTTCGCCGACGAGACAATTGTTTTCCTCGATCTCCAGGCTGATCGCTACTGTGCACTGAGCCGCGCAATCTCCTTGCGCCTTGTCGATGAGTTGAGGCGCGGCGCGCCGCTGTCGGGGGAGGTCGTGCAAAGCCTCCGCGCGGCGCGCGTGCTCGCGGACGGCGCCGGACGTCCGCTTGCGCTAGCGAAAGCCCCAACGCCATCACGCGAGGTCTCCGCTAGTCGTCCTCGGGTTTTCTCCATAGCGCGCGCAGCTTTGTGCCGCGGGCGTGCGTCGAGCCTGCTCCGCGGGCGCCATATCAGTTCAATAGTCTCCAAGTGGCGGGCGCGACGGAAAAGTCCCGAACGATCTGAGGAAGCGATCGTCCGCATGGCGGCCGCCTTTTCTGCGAGCCGCCCGCTGGGGGCTGCGCGCAATGCGTGCCTTCGCGAGACGCTTGCGCTGCTTCTATTTCTGGGTCCGCGCGGGGCAGCGGTCGATTGGGTCTTTGGGGTGAAGGGCGCGCCGTTCGCAGCTCATTGCTGGGCGCAGCTGGGCGACCAGGTGCTGAATGACAGCGCCGATCACGCACGCGGTTATACGCCAATCATGGTCGTCTAGGCATGAACCGATTCATAGCGCTGGTTTGGAGCTATCAGTCCGAAGTCGCGTCTAAGGACGCCGCTAATGTCCTTGCCGCGATGGCGACCACTCAGTCGGCCTGGGTGCATCGTGTCGATGCGCCTGGACTCTTGGTGCTGGAGGCGCCGCATCGATCCAACGCCGAGGAGGGCTTGCACGTTGGCGCTCACGTGAGCTTTGTGGGGACTGTATTCGCAGGCCGATCTCGCGCTCAGTCCGCGCAATTGCGCGACTCAGAATTCATTGAGAGTCGGGGGGCCGTCGCCTTTACGCGTGTTTGGGGCCGTTACGTTTGCTTCATTCGTGACGTCCCCAACGCATGTGTCTTCATCGTTCGCGACCCGTCTGGCGCGCTGCCATGCTTCGTTGCGAGGCGCGGCAACGCCTTCATCTTTTTATCCCACGGTGAAGATATTGATGCACTTGGACTGGGACCGACTGCAATCGACTGGAGCTATGTAGCTCTGAGATTGGCGAACAACCGCCACATCACGACCAAGACGGGCCTCGATGGTGTATCAGAACTGAAGCCTGGCGCGGTGGCTCGTGTCGGGCAATCACGGCTCTCCATCGAGCAGGTCTGGCGCCCTGATGCGTTTGCGAGGAGGCCAATCGCGCAGCAAGGGGCGAAGTCCGCGCTTCGGGACGCTGTGGAGACGGCATGTGGCGCCTGGGCCGATTGCTTTCCCCGTTTCGGTCTTCGCCTTTCAGGTGGGCTGGATTCAAGCATCGTGCTCGCGTGCATGCCTGACCCATCGCGGGTGCGCGCCATAAATTTCGCGACCTCCAATCTTGAAGGAGATGAGCGTGCTTACGCGCGCGCGGCGGCGCAGTTCGCGGGCGCGTCCCTGTTTGAAGCCCGGCGTGATCCTTGCCGCGTGAACCTACAAGCCGCAGTCCAGCTCAAACCGGCGCTCAACCCGCCATTATGGTTGGCTGATGGCGAGACCGATGAAACAGAAGCTGCCTTCGCCGCTCAACACGGTGTTACGGCGTTCTTTTCAGGCCGAGGTGGTGACAACGTTTTTTTCCGTACATTGCGAAATGACGTGCTAGCTGATCGGTTGATTGCCCGCGGACCGGGCCTCGGGTTTTGGCGCCGCTGCTGGTCGCACGCCGCAGAGACCGGCGCGCCATTTTGGGGAAGCGCCTTTAGCGCTTGGCGCCAGGCGCTGAGCCGCGATGCAGCGGCGCCCAGAACTCATCCGACGTACCTCACTTCCAAGGCTCTTAGCCTTTTGCCGGCGGCCGAGGAAGCGCCCGAAGGTCTGCTCCCAGGCAAACGTCTGCATCTCGCGCTGATAGAAGATCGCCTCAACTATTTCGATTGGCGTTCGCACGCAGATTACATCTATCCGCTTGTCGCCCAACCGGTTCTTGAAGCGTGTCTCGGCCTTCCGACCTTTGTGCTGTCACCCGGCGGGAAAGACCGCGGCCTCGTGCGAGACGCCTTTGCTGGGCGCATCGCCCCACAGGTATTGCAGCGCCGCTCTAAAGGGCAGACCAGCGCCTACCTCGCTCAGATTCTGCTGCTGCAGCTTCCGTTCCTGCGCGCATACCTTCTAGAAGGTGCGCTCGTTGGGCACCGCCTTGTTTCACACGACGTGTTGTCTGCCATATTGAGCGAAGCCAGCATATTGCGGGCCTCAGCAAATTTGCCTCGCATCGTCGGCTTATTGAGTGTCGAGGCCTGGTTGCGCAATCTGCCGCGAGGCGTCGCTCTCGGCTAAAAGCGCACGCCAGGCGCGCCAGCGCGCGTACTCATCGCCAAACGCCGCGCCCTCGATCTCGCGCTGCATCAGCCAGAACTCGAACCATCTGAGGCTCCTTTGGTAGATGGCGAGCCGATGTCGAGGCCGCCATTTTACATGGTACTCATCCGGAAACACAAAGAGGTCGAAGGGTTTGTCGAGGTCGGAGAACGTGCGTTGCGCCTGCAACATGAAGAGCGCTTCGCGATCGGCGACCTGGGCGAGGATCGGCGCGGCTACGCGAGCGGCGTTTCGAGACAGCGATACATCGTCCCAGAACTGAATATCGTCAGACCCGCGCCCATGAAGGCGCATTGCCTCACGCTGGCGGTCTGAGGTCAAGTAATACGACATCGGGTCATGCACGCCGCTGCTGATGGCCGCGGCGGCGATGCAGGCACAATGGATAAGACCAAAGACAGCGGTCTCGGCGCCGTCGCTCAAACCTGTCACGCCCACGCGCGCGCGATCGGCGATTCCCATCTCGACCATACGATCAATGCCGGAAGTCAGCGCCGCCAAAGTTCGGCGGCGTTCGGAAAGTCCTTCCCATTCTCGCCGATCGATCTCGTCTGCGTCCCGAACAACAGCGCGCAACGCGATCGGGTCAGGCCGCTCCAGCGCCAGCACGGCAAAGCCGGCGCGCACGAAAGCTTGAATGGGGTATTCGTCCCCGACGCCGCCGCGCAGAAGGCCGGTCGCGCGATACTGCACAATGATGAGCGGGTGAGGATCTCGTGCATCGGGCGGCGTGAGATAATAGCCGAACACTTCATCCCCCCCGGGGCTGCGCCATTCAAGCTTCCGCGCCGGCGCGAAGGCGGTCTCTGGCACAGCCGGATTGGCGTCGACAAGCGGACGCACTGCGCCGCTGGCGTAGTCGACGGATACGATCCGTCGCGGGCGCGTCGGGCCCTCGTGAAGACAAATCGCATCTGTGCGCCTTGGCGTGCACACGCGAATGACGTCATCTGTCACGACGAGCGGACGGACGGTGTTCGTGTCAATATCCCATAGATACAGGCCGTGGCGGCTGAGCCCCCAACCCTCGCGCCGAACAAACAGGACGCTCGTCTCGTCACGCGCGGCCAGTTCCACAATGTAGCCTTCGCATTCCGGCGCGCCGCACCGCACATCACGACTTTCATGCGTGGCGAAAAGCGTGAGCGGTGGTGCGCTTCCTGCCGCATCTGGGGAAGATGGTTCAGTCCACGCGGCCCCGTCGCGTCCAAGCCTGATGAAGTCGCGCACATCGCGCCCTGACAGGAAGGCAGGCCGGGTTACGGGCGCAGACGCAAACAGGGTCGCGCTCCGCCCGGCGCCCATTGTAGTTGAAATGGGACTGCGTCTGTGAGTTTGGAAGCGTTCAAGCTCTTGCGCGTTTGCGGTGCGTTCGCGTCCCATAGGCACGTCGACATAACGCACCTCGCGGTTCGTTTCGAACCCGCGGAGCGGAAAGAGAGCGTGAAACACATCGAACCGGTCATCAAAGCGATACCCGAGGTCGCCTTCATCAGCGCGCGCGACTTCTCGCTGTGCTTCTGAGGGTGTGCTGGTGAAGAGGATGCCCCGGCCATCGCCGCTCCACACCAAGTCTTCAACGTCACCGCTCGTCATAAAAAGTCGACAGCGCATCCGCCGCAATTCGCAGGTCTGCAACGCGGTGCGCCCATCGCGGCGCACCAGCATGGCGACGGCGCGTCCGTCAGAAGTCCAACGCGGCTCCAGCGTCATCCACATGCCGGTTCGACGCCCAAGTCCGGCGAGAACTGGCATCGCGATGGCGCCTCCATCGCTGAGTTCGCGAATGTCGCCAGTAGCGAAGTCGACCAAGCACCACACGGAGTTGTAGTCGTCGCGTTCTACGTCGGCTTGCTGAACCTGATAGACCGCGCGAGTTGCGTCTGGGGACAGACTCAAACCCGAAATGTCGCGCAGGGAGATAAGCTCAGCAACGCCGACGCTTGTCGCCGGCTCTATTTGTGGCGGCGTGCACGATAGGGCCGCGGCGATCGCCCATGTCAGCATGGCTAGAAGCGCGTCCGCAACTCAACGGCGACGAAACGGCCAAGCGGATCGGCGTTGCTCGGGTCGTACCCGACGCCCGCTGCGTTGTTGACGAACGGCGGATCCTCGTCGAACGCGTTGACAACCGAGAGCGACAGTTCAGGACCGCGGCCGCTTTCGGGCGCGCCAAACCGCCATCCCAGATGCAAATCAATCGTGGTCCACGCATCGACGGCGCGGGAGGGCGTGCTCAGATTGTCGGTAAACTCGTCGGTGTAGTTGACGAAGGCCGAGGCGTTGAAACGGCCGAGGTCATAGGTCGCGCCGAGGCGCGCCTTGAGGTCCACCGGGTTGCCAACCGTGTCCACGACATTGACCGCGTTTGCGAGTGGGGAAGCTGCGCGCAAAAAATCAATCAGATAGGTGGCGTCCGCTCGAAGCGTGAGTTCGCCAGGACCGATGTCTGCTGTATACGACACGGCCAAATCCAAGCCGCGCACGTCCGTGCGCGCCAGATTGGTGGAACGCGCATCGACAATGACGGTGATATCGCTCGCGCTGAAGCCGCCGCTGGTGCCGAGCGCCTGCGCTTCGGCAAGAAGTGTCGCGATCTCGGATGGATCGGGGCTGCGATCGATCAGTGACGCAAACTCGGACGCTGGATTGAGCGCCCCTGCGATATTGGTGATGCTGGCAATGCGATCGGAGAACCCGACGTCGAAGTAATTGAGATCGGCGCGAAAGCCCGAGGCGGGCGGCGCGTAGGTTACGCCCGCCGACCAGCTTTCAGCGCGTTGCTCTTGCAGGTCGGGATTCGCGCCAAGCACCAAGATGATGTTGCTGCGTCCGCTGGGGGCGCCTGCATCCGTGATGTTGAGACCGCGCACTTGCCGGCGCGCCAGCGTGCCGTCTGGATCCAAATCGGAGAGATTAGGGGCGCGGAAAGACTGGCCATAAGAGGCGCGCAAGCTCAGCGCATTTGAAAGGTCCCACCGAAGGCCGAGCTTCGGATTGAACGTCTCGCCGAAGTCGCTGTAGCGCTCATATCGTCCAGCGAGCGAAAGATCGACGCGCTCGCCGATCGGCGGAGGCAGCCCAGGACCAAACAGGGGGACTAACACTTCAGCGAAGGCGGCCTCGACATTGCGATCGTTCTTGCTCGATATCGACGGCGTCGGCGCGGCCGTTGTGGTGAAGCTTACTTCGCTGATCTCGAAAAATTCGTGGCGATAGTCGCCCCCAAACGCCAAGCGAACATCGCCGGCCGGTAAAGAGAAGAGCGGTCCGTCGGCTTTGAGGGACATGCTCCAGGTTTCCGACAAAAGGTCGCTGTGGCCAAAGCCACGGATCGACGCGATGGTTGCCGGATTGGTGAAGGCGCCGTCGCCGAACGGGTTAAAGGCGATGTTGGGATCGTTGCTGGCGAGCGCGGCGGTGAGCGCCGGCATGTTGATTAAGTTGCGTCTGGTGTGATCGCTGGCGACGCGCCCATAGGCCAACTGCGGTTCAAGCCGCCAAGCCTCGCTCAGGTCCCAGCGCAGTCCCGCGGCCAAGTCGAGTGTTGTTGTTTCGCCATCCTCCAAACGGGGGCCGAGGTCGCGATAGAAATCGTAGTCGGCCTGGACAGTGCGGCCAGGAAAGAGATTGTTGCGCGCTCTGAACGCGTTGCTGGCGGGTATGGTGATGCGCTGTGTGGTGTGTGCGTTGGCCGACAAGAAGCTACGCGACGCATAGCGGCCATCGGCAAAGATCAGCATGTTTGGCGAAAGGTCGAGTTCGGCGCTCAACACGACGGCGTGCTGTTCAATTTCGGGAAGGGCGTCGAGGCCTTCATTAGCGTTGGCCGTGTTGACAAGCCCAGCAATCAGGTCGGTTTGACGGATGTTCGTCCCATCTTGCCCGAAGGGCACACCAAAGTTGCCGAGCCCGCTTACGATCAATGTTGCGGGATTGCCGCGCAGCGAGTCAAAATTGGCGCCGCCCAGCGCGCGAAGGTCGCTGTCAGCTAGGTAATCGCGATCTTCGGTTCGAAGCGCGGTCCGATCGAAAAATTCGTAAGCGCCGAAAAGGCGAAGGGGACCAAAATGTCGGCCCGCTGCCGTGCTAATGCGCGTCTCTTCCAGGTCGCCGTCAGTGACTGCCCCCAACCGGGCGCCCAATTCGAAACCTTCGAAATCGCGCCGTAGAATGAAATTGACGACGCCGCCGACGGCGTCGCTGCCGTAGATGGCCGACGCGGCGTCGGGCAATACTTCAATGCGTTCGATGGCGCTCGCGGGAATGCTCGATATGTCGGTGAAGTTGCCGCGCAGGCCCATGACCGGAAGACGCCGACCATTGACCAGGGTCAGTGTCGCGTCCGCGCCCAGTCCGCGCAGATTGAGACCGGAACCGCCGCCGATATTGCCGTTCTGGAAAGAGATGTGCTGAGCGAATCCACCGTTGAACACCTGCGGCAAAGTCCGCATCAGCTCTTCAGTGGTGGAGAGGCCGCTTTGCTCAATCTCGGCCCGGTCGATCGTGACCACATTGGATCCGACAGGGGCCGCACCGCGGATACGCGTCCCGGTGACGACGATCTCCTCGTCCGCCTCGGCGTTGCTGTTCGCTTCGGCGCGAACGCGCGTCTCAGCGTTCGCGCGGCCGGGCTGGGGGCTCTGATCTTGCTCCAGCGAAAGCGTATTTATGGGCGTAATCTCGCCCCGGACATTGGAGTTGGAAAGCAACTGGGACAGCGCTTCCTCGCGCGTGAAGCGGCCACGCACCACTGGCGCAAATTGGCCAGCAAAGCGGTCCGCTGGGACAAGTGTGCTCAGTCCGGATTGTTGCGCGTATAGTGCGAGGGCGCTGGAGAGCGGCTGGGCAGGGATATCGTACTCGATCCGGGTTTCACCAGCGAGCGTAGCGCCGTTGTTTTGAGCGCGTGCCTCAGGCGCAAACGCGAATGGCGACACGCCCAACAACAGTCCGGCAACCCAGTGTGAAACGCGCTCCGCGCGCTTGACGGTTTTGGTCAAGCTCACCTCCCCTTGGACCGCATGCTCGGTCTTCAAGAAGGGGAGACGAACGGCCTTGGCAAAAACGACAACGAGGGTGAAGTTTTTCGCGCGCGCTCAATCAGAGCGCAGCACTATCACGCCGTCGGCGCGCCGATCGGCGCTGACCCCGACATTGTTTTCCAACAATCCGAGAAACGCCTCAACGTCGTCCCCCGCCACGTATCCCGCGAGACGCACTTGCGCGGTCGCGGTGTCGGCAAACGCGAAGCGCACGCCCGAAAAGCGCGTCACCTCAGCCGCAGCTTCGCGCAAGGATTGGCCGTCGAGCGCCACCATGCGCTCGCGCCATACTAGCCGGCGATCCAGGGCGTCCCGCTCCAGAACTGAAACGGTTGGAGCGCCACCGGCCAGCTCGATCTCCTGATCGGCTGAAGCCGCCACGCTGCTGTCAGGGGAAAACAGCATCTCGCGCCGTGCTTCGACGCGTCCGCTTAGCACCGTGGTGATGGCCGCATCGGGTCCCAGTCGCACGACGAACGAGGTGCCGAGCACGCGGATCTCCCCGAACTTGGTCATCACGACGAAGGGCCGCGAGGCGTCGTGCGCAACATTGAAAAGCGCCACGCCTTCTTCGAACCGCACGCGGCGTTCTCGATTGTGGTGCCGTCACTTAACCGCACTAAGCGCTCCTGTTCCGGCGCTGTGGCATAGACGGCGCCCGCCTCGTCTCGAAGTGGGCTGAGCGGTGAGATGACGAACAAGGCGAGAGCGGCCGCCGCCGAGAGCGCGGCGATCGCGATCGGCCGCACTGGGACCCTTGTTCTCCGATGGCCAATCTCGTGTCCGAGAGGTTCTGTCGTTAGGACGGCATCGATCTTGTCGGCTGTCGCCGAGACCGCGTCATAGGCGCGCTTGTGCGTTTCGTCCGCGGCAAGCCAAGCCTGGAACGCGTCGATGTCTTGGCGGCTGACGCGGGGCTCGTCCAAAACCACGAACCAATGCGCGGCCTCCAATTCGGCCTGTGTTGGCTCGCGGTGGGCCATGGCAATCTGTCTTAAGGCGCCGAAGCGCCGCCGTCAGCGGCGGTCAGCCTGGCGTGACAAAAGGCGATGGCCTTCAAGACGAGCCGCTGCACCTGACGCTCGCTCACGCCGAGCGCTGCAGCGACCTCGGCAGGCGGCAACAGTTCGACCCGGCGCATCAGCAGCGCCTTGCGCTCAAGTTCCGGCAGCGCCGCGATCGCAGCACGCACGGCTGCTGCCTCTTCAGCGGCAATGCAATGATCCTCGGCGCTGGGCGCGTGCGCAGCGGTCGGCACGAGATCAATGCTCGCGACGGCGCGATAGGGCGCTGCTTTTTGCCTTCGAAGTGCATCTACCGCCATGTTTTTGGCCGTCTGGAATAAGAACGCCCGAGGCGAAACGATCTGTCCGGCGTCAGCTGCGCACAGACGTACGAAACTGTCTTGTGCGATATCCTCTGCAGAGACTCTTGCGCCGAAGCGGCGCAGAAATCGCCTGAGGGCGCCAGCCTCGTTGTCGAATAGTCGCCTGAGTTCCGGTTCCCCCGTCATAGAACTTCAATCAGCGTTTCGCGAAGCGCGCCGGCTCCGCAAACCAGAATTGACGCATTCGCCTGCGCGACGGCGTCTGACGAATTAACGAGCAATTTGCGAGTGCCGCCAAGTCCGCGGTGTCTAGTGTGTCAACGCAGCGCGCTACGACGGCTAAGCCACTTTGCGTTCTGAATGCGATGTCCAACGCATCGTCGCGCGCCCAGACAAGGGCGAGTGGCTTGACGCCCAATTCCGCTAGGGTTTCCTGAAGTCGTTCGGCTGATGCTGGTTGGCTTGTAACGACGCCCATCTGCTCTTGCCGAAGAACCCTGCAAAACAGGGACTATAGTCCCTGGTGACTATAGTCGTCATCCCGTTTCTTCTGTTCGATGGAGTGGGAGCGAATAGTTTGCGCGAATGTCCTGCGCCTGCGGGAAGCGCGAGGACTTACGCAAGAACAGCTTGCCGTGGATGCAGGATTGGACGTCACCTACTTACGCGAGATTGAGAAGGGCGAGGCAAATCCGACCGTCAAGAAGATCGCAGGTTTAGCGGAGGCGCTTGGCGTGTTGCCTGCCGAGTTCTTTGAACTCCCGAAGTAAATAAGGACTATAGTCCCTGGTGACTATAAGCCCTGTGAGATTGACTTCTGGTCATGGACTGGAAGGCGCTCGTGGGCGCAAATATTCGGAAGCTGCGTGTTCGTAGAAAGCTGAGTCAAGAACAGCTTGCGCACGATTCTGAAATAGACCTCACTTATCTGGGTGGAATTGAAAGAGGGAAGCGAAATCCCAGCTTACTGGTTTTGGTGCGCATTGCCGACCAATTGGGCGTACATCCCAGCAAGCTGTTGGCGGAATAAGTTTGCACCCTAGCCTCAGGGATCGCAGCCCGACGGGCTGAGACGGCGCAGCCGGCTCAGCACGAAGCGCAAGAGCCCGGCGTGCCGAAGGCGCGCGAGGCCCTGAAATTCTCCCTCCAGGGCGCCAAGCACGTGACGGCTCGCCGTAGTAGAATGTCAGAGCGTTTCAGCGCCTTGGCCTGGTTGAGAGTGTCATGCTTTGGTCGATGGTTGAACCAACCTGCCAACGAAGTGCTGAGTGCGCTGCAGCTCGATCGGCTCGGTCATGGGATTGGCTCTGCTAATCGTGGCGCGCGCCGGGCTCGACGCTGATGCGCACGCGGGCGATCTCGGCCGTCGGGTCAGGCGCAAGTTCGACATGGACCGCGCTCGAAGAGCGGTCGCGCACCGAGAGCGGATCGTTCCAACCGCCTTCGGTCAGGCCGAGGCTCGCGCCATCGGCACCGAACGTCTCGACGTGCAGATGCGCATTGATGAGGCCGGCCCGGCCCGTTTCGCGGCGCGCCCAGCCATGAACATAAGCGCGCCCATCGGCGCGGCGCTCCAGATCAAAGCCGCGTAGAGCGACCTTGTGGCCGCTTATCAATTCGACAGCGGCCTCCGGCGCCGGCGATTGCGCGGCTGCCGAGCCTGCAACGAGCAGCGCAGTCAGAAAAAACGAAACTGCTTTCATGTGTGCTCCGGTGGTGAGGTGGACCAGCGGCGCCAACGCCATGCGTTAGCGCCGCCAGCCCGTCGTTTACTGGATGGTGAAGTGCAGCGTGCCTTCCATGGCGTGGCCGTCGCCGGTGGCGGTCCAGTGCACCTCGTAGGCGCCCGATCCGAGCGCCGGCAGCGGAATGGAATAGCTCACCGTCGCCGCGCTTGGCGCGGTGAACGTCAGCGGAATGGCGGTGTGCCCCGGTCCATGCAATTGGACGTGGGTCAGCACCACGGCGTGTTCGAACGTCAGCGACAGCGCCGATGGCGCAGCCGCAAGCACCGCATCGTCGGCCGGCGCCGATTGCACTTCGGCGTTGTCGCCGTGCGTCTCCTGGGCCAGCGCGGGCGTCGCGCAGAGCGCCAATGCGGCGGCGAGAATGAGTTGTTTCATGTATGTCCTCCTTGGTTGACCCAGCACCTGTGTTGAAGAATTTGAGGGGCGACGCTGCTTATGCATCGATCTCCCCGTAGTGATCGGACGCCACAGGCAGCACACCGGCAGGATCGGCGAGAGTGCCGTTCTCACGCATTTCGACATGCACATGGTTGGTGATGCCGCGCGGATAGCGCGCGCTCAGATCCTGGGCGCGTCCAATGGGAGCGCCGGCTTCCACTCTTGCGCCGAGTTCAACACTTGGGCCGACATAAAGCACGCGCACATCGCGCCCGGTTGCGGCGTCGGCAAGCTCGACATAGCGGTAACGCTCATCGCCGCGATAGGCGAAGCCGATGCGCTCGACCACGCCGGAGATGGGCGCCCGCACGATCTCGCCGGGCTCGGCCACATAATCTGCGCCGCGATGACGTCGCGCACCCGCGGCGCGCGACGCGCCGTAGAAGCCCGCGCCGTAAGCGTCTTGGCCGCGCAGATCATGGCCTGTCGGATTGGCTACATTGATCGGCGGCGCCGGCGCCTTGGTTGATGATCGCGCGATCTGCGTCTCTTGCGGTGTTGCAGAGACCGCGACGTCGGCGGCGACCGCGGCGCCGACGCAGCCGGCCAAGGCGAACGCGGTCATAAAGGTTGCGGCCGCGCCCCGGGGGGGCGGGGAAAGTGACGCGGCCGCGCCGCCGGTCATGAGGGGATGTGCTCATGCGGCGGACTCCCGGTATGCGAGCAGCCGCAGCGCATTTGCTACCACGATGAGCGTCGAGCCCTCGTGGAAGATGATCGCCGCACCGATCTGCAGGCCAAAAATAGTGGACGGGATAAGGGCGGCGACCACGCCGAGGCTGACCCACAGATTCTGTTGAATGATGCGCGTGGTTTGACGGCTGAGACCGACCGCGAACGGCAAGTGGCTCAGATCGTCGGCCATCAGCGCGACATCGGCCGTTTCAAGCGCGACGTCAGAACCCGCAGCCCCCATGGCGACGCCGACATTGGCGTTGGCGAGCGCCGGCGCATCGTTGACGCCGTCGCCGATCATGGCGACGCCGCCGGCTTCGGCCTTGAGCGTGTTGATGGCCGCAACCTTCTCGTCGGGCATGAGCGCGCCGAAGGCCTGATCGAGGCCAATGCTGGCGGCGACCGCGTCGGCGACGCGTTGATTGTCGCCGCTCAGCATGACGACGCGCTTGATGCCTAAGCGGCGCAAGTGCTGGACGGTGGCCTTCGCCGTCGCACGTTCTGTATCCATGACGCCGAGCGCGCCGAGGTAGCGGGCGCCACGGCGCACCACCATGACGGTGCGCCCCGACGATTCTAGATTGGTGACGATGAGCCGAAGTTCGTTCGGCATCGGCGCGGGGCCGGTCTCGAACAAACCAGGCTTGCCGATCTGGACGATGGCGCCGTCGATGCGGCCTTGGATGCCTTTGCCGGTAATGCTCTCTACCGCTTCTGCTCGCGGAATGGAGACATCGCCAACGCGCGCAGCGCCGTCACGCACGATCGCGCCCGCGAGGGGATGATCGCTGCTGCGCTCGATCGCGACCGCGACGCTCAGCAATTCCTGCTCGGTGACGCCGAGGAGGGGCTTCACATCGGTGAGATAGGGCTTTCCTTCAGTCAACGTGCCGGTCTTGTCGAAGGCGATGGCGCTGACGTGGCCGAGCGCTTCGAGTGCGGCGCCACCCTTGACTAACACGCCGCCGCGCGCGGCGCGTGCGACCCCGCTCAACACCGCGCTCGGCACTGAAATCGCCAGCGCGCACGGGCTCGCGGCAACAAGCACCGCCATCGCGCGATAAAAACTCGCCGCGAACGGCTCATCGATGACAACCCAGGCAAAGAGCAGCGCGCCCACAAGGACGAGGACGCACGGCACGAAGATGCGTTCGAACTTGTCGGTGAAGTTCTGCGTCGGGGAACGCTGCGATTCCGCTTCCGCCACCAGGGTGACGATACGCGCCAGCATGCTCTCAGTGGCAAGCCGGGCGACGCGCACATCAAGCGCCCCCGCGCCGTTGATCGCGCCGGCGAAGACCCGGTGCTGCTCGGGCGCCTTCGAGAAATCAGGATAGGCGTCGGCGGTGGCGGCAGCTTGCTTTTCGACCGGTGCGCTCTCGCCGGTGATCGGCGCTTGGTTCACCGCGCTTGCGCCAGCGACCACCACGCCATCAGCGGGCAGGCGCTCGTTCGGCCAGACCATGATGATGTCGCCGACCTTGAGATCGGCGACCGCGACCTCTTCGACCGCATCGCCGCGCCGCAATTGCGCGCGTTCGGGCGTGAGCTGCCCAAGCGCTTCGATCGCTTTCTTGGCGCGCCCCATCGCCCAATTCTCAAGCGCGTGACCTAAGCTGAAGAGAAAGAGCAGAAGCGCCCCTTCGGCCCAGGCGCCCAGCGCGCCCGCGCCGATCGCGGCGACGATCATCAAACTGTCGATGCGCAGGCGCCGGTGCCGGGCGTTGTCGATCGCCTCGCGCACCGTGTAATAGCCGCCAAGCAGATAAGCGATGAGATAGAAAATGAGGGGGGCGGTCTCAACGCCGCCGCGCTCAGCCAGCCAGCCAACGGCTAATGCAGCCCCGGAGCCTAAAGCGAAGATGAGTTCGGAGCGCTCGCCGAAGGGGCCGCTATGCTCGTGTGAGTGTTCTTTTGCAGCAGCTGTTTCTCGTTCTGATCCTGGCGACTTCGCTGTAACCGACTTGGCCAGCGTCTCGCCCATCAGGAGGTGAGGGTCGTAATCGACCAGCACGGAACTGACCGAGAGTTCGCTCACCAGCAAAACGCCGTTGCAGCTGCGTAAGCGCTTGGCCTCCTGCTTGGCGTTGGCGACATCGAGCCTGATGTGTTCGCGCTGACGGATGACCTGATTGGCCATTTGCGCGCCCAGCACATGAATGCGCTTCTTGTCTTCCTTGGCGGGGTCAAAATGGATGCAGACACGCAGCCCGGTTTCTGCTTCGCCTTCAACATGGGCTTGTTGGACCGCCGCCAATTTTTGCAGCCGGCGCGTCATCTCCACCGCACACGTGCGGCAGGCGGCTGCGTCTTCTGAGCGAAACAGCGCTTTAAGTTCGAGCTTGACCTTTGCCGGCTTCATGACCCGAGCGTCCTCTCAAGCCTGGGGCTGTTCTCGGCTGGCCCCGCCCGCCGCGTTTTCGATACGCGATGCGGTGTCGATTGCGTTCACGGTGGCCGCGATGCGCAACGCCGCCAGCACGCGCTCGATCGTCACGCCGCGTTTGTGCAGTTCAGCCTCATGCACGTTGAGGCAGGCGCCGCAATTGCTCATGGCGGAGATGGCGAAGGCCCAGAGCTCGAAATCGATCTTGTCGACATCGGTCTGCTGCAGCGCGGTCATGCTGAGATCGACGCGGGGCCCGCGATAATCGTGATTGCGCAAAAGATCGAGCGCGCCGTAATAGACCGTGTTCATCGCCATCAAGGTCGCCGCAAGTTTTGCCGCATGACGCGCCTTGTCCGATAAAGCTGAACCGGCGGCGCGCTCCATGTGCTGGATGAGAGCCCCGTTCTCGGTGGCGTAGGCGCACGCCAAGAGCGCGCCCCATTTCTGCTGCTCGCTGAGCAATCTCTCCGCCGCGATCGCGTCCAGATTGCGTTTCTGGTCCCAGGCATAATCGGGAAGGGCGTCGCGCAAGCTGTCGATGGACATTGGGTCTCTCCCTTATTCTGCCTGCGCGGGCGCGCCGCCGCCGGAATAGGCGGTCGGCATTTCGCCTTCGCGGGCTTGGTGGCCGCTCTTCAACATCAACTTGCAAATCGCCGGCAGCACGAAGAGCGTGAGCAAGGTCGCGGTGATGAGACCGCCGATGACGACGGTGGCGAGCGGTTTTTGCACTTCAGCGCCGGTGCCGTGCGCGAGCGCCATCGGCACAAAGCCGATCGCCGGCACAATGCCGGTCATCAGCACGGCGCGGAATTTCTCACTCATGCCTTCATAGATGGCCTGTTCAAGCGGAAGTCCGAGATCGAGGCGTTTGTTGATGCCGGTCATCACGACCAAGCCGTTCAACACCGCGACACCGGCGAGACAGATGAAGCCCACGGCCGCGGAGATCGAAAACGACATGCCGGTGATGAGGAGCGTGAACACCCCGCCCGCGAGGCCAAGCGGCACTGCCGTGTAAACCGCAGCGGCCGCGCGCATGTTGCCGAGCGCCATGTAGAGAATGCCGAAGATCAAAAGGAAACACGCAGGCACGATCAGCGCCATGCGCTGGGATGCCGATTGCAGGTTCTGGAACTGACCGCCCCATTCGAGGCGCGCCCCGACCGGCAATTGGACTTCCTCGGCGACGCGGCGCTGCGCTTCGGTGACGAATGAGCCCAGGTCGCGGCCACGCACGTTGGATTGCACAACGACGCGCCTTGATCCGTTTTCGCGGCTGACTTGGTTGAGGCCTTCCGAGAACGAGAAGGTCGCCACTTCACGAAGTGGAATCGATTGGCGCATGCCTTCGCCTTCTTCATGCAACATCACCGGGAGTGCGCCGACGGCGTCGAGATCGTCGCGCACCGCGTCAGGCAAGCGCACCACCACATCGAAACGGCGGTCGCCTTCGAAGACGAGACCGGCTTCGCGTCCGCCCATCGCCGTCGCCACGGTGTCAGTGACGTCCTGTAGCGAAAGGCCGTAGCGGGCGATGGCGTCGCGATCGAAGGTGACGTCGAGGGTTGGAAAGCCCCCGGTCTGCTCGACTTTGACGTCGGCTGCGCCATCGATCGACTGCAGCACCGCAGCAATCTGTCCAGCGACCCGGCTCATTTCGGTGAGGTCTTCGCCGTAAAGCTTGATCGCGACATCGCCGCGCACCCCGGCGATGAGCTCGTTGAAGCGCATCTGGATTGGTTGGCTGAATTCGTACCCATTGCCGACAAGCTGGGTGATCCGCGCCTCGATGCGGGCCATGAGCTCAGCCTTGCTTTCGTTGCGATCGGGCCATTCTGAGCGCGGGCGCAGGATCACGAACGAATCCGAGATGTTGACCGGCATCGGATCTGAGGCGACTTCGGCCGTGCCGGTCTTGGAGAAGACGACCAGCACTTCGGGAAATTCGCTGATCGCCGCTTCGACGCGCTGCTGCATCGCGGTTGATTGCTGCAATGATGTCGACGGAATACGCACCGCCTGTATAGCGAAATCCTGTTCGTCGAGCTGCGGGATAAATTCCTGGCCCAAGGTGAAGAAAAGCGCGGCAGCGACGGCAAAGACGGCGACGCCGCCGCCGATGACCGGGAGCGGGCGCCGGATCGAGGCGGCGAGGGCCGGCTCGTAAGCCTTTCGCGCCATCGCCAGCGGTTTGACTTCCTTTTCAGAGACCTTGCCGCTGATCAAGACGGCGACCATCGCCGGCACGAAGGTCAGCGAAAGAATGAACGCCGCGCCCAGCGCCAGCAGGAGCGTGATCGCCATCGGCGAGAACATCTTGCCTTCGACGCCCGAGAAGGTGAGGAGCGGCATGAATACGAGGAAGATGATGATCTGGCCGAAGATCGTCGGCTTGATCATCTCGCGGCTGGCTTCAAGCGTCTCATAGAGACGCTCCTGCAACGTCAGCAATCTCCCTTCATGATGCTGTCGCTCCGCTAATCGTCGGAGACAATTTTCGATGATGATGACCGAGCCGTCGACGATGAGGCCGAAATCGAGCGCACCCAGGCTCATCAAATTGCCAGAGACGCCGAAGATATTCATGCCGATCGAGGTCATCAGCATCGAGAATGGGATGATGAGCGTGGCGATGATCGCGGCGCGAACATTGCCTAGCATCAAAAAGAGCACGGCGGCGACGAGGAGCGCGCCTTCAGCCAGGTTCCGCTCGACCGTGGCGATGGTGGCGTTCACCAGCTTCGAGCGGTCATAAACGACGTCGACGATAATGCCCGCCGGCAGTGTCGCGGTGATTTCTTCAAGCCGCTCAGCGGCCGCTGCCGCGACCGTGCGGCTATTGCCGCCAGTGATCATCAGCACAGTGCCGATGACGACTTCCTGGCCATTGGCGGTTGCAGCGCCGGTGCGGAGATCGCCGCCGACGCGCACATTGGCGACATCACGCACCGTGACCGGCACGCCGTCCCGTGTGGCGACGACGGCCTCGGAAATCTCTTCAAGTGTACGAATGCGGGCGTCGGCGCGAACGAGGAAGCTTTCGCCGCCGCGCTGGACGAAGTTGGCGCCGACCGAGATATTCGCGCGCTCTAGCGCGTCCGCCAACTCAGAAAACGAGATGCCATAGGCGCTTAGAGCGCCGGTGTCGGGCTCGATGACATATTGCTTTTCATAACCGCCGATCGAGTCGATGCCGGCGACGCCGCTCACAGCGCGCATCTGCGGCCGGACGACCCAATCCTGCACTGTCCGCAAGTAAGCGGCCTGCGAGACCGGATCCGCGAGAAGCTCGCCCTGAGGCGTGCGGTAGGTTGTAGCGTTGATCCAGCCCGAACCATCGGCGCCGACTTGGCGCTCATCGCCTTCGGCGTAGCGCACCGTCCACATCAGCACTTCGCCCAGACCTGTGGAGATCGGGCCCATCTGCGGCTCAACGCCCTCGGGCAGGCTTTCACGCGCGGCCGTGAGGCGTTCGGCGACCTGTTGACGTGCGAAATAGATGTCGACGCTGTCGGCGAAAACGACGGTGACTTGGGAAAATCCGTTGCGCGAGATCGAGCGCGTGGTCTCCATGCCTACAATGCCGGACATGGCCGTCTCCACCGGATAGGTGACGAGTCGCTCGACATCCAGTGGGCCGAAAGCGGGCGCGACGGTATTGATCTGAACCTGGCGGTTGGTGATGTCCGGCACCGCGTCGATCGGCAGGCGGATGATGTTGAAGACGCCGATTGCCGCGACCACGAGCGTGATCGCGATAACAACCCAGCGGGCTTTGACGGCGAGTTCGAGAAGACGGCTGATCATGACGTTGTTTCCGGACGGAGGTGCGAAGGACGAGCGGCGATCAGTGATGATCGGCAGCGCTCGCCCCCAATTGCGATTTGATGAGGAAGGCGTTCTGCGAAACGTAGCTTTCGCCCGCTGTAAGGCCGGCAGTGATCTCGACGCTATCGCGGCTTGCGCGGCCCACCGTTACATCGCGCGGCTCGTAAGTATCTTCGCTGACGCGCACGAAGACGACCGTTCGTCCTTCGAATGTTTGCACCGCGTCGACGGGTACAACGACGGCCGCGTCCTGGCTTGCCAGCACCACGTTGGCGCGGATCGCCATGCCGGGACGGAGCCCGGAGGCGCCGCTCACCGCGATCGGCGCGCGTGCAATCAGTGTTTGCGAGTGCGAGTCTGCCGTTGGCAGAACAGAGGCAAGGCGCGCTTGCGTGGGCGCCGAACCATCTAGGGCGGTGATGATGACGGCTTGGCCGGCGGAGACGCGGCCCACATCGCGCGGCACGACGTTCAGTTCGGCTTGCAAGCGCGTCAGGTCGCCCACAACAAAGAGTGGCGCTTCGCCGGTGACGTCGCCGATATTGGTCTGACGTTCCAGCACGACGCCTGAGATCGGCGTCACGACGGAATATGTTTGAAGGCTTTCCGAACTCTCGACGCGCGCGAGCGTTGTACCGCGCTGAACGGTGTCGCCGATATTGTGCTGCACTGCGCGCACTGGGCCAGGGTAGGGCGCGTGGATCTCGGCGCGCGCCGCGGGCTGGAGCATGATCCGGCCTGTCAGGCTCAAGGTTTCTTGGAGTGCGCCTGGACCGGCTTGCGAGACGACGATCTGCGAGGCTTCGGCTGAGGCGGCCGTGATGGTGATGCGGTCGGCGCCTTCTTCTTCGGCGTGACCTTCTTCGCTTTCTTCGCCTTCATGGCCGGCTTCTGCGCCTGCCTTTTCACTATCGGCTTCGCTGTTGCCGCAAGAGGATGCGCCCAGCGCCAATATCAGCGCCAGAGGTGCGAGCGCCAGTTTCATCGATGACTTCTTCATTGGTGAGCCTCCTGCTCGGGGAGCATGTCGCCGAAGCGCGCCGTCAAGCGATCGAGGGCGGCTTCGTTGTTGTGATAGGATTGAAGGGAATCGACGCGCGCTTGGCGCGCGTCCGAAAGCGCGCGCTGCGCTTCCAGCACATCGAGATAGGAAAATGCGCCGCGATTATAGCCGTCTTGCGCGAGCTCAAGCGCGCGCTCGGCTTGTGGAATGACTTGATCCTCGGTCGCGGTGATGGCGGCGGAATCCGCGGCAATGGCGCGCTGCAGCGCCGCGAATTCGCGCATCAAAGTGCGCCGGCCCGCTTCGAGGTCGAACTCAGCGCGGCGCTGCTCTGCGCGTGCGCGGGCGACCGAGCCCTGATTGCGGTCGAAAATGCCGAGCGGGATCGACACGCCTGCGACCAACGCGCCTTCGTCATTGTCGGCGGCGAATTGACGATAGCCGAAGCTCAAAGTTGGGTTTTGCCAAGCGAGCGAGCGTTCGACGCCGATCGCGGCGTTGGCGCGGTCGCGCTGAGCGGCGAGGCGGGCAAGATCGGGCGTGGCCTCGCCCGGTTCGGCATGATCGTGCTCGCCCGCGCGCGGCAGCGCGAAGTCCGCAGGGATGAGCGAAAAGCCGGTATCGCCGCCCAAAAGTGAAGCGAGCGTCGCGCGGGCGTTGGCGGCTTCGGCTTGCGCGCGCGTCAAGGCGATGCGTGCTTCGGCGAGGCCTGCTTCGGCGCGCGCGCCGGCCATCAGCGGATCGCGCGCGGCGGCGACGCGGCGCGCGACGGATGTATTCAACGCTTCAGCGGTGCGCAGCCGTTCCTCAGCGATGAGCACCAGTTCGGCGGCGGCGAGTGCATCGTAATAGGCGGTCTGGACGTCGCGGATGAGGTCGAGCCCGCGCACCGCCCGCTCAAGTTCAGCGCCGCGCAATTCACGATCGGCGAGCCGAATGCGAGCGCTGCGGCGACCGCCGAGTTCCACCTCCTGCGAAAGCGAAAAGGTCGTTTCGGCGCCGTCGAACCCGCGCAGATCTCCTTCGCCGTTGAAATTCTCGACTTCGGCATCGAGGGTCGGGTTTGGCCTTACCCGCGCTTGGCGCAAGCCGCCGCGCGCTGCATCGACACCGGCATCGGCGGCGCGAAGGCCTGGATCGGCTTCGATGGCGCGGCCGATCGCGTCCTGCAGCGTGAGCGGGGCTGCTTCCTGAGCGTGCGCCGCGACGCTCAGCATAGGGACTGCCGCGATGAATGGCGCAAGGCCCAGGCTGGCCGAAGCGAGGTAGCGTGCAAGACGCGCGGATGCGCGCCGACGGTATTGAGAAGTCATGGAAATTCCGCGATGCGTGAAAGGTCACGCGCCGCAGAAGAGCCCGCGGCGCCTTAGACGATCGCGGTGTTTCGTGGCGGACGCTCTAGCCCCTGCGGCGCGCGATCGCGCGCATCGTCATTGGCGTGCGCCGGCAGCAGAGTCTGAGCGATTTGCGTAGGCGCGCTTGCCGCCGCCAATGCAGGCGTCGTGCCGTTGTGCGCCGCGCAGCAATGGTGGCCTTGCTGCGTGGGCGCGCCGGGCGCCCTGCTGTCATCTTGGTCGGCGCCGTCGTCCACGATGTTCGCGTTTGCGATGTCAGCGAGCGTGGTCACACTAGCTTGCTCGCAAATATCGGCCGCATGCGCGGCCGATACAGACTCCAGTGTGGCGAACGCCATGAGCGCGACGCACAGCGCCGCGATCCAGCTTCTCCACAATGGTCCAGTCCGCGACCGCACTACAAGACTTCCTTAATCCAGCCGGCAGAATCGGCGTGCCCGCTATATAGAGGGCCAAATCGGCTGACGAACAGTAAATACACCATCATGCACGTGTTCAACGCACGCCATGTCGCAGGACCCAAGCTTGCGTGCGGGCGGACGTTATTCTGTATCACGACGCGGCCGCGGCGGTTTCTAGGCGCGCCTGCCTAAAGATGCTCCAGGCGCCGCTGAGGAAGAGCGCGCACATGACGAGGCCCACCGCGAAGTCGGGCCAAGGCGACAGCGTCGCGGCGGTGACAGCAGCTGCGGCGATGACCAGCACGTTGCCGAAGGCGTCGTTGCGCGAGCAGAGCCAGACTGAGCGAAGATTGGCGTCGCTGTTGCGGAAGCGGAGCAGGAGAACAACTGCGCCCAAATTGACCGCCAGCGCGAGCGCGCCAATGAACCCCATCGGTTCTGCGAGCGGCGCGACCGGCGCCATGAGCTTGAGCGTCGCCATGACGAGAATGAAAAGACCCATGCCGAGCATCGCGGCGCTTTTGATAAAGGCTGCGCGCGTGCGCACCGCTTGCGATTTGCCGACGGCCCAGAGCGTTACGCCATAGGTCGCGGCGTCGGCCGCGAAGTCGAGCGCATCCGCTTGCAGCGCAAGCGAGCCGACGGCGTGGCCGCCGATCATCTCCACCGCAAACATCGCTGCGTTGGCGACGAGGACGGCCCAAAGAATACGCCGCGCCTGTGCATCGACGGGCGCCGGGCCAACCTTGCCGCAACCGCTCTCGCAACATTCATTCATCAGTGTTGCTCCTTGGGGCCGGCGTGGTTGGCGAAATAGAGCGAGATAGAACCGGTGGGCGTCGGGATCACTTGGCGCTCCGTGACAGCGTTGAAGCCCGCGTCCCGCATCAACTCGGGGAGAATGCCTTCGGCGTTTGGCGTCGTATTCTCAAACCCATCCAGTCGTTGGACTTGCTTAAAGAGCACGCGCATCAAGGCGGTGCGCTGGAGGCCGTAATCGGCGACATGGAGTTCGCCATTCGTGGTGAGCATGTCATGCATCGCGTGAAGACCCGCGCGCTTTTCCGCCATGGGCGTTTGATGGAAGACGAGGCTCGACACGGCTTTGTCGACCGGACGCCCGATGAGCGCGGCGGCGTCGCGCGCAAAGCCTTGGATGAATTTTATGTCGAGCCCAGCGCGTTTTGCTTTTGCGCGTGCGCGTTCAAGGACGTCGGCGTCCGGATCGACGCCAATAACGCGGGCGCCAGGCGCCGCGCGCTTGATGGCGAGCGCCAATGTGCCGGTCCCGCAGCCTATGTCGACGATGTGTTCGCCCGCGCGCGGCGCAATCTGGCGCACCAACGCGCTTCGCCAGCGCCCTTCGCGCGTCATCAATGCGATGGCGGCGTCATAGAGGGGCGTCAGCGCGCTGTGTCCGAGCGCCGGCGTGAATTGCTCGGATGCGCTCATGTCAGGCGCCCGTGAGGCCGGTCGTCTCGGCCGAACCAACGTCCGACGTGCGCCGCGTAATGTTCGTAAGCATCGCCATGCTTTTCGCGCAGGGCTTCTTCTTCGATGCGGACTTGGATGAGGCTCAACGTCCAGGTCAGCGTGAAGACCGCCGCCGTCACTAGATGCGGCGACCAAATGAGCAGCGCCAAGCTTGCGCCGATCATGCCGGCAAAGATCGGGTTGCGCGACCAGCGAAAGACGCCGTGCGAGACAAGCGCGCCTGGGCCTTCGGCGGGCACGCCGACGCGCCACGATGCGCCCATCTGAATTTGCGCCACGGCGATGAGCGCGACTGAGGCGATGAAGATCAACGCCGACAGCCAACGCAGAGCTGGAAGCGTCGCCCAGTCGGGGCGTGCGAGCGCTGTTTCCCAATTGGGCGCAAGCCAAGTGAGCGCCGCAGCTGCAAGAGCTGCGAAGACAGCCATTTTCCAATGCCGTTCGGCGACGCTTTGGATTGGAGCGTGGCGGGTGAAAGCGAACGCCGTGACGCCATGTTTCCGGGCAACCTGGCGCACCCGCCAGGCGGAAAGACCGATAATGGCGAGCAGGGCGGCAAGCGGTAGCCAATCGGGCGGCATGTAAGACCTCGCAAATCAGAGGCCCATCCTCTACATTTTCTAGTCACTAGAGGATCAAGCGCAAATGTTGGCCATCGGCACGGTCGCCCGGCGGACCGGGATCAAAATCCCCACCATTCGCTTTTACGAGCAGGAAGGGCTGATTGAGGCCCCGCCGCGCACCGAGAGCGGGCGACGGCTTTATTCGGCTCATGCCGTGCGCCGGCTCAGCTTTATTCGTCATGCCCGCGATCTCGGATTTGAACTGGATGACGTCCGCTCGCTGCTCGATCTCTCGGATCAGCCTGACCGGACCTGCGCCGATGTCGACCAGATCGCGCGTCTGCACCTCGATGAAGTCGAGGCCCGGATCGAGCGACTGCGCGCGCTGAAACGAGAGTTGACGCGCATTGTGTCATCCTGCGCGGGGGGAAAGACGGCTGAGTGCCGCATCATTGAGGCGCTTGCCGATCACGAGCATTGCGCGGCGCCTCATCCAACGCCGGCCAAGGCGGTGAAAAAAAGGCGCAAATCGCCAAAGTCTTCGAAGAAGCATCGAATGTGAGCCGCGCTGCGTTGAAGAATCAAAGGCTGCTGACTGCGGAGGGCGACCTACCATTTCAGGGCGCGCCCTATAACCAGAGCGCCGATCGCAGCACAGAATAGGATCGCCGCCAAATACCAACTCGCCACGTAGAGTGCGGAATCCATCGGACAGCAACTCGCATAAGCGATCGCCGCCAGCGCACCGGACGTTGCGCCAATCGCGGCGCCTGCGAGCGTCAAACGGGTTGGGCCAAGTCCGCGCACGGCTAGCGTCAGCGCCGCCGCGATCGGCAGCGCCAAGAGGGGAATGCGATAGAGGCACTCGGGCACGCCCCCGCCCACCCAGGCGTGCATGCGCGCTTCGGGCGGTGTGAGCAGCAACGCGGCGGCGGCAATGACAACGCTCACTACTGCAAACAGCATCGCCGGCGCAAACACATGCCTGATCTGCGTGTTGGGGCGCGCCAGCTCGAACAGAAGTGGTGCGGCGGCGGCGGCAGCGGCCAGGCCGAACGCCCCCTTCAACATGACGACCGGTATCGAACTGCCAAGATCGTCGCGGAATCCGAACAGGAGCGGCACAAGCCCAATCGCGGCGGCAAGACCCAAGCCCGCGGCGATGACGATCCTCCGTTCGACGACGCCGCGCTTCTGTGCGCCGGCGCCGCGCGCAAGCGCGGCGACGAGATTTTCGGTCTTCATGTCTTGTCCTTAGCGATGAGGGCCATCAGTTTTTTCAAGCCCCGATGGATGCTGATCTTCACGTCCGCTTCACTTACGCCCATGCGGGCGGCCGCCTGCTTGGCGGTTAAGTCTTCAAGCTTGACCAGGCGGATTGATTGGCTCTGTTTTTCCGGCAGCGCCGAAAGCAGTGCCGCGATGTCGCGCGATGGATCGCCGGCGTCGGCGGCCTCCACCGCAAAGAGGTCAGCCACCGCGTCGATCGGGATGAACGACCGGGCGCTCGGGTGTTTGCGAAAATGGTCCACGAGCTTGTAGCGCGCGATGGCGTATAGCCATGCCCCGATTGGGCGCATTCGATCATAACTGCGCCGGTGGAGATGGATTGCAAGCAAAGTCTCCTGCACCAGATCCTCCACATGGGCGCGATCGCGCTCGACCAGCTTGCGATGGAAGAATGCGCGCAACAGTTTGCTCGCACCCAGCAGGAAGTGCTGATAGGCGCCGTCGTCGCCATCGAGCGCGCGGCACATTAGGTCCTGTAGGCGTTTTTCCCCGGCGCTCACGCTTGCTTCCGTTCCTCCCCACCGACCGGCGTTAGCGTCGCCTCGGCTCGATCGGCCCCGCGCGCTCGCCTCTGCATGCGCGCGTTTGATTGGCTCCGGAAGCATTGTCAGGGTTGCGAGCGTCAATGGAATACCCGTAGCGCGAATTCTCCGAGAGATATCTTCGCGGTCTCGCAGCGAAACGATACGCGTAGGAGCGAAACAGGTCCGCCCGGATGGCGCGGGTTTGTATCGATTGTCGCTTCCGTCGCGAAGGATGAAGTGAAGGCGGGATCGATGAGCAATCCGCCGCCACAGCGAGGAGGAAGAGAATGCGCACGATTTCATTGGTTCTCATGGGCGCGGCCGCGCTTGCGCTCGCGCCCTTACCGGCATTTGCGCATCACAAGACCGGTCATCGTGACTTCTTTAGCCATACGGAACGGACAGAGACACCGCGGACTCACGGCAATCCGTGTGGCGGCGTCAGCAATAGCCCGCACGAACCCGGCGCGCGTCAGGCTCAGCAACAGCGTTGCCGTCAGTTGCGTGCCCAGTTGAACGAGCGACCGGACGATGCGGGGTTGCGCGCCGAATGCGATCGCCTGGCCCATGGCCTGACCGGCCGGCCCTGCTAGAGCGGCCTGCTGCGAGGGCTCTTACTCACAGCAGGCGCCGCGTTGATCAGTTTTCCATACTTCTCTGCTAAGAGCGCCTCATGAGCGGCTTTCGGCCCTCCGTTCGGCAATCGCCGTCTGTGCCTTCGCACGCGAAGCCTTGTGCCGAGGCGCACGCGGTCGAGGCCGCGCACGCTCGATCATTGAGGTTGGGGCGCCGCTTCCGGTTCGTCGGGTTGAGGCGTCGCATCCGGTTCGCCAGTCTGCGCATCGGTTGGGCGGCATCCAGGGTGCGCCGCCGTCAGCATGGGGCGGTCTCCGCGCGGTCTGTGCATGTCGTGACTGGCCTCCTCATAAGGGCAGGTTTCCGGCGCCTCGCGCATGGCGCCATCCTCCATAGTGCGGCGGGGGCCGTGGCGATGGGTGTCGTTGGCCGCCGTAGTACAGCCGCCAAGCAGCAGCAAGCCGCCGATCGCCGTAGCCAGCGCGATGCGAGTGATGTTCATGAGGGTTTCTCCTCCTTGAAGCGCACAAGCGCTTTCCCATGGACTACGTCGCGAGAGCCACTCACCCTGGCTCCGGCGGTGCGGCGCTGCGACGCAAGGGATGAGCCCGCCTCATGCGTATTGAGATCAGCGACGGGGGAAGAGCATTGAGCGCGCCGGCAAACAGGAGTGTTGTCTCCAAATGAGCCGCTTCTGGCTTTCCGTGCTTATGGTTATCGCACTCGGCTTCGGCGGGGTGGCGAACGCGATGGTGCGCGCGGATTGCCCGATGCTTGCTGCGGCGGAGGCTGGCGCTTTCAGCCACGATTGCTGCCCCGACAACGCGCCCGCGGCGCCCAGCGATCAGCCGTCCAAACAAATGTCAGACTGCGCCATGGCGATGGCGTGCCGAGCGGGTCCGGCGGTCGCGCCAGTCGAGGCGCGAGCATCAGCGCCAACAGCGCCAATAGAGTTGCGCGTCGCCCCGGTCCTGGAGCAACGCTTCCCATCAACAGCGCCAGACGACTTCTGGCGGCCGCCGCGAACCACCTGACCCCGTACTTGCGCGCTTCGGGCGCCGCGCTCTCGCGCGCCCGCGCGCTTCTCGTCAGCAGGGATTAGGAGCACTTCGCCCATGCGCGCCTTTTGGCTGGCGTGCTGCGTCATCGGCATAAGTCCGGTCGCACATGCCCAAGACATAAGTTTCGCCGACGCGCTCGCGCGCGCGGCTCAATCGCCGAGCGTTGAAGCGGGCAGGGCCGGCCGGCTCGCCGCCGACCGCGCTGTCGGTCCGGCTGGCCAATTGCCCGATCCGCAATTGGTGCTTGGACTGGAGAACGTGCCGGTCGAGGGGCCTGACGCCTATCGACTCGATCGCGACTTCATGACCATGCGTACGGTCGGCATCATGCAGGACATGCCTTCGGGCGCCGAGCGGCGCGCACGACGCCAGATGGCCGAGGCCGATGTCGTACGCGCTGACGCGATGCTGAGCGTTGCCGAACTGGAAGCGCGCCTGGGCGCAGCGCAAGCCTGGTTTGGCGTTTATTATGCTGAACGCCGAGTGGCGGCGCTGCAGTCGATCCAAACCGAAGCGACCGCGCTCGCGGCCGCCTCGCGCGCGCGCTTGGCGGCCGGCGCCGGCAGCGCAAATGACACCATCGCTGCTGAAATCGACGCCGCCCGCACGCGCGACCGGCTCGCCGACGCCGAGGCGGCGCTTGCTGGCGCACGCGCTGAGCTTCAGCGTTGGACAGGCGAGGACGCGATCACAGGCGCGGCGCCGGCGTTTCATGTCAATGGCGACGACCTTCGCGCCCAGCTGGCCGCCCATCCGGTGCTGGCGGCGTTTGATGCAGAGGAAACCGCAAGCGAAGCGGGCCTCGACATGGCGCGCGCCGAGCGCGCCCCGGATTGGTCCCTATCGCTTATGTATCAAAACCGCGAACGCGATTTCGGCGACATGGCGTCGGTGGAAGTCCGCATTGGCCTTCCTTTGTTTCAAGCCTGGCGGCAGGGGCCTTTGATCGAGTCGCGGCGCGCCGATCAAAGGCGCGCCCAAGGCGAGCGCGCCGCAGCCTTGCGCGCTCAGCGCGCCGCGCTTGAGACGGCGCTTGCTCAATACGCGGCGCTGGACGCCAATCTGACGCGCAGTCGCGACACGCGCCTGCCCCTGGCGCGTCAGCGCGCCCTTGCAGTGCAGGGAAGCTTCGCGGCGGGCGCAGCGAGTGCGGCCGACGTGATCGCCGCGCGCCGCGAGGCGAGCGAGGCCGAACTCGAACTGATCGATCTGGAAGAACGCCGCGCCCTCATCGGCGCGGCGCTGACGCTGCCCTATGCGGAGAACGCGCCATGACCGAAGCGCAGAAGCCTATGTTCAATACGCGCCGCGCGGGGCTGTTGGGCGCAATCATCGCCGGCGCCTTGGCGATCGGCGCGGGCGGCTATTGGCTGGGCATGAGCCGCGGCCCCGCCGGCGCTGAGGCCGAAGCCGGCCGCGAGATCGCCTATTGGTACGATCCGATGCTGCCCAACGAGCGTTATCCGGGCCCTGGCAGATCGTCGATGGGGATGGAACTCATCCCACGCTACGCCGACGAGGTCTCAAGTGATGCGAGCGTGCGCATCGAACCTGGCGTCGTTCAGAACCTCGGCGTGCGACTGGCTGCGGTCGAACGCGCGCCGCTGTCGCGTAACGTGCGCGCGGCCGGGGTGCTTGCCTTTAGCGAACGCAATCAGGCTGTCGTACAGGCGCGCGCCGCGGGCTTTGTCGAGCGCGGATACGGCCGCGCTGTCGGCGATGTTGTCGCCGCGGGCGCGCCGATCGTTGATGTGCGCGTGCCCGAATGGACGGCCGCGCAAGCGGAATATCTGGCGCTGCGTCAAGCTGGAGGCGACTTGGCGCAAGCGGCGCGCCAGCGTCTTGCGATGCTGGGCATGCCGACTTCGCTGATCGAGCGCATTGAACGCGACGGGCGCCCGCGTCCGGTCACGACGATCACCGCCCCTGTCGCCGGCGCCATTACCGCGCTCGACATTCGCCCAGGCATGACGATCATGCAGGGCGCGCCGCTGGCGACCATCAACGCCATGTCGCCGGTGTGGCTCATCGTGTCCTTGCCGCAGGCGGATGCGGGTGTCGCCGAACGGGGTGGACGCGTCGTGGCGCGCGTGCCGGCCTATCCCGGCGAAAGCTTTGCTGGCCGCATCGAGACCGTGTTGCCGTCCGCGGACGCGGCGACGCGCACGATTGAAGTGCGGATTGCGCTCTCCAATGAGGACATGCGCCTGCGGCCGGGAATGACAGCAGAAGTTGAACTCGCACCCGCGCGCACCGAGACGGCGCTTATGGTTCCTGCTGAAGCTCTCATTCAAACTGGGCGGCGCACCGTCGTGATCGTCGCGCTCGAAGACAATCGCTTTGCCCCGACCGAGGTTGAGCCCGGCCGCCGCGCCGGCGATCGCATCGAAATTCGCAGCGGCCTCACCGAAGGCCAGCGTGTCGTCGCCTCGGGGCAGTTTCTGATCGATTCCGAAGCTAGCCTCTCGGGCGCGCTTGAACGTCTGGAGACATCGGCGCCGGCGCAAACGCCGCAAGCGACCGCGACCCATGAAGCCCAAGGCCGCATCACCGCGCTCGACGGCGCCAGCATCTCTATCGCCCACGGCGCGGTCACGAGCCTCAATTGGCCCGCCATGACTATGCAATTTCGATTGCAGGAACCGACGCTGGGGCGCGGCCTCGAAGTAGGCGACGCCGTCAGCTTCCGCTTTCGCCAAGACGGTCAAGCTTACATCGTCACGGAGATTGCAAAGACCGGAGCGCGCCCATGATCGCCGCGATCATCCGCTGGTCGGTCGCCAACCGCTTTTTGGTCGTCCTCGCCGCGCTTGCGCTCGCGGCCGCAGGCGCGCTGGCGATCCGTTCGACGCCTGTCGATGCGCTGCCGGATCTTTCGGACGTGCAAGTCGTCATTCGTACAACCTACCCAGGACAAGCGCCTCAGATCGTCGAGGATCAGGTCACCTATCCCCTGACGACAACGATGTTGTCGGTCCCGGGCGCGCGCACAGTCAGAGGCTATTCGTTTTTCGGCGACAGTTTCGTCTACATCATCTTCGAGGAGGGGACCGATCTCTATTGGGCGCGCTCGCGCGTGCTTGAGTATTTGAACCAAGTGCAAGGCCGGCTGCCGCCCAATGCGCGCTCTTCGCTGGGTCCGGACGCCACTGGCGTCGGTTGGGTCTTCCAATATGCGCTGGTCGATCGCAGCGGCGCCCACGACCTTTCGCAATTGCGCTCAATCCAAGACTGGTTCTTGCGCTTCGAATTGAAGAGCGTGCCGGGGGTCGCCGAGGTCGCCTCGATCGGGGGCATGGTGCGCCAATATCAAATCGTGCTCGATCCTGAGCGCATGGCGTCCTACGGCGTCTCGCAACAGCAGATCGCCGAGGCGGTGCGCGCGGCCAATGGTGAAACCGGCGGCGCCGTCGTCGAAATGGCCGAAGCAGAGCACATGGTGCGCGCGAGCGGCTATCTGCGCACGCTCGAAGATTTCGACGCCATCCCCCTTGGCGTCAGCGCCAGCGGGGTTCCTGTGCGCCTCTCGGATGTCGCCTGGGTCCAGCTCGGTCCTGAGATGCGCCGCGGCATCACTGAACTCAATGGTGAAGGAGAAGTGGCCGGCGGCGTCGTTGTCATCCGCGCCGGGGAAAATGCGCGCGCCGTTATCGAGGCGGTGCGCCAACGTATCGACGAGCTAAGCGCGAGCTTGCCCGAGGGGGTTGAGATCGTCACCACGTACGACCGCTCGACATTGATCGATCGGGCGATCGAAAATTTGACTGGGAAACTGGCCGAGGAATTCATCGTCGTCGCGCTCGTTTGCGCGCTCTTTCTCTTTCACCTGCGTTCGGCCCTGGTGGCGATCGTCACCTTGCCGCTTGGCGTCGGCGCCGCCTTCCTGATCATGCGCGTTCAAGGCGTCGACGCCAACATCATGTCGCTTTCCGGCATCGCTATCGCCGTCGGCGCCATGGTGGACGCCGCCATCGTGATGATCGAGAACGCCCACAAAAAGCTCGAGCGCTGGCGTGAGGACCACGGCGGCGAAATGCCCAAAGGCGACGATCATTGGCGCGTCATCACTGAAGCCTCGATCGAAGTCGGGCCGGCGCTCTTTTTCAGTTTGCTGATCATTACGCTTTCGTTCCTTCCGGTGTTCACGCTGCAGGCGCAGGAAGGGAGATTGTTTGCCCCGCTCGCCTTCACCAAAACCTACGCCATGGCCGCCTCCGCTGCGCTGGCGGTGACCCTTATCCCGGTGCTGATGGGTTTTTGGATACGCGGCAGGATCCCCCATGAGGACGCCAATCCGCTCAATCGCTGGCTGGCTGCGCTCTACCAGCCTGCAATCGACTTCACGCTGAAGCAGCCGAAGCTTGTCCTGGCGGTGGCCCTTGCCGCGTTCGCCACCACCGCGTGGCCATTGCTGCGCGTGGGCGGCGAATTCATGCCGATGATGTACGAGGGCGATCTTCTCTACATGCCGACCGCGTTGCCCGGATTGTCGGCGGGGCAAGCGTCGCAGCTGCTGCAGCAGACCGATCGTATGATCATGACGGTCCCCGAAGTCGAGAGCGTCTTCGGCAAGGCGGGACGCGCTGAAACGGCGACCGATCCGGCCCCGCTTGAAATGTTTGAGACCACGATCCGGCTGCGGCCGCGATCAGAGTGGCGCGCTGGGATGACGCCCGAGCGGCTCATCGAGGAATTGGATCAGGCGGTGCGGGTGCCGGGCCTCACCAATGTGTGGGTGCCGCCAATCCGAAATCGCATCGACATGCTAGCGACCGGGGTCAAAAGTCCTATCGGCGTCAAAGTGAGCGGCGCCGATCTCGCCAGCATCGATCAGGCCGCCCAGCTCATCGAGCGCGCAGCGCGGGGCGTGCCTGGCGTCTCTTCGGCGGTGGCTGAACGCATATCGGGCGGGCGCTATGTCAACGTCGATATCGACCGCTTTGCGGCCGCCCGCTACGGGCTCAACATTGATGACGTGCAGACCGTCGTCGCTGGCGCTATTGGCGGGGAGAATATCGGCGAGGTCATCGCGGGGCGCGCGCGCTACCCGATCAACTTGCGTTACCCGCGCGAAGTGCGCGACACGCTTGATCGCCTGGTTGCGCTCCCGATCATAACAGAGACTGGACTTCGACTGACGCTTGGCGAAGTCGCGCGAATCGAAATTGCCGACGGGCCGGCCATGATCCGAAGCGAGAACGGACGCTTGTCCGCCTTCGTCTACGTCGATGTGCGCGGGCGCGATCTCGCCTCGGTGGTGAGCGATCTCCAGCGCGCGGTGAGCGAACAGCAGCTGCCAGCCGGCGTCAGCGTCGCTTATTCCGGCCAGTTCGAGTATCTCGCGCGCGCGGCGGCGCGGCTCGCCCTTGTCGGACCGGTGACCATCGCCATCATATTCCTGTTGCTCTATTTCACATTCCACCGTTTGGACGAGGCGCTGATCGTGATGGCGAGCCTGCCGTTTGCGCTGACCGGCGGCATATGGCTGGTGTACGCGCTGGGCTACGATTTCTCCGTCGCAGTCGCTGTCGGCTTCATCGCGCTTGCGGGGCTTGCAGCGGAGTTTGGCGTCGTGATGTTGCTTTATCTGAGGAATGCGCTGAACGAACGTATTGAGCGGGGAGCGACGTTGACGCCCTCGCTCATCGCGGATGCGGTTCGCGAGGGCGCGCTTCTGCGCTTGCGGCCGAAAGCCATGACGGTCGCGGTCATTCTCGCGGGGCTGCTGCCCATTCTCTGGACCGGGGGGGCAGGCGCTGAAGTCATGCGCCGGATCGCGGCGCCGCTCGTCGGCGGCATGCTAACGGCGCCGCTTTTGTCGTTGTTTGTCATCCCGGCCGCCTATCTGATGGTACGCCGCCGGAGCTTGGCGAAGGCCGACGTTGCACTTAGGTCAGACCGATTGGCCGTTGGCACAGGAGAGTAATCATGCAGAGATCAATCGCGCTCGCCCTCGCGCTCGCCGCCTGTTCGCCGCCGGCCGGTCAAGCGCCCAAGCAAGATGCGGAGGCCATTAGCGCGAGCGAGACCACGCCCGCACCGGAGGCCGCGGGCGCCATACGTGCGACCGGCACGGTCACAGCGATCGATGCATCTGCCGGCACGGTAACGCTCGATCACGAGGCAATCGCTGCGATCGGCTGGCCCGCCATGGCGATGCAATTCACCGCAGAAGATCACGCCATCCTGCAAGGGGTCAATGTCGGCGACCGGGTGTCGTTCGAATTGAAAAGTGCGTCTGAGCCTCAGGTCGTCATCGCAGTGCAACGGCAGTAAGTGCTTACTGCGTCGCCTGCCAGCAGGTCTCAGTTCACTTGGCTGTTCTCTTGGCTGCGCAGGTGCTGCCAACCCGCGTGGATCGGCGCGAAAGCGAAGTCTTCCCAGCCGGAAGCGCCTTCTTATGCGCAAGCCCAATTCGATCTTGGCGGCGCGCGCCCCGCGCAGCGGCGACTCTTGTCGTCAGGATGCGCGGGGCCTCGCGCTTCAGAGAGGCCGCTTCTCCCAGCGAGTTGAGCCCGGCGGACGGGCGATCGGATGAGGTCGATGCTTGAGCTTAAGCCGCGAGCAAGCGTTCAAGCTCCGCGATTTCACGGCTCTGTTTCTCGGCCGCGCGGCGCGCCAGTGTCGCGACTTCGGGATTGCCGCCTTGAGCGATGACCAACTCCGCCATTTGAGCGCCGCCGCGATGATGGGCGATCATCATGCGCAGCCAAGTCTCGCTGGGACTAGCGCCTTGAGCGGCCATCATCTGGTCGTTCATTGTCCGCTCGGCGTCGGCGAAAGCGGTGGCGGCGCCTGAACCGCTGACGCCGGCTGAGAGCAGGCGTTCGAGTTCTTGCATATCGCGGCGTTGGTCCTCGGCGGTCGTGCGAGCCTTCTCGATGATGGCGCTATCGCCGCCTTGGGCGATGAAGGCCTCGCTCATGGTGATGGCGCCGCGGTGATGCTCGATCATCTTACGCACCCAGGTTTCAGCGGCGTTCTCCCCCTGGACGCCCGCCATTGCCTGCTGCATTTGCATATGGGCTTGCATCATCGGCCCAGCCGTCTGGGTCGCGGGACCGGCGCTCTCAGTTCCGGCGGTATCGCTAGCGTCGTTGCTCGCGCTCTGCCCGCAGGCGGCGACAAGCGCAGTCGCTGCTGCAAGAATCATGGATCTTGGCGTCATGAAGGTCTTCCTTTTCGAATGATGGCAGGGGCCGTTGGTCAATGGCGGGTGTCGATCGATGCTGCCGCTTCACGGCACGCAACTTCGCAGCGGCGGCAAGATTCTGCGCAAATCCGGCAATGTTCGTGCATCTCGGCGTGGCGCTCGCACTCCTCGGCGCAAACCCGGCAGGCTTCTTCGCAAGCTTTAATCGTGGCGACGATGACGCTTTCATTGGTGCCGGTGCGGCGCGAGGCGACGTGGCCTGTCGCGGTGCAAATGTCCGCGCAATCAAGATTGAGCCTGATGCATTGACGCAGTTCGAGCACCATCTGCTCGCCAAGACAGGCGTCAGCGCAGACGGTGCAGGCCTGCGCGCAGTCAAAACATTCCTCAATGCAACGGATGAGCGCGTCGTTGGTCGAGCCCCTCACCTGCGGATGGGCGCTGATCATTTCATGAGCGTGCATAATGTCTTCCTCTCTCTCTTTAGGTGATGAGAGCCAACGCGCGAAAAGCGCTTTGGATGCCGGAAGATAGAAAAAATCGGGCGGCGCGCTCGATATGCGACAGGCGGCCCTAGTGTTATACGCGGCGAAGTCGCCAATCACGCAAACGGTGCGCCCCTCAAGGATTTTTCGTAGGGCTTTTGGGCATGCTCGCTTAACATGAGTTGGAGACGCGCGCCTGCGCATTCTGGCCCCGCGCCTTCCGCCCGCCGCCGTCGCTCAACCACGCCCCAGCCCCCAGCGCCGACGGCGGGTCGGCGCGGCCCTCGCTTCGCAAGCGAAGAAACGAAGACACGAGGGCGCGGGAACGCTGCATGCGACCGGTCGTTGAAAAGCGTTGGAACCAAGGACACTGGGATGGAACACAAGCATCGTGCGGATCAGAACGCCCATCACGCCAAGCCCTATGCGCGTTTGGCGCTCATGGCCGGATTGTCGTTCCTTGCGATGTTTGCGCTCATGTATGCGATGGTCGATCGCTTCGCGCACATCTATCCCAACCTCAATCAGGCCTACATGGCGCTCCTGATGGCCGCACCCATGGTTGCGATCGAAATTGCGCTCATATCCCAGCAAGCGCACCAATGCGCTGATCTTGGCCGGCAGCGTCCTCGTCCTGGTGGGAGCTTTCGCCGCCATTCGCACACAGGCCGCTATCGGCGATGACGAATTCCTGCGCTCCATGATCCCGCACCATTCCGGAGCGATTTTGATGTGCCAACAGGCTGCCATCACCGACGCGGAGATCAAAGAGCTTTGCGCCGCCATCATCTCAAGCCAACAGCAGGAGATCGCGACGATGAAGACAATGCTCGCGCGGCGCGGTTAGACGCATCTCAAGGACGCGCGAGACTTCGGTCCAAGAAATCCAAGCTTGTTGTCCAATCGCGATCGACGATGCCATGCGCGCCCGTGCGCATCGAAAATACTGGCGCCGGCGCGTTTAACGCATCGAAAATCGGGCCGGCGCCCGCCATTGCCTGGTAGGCGCCGGCAGGATCGGCCCAGCTGTCGCGCACAGCATGGCCGATGAAGAGAGGTCTGGGTGCAATCAATGTCAGCAAATCATGCTGGTCGACCTCTGGGTCGTTTGCCGCGTAGCGGCTGTAGCGCGGCGAGAACCAATGCGGGTAAGTTTGCGTGATAGCCTCTACGCTTTCGCCGGCGCGATGGGACGTGAGCGCGTCGCCGCCGCGGCCCGACTGAAAGGCGACGACCGCATCGATGCGCAAGTCGCTTGCGGCTGCCAGCAACGCCACTTTGCCGAACCGCGATTGGCCCCACGCGATGATGCGCTGCTGATCTATGCGAGGGTCAGTCTCTAGCACGTCGATCACGCGCGCATGCGTCCATGCCCAGGCCGCGAGCGCGCCGTCCGCGTGCAAGCGCTGAAGCGCCGGTCCCGCGTCGGGCGCATGATCGGGCACGACATCGCCGCCATAGAACATCGCCACCGCGTAGCCCCGGGCGACGATGCGTTCGTATGGGGGCCCAAGCATCCATTCGCCGAACACGGCCCGATGCAGCGGGTCGAATGCGCCGTACCGGCAGGGGATGGGATAGTAATTTGTGGGTGGCGCGATGCTCGACGGGCGCCCCGGGAACGCTGCTTGATTGCCGCAGAAGTTCTGCATGACGATCACGGGCGCTGGGCCATCGGTAGAGGGAACAACCAGCACCAAATTGAAGCGGACCCCGTTCGGCGCCTCGACCTCGAGCTGCTCGACGCCGGCAATCCCGCCTGCGCGTTCGGCCGGAATGGGCTGTCTGCGGACAACAAGCGCGCGCGTCTCTTCGGGAAATCGGCCATAAATCTCGGTTTCGAGCGCCTGAAGAACGCTGGTTCGGCGCTGTGTCCATTCGAGCGTGTTTGGGATTTCGTCGGAGGGCCTCAGCAGCGCCTTGGGCGCCGCAGCAGCAAGCGCGAGACGGTCAAGGGAAACCAGCCGGTAGGGTCCCCACGCGTAGAGCCAGAACGTGGCAACCGAAATTAGGCCAAGCAGAACGAGGACGATGATGAACCAACGCGGCTTCGCTTTCGACATAGGACGATCCTGAGGCCGGGAGGCGCGCCGCACATGCCGGGGCGTTTCTTACACGCACGCACACGTCATATCCCTCACGCCAGTCTTGCGAAGTTGCGCCTGCCTTCCAGAAATTTTGCTCCGAGCTTTGCGTCCCTTGTCCGCGCGCGCGACGCACAGCATGTTCACGTTTGTGGGGCCGCCCTAGCTCAGCGGTAGAGCAGCGCAATCGTAATGCGAAGGTCGGGTGTTCGAATCACCTGGGCGGCCTCCACCTCATCGACTATTGCTGTCTCGCCGCACACAATACTGGGCTGATAGTAAAGCGTCGCGCCCGATTTTGGCGGCATGCACGCGCTTCAGTGATGGTCAGCGCGGACGGGTTGATTTGGCGCCCGGCCGGTGCAGCAGCCGAGGGAGAGCGCTCGAGATCCGGCCCAAATCTCAACGTCATCCGTGCGCCGGTCGCGCCGACGCGAAGGATGATAGTCACGATACGCCGCGCGCGGAGCGCCAAGCGCATCTTCGTTCATTAGAACGCCAAGTGACCGGCACCGTGAGTCACCTCCGCGCCGAGATAGGCTTGCGCCAAGATGACGAGCACCGTCAGCGCCAGAACCGTTTCGTAGAAGCGCCCGCCTTGGCGGGTGGCGGCTTCATCGACCGGCTTCTTCAACCACCAGACGAACAAGATGAGGAAGGGGATGGCGGTGCCGATCCAACGGTGGAGCACCAAAGCGGATTCATCGTCGGCCGCAGGTAGACCTGCATTCGCCCAACCCAAGGGCGCCGCGGCAAAGGCGCCGAGCGTCGCCACTAAAAGCAGGATTTTATTACTCGCCGCATAGACGGGCTTGCGGCGGATAGAGGCCATCCCTTCCAAGAAAGCGACCGTCAACAGCAAGGCGATCGGAAAGTGGATGACGGCTGGGTGCCACACGCCGAGCCAGCGGATGATCCGGCCCGACAAGGTCGTCGGACGCGCATCATGATCCATCATCATCCCGTCCGGGCCCTCGGCGGTCGGCCACGTCATTTCGCCAGGCTGCATCGCGCCCATGTCGTGTTCGGGCGCGGTTTGCGACGCGTCGGTTTGCGACGCTTGCGGGGGATGTCGGTCGCCACTGTGGGCGAAAGAGATTTGCGGTGCGAGCAGCAGCAGCGCAAACGCTACGGCCAGCACTGTCCCAATGCGGACCGTGGACATCGTGTGCGCCATGTTCTTCCCCTCAGGCCCCCGCGCCGCACGCACGAGCGTGAGCTGCGTGCGGCGCCTCGCTTCCGTTTCAAATCAGAGCACGTGAATTTCCGTGACCATCGGACGGCCATTGTCGTTCATCAGCTCAAAATGAACACGTTGGCCGACGCTAACGCCTTGCAACACGGCGGCGGAGTGGACGCGGAACGTCATCGTCATTGCCGGCCAGCCCAGGCTTGCGATCGGGCCGTGGTTGAGGGTGACGGTGCCGGCCTGCGTGTCGATGGCGGTCACCGTGCCTTCGCCCTCGGCAGTCTGTGGTACTGCCTGATGGGTTTCACCCTGATGGGCGAGGGCTGGTGCGGTCAGAGCAAAGCTCGACACCATCGCCGCGGCGATCGCACTGACCAGAAGTTTGGCTTTCATTTCGAATTCTCCGTTGATGAACGTCGGGGCCGCTCACACCCTTCATACGCGCGCGTCTAGCCAATCCCTCAGCCGTCCGCTGCGACGCTCGTCGCTGGCCCGTTCTTGCGCCGGCGGCCGCCTCCAAACCGGATGCGGTAGGGGATGAGCACGATGCCGGCGATGACCGACAAAAGCGTGATGGCGGTCACGATAATGATGAGCGGATGATTGAAATCCTCGTGGTTTTGCCAGTCCATGATGTGGAGCGCCCAGAGCGTGTCATAGAGCCGCCAGATATCGGAGCGCCGGGCGGTGACAGCGCCGGTGTTGGCGGCGACATAAACCGCAAGGCCGCCATCGGCGAATTGGGCGCGCCACGCAGGCAGGGCGCCGCGATATTCTGAACTTTCGGTCTCGATCAGCTCCACGCGTGCGGGCGCCGATGCGAGCGTTACATGCGCGCGCGCAACCGCCGCGGCGGCCTCCGCATCGAGCGGCGACAGCTGACGTAAAGTGGCGGCTTCGAAAAGCGCCGGCGGGCCGTCTGCGAACTCGGCGACGATGACTTGCCCGAGCGTAACACGCGTCTCGATCGTCAGCTTGATGGGCGCGCGGCCCTGAAGGTCACGAAGCTCACTTAAAGCCGCGCCGTTTCCGATGGCGAGCGGACGCGCCGTCTCAGGCGGGCGGATCAGGTGCTCGCTGCGAATCTGCTCGATCGGGATGATTGTGAAGAACAGGCCGCTGACGACCCAAAAGACGATCTGCACCCCGACCAGGAGCGCAAGCCATTTATGTACGAACGACGCCAAACGCGCGAGATTCACGATGTCCCTCCCCCAAGGTTTTCCTAGTTTTATGTCGCCGCGACTCTGACCGTGCGGCGCAGCTGATCACTGCCCTGGCGGATGCTCCATATTGGGCATGTCCGACATGTCGTGATCAGGCGTCGTTTGCGCGGGCGCGGGGGCAGGCGCGGGCTCAGCGCGGGGCCGCTGTGGCGCCGGCGTGCTCGGTGCGGGCGTTGGCGCCGGTTCGGCCGGCGGCGCCGTCTCTGCGGTTTGCGGCGCGGCAGCCGTGGGCTCTTCCGTAGCCGCGTTGTCAGCTGGCGAGGGTGTGTCTTGATTGGCTGCTGGCTGGCATGCCGCAAGCGCGGCGGCGGCGAGGGCGACGAGTGCGAATTTTCTCATTTCGATTTCCTTTTTGGAGATGTCAAAACCAGGCGCGGATGCCGAAGACCAAACGGGTGTCGTCCGCGTCTTCGCCCCTTGCCTCAACGTAATCGCGGGTATCCCCGAAGCTGCTTGACCACTCGATCCCGACATAAGGCGCGAATTCGCGTCGTATTTCGTAGCGCAAGCGCACGCCGAACTCCGCGTTCGTCAGGCCAGAGCCCGTGGCAAGTTCGGGCACATCCTCGGCCGAAAAATCGACCTCGGCGCGCGGCTGCAGGATGAGACGCTGTGTCAAACGCAGATCGTATTCGGCTTCGGCGCGTGCGCTGAACTCGCCTTCATTCGACAAGAACGCGGCGACATCGACCTCGAACCAATAAGGCGCAAGACCTTGCACCCCGACCACAAGATCGGTGCGGTCAGCGTCGGGCGTATAACGCTGGCGAACGCCCGCTTGAAAGTCAAAGTAGGGCGTGAACGCGCGACTGTAGAGTGCTTCGACCTCACCGCTTTCTAATTCGCCGTTGATGGCGCCTTCGCCTTCCGACTTCCACCAGAAGCGATGAATGTCGCCGCCATACCAGCCTTGCGCATCCCACACATAAGCATCGGCGCCTTCGCCGAAGCTCGCCTCCAGCCGATCCAGGATCACGACGTTTGCGCGAATTTCGCCATTCTCGATGCGCAGTTGTTCCCGCGCCGCGGCCATTTGCACGGGATCGAAATAAAGATCGGCGGCGTGCGCTGGTCCTTCGCTTGCGGCCGTCGGCGTGGGCGCTTCCGGCGGGCGCCCGTCATTGTCCGCGCTCGTCTCAATATTCGGCATGGCGGCGCCCTCGGGGGCGCTTTCGGGCCAGCTCATTTGCATGCCTGGCATATCGTGGCCTGCATGTGGATCCGGCGTCGTTTGCGGTGCTGCCATCGTCGACATGTCGTGGCCGGCCTGGGGGTCTGGCGCGGACGCCGGAGGCACGGTCATGCCGGGCATCTCGCGACCAGCATTTGAGCCAGGCGTTGTCGCCTGCGGCATGGTCATGTCGTGGCCGGCATGCGGATCGGGTGCGGCCGCGGCCGGCGGAACCGTTGTACCATGACCCGCATGGGGATCCGCCGGCGTCTCGGCTTGTTCTGCAGCTTGCGGTGGCGCTTCTTGATGTGCGGAATGATCCGTCGATTGCGCAAGCGCGGGACTTGCAAACGACAAGACGAGCGGAGCTAGGGTGGCGGCGAAAAATCTCATGACAGGTCTCCGTCGAGCGGACGGACCGTCACCACGTTGAACATGCCCGCATGCATGTGCAGCAGCATGTGGCAATGAAACGCCCAATCGCCTGGATTGTCGGCCGTCAGATCGAATGTCACCTTGCCGCCGGGCGCCACATTGACGGTGTGCTTCAGCGGCTGATGTCCGTCGTGGCCGTTGACCAGTTCGAAGAAGTGGCCATGCAAGTGAATGGGGTGTGACATCATCGTGTCGTTGACGAGCGTAACGCGCACGCGCTCATTGCGCTCGAAACGTATCGGCTCAACCAATTCGCTAAACCGCCGCCCATCGAAGCCCCACATGAAGCGTTCCATATTTCCGGTGAGATGAATCTCCATTTCGCGCGACGGCGCGCGCCGATCGCGGTTGGGCGCGAGCGAGATGAGATCGGTATAGACAAGCACGCGGTGATCGACGTTTTCGAGCCCGGCCGGGCGCTCGCCCATGCGGTTCGCTGGCGCCGGCGAAATGGTCTGCACGCCGACGCCGACCGCCATATCAGGCGGCGCGTTTTCGGGATCGCGCATATTCATGTCGCCGTGACCGCCAGCGGCGCCATGGTCCATGCTAGCCATCCCGCCCATGTCCATGCCTGAATGGTCCATGCCAGCCATGCCTGACATGTCGTGGTTCATCCCACCCATGCCGGCGCCGCCCATATCCATGCCCATGTCGCGCATGGTGAGATTGGGGACCTCGCGCAGGGGCGGCACATCAGCGCTCATCCCCGGCCGCGGCGCGAGCGTTGCGCGGCCCAAGCCAGAGCGGTCGATGGCTTCAGAGACGATCGTGTAGGCGCGGTCGTCGCGCGGCGTGACGATGACGTCGTAGGTTTCAGCGACCGAGATCTGGAATTCATCAACCTCGACCGGGCGCACGTTTTCGCCGTCGGCCTGCACCACCGTCATCGGCAGCCCGGGAATGCGCACGTTGAAGATCGACATCGCCGAGGCGTTAATAATGCGCAGCCGCACGCGCTCGCCAGGGCGGAAAATGCCGGTCCAGTTTTCTTCCGGTCCGTGCCCGTTGATGAGATAGGTGTAGGTCGAGCCGCTGACGTCGAGCACATCGCGCGGGTCCATCCGCATCTCGGCCCACATGCGCCGGTCGGCCGCGCTCATGCGATCTTCGCCTGAGAGAAGTCCCGCAACAGTCGTGCGCTGATAGTTGAAATAGCCAGGGCTCTGCTTCAACCGCGCCAGGATCATGTGCGGATGCATGAAGCTCCAGTCGGAGAGCACCAGCACGTGCTCGCGGTCATAGGCGACCGGATCGGGCGAGGCGGGATCAATAATGATCGGACCATAATGCCCCAACGCTTCCTGCAGTCCCGAATGGCTGTGGTACCAAAACGTCCCCGCCTGACGGACCGGGAACTCGTAGACAAAGGTTTCGTGTGGTCGGATGCCGGGAAAGCTGACGCCCGGGACCCCGTCCATTTGAAATGGCAGCAAGAAACCGTGCCAGTGGATCGAGGTGTCTTCGTTGAGATTGTTGGTGACCGCCAAACGAATGTTTTGGCCCTCGCGCAGGCGGAGCAGCGGGGCGGGTAAGACGCCGTTGACGGTGATTGCGTGACCGGTGCGCCCGCCGACCGTGAACGGTGTTTCCCCAACCGCCAGGGCTATCTCGGCGCCTGAAAGGGTGGTCAGCGTTGGCGGGATGCCATTTGAGCCGGTCTGAGCCCAGGCCGGCAACAGCCCATCAAGGCCAAGCCACAGCGCGCCAGCCCCGCCGGCTTTCAGAAGAGTTCGACGATCCAGCGCTTTTTGCACCGTTAGCTCCAATATTCGAGAAAGACTGCAACACCTTACATACGCACTTGGCGCCTCGATCCCGCGCGGGATCGAGGCGCCGCACCCCCCGCGATGCGGGAAATCTCCCACCGCCGCGTAGATGTAAGTGGTCTTTGGGCGGCGGGGAGGTCGGTTATGTTGAAGCAGGTCGTATTTGTGTTGGCGGTGTGGGCAATGGCGACGGCTGGCGCCGCCCAGCCCGCTGGCGAGGAGGCAGCGGTTGGCGCTGTGCTCACTGGATATCGCCAAGCCGTCGAAAACCGCGATGGCGCAGCGGCCGAGCGCTATTTCTGGGCTGATTCCCAAGTGTTCGAACAGGGCGGCGTCGAAGGCGATTTTGCAACTTATCTTTCCCATCACCTTGGACCCGAACTGCAAGAAATCGAAAGCTTCGATTTCGGCACGGTCGAAACCAACGTCGAAGTGGTCGGCAATTTCGCTTACGCAAGCGAGGTTTACACCTATGCGATTACCTTCCCCGCGGGCGGCCGCGAACCGATCGCGCGGCGGGGCGTCGCCACCAGTGTTTTAGAACGGCGCAACGGTGAATGGCGCATCGTCGTCTATCATTCTTCAGCGCGCCCTCCGCGGGCCTCGCCGGGCTAGGCGAACGCCAAGGCCCTAGGGTTTACGTCCCCAACGCTCTGTCCCGCGGCTGAGCTCTTTATTCAAATTATCCCGCTTTATGAGATCGGATGATGCGCATGCCTCCCCAAAGAACAAGGCCGCCTGATCGTATCGCGCTTATCGGCGGGTTCGGAAGCGGAAACTTCGGCAACGATGCATCGCTGTCAGCCGCGCTGGATATGCTTCGCACGCAGTGGCCAGGCACGGAGTTTCATTGCGTGTGTACCGATCCGGCCAAGGTTACTGAGCGTTTCGGCATCCCTGCGATCAGATTGGCTCACCGTCCGAGCGGGCTTCCTGCTCTAATGGACAACGCGTTGCTGAGACTTCCCAGTGGATTGTTCAATTGGGGCCGCGCCGTCTGGCTTGCGTCGCGCTACGATTGGTTTCTGTTTCCTGGTACGGGCGTTTTGGATGATTACCGGACCGGGCCTCTTGGCTTTCCAGCTCAGATATTTCGCTGGTGCGTGGCGGCGCGTCTGAGAGGGGCGAAAGTCGCCTTCTGGTGCGTTGGCGCCGGCCCAATAGTGAACCCCCTCAGTCGTTTCTTTTTGAAAAGCGCGGCATTAAGCGCGAGCTACAGGTCGTATCGCGATGCTGGCTCAAAAGACTTTATGCAGGAGTTAGGCATCGACGAATCTCAAAGTAATGTTGCGGGTGACCTCGTTTTCGCTGCGCTGACGCCTGATGTACCCCAAGAACATGATCAGGATCCGCCCACGGTCGGCCTCGGCGTCATGTCTTATCGGGGCTGGAGGATCAATGAACAGCTTGGAGCATCCTATCTCGATATGCTCGCCGAGTTCGTGCGCCACGCCGAACACAAAGGATGGCGCGTACTGTTGCTCCCTGCGGAGCCGTCGGATAGGCGCGCTTGCGATCGATTGACTGATTTGCTGGGTGACGGGCTCGATCGCAGATGTAGTGCAGAAACCCTGGATGATGTCATGACTCACATTGCGGCCTGTGATGTCGTCGTCGGTTCCCGATACCACGTGCTGATTGCAGGTTTGAAAATGGCTCGGCCGTGTATCTCCTTAAGTTACGGACCGAAGCATGAGTTCCTGTTAAGTGAGCTAGGGCTAGGTCAATTCTGCCTGCCCGCGGACGACTTGAGCTTTGCTGATTTGGTCCGCCACTTTGATGTGATTGCGGCCAATGTCGAGGGCTATTCAAAGTTGGTTCGAAACCGGCTCCCCGAGGTGAAACAGAGAATATTGGAGTCGAATCAAACGCTATATGCGGCGATGGAAGCGCGAACTGCCGCCACTTCTTTCTCCGCTATTGGCGTTTATGATTGAAGGGCGCGGCATGTTGGGCGAGGAACCCTTTCGGGTAGGTTGCATCGCTTAAACCCAAGTCGCCGCGGCCGATGCGCTCGGGCGTTTCGTGCAATGTGCCGAACATCCAGTCCCAGACCAGGAGTACTTCGCCGAAATTGACTTGCGCGTCTTCATATTCGCGCTTGTGGTGCCAGCGGTGCATCTCGGCGACGCCTAACAGCCTGCGAAAAGGGCCAAGCGTGTAATCGATGTTGGCGTGCTGAAACGCCAAGTGCACAGGTAGGATCGCGAACCACGCCGCCAGTGCGATCTGCGGAAGGCCGAGCAGGGCTGCGGTCAGGAGTCCGGGCGAGGCTAGCAGCAAGGCGCTGATAATGTGTCGTCGTTCGCCGTTTAGCCAATAAAGCCGTTCAGGGCTGTGATGCGGTTGGTGAAAGCGCCAAAGCAGCTTCGCGCGATGACTCCAGCGATGCATCCAATAGAGACCGAAGTCGATGATCAATCCGGTCGCAAGCACGCTTACCCAGAGCGGGATTTCCTGCGGCCAAAGGCGCAAGGAGACTATCTCCAGACTTAACGGATAGATGAAGTAGACGCTCGATTGAATAAGCGCCGCACCAAGCAGGTTGTACTGAATGTCGGCGGTGAGATCATCGTGGTTCTTGGCCCAATCGGGCTCATAGAGCGATATCCGTTCAAGCGCGCCCACCAAGATCACGCCAGCAAGCGTTAAGCCGGGCAGCACAAACGGAGCCTCCAGCGAGGGGGCGGCGGCGAGCGTGATGAAGAATACGGCGGCCATAATGCTGGGGTAGGCGAAAAAGCGAATGAGAACGCGCATCGAGTGTCTCCAAATCGTGCCTTGATGGCGTGCCTGGAAAGAGCGCGCTTGAACGAAACAGCTACGCTTCGTCGAAAGCAGTGGCGTTGGTAATTGAAATCGGGTTCGCGCCAAACATGCGCACGCACGTACGCGAAAAATGCGCGGAATCGGCGAACCCCCCCGCGTGCGCGGCTTGCGTCAGGCTGAGGCCCTCGGTGACGCCGGCGAAGGCGCGGCGCAGTTTTGACCAAAGCAGGAAGGTCCGCAGCGGAATACCGATCTCTTCGGCGAAGAGGTGGCTGAGGCGCGATCGCGATAGCTCAAGGTGGCGAGCGAGGCTTTCGGAAGAGAGGTTTCGGTTAGCTTGCTCAAATGCCGCGAGCGCGTCCTGGATGCGCCCAATCGGGCAAGCGGGCGCATGTTGCGCGCCGATAAGGTCAGCGAATTCGGCGACGGGATCGACTGTTTGACCCGAAAGCGTTGCCGCGACGATGGCGGACAATTCCTGGGCCTTAGCCGCGCTTAGAACGCGCACGCCCACGCCGAGCGCGACGGCGATCTGACGGCCTGCTTGGGCGTCGGGATCGATATAGAGAAACGCGCAGCTGAAGTCGGCAACTGCCCGATGCGATGCGTCCGCAGGCACGATGATGCCCGCGCCCTGAACACGTTCACCGCGTGCATTGAAGAGCGCGGCATTGGGACCAGCGAATGCCTGGATTGCGTGATGGCTGTGCAGTGAGTTGTCGCCAGCAGCGCCCTCGAACACGGCCCAACCAGCCCCGATGCGCGCAGCGCCGCGCCACGTTTGAGCGGGGTCAGTCATTGGCAAGCGCGCGTGCGAGCGCGGCCTTGGCGCGGTAGACCCGGGATTCGATTGCCTTAGCCGTGAGGTTTAGGACCTTAGCGGCGTCTTGGTGACTCATGCCGTCGATCGCGGTCAGCAGCAGCGGCTCTTTCAAACCGAGCGGAAGCGCCGCGATCGCTAGATCAAGCCGACGAAGATTGACTTCGAGCCGTTCCTCGCTCGCATCAGCTGCGGTCGGCGCCTCAGCCAAGGCGTCGATGCTTTCAGCGGCGAAAAAAAACCGCCTGACCGCACGGCGCCTCGACCAGTCGCGGCATTTGTTGAGCGCGATGCGCTTCAGCCAGGCGGCGAGCGGCCGGTTGGGATCGTAACGGCTAAGCCCGTTCCAGGCGGCCGCGAAGGTTTCTTGAGTCAAATCGTACGCCTCCTCGGCGTCCGCGACATAAGCGCGGACGAAACGATAGACGCGCTCCTTGTGCCGGCGCATCAGGGCGCCGAAAGCTTGCTCGTCGCCCGCGCGCGCCCGCGCGGCCAGCGCGCCGTCGTCGTCTTCGGGCAGGCCGCCCGTCATTGCGGCGCGGTGGTCAACGCCTCGACGATGGTGTCATCGAAGATGGCCTTCTGCTCGTCGCTCAGCACGTCACGCATCGCAAACATGTGGGAGATGGTTTCTGTTTGCAGCCTGCCCATGGCGCCGTGAAAGTGCTCGACGGCTGCGGTCACCCGCGGACCATAGCCGTGTTCCTCGCGAATGGCGGCGGCGAGTTCGGCGTTGGCGGCGCGCATTTCCAGTTCGAGAGATTGCTTGCGAGCCGCAAAGCGCGCTTCAAGATCTTCGATCCTGGCTAGTTGCTCGGGACTGAGGCGGAGGCGATGATGCACGACATCGTGCATCGAAGGAGGGCTGGTGTCGGCTGCAAACACAAGCGTGCCTAGCAAGACGCCGCCAAAGCCGGCGGCAAATGCGATAAAGGCAGTGACCAAAAGCCCGCGCACGGTGAGCTTCAACGGTCGCCCTCCAGAAGTGTTGATGGCGCGTACGCCGAGCGCACGGCGAACGGCGAATAATCGCTGTTGCGCGCCGCGGCCGCCCCTCCCGCGAACACGCCGAAGGTCAGCATCAGCGCCGCCACGCCCGCCTGCCAGCGCAGCGGAGCGCTGGCCCGCGTAGCTCTGCTTTCGGCTTCGAGGCGACCCCATACACGGGGTTCTAGCTCACCGAGAGCCGAAGCGCTCGGGCGGTCGCGCAGGGCGGCGAGCATACGGTCAATATCTAGGGTCATGTTCCAACTCATCGGTTCCGACTGAGATACGCACGATCACCCTAAAACACTCAAACTTGCCGCCCGTGCGGGGTTTGACACGGCGCTGCGTACTCAAGGCCAGGGGCTTAGTGCCTGCGGGGCAAGGAGCAGGGCCTTGAATCAACCGATTGCGTTGCAGGCGTCATTCTGGAATCGCTGGAATGAGGCCAATCGGGAAAGCAAGATCGCAGAGGTTTCGCAAGATCAGAGATCGGTCGTTCTCTCGTGGCTATCTGCGCTCGGCCGCACCAACCTTGATCTCATTGACGTTGGCTGCGGCAGCGGCTGGCTATCTCCGCATCTGAAGCCCTTCGGCCGCGTCACCGCTACCGATCTCTCGGAAGCGGTGCTCGGGCGAGCGCGCGAAAGAATACCGAATGTTGAGTTCGTCGCGGGCGATTTCATGACGTTGGATTTCGGACGCGAGCGATTTGATGTCGTTGTTAGCCTGGAGGTGCTTTCGCATGTCGCCGATCAGCAGGCGTTCGTGGCGAAGTTGGCGTCGCTTTTACGTCCGGGCGGCCTGTTGATATTGGCCACGCAAAATCGACCCATATTGGAGCGCTACAACACGGTGCCAGCCCCGGAGCCCGGACAGCTGCGGAAATGGTTCGACAGAAACGAACTTGTCAGTCTGTTATCGCCGCATTTCCAAGTGCGCGAAGTTAGAGCGATCACGCCAGTCGCCAATCGCGGTCCAATGCGATTGCTGGCTGGCCGCAAGATGAAGCGGGTTTGGCGCAGAATGGTCGGTCGAGCGATGGAAAAGGTTTTGACCTCATCGGGCTTTGGATGGACGCTGATGTGCATGGCACAAAGACGCTGATCAAGGGGTGCGGATTTTGAACCGGCGGATACTTCTTCTCAGCGGCGTCGCGCTTGCAGTGGGTAGCGCGGTCGTCGCATGTGCGCGCGGAGCGGAGGCGAGGCAACTTGAGGTCAGACGCGACGCTGGATGCGGCTGTTGCGCCCTATGGACCGAACAGATGGCGGCGAACGGGTTTCAAACCATCATGATCAATGAAGCCGACATGCCCGCCCTAAAGCGGCGCTTGCAAGTGCCCGATGACCTGGCTTCTTGCCACACCGCCACTATTGATGGCTTTGTCATCGAGGGCCATGTCCCCGCGGTCGACATTCGCCGCTTGTTCGAAGAGCGTCCCGCGGGCGTGATCGGACTCGCGGTTGCCGGCATGCCGGCAGGTTCGCCGGGGATGGAGACGCCGTCCGGCGCGCGCGACGCTTTCGACGTCATCGCATTCGGCTCGGAGCGGCGCGTGTTCGCCAGTTATCCGGCGTCAAACTGAACCGACTATTGACGCCCACGCGCGGGATGAGCCGCGTGTCATTTTCTTGCCCGAGCTTGGACGGCCTTGGCTTTGCCTGCTTGCTTTGCCGGCATCGACAAATCATCGATGATCGGGCAATCGGGACGGTCGTCGCCATGACACGCGTGAACCAGCTTTTTCAGCGCGCGCGTCACCGCGCGCATCTCTGCCATGCGCGCGTCGAGATTGGCGAGATGCGCTTCGGCCAACTTGCGCACTTCCCGCGACGAACGACGCCGGTCTCGCCAAAGAGCCAAGAGCGCGCGGACTTCCTCCAGCGAGAAGCCGAGATCTCTGGTGCGGCGAACAAATATCAGCATGGCGACCTCTTGGTCGCCATAATCGCGGTAATTGTTGGCGCGTCGGTCAGCCGCCGCCACCAACCCGATGCTCTCATAATAGCGGATCATTTTGGTGGAGACGCCCGACCTTTCGGCCGCCAGGCTGATATTCACGTTGCTTTTGCTCGCAAATTTTCCGGTTGACCTTCCTATTGTGGGAAGGTGCAGGTTCGCATTCAAGTGAAACCAGAGGCGCAGTCAGCTGCGTTGTGTATCTATGAACGATCAAACCCATCCCCATAGCGGTCACGCCGGCGTCGCCGGTCCGCGCGATCCCGTCTGCGGCATGCAGGTTGGCCCAGACACCCCGCATCGTCTCGTGCATGAGGGCAAGGAGGTGCTGTTCTGCAGCACCGGCTGCGAGAAGAAGTTCGGCGCCGAGCCGGCGAAATATGTGAACGCTGCGGCCGCGCCGGGCTGTTGCGCGCATCATGATCACCACGATCTTGACGAAGCGCCGACGGCGGAGACGGCATTGATCGATCCGGTCTGCGGCATGACTGTCAAAGCTGATACGCCCCACCGCCTCAGGCACGATGGCGCCGACGTGCTGTTCTGCAGCGCGGGCTGCAAGGCGAAGTTCGCAGCGGATCCTGGCAAGTACACGCATGGCCCGCACGGCCACGCTTTGCACGGCGGAGCGCCCGTCGATCCATCGACCGTTCCCGCGGGCGCGCAATGGACGTGCCCGATGCATCCTGAAATCGTGCGCGCCGGTCCAGGCTCATGCCCAATCTGCGGCATGGCGCTTGAGCCGATGATGCCCAGCGTGGACGCGGGACCCAATCCGGAACTGATCGACATGACGCGCCGCTTCTGGATCGGCGCCGCGCTCGCATTGCCGGTGTTGGCGCTCGAAATGGGCCGCCACTTCCTTGGTATCGATGGTTTCGTGCCGCCAGCTTGGAATGGTTGGCTGCAGTTCGCGCTGGCGAGCCCTGTCGTGCTGTGGGGCGGCTGGCCGTTCTTCGAGCGCGGTTGGGCCTCGCTCAAGACGCGCAATCTCAACATGTTCACTTTGATCGCGCTCGGGACCGGCGTGGCGTGGTCCTACAGCGTCGTCGCATTGTTAGCGCCCTCGCTTTTTCCGGCGGGGTTCCGCGACGCGCACGGCCTCGTTGCTGTCTACTTCGAGGCGGCCGCGGTCATCACTGTGCTTGTTCTGTTGGGTCAGGTGCTTGAGCTGCAAGCGCGCGAACGCACCGGCGGGGCCATTCGTGCACTGCTCGATCTTGCGCCCAAAACGGCGCGTCGTCTGAGCGACGGCGCCGAAGAAGAAGTTCCGCTCGATCAGATTGTCGTGGGCGACCGCCTGCGCGTGCGTCCGGGTGAAAAAATCCCCGTCGACGCCATCGTGCTCAACGGCCGCTCCTCCATCGATGAATCCATGGTAACGGGCGAATCCATGCCGGTGACGCGGGAGGGCGGCGAGCGCGTGATCGGCGGGACTCTCAATCAAACCGGCGCATTGGTGATCGAAGCCGATCGCGTCGGCGCTGACACAATGCTCTCACGCATCGTCCAGATGGTGGCCGAGGCCCAACGGTCGCGTGCCCCAATTCAGCGGCTAGCGGACAAAGTTTCGGGCTGGTTTGTGCCGGCGGTTATTGGCGTCGCCGTGATCGCCTTTTTGGTGTGGTGGGCTGTCGGTCCATCGCCGGCGTTGTCATACGGTCTGATCGCTGCGGTTTCGGTGTTGATCATTGCCTGTCCGTGTGCGCTGGGGCTCGCAACGCCCATGTCGATCATGCAGGGCGTAGGGCGCGGGGCGCGCGCGGGCGTCCTCATCAAGAACGCCGAAGCGTTGGAGCGGTTCGAAAAGGTTGATACGCTTGTGCTCGACAAGACCGGCACGCTGACTGAAGGCAAGCCGGCTGTGACAGCGATCCACACAGCTGTGGGCGGCGATCTCGACGAAATGCTGCGCCTTGCAGCAAGCCTTGAGAACCGCAGCGAACATCCCCTCGGCTTGGCTATCGTCACCGCAGCTCAGGCGCGCGGCGTTGGGCTTGTCGAGCCAACAGAATTCGATTCGCCCACCGGCAAGGGCGTCCTCGGCGTCGTCGAGGGGCGCAGTGTCGTGATCGGCGCCGAACGCTTTCTAGACGAACAGGGCATCGACGCCTCGGGTTTGAAGAGCGAAGCGGACGCGGCGCGGCGCAACGGCGCGACCGCGATCTATGTTGCGATCGACACTAAGCTTGCTGGCCTATTTGCGATCGCCGATCCGGTGAAAGCGACGACGCCGGCGGCGCTTGAAGCCTTACGCATGCAAGGCATGCGGCTTGTCATGCTGACCGGCGACAATCGCACTACGGCCGAGGCGGTGGCGCGCAGCCTTGGCATCGATGAGATCGAGGCCGAAGTGCTGCCGGAGGACAAGTCGCAAATTGTCGAGCGGCTGAAGCGGGAAGGGCGCGTTGTGGCGATGGCGGGCGACGGCGTCAACGATGCGCCGGCTCTTGCGGCGGCCGATGTTGGCATCGCCATGGGCGGTGGCACTGATGTGGCGATCGAGAGCGCGGGCGTGACACTGCTGCGCGGCGATCTTGGCGGCATTGTCCGCGCGCGCTTCATCTCGCGAGCGGTGATGCGCAACATCCGTCAAAATCTATTCTTCGCGTTCGCCTACAACGTCGCTGGCATTCCGATCGCCGCAGGCGTTCTCTATCCCCTAACAGGGGCGCTGCTTTCGCCGATGATTGCGGCCATGGCGATGGCGTTATCGTCGGTTTCGGTGATTGCAAACTCTCTGCGTCTGGGCTCGTTACGGGTCTGAGGCCCGTTGCGGGTGGGGCTTGGCTTCCGCCTGGTTAGCCGCAAGAGTTCTCTCCGGAAGAAGCGATCTGCCCCATGGCTCGTGACCCAAACGAAATGCCAGAAACGGAGGTGCGGCGCGCACTTGAAGCAGGCCTTGAGACAATCCGCGCGCACCTCCGCTCCAGGCTCGGCGATGCAAGTCACGCCGACGACGTGCTGCAGGCTTTTTGCACCCGCGCCTTGGAGCGCGCCGGCGATCTGAAGGAGGGCGGCGCGGCCCGTACCTGGTTGTCCCGGGTGCTGGCGACGGCCATCGCCGATCACTATCGCAGCCTCGCCCGACAACGGGCCCGCGAGGCGCCGGCCGAAGGCCTGGGCTCTCTCGCAGCCGAAACGGAGGCGGACCGCGCTGCGTGCGCATGTTTGCTGGTGCTCCTGGACGCCCTTCCGGAAAACGACGCGGCGCTCATTAAAGCCATCGATATCGAGGACCGGGATCGAGCGAGTGTCGCCGCGAACTTGGGCCTCACCCTCAACGCGCTGACCGTCCGCTTACACCGCGCGAGGGCGCGGCTACGCGCTCTGGTGCTGCGACTCTGCGCCGTGTGCGTCATCCACGGCTTTGGCGATTGCGAATGTCCGCCGCCCAACCCCGTGCGTGCGGAACACGGATGAGCAAGCGCCAAACGGCGTCGTGATTGGCTCCTCTCGGGTCGGCGAAAAATCGGCGGGCGGGGCGCGCAATCGGTCGCAGAGGGGCTGCCTGTAATAATTGCGGCTTGGCAGCGTCCTTTCTCTCAAAGGGCGCTTCAAGAATGAACCAGGCTTTCCGGTGACGCTGCAGTCTTACGAAAGCACGGGTGCGGGCCATCCTTCCGCAGCCGCTGCGCCAAAGCCCATACGCACCGGTCGCCAGCTTTGGTTCCGTTCGCCTCGCGACAGCTGTGGCCTCCGTTTATTCTTCTTCGACGCCGCGGAGCAATTCTTCGCGCACGATCATGTCGAACCGCGTCTGTTGATCGGGATCGAGGACGGCGCGCATTTCGAAGACGTGCGCGATGGCGTCCCTTTGCGTCTGGCCCATGGCATTGTGAAACCGATCAATCGCCTGGCTGAGGCGTTCGCTCTGGGCGTGGTCTTCGGCGACGGCCGCGGCTATGTCGCGCGCGGCCGCGCGCAGCTCTGCGTCAAGCGTTGCCTTGCGCGCGGCGTAACCAGCTTCAATCGCCTCCAACCTTCGGTCCTGTTCGGGCGTCAGATCAAGTTCGCGATGAACCGCTGCGTCGAGAGTGTCTCGATGAGGATCGGCCCGCGTGAGGCTTGCGCCGACGAACACGCCTCCCAATCCTGCGCCGAACCCGACGATGGCGGCGAGAACAAGCAGCTTCCAAGCCTTCAACATGACTTACCGGGCGATTGCGGTGGCGGGCGCATAGGGCTGATCGAGCGCAAACGGTCCAAGCGCCGCCGTAGCCGATGCTGCGGCGGTCGATACGCCAATGGCCGAGCTGACCAAAAAGACAAAGGCGCAAACGCCCGCGACAGCGCTGCTGGCGCTGGCGCTCGCGCGGGACCGCGCGCGCGCATCAATTCGGGCCCAGACGTCGCTCTCCAGCCCGTCCAATGCTGTGTCGATGTCCACCCGGCCCAAAGCGGCGAGTTGGCGATCAAGGTCGGTCAGGGAAGCCTCCGGGCGATCACACTCTTCTATACGCGCGCGGCGGCGCGCGCCCTGGGTAGAGCTAGCCCATCGGGCTCCGCCGAAGCAAGGACGAGACGCCCAAGGCGCAAATGCAGGGACTTGATCCAAAGCAAAGCACGGATGCAAGTTAGGCGCGACCTTGTCATGGGGCCGCGTTCTTCTCGGCCAGCGAGGCGATCATGAAACCCATTGCGGCTCAGCCTTCAGCGCTGCCGGGGCAGGTCCGTTCCCCGTCGCGCCGCGTCGCGTTCATCGGCGGTTTCGATGATTTGATTGCGCGGGCCCAGCGAGGCGATCGGACCGCGTTCAGCGCGCTCATGAGCGCCCATAAGGACGATCTCTTTCGCTTTGTGCGCCGGCGGTTCGCTGACGCCGACGCGGCGAGCGATATCGTTCAAGAAGCCTTCGTCGCGGCCTGGGGCGCAATGGCGAGTTTCGATCCAGACCGTTCGTTCAAGACCTGGCTCCACGCGATCGCATTGAACAAATGCCGGGACGCGGCGCGCCGCGCCGCGACCCGCCGAGGTTTCTGGGGACAGTGTCCCGAAGGTGAGGACCTGCGCGTCGCCGACGACGCGCCCTCGCCCGAGGCGGAAACGATAAGCCGCGAAGAAGTGCGCATACTGCGCCAGGCGCTGGCGGCCCTGCCCGAACATCTGCGCGAGGCGCTGATGCTCACAGCCGTCGACGGTCTATCGCAAGCGGCCGCTAGCGCAACGCTCGGCTGCTCAGTGAAGTCGCTTGAATATCGCGTGCATCGCGCGCGCGAATTGCTTTCCGCCGAGATGGAACGCTTCTGACGGCGGCCCGAAGCCCTTCGGCCCACCGCGCTGAAGCGCCTCCGCTATAGCTGGAAATGCCGTTGGCGCGTTCCAAATAAGCAAGCACAGGACTGCAACACGCGGCCCCCGAACGAGACGAGGCGACGCAAATGAGTTATTATTTTGCCAGGATCGTAAACGCGCCTTTTGCTGATGTTGTCGCCCGTGCGAAGGCCGCGCTCGCGGAACGAGGATTTGGGATACTCTCGGAAATTGATGTCGCGCAGACGCTGAAAGCAAAGGTCGGTGCGAACCTTGCACCGTACGTTATCCTGGGCGCCTGCAATCCGCATCATGCGAGCCGTGCACTGCAAGTGGAAGACAAAATCGGCGTCATGTTGCCTTGCAACGTTATTGTCCGCCAAGCATCGGCAGGATCGGTGGAGGTGGCGGCGGTGGATCCGGTTAAGTCGATGCAAGCCGTGCAAAATCCGACATTGGCGGAAGTGGCGGCGACAGTGCAAACGTTGCTTCGTCAAGCTATCGATGCAATCTAGAATCCTGCGCGGGCAGAGCGGGGTTGATGGTTTTACCTCTGAACCAACAACGGTCGCGGGAGATAGCGCCGCTCAACAACGCAGCCAAATAGAGCGGAGATGTGAACGGGAGAGCTTGCTGGATTTGCGTTATATCGAAAGGGCTCGCCTTCGGCGATCGCGGTACGGCCGGCGCGATTGCGCTCCGGGGCGCAAAGCGTTCGTTGCGTCGTTGTATGACCGCGTTCGTTGAGTGAGGCGACCTAACGGTGATGCCGATACTAACGGTCAATTGTGGCTCTTCGAGCGTCCGCGTTGCGTGTTTTGCGCCCGATGTCATATGGCGTGCGCATTTGAGCGGCATTGGGCGCGAGGACCCGCAACTCACAATCGGGCGCGCGGGCAAAATGAAAACGATTGAACCATCGCGCGCCGGCGATCATGGCGAGGCGCTTGAGGCGCTTTTCAACGCCTTGCCGCCGATCGAGCCTAACGCCATTGGCCACCGTGTGGTCCACGGCGGCGTCGACTTTGTGGCGCCCACTCTGCTTGGGGGCGGAGTCGAGGCAAGGCTTTTGGATTTCGCCGCCATGGCGCCGTTGCACCAAGGCGCCAACCTTGCGGGCGTCGCCGCGGCCCGGGCGCGCTGGCCCGACCGCCCGCATGTCGCCTGCTTCGACACCGCCTTCCACGCCAGTCTGCCCAGGGCGGCGGCGATGATGGCGCTGCCGCGTGAGTTCTTCGCCGCGGGCGTCCGCAGGTTCGGTTTTCATGGGCTGTCGGTTGTTTCGATCCTGACAGCGTTGCAGAGCGAGGGCGTCGATACCGGCCGCGAGCGCATCGTGGTCGCGCACTTGGGCGCCGGGGCCTCAATGACCGCTATCAAGGGCGGGCGCAGCATCGAGACATCGATGGGATTCTCAACCGTTTCGGGCTTGCCGATGGCGACGCGAAGCGGAGACATCGATCCTGGCGCTGTGCTGCACCTGCTGCGCGCCGGCCGCTCTCTTGAGGACGTCGAGGATCTTCTCAATCGCCGATCAGGATTGCTCGGCCTTTCGGGCGTGAGCGCAGATATGGCCGAATTGTTGGTTTCGCCAGACCCCCGCGCCGCGGAAGCGGTGGAACTCTTCTGCCAGACAGGTCGGCGTTGGCTTGCGGGTCTTGCGGGCGTTCTGGGCGGCGTCGACCGGGTGGTGTTTACCGGCGGCATTGGCGAGAACGCGCCGCGCGTGCGCGCGGCGATATGCGAGGGCCTGAGTTTTATGGGCGTGGACCTCGATCGGGCGCGCAACGAGGCGGGCGCGGGGGTGATTTCGCGCGACGGCGCGCAAGTCATCATCGAGGCGCGCGCCGCCGACGAAGAAGCCGTCATCGCACGTGAGACCCGCGCCGCGCTGGCGACGATGAGCTAATTTGGACGCACACCCATGTGTCAGGGCGCGGACGCTGGCGTGCGTATTGGTTGATGGCGAGAAGAAGGGCGCGCGCCGGCCCCAAGCGGATCATTGTCGTGTCAGCACCAGCTAGCGACGCATGGCGGGAGGGGTATGGCGTCATCCGCCACCGGCCCGAGACCGTCGCGAAAATCGAAAACCTTGTCGCGCGCCACTGGATGGACGGGGCGCTGGCTGATCGCGACGGGGCGCTTGCCTTGTGCGCGGCCGCTGACCGCCTCGCCAGCGCCGCGTTGTGGACCGTAGCGCACATGAGTTACGCCACGCGCGTCGATCTCAGCGGCGCAGACTTGGCCGCGGACGCTTTTAAGGCAGCGCCCGAAGGCCATATGGGCGGTTCGCTCAACGCAGCCATCGCCTTTGTCGGCTATCATCTTGCCAACGCGCTCACCGGGCAGACGCGCGCCTGGGTGTTGGGGCAGGGCCATTGCGTGGCCGCGATCGAAGCGGTCAACGCGCTCTTGGAGGATGTATCTCCCGCCCAACACGGGCGCTACGGGCGCAGCGAAGCTGGTCTCTCGCGGCTCGCGGCCGACTTTTATTCTTATGCGTTGACGCCAGAAGGGCGCCCAGCGGCACCGCTCGGCAGTCACGTCAATCCGCACACCGCAGGCGGCGTCTCCGAAGGCGGCTATCTGGGTTTTGCCGAAACCCAATACGTTCATATGCCTTTGCCGGGCGAGCGCTTGGTTGCGTTCTTGAGCGATGGAGCGTTCGAAGAACAGCGTGGCTCCGACTGGTCGCCGCGCTGGTGGCGCGCCGAAGACAGCGGCTTTGTCGTGCCCGTCATGATCCTCAATGGCAGGCGCATCGAGCAGCGCACCGAAATCGGCCAGGAGGGAGGCGCTGAGTGGCTCGCTCAGCATCTGCGGCTAAGCGGTTTTGATCCCATCATCATCGACGGTCACGATCCGCTTGCCTACGCCTCGGCCATCATCGAAGCCGAATCCGCGCTCATGCATTTCACATCTATGTCGGAACGGACCTATCCAGCGCGGCTTCCCTATGTGATCGCGCGCTGCGTCAAGGGCTATGGCTTTCCGGGGGCGGGCACAAATCGCGCGCACAACCTGCCGCTTGCCGGAAATCCTCGCGCCGACGCCGAGGCGCGGCGGCAATTTAATGAGGGCGCGCGCGCTCTCTTTGTGCCGAAAGCTGAACTCGACGCGGCGGCGCAGGCGTTTACTGTCCACGATGCGCAAGAGCGGCCGCGCGAAAGCCGCCATCCGCTGACAGCGAGGTCTATCCCATCGCCGGTTTTGCCTGAGCCGGCTTGGGCGCCCGAAGGGGGCGCAAGTTGCGCCATGGAGGCGCTCGATGCACTTTTCGTTGAGATCGTCAAAGCCAATCCGGATCTACGCGTGCGTGTCGGCAATCCTGACGAGTTGAAAAGCAATCACATGGGCGCAACGCTCGATTTGTTGCGCCACCGCGTGAATGCGCCCGAGCCGGGCGCACCGGAAGCGGTGGACGGCGCCGTCATTACCGCGCTCAATGAGGAAGCAGTCATTGGCGCGGCGCTCGGCAATAAAGGCGGGCTCAATCTCGCCGTGAGCTACGAAGCCTTCGCCATGAAAATGCTGGGGGCGCTGCGCCAAGACATCATCTTTGCCCGCCGTCAACGTGAGATCGGCGCGCCGCCGCGCTGGCTGTCGGTGGCGCTCATCGCCACGTCGCACACCTGGGAAAATGCCAAGAACGAACAATCGCACCAGGATCCGACCTTGCCCGAGGCGCTTCTGTGCGAAATGGCGGACACCGCGCGCGTGCTGTTTCCGATCGACGCCAATTCCGCGGCGGCCTCGCTTCGCAGCGTCTACGCCTCGCATGGTCAAATCGCGTGCCTCGTGACGCCCAAGCGCGCTGTGGCTCGATTGCTCAGCGGGGCGCGCGCCCAACAAGCCGTGGCTGATGGCGCAGCACTTCTCCTCGGCGACCCTAGAGAGGCTGACCTCCAATTCGTCGCGATTGGCGCCTATCAAACAGCGGAAGCTCTACGTGCGAGCGAACGCTTGATGGCGCGTGGCCGTTCGGCGTGCGTCACCGCGCTTTTGGAGCCTGGCCGCTTCCGCGCCGGGCGCGACGAGATCGAAACGGCCTATGCCGCGAGCGAGGTGCAGCGCAGACATTTCTTCCCGGAGGAGACGCCGCGCGTTTTTCTCACCCATACTCGCCCAGAGCCCATGCTTGGGGCCTTGCGCCCGCTCGACGCCGGACCTTCACGCACCAGCGCGCTTGGCTTCATCAATCGGGGCGGCACGCTCGACGTATTCGGCATGCTGTTCGCCAACCACTCGACCTGGGCGCATGCGCTTGAGGCCGCAGCTCGCATCCTCGGCTGTGGTCGCGAGGAGTTTTTGTCCGAGGTCGAACTGACCGCACTCGACGGACGCGGCGACCCCAATGTTCTGCGCGTTGCACCTCAGTAGAAAGAAGCCAACGATATGACTTTGACTTTAACGAGCCTCGGCGCTGCGGGAACGGTCACCGGTTCAAAGCACCTCTTGGAGGCGGACGGCCGGCGCATCCTGGTGGATTGCGGCATGTTCCAGGGGCTCAAGGTCCTGCGCGAGCGCAATTGGGCGCCGCTCGCGGTCCCGCCGGAGTCGATCGACGCGGTGGTGCTGACGCATGCGCACTTGGACCACAGCGGCTATCTCCCCAAGCTCGTGCGCGATGGCTTTGCCGGCCCCGTCCATTGTTCCTCCGCGACGGCCGATCTCTGCGACATCCTGTTGAAGGATAGCGCCAGAATAGCCGAGAACGACGCCGAATACGCAAATCGTAGAGGCCACACAAAGCATAAGCCCGCGCTTCCGCTCTACAATGTGCGCGACGCCGAGCGCGCGCTGAAGCAATTGAAGCCGATCGCCTTCGAGACGGAAACAAGCGTTGAAGGCGGCGCCAAAATGCAACTTCGCCGTGCCGGCCATATCCTCGGTGCGGCCACGGTCGAATTCAATTGGCAAGGGCGCAGCATCGTATTTTCTGGCGATCTAGGACGCTACGATGACGTCTTCATGCCTGATCCCGCGCCGGTGAACGCGGCCGATTATGTGGTCGTTGAATCGACCTATGGCGATCGCATCCATCCCAAAAACGATCCGATGGAAGCCTTGGGCGCGGTGGTGGAGCGGACGGTGCGCCGCGGCGGGACGGTCGTCATTCCCGCCTTCGCGGTCGGGCGTACTCAGGTCCTGCTCTATCATCTGTGGATGCTGAAGCGCGCCGGTCGCATCAGCTCGGTGCCGATTTTTCTCGACAGTCCGATGGCGATCAACGCAACCGAACTCCTCTGCCGTCATTTGGACGACCACCGCTTTTCAGCCGAGACGTGCGAACAATCCTGCGCCATCGCCACCTATGTGCGCGATGTCGAAGACTCCAAGGCCATTGTGTCAAATCCGATGCCTAAGATTGTCATTGCCGGCAGCGGCATGGCGACCGGCGGGCGCGTCGTGCACCACATCAAAGCGTTCGGGCCCGAGGCCAAGAACACGATCCTGTTTGCCGGCTATCAGGCCGTCGGCACGCGAGGCGCCCGTCTGCTTGCTGGTGAAACCGAACTCAAGATGTTTGGCCAATGGGTTTCAATCCGGGCCGAGATCGCCAATCTGCCTGAACTCTCCGCCCATGCCGACGCCGGCGAGATCATCCGCTGGCTCCGCGGCTTTGAAAAGCCGCCGCGCCGCACCTTCATAGTGCACGGCGAGCCGGCGGCTTCCGATGCGCTGCGCGTGCGTATCGCGCGCGAACTCGGCTGGGATGCGGCGGTTGTCGATGATCAGCGCAGGTACGAACTCGCATGAGCGCTGCGCCAACGACCAGGGAGGGCGAACACGCTTCGCACCTTAAGGCCAAGCGTCTCAAGCTTCTCTCACAAGACGACGCGATCGTGTTGATGCGCACCGATTGCCACGTCTGCAAATCCGAAGGACTTTCCGCACGCGCTCGCGTGCTCTTGAGCGCCGGCGACCGGCAGGTGATCGCAACGCTCTATCAAGTCGAGAACGACTGGCTGGGCCTCGACGAAGCCGGATTGTCGGAGGCCGCCTGGAAGCGCCTGGCCGCGGCCGACGGCGAACACATCGCCGTCAGTCATGCGCCGCCGCTTGACTCACTTGCTGACGTGCGACGGCGCATGTATGGCGGCCGCCTCGATCAGCGCGCCTTCCGCGCCATCGTCGGCGATATCGCCGCTGGACGCTACGTCGATATTCATCTCGCCACGTTCATCGCCGCGTGCTCGGCCTTTCCGCTCGATGTCGATGAAATCACCTCGCTCACGCGCGCCATGGTCGAAGTCGGCGAGCGCCTCTCCTGGCCTTCGGCGATGGTGGTCGACAAACATTGCGTGGGCGGCCTTCCTGGCAATCGCACCACACCAATCGTGGTCGCTATCGTGGCGAGCTTAGGGCTCATCATGCCCAAGACCTCTTCGCGCGCGATCACCTCGCCGTCGGGCACGGCCGACACAATGGAGACGTTGGCGCCCGTCGATCTTGATATCGCCGCTATGCGCCGCGTCGTCGAGGCCGAAGGCGGCTGCATCGCCTGGGGCGGCGCCGTGCGCCTCTCGCCAGCCGATGACGTGCTGATCCGCATCGAGCGCGCGCTTGATATCGACACCGAAGGTCAGCTCATCGCTTCGGTCCTGTCCAAAAAGATCGCCGCAGGCGCCAGTCACGTCGTGCTCGATCTACCTGTGGGGCTCACCGCGAAGATCCGCACGCAGGAGGCGGCGCGCGATCTGAGCGCGCACATGACGGCCGTCGCCGAGGCGTTCGGTCTTAAGACACGCTTTGTATTGAGCGATGGCGCGCAGCCTGTTGGTCGCGGCATCGGGCCGGCGCTCGAAGCCAAGGACGTGGTCGCCGTGCTTGTCGGCGCCGCGGATGCGCCACCTGATTTGCGCGAGCGGGCGCTCGCGATCGCGGGCGCGGTGCTTGAGCTTTCAGGAACGGCGCCTGACGGACAAGGGTATGCGTTGGCGCGCGCTGCGCTCGTCGACGGGCGCGCTTGGGCGAAGTTTCAAGCCATCTGCGAAGCGCAGGGCGGCATGCGGACGCCTCCGAGCGCGCCGCTCACGCGTCCGTGGGCGGCGGCCCGTTCGGGCATTCTCACCAACATCAACAATCGCAAGATCTCCCGCCTCGCTAAGCTCGCGGGCGCGCCCGACGATCCCGCCGCCGGAATTGTGTTGCATGTGCGGTTAGGTGATGGCGTCGTCGCCGGGGCCCCGCTTGTGACCGTGCACGCCCAAGCACCTGGGCAACTCGCCTATGCGCTCGACTATGCGGCGGCCAACCCAGACATATTCGAAATCGAGGCTTGAACGTGACGCGCCTTTACCTCCCCATGCCCGGAAACGAGACCATCGCCCGTGCGCTTGCTCTCTCGGCCGGCGCCGAACTCGGCGCACTCGAGACGCGCCGCTTTCCCGATGGCGAAGCCTATGTTCGGCTTCTCTCGGCAGTCGAGGGCCGCGAGGTTGAGATTGTCTGCACGTTAGCGCGGCCGGACGAGCAGTTTCTGAGCCTTATCTTCGCCGCCGAAACTGCGCGCGAGATGGGCGCGGCGCGCGTCAATCTCATCGCGCCTTATTTGGCCTACATGCGCCAGGACAAAAGGTTCAAGGACGGCGAGGCGATTTCCTCGGTGCATTTCGCTCGGCTTTTGTCGCGATCGTTTGACGGGCTCATCACTATCGATCCGCATCTGCATCGGCGCCGCGACTTGGGCGAAATATTCACCATCGCCACGCGCGTAGAGCATGCAGCGCCGCTCCTTGCCGATTGGATCAAGGACAATGTGAGCGACCCTCTTGTCGTGGGGCCAGATGAAGAAAGCGAGCAATGGGTTGCGGCGGTCGCCGGGCGAGCCGGTGCGCCGCTCATCGTTTCGCGTAAGACTCGCCGCGGCGACCGCGACGTGAGCATTGATCTGCCCGATCTGTCTAATGTCCGCGGCAGGCGTGCGGTTCTTGTCGATGACATCGTCTCCTCGGGCCGCACTATGATCGAGACCGCGCGCAAGTTGACCGTGGCCGGCATGGCAAAGCCGGTTTGTGTCGCCGTGCATGCGCTTTTTGCCGATCAGTCTTACGCCGAGCTCTTGAGCCTTTGCGAGCGCGTCGTTTCGACCGACACCGTGCCGCACGCTTCCAATGCAATCAGCGTGGCGGCGTTGCTTGCGCCTGCGTGACTGCCGTTTTCGTTTGTTTGCTTGGACTAAGCGCCTCGGACTCACACGGACAGCGCGGCTGCCAGCGCAGCACCCATGGCCGCCACGATGAGAACGCCGCTCAGAATGAGCAGGAAGCCGTCGCGTGCAAAGAGCCCAAGGCCCAGCAGGGTTATGGCAAGACCCGGGATCAGCGGGGCCAAAGGAATTAAGCTCAACGGCAAGGTCGCGATCGCCGCGAGCGCGCACAAAAGCCCCGCTGCGTTGGCGAACGGCGTCTCGGACAGAAAGACCAGACGGGGCTGAAGCACACGGTCGAGCCGACGCGCCCACTTGCGCAGCCCGTCGCCGGTCGCCGCCCGAATGGATGCTCGAGTGACGTTCAGGCGCAAGAGCACGCGCGGCAGCCAAAGATGCGACGCCCCGAACGCCAGCTGTAGAGACACAGCTAGCGTTACCAGCGCCGCAGCCGAAGTCATGCCTGGCAATATGGTGGCTGGAGAAATGGAGAATAGTCCGAGCACCAGGAGCAATGGGCCTAGGAGCGCCGGCCGATCACCGCCATTATGTCGGCAACGCGCATGCTTGTCGGTTCGCCAATGCTGGCGTCCTCGGCAAGCACTGCGATGCTCTCGACGAGATGCGAGAATGAGTGAGGCCTGCACGCAAGCCTTGGCGCACACACGCCGCTTGTCGTCTCAGCGCCCATGAGCACGCGTCCGCTGTCGCATGGAGCTACCCGCAGGCGTCAGTTCGGCTGCGGCGTCTCGCCATGTTGATGCGGGTCGGAGGCAACTGGCGGGCATTCCGCTGGCGCCGGATCGGCGTGTTGATGCTCGCCCTGTGCTTGTCCGGAGGGCGCAGGCGCTGGCGCAAGTTCGCTTTGCTGAGCGCCTGGACAGTTCGCTTGACCATGCTCTCCCGACATGGCGCCCATCATGCCATCGTGATGGGCGCCATGCATGCCATGGCCCATGCCGGCGCAGCCGCCGAGGCTAAGCGCCAGAGCCAGCACCGCTCCTGAACTCAATATATGCATGCCCGTCATCTCCCTTGGCGTGATGTTGATCCTGATTATACGCACGCCGCCCTAGCGGCCCCGGCGCAGTCGAACGTGGCCCACAGGTTCTCACGGCTTCGTGCCGCAGCCGTAGGCTTCTTTGGAGGCTTGGTGTTGCGCCGCTGACTTGGCGAAAAAGCGGGCGGATCGCTGGCGGGGAAGGAGACCGGGCGCAGGCGAGCCTGGGGTGCAGTTGGATCTTGGCGCCCGCTCGTCCTCGTCACCTCACTCATCGCGAGCGCCGCCACAAAGGATAAACGCCCACGAGGAGCGCTGCGACTATCAGCAACGGCAACACCACCAGCAGATGCACGCCGTGTTCGACGATGGCGTAGTGAGCAAGCGCGCCGAGCAATGCGAAAATCAAGAGCGCGACGATGAGATAGCGCACAAACCAAAATGCTGCTGACGTAAAAAAGAGCATGAACCAGGAGGTTTGAGAGCCTGCTCCGCCTTTTCGAGGTTCGTTGTGACGAGGCTCCCGCAATGACATTTGTCGTCAACTCCTGGCCCCGGCGGCGAGCCCCCAACGCGCTGATCGGCCGGGACGAAGCGCGGACCCACCAAGCTATACGCGTGAGGCGCGACGATCCCCGGAGGCGACGCTTGAACCGAAGAGGGGCGTTCGCTAGCCATTCTTTCGCCGGTGCGGTGAGGCCTGAATCGGCCCGATCTCTCCCCGCGATCTTGGTTGCGGCGCATCGATTGGTTCAGCGAGGTTAGCTCCGTCGCTCGCCCAAGAAGGCGAGCAGGAATTGGAAAAGATTGATGAAGTCGAGATAGAGACTGAGCGCGCCGTAAGAGGTGGCCGCGCCCAAGGCGGCCGCATCGCCGCCAAGCTGAAAATAGGCGTTCTTGAGCCGTTGGGTGTCATAGGCGATGAGGCCAGCGAAGATGAGGACGCCTGCAGCGCTGACGACGAACGAAAAGCCGGGCGGATTCCAGAACATCTGGACGAAAGTTGCGATGATCAGTCCGACGAGCCCGACAAGCAGGAAGCTCCCGAAGCCCGACATGTCCATCCGCGTGGTGTAGCCGAACAGCGAAAGGGCGCCGAACGCCGTGGCCGTGATCAGGAAAGTCGAGACCAAAGAGGCGCCGGTGTACACAAGTCCGAGCACCCCCAACGATGCCCCGATGAGAGCCGCGACCGTCCAATATATGAAGCTCGCGCCGCTGGCGTTCGGGCGGCGCATGACGAACATGGCGCCCAGGAGCACGACAAGCGGCGCGAAAACGACAGCAAGGCCAATCGGCGTGTAGCCGGCGAAAGAGCCTTCGGGTGTCACCCGAAACAGGATATCGCGCACAGGCGCGATCATGCTTGTTGTGTAAGCAAGCGCCCCCGACAGCGTAAGTCCGAGCGCCACCTTATTGTAGACGCCCAGCATAAAGCGGCGAAGCCCAAGATCGATCGACATGTCGGCGCGTGCCGCTGGCGCAGCGGGGAAGCGCTCGTCGTGAGAGTGCGACATGTGGGTTGCTCCTCTGTTTAGTCGTCCTTCGTGACCGCCACGCGCTGCAATGGAGCGATGGCGTCTGATTAGCAGCCGCGCCTGCGATCGGCGTCCAATGTCGATTGGCCGCCGTGATCAGCGTGCGCGTCCGGCGTCTCGTCGGCGCGTTGGGTGATGCGATGGCCGTGGCGATGCCCGCCATGGCGATGTCCAAACAGGTGAAGGGCGAAAAAGGCGATGATCAGGATAATCCACGCCCAATTGCTGGCTAGCCAATCCATGACCGACCTCATTGTGAGAGCGGCGGGACTTGCCGCTCCCTATTTCTTGATACGCAGCGGATCGGATCGCCCCTGGAGCCTTGCCGCGTTTCATCAGCCCTGCTTGCCTGCACCCGCGCGTGGACGCAGCTCTTCCCGGCGAGAGAGCTCTGGTCGCATGCGGGGTGGGACGTTTCTGGACGGTTCGGGCGTTGCGCCTATGCCGCGCCCTCCCGGGAGGTTCGAGAAGACGCGGGTGCATGCGGGCGGGCGTTCGCGAGCGCCGGGTTCGAGGTCAAGGCGCGACGACGACGTTCTGCGGCGCTCCTCGCGCAAACGCCTCGATGTTGGCCAGCGTCGTATCGATGATGCGGGCGAGCGCCTCGGTCGTATTGTAGGCATTGTGCGGCGTCACCAACACGTTGGCAAAACCCAGCAATGCGTGATTGATTAGCGGCGAGGGATCTAAGGTCGGCGTTGGTCGCGGCGCCAGCGCGAAAAATCTGGGCTTCGTCGCGAAGCTGGGCCTCCTGCGCCATGACGTCGAGGCCAGCGCCCGCGAGGCGCCCCTCGGCGAGCGCGCGCACCAGCGCCTCCGCATCGACCACAGAACCTCTGGCGGTGTTGATGGGCACCGCGCCTGGCTTCATCAGCGCAAATTCCCGCTCGGCGATAAGACGCCACGTTTCCGGCGTTGCCGGAACATGCAAGGTGATGACGTCGGCTTGGCCAAGCGCCGCATCGAGGGAAGCGTAACGAAAGCCAAGACGCTGTGCCGCCAGTTCGTCGGGGCGGGCATCGACCGCGATGACATCCATGGAAAAGCCCCGCGCGATTTCAATCACGCGCCGGCCGATGCGTCCGGCGCCAATGACTGCGATTGTCCTACCCTTCAGTTCGAAGCCACGAAGACCGGCCTGATCGAAGCGGCCGCGCCGGGTGCGCTCGGCGGCGCCGGCGATCTTGCGCGTAAGTCCCAGCAGCAGCGCAAACACGTGTTCGGCCACGCTCGTGTCGCCGTAGCCTGGTACGTTGCAGACGATGATGCCGCGGCTTTGACAATAGCCAAGGTCGATATGGTCATACCCGGTCGAGCGCGTGGCAATGAGCCGGAGCTGCGCAAAATGCGCCAGCACGCTCGCGTCGAGCTGCGAATAGACGAACGATGAGATGATGTCGGCCTTGGCATGCATGCGAGCGGACCCTTCGTCGAGAACATCTCGCACGCAAATCACTTCATAAGCGGGACTAAGGCGCAGGCATGCGTCATGTTCCCACTGCTCAGTTTCGAACACAGCGAGCTCCATCTTTGTCCCTTCGCGCCGGAAGGATGGAAGGTCACCGGCCGTTGCATCTGGCCGGCGCCCGCCGCTAACCGCACGCCGCAAGCTGGCGTCGCATAAACCCTCCGCCCGCGCGGCGTGTCAGCGCGCGCCAGCCCTCGCATTCTCCTGCGCGTCCTTGCCGCCGACCACGACACGGGCAATAGCGCCCCAAAGATTATAGAAGAACACGAAGACGACGGCGACGAACCAGCCATAAAGGGCGCTGGCGATGAGCCCGTAGAAGAAGCTGGGCAAAGTGAGCAGCTCAAATTGGGGGAAGATGGTCGAGAGCAGTGCGTGCGTGGGAAGCTCCGGCATGAAGGTCCAGATCGCAAGGCACGCGAGATAGATGGTCATAAACAGCATGCATGCGCCGAACATCGTCGGTAGATAGGGGAGCGGGTGATACTTGATCATGAGGCGCCTCCTTGGCGGCCACGGGCCGAGGGCTTGCCCGAACTGGACGCCGGACTCACTTGGCTATACGCGGGCGGGCCGTTCACGCCCTGGTGGAAATCATTCGCGATAGAAATACGCGAAATGAAGCAGGGCAGAGATGGCGCGGGCCCGCGTTGCGGCTTGGTCTTCGTCGCTTTGGCTGTAGCGGCCTAGATCACGAAGACGGGCGCAAAACCCCCGCCAGGCGTGCGCAAGTTGGTGGTCTGCCCCTGATAGAGACGGGCCGCCGCCAGCACGATTTTGGCGTCGTAGGTATAGAGCCGCACATCAACTTTGCGGTCCTGGTGCGCGCCGTCGAACAAAATCGCACGTGTTCCTGGCGGTGCAAAGGTTTGTGCGACATAGTCGCCGGCGCTGATCTCGGCCCAGACGCGCTGCGTGAGTTTATCGCCGCGATAAGCCGCCTTGCTACCATAACCGTGGGCCGGCTTGAAAAACCAATGCTTGCGCTCGGCCCAGAGCCCGGGCGCGCTTTCGGACGTGACGCGGCGAGTCCTTGGGATCGCTGCGAGCGCTGCGATGTCAGCTTCGGGCACGTGCCACGCGCGGAGCAAAGCGCTATCGCTCATCAGTGTGAGATTGCGCTTGTCGGCGAAGAGCGCATGCGCGTGCGGATTGGGCGTCACCACGGCCGCGCCCGATTCATAAGCCGCGCGCAACGGCGTATGCACGGCTTCCGACAAAGAAAAATCGACCAGCCGGTTGTAAACAAGGTCGATCGCTTGGCCGTCGATACGGAGACGCCCGTCGGAGAACTTAAGGTCGCGCGCATCAGCCACGATACACTCGACGCCATGGCGTTCGAGCGCCCGCGCTGCGAGCAGGAATTCCGGGTAAAGGAATTGCGCGCTTGGATCATCGTCAACGATCGCGATTGAAGCGGGGCTGCCTGCGCGACCCTGCGCGCGCCATTCCGCCTCGATCATGGCAAGGAACGTATCCTCGAATTGTTCGGCCGGCGCCGACGCGATTCGCGCTTCCTCGCAACAGACACGCTGTGCGCGCGCCAGCGCCGCGTTCAGAAATGCGCCGCCCGCATTGGTGTTGACCTCAATGAGCGCGGGGCCGGCCGCACCGAGATGGAAGTCATAGCCCATGAGCACGCCGCGGGGCCCGTAGTCGCGGCGGGCTACGGCAGGCGCCCAGGCCAGAGCCGCGGCGATATAGGCGGGGCGGCGCGTCAGACTTTCGATCGCGGCGACGACCTCGCCCATGGTCTCGATTTCGGAACGCGAGACAAACACCGCGACGTTGGAGAAGAGGTGGGGGCGGTCGCCCAGCAGCGCGTCGCCATCAAGCTCGCGCTCTAGCGCCGATCTGAGCGCGGTCTCGTCAAGCGTTTGGCAGAGGCATGACCGGTTGAGGGCATGAGCAGTCTCGCCCAGCGCACTCTGATCTTCGCAGATTCGCGTCACGGTCGCTCCTCTTTGCGCGTGTTCCTCACTTGCTCGCCCGCGGCAAGTTCTTTGTGCATCAGTCGGGCAAGGGCAGCGCGGCGGCGTCATAGACAAAGTTCAGGCGCGCCGCTGCCTGATCGGGACGGCGCGCCTCGATGCTCAAATGATAACGGTCGCGCGCAAGTGTCGTGAAGCCGCCATAGGCGAGGGCGCCTTCAATGCGCATGGGCTCAAGCCGCAACCGGCGCGCACCGCGGTGGCGTTCGCCGCGCAAGGTCGCATCGACCGCCGCATCTTCGATGCGCGCGCCGGTGTTTGCGTCAAAGAGCGCGATCATGACATGTGCGTTGCCGCCGCCCTCGCCCGCATGCATGCGCCGCTCTGCGTGACTTGGCGCGTGCGTTGCGATCAGGGCGCTGGGGGCAACCCCCAGATATGCCGTGACCCCATCAGCGGTCTGGACGAACATGGTCTCATGCTGCGGCGCGGGCGCGCAGGCCGTAAGAGCCATCAACGCGAGCGCTGCGATGAACCGGCGGCGCACGCAGTTGCGCGGGGCTTGATCGAGCCTCATGGCGCCGGACGCGCGGGCGCCGCTGCAAAGAGAGAAAGTCCAAAGCTGATAAGATTGATCGCCAAGAAGACGCCAGGCGCGATCATGCCTGAGTGCGGCAGCGCCCAAATGAGCAAGCCGCCCAGAACGATCGCGAGTACGCCGCCCAAGGCCATGCGTCCCCACGGACACGATGTGTGCGTGCGATGCGCCAAGGCGTGTCCAATCGCGATCGCTCCCTGTGCGATGAGCGCCGCGCCCAGTATCACGGTGAGTGCGAGCGCCCCCGGCCAGGGATGTAGAAGCAAACAGATTCCGCCGAGGATCGCGACCACCGACCAGAGCAAGCGCCACGCAAAGCCCTTGGCGCGCCAATCGACGATTAAAAGCGCCAAGCCGGAGACGCCGGCGGCCAGCATCGCCGCGCCGAACCATACGCTCGCGGCGAATGTGGCGAGCATCGGCGCGAAGGCGGCGGCGACGCCGAAGGCGATCATCAACGCGCCGACGACCATAAAGATGAGCCGGCCGCCAGGGCGCTCTGAAGCTTGAGGCGCTTGGGCGGGTGGGGCAGCGGTATCGCTCATGGGCGGCTCTCGCGTGGTGAGGGTCTAAAAGTTCATACGCACGCGCCGCCTTCGCCCCTCGAAAAAATACGCACGAAGTGGGCGCGGACGCGCGCATTTGGCGCCGCGCCTTGACAAGAACGCACGCGCGGCTTCGATGCTGGCGAGGTAGAACATCATGTGCTTTTCAGCCGAAGCAAGTTTCACCGCCGCCGCCCTGTTGATTCCACTGGGCGGGCTCGCAGTGGTTCGAGCGGCAAAGGTCGCGCCCAAATATGCGCCGCTCTGTGCGCTTCCATTGTTGTTTGGACTTCAGCAGGCGATGGAGGGCATGGTTTGGGTCGCCGGCGGCGGCCCCGACGCGGCTTGGGTCGAGCGTTTCTCGCTCGCCTACATGTTCTTTTCCTGGATTGCTTGGCCGGTCTGGGTGCCGGTCTCGGTCTATTTCCTAGAACCCCCGCGCCGGAGGCCGCTCTACATCGCCTTCGCCGTCGGCGGCGCGATGCTAGGTGGGGTGCAATATATCCCGTACTTTACCCATGAGGGCTGGCTGACGACGACCTTCCTCGCGAACGCCATCAGCTATGGCGACACCCAATTGCTCGACGCGCTGATGACGCGCGAAGCAACCTATCTGCTCTATCTCGTGTTCATCATCATGCCGCTCATTGTCTCGAGCGACCGCGCGGCGCGTGTCTTCGGCGCGCTGGTGACGCTTGTGCTTGCCATCACCTACTTCTTCTTCTCCTACGCCTATATTTCCGTCTTCTGCATGGGCGGGGCGATCATGTCGTCTTATCTGGTGTGGATGATCTTCCGCAAAGGCGCCGATACGCCCCCGCGTGTGGTTGCGCCGGCATAGGCGCCTGCGATTACCCTTGGGAGGCGAGGAAGCGGCGGAAGCGGAAGAGACTGAAGGCGAAGAAAAGCGCGCCAATGCCGAGCGTGCCGGCAAAGTGGGGCCACACGATCGAAAGATCAGCGCCGCGTATCAGGATCGCCTGCGTCATGGCGACATAGTGCGTCGATGGCGAGGCCTGCATCACCGTCTGGAGCCAGGTCGGCATGCTTTCAAGTGGGGTGTTGCCGCCCGACAAGAGGTTCATCGGCAACACCACCAATATGAAGATCAGCGCTAATTGCGGCATGGAGCGCGAAATTGTGCCGAGGAAAATGCCGAAGCTGCCGGCAAAGAAAAGATAGCTTGCAACGCCCAAGAGAAAGAGCGGCACAGAGCCTGCCGGTTCAAGGCCGAGCAGGCCTTCAACGACGAATACGAGTGCAAGTCCCGCGAGCGCTAAAATAACGGCGCCGTTGGCAAGGGTCTTGGCCGTCATGATCTCAACGGGGCGCACCGGCATGGCCAGCAAGTGCTCAAGCGTGCCGTGCTCGCGCTCGCGCACAATGGCCGCGCCGGCGAGCAGGATGGCAAGCATTGTCGTGGTGTCGAGGAGTTCGACCACGCCGGTGAACCAGGTGCTGACCAGCCCCTGATTGAAGGCGGCGCGCAATTCAAAAGGCGGGGTGCGGGGCGGCGGGCGCGCGCGTGCGCGCAAGAAGTCGGCGACCTCCTGGTTGAGGCTGGCGGCGATATGAGAGGCGCCGAGGCCGGCTTGCGAAATGGCGGTGGCGTCGATCAGGAGTTGGATGCTGGGGCGTCGCCCGGCGAGCAGTTCGGCCTCGAACCGGGGCGGGATGTCGAGCGCAAATGTCGCCTCGCCGGATTCCAGCAGAGCGCTGAGTTCGCCGGGCGTGACCATGACGGGTTGGCGAAAGTGCTGCCGAGGCAACATGCCCGCGATGCGGCGTGACAATTCGGAGCCGTCTTCATCGGCGATGACGATGCTGGCGTTGCGGATATCCTGCGCATTGCCGGTGGCTTGCACATAAATCGAAGCGGTGAAGGCGTAGATGACAAAACCGAGCAGGAAACGGTCGCGAGCGAGACTGCGCAATTCCTTCAGCGCCAGAGCAAGGACGATGCGCCAATTCATCTCAGCGCTCCTGCTTGCGTAGAAGCGCAATGGAAATCGCCAACAAGACGAGCCAGAAGAGTGCGAGCACCGCGAGCTCGCTCGCGAGATCGAAAAAGCCGCGGCCCTTGGCGAAAACGCCGGTGCTGATCTGGTTAAAGTGCGAGGTCGGAAAAAGCGCGCCGATGGCCCGATCCACTGGCTCTAGACTGGCGAGCGGCTGCATCAGCCCTGAGAATTCGACCGCCGGCACCATGATGACGATGGCGGTGCCGAATACGGCCGCGGTTTGCGAGCGGGTCAGCGCCGAGGAGACAAAGCCGACGGCGCTGGTGGCGGCCACGTAGAGAAGGCCGGCGAGCAATAGCGCGATCAGACTGCCCTTGATGCTGAGGCCGAAGAGCACGATCGCGAGCGCGACGAGCAACAAGAAGTTGACGAAGCCCAGCGCGATATAGGGCAATTGCTTGCCGAGCAGAAACTCGGTGCGCGAGATTGGCGTCACGTAGAAGTTGGTGATCGATCCCAACTCCTTTTCGCGCACCACGGCGAGTGAAGTGAGGATGGACGGGATCATCGCCAGCAGAATGCCGATCATAATCGGCACGACGGCGTTGAAGCTGCGGAACGCCTGATTGTAGAGAAAGCGCGGCTCCAGCTCATAGGCGGCGGAGAGAGGCGCTCTGCCGCCCGCGGCCGCCGCGATGGCGCGCTGATGCAAGGCCAGCGCATAGCCGGACACAGTCTCGGCCCGAAACGGCATGGCGCCATCGACCCAAGCGCCAATGGCGGGCGCCCGTCCGGAGGCAAGCGCGCGCCCAAAGCCCGGGGGAATGTCGAGAACGAGCGTCGCCCTGTTGCTGCGCAACGCCTGTTCGACGGCGCGGTCGTCGTTGAGCGCTGCTCTCAGTTCAAAATAAGGCGAGGAGGCAAATTCCTCGACGTAGGCGCGGCTCGCTGGGGTCCGGTCGCGATCAATGACCGCAAGCGAAACGTCCTCAACGTTGAAGGAAATGCCGTAACCGAAGGCCAAGGCCAGGACGAGCGTGCCAGCGAGCGCCATCGCAAAGCGCACCGGTTCGCGCAACATTTCGAGAATTTCGCGCCGCGCCACGGCCAAGAGGCGCGGCATTTGCTTTGCCGGTTTGTCGCTGACCCCGGTGATGAGCGCAGAAAGGGCGTGCGCCGGCGGCTCGCCGGCGCCGCCGATCTGCATGTAGCGGACGAAAGCGTCTTCCAACGTCGCCGCGTTCTGGCTTTGCCGCAATGCGTCGGGCGCGCCTTCGGCGATGACCCGGCCCGCATGCATGAAGGCGACGCGGTCGCACCGTTCGGCTTCGCTCATGAAATGCGTCGAGATAAAGATCGTGACTTCTTTGTCGCGGGCGAGCCTCTCTATTTCCTGCCAGAACGCCTCGCGCGCGGCCGGATCGACGCCGGAGGTCGGCTCGTCGAGGATAAGCACTTCCGGCTCGTGCAAAATCGCGATCGCGAGCGACAGACGTTGGCGCACGCCGAGCGGCAATGCGCCTGCAATGGCGCTTGCATGGGGGGTAAGACCGAATTGTTCCTTGAGCGCGGCAATGCGCAGTGCGCCCTTATCGTCTTCCAGGCCGAAGAGCTTGGCGTGAAGATCGAGGTTCTGCTGCACGGTCAATTCGCCGTAGAGCGAAAAGCCCTGCGACATGTAGCCAACGCGCCGGCGGGTTGCCAGATCGCGTGCATCGACGGGACGCCCGAGCATCCGGGCTTCGCCTGCGCTCGCGGGCAAAAGCCCGGTTAGCATCTTCATCGTGGTGGTCTTGCCGCACCCGTTCGAGCCCAAGAAACCGTAGATTTCGCCGCGACGAACGCTGAACTCCACTTGGTCTACAGCCACGAACGCGCCAAAGCGGCGCGTGAGCCCGTGCGCCTCCACGGCGATGGGCGCGTCGGCAGCGGGCGCGCTGCGTGCAATGCGAGCGGCAAGCTCAGCGCCGGTCAAACGCATGAACAGCGCTTCCATCGAGACCGCGCCATGTTCGGCTTTGAGCGCCGTGGGCGCGCCATCGGCGATGATGGCGCCCGCCTGCATCAAGACCACACGGCCGAAACGTTCTGCTTCATCGAGATAGGAGGTGGCGACAATCAGCGCCATCGCCGGACGCGCGGCGCGAATGGCGCCGACAAGATCCCAGAATTGACGCCGTGACAGCGGGTCAACGCCCGTGGTCGGTTCGTCCAAGATGAGAATGTCGGGGTCATGCACCAGCGCGCAACAGAGCCCGAGCTTTTGCTTCATGCCGCCGGAGAGTTTTCCCGCTGCGCGCGCCGCAAACGGCGCAAGCCCCAAGGCGTCCATCAGCGCCTCGACGCGCGCGCTGGGCGCACCGCCAAACAGGGCTGCGAAATAGTCGATGTTCTCGCGGACGCTGAGCGAAGCGTAGAGATTGCGGCCAAGCCCTTGCGGCATGAAGGCAATGCGCGGCTGCACGGCCGCGCGCGCGCGTTCTTGCGAGAGGTCGCGCCCGAGCGTTTCCACCGCGCCGTGTTGGATGCGTTTGGCGCCGGCGATCAAAGCGAGCAAGGTCGACTTGCCGACCCCGTCTGGACCGATAACGACCAGCGCCTCGCCGGCGGCGACTGCAAGGCTGACATCGTCGAGAGCAGGAGTGTTTCCGTAGGCGTGCCGAACGCCGGTGAGCCGCGCGGCCCATGGCGGCGCCTCGCTCATGGTCGCGGCGCATCCCGAAAGCGGCGCGTCAACTCGGATTCGAGCCGCGCTGGCCATTGCGCGTTCGCGCGCATTTGAATGTAGGCCACGCCGGTGACGCCGACATTGAGTCGTTCAGTGCGGCTCAGCGCTAGCGCTTCGGGGATGCGTACGCGCACGCGGTACATGAGATTGTCGCGCTCGCCGCGTGTCTCCACTTGGCGCGGCGTGAATTGGGCTTCGGGCGAAATAAACGAGACCCGCGCCGGCAAGGGCGCGCTCGCGTCGGCGTCGAGGACGATCCGGGCAGGGGCGCCCATGGCGATCGCGCCGGCTTCGCGCGTGGGCAAAAACACGGTCATGTAGATGTCGGAGGTGTCAAGCAAGGTAGCGATCGGCCCGCCCGCATTGATGAGTTCGCCCGGTTCGGCCAAGCGATAGAGGATGCGCCCCGGGCGCGGCGCAACCAATGTCGCCTCGCCAATTTGCTCGTTGATCCGATCGGCCTCGGCCTGTGCGGCGGCGATATCGGCGTCGGCGGCTGAGCGCGCGCTTTGCGCGGCGCGCAATCCAGCCGCCGCGGTTTGCTGTGAGGCGCGCCGCTGATCCAAGAATTGTTCGGGGGCAAAGCCGCGGTGATGCAACGTCTCGGCGCGGCCGAACTCAAGCGTGGCAAGCCTAAGCGCGCTGCCTTGCTGGGCGATTGACGCCTCGCTCATGGCGCGCTGTTGGCGCGCCCGCTGAATGCGCGCCTCCGCGGCGCGTAGAGCGGCCTCAAGTTCGCGCGTGTCGAGACGCGCGATCACTTCGCCCGCGGCCACCGCGTCGCCTTCCTGCACCGCGATTTCGAGCAGGCGTCCCGGATAGCGGGCGATGATATCGATCTGGCGCGCCTCGAGCCGGCCGTTCGCCTTAGCAAAGCCCGGGGGCGGATCTGACGGCGAGGCTAGCCATACGTACGAGCCGAGCGTCGCGCCGATGAGCACAATGAAGGCCCCGATCGCCGCCGGCCAGCGCTGGGCGGGACGCAGCGGCGTCTTTGCCAGCAGGGCGCCAAGCTGGCGCTTGATGGTCTCAAAGATCGCGATTGCCGCCTCCCCAGTTCGAGCGCGCATCTATGACGCGGAGGCGACATTGCCTGGCGGCGTTACGCGTCCGCCGAGGAAGCGAGGCAGAAAAGCCGGCGTGCGCGCCGCGTAGGCGCGCCAATGATCGCCGAACTGCGCTTCCGCTTCGCGCTCCTCGCTCTTGGCCAGCCGTAGGTACATGAACACCAGCACTGGAAACATGAGCGCGGTCAAGATTGTCGGCCATTGCACCAGAAACCCGATCATCACCAGGATGAAGGCGAGATATTGCGGGTGCCGGATCGCCTTGTAGGGGCCCTCGACGGCGAGGGCGCCGGCGGCTTGCGCCCGATGCAGTACGGTCCAGGATTCCACCAGAAGCCAGAGCCCCGCGACAATGAGGCCGTCGCTCAGCCAGTGGATCGGGGTGAAGTGCGGATCGCCGCGCCAGCCCAGAAGCGTCGGCCAGAAGTGCCCAGCATTGTGCGTCAAGATGTCGGCGCCTGGCGCAAAGCTCTGCAGCCAAGGCGCAAGCAAATAGAGCGTCAGCGGAAAGCCGTACATCTCGGTGAAGAGCGCGACGATGAAGGCGGAAAAGGCGCCAAGGCTGCGCCAATCACGCGCCGTTTGCGGTTTAGCAAAGCTCAGCGCAAACACGATGAAGAAGACGGAATTGACGAAGGCCAAAAGCCATAACCCATAGCCCGAGAAAGCGGCATGCTCAGTCATTGGCTACCCCCTCGCTGCGCTGTTGTGTTTGATTGTGCCCGCCATGGCCGCCGTGGCCGCCATGCATGAAGATGTGCATCAAAGGGCAGGCAAGCAGGATAAGCAGCGGCCATGCCGCCAAAAGGTGCGCGCCGTGTTCGGCAATGATGTAGTAGGCGCCTACGCCGAGTACGGCGAACATCAGAAGGCGCACAAGCCAAGGCGTGCGCGGGCGCTGGCCGCCGGGCGGGGCGGGCGAAGCGGGTTCATGATGGGCGTGCAGGCTCATGCTCTGATCCTTCGGCGGCGATCTGGGTGAGCGCGCCAAGCCGGGTCGACAGGCGGGGAAGGCGGAAGATCGGCGCCCCAGTTTGTCGCGCTCGCAATCTTATACGCACGCTGAACCGCGTTCCCTGGAACCGGGTTCAATTGATCGCTTTGGGACCTCGCCCAGGGAAATTGCGACGAGGCGCGTATGAAGGGAGAGAGCCCGCGCGCGGCCTTTGTTGAGGAGGATCCCATGAGCCAGCCACCAAACGCCGAACGGCCCTCTGGCATCGGCGTCCTGCCCTTGGGCATCGCGCTGGCGGTGACGCTGTTGGCCGGCTACGGCGCCTGTTGGCTTGTCGCCGCATCCCCATTTGCCGCGCCCTTCACGCATGCTTGGCTGCAATTGTTCTCCGCTGAACCAGCCGGGTCGACAGAGCAGCTCATCGAAGGCAGCATCTTCAGCGCAGTCGCCGCCTGGTTTGCCGCGCTTATCTTCGCGCCGGTCTATAACCTTATCGCGCGCGCCGACCGCATCATCTGAAACAACATCGCCGGCGACGCGGCGCTCGAGGGCAGGCATGACGATTAAGGTGGCTGTCAACGGCTATGGCGTGATCGGCAAACGTGTCGCCGACGCGGTCACACAACAAGCCGACATGGTGCTGACAGGCGTTTGCGACATAGCCGGCGATTGGCGCATCGCCGTCGCGCGCGATCGCGGCGTGCCCGTCTATTCCGCGACCGGCGAAGCCGGCGCCGGTTCGCTGGAGGACATGGTCCGCGGCGCAGACCTTGTTGTCGACTGTACGCCCAAAGGCGTCGCGGCTAAGAACGCGGCGCTTTATCGTGACCTCGGTAGAAAGTTCATCGTCCAAGGTGGCGAGAAACACGATGTCACGGGCCACTCCTTCGTGGCTGAAGCGAGTTATGCAAGCGCCTTGGACCGGCCGTCCACACGCGTCGTATCGTGCAACACGACCTCGATCGTGCGGGTGTTCGGCGCCCTGCGGCGCGCAGGCCTCTTACGCCGCGCGCGCGGCACACTGCTAAGGCGCGCGCTCGATCCCTGGGAAAGTCATCTCGGCGGCATCATGAACACGCTCGTGCCGGAAACGCGCGTTCCCAGTCACCAAGGGCCTGATGCGCAAACGGTGGATCCCGCACTCGATATTGTCACCATGGCGGTCAAAGTGCCCGAGACACTTGGGCATATGCACTTCTGGTCGGCCGATCTTGTCGGTCGCCCAAGCCGGGAGGACGTACGTTCAGTGCTCGCAGCCTCGCCGCGCGTGGCGTTCGTGCAAGCGAGCGAGGGGCTTGGCGCTCTCAATGCCGTCAAAGAGCGCATGCTCGATCTTGGCCGGCCGCGCGGCGACCTTTATGAAGTCGCCATGCTTGAAGACACGCTAACGGTCGAAAACGGCGAATTGTTCTGCGCTTACACGGTCGACAATCAAGCGATTGTCATCCCCGAGACCATCGACGCCATTCGAGCTCTGACGGGTGCCGAACGAGACGCGGCCCTATCAATGGCCAAAACCAATCGCGCGCTCACCATCATTGCGGCCTAAAAGCGATTTGCCCGGCGCGGCGAGCGGGAACAGAAAACGATGCAAACCGAAACCTTGACGTTCGACGATCTCGTCACGCCGCTCGATCCCCTCGTGCTCGAACGGCATTTGAAACGCACGCCGGGCGTCGCTGACGCGAAGGCCAGTTTTGCAACGGGCTCGGTCACGGTTAAGTTTGATCCGGCGCTGACCAACGTCGCACTCGTACGCGAGGCCGTGAGCGCTTGCGGTTTTCATTGCCGCGGCGTGTCGGCTCCCCTTCATTTGACGCGTGCGCGTGAACACGAGGCTCACGCGCACAAGGCCGCGCCGGCGCCCTCCGAGCGCGGTCATCAAGACGCGAGTGACGTGGGCCACGAGATGGGCCATGGCGCGGGCATGGACATGGCTGCCATGGCCAGGGACATGCGCAATCGCTTTCTGGTCGCGCTCGGTTTTTCCATTCCGATCTTTCTCCTGGCGCCGATGGGCATGGAGGCGATGCGGATCGATCCGCCGTTCGGCTGGGATCTTGAAGTCACGCTCTTCTTTCTCGCCAGCGGCGCCATCCTCTACCCAGGCTGGCCATTCTTTGTGGCGGCGGTGCGCGCGCTGAGGCACGGCGTCTTCAATATGGCGGTGCTGGTGCTGCTGAGCGTCGGCGCTGGCTACTTCTTTTCCATAGGCGCCACCTTCATTTGGGGCGGCGCTCAATTCTACGAAGCGTCGTCGGTCCTGCTCGTCTTCATCCTGCTCGGCCACTGGCTTGAGATGCGCGCGCGGGCAGGCGCTTCGGAAGCCATACGACGGCTCATGGATCTAGCGCCGCCGATGGCGATCGTCGTGCGCGACGGCCAGGAGGTCGCGGTCTCAACAGCGGACGTGAAGCTCGACGAAATTGTCGTGGTGAAGCCCGGCGGCAAAGCCCCAGTCGACGGCGTCATCATCGAAGGACGCTCCGACATCGACGAATCCATGCTCACGGGAGAATCGTTGCCCGTGAGCAAGAGCGTGGGCGACGCCGTCATCGGCGGCACCATCAATAAGAGCGGGATGATCCGCTACCGCGCCACCAAGATCGGCGCCGACACGGCTTTGGCGCAGATCGTCAAGCTCGTGCAGGAGGCGCAGAACTCAAAGGCGCCGGCGCAATTGCTCGCCGACCGCGCCTCGCAATGGCTGGTGATCGCCGCCATCATCATCGCTGCGGCGACGTTTGTGGTGTGGCTGGCAATCGGTCAGCCGCTTCTGTTTGCGCTCACTCTGGCGATCACAGTGCTGGTCATCGCTTGCCCTGACGCACTGGGGCTCGCGACGCCCATGGCCATCATGGTCGGCACCGGCATCGGCGCGCGTCACGGCATCCTGATCAAGGATGCAGTGGCGCTGGAGGATTCCGCCAAGCTCGATGTCGTCGTCTTCGACAAGACAGGCACGCTCACCTTAGGCGCGCCGAAGGTGGTTGAGGTGGTCGCGGGCGAGGGACTAAGCGAAAGCGAACTTGTCGCACTGGCCGCCGCCGTCGAGGGCGGTTCAGAACATCATATCGCCGTCGCCCTAAAAGAACGCGCCAAGGATCTGACGCTGCCAGAGGTCGCTGACTTCGCCTCGTTCGAGGGCAAGGGCGTCAGCGGCCGCATCGGGGGCGCGACTATTCTTTCAGGCAACGCCATGCTCATGGCCGACAACAAGGTGGCGTTCGGCAGGCTCGCCGGCGAAGCCGACCGTCTCCTGGGTTCCGGGCGCACCGTGGCTCACATCTCCCGCGACGGAGTTCTCATCGGCCTCATCGCCATCGCGGACGCAGCGCGCCCCACCGCGGCGGCGACGGTCGAGCGTCTCAAGCGCCAAGGCGTCGAAGTCGCCATGATGACCGGGGACAATCTGGCGACGGCCAAGCGCATCGCTGGCGAACTCGGGGTCGATATCGTGCTTGCCGAAGTCCTGCCCGGCCAGAAGGCGCAAAAAATTAAGGAGCTGCAAGCGCAGGGCAAAAAGGTTGGCATGGTTGGCGATGGCGTCAATGACGCGCCGGCGTTGACGCAGGCTGATGTCGGTTTTGCCATCGGCGCGGGCACCGACGTGGCGATGGAGAGCGCCGATGTCGTGTTGATGCGCAGCGATCCCTATGACATCGTGCGCGCCATCGAATTGTCGCGCGCGACGCTGCGCAAGATGCATCAAAATCTATGGTGGGCCGCAGGCTACAATGTGCTGGCGTTCCCGTTGGCGGCAGGCGTGCTCTATCCGCTGCTGCTCAGCCCCGAAATCGCGGCGCTGTCAATGTCGGGAAGCTCGGTGATCGTGGCGGCCAACGCGCTGCTGCTGCGCTGGGTGAAGCTCTAGATCGCGTGAGGTTGATCGAGCGCAAAGCGATCCGCCACCTAAGGCCATAAAAATACTCTTCGCGACCGCAACCATCGGCGCGCTCGATCCAACTCTCGGCGCCTGCTCGCCGCGCGACCGCCCAAGCCCCACCCATCGTCAATAGGGCGTGGCCATGCTCGCGCTGAGCCACGCGCCGCTCGCGGTGATGAGTCGGCGAGCTGAGGGCCGGCGCGCAAGAATTATTGCGGTTGAACTGGCGTCTCGGCCGGCGCGGCCTCCGTCTCTGCTTGTTCGCGGCAGCCGGGGTGAGCCGCGGTCAGCATGCGACCGTTGTCGTGGGGCCGATTCATATCGTGGCTCGCCGTATCGTAAGGACAATCGGTCGGCTCTGCTGGCATGGCGGAATCGCGCATAGCCTCGCCACGGGGGCCATGGCGATGCGTATCAGCCGGCGTCGTACATGCGCCAAGCGCCAGCAGCGCGCCGGCGGACACGACAGAAACAACGCTCTTCAACACGGGCATATCGACAATCTCCTCGCAACGGCGCCTCAGCATTAGAATACGCGCCAGATCGCTCTTGCCCTGAACCTGCAGGCTTTGTTGGCGTTCACCCAGGGCGAACACCCTGTCGTGCGTAATCAATATGAACGTGCGTTTGAACGCACGCCCCAGCAGCGCACGTGAGAGGAAAGCGCGACTTCGATGCTTGAACGATCAACCGACTCGCCACCTAGCGGCGCTGCGCGCCGCCAACAGCGTCACTTTCGCCTGTCCGAGACACTTCTTAGTGCAGCGCTCGATCAGCTCATTACGCGCGGGCGCCTTGTCGTCACGTTTCCCAGCGGTGAGCAGCGCCAATTCGGCGAGGACGCCGGATCGGCCGTTCTTGTCGCCATTAAAGATGCGAGCGCGCTTAGCCGGCTGATGGCCAATGCAGAACTGGCTTTGGGCGAACTTTACGTCGATGGCCTTATCGCCATTGACGGCGACGATATCGATGGCCTGCTGGCGCTCGTTCTACAAAACCTTCGGCGCCATGGCTTCAAAACCGGGGCCGCGCCACCGGGCATGCGCCTCTTCGAGGCGCCGCGCCGCGAAATCAACGACAGAAAGCGCGCCGAACGCAATGTGGCGCATCACTACGACATATCGAACGAACTCTATCGGGTGTTCCTGGACGAGGATCTGCAATATTCCTGCGCCTATTACGAAACCGGCGCGGAGACGCTTGAAGAGGCCCAGGACGCCAAGAAGGAGCTCATCGCAGCGAAACTTTGCCTGCGTCCGGGCCTTTCGGTTCTGGACATCGGTTGCGGCTGGGGCGGACTTGCGCTCCACTTGGCGCGTACGCGAAGCGTCAATGTCCGCGGCATCACGCTCTCGCAGGCGCAATTGCCGGTGGCGCGGGTGCGCGCCCAGGCGCAGAATCTAGCCGCACAGGCCGAATTCGTACTCGAAGATTATCGAGAGACCGAAGGCGCGTTCGATCGCATTGTATCGGTTGGCATGTTCGAGCATGTCGGGCGCGGCCACTATGACGAATTCTTCCGCCAAATAGCGTCGTTGCTCGCCGAGGATGGCGTTGCTCTGTTGCATACGATCGGACGCGCGGACGGAGCGGGCGCCACCAGCCCCTGGATCGACCGCTACATTTTTCCGGGCGGCTACATTCCCGCGTTGTCTGAGATCATGCCTGCTGTCGAGCGCGCCGGACTTTATGTGACCGACATCGAAGTCTGGCGGCTTCACTACGCTTACACCCTCCGCGCATGGCGAGAGCGCTTCGAAGCGCGCCTTGATGATGTGCGCGCTATGTTCGATGAGCGCTTCTGCCGTATGTGGCGCTTCTACCTGGCTGCAAGCGAGGCGGCGTTTCGGTACGGCGGCCATGAAGTGTTTCAGATTCAGCTGGCGCGTCGCCAGGACGCCGTTCCTCGAACACGGCGGTATTTGGAACGCGCTGGATGAGAAGGTTCCGTCGCGTACGTCGCCGGACCAAGGATCAAAAGCGAGTGAGCGCGCGCGGCCCGAGGTTGCGCCATTACGGGGGGAGGGGCGCGAGGGTTGGATCCCAGGCCGGCGCGCTCATCTCCTATACGCACCAACGCTGTGGTCCCCTCATGATCGAGCGCTGCGGAACCCAGTGAAGTCGTTGGAGGGGCCAAACCTCAGGAGCCTTGGCGCCGTCCAAGGGCGCAGCAACCGCGTCGCACGACCACTCGCCGTTTTTATGTCGGAGTCGCTCCGGTGAGCTTCGGCGCTCAAGTTCGTCTCGTCCTAGTGATGGCGCTTTGGGCGTCGTGCTTTCCGCTGATCGCCATAGGGCTTGAACTTGCGCCACATCTGGCGTTTGCGGCGCTCCGCGCCGCCACCGGCGGGATCGCGCTCATTGGCGTTTCGCTGGTCTTGCGCCGGCCGACGCCAAAAGACGCCGGCGCCTGGGGCATGATTGTTCTGTTGGCCCTAAGCGCGACATCGCTCGGTTTTCTCGGCATGTTTCACGGTGCGGCCTTCTTGTCGCCCGGCCTCGCCACGCTCATCTTCAGCACTCAGCCGCTCGTGGCCGCTGTGCTCGGGCGCATGTTTCTTGGCGAACAATTGACCGCACGGGGCGCTTTGGGGCTGGTGCTGGGCTTTACAGGTGTCGCCATCGCCAGCTGGCCCCAACTCACTTCGCCCAGTGCTTCGCTCTACCTGACGGGTGCGGGCTTTGTGATCGCGGCGGCGGCGGGAACGGCCGTCGGCAACGTGGTCATGAAGCGCATTAGTCAGAGCGTGGACGCGGCGACCGCTGTGGGCTGGAGTCTTGCGCTTGGAGCAATTCCGCTGGCGATTGCATCGGCCGCAACCGAAGACATCGCCATTGCCTGGTCGAGTGAATTCGTCGCGGCGCTCGCTGTCCTATCGCTCTTTGGCACAGCGCTCGCATTCTGGCTCTGGTTCGAAGCGCTCAAATCGGCCCCTCTGAGCGCGGCCAACGCTTTCAGTTTCCTTGTGCCGGTGTTTGCACTGGCGCTTGGCAGTATCTTCTTGGGCGAGCGTGTTGGCTTTCCAGAAATCGCGGGGGCTGCGCTCATTATCGTCGGCGTCGCCATGGCGCAGCGGCGCAGCGCATAAAGAAGTCCATGCACCTTCCCGTTACGCACGCGCTGGCGCGATCCCTCGGAGCGGCGGCTTCTGCGAGCGTTGTGGTGCGGGTTTGAGCGCAAAGCTTGGCCCATCGGCTGTTTGCCAGCATAGGGGCGCTCAAACAGGTTGCGGCGCAGGTGCAGCCGAGACTGGAGGCGCCAGTGGCGATTGAGCCGCCTCTCGCCGGTCGAGCGACATATCGCTCAGCCTATGCTCGGCCCCAAGCGCACATCAGCACCTCGCGGCGGCGCAACAGATCGCCGTAATGGGCGCAAAGGACACGGACTGGATCGGCCAGGGCCGCTTTGGCGAAGTCGCCTTGCGCCATGAGGGGCGCTGCGCCGATCGCGGCGATCACGTTGCGGCGGGACGCGCGGGCCATGGCCTCACCCGTCTCCATGCAGTGCGCGATAATCGCGCAGGAGGCTCGCGATCAGCCTGTGCACATGCTCACAATCGGTCTTCGTCTCAAGGACGGCGATGGTGAGCTTGCCGCCAATGCCAATCGGCGACGCGGCGACGATGGCTGGAAGCGCCTTGAGCAAGGCGGCGTTTTCGTCGCTAAGCACCTCAATGCGATCGTCGAGAACGTCCAACTCACGGCTCTCAGGAAAACGGCGGCGCTGAGCGCGCGTTAGCTTCATCCAGTTGTGCTCGCGATGCAGGCGGGCCTCCAGCCGGCTCCATTGAATCGCGAGACGCTCGTGTTCAGCGTTGCGCGCGAGCCAAGCTTGGCACGCCTCAGCAGCTGGGTCGGCAGCGAGCGCGGCGCCAGGGATGAGCGGCGTGGCGGCGGCGGCGCCCAGGAAAAGTCGGCGGGTGGGATCGTCCGGGCGAGCGCGCTCGCTCGCCGCCGAAAGCGGGCGTCGGGACATTTCTAACCCTTTTCATCTATAGTGATCGAAAAGCTAACAGGCGACCGGGTCAGCGTCAACTCAAATAGAACATAAGTGCGAAAATGGAACTTACAGCAGGTCAGCTACGTGCGGCGCGTGCGCTGGTGGATTGGAGTCAGGCGAAGCTCGCCGAAAAAACAAAACTGTCCGTGCTCACCATTCGTCGGATGGAGGGCGCTCGCGGGCCGTCCGGTAGTACGGAGGCGAACGTGGAAGCCGTTCGTCGAGCGCTGGAAGGTGCGGGCGTGATTTTCCTCGAGCCCAAGTCGAATAAAGACGGTGGCGCAGGCGTACGTTTGAAGCGCTAGACGGCTCTTCGTGCGCGAAACGGTCTGGGCTTGAGCAATGGCTTCAATGTGAAAGCATCAGTCGCTGCCGCTGCTGGCCAGATATTCGAGCGACATGTGAGGGCGGCGGTGTGAGTTAGCCGCGAGTGCCTTTTTGCACGAGCACGGCCAAGTGGCGCGCGTTGGTTATTTGGCGCCGTCCCTGGAGAGTAAGGCAGCAAGTTCATCGACCCGAGCCAGAGAATAGGATGGTATCTCACTCGAAAGGTGCGGCTGGTCTTCTGCCGTAAAGATCAATGCGGCGCCGTTGAAGTCCCCTTCGATGAGCATCGACTGCAGAGCGCGATAATCGACGGGTTCGATCCGCGCCACGCAGCGTACAACGGTTAAAGCATCCCCCACTGTCGAACTGAGCGCTATGTCGATAGCTCGCTCCGAATCCAGCACACGTGCGAGGATCGTTATGCCGTTTGCTCTGAACTGCTCCTCGCAGAGGCGCGCCACATCAACCAGCGCGTCAGATCCAGACTGTGTTGCGTGTATCATCGGGTCGAAGCCTATTTGCTCACGCCACCGTATCAAACTGAAAGATGCGAACGTCTCCTGACGAAAGTCAGGACGCGGGCTGTAAGGAGATCAACGTTTCGCGGAATTCCCGTAGCTAGGGAATGAACCTCTTGGCAATGGGCCCTTCGGCCCAATGACGCTGCGCGCCCCGGGGCTCAAGGTGGCTAGCGACGCCAGATGCGAGCGGACATGCGCAGCGCAATCATCATTGCCGTTTCACTTTTGATCGCGCTGGTCGGAGCAGAGGCCGCCACGCAATATCTGGCGCAGGTTTTCGCGTATCAGCCGGCACTGGGCGGACCGTGGATCAAAACGGACGCGGGCGCTCTCTATGCTCCTTGGGCGGTGATCGAATGGACTGCGCGGTGGTCAGATCGCTTTCCCAAGCCGTTTGCCGTCGCACGTCTTATCGTGCTTGCCGGCTTCGCGGCGAGCTTTTTTCTCGCGACGCTCGGATTAAGACAACGGCTCCAGCTCAAACCGTTCGGCAAGGACGCTTGGGCAAACTTCGTCGACATAGAGTCGGCCGGGCTCTTTGCCGAGCAGGGCGTGATCCTCGGCAGGTTTGAAGGTGAAATCCTCGCATATGACGGGCCGGGCCATCAGATTCTGATCGGCGCTTCGCGTTCGGGCAAAGGCCGCGGGCACATCGTGCCGACGCTTCTGTCATGGAGCGGATCGGCAATCGTGCTCGACGTGAAAGGAGAACTCGATCACGGCGACCCCCGGCACGGGTTTCCGGGTGCGTCTGGGTATCGCGCGCTGTTGGGGCCAGTCCTGCGCTTTGCGCCGACGCAGAGCTCATCCAATTGCTTCAATCCGCTCCTCGAAATTCGCAAAGGCGAAAACGAAGTCCGCGATGTCCAGAACGTGGTCGACATCGTCGTCGATCCACACGGGCAAACACGCGGCGGCGAGCGGTTCTGGAACGACAGCGCCAAGAACATTCTAACCGGCGTCATCTTGCACGTGCTCTACACTGAGCCGGTGGAGCGTAAAACCCTCGCAGTCGTGCGCGAAAAGCTCGCCGACCTCGACCGCGCCGCCGACGAGATGCGCTCGACGCTTCATCGCCTCAATCCGCGCACCAAGTTGCCAGAGGTGCATCCCGAAGTTCTGCACGCCGCCACGTCCTATTTGACCGGCGAGGAGCGTCTTCGCTCTGGCATTAAGGCAACCGCGGAATCCTTCTTCGGCATTTTCGCCGATCCGGTCGTGGTGGAAAAGACGAGCCGCTCCGACTTCCGCATCGGCGATCTCATGTGCGCAGAGCGGCCCGTCACGCTTTACCTTCAGCCGCCGCCATCCGATGGCCCACGCCTTATGCCGCTGATGCGTCTCTTCATCGGTCAGGTCGCGCGCGCATTGATGGAAGATCAGACCCGGGACGGCCATGGCCGTGAGAAGCGTCACCGCTTGCTGCTGATGCTCGACGAGTTTCCTCAACTCGGCCGCCTCGACTTCTTCGAGAAGATGATGGGCGCGATGGCCGGCTATGGCCTCAAAGCATTCCTTGTGTGTCAGTCGCTCAATCACGTCATCAAGGCTTACGGTCGCGACAACGTCATACTCGACAACTGCCATTGTGTGACCTCATTCGCTGCAGCCGATCCAGAGACCGCAAAACACATCGCCGAAATGGGCGGCGAAGTCTGGGAGATGCGCCCGCAAGAAAGTGAACATCGGCCCCGCTCAATCCTGGGTCCGAAGAAAGGCGCCATCACCTATCGAGAAGAGCGCCGGCCGTTGCTGCTGCCTGGAGACGTGCGTGGTCTTCCTCAAGACCAACAGCTCATTTTCGTTTCTGGTTGCAAGCCCATCCGCGCGAAGAAACTGCGATTCGATCAAGAGCGGATCTTTGCTGCGCGCCTGCGCCCGGCCGCGCCCAGCGTCGCCGCCCTCGTACATGACAATGGGTGGCGCGACGTGCGCGCTCTTGGCCGCCTGGTGAGGGAGAAAAAGCCGGTGACACCAGCGAAGCGGCAAGAGCCGTCAACGCCGCCCCGCGCGCAAACCGACTTGTTCGAAGCGGATGAAGCGAAGGTTGCGCCGCCGACGCCGCCGACGGCGCCGCCACCGGCGCCTGGCGAAGCGGGAGCGAAGATCTCCGATCTGGCGCTTGCCAGCTTCCGCAATCCCGATGGCTCGCGGATAACCGAGCCGCCGCGCTCGAAAGGGATTTGAGCGCCATGCCGCGCAAGGGCATCACGGTCTATCTGACACGCGATCTCGAGGTCAAAATCGAGAAGATCGCCCGCGATCAGCACCGGTCGGAATCGTCAGTCATCGCCGAGGCGGTGCGTGCACGCTACGCTGGCCGAGATGGCGATCCGCTGCCGCCGGTCGGCGACCAGCGGCACGCAAGCCGTCTCGACGCGCGCCTCGACAAAGTGATCGGCGAGGGCCTTATCGTCAAAGAAGTGTTGCTGCTCTTCATCCGCGTGTGGCTCGAACACAATCCTCCGATAGACGAAGCGCTGGAAGATAGCGCCGCCGCGAGTGCGGAGGCCCGGTTCGAGCGGTTCCTTCAAATGGTCGCCAATGCTTTGCGGGGCGGACGCTCGATCAGCGGCGGCAGTGTGCCGAATGGCGAGGACGCGACCAGCGCCGGCGGAGACTTTGGAGCAACGGCGCCATGAGCGGCGATGGCTATGCGCTCGTTTCGGCCCGCCGCCGCTCAGCCTTGGTGCGCGCGCTGGGCCCGGCCGTCGCGCATGCCTTAGGCGAAGCTGACGTAGTCGAGGCGCTGGTGAACGCGGACGGTCGCTTGTGGCTCGATCGACTAGGAGGGGGCCTTGAACCGACTGCGCACACGCTTTCGATCGCGGAGCGCGAGACCGCCATTCGTTTGCTGGCGCACGAAGCGGGCGAAACGGTGGGCGCCGAACGCCCGGCGCTCTCGACTATTCTCCCGGATAGTGCGGCCCGGGTGCAGGCGCTGCTGCCGCCGCTGGTCGAGGCGCCGGTGATCGCTATCCGTAAACGACCGTCGCGTATTTTTGAACTCGACGACTACGTGACAGCTGGTATCGCAACGAGGTCTCAAGCCGATGTCCTGCGCGCAGCGGTGGCGCACCGGCGAAATATTGTCGTCGCCGGCGGCACAGGCTCCGGAAAGACGACCCTGCTAAATGCCCTACTCGCCGAAACACCCTTCCTCACGGCCCGCGTCATCATTTTAGAAGACACCTGCGAACTTCATTGCGCCAGTCCCAACAGCGTGCAGATGCTGACCAAGCGAACCGAGCCGCAAACGTCGATGCGCGACCTGGTGAAGATGACGCTTCGCTTGCGCCCCGATCGGATCGTGGTTGGAGAAGTTCGGGACGGCGCAGCACTTGAGGTTCTCAAGGCGTGGAACACCGGACACCCCGGCGGGCTGCTTACTCTGCACGCTAACTCAGCCGCGGATGCGCTGCCGCGGCTAGAGGATTTGGCGATGGAGGCAAGTGCTGCGCCGCCCACACGCCTCATCAACGCGGCCGTCGATATGGTTGTGTTCATCGCACGCACCGAGACCGGCCGCATCATCACCGAGATTGTGCAGCACCGGCTCTGATCTCGGATCCCTCAGTCTAAGCACTACGACATTGTAGCAACACGCAGCGCCTTCATGCGCGCAGCGCGATGCTCAGGCCTTATTCTTGAAGCGCAACTCGGCGAGGTGCGACGAGGTGTTTGCGCGCGCTGTGAGAGCAGGCATTGGCGGCTGCGCGCAGGACTTGAAAGCCATTTCGTCGCGCGCGTCTTCGTGGAAACTATCCTCAACAGGCCTCTACGAGGCGGGGATGTCACGATGCGTAAGGTCAGCGCGCAAGCTGCAGCTCTCACTATCACTATTATTTTGATCGCGGGACCAGCTTACGCGTCCGGCTCGGGCATGCCGTGGGAAGGGCCGCTTGAACAGATTGTCGATTCGATCACAGGACCTGTGGCGCGCGCCGCCGCTGTCATCGCGATCGTCATTGCCGGCGTCACTATCATCTTTTCTGAAGGCGGTGGCGGCGTGCGCAAACTCGCCTTCGTGGGCCTCGGCATCGCCGTCATGTTTGCGGCGGTTTCGTTCTTCTTGGATTTCTTCGGTTTCGCCGGCGGGGCGCTGATCTGACAGCGCACGGCTGAAACCGCTTGGTGAGTGACAACGACAAAGGAGGTCTTCGTGAACGACGAAGAGCCAGACGGATACGCCATGCCTTTGCGCACCAGCTTGACACGCCCCATTCTGCTGGGCGGCGTGCCGCGCGCCTTCGCCATCCTCAACGCCACTATCGGCGCCGCGATCGGCTTTGGCCTGCAGCAGCCGTTCATCGGCTTTCCACTTTGGGCCGTGCTGCAAGGCGCCGCGGCGTGGGCCGCCGCGCGCGATCCCTGGTTTCTCGAAACTTGGCCACGGCACTTGGCCAAGCCAACCTATTTGTCGGCGTGAGGCGCGCGAGATGTTTGATCTTCGCCCTTACGCTTCGACCGGCGCCAAGCTCGCCGACTTCCTGCCGTGGGCGGCGCTGATCGCCCCCGGCGTGGTCCTAAACAAGGATGGCGCCTTTCAGCGAACGCTCGCATTCCGCGGCCCTGATCTGGATTCCGCCGTCGCCGCCGAACTCATGGGCGCGAGCGGCCGATTGAACAACGCTTTTCGCCGCTTCGGCTCGGGCTGGTGCATTCACGTCGAAGCGCGCAGATCGCCGGCGCCAGGCTATCCCGATAGCGAGTGGCCAGACGCCGTGTCGTGGCTCATCGACGAAGAACGTCGCGCTGTATTCGAGACGGCCGGCGCGCGCTTCGAGAGCCGCTATTTCCTCACGCTCGCGTGGCTAGCGCCCGCCGAACGGCAAGGAAAATTCGAAAGCCTCGTCTTTGAAGGCGGCGCGGAGACCGCCGCCGCAACGGACTATCGCCGCCACCTCGAACGCTTCTGCCAAGAAGCCGATCAGTTCATGGCGCTCCTCGAAACCGCAATGCCAGAAGCGCGCTGGCTCACCGACGAAGAGACGCTCACCTATCTGCATGATTGTGTCTCCGACCGGCCCCACCGCGTCGCAGTGCCTGAGACGCCATTCCATCTCGACCAGTTGCTGACCGATGCCCCGCTCATCGGCGGGCTCGCGCCCACACTTGGCGCCAGGCATCTGAAAGTCATTTCGGTTCGAAGCTTCATCACCGAAACTGAGCCGGGGCTGCTCGACCAGCTCAACCGGCTGCCGATCTCGTATCGCTGGGTCACGCGTTTCCTGCCACTCGACCGCGAAGCGGCGCGGCGCGAGCTGGAGAAAATCCGCAAGCGTTGGTTCTCCAAGCGCAAGGGTTTACTCACGCTATTGCGCGAAGCGCTCTTCCGCGAAGAGGCGGCGCTCCTCGACAATGACGCGGCGAACCAAACGGAAGACGCCGATGTCGCCCTGCAAGAACTCGGCGCAGATGCCGTCTCAGCAGGATATGCGACACTGACGATCACGGTCGCTGAGGCCGACGAAGATCAGGCAGCCGAAGCTGTCCGGCAGGTCCAGCAGGTCGCGGACGCATTGGGCTTCGTTACGCAAGTCGAAAGCGTCAACGCCGTCGAGGCCTGGCTCGGCAGCTTGCCAGGCCAAGCTTATGCCGACGTACGCCGGCCGACCAGCGCGGTGTGGGCGGGACCGGAGCGCAACGCGCATCTCGATGCGCCGCCGCTTATGCTCACGGCGACCGATGGCGCTACGCCGTTCCGGCTCGACCTTCATGTCGGTGATGTCGGCCATACGATGATCGTTGGCCCCACCGGCGCCGGAAAATCGGTGCTGCTCGCGACACTCGCGGCGCAATGGCTCCGTTATGCTGATGCGCAGGTATTTCTCTTCGACAAGGACCGGTCCTCGCGCGCGACCATCCTCGGTCTGGGCGGCGATTTCTTCGATCTTGGCGAGGAGGACGCGCTAGGCCTCCAGCCGCTCGCGACGATCGATGATTCCGCCGAACGCAGCTGGGCGCTGGACTGGATTACGAGCCTCATCGCCAGCGCCAATGTCATGGTGACGCCCGAACTGCGCGCCGAGCTCTGGCGCGTGCTGGAGGTGCTGGCCCAGCGTCCACTTGAAGACCGGACGTTGACGCTCTTTGCGGCACTGGCCCAAGACGCGAGCGTTCGCGCTGCGCTGGCGCCGTTCACACGCGCTGGACCATACGGGCGCTTGATCGACCACGATCAATCGACTTTGGGCTATGGCCGCGTCCAGGCTTTCGAGATGGGCGATCTCATGCGCCGTCCGCATGCGGCGAGCGCGGTTCTCTCCGTGCTCTTTCACGCGCTGGAGCGTAGGTTCGATGGCAAGCCCACTTTGCTCGTTCTGGACGAAGCGTGGCTCTTCCTTAAGGACGCGGCATTCGCTTCCCAAATTCAGGATTGGCTGAAGACGCTCCGCAAAAAGAACGTCGCCGTTATCTTCGCCAGCCAGGAACTCGCCGACGTTGAAGCGAGCCCGATCGCCTCGACCATTATTGAAGCCTGCCCTACGCGCATCTTCCTGCCTAACGACCGCGCCCGCGAGCCACGTTCGGCCGCGTTCTACGAATCACTGGGGCTCAACGCTCGCCAGATCGCGCTCGTCGCCACGGCGACGCCGAAGCGCGACTATTATCTAGCCTCACGCGCAGGCTGCCGCGTGTTCGAGTTGGGACTCGGCCCCGCCGCGCTCGCCTTCGTGGCTGCCTCGCGCCCCGAAGACCACGCGTGGATGGATCGCGTCATCGCAGAAGGCGGCGCCCAAAACTTCGCGCTCGCCTGGCTTGAAGCACGTGGCCTACGCGACGCCGCCGATGCGGTGCGCCGCTTCAAGCAAAAGGCCGGATCGCCAGCAGTGCCGGCCGAACAATCCTTGATCGCCGCGGAATAGGAGAGGGACCATGCAGAAGGCACTCAGATCTCTCGTGATGCTCGGCTTCGCCGCGATCGTCGCGGTGACGCCAATGGCGCCGGCGCGCGCGCAGATGACCGTCATTGATCCGGCCAACCTGGCGCAGAATCTGCTGCAAGCCGCACGCGCGCTCCAGCAGATCAACAACCAGATCCGCCAAATCGAGCAGGCGACGCAAATGCTGCGGCAAAACCCGCTGCAGCTCTCACCCGAGCTTACCCAATCCATCTCTGAAGCGCGCGAACTCTTCAACACCGCCCAAGGCATCGCCTTCGAGGTCAATCAGGTCGGCGAAAACCTGCGCACGCTCTATCCCGAAACCTGGGAGGACTTCGATCTTGCAGGCGTGCTGCAGCAATCCGAGCGCTGGGAGCAAGAGAGCCGCGAGAGCCTACAGCGTGCCATGGAAGCGGAAGCGCGCGCCGCGCGCTCGATTGAGGGCTCGCGGAACCGCATCGACCGCGCCTTGCAATCGTCATCAAGCGCCGAAGGACAGACCGGCGCCATCCAGGCCAGCAACCAATTGCTCGGAGTCACGGCAAGCCAGCTCGCTGAAATCCACGCGCTCTTGATCGCGCAAGGGCGTGCGCTTGAAACCGAGCGCATGGAACGTCTCGCGCGCGAAGAACGCGCCCGTGAAATCCAGCGCCGCGCCTTCCCGACCGAAACCACGCGGTCAACCGAACCGGCGCGCACGGCGTTCTGACATGGATCCGGCTTCCCTCAATTCGTTTCTCGACCAGTTTCTGGCGCTGGCGGATTCAGGCTTCGGCCTCATCCAGGGCGACGTCACATACGTCCTGAATGCGTTGATCGTCATCTCGATCACGCTCGCTGGCGCGCAATGGGCGCTAGCCGGTGAAGCGCCGATGGCGCCGTTCTTCCGTAAAGTTCTGTTCGTTGGCCTCTTCGCCTTCCTCGTGAACAATTGGGCGAGCCTTTCCACCATCATCGTCCGCTCCGGCGCGCAGCTTGGCCTCAATGCTGGCGGCAACGGCATGAGCATGGCGGATTTGCACAACCCAGGGCGCGTCGGCCAGATTGGCGTCGAGCTTTTCGGCCGCACTGCGGCGATGGCCGAAGGCATGAACATTTTCACCGACGCCTTCGCCATGGCGACGGTCTGGGTCTCGGCCGTGCTGGTGATGCTCGGCTTCTTCGTGTTGGCGATGCAACTCTTCGTGTCGCTGATCGCTTTCAAACTTGGCAGCCTCGCCGCGTTCGTCGCGCTTCCGTGGGGCGTGTTCAACGGCACATCCTGGGTGGCTGAGCGGCCGCTCGGCTGGGTCGCGGGGTGCGCGATCAGACTCTTCGTTCTCGCCTTCATCGCCTCGATCGCCATCACCTTCGTCAACACGCTGCCAGCAACGTTTACGCTCAACGCCGGTGGCGTGCTCAACATCTTCCTGTTTGGCCTCACCGTGCTAGCGCTCGCGTGGTTCGCCCCGATGCTGGCGAGCGAAGTGGTGCAAGGCCAGCCGCATCTGTCCGGCTCTGACGCTATCCGCACTGGTGTAGGCGCGACCTTCGCCACTGCTGGCGGCGTCTACATGGCGCACGCCGTCTACAAGGCCGCGACGCAGAACATGATCAAGGCGCAACGCGCCGTTGGCGGCGCCGCGCAAAGCGCGCGTAACCGTCTCGGCGGAGGCCGCGGCGGCGGGAAAGGCGGCGGAGCGCAAAAAGCGGCCATCAACTACAGCGCCATGCAGCCCAAACCGAAATCAGGAAGCAGCACATGAACTTCGCGTTTCGCTCACCGATGCGCTCTTATGCGCCAGCACCCGCCGACACGCCGTATAAACGCGCGCAGCAGGAATGGGATGCGCGCATGGGCTCCGCCGTGCTGTCGGCCCGCGCCTGGCGCGCCATCGCTTTTGGCGCGCTCGGTCTTCTCGGCGTCAGCGTCGTTTCACTCGTTATAGTGGCGCTCCAACAACGGACCTTCGTCCACGTCGTTGAAGTCAGCCCCGAAGGACAGGTGATGAACGTGCGCGCCGCCGACGGCCGCTGGTCGCCGACGGAAGCGCAGACGGCCTATCACCTCGGTCAGTTCATCCGCCTCGTGCGTTCGTTGCCGACTGATGGCGTCGTGCTCCGCGAGAACTGGCTGCAAGCCTATCGTTTCCTCACGCCGCAAGCCGCCGCGCAGCTCACCGAGATCGCACGCCAAGACGACCCCTTTCTCTCGCTCGGCCGTGTCGGCCGCACAGTCCACATCCGTTCAATGATCGCCCGCTCGAACAATGCCTGGGAAGTCACCTGGGTTGAGCGCGCCACCAACGCGACCGGGACGACCGATCCAGAAGTTTATTCCGGCGTCTTCACCGTCACCACGCGTGCCCCGCGCAACGCCGACGAAATCGCCAACAACCCACTTGGCCTCTTGATTTCGGACTTTTCCTGGAGCCGTGAACGATGAGCGCGCGCATCTCTGCCATCTTGCCGATGATGCTCATCGCGGCGTCGCTTGCGGCCACATCAGCCGATGCGCAAACGCGCCGCGCCCGGACGCCAACGCCCGTCGAGACACTTGCCGCCGCAAACACCGCCGCGCGGCAAAGCCCAACGCGAGACGGCTTCGTTCAGGCGCGTCACGTCTATGCCTACGAGCCCGGCGCCATCTACGAAGTGTACGCGCATCCAAGCTATGTCTCGACCATCCTGCTCGAGCCGGGCGAAACGCTCACCGACATCGCCGCCGGCGACACCTCGCGCTGGATGGTGACGCAAGCTGACAGCGAAACTGCGGAAGATCCACGCACCGTCGTGTTGGTCAAACCGAATGCATCAGGCCTTCGAACCAACATTGTCCTGATCACCGATCGCCGCACGTACTTGATCGAAGCGGTGGCACAGACGGGCGCGGCATACGCAGCACAAGTTGCGTGGTCCTACCCGCAAGCCGAGGGCGCCGCACAGGCCGCACCGATCGACACCATCAACCTCAACTATCGTATCCGCACCATACGAGGCAGCCGTCCTGCTTGGCTGCCCACACGTGTGTTCGACGATGGACGCCGCACCTGGGTGGAATTTTCGCCGGATGTGGACGCGAGCGATCTGCCGCCGCTCTTCGCCGTCACGGGCGAGGGCGCCGAACTGGTGAACTACCGCACGCAGCAGGGCCCATCCGGCCAACGCTACATGATCGATCGCATCTTCGACGTCGCCGAACTGCGGCTCGGCGTGCGCTCGCCGGTGATCGTGCGCATCGAGCGCAATCCAACAGATCCGCAACGCCGCGCGCGCAACCGTGTAGGCGGGCGCCCATGAGTGTCGCTACGCAAACACCGACGCCGCAGCCAGCGCCGCCGCCCAACGTCGCGATCCGCGCCAAGCCGCCGTCGCCACGCCGCCTCTCGCGCAAGGTGCTGGTCGCCGCGACTCTAGCGGCAGGCGCTGTCGTTGCATTTGCCCTGGTCAACGGCTTGTCGGAGCGTCCCGATCGCCGCGCTGCGCAACAGCAAGAAGTCGCTGCCGCGGGTGGTCCACCTGAATCCATCCGCGGCGCCAGCGATCAGTATGGCGCTCATGATCTTGCCGGCGAAGAGCTGCAGCTCGGCGATGCCGATTTGGTCGCGGTTGAAGGTGACGGCGCCGATCTCCAGCCGCCGCGCGATCCGATGTGGGCCAACAGCACGAATGGAGGCGCTGGTGGTCCGGCCGCGCCGCCCGCGCCCGATCCGCAAGCCGTGGCGCGCACCTCTGCGATTCTATTCACGCGCGACGCCGAGAACGCGCAGTCGCCGCTGGATACCGACGCGCGCCTCAATGCGCGCCTTACGCCGCCTGGCTCGCGCTACGAGATCAAGGCCGGCGACGTCATTCCAGCGGCCCTCGTTACCGCTCTCAATAGCGATCTGCCAGGCCGGATCATCGCGCAGGTGACGGCGCCCGTGTACGACACAATCACCGGCGACCATCTCCTGATTCCGCAAGGCGCGCGTCTCATCGGCACATATGAAAGCGGCGTGCGCTACGGCGACAACCGCATCTTGTTGGTCTGGAACAGGCTCATCTTGCCAAACGGGTGGAGCATCAATCTCCAGGAAATGAACGCAACAGATGCATCGGGCGCGTCTGGCGTGCGTGACAGCGTCGACAACCATCTTGGCCGCCTCGGAGTCGCCATCGGCCTCTCGGCGATCATCTCCGTCGTGGCGAATGAGGCCGAAGACGATGGCGAAGACAACACGTCATTGACCCAGAGCGTCGGCGACGCTGCAGCCACTCAAGCTGCACAAACTGGGAGCCGCATTGTCGACCGCGAACTGCAGGTGCATCCAACGCTGCGCGTCCGCGCCGGCGCGCCGGTGCGCGTGCTGGTGACACGCGACATCCAGCTCCGGCCCTACGTCCCACGCCATTGAGGCGCAAAGACCTCCTTCCGCTGAAAGCGGTGGCGGATGAACTTTGCGTCTCCATCACCACGCTTTGGCGCGCGCGGAACAGCAGGCTCGCGAACTTTCCCGAACCGGTCATCGTGCACGGCGCTGTCTTTTGGAAGAAGGCGGATCTCGAACAGCTCGAAGAAGCGATCCTAACGTTCAAAGGCCGCGGGGTGTTCGAACGCAACCGGGAGGAAGAGCGTAAGCTTAAACGCCTGCAAAAAACCAGGAAGGCTTCGGCAGGCACCGCCAAACCGCCAGCGCCGCCGCAACGCGATCTCTTCGATTGACGAGACTTCATCGGTGTTCTCCCGATGCTTCTGCCCCGACCTTCTGGGTAAGCGGCGGTCAGGCCGTCTACGCCCCAGAGGCGCAGGTGGCCCGGGCTTGCCTTGGGGCCAGGGGCTTTCCCTGCGCTGTTTGCGCCTCACCCTCGCCAACGACTGCTCCGTGTTCGACCGCGGCCCGAGTAGGGCAAGGTCGAAAGAAGAGGGACGCGCTCCGCGTCCCGACAAGCTCCGCCTCGCCGTCGCGCGCAATGCGGGTCAAGCCTTTGCCGCGCGAAGCGCGGATCATGCACTTCTTGGCTTGACGCGCGTGAGCACGATGGCACGTCGGTTCTGCAGAGGTGGCGACGCCGCAACGGCGCGGATTCACCCTCCACTTGTCGAATCAAGTCAACGTTGCATCGCCGACGCGGATCGTTGGCTTGCGGGCTTAATTCGTTAAGAGGGACCTATGAGAAATGTAGTTCGTTCGCGCCTTCAAGAAGACGCGCCAATTTACAAGAGGATGATTGAGCAAATCAAAGCGGGGGTCTGGAAACCCAAGACCATGAGAAACGGGAGGTTGGTCGATACGAAAGACGAGACCCTGCAAAACCTGGAAACGACGCTCGCCTCTATTGAGGCCGACATCGAGGACATGGCCGACTAGTGTTCCATCGTCACGCGTCAGCGATCGACGCCCGGTAGGGGCGAGACGCGCGCAATGCGCGGCTCGATGGCGAAGCCACGAGAGCGCGGCCGCCGAAGGCGGCGACGCCCAGGTCAACCCCTTAGATCAGCCTCGGCAATCTCTCCCTCGATGAGCGTCATCAGCGTCAGGCGATGATGCGCCGGCATCGCCGTGAAAACCTCTGTTGTCAGCATCGGGCCGTTCTTTCGCCGCATCTTGCACGCCGGCGTCTGACCAAAGGTCACGCCCTCCAATTCAAATTCATCGCCGCCAAGTCTCCCGATCCCGTCGCCTCCATTCAATCGATCCAAGGTCCGTTGTAAAATCGAGCGGCGCGTTCTTCGGCCATGAAGCGGCGATGCGCGTCCTCTTCCCAAGTCCAGATCACCCAGACCAGAAACGCCCACCCGTATTGGCCAAAGCAGAAGAGCAGGATCGCCCCCCAGAACGCCAGCCGGCGTCCAAACCGCGCCCAGATGAATGCGAAGGCCAGAAAAGCGGCGACCACTAGCGCGTGCTGAAAGAAGGAAAGAGCATCGCCGCTCATCGCCCACCTCGATAGAATCCGCGGCCACGCAGTTGCGGACCAAACTTCTTCCGCCGCTCGTATTGCGACAGCGCCGCGCCGTTGAGGCGCTTGACCTTCCAAACCTTCTTGATGTCCGACCGCGTCTTGATCTTGTGATGCGCCTTGCACATCAGCTGATCCGGCTTGCCGTGCGCCCACACCTCCGGCGTCGAGTGTTCAGCCTCTAATCCCTTAGACTCGTGGCAACCCTTGACGCAGCACTTGCGTCCCTGCTGCTCGAACAGCTCGTCGTATTCAGTCTGGGTGAGATAGAGCCGCCCCATCACGTCTCTTCCGGCGGCCCATCGACCTCAGAATAGGGCCGCGCCATCCCGCACTTATCGGCAAGCGCGTTCAGCTTCGCTTTGCGCGCGCGCACTTCGTGGGGATTGGGTTTGCCAGCCAGAAGCCAAGCGCGAACGCTGTCAGCCGCCGCGATGCGCTCGCGTATGCGTGCGCGTTCTTCGCGCGTCGGCCAACGCTCGCGTTTCACGACACGCCGCGCGCACAGACAGAATAGAGAGAAGCGCACATGCGCGGCCCTTCGTCCGACGAAACGAAAGGCCCGGCATGACGGCGCCAGGAGAGGCACGACCGTCAGCCGCTAGAAACAACGCTGTTCAAACGAACAACGCTGAACACCTCGCGCGCTTTACAGCCGTTACCCGCCGGCTTGCTCGGCTCCTCGAACACATGCGCGCGTTGGCATTGACTCTACCAGAACAAACACGGAACGCAAGTGAAATGAGGCGACGCGATTGGATCGCGGCTGAACGCGCCTTCAACCGGCGCGAGCCGCTCTCAAAGGAATGCGACATGGGCCGAGGCCGCTGGAGCAAATGGAGCGTCGGCGGCGACGAGCGGCACACGCTCGAGTTTGGTTTTGCGTATCGCTTCGATATTCGTGCTGGTCCCAAGTCCAACGGACTTCAACCTGACTTTTGGTACGCGAGTGCGCGTGCGGGTTCGCTTGGAGAATTTCCGACATTCGAAGCAGCGGCGCAGGCCTGCGAGGATGAAGCGAGGCGTCTCATCGAAGAGGCGCTTCAGCGTGGCGACGCCAGCTACGACATGAAGCTGATCGACGAACAATGGACGCTGTATTTGGCGCTGCCACATCGTTTGCGGTCACGGAAAACGCGCACGCGGTACAAGTGAAGCTGCATCACACCGTTAGGAACGGTTCACAGATAAGCCGCTGGCTTGAATGATGATTGGCACGCCGTCTTTGGATGGGTCATTCAAGATTAGGGCGCTCAAGTTGTCGATAGATTCGGCCGGGTTAAGGTCGTCGAGGTCATCGCTCAGAGGGCGCGCTCGTGCATTTGCAAATTGCTCGGGCAGTGCGGCGGTGAATGGCGCGATGCGACAGATCAGAGACAAATACTCGCCGTTCGGCAACTCCGAGTAACCAAAGGGCATTCCAAGTTTTGCCAGTTTGGCCTCGAGCGTTTCCGGTTTTTCGTTCGAGAAGAAGAAACCTACTTCGATCGCCTGGCCGGCTGGTGCGGGCTCCCACCAAAACACAGGCTTGCCCTTTTGTCCTTCCGCCAGCGGCTGGCGGCCCGTCAGATAATCCGTCGGGAATACCAGGGTGAACACATGCGCCGCGCCTCGTTCAGGCGTTGGCGGGCGCTTCCATTTGGAAAGCGCTCGATCAGGTGCAGCATCCCCCGGTGTCGCCAGCTTGGGTACGTAGCGGTCGGCGAGCGCGAAGCGAACCCATCCGCTGGCGTGAAAGCTCACCTTCGCGTGTCCCGTCTGACCATGCACGCCCAGATAAACGTCATTCTTGTGCTGCGACACGACCCACAGTGAGGAGTGAGCGACGTCGCCCTTGCCTACACCGAACCGGAATTTGTCGACCTTCACCGCACCCTCTTACGCGAAGACAATGGCGCGACCGCTATCGAGCCGCAGAAGAGGATACACAGTACGTGGGCGGTTATCTGAAGTAGCTGGGGCCGCGTCGGACCCGGCGCGAGCCAAGGGTCTGATTAAACTGTACTTTATCCCCTACCTTTGATTACCAAGGCGTTGCGGGCGCGCGGCGGTTGGAGGCGTTGGCGAAGCCTCCAATATCTATGAGAATGGCCCGAGAATCGGGAAGTGAATGGAATGAGTGAAACTGGCGTTCTTGTCGCTTTCGCGGGCCCCATCGGGTCGCGGAAATCTGAAGTCAGCAAAGCCGTCGCCAAGGCGTTGGACTGGCCGCGGTGCAGCTTTGGCGATCATTTGCGAGCCGTGGCCGAACGCATGGGCGGCGATCGCAACGACCGCGCCCTCCTGCAGGAGCTTGGACAGAACAGCGTCCAAACCGACGTGGACAAGTTTGTAGGCGACGTCTTGGGCGACATCGATTGGTCGAAGACGCGCAACGTCATCCTGGATGGGTTACGCCACGCCGAAGTTCGTCACGCGCTCTTGCTCTATCTCCGCGCCCGCGATGTCGACCTCAAAGTCGTTTATGTCGAGATCTCCGAGCGCGAGCGCGAGGAAGTAGAATTGAAGCGTGGCGTTTCGCTTCGCGAGCTTGCGACCTACGACCGCGATCTGACTGAGGCGCAGATCTACGACATCATTCCCGCGTACGCAGATCTGAAAGTGAAAGGGGGTTGGCCGCAAGAATATGCGGTCGACACCATCATCACACGTCTGAATTTGCGAGAACGACCCCAGTCTGCCGCGCACGCCTGAGGCCTCATGAAGGCGTTCGGTGTTTTTGAGGGCGGGGGAGTTCGAGGCTATGCGCACATTGGCGCGCTGCGTGCCGTGGAGCGCAGAAAGATCGAGTTTGAGCAGGTCGCCGGAACCTCGATCGGGGCGGTGATCGCAGCGCTGGTTGCGGCGGGTTATCGCGCCGATGACCTCTATAAAGAAGTCGACGGCAAGGCGGAGGGTGCGGCGGTCATCGCTTTCGACACGCTCTTCTCGGCGGATGATTGGCGAAGCATCGAACGAATGGCGCGCGACGCGCGTCGGTTGCACCGCGTCAGTCAGTGGCTGGAAGCGCGCGGTTTCCGCTCACCGATTGATATGAGCCATCCTCTGGGCGCGGCAGTCCTTGGTTGGATTGTGACGCCGTTCATTTGGGTCGCTGCGCCTTTTGTTTATCCGCGTTATCGCCGGGCACATGCGAGCCTCTGGCGTCATTGGGGCGCGGTGGACGCAAGTCCGCTCCGGACTTGGCTTGACGCCACACTCCGCCAGCGTCTGGCTCACGTCCCTGATGATCGTGAGATCCAATTTGTCGACCTTAAAACGCCGCTCCGTGTGGTGGTTGCCGACGTGCAATCGGGTGCGTTGAAGGTGGTAGGGGACAATCCGCACGACCACGTGGTCGACGCAGTGATCGCATCGGCGTCGGTTCCCTTCTTTTTTCGTCCGCAGCGGCGCGACGGATCGATTTTTGTCGATGGCGGCATGTTGTCCAACGTGCCGGCGTGGGTGTTCGATCGTGAACGCGCAGCGTTGGCACATTCCATGCCGACGCTGACGTTTCGGCTCATCCCAACGGCAGCGCTGCAAGCGCTCGCGGAGGCAGCGACCCTTGCGCGGTTTGCGCCGCGCCTGCTGGGGACTGCGCTTGATGGCGCGCGTCAACTCGAGCTCCGCCGCATCAATGACCACCACATGATCCCACTCGATGCCGACATTGGCATCCTCGATTTCGACAAGCTGGAGCATGAGCGCGCGACCCTCGTTACCCAGGGCGAAAGCTGCGCGGAGACGTATTTCCGAGCCAATTTGGGCCCATTTGATCCGGTAGATGGGCGGAGGGCGCTAAAAGCCATCGCTTCGATCATTAAGCAAGTGCTTCGGATAGCGGGCTATGTGAGGGTTTGTGCAATTTTGCCGTTGGACGAGGAATATCTTCGCGTCGCCTGCGCCGCCAATATGGACGAGGACTTGGACGATCAATTGTTGATCCGTCGCTCGTCGCTCGGACCGGGACTCGCCTTTGCCCGCAAAGAGCCGGTCATCGTCACGGTTGATCGGCTGGATCCCGCACAGACGCTCGATCCGCTCTTCAAGTATGAATACCTTGCGCGGCCGCGGGCGTTGAAGACGATCTGCGCGGTGCCGTTCTTTGCTGATCCTGCAGATTGGCTTAAGGTGCCCGATCAACGTCAAACGCCGATGGGGCTATTGGCTTTCGACGCCGACGAAACGATGCGCACAAAATTGGTGGACCTCGCGGTTGAAGACGCTGTTGCAAGCTATGCGCAATTCGTTGGCGAGCGTTTTCGGCGCAACGAAGTGAAGGCGTTCGGCGTCGACATTCATGGCGCCGAAGATGGCGGCAATCTTCTGGAAATTGTCCCCGGCGTTGAAGTTTACGATCGCAAGGAACGCTCTTTGCGCATGGACCGCGAACTCGTAAAGCTTCAATCAGAGCTGGCGACAGCCGCTTGAAACGCGTTGACCAGGTTTTCGAGAGCGTGCGCACCGTCGAATTCCAAGTCCGCTGCCGCCTTGATCTGATCGAGCTCACGCTCCATTGCGTGTGATTGCCAATGTGCAATTTGCTCAGGTGCGTGCCCGCGCTTAGCAAGCCTGTCCCGCCGCGTCTCAGACGACGTGACAAGAAAGACGAGGCTCGAACGAACTGGGAGACTACCTGCGTGCGCAGCAATGGCGTCCCAGACGCCCACGTGGCGAACTCCATCATAGATAAGAGCGGGCGTGTCGCTGAAGCCGTTGCGTGCGAGAAAGTCAGCGACAAACGCGGCGGGCGCCTCGGTCGCCAATCTCTGCCCAAGGTCTTGCAGCGCCGTTCGGTCGTCGGCGTCAAGGCCAGCTTCTTGAGCGCGGACGCGAACATAAGCGCCAAACGAGGCGATTGGTGCGTTCAAACGGGCACCTAGCGCCTTCGCGAGCGTAGATTTGCCGCTTCCAAGGTGGCCAGCGAGCGCGACGTGCATCTCAGGTTTCGATCAAGAGCTCATCTCTGGCGCCACCATAGGTGACCCAACCTTGCCTGTCTCGCTTTGCGATGGAGAACGGCGACACCGGCGCTGGGTCTTCAAGATCGATCAAGGTGGCAAAGTGCTTCTCACGCCGCTCTTCCCAAAAGGCGTCGTCACGCGCAAACAGCGCCTCAGCAAACTCATCGCGTAGATGGTCGAGTACGCTGGGGGAGAGCTGATAGAACCGTACAGTGTGCGCCAGCGCGACGCCCATGATCGGTCCGCCGGAGCGTTTGAGCACGATAATGTCGCCCGCCTCGACGCGGAGGTAGGGCGCCCGTTTGTGCATGGCGAAACGCGATTCAATCGTCTTGCGTCCGTCGAGTACGGCGGAGAGGTAAGGTTCAACAAAGATGGCGAGATGAACCGTCAGATCGGAATTGCGTTTGCCGAGCGCGCTGCTTAGGCGCCGCCGCCAAGGCGATCTCTTAGGAACGTGCTCAACGAGCTGTTCAAGAATCGCGCGTCTTTCACAGATCTCAACCATGACTGCGCCCCGACAAGCTCTTCCATCGCGGCGGTTTCTCTGACCGCCACATCGTGGAATTGCCGCATCAATGCCTGAGTCGCAGAACGATTTCCTAACGCAACCAGTTTCTCCAACGAATTCATCGGATCGGACGCCACGCCGTGATCGAGAGCCAGCGCAGCGAGGGCGGCGACGGCCTGCGGCAGCGGCGCCTGAAAAGCTCGATTTCCGGAAGTCCAGAAATTGGCGCGTGAGCGTCCTTCAGCCCGTGTGCTCACGGTTGGGAAGATCTCACTTTCCGTGAGCGGCGTGAGCGGGCCGTCATCATTAAAGTTGGTGAACAACGCACGGAACCGAACGCCGTCCAAGGTGACTTCAAAAGCCGCGGGGCGTTCGATCGTTGCAGGCGCAGGGGCTACGTCGCGCGTCTTACGGAAGGTGATGAGGTCGCCGCGACGCCAGTCCGGCAGGTGGGTCCTGATTCCCGCCTGCGCGAGGGCGGCGAGTTCGAACGCGGGCGAACGATAGCGAAGCACGCCGGCTTCGAGCGATTGAAATTCGAGTCCGAACCCATTGGCGGCGGCGATCATCGCGGCGACATCAGCTTCGGCGTTCGGGCGAGCCCCCGACGGTGGCGCGCCGACCAAAATTATTGCGCCGATCGCGCATCGCCGCACGAACGCGTCGAACATCTCATCGTACGCGGAGGGGTACCAGGGAGGGTCGACAATTGCGGCGGTCACCGGACGCGGCTCGGCGCTGACGACGGCAAACCTCGCGTCGTCTCTCGTCAGCGTACTCAGCACCGACCAAATGATGTCGTCCGTTCCGATCACGCTCCAATGGCGGTCAAGTGCGCTTTCGTTCGCGGCAACGACTAGAGATGGCATGCCGACAAGCAACGTAGTATCCGCGGGCTGGGTCGCATCTTCGAGGCGCGCGAGCATTGCGGCAGCTGTCCCGCTCGTAAAACGCCATTCGAAGTCGCAAGGGTGAGGCAGCGGCAATTCTGCGATTTGGTTGGAAACTGTCCGCGCGCTCAAGCCGGCGTCCACCAGCAGTGTCTCAATAAGAGGATCGGGCGCCGCGCGCCCCAGCGCCGTAAGCACGTCGCTTGGATATTCGCCGTTTAGGAGCTGGAGCAACGCGCGAAACGAACTCGGCCGCCCCGCAAGTGCGGCCAGGAGGTTTCGATCAATCGCGGTTGTGTCCTGAATTGTTGTCACGCGCGCGCGCCCAACGGAATAGAGTAGATGGGCGCTGCCCGTTCAGCAGCCGAGAACCGTCGTTCAATGAGATCATTCCAGAGTGCGATGGCTTGATCTTGCACGGCGTCGGTCTGAGCATTCGACCAGTGGCGTCGTTCTTGTCTCAGCGTGTTCGGCGCGAAGGGTTCGATGCGCAGAGGCACGATGCGAAGCGGCCAGGCTTCGTCGAGCCGCTGTAGGCGATCCATGAAGACGGGCATACCCTCATCGACTGTACTCAATTCCGGCCCAGTCAATGTCACGTAGCCATAAAGGTCGATACCCAGACCTAGATAGCGTTGGAAAATCTCAAACTGCGCGTCGAAGCCGGCGCCGTCTGCGCCGGTGTTGAATTGAAAAGACGCGTTATCAAAGCCCTTAAAGCAGCATACGCGTCCATAATTCTTATGCGCGCGCAATCGCCGTCGCTGTTGGTCCGACAGCTTGGTGAAGAGATAATCGGTGCTGAGATTGTCGTCGGACCAAAGATAGGTCGTGTCGGCGGCGCCGGCGCGCTCGAGGCTTTCCATCATCCAGACGGTCCATTCCGGGGTCAGGTCTGGCGAGCCTCCGGAAAGGTCGAGGATCTGAGGCCGGTCGGGTTCACGAAGATAAAGGTCGACCAGAGCGTCAGCCGTCACCCAGCGTCCGCGCGTGGCGTCGCCGGCGAGCAGGTTGTAGGGCACGTAGCAATACCAGCAGCGCCAGGCACATGCAGCGTTCTGAAAAACCTGCGCCCGCATCATGTCCGCGCGCGCAAGTCCAAGGGCCGCCGCTGCGGGGTCGATCGGCAAGGAGTTGGACGGCCAATTCTCTGACGCAGCGCGGCGAAAATGGCGGATGCGGCCAAGGCCTTCGCAATTTGGCGGCACGGTCAGATCGTCTTCCTGATCCGAGTGCTCCAACCGACTAATGAGGATTTGCCCTTCAGTAGGTTTGATGATGCGTTCGCGCATACTTTTCGCGAACGTATCAGTTTGAATGAGGCGCGGCCCGCTCATTGCTCGGGCTCCATCTCATCGCCCTTTGAAGCGCTGGCTTCATCCTCCGGCTCTTCCAACGCCGGCTCGTCCGGGCCGGCCTCTTTCGGGAAGAGGTCGTCCTCGCGTCGTTCCAGATACTCAAGCATGAGGCCCTGGCAGAAATCGAGCTCAGCGTCTGTCAGCGGCCGATCGCGCGGAATGCCGTACCAGTATTCGAGGCATTTGCGGCAGCACGTCGCGGTGGCGTGCTGCGCGAAGTTGAGCGCCGTTTCTCCTTTCGGCGTTTGTGTGCCGTCACGGAAGATTTCCGGCCCAGCTTTGCCAACGCGCTGCACCAATTGCTTACGGATGCGCGCCTTGATCTCGTCCATGCCAATCTTCTTGGCTTTCCGGAGTGAGTCTTCGTCAAATGGCGCATTGAAGAATACGTAGCGGATCAGTTCGCGCTGCAGCTCGGTGAAGGTGTTGTCGATGTCGCCAATGTTGCGTTGCCGCACGCGTGGAAAATCCACCAGTTGCTTGCCGCAACCCTGGCAGTTTCCAGAGAAGTCCACTTTTCTCTTCCGCCTATTAGGCGCAAAGCAGTGCAAGCCGGAATCGCATTTATGATCGCCGCATTTGATCTTCAGCGGCTCAAGGGGAATATCGTCGTCATCATCCATAGCGCTAATCATTCAAAGCTAAGGTTAGAAGTTCGAGTTCGCTCTCATCTATTTTTGTGAAGTCGAAGCGTTCGAAGAACACATCGCGCGCGACGGCGAGCGGTTGTTCGCCGCTTGGCTGCAAATTGGCCGCCGTACCCCACCAATTCTCGCCCTGGAACGACAATCGAAATGCGAGGTAGTTCGCCAGTAGTCCAAGATCGGCGCCTTCGGACGTCGCGACCTCTTGAACGGCGCGCTTCAGCTTTCGGAGATCGCCGTCGGCGGCGGTGACCGATTTTTTTGCAAGCGTCTCGGCCTGGCCGTCGAAGGCGACATTGCCGGCAAACCGCATGGCGGCCTTTTCCTCCTTGGAATCGCGCCGCTCGTCTGAGGTTTCCGGCGCCTCCACCACCTCCAATGTCGCATCGTCTGGGTTCTGCGCGGCATGGAAGAGTTCGTGCAAAAGGTCGAAGATCCAGCGCGCCGTGAAGGCAGTCGCCTGTTTCAGCACGACGACATTGACATGATCAATTCGCCAACACGCGCCGTGAAACGCGCCGGAATCATTGAGCGGGAGCACGACGACGCCGAGATCCCAGGCATAGTCGAGAGCGCTCCGAAGCGAGAGTTCGCCATACTTTTCGATCAGCTTGGCGCGGAAGGTCTTCCAATCCGCGGGCACGGGTTCACGTGGAGCCGACTGCATGGCGCGCGCGCAAAGCGTAGCAAGGTGGAAAGCGTATGCAGTGTAGATCGCCACGGAACGCGCATCGCGTCCTTTAGGCATTTTGAAGCGCGCCATTGCTGCGCCAAGCCCGGGCGGATCGGGTGCGACAGGTCCAAATAGCTGACTTTCCGACCATCCAAACAGCCGGGTTGTCGTGTTCGCCAGTCGCCGAACGCCTTCCGCCGACGCTGGCAGTTGAGGCGAGAGGCGTTTTTGTATGAAGTCAGCATCGAGCCCGGTGGCGGCGAGGCGTTTGACCAAACCATCGATCGTATCGGCGTCATAGAGTTCAAGTCGCTTGCTGATGCGCAGGCCAATGGCGTCGGCAATTTGCCGGATGCGCGCGAAACTCGCGCCCTCATAGCGCGTCGTTTCGTAGCGCTGGATTTGCTGCTCCTTCAGACCCAGGCGATCGGCCAGGTCTTTCTGCGTCAATCCTGCAGCGATGCGTGCTCTGATCAAACCTTCAGGCAGCTCGGACAGAGCGCTTAATTCGAGAACGGAAATATCGCCGCCGCGCAGCGCTTCGTAGTCTTCAATTTCTTTGCGAATGAGATCGGCTTGGCTCTGCAGGGCGCCTTTTTGCGCCGCGGCAATCAGAGCGTCGCCATCTGCGGCCGAGCTCGCTGCGAGTTCTGCTTCGAAGCGCGCAAGTTGCGTGCGCGCCATCTGTAGCTGTCGTTCATTGGTGATCATGGCAGCGTTCTCAGGTCGATTTGCACCACGCCTTTTGCGAGGCCCGACCTGTCCTTCTGAAAGAACTCCAAGAAAATGACCCCCGATTTGCGCTCAGCGATCGCCCCCCACGGAAACGTTTCGCCCAGATATTTGGCTTTCATCGCTTTGCGGCCGTCCCAGTGCCGCAGCAAAATCGGATCGACCTTGGCGCCGTCGACGCCGGTCGGATCAAACGCCGCGTCGTAATCGCCCGGCTCGTCCTTCGCGGACACAAAGCTCCCATCGATGATGACCACGAGGCAGCCCGCGGCTTTGAGGTTGCGCAGGGCCCGTAACAGGCCTGCGCAAAGTCTCACCCGCCAATCGTTCCAACCGAACCTCTGAGCAAACGCGGCCCAGGTCAGGCTGTGTATGCCCGGCGGCAAATACCCGGTGTCTTTGTCGAACTGGGGAATCACAGACACAACGATAACGTTGTGTGCTGTAATAAGTCAAGCACAAAGGCAGAACATCCGCGCATATCCACGCTCGGATAATTGCTCAGAAAGTATCAGATTGAGATGCTTTCTACGCAATCCGTCGGATTGGATTGGATATTAGGTATTCAAAGTATCGACATGTGATACGTTATGAGCGTGAAAACGGAACGCCATCCCCCTCACGCGCGCGCCTACGTGGACGACCTAGCTGCCTCTGGCCGTCACCATTTCACGTCGGCAGACGCCCAAAAGGCGCTTGGCGTGTCGCCGGCCGCGGCAAAGCTCGCCCTGGGCCGCCTAGCCAAGCAGAAGCTTGTGGCCTCTCCGGCACGCGGCTTCTACGTGATCGTGCCCCCTGAATATCGTGCGCTGGGATGCCTGCCGGGCGACCAATTCATCCCGGCGCTCATGCAATGGCAGGGGCTCTCTTATTATGCCGGGCTGCTGTCGGCGGCTCAGTATTATGGCGCGGCGCACCATGCGCCGCAGGTTTTCCAGGTACTGCTGCCGCGGCGGCGTCTCAACATCGCGTGCGGCGCCGTGCGCGTCGCTTTCTACGCGCGCCGCAATCTCTCGGCCGTCGCCACGCGCTTGTTCAACACGCCCCGCGGTACGATCGCGGTGTCCACGCCTGAGGCCACGGCGATTGATCTCGTCGGCTATCATCATCATGTCGGCGGCTTCGACAACGTCGCCACGGTCCTCGCCGAACTTGCGGAACAGATTGATGCAGCCAAGCTCGTCGATGCCGCGCAGACGGCGCCGCTGCCGTGGGCGCAGCGTCTGGGCTATTTGCTGGATCACATCGGCGCGGGCGATCGGGCAGGGCCGTTGCGGGACTATGTGAAAGCACTGGCGCACGATTATGCGCCACTTCTGTCGTCGGCAGACTCCGTCCAAGCCAAACGCGATCCGAACTGGAAGCTCTTGATCAATGAGCGCGTGGAGGCCGAAGTTTGATCCCGCGCGACTACATCACCGCCTGGCGCAAGAACGCGCCATGGGTGCAGGACATCCAAGTCGAGCAGGACCTGGTGATCTGTCGCGCCCTCGTGGCGATCTTCGTCCATCCCCTCTTGTCGAAGGCGCTGGCCTTCCGAGGCGGCACCGCGCTCTACAAACTCTTCCTGAAGCCGGCTGCCCGCTATTCTGAGGACATCGATCTGGTGCAGGTGGAGGCAGCGCCCGCGGGACCCATCATGGACGCGCTGCACGAAGTGCTCGATCCATGGTTGGGCAAGCCGAGCTTCAAGCAAAGCGAAGGCCGCGTCACTTTTTTCTATCGCTTCGAGTCAGAGGGCCAACCGCCGGTCAGGTTACGGCTCAAGGTCGAGATCAACACGCGCGAGCACTTTACCGTCTATGGGCTCACGACGCAGCGGTTCGCCGTCGACTCGCCCTGGTTCGCGGGCGAATGTGCAATTCTGACATACGATTTGGACGAATTGCTGGGCACCAAGATGCGCGCGTTGCATCAGCGCAGGAAGGGGCGCGATCTCTTGGACCTTCATCTCGCCTTGGAAAGCGGCTCCGCTGATCCCGAGCGCACCGTCGATGCGTTTCGTCGTTACATGGACGAAGAAGGTCATCCGACGACACGTGCCATGTTCGAGAAGACCTTCGCCGCCAAGCTCGACGACCCTGTGTTTCGCGCCGACATCGGCCCGCTCCTGGCGCCGGGCTACGTCTGGGACATAGATGCAGCCGCTGACAATGTGCGCATGCGACTGATCGAGATATTGCCAGGCGATCCCTGGAAGGGAGACGGCAAGCCGAAGGCATGACGAGCCGTTGCAGTTTTCCGCGCAGGAAGCGTCGGGAAACAGCGGGAAATCATCGCGTCGGTGACACGACCGCAACGACATGGCGGTTTGGAGCCATGCGCCGTCGAGCGCACCTTTGACGTGAACTGCGAGGCATTACTGCGTTGGATGCAGGCTGCGGAGGGCGACGACCGGGAAGAGGATCAAGAGAACGACTGGGACGCACCCCCGTTCACCGTTGCTTGTCAGTGTGGCGCTGAAACTCCTCGCGCGCCAGCTGCTTGCCGATCAGCCGGGCGAGCTGCTGCAGTTTCTCGTTAGCCTCCGGGGTGCGTGCCGCGAGGTGTGAGGTCTCTGGAAGCCCCGAGGGGTCAATCCCGCCGCCATCTCGATCCGTCGCCATAATCCGTTCTAACGGGAGAGCGACACGCCGGAAATGTCCGGAAAGGCGTTTGAGCCTTCAGGGCCCGTCCTTAGGTGGCTCCTGGGCGACCAAGCTTCGATTCCAGTCCTGAAGGACGCCAAACACCTGGTCCCAGGCCCGGAATTCGGCCAATTCGGGGTTCAAACAATTATCGTCGCGGCCCACCATTTTCCCCCTGTTTTTCCGGGAAAATATAGAAGCCTGCAAACCAAGTCTGCAAACTTTCGTTCTCGACCTGTAACGCGTTCGTTCTGCGTTCCACTCATTGCTTCGGTAGGATCAGGCCGCGCTTTTGCTGGATCTCCACAGTGATCTTGGCGCTGGTTTGCACATAAACCTCACAGTTCATGGCGCTGTCCTTGTGGGCGGTGAGGTGGCGAACCTTATCGAGGGCGACGCCCATCTCTTCGGCCTCGGTGGCCGCACTGTGGCGCATATGGTCGTAGATGCGTTTGCGACCGCCAGCCTTCACCACCTGCTCTTGCAGCGTGATCATGTGGCCGCGCATGCGGGCGTCGTCCCTGACCGGCTCGTAGGGATCGCCGAAGGGATCGGTGACCAGAAAGAACGCGCCGCTCTCGTCGATCTCACGCAGCAGACGATCACTGAGAGGAATGAATGTCGGCTGTCCGGTTTTGCCGCGGTCAAAGTCGATTCCGCGATAGCCTTCGCGTTCGACAACATGGGTGGCTTTCTCCCAGGTCATGACGTCGGTGCTGTCAGCCGCGGTCTCATACATCAATCGGATGAGAATTGATCCGCCGCGCCAGGCAACCTTGCGCCGTCTGCCGATTGCGTTCTGCCAGCCCGGCGTGGTGAGGGCGACGTGGCAATAGAAATCTACATCTGTGCGCGACCAGCACTCGACGTTGGATTTGCGCCCGCCTTTGACGCGCTTCCTCAGTCTGCGCTTTACGCTGGCCTTCCTGCCGTTGAGCGGGTTGGTTTCGAGCACGCCCTCTTCGCCGGCAATGCCGAACAATTGGCTGAGCGCATCGCGGATGTTTTTGCGCTGACCTGGTGTGAAGAGGTTCAGATAGTCGCGGACCTGCAGCGGCGTCATCAACGAGACAGGGGCGTGGCGTATCGAAATTGACCAAGCCATCACCGAACGCAGCGAGCGTATATAAAGTTTGCGTGTTCTTGGCTCGCAGTTCAGCCACTCTTCCCGTGCTCTGGGATCGGGATTAAGTGCGGCGTCAGATGTCGACAGCCGACCTTCGACTGCGGCGAGCAGATCTGGTCCGCCCCATTTTTCGATGAGCCACGGCGCGCTGCCGACGCGTGTCGTTGGAGGGCGATCATCGGCGCTCGACCGACCCACTCTGAGCGCAGCAAAGAGGGCGGCAGCGTCTTCTTTGACGCGGATGATGCATTGAAGATCGTCGGGCCCTTTGCAGTAAGGCTTTGCCTTCGGCAGATTAATGGTTGGGGGCCAACCGTCGGGGCGCAATCGCGCCGGCACGTGGAATTGGATGAGCCATGTACCGGCCGCGGCCCCGCGGCGCCGCAGATATTTTGGCACGACGTACAAGCCCAGCCAGGGCCAAGCGGATCGCTTCTTCATTGACCGTCCAACCTGTGGCGGTTTGCTCACTTCGCTTTCCGGCGAGATGATCTTCTACTTCGCAGCGTCGCCAGCGATCCACGTCAATCTTCGGCGGAAATTTCCCAGCGTTGATGCGGCGGCGCAGTTGCTGCGCATTCCAGCCTGTCCGCGCGCGCACCTCGGCGCCGTTGATCCAATCGCTCGCGATGACGTCGTCGGTTTGGGGCTCACGCATCATCGTGCTGCCGTCAGAGAACGGAAATCGAATTTTGCGCATATTAGCAATCATCATGGTCAGGGCTTGCGGCTTCTCCCGTAGGCTGCGCCGCGCCCCGGAGTGTGTCCTGCTTGGCGTGGCGGGGGACAAAGCGAAGCCATGCTCGAGGCCGTTATGGCAAGATAGCGTTGCTTCGAGGTCGTGCTAGTCTGGGGCGCGCTCGATCCATATCGATGTGCGCGCAATGCACGCCCCTAACGCGGAGATCAACGAGCTAGCGAATGTAGACAAAACACCACACTCTTCGGCAAAATCGCGATCTTGAATGATTTCCGAAGGTTAGTTTTTTTGCCGGTGGAGTTGTCGGCATACGCGCCCGTTGAGCGCGCAAAAACCGCGTGGAATAAGCAAAAACAACTCGCTCCGCACAATCGAGTGGGAATGATTCAGGGCCTTTCGCTGCCTTTCGACAACAATCGAAAAAGCGGCCCAAATACCTGAGAAGTAAGACAAAATCTCTCGACTACGTTCACCAACTGGCGCGGGTCGTCGAAATCTTTTGACGGTATAGCTGACGGTGCGCTCAGCGTTGCCCAATTGACCTTTGCTCCATACCGTCGCCCGAAATCTCGTCGCGACGGTATTTCGGTCGGTGAAAACGCTATCCTATTCAATTGGATGCGCTGAAATTGAGCCCGAAAAATGCGTGACGGTATTTCTTATGGAGGTATTTCGTCGTGCTCAGTGATGTGCGCTCAAGGCTCTGAAACCAAGGCCAAAAACCTACAAAGTTGCGGACCGAGACGGCATGTACGTTGTGGTCTCGCCGGCGGGCTCGGTCGTCTTTCGGCTGGATTACAGGCTGAACGGCCGGCGTGAGACGCTGACCATCGGCAAGTACGGGCGTGACGGTATTTCATTGGCGGACGCACGCGAAGCGTGCGTCAAAGCGCGAAAGACCGTCAAAGCCGGCCTCTCGCCCGCGCAGGAAAAGCAGCGTGAAAAAGTGCGCCTGAAGGCTGCGCAAACCTTCGGTGATTTCGCCGAGCGCTGGTTTGCGGAATCCTCGATGGCCGACAGTACGCGCTCGATGCGCCGCTCGATCTACGCCCGTGATCTAGAGGGGGCCTGGAAGAAGCGACTGCTCAGCGAGATCAGCGCCCACGATCTTCGCGCGTCTGTCACCGGATTAAGGAACGCGGTGCGCCGGCGACCGCCGTCCACGTGCGCGACATCACCAAGCAGATATTTAGATTTGCAATCTTGCACGGCGAGAAGGTCGCCAATCCGGCCGACGAAGTCGGGCCCGCCTCGATCGCGACCTTCGCGCCCAAGGACCGCTCATTGGTCTGCCAATGAAGTTCGCCTGATGCTGCGCCTTTTGGAGCAGGTGACGACATTGCCGACCATACGCCTAGGTTTGAAGCTCATCCTGCTGACCATGGTGCGCAAGAGTGAATTGCAGGATGCGGTCTGGGACGAGATCGATTTCGAGAACGCCGTCTGGTCGATACCGAAGGAGCGGATGAAGCGGCGCCATCCGCACAACGTCTATTTTTCGCAGCAAGCGCTCGACATCTTTGTGGCCCTGAAGACCTGCGCCGGCAATTCTAACTACGTATTGCCGTCGCGCTATGACTCCGATGCGCCGATGTCCCGCGCGACTTTCAATCGGGTCACGTCGGCGATCGCCGAGCTTGCACGCAAAGAGGATCTGCCGCTTGCGCCCTTTACGGTGCATGATCTGCGACGCACCGGCTCGACGCAGCTCAATGAATTGGGCTTCAACCGCGACTGGATCGAAAAGTGCCTGGCGCACGAAGACCGGACCTCGTCGCGAGGCGTCTATAATCGCGCCGAGTACGAGCCGCAGCGCCGGCACATGCTGCAGGAATGGGCCAACATCATCGACGCCTGGTCGCGCGGTGAGCGCTATGCGGTGACGCTTGCGCCGCCAACGCCGGTCATAGCGCTCCAGTCCGATATCTAGCTTCAGAGAGCTTTCTTCGTCGGCGCCTTTACGGGAGGTGCTTTGCGCCGACCGACATCTGGATAAGCGACATGGGGATGTTCCTCAGCCCGCCGCTTCTGCAGCCATTGTTGGACTTCGCCTAGATCCCAGACGGCGCACCGTGCGGTGAGATAGAAGCGCCGCGGGAACTCGCCGCGCAGCTCCATTTCGTAGATCGTCGTATCTGCAAGCGGCACTAATTCGCGCAGCTGCGCGCGGCGGATGGGGCGGACGTCGTGCGGATCGTTCTCGTGCGTGCGAGGCATGATTGCGCCAATCGAAATAGAACGTCGCAACATGATAGCGCGCGTCATGGCCAAGGCTTGCGGCTTCTCCCGTGAGCCTGCGCCGAGCGCCAAAGCGTGTCTTGATTGGCGTAGCGGGGGACAAAGAGACGCGAGGATCGGCCCACCCCCACGCATTTGCTTTCTAGCGCTCGGGCCCGCGATGGACGCCGCGTTTCACTTCTGGCGTGGGCGTAGAGCGATAGGGCGGCGTCAAAGTGCGCTCGCGCATGAGCCCTTTGCGAATGTCGAGATGGAGTTCCATCGCCTTAAGCCGTTCGCGCCAATCGCTGTTCATTTGGAGCACATTGCGACGCGGCTCGGATGCAAGCCCCAGACGCTGCAGTTCGCGTGCGCGCAGCTTTAACGCCTGCGTAACCGCGGGATCGCGATTGGGCGCTTCGATCGCGGCGATCGCAAGCTTGCCCTCCTTCACATGTCGGGCGAGGAGGGCGTCAAGACGCGTCGGCCGATGCGCACGCGCCTCCCGGAGCAAAGCTGCATTCTCGTCGCCGCGGGTTCGAGGGCCGAGGCGCTCGGTGGCGGCGTTGCGCGCGATTTCACGCAGGCCATGTTTGACGAACTCGCGCGGCAGCATGAGCGGCCTTCCATTGGCGTGGCGCCCACGCAGTACGATGTGACTATGCGGATTGTCTGTGTCGTAATGATTGACCGCCACCCATTCCAGGCGAGACCCAAGCTCGCTCTCGGCGCGCTCCATCACGGTGCGCACATAGGATTTGAGATCGCCGAGACGACCGCCATTCTCGGGCGAGAGGATGATGCGGAAGTGACGCCGATCCTCGCGCGCCCACACCGCCATGCGCGCCCGCCCATCGACCGTGTCGCGAAGGCCGTCATAGAAGACCGCGCGCTCGCCACTGAGATAGTCGGCGTGCGCCCGCGCCGCAGGTTCTGGCGCCTCACGCGTCTGGGATTTGTGCGCCTGTTCCAGATCGCCGCGCGCCGCCTCACGCGCGATGTAGCGCCCATGCGCCGCAAGGCTCGCGCCGCCGCCGCCGCCATGGCCAAAGAAGTGCACTTTCGACACCGCCCGCTGACGCATGTCAAAGTCGCCGGAACCGGCGCCCGTCGTACTGCGCAGGCCAAAACGTTTGGACAGGCCGAGCCTGGCGTCGAGGCCTTTCGATAACCGCGCCGCGGGCGCTTCTGCTTCTTGCTGGGGCCGAACGCGCCGCGCAGGTCGTCTCGATCTATCGGCGCCACAAATCGCATAGAGCTGCGCGCGGAAAATACTGACGCCGCAACATTGGCCGCCGCGCCGCCGGCGCACAACACGCGATTAAAGCTCGATGACGCCGTCATAGGTGCGCGCGCCCTGAACACTGGAGGCAATGTGCAGACACATTTTTCAGTTGATCGCATACATTGGTTTTTTCCAAGCGGATACAGGCGCCTGGCGACACGCGCACAGCGCGCTTTATCTTGCCCTCACAACTTTTTCTGCATTTTGAATTGGTTGCGGCGCCTCGATGTTTTCTCTTCGCACGTTCGGAGCGAGCCACAGACTAAGCAGATATTGCCGCGCTTTGGATGGCGATTGCCTATTGCACTAAGAGTTATGGGTTGAGGGGACGCCAGACTTGCTCGACCGCGTCGATCGAGATCGGTCCCCAATAGCGCCCGTCGAAACTATCTTGGCTATCGCCCGCAAGGAAAATCTCGCCCTCGCGCAGCACGCGGCATTCAGACCAAGCCGGCAACACCTCGTCATTGCTGTCATAGGCTGCGCGTCTCAAAACCATTTCGCCGCGCAACACCACCTTGTCGCCCATTGCGCAGACGTGATCGCCAGCGACAGCGGCGATGCGTTTGATAAAGCGGTCGGAGCGATCGTCGTATGCTCGCGTGCGGGCATAATCTGGCGCTACAGTCGCCGCCGCGACGCTCACCAGAGCGCCCAATTCGAGCGGCCCATTCGATCTCACATAAAAGCCGATCGGCACGCTCGCCGAGCGGTTATAAATCACCCATGGGCTCGAACGCGGCGCGCCGGCAAAGGCGGCTGCAACAGCGATCGCAAGCACAAAAGCGACAAAACGTGTCATCGGACAAGCTTGGCGCCTTTGTGCGAGGAGGCGAGGCTGCTCACGCGTCGGAGATCTGACTGGCCGGCGTCTCACCCATAAGATGCAAAAGGTAATCCGCAGCAGCTTGCGCTTTTCCGGCGGCGGTGAGGAATGCTGACGGCTGCTCTTTCAGGATGTCGAGCCAGCTTTGAATATAGGCGGCGTGATCTTCCAGGTGATCTGGCGGCAGACCGATCACCGCGCCGACGAAGGCGGCGCAGAGTTCGGCGACCAGCTCTTCCATGGCGTAGCCGCAATCGGCAAAGCGCTTTTGGCCAAAGTCGCGGTCAAGCCGGGAGGGGTGGCGGGTCCAATGGCCAAGCTCATGGGCAAGTGTCGCGTAATACTGGGTGCGGTCGGCGAAGGCGTCCGGCGGCGGCATCTGCACGTGATCGGTTGATGGCGCATAAAAGGCGCGGCCGCCGCCAATCCGGATCGTAGCCGGCACCTTTTCGAAGCGCGCAGCATAAGCGTCGGGTGAGGGTGAGGGCGCTTGGGGCGCGGATCCTTGCGCCTCCTCCAGACCATCGATCTGTTCTCGGTTGAAAACGACATAGCCGCGCAACACTGCGCGGCCTGAGCCCTCGTCGCTCTCATCATCTTCCGCGGCGCGCGCCTCAGCTTTCGTAAGCGGCTTATAGAAGATGACATAGGCGCCGTGTTCGCCTTTGCGGACCTGGCCGCCCTGCGCCAGCGCTTGCTTGAAGGTGTACCAATAGGGCGAGGCGTAGCCTGCTTCGAGCGCTGCGGCCCAAAGCGCAACCACGTTCATGCCGCGATAACGCTGACCATTGGCGCGCAAGGGCAGGACGCTGCTTGCATCTCCGCCCTCCCAAGGCTTGGTCCAAGGCCGCACGCCGCGTTTCAGCAGGGCGGCGATCGCGGCGGTGACGCGCTGCGCTGGCGGCAGCTTGGTTGAATCGTATGAGGTCATGATGCGAGCTCCGTTCGCCGGACCATTCCGGCGCAGAGCCGCCTTGGGGCGCTCCTGCGCGCACGCGGCGCACCGCTTCGGCCGCAACGGAGTGGAGGACGGCGGCTTGTCCGCCGTTGCGCCGCGTGCGTGCGGAGCGCGGGGCTCTAAAGCGCCGGAATGGTCCGGCGATGCGGCAGAGCGCTGAGCGTGAGCGCCGAAGCGCCCACGCTCGTTTGTGCGCTAAGCTGCAAGGTCTGCCTTGGGCTTGGCCCGAGCGAGGATCTCGATATCGCCAGGCGGCCCGACGACGAACTCGACCACGTATTTGGTCTGGCCTTTGTCGTCCTCATAGGAGCCGGGACGGACTTGGCCGACGATGCGCACGCGCGTGCCTTTTTGCACCATGGTCTCGATGCGTTGGACCTTAGCCGGCGCGAACACCGCCACGCGATGCCAATAGGTTTTCTCGTTCCACTCGCCATCGTCGCGCTTCCAGCGTTCGGAGGTGGCGACGGAGAGGATTGCGATCTTCTTGCCGCCCTTGACGTCTTTCAGCTCGCACGTGCCGACGTTGCCGATGATTTCAAACGATGCCTTATCCATTGTCTTTCTCCAGGTGCGCGGCGGGCCGATCCCGCCGCGGTCGCCTTCGCGACGTCCATGGCAAGGCGGCCGTCCAAGGAAGCGACAGCGGCGAGGGCGCAACGGGTCGTGGCGCGGCGCGCAGCCGAAGGCGAGCACTCGGGGCACTTGCGCGCTCGTCCGAGGGCAGCACGAATGGACGTTGATGAGCGAAGGCGCCGCGCGGGCGCGGCGGCGCGTGCGGTGAAGACTTGAGGCGCGAAGAAATCAGAACGTCGGCATTGGATGAGCCGTTTGGCGCGGAAGAGCTGACGCAATCTATTGGTTAAGCGACCGCGCAAGATCACACGCCACGAGCGTAAACGGCAAAGTCGCGCAATCGCGATCGCGATCGAGGTCTTGCGCTTGGCGCCAATCCAGGAGCTAATCGCAATTTAGAGTTGCGGGCTAAAAGAGGAGGCGATCATGCAGCCGCGCATCAATTGGTCCTTCGCCGAAGCATGCGATGACGCGCTCACCATCGCGGCGATCCAGTCGACATTCATGCGTGAGATCAGAGCGCTTGGGTTCAGCTACGCGGCGTGCGCATCGCATGTCGATCCACTGCGGCCGCCGCCAGGCGCGGTGATGATGGTGGATTATCCGCACGCTTGGCTCGAGCGCTTTAGCGCGCAGCGTTACGCACAGCGCGATCCGGTCTTTCATGCGGCGAGAACCCAGGCGCTGCCGTTTCAATGGTCGGATCGTCGCTTTCGTGCGGCATTGGACGACGATCAACTCGTCATTCTGACGGAGGCGGCTGCAAATGGCTTGCGTGAAGGCTTCACCATTCCGATCCATTCGCCCAATGCGCTGCCGGCCTCATGTTCGCTTGCCATTGGCGAAGATGGCGTTGATCCGCTCAACGTTCGCGCGGCGCACTGGTATGCGGTCTACGCGCACGAAGCTGCGCGGCGCCTGTTGCTGGCGGATACGCCAGCGGACAAACCGGTCTTAAGCCCTCGCGAGCGCCAGTGTTTGGCCCTCGTCGCCCAAGGCAAAGACGACTTCTCGGTTGGCATGATTTTGGGGATCAGCGAACACACGGCCCACAACACGGTGCGCCGGGCGATGCGTAAGTACGGCGTCGCCACACGCATCCAGGCTTTTGTCAGGGCGTTGCGCGACCGCGAAATCCGCTTGGAGGACGTCGCCGATTAGGACGCCGCGCCCTTCGGTGAGCCGGATCAGAGGTCAATAGGCCTGATCAGGCCTGTTTCGCGCCAGAGGCGAAAATCGTATCTCTCCGCGCGCCGCAGGGAGAGCGTTCATGATCCACATTGTCACCGCCGAAAACCGCAGCTTGTTTCGGCACGCGCTCATGGAAATGCACCTGCAGCGTAAGCAGGTCTTCATTGATGAGCTTGGCTGGCCATTGCAGGCGGACGCTGGCGTTGAGATTGACGAGTATGACAGCGAAGAGGCCATCTATCTCATTGAAGCGCAGTCACCGCGCGCGCCGGTCACCGGATCGGCGCGGCTTTTGCGCACTGATCGGCCGCATCTGTTAGGCGACCGCTTCTCACATTTGTGCGCGTCGGCGCCGCCGGCCGGGCCTGACATCTGGGAGGCGACGCGGTTTTGTCCTGCGCCAATGCTGGCGCGCATGATCGCCGCCATCATGGAAACTGCACTGATCTTCGGAACGCGCCGGGTCAGCTTTGTTGCGAGCGCAGCCTTGGCGCCGCTCGCGCTCAAAGTGGGATGGAGCGCCAAGGCGCTTGGACCTACGCATCGGGCGGGACGCGAGCGTGTGCGCGCTTTTGCGGCTGACATTGATGCTGAAGGGCTCGCCCGCGTGCGTGCGCAGAACGCAATTGCTGGCCCGCTCACGCGCTATGCGCCTGGCACGCTCAATCGCGCCGCATAAGGGCCGCAGATGACACTCCAAGAGCAAGCCCAATTCTCAGGTGATCTGGAAGAGCTTGAGCGCGACGGCTATCTCATTTTGCCCGATCTGATCGGTGGCGATGCGCTCTTGCAATTGCGGGAGCAGCTCGAGCCTTGGCTTGTCCGCACACCTCGTTGCGAAGGCGACTTTTACGGCTGGAAGACAACGCGGGTAGGCGGCCTGTTGTCGAAAGCGCCGATCGTGCAGCGTCTGGTGATGGCGCCGCAGATCTTGGCTATTGCCGAAGCTTTGCTGCGGCCGTCCTGTGATTGCATTCAACTCAATCTGACCCAGGCGACGCGCGTGCATCCGGGCGAGCGGGCGCAAGCGCCGCATCGCGACGAAGAGATGTGGCCGTGGCCGACAGCGGGGCGCCACTGGCTCATCAATGTGATGTGGGCGGTGAGCGACTTCACTGCTGAGAATGGCGCAACCCGGCTTTGGCCTGGCAGCCATCGTCGCGCTCTCGATCGTGGTGAGGCCGAAGCGACCAGCATTGCCGGCGAAATGCGGGCAGGCTCGGCGCTCGTATTTCTAGGCTCACTCACGCATGGCGCCGGCGCCAATCGCACACAGGCGCCGCGCACTGGGATCATTGTGAGCTACTGCCTTGGCTGGCTGAAAACTTATGAAAACCAATTTCTCGCTTACCCGGCCGAGGTGGCGCGAGAGTTTCCAGACGCGTTGCAGCGGCTCATCGGCTATCAGATGCATCGACCCAATTTGGGCGGCTGGGAGGGACAAGATCCTATTCAATATCTTCGCGGCGCCCCAGCGTGCGGTCCGCACCGAGACGCGCTGCCGCCAGATATTGCGGCTGAGCTGAAGGCGCTCATGGCGTCCAGCGGCGACTAGAATGGCGCCCGATGCGAGCGCCGCGCAGCGCGCGTACGAAGAAATCAAGAAGGAGATATTAGACGGCGCTTTGCCGGTGCAGAGCCGTCTCGATGTGGAAGCTTTGGCGCGCACATTGGGTTTAAGTTCAATGCCGGTCAGACAAGCGCTGAGCCTGCTGACGTGGGAGCGGCTCGTGCGTCCTGGACGGCATTCGGCCTATGAAGTGGCGCTCTGGTCAGAACTTGATCTGGCGCAGCTTTATGAATGGCGCGGCGCGCTTTTGAGTTTGGCGCTGCCGAGCGCTGCATCTGGACCGGAGCTCAAGCGTATCGTGCGCACGCAGCCTTATGCCGAAGCGGTGCAGGCAGTGATGGGTTTGATTGAGGCAGAGGCCAATCTCGAACTGCGCCGCGCCGCCACGAACGCTGACGAGCGTCTCCTGGCGGCGCGCAAAGCGGAAGCGGAAGTCCTCGGCGACGTGCAAGGCGAGTTCGAGGCTTTAGTGACGGCGCTCGCCGACCGCTCGCGGCGCGCATCGACGCTGCAGCGGGCTTATGTGCGCCGCCGCATCAACGCCGCGCCCGCTTTGCGCCAGCGTGTTGTGCTGAAGGCGTTGCCAAGCAATGGCGGGCCGCGCTGACGGATGGGCCGACGCTATCGAGTTTCCAATCGCTGACCGCTTGCTGGTCCTTCGACCGGGACGTCTACGCGAGCCGCGCGACCAAGGCTGCGAGCGCGCCTTGGCGATTGACGCCGGTTTTTCTGAACACTGCACTGAGCAGGGTGCGCGTCGTCGCCAGCGTGACGCCGCGCTGATGTGATAGCTCCGCGATCGATAAACCCTCCGCGATGGCGTACGCCACCTCGCTCTCAGCCGTCGTTAAGTTGAAGAGGGTCTTCAAGAGCGGCCGCTGATCGCGCTGGCGCGCTTGCAGATCGCGTAACAGCAACAAGGCGCTGACATCTGCGAACATATCTCGGCCTGGGCCGGTATTGAGTATCGGGATGCAAAGCATGCCGACATTTGCCTCGTCATAAACGAGAAAGCTGGGCGGGGCGCTGGTGTCGTGCGGATTCTGGATTTGGCCACGCACGCGGCCCAAAGCGGCGTCCGCTGCGGGCTGGCGGCCGCTGAGCACGCCTGATTGAACTGCAAAATAGCGCGGCAGCAAGGGCGCGGCGGCGGCAGTGTGCGCGGTCAAACGGCCGTTTTCGTCGAGCGCCAGCACCGCTTCTCCGGCACAGTCCAGTCCTTCCAGAACGCCTGCATGACGGGCGCGCTGAAGCGCACATGAGACTTGCGCCGCGGCGGTTGCGGGCGCCATGAGCGCCGCCAATTTCGCGCGGTCCGCTTGTGTCGCTGGTCCGCTCGCCGCCGAGCGCATGCTGGTGAAGAAATATTGCCGATGCTCGTCTTTAAAGCCCCAGCCTAAGAAGAACGGCACGTCTTCGGCTGCAGCAAAGCCGCGATAGAAGTCGGAGGTTTGACGCTCCAACGGATCGACGACATCGTCGTCGCAAACGAGCGTCATCTGTGACGCGTTCGGGGCGCGCAAACCACGCAGGTCGCGTTCGGCCCATCCACCTTTGACGTAGGTCTCAAGATGCCGCTCGCGACCTGGCGGCGTGATCATGAGCGGGCCGCGAGCTTCAAATCGCAGAAGCGCAAAGGTGTCGCCGCCCAGCGCTTCGCCCACTTTTGAGCAAGCCGCCGGCCACAGCGCCGGATTGAGCGCCGCTGCATGAAGCGCCAATTGAGCGGCTGATATGGATTGAGAACTCACTGCTGCAACCTGTTGTGACCGGGCGTGCTCATCTCATACATTTTATGTAGAGGTTTAAATCTCGCCATTACAATGTTGGCTTCGCTGACGCGGCTTTGGCTTGGATTGCGCTTCAGCGATTAACCAATTTTAGATGTGACAAATATCACAGTTTCTGGTATCGGCGCTCTGCAAACTCCAGGTTTTGGGGGCTGTGAGCTCCGTCAGGCTGTAAAAAGCGGTCACATCCCGTCATCACCTTGTATTTACTGCCCGCAAACTAATCCTGCAGGCAAATTTGTTTGGGAAGAAAGCGGATTATTTTGCTCTTTCTGGCTCTAATCTCCGGGTTTATTGGCGGATGGTAAGTGATCCATTAGCCGTCTTACGCGCGCGGCGCGCAGAGATCGCGCGCGAGATCGAATTGCTGCGCGGCGAGGACGCCGATTTGGCGACCGCGGAGAATGTGCTTGGCCGGTATGCCAATTTAAGCCGTCCCGGCCAAGCGCCGGCGCCGGCGCCCCGCCGAAAAAGCGAGCGCCCCGGCAGTCAGCGTGAGTTTGTCATGGACGTTTTGCTCGATTGCGATCCGCCGTGGCTCCAGACCGGCGAAATCTTGGAAGCCGTCGCACGCCGATGGAACCATAAAATACCGGCGCAAAGCCTGCGCCCGTTGCTCTCCGGCATGAAGCGCGAAGGCGTCATTGCGCGGCGAGGCAGGTTGGTCGCGCTCAGCTCCCGCGCCGTCGGCAAGGGCGTCTAAGGCGAAATAGCGCCCCAAAAAGCGACCTGACTTTATTATCTAATATTAGCGGCGTAAGGTCCGCCCCTAGAGCCGCTGCGCGCCCCCGATCACCCCCTTCCAAAGTGGGCGGCGCGAACTTCCCCCCTGTGCGGCTCTTCACCCGCGGCGGCGATGATCCGCCGCCGCGGGCGCCGCGGCCTAAACCGCGTCGCGCATGAGCGCCTCATAGAGTTCTGCGGGCGGCAAAAAATCGAGGCACGCGGCGGCGACGCGGCGCGGATGGGTCTGGACATAGGCGTCAATGCGGGCATCGGCGCTGGTTAGCGCGCCCACGCGATAAGCAATTCTCAGGCGCTCGCATCCGCCAGCGCCGTTGAGGAGGGGCGCCACCCTCCAGGCGTGCGCAAGGCATTCGGTCACGCGACACAAACTGTTTGCAATGCCGCCTTCGTCGAGCGCCGCCAGTCGAATCCACGCATGCGGCTGCACCGGCGCCAGTCGAACGGTGTTCTCCGCCCAATTGGCGCTCTGGCGCAGCAGGGCGGTGTCTTGCGCGACCAATCCATGCGCGTAATACGCGCCTGATAGCGCCTCGCTGGCGCCCGCGTGCCACAGCACCGGGCGCGCCCAGCTGTTCTGCAGCGTGTGCTCGGCTCGGGTGAGGAGCTGAGTTTGCACGCGTTGCGAGGTGCTGACGCGCGCGCGCTCAATGAGTTCGAGCGCGACCGAGGTCTGGGCGGAGGCTTCGAAGGCGATTGCACAAAACCCGGCCAAGACGCCAAAGCCGAGCACAAGAATAAGGCGTTTCAACATCGGACCAGCTTAGCAGAAAAGCGGGGTCATCCAATGTTTGACAATCATGCGCCGCGCGCCTTTGCTCGCGGGATGACATTTCAGAGGCCGAAAACAACGATGTTGGCGGAGCCGCGACGCGTCCGCATCGCCCGATTTGATCGGATAGAAGATCTGATCGGCGTGACAAAGGCGCCGGCGCCAGCGGCGGCGCAGCCGCCAGCGGGGCGTTCAACGCCGAGCACGCTACAGCCGATCCCGCTTGGTTTGCCGGGCGAGGTCTAGGCCAGAGCTTTATCGGCGACAGTCTCCAGTTCTGCGAGCGCCCCGCCCATGGAAATAGCAAGTTGGGGCAATGCGCTCTGCATGCTGGCGTCGGAGTTGGGCGGCAAACGCCAGCCAACGCCCAATCGCTCAAGCTGCATTTCAACACCGCCGCCAGCGCGCGCAGCGCCCGCCCGTACGGCGTCGCTGAGCAGACTGGTGTTGGCGCCGCCGCCCGCCAGGAGAATGGTGATTGACGGCGCGCCCAGGGTTTGGGCGCGTGCGCGCACGGGGGCGAGGCTCGCGGCGATGATCTCGCCGAGAGCGGCCGTGAGGGCCCGATAATCCCGCTGTCCAGTGAGTTCGCGACGAGACAGACTAAGGTGCATGCCGTCTTGTTGGTGTCGACACTGGCCAGTCTCGAACAGTTGCCGCTTTAATGCGCGCGCGCCGAGCTTGAGGCTTTGAAAGAGGGCGTCCGCCGCAGCCGGGTCACGTAAGCGTTTCTTGGAAGCGAGCGTTGCGACAAGGAGCTGATCGAGTTCATCACCGGCCAATCCGCAGCTTTGCCGTGCAGCCATGATTTCCGACATGACAATCCGATCGCCGCCGCTGTGCTCAAAACCGGCGATGTCGGTCGTTCCTGCGCCCATATCCACGAGCAGAAAGCATTGCGCGGGCGCCTCCTTGCAGGCGCCGTATGCAGCCGCCGCTGCATGGGCCTCGAAAACGCCGGTTTCCAATTGACCGATGCCGAGCGTGGCCGCCGCGCGCGTCAGTGCATCCTTGGTCTGTGCGATTGAAACGCCCTCGCGCTGGATCAGCGCATCTCCCAATCGCTCGGATACGGCGGCCGCCTCATCAAACAATCTGCCGATGGCGCGATCAGCGTCTTCGCGTTGGCGCCAGATCGGCGTGGTGTAGCGGCGCGGCGCCAGCGCAACGTCGTCCGGCAAGCGTGCGTCGGCGGCGATCGCATGGCGGGTCAATCGATCAAGGTAGGCAAGGTAGAGCGTCAGCGCTTCGCGGTGACTAAGCGAGCCTGTCGGGTCGATTGAGCGCTTGACCTGGAGCGAGAGCGCAGCATCCAGATCGCGCGCCGCCAGGACGGTCTTGAACGAAATGATCGCCTCGCGGCCGCTACGGGTCTGTGTCGCCGCGGCCCTGAATGCAGGCGGGCCGATCAGCAAGCGTCCGCCGTCCACGAACATGACGGAGGGGGCAAGCCAGGGCGTATCCGCCTCGGCCGCAGCCCCAAGCTGTAAGGGGCGGGTAGAGCGCCACGGCGGGCCGTCTGCGAGAAAGATGCTGGCCTTTGAATAGGAGGTGCCGAAATCCAAACAGATCCTGGCGCCCGCTTCGCTCGTTGCCACGTGGCCTCTCCTTGGCGGGTGCGTCCTGCGTCGCGGTCGGCAATCTAATCTAAACTTCTGCAGCGCGACATAATATTAGCCAAGCGCGCGCGCTTCCTGGCGCTAACGCAGCGGGGGATAAGCCAAAGGAGTTAGGGTTTGAGCGCTCGTTTGGGGATTTCGCCGGTGCGGCTTGGTTATCTGGCTCTAGGCGCTCTCGCTGTCGCCACGCTTGGCGTCTTTGCGTTCAGCGACACGTTGCGTCTTCCGGTGCTGCCTGACGGCTATGACAAGGAGCTGCATGTGGCGGCGTTCTGCGCCTGCGGGTTTATTCTCATGCTGGGCGCCCGCCGCTCAGCCATGGTCATTACAATGCTCATGCTGAGCGCCGTCGCGATCGGTGTCGAATGGGCTCAGCCGATTTTGACCGCAACCCGTGAGGCGAGTTCTGCAGATGCTGCTGCAAGCATTTTGGGCGTTTTGCTCGGCGCGGGCGGCGCCCTGGCGGTGAATAATGCGGTCAGATCGGCGCCAACCAAAGCGAGAGCACGATAAGGCCCGACCACAAAACCAGACTGGCGGCGAAGGCTGCGCACAAGATTGCGGCCTTCGGCAAGACCATGACCGGCGCCTCTGCGGATGAGAGCAGCGCTTGCTTCATATGACGAGCATGCGCCGAGTCGCTTGATAGAGCATGAAGCTAAGCGCCCGAAGTATTAGCAAGCATTTACGCTGTTTGCGCTAACGGCAATTAGTTATGTTCGTTACGTAAAGCCTAAAGCCATACGCGCTAATATTAGCCTCACAAAATAATCGCGTGGGGTTAACAGTGCGTATATTGCTGGTTTGCTTATTGGCGGGTGCGTGCGCCAGTCCGATGGCGCCGACAGGCGCAGCGCGTTTGCTCGCCGGCGCCCAGGTCGCCGCGCCGGACGGTGCGCGCGCCTATTGCGCCCGCTACCCCGATCAATGCGTGTCGGCGTTCAGTGACGAGCTGCGTGGGCGCGTTGAAGCCACGGGCGCTGCGAGCTTTCAGCGCGCGACATTGCAGAGCCGCGAGGCGCAGCAGGCGAGTGTGTTTGAAGCGATGGTGTTGACGCGCGTCAGCACGATCGATGCGAGCGCGCTTGAAGGGCGCGCCGAGATGCCGTTGACGCCAGCGCGTTTGGCGCAATTGCGCGCCGTCAATCGAGACATTAATCGCGCCATTCGACCGCTGACCGATCGCGCCGGGCATGGCGTGGAAGAAGTGTGGAGCATGCCGCTCAGCACTGGCGGTCCAGGCGCGCGCGGCGATTGCGAAGATTATGCGCTGGAGAAGCGGGCCCGGCTGATCGCTCTGGGCTGGTCGGCGGACATGCTGTCGCTAGCCGTCGCACACGCGCCGAATGTTGGCCTGCACGCGGTGCTGATCGCGCAGACCAGCGAAGGCGATTATGTGCTCGACAATTTGTATCGGGAGCCGCAGCCGCTGGCGCGATTGCCTTATCTTTGGATTTCGCGTCAACGCGGGGCGAGCCTCTCGGACTGGGCGGTTGCGCACCAGGCGCAGTTTACAACGCGCGCGCCGCTGAGTTTTGAGCAAATGATGAATGCGCGCTTGGCGCAGTCTCCTGCGGCGACCGCTTCGGCCGCGCCTGAAACTGCTGCGCCGCCGACTAGGCGGAGCGCGCCGGTCACGCCCGCCGCGCCAAAGCCCGATCCGCGCACGCAAGAGCACGCGGCGCCGGTGCGCGTCGGTCTCGTCCGGTTTGAGGACGACAATGCATTATGCACGCGTCGGCGCGGCGCCGGCGCCTAGTAGGAAGGCAAAGAGCGCCGTCAGCGCAGGAACCTGCAGGCCAAAGTCGACGCTGCCGTGAACAAAGACGAGGGTTGTCATGGCGAGGACGCCGGCCGCCCATTCGGCGCCGCTTCTTCGGCCAATGACACGCAGCCCAGCGCGGATCAACGGCGTCGCCAGCATCAATGCAAACAGCGCCAAGCCGATGAGCCCGGTCTCTTCAAGCGCCTGAATGAAAATGTTGTGCGCCGAGCCTGTGCCGTGAAGCGCGCGCCAATTTTCGGGGGTTTGCGCTAATATGTTGAGCTCGTGATAGGTATTGAGGCCGTGCCCTAAGAGCGGTCGCTCGGCGAAAGCTGCAAAGTGCGCATCGGCAAGCTGAGCGCGGACCTCGGCGTCGGCCCCTGAAAGCGCAAAGCGCCGCAACACTTCTTCACCGCCACGCGCAAAGATCAAGACAAAGGCGACAGCCAGCGCCAGAAGCGGCGCGGCGGCGATGCCGCGACTTGCCTTTGTGTCTTTCAGTGCGGCAAACGCCATCAGTGCGCTAAAGACCAAAAGCGCAACGAGTGTCGCGACCAAGCCGCCGCGCGAGGCGGTCAGGAGAAGGCCCGCAAACAGCAAAATCGCCGTCGCCAGTGAAAGCGGTGCGGCATAGGCAAAGCGCGCCCAATGCAATTTCGGCGGCGCCTTGATTGGCGCGGCGAGCCGACCGCGGCCGGCGCGCACCAGCATGATCATGGTCAAAACCAATAACAGGCCAAACGTGGTGGCGGCGGCGTTGGCCGAGCTCGCCGATGGATCAAGCCGCCCGCCTGGGCGCGCTTGCGCGCTAAAGAAGAAGGCAAGCGCAATCACGCAATAGAGCAAGGCGAGCGCGACCGCCCAGCGCCCGAGTTGATCGCGTGACTTTGAATCCGGCGCCGCCGCTGCGCCTAACAAGAACGCCGCGCAGGGCGCCAGGAAAGCCGCGCCGCCCTCAAGGCTGCGATAAGGCGAGAGCGAGGTTAGACCTGTATCGACGCCGACGGCGCGCCAGAGAGGGTGGGGCGCAAGCCAAGTCCAGGCGCCAGCGCTCGTCGCCAACGTCCATGCGATAAAAACCAGAGCTGCGATGCAGGTCAGCCAATGGGCGCTGATGACACGGTCGAGGTGTCGGGGCGCAAAGGCGGCGACGCTCATGACGCAGGCGAGCAAGATCAAGGCCAGTAGAGCGGCGCCGCTGGCGCTGTTGGCGCCGCCGGCGAGGAGCGCGGCGAAGATCAGCCCCAATACGAGAAGGGCGCCGACATTAAGTTCGCCGAGCAGTTTGAGAAGTGGCGTCATGGATGTCCTCAACAGGCGAGCTTAAGCGGATCTTTGCAAGCGTCGAGCGCCACGCCTGCGCGCAAAGAACGAACTGACGCGTTGCGCGCGCGAGGCCCGCCCTGCACAATCTGGTTATGTGGCCGATGGTCAAGCGGCGCGCCGATTGGCGCTTTCCAGGCGGACGCGTCGGCTACGCGGTCGGCGACATACATGGCCGCGCCGATCTTTTGGCGCGCATGTTCGAAAAACTGGAGAATGATGCGCGCCCCGCTGGCGCCAAACCGGTCGTGGTTTTCTTGGGAGACTATATCGATCGCGGTCCCGACAGCGCCGAGGTGATCGAACTCTTGTTGTTGCGACGCCCGGAAGGGTTCGAGCGCCGCTTCCTCCTGGGCAATCATGAAGCTGCAATGCTGGCTTTCTTGGCTGATCCAGTAGCCCATCGCGCTTGGCTGTCGCACGGAGGGCTTGAGACATTGGCGTCCTATAAGTGCGCGGTGATGCCGACGATCGCGGCCGGCGCTGACGAGATGATCGCCGCGCGCGATGCGCTGATCGAAGTCCTGCCGGCGACGCATCGCGCCTTCCTGGCGCGGCTCGAACGCTTTGTCTCCATTGGCGACTATCTCTTCGTGCATGCAGGGGTCGATCCGGCAAAGGATCTCGCAGGCCAAAGCGACGCCGATCTCTTGTGGATCAGGCGGCGTTTTCTTCACGATCAACGGCGCTTCGACCAATGCGTGGTGCATGGCCACACGCCCGCGGACGCGCCTTATCGTGACGTGCGTCGTGTCGGCCTGGACACGGGCGCCTATTATTCCGGGCGGCTGACCGCCGCCCGCCTGGAGGACGACAAGGTTGATTTCCTTGAAGCCTAGGTCGTGACATGGCTAAGATTAGGCGTCGGATTTAGATAAGCGGCGTCTTTAGATGTCGTGGGGGATCTTCATGCACGTATTGGCTTGGCTTTGCCGAGGGCTGATGGCGCTGGCGCTTGGCGTGTGTGTGGCCGCATGCGGCGGCGGCGCCGCCCGCGCTGATCTCGCCACGCCGCTGCCTCAAGTCCAAGTCGAGGATTATCGCTTAGGGCCAGGCGATCGGCTCCGGATCAGCGTCTTTGGCGAGCCTGAACTCACGGGCGAGTTCGTCGTCGGCACCAACGGCATGGTCTCGTATCCGTTGATCGGCGACCATCCGGTGCAGGGCAAAACCCTGGGGGAGTTGACCGAATCCTTGCGCAGCTCGCTGCGCCGGTATGTGCTGCAACCCAATATCAGCGTCGAAGTGATGAATTACCGGCCGTTTTTTATTCTCGGCGAGGTCGAGAATCCGGGCACTTATCCGTATTCGGCAGGGCTCAATGTCATGAACGCCGTCGCAACCGCCGGGGGCTTCAGCTATCGCGCTGATACGCGGCGCGTCTTCATCAAGCACGCCGACGAGCTCGCCGAGCGTGAGTACGGCTTGACCAGTACGACGCCCGTCCTGCCTGGCGACACGGTGCGCATTCAAGAGCGGCGTTTCTGACCCGCCAGCGGGTCAGGAAATCGGGTCAGGAAATACCGTGACGAAAGGTGTGTTGCCCCTGCCGCAGGCCCCCGTTTAGAGGAAATTAGGCAAACTTAGGCTCGACTTTTCCCCAAGGGCCGCTAACCCTGAGCTCTGCCCGTGTTGGAATGAAGGGGGCCCTTATGTTAATCCGCAAGCTCGCTGTGGCGCTCGCCGCCTTGACCATTGGACTGGTGGCCGCGCCGCAAGCGCAGGCGTCTATTCCCAGCGAAGACGCGTCCCCGGGCGCTGCTCTCGCCGGTTCGATCCTCAATGAGATGGCCCAGGCGCCGATCGGCGACAAAGAAGCGGTTCTGTCGGCGATCACGCGCGCCACGCGCGGAGCGGACTTGCGCGTCATTGTTGAATCCTTGCGTTTGCTCCGCCGCGGCGAACAATTGGACGCGATGGTGGGCGGCGACGCCACCGGCTTGGCGCAAGCGCGCGCCACACTCGCACGCCCAGAAGTGCAAGAAGCTCTGGCTGAGGCGTCAGAGATCGCGCAACTGGCGCTTCAATCCTATGGCGCCACCGGCAGCGTGCCCGCAGGCGGCGCGCCTGGACAAGCCTTCGGCTCTGGCGGCGTCGGCGCCCCAGGCGGCGGCGGCGGCAGCGGTTACACCAACTAATCCCGGTCGACAGCAGTGAAAGGGCGGCGGACCGTGGCGCGGTCCGCCGAGCGTGGGGGAATGAAGAAGAAGGTCGAACTCTCGCTCGCGGTTTTGGCCGCGACATTGGGGTGGGGGATTGTAGATCCGCCGCCGGCGATGGCGCAGGACGGCGACAACTTCTCTCGCGATCGCAATGTGAGCGTCCGTGGGCGGGCCAGGCCGGAATATGATTCCGTCGGCATCCGCGTGGGCAGCTTCATGGCTCATCCGGAACTGACGATCGCCGGCGAATACAATGACAATGTCTTTGCAACCGATGTCGATCCTGAAGAGGACTTCATCACCCACGTGACCCCCAGCCTCAGCGTGGAGTCGCAGTGGAGCAATCATGCGCTGAATTTCCGGCTCGAAGCGCCGTCACGCTTCTATTCCGAGTTCGACGACAACGACACCACCGACATTATCGGCGGCCTCGACGCGCGGCTCGATGTTTACCGCGACTTCTATCTTTTCGGCGGCGCCGAATATGGAAGCATGACTGAGCCGCTTTCGAGTTCGCCAACGGCTTTGCCGCTGCGCGAACCGATCGAATACGCCCGCTCCAGCGGCAATCTCGGCTTCGTGAAGGCGTTTAATCGCCTGCGGGTTTCGGGCGAGGCGCGCTACGCGCAGTTCGACTTCGAAGACGGCTTTTTGTTCAACAATGCGCCGGTTGATCAGGACGACCGCGATCGCAGCGTGCTCGAGCTGGGCCTGCGCGCCGATTATGCGATCAGCCCGATGACGGCGCTGTTTCTTGCTGTCGGCGCCAATCAGCGCGACTACGACCTCGATCCGCCAGATGTCGTGGTGAACCGCGATTCTGAAGGTCATGAAGTTCTGGTCGGGGCCGATTTTGACATCAGTCGCTTGGTGCGTGGCCAAATCGGCGTTGGTTATCTCAGCCAGAGCTATGACGATCCGAGCGTCGGCGAAACCAATGGGCTTGCGGTGCGCAGTCAAGTCGAATGGTTCCCAGACGAATTGGTGACGGTGACGTTTGCCGCGTCGCGTGAAGTCGCAGACGCCGGCGCTTTTGGGGCGTCGAGCTATATCGCCAACAACGCTAGCTTCTCGATCGACTATGAGTGGCGACGCAATATCATTTTCGGTGTGCGCAGCGATTACAGCTTCGATGATTATAGCGGCATCGATCGTGAAGACACGCGCTGGGGCGCTGTGTTCACCGGCGATTATTTGATGAATCGTGGCGCAGCGCTCTTCTTTGAAGTTGGCCATTACGAACAGAGCTCCGACGGGCTGCAGTTCGGAAGAGAATACGATATCAATCGCGCGGTTCTCGGGATTAAGCTGCGCCGTTAAGGCAGGGACGCCTTTATAAAGAGCGGGCAGGCATGAACGTGGTTTCAATCAGGCGCGGCGAAGAGGAGTTGCGCGAGCCGCCCCATGAGTTCGAAGAGGACCAGGGCGCTGCGATAAAAAATCTTTGGGCGATGGCGCTGCGGCGCTGGCGCTTGATGGTCGCCGCCGGCCTGTTGGTGTTCGCCGGCGTGATGACATTCACGCTGCTCAGCCCAAAGATTTACACCGCCACCGCCTTGGTGATGGTCAATCCCGGCCGCGAGCAGGTGATTGCACAAGAGCAGATGATCGAGAACGCCGCGCCAAGTTCGGCGGCGGTTGATTCCGAGATCGAGGTGCTGCGTTCGCTGCAGCTCAGCCAACGTTTGGTGGCGGAAGCCAACCTCATTGAGGATCCGGAGTGGAACGGCGATCTGCGTCCGCCGGGTCTATTGGCGCAAGCGCTGGCGCCGCTTCGTCAGCTGCTGGCGACGCCGGCCCAAGTGGAGGCGGAGAGCGCGCGCGAAGACGCAATTGCGCGCGCCGTCAATGAGGCGATCAGCGTTCGCCGCCGCGGCTTGAGCTACGGCATCGAAGTCTCGATGGACTCGCGCGATCCGCAGCGCGCCGCCGAGCTCGTCAATCAATATGTTCAAATCTACCTGCAGAGTCAGACCGAAGCCCGGTTCGAGGCGTCGCAACGCGCGAATTCGTGGCTCTCCGAGCGGCTCGATGAGCTACGCGGCCAGGTGCAAGCACGCGAACGTGCGGCCGAGGCTTTTCGGCAAGAGAACGGTCTGTCTGTCGCCGCCGGCGGCGCCGAAAATCAGGCGCCGCAGACCGCCGAAGTGCAAACCATGCTGGTTCAGGCGCGCGCTGACGTCGCCGAAAAAGAAGCACGGCTGCGCCAAGTGCAGCAATTGATGCGCAGCGGCGGTTCGGCCGAATCGATCGCAACGGCGCTGAACTCGCCGACCATCACCGAATTGCGGGGGCGCGAGTCTGATATCGCCCAACGCGTGGCCGAGTTGCGCCAGCGTTATTCGGCCGAGCACCCGACCGTGCTCACGGCAGAGACCGAACTCGACAATGTGCGCCAGCGCATCAATGATGAAATCCGGCGCATCACCGCCAATCTTCAAAATGAGGTCGATGTCGCGCGCGCCCGGTTAGGCACGTTGCAGGGCAGTTTCGGCGGCGTCGCTGGCGCGCGGGACAACAACAATGAGGCGGTGATCCGCTATCGTGAATTATTGCGCGAGGCTTCGGCGGCCCGCACCGTGCATGAAAACTTTCTGCAACGCTCGCATGAAGTCGCCAATCAAGGTGAATTGCCGACCGCGACGTCGCGCCTGGTTTCGCCGGGCGTTGCGCCCGCGGGGCCCAGTAAGCCCAACATGATGTCGGCGCTTTTGATGGCGGTGCTTTTGGCCGGGCTCGCCGGCGCCGGGCTTGCCTTCTTGATTGAAACGCTCGACGCCTCGATCTCAAGCGCCGATGAAGCCGAGCGCAAGGTGGGGGCGCCGGCTGTGGCCTCGGTGCCGCTGCTCAGCCCGCGCGATTTTCGCGGTCTGCCGGCGCACCGGCACAATCCGGGCGATTATCTGGTTGAGAAACCGGCTTCAGCCTTTGCCGAATCCTTGCGCGTTTTGCGCACCTCGTTGATGCACGCGCGCCTCGATCACAAAATGCGCGTCTTGGCTGTCACCTCTGCGGTGCCGAACGAGGGCAAGACCACGATGTCGCTTTGCCTTGCCCGTATAGCGGCAATGTCGGGGCAAAGAGTGGTGCTGGTCGATTGCGATTTGCGTCGCCACTCGTTGACGACCGAAGTTGGCGGACGCCCGAGCGCCGGTTTGCTGCAGGTGCTGAGCGGCGACACCGATTGGCGCACGACGATCGTTCAAGACCAGGCCAGCGGCGCTCACATTTTGCCGGCCCCGTCATCGCGCTTTATGCCTCAAGACGTGTTTGCCTCGCAGGCGATGAACCGGCTGATGGAGGATCTGCGCAGCACGTATGATCTCGTCATCTTGGATTGCGCACCGGTTTTGGCCATCGCCGAGACGCGAACGGTTGCGACCCACGCCGATCTCACGCTTTTTGTGGTTCGAAGCGATAAGACGCCAGCAGCAGCGGTTAAAACGGCGATGCGTGAAATCCGCAATGCCGGCGCGACGGTCGCGGGCCTTGTCCTCAATTACGTCGATCCGCGCAGACCAGGGCGCGGCGGCGCCTATGGCGACACGCTCTATTATTCCTACGCCAAGAATTACTATCATTCCTGAGCTTGAACTTGGTGCGCTCGGGCGCGCGCTTATCTCAAGGCGCGCTGCACTGAGGGTTGCGCGGCGCGTGCAAATCGGCGCGGGCGCGCGTTTGAAGCGGGAATGCGTATTTGCGCTTTCAAAGTGACGACGATCACAGCCTCGCTGCCGCGCATTCGGGCGTCCTGGCAAAAATCGACCGCCGAATTAGCGGTAAGATTAATATCACATTGATAATATTAGAGCCTAACTTTAGAGTTTTCCCCAGAGAGGTGTGGGGAAATGGGCGTTGGGACGGCTCCACGAATTTTGGACGCGCGCGCCGGTTCAGCGGCGCGCATTTCGCCGCCAATTGCAACGCGAGCGCGCCCCGCCCCGCTGCCTTTGCGCGCCGTATCTGCGCGCAAGCGGATCTTTGATTTCACGCTCGCGGGCGTCGCTTTTGTAATATTGGCGCCGCTGCTTTTGCTCATTTGGTGCGCGGTGCGCGCTACTAGTCCCGGGCCCGGCGTTTATTGGTCGCCGCGCAGCGGCCGCGCTGGCCGCATTTTCATGATGCCGAAATTTCGCACCATGCAGGCGGCGGCGCCGCAGCGGCCGCGCGAAGCGCTGGAGAACGCCGACACCTACATCACGCCCGTCGGCCGGTTTTTGCGACGCACGAGTTTAGATGAACTGCCGCAGCTCGTCTCGGTGATGCGCGGCGACATGAGTTTGATTGGGCCGCGTCCGCTCCTGCCCAGCGATCCAGCTCAACTGGCGCGGCAAGACTATCCAGAGACCCTGGCGATGCGGCCGGGCATGAGCGGACTTGCGCAAGTGCGCGGCCGCAATCTGGTTTCACCGCGGAAGAAAGCGCGCCTTGACGCGTTTTACGCGCGGGTGCGTTCAGGCTGGTTCGACATTGAGATTATCGGGCGCACTCTGCTGGTCTTGGTGTCGGGGCGGGGGTTCATATGACCGCCGCGCGCGTAGAGGTCAGTCATTGGTTCTTGGTGCAGACCCAGGCCGGGCGTGAACTCGTGGCCGAGCAGCATCTACAGCGCCAAGCCTATGCGACGTTTCTGCCAAGCACGTGGCGCAGCATTCGGCATGCGCGCAAAATCCGCACCGAGCGCACAGCCTTTTTTCCGGGCTATTTGTTCGTGCGTCTTGATCTTGAGCGCGATCGCTGGCGGCCGATCGATGGCACGACTGGCGTCGTTCAGATTGTCAAAGCATCAGGGCGTCCGCTTGCGGCCCCGGAGGGCTTGGTGGAAGCCTTGGTTGCGCTCGTCGACACGGACGGGGCGCTGCGCCGCATTGGCGTCGCTGACTTAAGCTGCGGCGACCGGGTTCGTCTCATCCGCGGACCGTTTGCAGATCAGCTCGCTAGTGTTGAGCGGGCGAGCGGCCCCGAACGGGTGCGCATACTGCTGACCATGATGGGCCAAAAAGTGCCGGTCGAAGTCTCGCGCCACGATCTTGCATTGATCTAAAGCCTGCGCGGCGGCGATCGGAAACGTGGCGCGCGCCTAGCGGCACACATGCGATGATCGCTCACATCTCGGTTGACTGATGGGTGCGCAGCTTGGCGCGCTTGCGCGCTGGACACGCGCATAATGAGCAGCAACGACTTCTTCGTTCGCATCCCCCGACTGGGGCAAACGGACGCCAGCAGAGTGCTCTAAGTTGGTGAGGCTCCCCCCGCGGAGGCGCCCGCACGCGACGCTCACCCCGGACCCTGTCGCAAGCACAGCTGATGCTCGTTCACTCCGCCGTCCCAGCATCAGTTCGACAGGTCTTCTGGTTCGCGTGCGGGCGTAGCGGCGAGGCGGCGCACCCACCAAGCGCCGGGTCCGGAGCGTTGTCGTCATGTCGAGCGTCTCTGCTCATCGTCTGATGAATTTGGGTGGGCGGCGACCGGCGCTGATCGCACGTGCGGCTGGCGGTTGGTCTGCGCCTGCTGGCGCGGCCGAAAATTCTGCGTCACTCTCAGCAAGGTTACGTTCTGCTAGGGGGAAAGACATGGCCGATGACGTCTCCAGCGCGAAGGCGACGCGCGCGCAGCTGCAATGGGCCGCTTCACGTTCTCTTGGCGCGGTGTCTGAGATCGCGGTCATGTCGCCGATCCGGATCGGATGCCCGCCGGGTGAGCGACGCACCTATGAAGAGCGCTTGCGCATGGCGATCGCTGATCTTGCGCAGCGTGCCGAAAAGGGGATGCCGAACGAACTCGATCGCATTCCAACCATTCATTTTGGCCGCATGCTCATCGTCCGGCCCGAGCAATACCTCGCGCACTCAAACGTTGAAGGCGTCACCTATTGGGACGAGGCCGAGGGGCCGGCGCCCAACAAGCAAAAAGTGCCGACGCCGATTGATGATTATGACACCATTCTGGCGCGTCCGGAGGACGCTTCGGCGGACGCTCATATGAGATCGATGAGCCTTCGGTTCAAACCGGAAGACGCTCCGGTTTTACGCTCATGGCTGATCACGTTGGTCGAATTTGACGGTGATCTGCGCACCTATATGCGAGAGATCGCCGCCTCCCTGAACACCTCGTTCGATCTCATTTTCCGCAATTGCGAGAATTATCCGGGCACGCAGAATTTCGAGCTCTTCTGGCTGTGGCTGAAGCGCTACCAGATCGGCGTTGATTTGTTCTATGCGCGCTACCCCAATCTGACAGCAACGCGGATCAAAGAGCTCGAAGTTTTCAAAGCGCGTTTTGACGCCTTCGTGGCGAAGGTGAGAACGCCGACGGGACGTCGCGTGGCGTCGATGGACGAACTCTTCGACGAGTTTTTGCGCGAGACACATCAGCATGCCGCCGACTTTCCGACGCCCGGCGGCGTTTACAAAACCTGGGCCTGTGACGATTAAGTGGAGAGACCCATGAGCATCGGTCGCGACGTTGCAGCAGCGCCAATGCAAGCGCATCTGCTGCGGGCGTCGAAATTCTTTGGCGAGAACGAAGCGCGCAATTGGTCGCTGTTCGTGTTCTTTCGCATTATGACCCCGCGCGAATTGGCGGCCACGCAAAAGCGCCTGAGCGCGTTCTTTGCCAATGGCAAAAGCGAAATCGACCGGCGGGTTTTGCGATGGGAGTTCGCAACCGACATGCGCACGCCGGCGTTGCTCAATGCACAACTGGATGCAAACGCCCCGCAAAGCGGGGATGAGGCGCGCAGCTGGCGCGAAGCGACGCTGGAAGAAGGACAAGACGCCGAAGACCAGGCCGGCGCCGGCAAAGACTTTGACGCCGGCTTCTCCACGCATCCGTTTCGGGCTTGGCTCGATGTGCTCGCGTCCGCGGACAAGAGCGCCTTTGTGGGCAATCTGGCAGCCTTTATTGAGAGCCAATCAGCCGGAGACGCGCGGCGCGGCGCCAACGCGGCGCGAACTGTGTCGCTTGCTGACCCCAAGCGGATAATCGCGGCCTTTAGCGACGGCGACCCGCTGTCAGCGTTGGCGGAAGTGGAGCGTCTGTCGAGCGAAGAGCTTCGCGCGCTGCAAGCGGCCGCATTTGCGGCGCTGTCGCATCCGCAGGGGTTCAAGGCCTTACTGGGCGCGTTTGGCGCAGACCCGGCTAGAGCCGGGGCGACAGCCCTGAAGGGGGGATTGGGCCTTACGTTTTTGTACGAGATGTTGCGCCAGGGGGCGCCCGCGTTTGCGGACGCGTCAAAGCGCGGTCGCGTCAGCGCGGTGCGCGGCGAAGCGCAGCTCGCAGCGCCCGCAGCGGCGCCGCTCTTTGATCCGACGCCGGTCAATATCGCCTTCACGCATTCAGGGCTTGAGGCGCTTGGCGTCGACAAGACGACGCTGCGGTCATTTCCAGAGCCGTTCCGGCAGGGCATGGCGGCGCGCGCAGCGCGCTTGGGCGACGTTGGCCAAAGCGCTCCGGCCTTTTGGGACGGCGAGCTTGGCGCCTCCAGCGTGCACGGCTATTTCACCGGCGGCTTTCACATTGGCGAAGGCGAGGGCGTAAGCGAGTCCGACTGGAAGCGGCTGCGCCGTGAGGCAGGCGCCTTCAATGCCCCCGCCGACGAACGCGGCCGAGCTTTGCGTCTCATCATCGGCGCAGTCGCGCGCATGGTCGGGCTTGAGATTTTACATATCGAGATCGGGCAAGATCCCTACGAACTTGAGGGCGAAAGCGATGATCCGCGCCAGCAGATTCCGCGCCGCCTTGAGGTGCGGCGCGAACATTTCGGCTTCCGCGATGGTCTCAGTCAGCCGTTTGTGGATTTGAAACTTGGCGATGTCGCGCCGGGCGGGGCGACGCCGTCGCGAAACAGCACCTGGACGCCGGTCGCGCCGGGCGAAATCTTTCTGCATGAGCGTGACGAAGATGGCTGTTTTCACGAACTGCCGATCAACGCCAAGCTGCGGATCGGCTCGACTTTCCTGGTGTTTCGCAAACTCGAGCAAGACGTTGCGGGCTTTCGAAACTTCCTCGCCAGGCAGCGTCCGGGCGACAAGGCCGCGCAAGACGCTTTGGCTGCGCAAATTGTCGGCCGCTGGAAGAATGGCGCGCCGCTGGTGCTGGCGCCCGATTTCCCGCGTGATTATAGCGGCGACGCTGAGAGCGTACTCAACGATTTTCGCTATGCCGCGGATGATCCGAAAGGGCGCAAGTGCCCGCTCGGGGCCCACATTCGCCGCACCAATCCGCGCGACATAGGCGGCGGCGCAGCGGTGCGCCGCACCCGGATCTTGCGCCGCGGCATAAGTTATGGCGGGCCGCTTTTGCCGGAGACCTCGACGGGCGATGGCGAGCGGCGCGGGCTCTTGTTCGTCGCCGCCAACGCCCGCATCGATCTGCAGTTTGAGACCATGCAGGCGGAATGGATCAATAAGGGAGAATTTCTCGGCCAAGCAGGGCTAGGACGCTGTCCGCTTACCGGCGCGCATGCGGGACGAACTGGCGATGTGTTTTTGGAAGCGGGCGCCGCCGCGCCGATCAACGAAGTGCCAGCTTTCGTGCACATGCGCGGCGGCGATTATTTCTTCGCCCCCGGCGTGGGCGCATTAATCGGGCTCGCCAAGGGCGAGACGTTCAAACCAGATGGCGGCGTCGCGCCCTTTGACGGGCACAGTATGAATGATGCGGTGACGCCGGCCTTGTTCGAGTTTGAGCGTCTTGCAAAATACACCGCCCTTATCCGCGCCGGGACCGCCGGCGCGGTACGCGTGCCATTGGCGGAGGCGCCTTTATTGTCGCTCGACGTCAGCCCCGATTGCCGCGATCCCAAGGACCCGGCGCCCGCGCTGCCGGCGCAGAAACTTGCCCCTCCCGCAATGGTGTTTGTGGCGCGCTACAAGCATGCGACGCGCGTGCTCCATGGCAGTGCGGGCGACCCCAAGCAGCTTGAGTTTTCGGTGGCGCACTATCGCGCTGCGGCGTGCGCGATGACGCGCGGGCGCAATCTTCTTGTCGGCGCCGACCGCTTGGGCCCCACGTCCGACGATCGGCGTCGCCTGCTTGCAGTGCTGACGCAAGCCTGGGAGCGGCTGGAGAAGACCTTTGGCAAGAGCCAACTTGAAGAGCGCGTTGCGCATGTCGCCGGCGCACGCATCGCGGCGGCGCTGCGGCGAACGGGGCCCGCTCGGCGCATCGATCTAGTGCATGACCTTGCCGCCGAGGCGACCTATGCGGTGATCGAAGAGGTGCTCGGCGTGCGCGGTCCGTCCTGGCTCAGCGAACTTGGGGTCTCGCTGCCGTTCTCGCGTCAGCACATTGGCGAGTTGCATCCAGAATGGATGGCGGCGGCCTCCGGCCGCCGGCCCAACAATCCGGGGATGGCGAGCCTTCAGATCTGGTCGGTGCTGGTGCTTGCCGACCTCATCGGCAACGTCAAGAACATCGGCGATCTAAAGCCGTTGGCGCAGCAAGCGGCGCTGGAGATGCTAACCCATATCGATGCGCTGATCGCGCGCGCGCGCGCGCGCCCGAGCGCGGCGCCAACCACCTTACTTGACGCCTTTGTCGCGAACGAAGCCTGGTATCAAAGCCAATATCCGCAGTGCAATTATTATAGCGACGTATCGATCCTGTTGTTCGAATTGGCCGGCACCGCGCTCGCGGTGACGCCGCTGACATTTGCGTCTGTGTGTTCAAGCGTGTTCGACTATCGGCTCGACCTGCCGACGCTGGCATCGATTTTTGAGCGCGATCCGCTCTATTTCGAGCCGACGCCGTCCGAGCCGAGCTATGCCGGCCCTTCGGGATGGGTGCGTCTTATCTATGAAGCTGAGCGCTTCACGCCCAACATGCCGGTGCGTTTGCGCCAATGTGTGAGGCGCACGACGCTCGATGGCGGCGTCGATATCGCCCCGGGCGAGTGGGTGTCGGTGATCATGAAAGCGGCGCTGTTCGATGATGATGGCGCAGGCCCTGCGGGCGGGTTCGAAAGTCCGCCGCAATTTTCCCTGCATCCGTTTCTGGCGGGGCCGCCGCGCGATATCTCCAAGTATCTTCTGTTCGGCGTGAACGGCAGCCAGCGCAGCTGTTGGGGGCGCGATCGGCTGGCGCTTATTGTGCTCACCGAATGTTTGAAGGGCGCAAGCCGGTTGGAGGGCCTGCGCCGGGTGGCGGGGCCGACGGGACAGGTGAGCAAGGTCATGAACGTGCCGGTCGGATTTTGGGCGCGCTTTATGCGGGTGCGGTGACGCCGACGTCGGCAAAACTGCGCGTCACCAACCCCAACCGACTGGTCAGGGCGCCGAGTTCGGCGAGGTCCTCGTCCGCCTGCTGCGGATAAAGGCCGGCGGCGCGGCAGAGGTGAGCGCGCAGCGCAAGGCCATCGGCGATGAGGCAGGGATTGTTGATGTCGCGAGCGATGCGCAACGCCGCATCCAGATTGGCAAAGCAGCGTTCGATCTGTCCGGCGGCGAAGAGCGCTTCGGCGTACCCGGCATAGAGATGATAGCGCTCAAGCTTGCCGGTGCGCTGGTGCAGGCCCTGATCAAAGCACGCTTGTCCCAAGGCGACGGCTTCCTCGGCGCGCCCACAGCGGCTGAGCGCGATGGAGAGGCTCCCCGTCGCGTGCGGCTTGATCGCGTCGTAGCCGTTGGTCTCGCTGATGCGAAGCGCGCGCTCTAGACATTCAAGGCCCTCTTGGTTGCGCTCGGCCAGCACCAGCGCGCGGCCAAGGGAATGGCGGGCCAGCACCTCGGCATAAGCGTCCGCTTCGCGAACAGCGATGGCCAAGGCGCGATCGCCATGGGCGATGGCGGCGTCATAGGCGCCGATGTCGAGCAGAAACCAGCTCATAAAGGCGTGCGCCATGGCGCTTGGGGTCGCTGCGGCGCCCAGCCGTGCGGTTTCAAGTTCGCCGGTCAAAAGGCTGCACACCTCGTCCAGTGTGGCGATGGCGCGCGTCACTTGGCCAAGGCCATGCAGATTGTTCGCCAGCATCAATTGATTGGAAAAGATGAGCGGCAGCGAATGTAAGGTCTGGGCCAGCGGCAGCGCTGCTTCGGCGACTTTGAAGCCGGTTTCATAATCACCCTCAAACCAGCAGAGCATCGCCATTTGCGACATCGCGCTGCAGACTTTGTCCGGCCGGTCCTGCTTGCGGGCAAGATCGGTGATGTGCGGCAGCACGGTTTTCATCTCGTCGAACTCGCCCGCCTGCAGCAAGGTGGCGAACGCCATCAGCACAAAGTCGACGTATTTTTCTTCGCCGGCGGGACCGGCGCGCGGCGCCAGACGCGCCGCTTGAGCAAGGATGCGCCTCAGCGATGCGCCGGCAGAGCTGTCGCGGGCCGCAACGCCGCTCTCCCAAAGAAACTCGAGCGCCTGTTCAAACTCTCCTGCGCCTTCTGCATGCACCGTCAGCCGTTCATAGCGGCCGCTCAAATCGGAAGCGTCGGCCAAGAGCGCGGCGACGGCGGCGCGGTGCAAGCGCTCGCGCCGCTCGCGCGGCAAGGTCTCAAGGCAGGATTCGGTGATGGTCTGATGCCGGAAGCGCACGTTTGATCCCGTGCGCGGATCGATGAAAGCGAAGTCTTCGAGTTCGGCCAGCTCGCGCGCCAATCTTTCATCGCTGCGGCCGAGCACGCCTTTGGCGATGCTGAGTTCAACTTCATCGCCGAGTAGGCTGAGCGCTTGAACGGTCGCTTTGGCGCCGAGTGACAATTGGCTCAGGCGGGCGTGAATGACGGATTTCACACTGTCGGGAAGCGGATCAAAGCGCGGCGGTCCGGCAGGATCGAGCGCTGAGATGATTTGCTCAAGCACGAACGGCACGCCATCGGCGCGCCGCAAGAGCTCGCTCAGCGCCGATTGCGTCAGCGCTGCGCCGCTCCATAAGCGCCGCGCTAACGCGGCCATGTCGGCGTCCGGGAGGGCTGCAAGCGAGATCGCGGCCGCCGCTATGTCGCGCGCGTCGCTGGCGGCTTCTGGTCGGGTTGTCAGCACAAGAGAGACCGGCGTGTCCATGCGCGCGAGCATGCGCACAAAGAGGCGGCTTTCGGGATCGAGCAGGTGGAGATCTTCGATGATCGCGAGCGTGGGTTGGGTTTGGATCAAGCTCTTAAACGTTGTCGCCAGCGCCCGCGCGATCAGGGTCGGGGTTTGATTGGCGTCTCGGCGGCGCTTGCTTGCGCGTCTGCTGAGCAGCACCGGCACGAGGCGCTCGACGGTCTCAGCATCGACGCCGGCGTGGGTTAAGCCAGCGCTCAGCGCTTCGCTGGAGAGCGGCGGCGACATATGGAGAGCCTGCAAAATAAGCGTCCGCGCCGCCGCAAAAGGGGTCGCAGTCTTTTGTCGATCGCCGAAGAAGACCAGCGTTTGTACGCCGTCGGCTTGGGCCTCGGCGGCGAGCGCGGCGGTCAAGCGGCTCTTGCCGACGCCTGCTTCGCCGATGACAGCGATCGGGCCAGGGTCTGCGCCGCTTGGCAGGCGCCGGCGCAGCATCGCCAACTCATCGACGCGGCCGATCATCGGCGCCTCATAGCGGCGCGCAAAGCCCGGCTCGGATCCATCTTGCGGACGCGCATCAAGACTAAGCACGTCGATATTGAGTTCATCCAAAGCTGAGGGGCGCTTTTGCGGCGTGATGAGTAATTTGGCGCGGCACAAGCTCAGCGTCTTGGTGCTGACCAGGACGCCCCCAGGCGGCGCCGCTTTTTGCAGCGCCGCGGCGATATGAACGGGGACGCCGGAGACGCGGGCGCGTCCGTCTTCACGCCAAAAGAAGACGAGGCCCGAATGCACGCCGACGCGAAAGCGAATAGGGGCGCCCCCGGCGGTGCGGGGACCGGCATGCATAATGTCGGCGTGCTGCAGATCCCAGGCGGCGGCGCAGGCGCGGTCGGCGTGATCCTCGCAAGCGTTCGGCCATCCGAACACGGCAAGGCCGCCATCGCCCTCTGGGTCGACGACGAAGCCGCCAGCGTGCAGCACCGCCGCTTGCGCGGGCGCCAGCCAACGGCGCAAATTGTCTCGCGCTTCTTCGGGCTCGCAATCGGCGATGTGGCGGGTCGAGCCCACCAGATCGTAATGGAGCATGGTGACGATGCGCCGCTCCGGCGATTGAGATTGGGCCTTCATCACCTAGAGGGTCCGTTCACCGCTTAGCGCCAATTGCCAACATCAAACTCTAACGCCCTTGCCCGATTTGCCTATCAACGTTTGGATTGGCGCCGACGCTTCGCAGGCGAAGGCCGCTTCTGCTTTGCCTCGCCAGCATCTTGCGGCGCGCGCGGTGCGGCATCGGCGTCGCCATCGTCGTGAGCGGCGCTCACCATAAACGGCGAGGACACAGCGACGAGCGCGCCTTTGATGGTGAGCGCCAAACGATAAGCGCCGGTGGCTTCGGGGGCTGGCAACGTGAGGCGCAGTTCGTCATGCAGCTGCACCCGCGCGCCGCTCACGGCTTGGAATGCAAAATTGGGATTTGCCTCATTGCTGTCTGCTGCCGCCTCAATGCGTTCAATGTCGATTGCGATGTCGACGCCTTGCGGCGCCGCGCCATGGAGAAAAACCGCGATCGCCACCGGCTGGAGTGGCGCGTAACCCGAACTATTGGTTTGGATCTCGATCCGTCGCATGCGCTTTTGCCGCGCCGCAGGAAGGGTAAAGGCGCCGATCTCGCGCACTGAGAGCTCTTCTCCAAGCGCCTGCGCAAAGGCGGCGCCGGCCAAGACTTGCAGATGCTCGCCTGCAAACCGGCGCACATCAATGCCGTCGTCGGTGTGCGTCAAACTCCAGTCCGGCACCGCCCCATCGCCGTCATTGGTCAAGGTACGCGTCCAGCGCCCGCCGCTACTGGCGGCGATCTCGTGCACGGTCGCGATGCGTCCGCCGGTAAAACTCTTATAGCGCACTGTCGTGGGGCGCTTGCGCAGATCAAGCTTTGACCAGGTAAAGCGCGCGGCCTCCAAAAGCTCGTGTTTCAGTCCCAACGTCTCGGCGCCGGCGGCGCTATAAATGTCGAGCGCACGGCCGGTGCGATCGAGCACTAGCGGGCGCTGGCCAGGGGCGAACCGGGCTGGCGGCGGCAAGAGCTGATAGCCTGAAGAAAACGCAGGATCGGAGAAGATGACGCCTGGATCGCCGTCGACGCCGGCTATGGTGTGCAGGCGCAAATGCTTGGCGAGAATTTCGAGCGATCCAAGATGGGGTGTCGAGACGCCGTAAAAACGTTTGATGCGCCTGAACCAAGGTCGACCCTTAAACTCGCCGCTTTCCAGCAGTAAGCGGCAGATCAGGCCGCCCATGCTGTGTGCCAAGAGGACGAGTTCTTCGTCGGGATGAAATTTTACCGTGTCGAGCAGGTTGGCGAGGCTGTTTGCGACGTCCCACAGATTTGCTCGCCAATCGTAGCCGTAGGCAAGGCGCCGGTGCGCCGCCGAGCTCTGGCTGGCGTCGACGAAGCCGGCGGCTTCAGTGATGGCGTCGAGCGGCTGGTAGATCTCGACGCAGCCGTCGATGACATCAATGGGTTGGCCGGCGCGCAGAGTTTTGCGCGCAAGCCACGAGACCGGCACGGGCGCACGGTGCGGGCAGGCGAGCAGACGCGGCGGCCACACCCGTGCGCATTGACCAGGCGCCGGCTTCTGCTCGTAAAGCTCGACGCCCTGGATGCCGGGTACGAAAACCAGATATGTCATGGGCGTCGGCGCTTCGGCGCCGCCGGCAATGAAACAACAGAGTCTGCAGCCATGGCGCGCTCCCCGTTGCGGGAAATTTACCGTCGCAGCGGCAAACCCGCAATTAGATAAGATTGGCGCTCAAAGCTACGTTGAGATTGATCTTGCGTAAACCGAACGCTGATAGTCTCGATCCATGGCGCGCTATCAGAACCGGCCGCGACTGAAAGTCATCAAGAGCGAGCGCGCGCGCAGTGTTCGCCAACACCTCCGGCGCTTCGGCCGACGGCGTGTGCCGCGCGCGCTCGCCTTTGCGCTGATTGGCGCTGCTGCGCTTGCGGCGCTCATGCTCCTGAATGGGCAAAGCGAGGGCGAACGCCAACTCGCGAAAACCTCGAACTATTCCGCGCCTGCGCGTTCGTCGGGCCCGGCTCAATCAGGCCCGTATCGAAATTGCGATGCAGCGCGCGCCGCCGGCGCAGCGCCCGTGCGCCGCGGTCAAGCCGGCTATGGCGCACATCTCGACCGAGACGGCGACGGCGTTGGCTGTGAGCCTTATCACCGCTAAGTCCGCGGGGCACATTTTCATCCATCATTTTATAGAGTGATTTATCGCACACTGGCGATCCAGGTGCGTTCCGTGGTCTTCTGGGGCATGTCCACAAAGACGCCGAGCGGCTTGCCTATGACCATGGAAAAAGGCTCGATCGAGCCGGCCCTGACGATCGCACCGGTACGGAGCCTGGTTCGCCCCGAGCACATCACAGCAGTGCGTTTCAACGCGCTGCAACGCTGTAGCGCCCAGCATTGGCGGCTCTTGATCCGCGAACGGATCGCGCCCCGTTACAGGCGCTATGCGCCGCCCGATCCCAAGCGCACCGAAGCGGACGTCCGCAAAAGCCATCTCGACAAACTCCTCGACCTCAACGCCTTCGACGCAATCTCTGAAATTTGGCTCACCTCAAAATTCGTGAGCTGTGAGGAGCTCGAATGCGCGGGCGGTAAGCGCAAGCGTCCGCTGAGCAAACAGTCGCTCGCGCGCCGCCTGCAAGAGATCGCGCAGAAGGAGGGTGATTTTAGCGATCCCGGCACGTTTGAAGGGCGCGCCCATCGCCTTGTCGAGGCCATGCTCAGCTACGGGCTGCTCGAAGAAGAAATTGTCCGCCCAAACCTCAAGATCCTGCATCCGACAGAGCTGCTGCATGCGCTGATGGTGACATTCCACACCAATATGGTTTTGGGCTGGGAAAGCTCAGTCGGCCAGAACGCAAGCAATGACACCTCCGACAAAGGGGGGGCTTGACAGATGCACACGTTCATCGCCCACGCCCGCGCAGATGAGTTCTTTGTTCGCCAGATCGCGGCAGTTCTTGAGCGCTTTGGGTTTTCGACCTGGTGGGACACTGCCTATGAAAGCGCCGAGCCCATTCAAAGAAATGTGCACGACGCCATTGGCTTTGCGCATGCGTTCATTTTTGTGGTTTCACCGCAAGCGGTTGAATCGAGGCAGGTGCAGGCGGAAATTGAACTCGCCCGTGAATTGGCCATTCCCATCATACCCATTCTTCGCACCCGGCGCCGAGATCTGGTTCCACAGCAATGGCAGGGCTTGCTTGAACAATCATTGGCGCTCGATGCTTGCGATCCCGAAGCGCTGGACGAGGTGTTTGACCTGCTGCTTTCGCGTCTCGAAGCAATCGTTGACAGGAGTCCGCCGCGCTACGTCAGTGCGCATCACATTCTGCGAGAGATGAAGGCCGACGAGCATTTTGGCTTGCCTACGGGAGGGACAAGTATTCGACCCCAAATAGAAGAGGTGGTGTCTGAGTTCGGAGCGTTGGCGGGATCCTTGGAGCTCTTTGACAGGATTGAAGAGAGCCTCACGCAGCAGCGTGGAACGCCAGGTTATTGTGAAGCAGGTCGATCTCTTGATGCTGCATCAGCCGACGACACAACGACAGATGTCCATGCCAGCTGGGCGGCGCTCACCCGCAACTTTGACGTAAGACGAGGAGAGATCGCAGCTTTGTGCCATAGACTCAGATCTCTGACCGCTGCTTACGATGTGGAAGAGCGGGTGGAGGGCGCTGCTGACAAAGACGTTTGGGGATGGGTTCACCCCAGCGCAGGAGCATATTTCAGAGCAAGCGGAGTAAGTTCATCATTCTGGCCAGAGCCGAGTACACGATTTATGCGAAGCGGGGACAGCGCCGAGAAATCTCAAAACCATCGAGAAATCACCGATGCTTTGTCACGCGTGGCCGCGGGCGGTCGCGATCGTCGCGACAAGAGTGAGCGGCTCCTCTCGGAGCTCGGTTTGCAATCTTTGTCGACGCTGCTGACGCAAGTCGTTGCATGCGCCATCAAAGCAAGGCCGGCAGACAATGTAGCGGACGTCATATCCGAGGCGGTGCAAGGCGCGCTCTTGCGTGCAGAGGTTACGGATGCTGGTGCGACCGGGCTTCCCAACGGGATGATTGTCGGACTGGTGGATATTCTTGACAGCAATACAAACTTGGCGAGATCGGGATTGAGACCCGTCGCCGTGCGTCCGTTATGGAGCGATCTAGAGAGAAGCAGCGGTCAAGACCCTTCCGGGGCCGCTATCTTTGCAGGGACGGATTATCCAAAAGGCAAGCTCGTGGTCGTGGGTGGTGGAACGCCTTATCTGGCGCCAGATCTAGATCCAGGCGACGCGCTTGTCGGCCTTGCGCATTGTATGAGTCTTCGAAATCCAAACACGCGTCCGCAATGATCTAGGCGTCACATGCATTGGTCGATGCGTCGGCCAATGCAGACGCTGACGCATCGGACAACGCGCTCAGTTTCGCCATACCGCAATGCGCGCTCCGCGGCGCCATAAAATGTGGGGCGACATCGAAGGGTGCTGGTGTCGACAGATTTTGCAGAGGCTGATTAGCCGCCGCGCAGGGCCCATTCTCCAGGTCAGTTCTGGAGACGTGGATGTCGATCAAAGCGCATTCTTATAAACGCGATAGCGCGGCGGCGCAGATTTAATGCGTCGCGACGTAGTCATCGTCGGCGGCGGCGTGAGCGGCGCGTTTTGCGCCTATGAGATGCAGCGCGCCTATCCAGAGGCTCGCGTCTCAATTTTCGACCGCGCACCAAGTTTTGGTGGGCGAACGGCGGCGTTCGATATGGGCGCAGCGCGACCGCTAGAAGGCGGCGCAAGCTTTGTGTCCAGCGCGCATGAGCTCGTGCTGCGTCTCGCGCATGCGCTCAAGTGCACGATGACCGAGGTGCGCTTTCGTCAGGTTGGCCTCCATCTTGATGGCGACTGCGCGTCGCCTTACCGTTTGACGCAAGGGCTCGGCGACGGCGCTTTTACGGGCGCAGCGCTCCAGCATGCGACGCTGACGAAGCTCGCGCCGCAAGCTGTTGCGGCGATTGCGGCGTCGGACGGCGCGGCGGCCAAGCAAATTTTGCGCAGCACTGAAATTGATGGCCGCGCGCTTTGGCGCTGGCCCATTGGTCCGCTCTTGGAGCGCCTCTGGTCGCCCGAACAGGTGCGGCGGGCGCGCAACACTCATGGCTGCACGTCCAATTTTGGCGCCGCCAACGCCTTTGACACGCTGTTGACCGCCGCTTGGGAAGGCGCGCCCGGCCAGTCCTTTTACCGGTTCGACAAAGGCGCCGGTCACTTCGCCTGCACATTGGCCGAGGCGAGCCCCGAAATTTTGCGCTTCACGCATCATCGTTTGATCGCGCTCGGCCGGTGCGCGAATGGCTTTGTTCTAAGCTTCAGCACGCCCGCTGGCCTGCGCCATGTTGAGGCCGGGCTCGTGATCTTGGCGCTGCCGCGCCGGGCGCTAAACCTTATCGCGTTTGGCGACGATATTGTCGGCGCTTCGTTTCATCATGATCTGTCGCAGATCATTGACGTGCCGGCGTTCAAGCTGTTCCTCGAATTTGACCGGCGCTGGTGGGACGATCTGCCGTTTACGCTGGGCTCTGGCGATCTTGGCGCAGTCTTCACCCAACTTGCAGCCCAGCAGAACTATTTCGAGAACACTGCCGGGCGTCATTGGATGCTGGCGGTGTTCGCCGATGGCGAGAACGCCCTCTATTGGCGCTCGCTCCTCGAGGCTGACGGCGCTGCATCGGTGACGCGCGGCGCGCCCATGGGGGCAACGCCTGCGCATCTCATCGCCGCTGCGCACCGGCATCTTGAAATCATGTACGGGCGCGTGCCGGCGCCGCGGTGCGGCGTCTATGCCGACTGGAGCGCCGGCTGGCACGCGTGGCGCCCGGGCGCCCGGTCGTGGGAGGTGCGTGAGCGGCTGGTTCAGCCCAATTCCAATTTGCCTCTTTTCATCTGCGGAGAGCTCCTCGCCGAGCACGCAGGCTGGATGGAGAGCGCACTCAACAATGCCGAAGAGATGCTTGAACGGGCTTCGGCTTGGCTGGCGCACACCCGCGCCAGAACGTTTCTCCCGTTCGTCAATGAAAGGTAATCCCCGTGGAAAAGACTCTGAACTTCCTCACCAAACTCGGCCAAGACCCGGCTCTGCGCGCCCGCTATCGCGCCAACCCGAAGGCTGCGCTCGCCGCCAGCAAGCTCAATGCCGGCGCACGCGCCGCCATTGCTTCTGGCGATCTGGCGCAGATCCGCGCCGCTGCCGGCGTTGAGGCGGCGTCGTTGCCGCCGAAGGTGGTCAATGTGCCGGGCGCGTTCGGCGCCGCAGCCTAACCCGCACTCGCGGGTGTGGGGCGGCGCATCATGCGCCGTCCCACGCTTGCTTTGCTCTCATGACGTTCGCCTAGGAGATCAGAATGCAAACCGCTTCATTGTCGATTGTCGGCACCGGTATTGGCCTTGCAGGTCAGCTCACGGCCGAGGCCGCCAGCGCCATCAAGAGCGCCGACATTGTCCTCAGCCTCATGGGCGATCCGATCGCTGAAGCTTGGCTGCGAACGCTCAACGCCAATCTAGAGCCGCTTGAGCCGTGTTATCAGCAGGCAGGCTCGCGCCCGCGCGCTTATGAGGCGATGGTCGAAAAGATGCTGGCCGGCCTGCGCGCGGGCAAGCGCGTGTGCGCGGCGTTCTACGGTCATCCAGGCGTCTTCGTGAGCCCGTCGCACGAAGCCATCAGGCGCGCCCGCGCGGAAGGTTATGATGCGGTGATGTTGCCGGGCATTTCGGCCGAAGACATGCTGGTGGCGGATCTGGGCGTCGATCCCGGCGCGTGGGGCATGCAGAGCTACGAAGCGCGTGATTTTTTCATCAGTGCGCGGCCGGTCGATCCCTGCGCTGCTCTGGTGCTCTGGCAGATCGGCGTCTTGGGCGACGGCGCCTATACTGAATTTACGTCGCGGCCAGCGGCGCTGACAGCGCTCGCCGACGTGCTGCAAGAAACCTATCCCGCCGATCACGAGGTTATCGTGTACGTCGCGGCGACCTTGCCGACAGCGGCGCCGCAGATCCAGAGCGTGACGCTGGCGACGCTGCATCAGGCGGATGTCGATCAAACCTCGACACTCTATGTGCCGCCGCTGCGCGCGCCGCTTCCATCTCCTGCGCGCATCGCGCTCCTGGAGCGGCATCTGAGCGGGGCAGGGTGAGCGGCGCACTTTTTTGGTCGCTTTCCGGCGATTTATACGGTCCAGCGCATAAACCCATTTTATACGCTGGACCGTATTGGACCCTTCGGTCCTCTGCGCGCCAAATTCAACGTCGCTTGCGATGGTCGCGTTCGCCGCCGCTCGTCCCCGATGGGATGGGATGGCGATCTAATTCATAAGAGATGACGGCGCTTCGGGCTTCCGACTTTACCTCGGCCGAACAATTGCTGTTGGCGAAGGCGACGATGAGTTCGCGCGCGCGCTGTTCATTGGCGCCCCAGCCAGTCTGGGTGTCATAAAGATTGGCGAATGCGGTCCAGGCCATCATCGTCTCGCCAAGCGAGGGACTGTCGAAGAGCTCAATGAAGCGCGGCTGAAAAATGCCGAGGCGGGCGCTTAAGGTGCCGACGTCGGCCGACGCCAACTCACTAAAGAAGGCGCTCCAGGCCTGATCGGCGCGTGCGCACATATCAGCGATGGCGGTGTCACCACGTCCCAGCCGTTCAAGCAATTCATGCATGATCCACGCAAACTCCGTGTTTTAGTTCTGCCGCCACGTCGCCTGCCTGGTCAAAGCGCCGAACCACAGCGTAGGTCGTGAGTTTTGCATTGTTGGAGCGATCGGAAAACCAATTTTCATTGCGTGCAGAATGTATGTTCACGCGTTAAGGCCTTATCGCGCAGGCGCGAGTTCCTGCCTTTGTCGGGCGAGCGACGCTGAGGGTCGAGTTCAGGCGAGGCGCACGCGGCGGGGAGGGACGTCGCCTCGCGGCGTGCAGACCGTCGTCATTTCAAGCTGCGATAGGGATTGACGATCGAGAGCGTTTCGAACTTCTGCCCGTGCTGCATGTCTTCGCTCCAAAGTGTGTCGCAACCTGCTTCAAGTGCGGCCGCCACAATCGAAGCGTCGTAAATGCTGATCTGGCTCATTTCGCTCAGCCGCATTGCTGTAGCTTGCGCTTGCACGCTTAACGGCACAATTTCGCAGGCGCTTTTCACCGCCGCGATCACCTCGCGCGTCTCCTCCCAAGACAGGGCGAGTTTGCGGCGCGCCACGGATACGTATTCATTGAGGACTTGCACGCTGAGTACGCCGCCGGCGGCGAGTATCTCCTCTGAGCGATCGGCTTTTCTGATGTCTCCTGAGGCGAGGTAGATAATGATGTTGGTGTCAATGAACGGACGCTTAGCGACGCTCATTGGCTTCCAACCGATCGAATTTGAAATCCTCGGGCAGTTTGCCGCGAAGCTTTCTCAAGCGGGCCAACAATTGCGCGCTGGAGGGTTTGGCTTCGATCTCAAAGGAACGGGCGCCCGTGATCTCGACTTGAATGTCGTCGCCTTCACGCAGCTTGAGCGCGTCAACGATCGATTGGGGGAGGCGAATGGCAAGCGAATTGCCCCATTTGGCGACAAGCATATGATGGCCTCCAGGTGAGGATATACATGTCGCTCAATGTATATCTTAAAAGGTTGGATTGCAAGGCGGCCAGCCCCTTGGCGTCTTGGACGTGTCCATGAAAGCCTGCCGGGCGCGATCAAATATCTTCGCGCGTGCGGACGCAAAAGCGGTTCCCCATTCTTTGTGCCTGCGCGATCAAGCGACGATTGGAACCCGCGCAGAGAAGGAGGAGCGACTGCGGGGCCGCATCAGGCTGAGATGCGGTGAATAGGGGGTCTAATCTCCGCAGAATTTGCGGAGTTTGCGGCGAGCGACACCGATCGGACGGCCTCGCGGGTTGCTGAGCGTTTGGGGCTCACGCGCGTTCTGAGGGGCGGGTCGCCTGAAGCGCGCGCGCTTCGGACGCGTGCAAGCGCGACAACGGGCGTTCATTGGTCGAGCTCGATGAGCGAACGCATCGCATCGAATTAGGGTAAAACCTAACATTTAATAAGAAGTATTTTGCTATAGCCTTTTTATGGATGCGTGATATTAGGTTACACCCTATGGACCACCGTCGCCTTGCCCGCCGCCGTCTCGACGAACGTCTGGCCGCCTTCGCCGCGTTCGGGCCTGCTCCAGCAGGCGGCTGGGTCCGCGCCATACGCGACGCCCTGGGCCTCCAACTCAGTCAACTTGCCGAGCGTCTCGGCGTGCGGCCGCCCAGTGTCACTGAGCTTGAGCGCAATGAAGCCGAAGAGCGCATCACGCTCGCCACGTTGCGGCGAGCGGCAGAAGCGCTCGACTGCACCTTGGTCTACGCGATCGTGCCCAAGCGGCCGCTCGAAGCCATGGTGCAAGACGCTGCCGCTGCTGCTGCACGGCGCGAACTCAACGCGGTGCTGCACACTATGGGCCTTGAAGACCAGACGCCGCGCACTGTCGATCGCAAAGAGATGATCGATGCGCTCGCCGCGCAGATTGCGGAAGCGGGCGGACGCAGGTTGTGGGGCGACGCTGTCAAACCATGAGTGGCGATGACGATCTCTTCGCCGCCGATGACGCGGCCACGCCACTGACGCCAGAAGAGCGGCGCGATCTCATCCCCACCTACGTGGCGCTGAGAAGCGAACTGAACGAAGTGGAAGCGCTCAACGTCGCCGCCGGCGAGCGTTGGGCGCTTTCGCGCAAGCGTGATGTGCTCGACGAAGTCTTTCTGCAGCGCCTGCATTTACGAATGTTCGGCGATGTTTGGCGCTGGGCGGGCAAATATAGGTCGAGCGAACGCAACATCGGGATTGCGCCTTACATGGTCCCGGTGACCATGCGCCAAGTCATAGACGACGCCAAATACTGGGTCGAACAAAAATCATGGCCGCCAGATGAGCTCGCGGTTCGCTTTGCCCATAAGCTCGTCTGCGTCCACCCGTTTGCGAACGGCAACGGCCGCTGGTCGCGTCTCGCCGGCGATCTCCTGGTGACGCAAATAGGCGGGCGGCGTTTCACCTGGGGCAGCGCCAGCATAGTCTCGATCTCCGACACACGCCGTGCGTATATTGATGCACTCAAGAAAGCTGACAGCGGCGATATCGCACCGTTGCTCGCGTTCGCTCGCAGCTGATTGTCCTAAGGGCGACCGGCGTGCACGGGTGAGGCGTCTTTCGCGAGATACCGGTAACGGGTGATAATCTGCGTCCTCCGGCCTCGGGGAGAAGAGGACGTCAACACGCTGGCGCCCAAGCGATAAAAGCTGATGCTCAACAAAATGGATAACCGCTCGCATCTGACATTGAGCCAACCGCCAGCGCCGGGGCGCGCAAGCGCGCAGCTCGTGCTGCGGCCACCGCCCTCATCGCGCTTGGGAGGCCGTGTTTCACCAGGCCGCAAATGTCGCGAAGCGTTATGTCTGGAGGTGCGGCGTCGATAGGGATTGACGATCGAAAGCGCCGCAAACTTCTGTCCATGCTGCATGGCTTCGCTGAGGATCGTGTCGCAACCTGCTTCAAGCGCGACCGCCTCAATGGCGGCGTCGTAGATGCTAAGCTGGCTCACTTCGCTTGTGAGGTGGGATGGCAAGGCGGCCAAACCCAGGGTTCGCCCAGCCGTGTGTGAAACGCGCGCTTCGGCGCGCGACTTGTCCGCCCTGATCGCGCACGCCCCCTCCCACCAGCTCACGCGATCAGAGGCCTTATAGAGCGCGCCCGCATCTTCACGCCCGGCAACTGCCGTTATCGGGCGGGCCTCGCAAGACAGTCCGGCTGTTTGGCGATCAAGAACGGTCATTCGCTAGGTCGTGACAGAAGGGCAGAGATTGTTTGGGTTTCTAGGACGCCCGCCCACGCGCAAACCTGTCCGCCCCGCTGAGGGCGGGTGTCGTAGAAAGCTCAATGGCTGACCCGCGGGATGCAGCGCTGAGTGCTATGGGGATTTGAGCGCGAGCCTTGGTGTCGGCGGTGACGCGAAAACCGGTTGAGTGACGCTGTGCACGCGCGCTGTTCGACGCAATCGCGCGAAGATCATCATTGTAGGGGGACGCGGGCGCGGATTGTGGCGCGCGGCCGTATGCACAAAGCGTGCGCGTGCTTCGCACGAATGTCGCGCGCTTTTTAAATGCCAATGATGCCGGTGAATTGCTGCCATGCTCATGATGTGTCGCACCACAGAGGTGAAGCTGCGCGGCGTTGCGGCGCGCGCTCGAAGGCTTCGACCAAGATGAGACGGCCGCCACAGCATGGGCACGGCTTCGGCGCTGGCGCTGCTTCAGGCTCGATAGGCGACGGTGCTGGCGGCGCAGCGTCAAGCAAACGCCGCGCGAGGGCGATGTTGTCGGCGCGTGCGGCATTGGCGAAGAGCCCGTAATGTCGAATGCGATGAAAGCCGTCGGGCAGAACGTGCAGCAGGAAACGTCGGATAAATTCGTCGCCGTCGAGCGTCATCAGTCCATAGCGGTCCTGGCCCTCACGCCGATAATCCTTCCATTTGAAAGTGACGCGGCCCGCTTCGAAGGCGACGAGCCGGCTGTTGGCGATGGCGACGCGATGGGTATAGCGCGCAAGATACGACAACACTTGCTCAGGCCCAGAGAACGGGCGCTTGGCGTAGACCACCCAATCGCTGCGATGGAGCGGCCTCAAGAAGGAGCGAAACGCATTGATATCGCTCAAGTCAGCGTGATCGCCGAAGAAGCGGAGCACGCCGTCGCTGTGCGCGGCGACAAGGCGCTCAAGCATCAAGCGCCGAAACAGCCGCGAGAGCACGCGCACCGGCAGAAAGAAATCACGCTGGCATGGGATCCATCGTTCGCCGTCGGGCGACACGCCGCCACCCGGCACGATGCAATGCACGTGCGGATGATGCGTGAGCGCCGAGCCCCAGGTGTGCAGCACCATGGTGACGCCGATCTTAGCGCCCAAATGTTTGGGATCTGCGGCGATGGTAAGCAGCGCTTCGGAGGCGGCCTTGAACAGCGCGTTATAGATCACCGCTTTGTTGGTATAGGCGATGTCGGCGATCGGCGCCGGCAGTGTGAAGACGACATGATAGTAAGCGACGGGCAGAAGCTCGGCGCGGCGCGCTTCCAGCCAATCGTACGCCGAGGCCGCCTGACATTTGGGGCAGTGGCGGTTGCGGCATGAATTGTACGCCACATCGATATGCGCGCAGTCCTCGCATCGGCTGACATGGCCGCCGAGGGCTGCCGTGCGACAGGTCTCGATTGCCGACATGACGCGCAACTGACCGAGGCTGAGATGCCCAGCTTTACGCGCGCGATAAGTCGGCCCGAGGGCGCGGAAGATGTCCGCGACCTCCAGGTCTGAGCGTGGCACGCGAGATCAAGGCGGCGTGTCGAGTGGTGGCAGGCTGTCGTATGGGCTTTGTGCTGCTTGCATCAATTTTGGCGACACCTGTGTGTAGATCGACGTGGTCTCTAACTTGGAGTGGCCGAGCATGACTTGGATGACGCGGACATCGACGCCTGCATCAAGCAGATGCGTGGCGAACGAGTGCCTGAGCGGACGCGACAGCTGGCGCGGACTGATCGGATTGAGAACGCCGCTGCGACTCGGGAAGAGCCAAACCTTGGGTCGCTCCGCGAGCCACCATGCGCGCAGCGTCGCCAAGAGCTGCGGGGACAATTTGGCTTTACGATCTTTGCGCCCTTTGCCCTGCTCAATGGCGATCGTCATGGCGCTGCTGTCGATATTGGAAACTTTGAGGGAAGCGGTCTCGGAAGCGCGAAGGCCCGCGCCGTATGTCACGCTGATGGCTGTGCGATATTTGAGGCCAGGCGCTGCGGTGATGATGCGCGCCACCTCCTCAGGCGTGAGGACGGCAGGAAGGGCGCGGCGCTCCTTCAGGATCGGCACGCGGTCAATCTCGGCGCTAGCGCCGAGCGTCACCCGCAAGAAGAAGCGCAGGCCACTCGCGTGACGATTGATCGAGCCGATGCTGAGACCTCGCCGCTGCAAATGGAGCAGGAAGGAGCGCGCATCTTCAGCTGTCAGCTCATCGGGCCTGCGCCGAAGATGGCTGCAACACGCGCGGACCGCACGGATGTAGGTCTTCTGCGAAGCGCTGTTGAGGCCTCGAAGCGTCATGTCTTCGATCATGCGCTGGCGGAGAGGATGGATCTGAGGCGCGTCGGCCATGGCTGGGTCTCCCGTCTGGGCTCGACCCGGCCCATCCAGGCGCAGCCCTCAGACAGGAGGCGATGACGCTGGCGCAAGCGCTCGCAGAATCTGCGTCCCGCGCGAGCGGGTTAGTCCATTGGCCCTAATCAGCCGTTGGTGGCAGCGCTGTGGCAATGAGCGGATCGCGGGTGAATGGATCAGTGATCCAAAAACTTCGATGCCTTCATCGCATTCCGCTCCTCCCAGCCTGGGAAAATCGAGGCGAAATTTCCAGCTTATTTCGAGGGCCCTGTCAGAGAACGGATCAGGTCAAGTTGGTCCGGGGCGATCGTCTCGCCGTAAATTAGCCAAGGCATTTTCTGCCGATAGGAACGCCGAGAATGGTTGAGCCATGAGTGCATTCCCGTATCAGTTTGAGGGCCGCATCGAGCGCTACGCTTTCGAGACCTACGCTTACACCGTTATCTATTTGCCACAGTCGCTGGCGGCGCGACCTCCGTTCAGGGACAAGCCGCGCCTGCGCATTGTGGGCGAGGTTGCCGAAAATCCTGTCGCGGGCGCTTGGCAGCCCGGCCGCGGAGGGCGTCGGTACTTCCTGCTATCGAAGCGGTTCCTGAAGGGGGCCGATCTGTCGCCAGGCGATCTCGTTGAGATGCGCTTTGGGCTCGACGATCCAAATGCCGTGACGATGCCCCCGGCGATCGCCGTGGCGCTCCAGCGCAACAAGGCATTCGCCAAGGCTTGGGCTACGCTGACGCCAGGCGCGCAGCGTGCTTTCGCTCACCGTGTATCGAGCGCCAAGACAGCGCCGACGGAGCAACGGCGCTTAGCGGAAATGATTGAGATGGTCCTTACGGGCGTGAGGCCCGGCGCGCCGACCAAAGCGCGACGGTCCGCTAAGCGAACGGGTGGCTAAACCCGGTTTAGAGCGGACCAGCGAGGCAGACCCACTGACTGAATTAGATCGACTGCGCCGCCGGCGCATTCTTGGCGATCGGGTCGCGCTTGGCCCTTTGCTGCCGATCGGCGACGATCACACTTGTGTCTGTTGGGCATTCGAACACGAGAACCCGTTTCGAGGTGCGCGTTTCTCGACCGGCGCACGAGCGGTCGAAACTCGAAGAAGATTCTAGTCGACACCGGAAGTTCGACGAAGCGGGGTGTTGGCGGGCAATGCTTGCCTTCTTGGACACGAAGGGATCCCGCTGCTAACAGCAACGGGGCTAGTGACCATGTCGGCCAGGGGACATGGGGAGGCTCAGTTGAGAGCCCAAATCCATCGAAGGACGACGCACATGTTGGCTGCAGGCCTGGCGATCGTCGCGGGGATCATCGCGACAGCTTTGGGCGTGCTTTGGCTTCGCAGTGCTGGTCAGATTCGCCCAGTATTAGCGTCTGACGGCGGGCGCATTGCGACCGGCATCGCCGAGAAGGTCTTTGTCGAAATCAACGGCACGCGCCAAGGGATGATCATCCGTAGCGCGAACCCATCGAACCCGGTGCTTTTGTTTGTCCATGGCGGACCGGCCATGCCGACTTATTGCCTCGACCGACATTATCCAACGAGCCTTGAGGCGGACTTCACAATGGTCTGGTGGGACCAGAGGGGCGCAGGGCTATCCTATCGTTCTGATATTCCCGCCGAGACCATAAATGTGCAGCAGATCGTCGACGACACGGTCGCTGTGGCTGATTATCTGCGCGCCCGTTTTGGCAAAGAGAAAATTTACCTGATGGGCCATTCGTGGGGGAGCTTCATCGGGATTCAGGCCGCAGCGAAAGCGCCCGAAGGGTTTCACGCTTACATCGGCGTGGGGCAGGTCACTCATCAGCTGACCTCCGAGCGTCTGGCCTATGATTACATGCTGAGCGCATATCGAACCCGCAAAGACGAGAAAATGGTGCGCAAGCTTGAGGGGTCCGGCTTCGCGATGACGGTGCCGCTGCCTAACGCCTACATGGCGATCCGCGACAGCGCCACGCACGCACTCGGCGTTGGCACCACGCGGAAGATGCGCTCAGTGATCAGCGGCCTGTTCCTGCCGTCCTGGTTGAGCCCCGAATATACGTTGCGCGAGAAGCTCAATATCTGGCGTGGAAAATGGTCGGCCCATTCGACCAGATTGTGGAACGACGTGCTCAGCAGCGATATCCGCGCCGTCGTGTTGAAGCTCGCAATCCCGGTGCATTTCTTTCACGGCAGGCACGACTATACGGTGTCGCTCGAATTGGCGAAGGCTTACCTCGAACAAATGGAGGCGCCGCTGAAGCGTTTCCATGTTTTCGAAGACTCAGCGCACAGCCCCATCTTCGAGGAACCGGAACGGGCGCGCGCGATCTTACGCGAAGAGCTGCTCTGTTCTTAGGCTGGAGCGGAGGCGCCCTCAGTCCGAGCGTGCGCGCACCCAAAAGGCAGACACATGCTGCATCCAGACTCCGACGCGGTCGGCGACCGAACCCGCCCGTGGAACGGCCCCGATTTGGCGGGCGACATCGAGCATGTTCAGAACGACGGTGTGGTGGGCCAGAAGGCCATTGTCGAAACGGGAGAACTCCGCTGTTTCGAACTCAAGGCCCTCGCCCGTGGGTGCAAACCCAGGTGGCGTCAACGGACCGGTCATGGTCCCGGTGATGCGCAGGCGCGCGGCGACGCCCGAGCCATCGAGGGCGAGGTAGGGCCCTTCGATCAGCTCAATGCGAGTGTCCGGCATCGCCACAAACATGATGTCGCGATGAAAAGCTCTTACGGCCTCGCGTCCCCGCAGGGTGTGCGGCGCGGCGGGATCTTCCCATACAATATCTTCGGCGCACAGACTTGCGACGGCATCAGGATCGCGGGCGCTGGCCGCCGCATGCAGACGCAACAGGAAGTCGCGCGCGAACGCAGCATCAATAGTTTGCGGCATCGGTGTTTCCTTCTCGGTCGTGCACGCAGGACACGTCGCCAAGGTTGGCCGCTCGCCTTACGGCGCCGTTCGCGGGATGACGGATGTGATTGCCGTCCCGTTTGAGAACATGGCTCTGCGGTTGAGAAACGTGACCAAGGCAGCGGCGGTGACAAACACAATTGTGTCGTGGGGTTGGGCATCTGGCCACAACGGATTGTTGAGCTGGAAGTGAAACAGCATCGCAAGTAGGATGCTGCCGCCGCTTGAGTTGAAGAGCGGTGCGAGGATGACGCTGATCGAGATGGCGCCGAGCAGGAAAGGCGTGAACCCCCACGCGCTTTGCGGCGTCCCGCTCATCAAGAAGGCCGGCAGATGCCACAGCCCCCAGATGAGGCCGACTAGAATGCTTGCCCAAAACGGAACTAATTTGCGCTGCAAGAGCGGCAGCGCAACGCCGCGCCAACCGAACTCCTCCATCGGCCCGAGGATCAGCATGAAGCCGATCGCGCCGAGCGCGGCGCCGATGGTGTCGAATGGAGGAGCATAGGCGAAGAGATTGCCTTTCAGCGCCGAGCCGATGGTGTAGATGAGCGGGATGCCGGCGATAAGAAACGCCCACCAGATGGCGGACGCGCGCCACAATAGCAGGCGACCAAGGAAGCGCTTCAGCCCGTCGAGACCTTGTTTCGTCAGCACAAGCGTGAACGCAGCGATGGCCGGCGCGTAGACCGCCAGCACGAAGAGCGGATGACGACCGCTCAAGGGCCCAAAGGTTTGCGTGATCCAGACCGGAAACAGTGCGAACAACGCAAAGAGGCCCCAAGCGAGCCCGAATGCGATAGCAAAAAATGGAATCAAGGCGGAGACTTGAAGGTCGCTGGCCGCGACTGACTTGGTCATGGTTGGGCCTGTGACAGAGTTATCCTGTTGCGGACAAGCGTTCCGTCCCACGTCGCGCCAGGGGAGGGCATGGTGTTTGCCGGTCGTGTTGGGGCGGACGCACCCGGTATCGCCGGGAGGCCGTCGGACATGTCTGCGAGTTCGACTTGGATGGCGCCGGGGCCGCCAAGCGTCAGCTCAAGCGTGAAGCCGTCCGCTGCAAGGCCTGTTGCGTAGAACCAGAGCCTGCCTTCGCGCGCTGGCGCATAGTCGCGGAGTTCGAGCACCTGGCCGGCCAGGGTCGCGGCGATGATCGGCGTCGCGGTGTCGATCTTGACTTCAAGCACCGGCGCAGCGCGGAGCGAGGCGAAGCGCAGCTGCACCGTGCGTCCTGCGTCTGCGGTTCTGTCATCGACAAGCGTGGCGACAGGCGCTGCCAACGCCTGAAGCGGAGCTGGCGCCGTGAACGTGGGCGCACCCCCAGGAACGCCATAGCGAACTTCCGGGTTGCGCTCGTTTCCCGCCGGGATGAACTGCCCCGTCCAATCGCCGAGGTCCATGTCCGTTGTTGTCCAGAGTGCTTCGTTCGTGGTCGCATCCAACTCGTAGCGTACGGACTCAGGCCGCGGACGTTCGTTTGAAAAATCGCTTTGCGTTGTCGCAAACGCTAACATCGCGACAGCCGCTAGAAACGGCGCTGCTGCCCATTTCATCCGCACACGGCTAATGTCGAGGGGCCAAACCAGGAGGGCGAAGCCAAGCGCGAGAGTCGTCAACAGCGTCGGCGCCGCAAGGAACGGCAATCCGCTCATGCCTTCCAGTCGCAGCATGAAGGCGTTGAGCATGCCCCCGGGCCATACGAGTGGGGTGACGAGAAACGTCACCAACACGAGAGGAACCAACGCGAGCGCGGCGGCGATCCAAGTTCTCGATCGTTTTGCACCGAGCGCGCGCCAGACCACAAGCGGGATTGCGACCAATGCGGGCAGTGCGAAGGGGTAGGAGAGCATCGGCGCATTGACTGCCAACGCCAGACCAATCGCGGTGAACGCAAGCGCTGCGCCGAAGACGCGCTGATCGGCGCTGACGCGTCTTGCAATGAGAAGGAATGCCGCGCCGATGCAAGCGCTCGCCAGGAGTGCAAGCCCCCAAACATGCCATGGGGTAGCGTAGCTTCCGATCATGAAGACCTGAAGGTTGGGGTCGAGTGCACGCGCGCCGGCCCAGACCGCCACGCACAAGAGCGTCGTCAGCGCAGCGGCGACGGCAAACGCCACAGCGATCACGAGGGCTGGCGCCAACGCCTGCGACAGCCGCCGCTTCGCAACAAAGCCAGCGATCGCCAGCAGAAGTAGCGTCGTCAACGAGATCGGCAGCGCCCAACCGGCAGGGTACTGCGCCACCCCGAACGGGCCGACGGTGAAGAAGACGGCGTCCGGGCCGGCAAGCTCGTCCAGCGATGAAGCGCCAAGCGCACGCGCTAAGCCGAGAGCATAGTCGCCGAAGCTTTGGATCGTGCGTGAGTCGAGATTGTCTGGGGAGTCGAGCAGCGTGTGGTAATGCTGCGTGTCGCCATGGATCACGAAACCGAGACCGGGAACGCCCGCATCCATGTAATCCTGGAGGTCGCAAGCATTGCGCATCTGCGGCATCGCATTGAACATGCCGGTGACGAAGGATGAGCCAAATCCGCCAGGAGCGACCTTTCGCATTGCCGCGATCAGAGGGCCGTTGTTGGGGCTCGTCACATAAAGCGAGGCGCGCCCGCTCGTGCCCATGGCCTCAAAATTGACGGCAAGCCGCACGTCGCGCATCCACGCATGTTGGGTGACGAAAGCGTGGGCGCCGTGATCACCAACTTCCTCTGCATCGGAGAACACGAGGATGACATCTTGGCGTAGCGTCGGACTTGCAATCAGCGCGCGCGCCATTTCGAGCACGGCCGCGACACAGGCGCCGCAATCGCCGGCGGCAGGTCCGGTATTGCCGCCATCATAATGGGCGTTGAAGAGGATTGCGCCGCTTGCATCGGCGCCAGGAATGCGCACGACCACGTTGCGCACGATACTGGCGCCAAATCCTTCCGCGCCCGGAAAGCGGAAGGCGCTTGTTGTCTCTTGAAGTTGCGGATCGAGTCCAAGGGCGCGCAGCTCGCGTAGGACGTAGTCGCGCGCCTCCGCGTGGCCTTGCGAGCCGACAGGTCGTGGCGATTCGGAGAGCGCGCGTACATGCACCATCGCGCGCGCTGCGGAGAACATATGATCAGGCGCATTTTGGGGCACGCTTGGCGGCGCGAGCGGCATGAGGCTCGCCCATGACGCAAGAAGCACAATAACTACAAGCCCAACCCAACGCAGGCGCGTGCTCAGCGCGCCGCCGGCGGTCATGTCGACAATACCGCGCTGACCGGGCGGCGCATCGAGAAGGGAAGATCCGGCGCATAGCCAAAGCGGATCACAAGGTCCGGACGCTTGTCGCCCAAGCCCAGGTGCGCGGCGAACTGTGTGCGGACCTCCAGCGCTTCAACCGGCTGGTTTACGAAGGCGTGTTTGACGCCGAGGAGAGTGGCCTGGAGCGCGAAGCGCTGATAGGCGCGCCCGACTCCGACCCAATTCGCGGGCGTGGCCGCAGCTGCTGTAAAAACCGCGACGCCTGCGCTTGAAGCCATTTGCTCTGTGTACTTCTTGGTCTCGGCGTCGACCGTGAACGCCATGCCGAACATCGTTGGGCCGATCCAGTCGGGCAGTATCGGATTGCCGGAGCTTGGACCGTAGAGTCCGTCGCCTGCGGCGATCGCGGCTTGAGGGTTGAAGCGGATCCAGTCCTTGAGCTCCTGTACGAATGCTGGATCGTTCATTTGCACGCGGTTGCCTTCGATCACATAGTCGCGCACGGCGTCGATCTCGGAGCGTGCGGTCAACAGCCGTACTTCGACGCCTTCGATCGCGGCGGCGCGCGCAATCTGGGAAAGCTCTTCCGCGGCCGGGGCCCGGCCATCATAGACCGAGCGTGTGCATTGGCGGCGTGGAACGGCGGCGACGAGGGGATCGTTGTTTGCCGTCCTCGTTTCCAAGGCGATCGAGAGGCGCGAGGCTTGCGCGCCAATCGACAAAGCGCTAGCGCGCGCCATCGTTGGCGCGGCAATCAACAGGTTCTCGGCGGCTGCGCCGAGGCTCACGAACAGGTGGTGGTCGTCGGGATCGACGACCGGTGTGCGCCTGCTCATGTCGGGCAGGATGTCTATCCCGTCTGGGGTCCTCTCGAAGCGCCAGGGCTGGGTGTTGTGTCCGTTGCCCGCCAGTATTGCAAAGCGCACGAGCTCAACAATCGGGTCAGACGCCGAGGCGTCGAGTGGTCGGCGAATGTTCGTGGCGGCTTGCGCGTAGTCGTCGCCGCTGGCGCCGCATCCGGCGAGCAGAGAAGCGCCAAGGCCTGCGCCAAGGGCGCGTCTCGATAGGGCATAGCTGTTGCTGATCGCCATAGAGTTCGCTCCGCCGCTCGTTGCAGGCTCTGCCTAGCACGCCGTGCCGCCAAAGGATTGCGCTGCCGCAACGCGGTTTCCGCTTTTCTCGGGAATGGGGTTGCCAGGCGCAGCGCACGTAGACAGCTTGGTCCGCAACTGGAGCGTTGCAATGGTCAGTCGCGATCGAGCGTTTGCGGGCGTTCTCTTGGCGCTACTGGTCGTTGGCTGCGCGCAGACGCGCCTCTCCGAGGGCGCGGTCCAGTTCGTCAGCGCGCCATCTCCGCAAACTGCAAGCCCACCTCCTCAGCGCATCATTGGACTGCGCGAGAGGTTCGCCAGCCTTTCGGGTCTAGAAGGCCAGTTGCGCGTCCTTGTCGTGAACGGCATGGCCACCGACGCGCATGGCTATTCGTTCCTCACGCAGTCCGACATCGCCCAAGCGCTCGGTCAGCCTTTCTGCCAGTCCGACATTGTCATTGATCTCGATCGGCCGCGCTACACGCTCGGCCCGGAAGGCGGCGCGACGGAAGAGTTCCCTCCGGCAACGCTACGCATCACGGCCTGGTCGTCGCGCGAGCGTGATACAGCGCGTCTCATCTTCTACGAAATCCTCTGGACGCCCTACGCGGACGAAGTCACCGATCGATTTCTGGCGCGCTTCGAGACGGACGTGCGCTTTGCGTTCAATCCGACTTGGGCAGCTTGTGAAGGCGAGCCGCGCCGTCCTTCACGTGATGACCGACGCGCCAGCGATCGAGAGCGTCAGCCGCGCGCCTTCTTCAATGCGATCATAAAAGATGATGTCATGGTCGCGGGCATGACCGATGCGGTGCTCTCGGTTGGGCCGCTCGGCGCCGCAGCTCGCGATGCGATCCGTCAAGGCTTGTGCATCATGGCTGCTGATGCGCTCGAGGCGCCGCGCCGCGATCCAGCCGATCCACGCTGCCAGCTGACCCAAGACACCCTTGACCGCTTCGGCAGCGCACGCGCGGTTGGAGATCACCTGGACAGTCACGCGTTTGCGATGCTGACCTATTCTCTGGGCAGCTTCCTTCTGCTCGACGCGCTCGACGAGTTTCGACTTTGGCCGGAGGACTTGGGGTCTCCCGATCTGACGTGCGAGATCATGCCGGCGCTGTTGAACGACACTCCCGTCTATATGTTCTCCAACCAGGTTTCGTTGCTGGTCACCGCGCACCCGCAATTCGGGTGTGATCCAGAGACGAATTGCACGATCCATGCGCTGGTCGGTGGGCGTCGCGTGTTGTTACGAGATCCACGAGATCGCGGGCTTAGCATCGCGCCAGAGAACGCCTGCCGCACGCGCACGAGCATGCAAGTGATCGCGTTCAACGACCCCAACGACATCATGGGCTATCGTTTGCCCGACTATCTCGCCGAAGCGCCGCTGGTGGGCAGTGTCGTCAATGTGCGCGTGCGCAATCCGGCGTTCTGGATCCCGGGTGTGCTGGCAAACCCCGTCGCCGCTCACAGCAACCACGGTCGCAACCCGGTCGTGCGGCGGATCATGATTGAGGGGTGGACGCCATAGAGGCGCATGGCGAGGCAAACCAGATTGTCATTGTCTTGCCTCTGATCGCGAGAAACGTTCAAAACGCAGCGAGGCCCGGATCGGCGCCGATGCCGGCGTTCCTGGTGAACGCGGTCACACCCAAGAGCGCCGGGCCGATAGTTGCAGCCCACGTCAGCCTGGCGCCTGTGAGGGCTGACGTGGGCAGATTCATGACACGCGACGCCGCCAAAGCTGGACTGATGGCATCAGGGCAAAGCCGATCTGGGCGGCCAGCCCGACCGCGTAGCTCGCTTCCTGGTAAAGCGCGAAGTGTTCGCTCGCCGAGCGGCCAAACAATAAGGTGCCGACCACAAGCTCTGCTAGCAATAGAAGGGCAAAGGCCAAGCCGCCCATCAGCGCGCGGGCGCCAAGCGTTGTGGGGACGTGAAAGCGCCGGATCGCGAAGCTGCACAAGAACCAGGACGCGGTCAGCATGATCGGTAGTTCGAGCAGTACGCCCAAGATCCGTCCGCCACCGGGCGCATCGGCGACGAACATGGTTCGCACCGTGCCCATAACGAAGCCGAGTATGAACACCAGCCCCCAATACGCTGTTCCAGCGGAAAGCGCAGATCGGAGTCCGTTGGCGTGAACATCAACACTCATGAGGCCTCCTCCTGGGCAGCAACAGCCGAAAAACAATGACGCCATCCAGGGGCCTGAGCGAACTCATGGGCTGAGCGCGGATCGCGGACCAGCCCGGCGAGTGTCCCCATTGCGGTCGCAATTGACGAGGATCAATGACGCTCGCGACTGTCGCTACAAGACATTCAATAATCATGAGCGCCTTTGACATGCCGAGCAACATTTGCATCCTTCAAGGGCACCCACATTCGAGCGCCCGCCACTTTTGCCATGCGCTCGCTGACGCATATGCAGATGGCGCGACGGAAGCGGGCCACTCGGTGTCGCGCTTCGACGTCGGCGCGCTCGAAATCCCGATCCTGCGCGATCCGGCAGAGTTCGCCACGCCCGCACCTGAGCCGGTCCGGCAAGTGCAGCAGGCAGTGCTTCAGGCCAACCATTTGATGGTGGTCTATCCCTTGTGGCTGGGGACTATGCCCGCGCTCGTGAAGGCGTTCTTTGAGCATTTCGCGCGCGCTCAGTTTGCCATCGAACAAACTGAGAAGGGTTGGCCTCGAAAGATGCTAAAGGGCCGGTCAGCGCGCGTAGTTGTAACAATGGGCATGCCAGCGACGGCTTATCGGCTGGTGTTCGGCGCACATGGGGTCAAGGGGTTCGAGAGCGGCATCCTCGGCATGGCCGGGATCGGGCCGATACATGAGACGCTGATTGGCGGTGTCGGCGCGGAAGATGCAAGGGCGCGCGAAAGATGGCTGCAGACGATGAGAGAGCATGGCAAGCGCGCGGACTAGCAGCCAGATATGCTAGAGTGCCGATCAATGGCTTGAAGGGTCTGCCTGGATCAAGATGTTTTTCCGCATCGCCTTGACCGCACTTGCACTCCTGTTCTGCGCTCTGCTTGCTCTTTCTGTATTGGCGTTGGCTGACACGCGGAAACGAATTGCCGAGTTGGAGACAGAGCGATCGCTCGCCCAAACCCGGCATGGAGAGATCGAGTATGTGAGTTGGGGCGAAGGACCGCCTGTGCTCGTCGTCCACGGCGCTGGCGGCGGATTTGATCAAGGGCGCTTGTTGGCGCGGGCCATTGGTGGCGACGGCTTCAGATGGATCTCCGTTTCGCGTTTCGGATATCTCGGCAGCGCTATGCTTGATGAGGCGTCGAGCGCGGCGCAGGCAGAAGCCTTTGTCGATCTGCTGGATGCGATGGGCATAGAACGCGTGAGTATCCTGGCCATGTCAGGCGGCGTTCCCCCCTCGCTCAAGTTTGCAGAGATGTTTCCCGAGAGGGTCGACCGGATGATGTTGCTGTCTTCGGCGCCGTTCACGCCATTCACTCCCGCGGTCGAGGATCGGCCGATCCCGACTTGGGCGTATTCGGCGCTTCTCGGGAATGATGTGGTTTATTGGGTGATGACCAAGGTGGCGCGCGGTCAGTTGGCGGAAGCGTTCGACGCCCACGCCGATCTCCGTGAGGGTCTCTCAGACGAAGAAGCGCTTTTCGTTCGGGATCTTATCGACACATTTCTCCCCGCATCGCGACGCATCGATGGGGTCAACAACGAGGGCGCGGCAGTCGATCCCGCGGCGACCTACGATCTTGAAGACATTCGCGCCGAAGTTCTGGTTGTGCACGCCCGCGACGACAGACTGAACCCATTCGAGATCGGAGAAACAATTGAGGCCCGCGTCCCCCGAAGCCGGTTTCTAGCGCTTGATCGGGGCGGACACCTCTTACTTGGACACCACGCCGAACTCCGCAGGGAGTTCGAACTACTGCTTGCCGACTGACGCACTTCGGCGAAGGCGTGCCGTCCAGTGTGCGCGGGCGCGAACGACTGAACTGGATCGACTAAGCCACTCGTCGAAAACGTCACTGCCTAGCCTATGAGATGGTAGGCCAACGCCGTGGCGCCTGCGACAATCAGAGCGCCGACGAGCACAATCAATCCATCCTTGAAGAAGAGGCCCAGACCGATATTTGAGACGGCTAGGCCCGGCACTACGGGCCCCAGCGGCACGAGACCAAGCGGAAACGTCGCGAGCGCTGCAACAGCGCATAACAACCCCGCTAGGTTCATGCTCGGCTTTTCCACGAGTACGGTCAGACGCGGCTTTAGCAACGCGTCCAAGGTGTGTGCGGCGCCGCGTAATCTGGCTACGGCATCTTCAACAGACGCGCGGTGAATGCGCACATCAAGCAAGGCCGAGGGAAGCCAGAGGTGCTGTGCCGAGAAGGTCATCTGCATCGCCACAAGCAGCGTTATTGCCGCCACAAACCAATTAGCGCCCGGCAGCACGGTGAGCGGAGATATCGAAACGACGCCCAGGAGCAATAAAAGCGCCCCATACGAACGACTGCCGACGGCGGCAATGATGTCGCGCACCGTGACATCACGCAGATCGCCTACGTTATGGTTGGAAGCTTGTGCGGCGATGGTGTCGAGCAGGTGCGTGAACGTTGGCCGAGGAGCGGCTGTATTGTGCCGCTTGACGTGCCGCCGAGGGGGAGACAAGCTCAACCTTAGCTTACGCGCTTGAATATTCGACCGCGCCGCGTGGTGCGACCGGCTTCTCTTGCTCCCGCTCGCGCACATAAGACGAATTTGGGCGAGAACAGTGTCAATCAGAGTGACTTCCTAGCGACCGCATTGGAGCGACTTGGACAGTTTACATCTGCGTGATCGAGCCAACCGCCAGCAGAGTTATCACGCAGGCCCATAAGCAGATGACGGGCGCAACAACGAGCCAGTCTCTTTGGGTGACGCGCAGCGTCCGCCGAGTCAAAGTTGCTTCATGCTCCGGGTAGGAGGCGGCAGTTTGGGATAGAGCCATGATTATGTCTCCTGCGGAGCACAGGATGGGGCGCGCGGTCTGGAGAGGTTTGCGTTCGATCAAGCCGGTGAAGATGCCGCAATGGCCATCTTCGGCGAACCTAAGCCGAATTGGCGAGCAGGGCGTCAATGGCTTGTTGGAGCGCGCAGGCCGTTTTTGAGACCGGCGCGCGTCTGGCCGCGCTGATGATCGCGAGCGGCAATCGGAGCGAGATCGCCGGCAGGGCATTTGACATGCGAGACGACGGCCCGAGAGCCGGAGGAACCTAGTGCGACATCAACACAGGTACCCTAGCCTTATCGAGTGCTTCCCGAGTGACGCCGCCGACAATCCGCTCAAGCAGCCGTGGGGTGCCATAACCGCCCATGACGACCAGGTTGGCGTCGAGCGCTTCAGCTTGGCCGAATAGGGTTGCGCCATCACTGAAACCGAGTTTACCGACGTGTCGTAGTTCCGCATGTTTGCCGCGCTTGTTCATGTGCGCGACAACAGATTGCGCGGAAGCATCTGCCCGCGTGCGCGTTTCGCCCAAGGCCACGCAAACTACCGTGATGCTCGTGGCCTGGTCCAAGAAAACTGTTGCATCGCCGAGTGCTCGCGCTGCTTCACGCGAGCCGTTCCAACCCACAACCACATTGCCGCCGATCCAATCACCACGCCAATTCGGGGGGATGAGAAGGAGCGGCCGGCCAGAGCCGAACAATACGGCTTCGGCCATCGCAACGCGCATATCCGCCAGCGGCGCCTGGCCGGGGCGCAGCATGATGGTGAGATCGGCGAGCTGTGCTTCACTGTTCAAACTGGCGCCTGCGCCACTGGCGGATACACAAATCTCGCGGACTTCGAATTCTCGCGGTGCGCGCTTTACGCTTTGTTCTACGAAGCCGCGGTGCATCTGGTCTAGCGAATGGCTCAAGGCACTGCGCTCCACCGGGCCTTCGATTCTAACGTTATGCGCAGGTTCAACTTCGACAACGAGCGCCTTGATCCGTGCGCCGCTGAATTCAGCTACCGCTTCGGCTGCCGCCAACACGACTCCGTCTGCCTCAAGTGAAAAAATCGGACATAGAATATCGCGAATGGCCATTTCTGTATCTCCAGACCCTGACGCGTCCATCGCTTGCCAGCAGGGAAGTCCAACGGGAGTAATCCTATATCAAGAAACGAGGCCCGTTGCGTGGACGCAAGAGTGTAGCAGTGGACCGCATAGCGGATGAGTTGGCCGTCAAGCAGACCTGTTCATCGCTTCATTGCGCACCCGCCACCTCACGAAACTCACGGCGGAGAAGATGGCGAGGCCAAGAGTTAAGGCCGCCGTCCAAAGCAAGTACAAACGTAACTCCTGGATGTCGGCAGCTGATTGCGCCGCCGAAAACCCATAAGGAACTACGAATGGCCAGACGCTTGCCGCCAGGCCCGCATATCCCGCCATGAGCGCTGCAAGTCCGCCGAGGAATGGCCAGGGCGAGCCGACCCTCTCTGCGCACAGGTAAGAACACATCAGGCCGGCCAAAGCGGCGGCCGGCAAGGGGGAGAGAGGCAAGAAGTAGGCCCAATCGACGCCGTCAAGGGAGAGGCCCCAACGTGCGCTTACGATGGTATGCAGAAACAGTGTGGCTACGCTGATTGCGGCCATTGCAAATGCCGAGGCAATCGAAAGCGGCTGTAGGAGCGCCCGGCTTCGTTCTGCTACTCGGGCCACCCCTTGCCACGCGAGCCACGCGGCTCCGAGCAACCCGTATCCGATTGCAAGGGCCACCGCCACAAGCAGCGAGAACAACGAAATCCAGTTGAACCATCCCCCGAGCAACTCTCCTCCCGCAATAGAAAAGCCTCGCAGAAATCCGCCCAAGGAAAAGCCTTGCGCCAGCGTCGCGAGCAAGGATGCGATCGCAAAGATCTTCGACCAGCGGCGTTCAGCCAGGTCATCTGCTGATTTTCGAAATGCTGCCGCTGTTTTCCGTATGGCCAACGCTGCCACTAGCATAACAATGGGGACCGCCAAGCCTTCTGCCAGCACTCTGAATGGGAACGGAAAGGCGAAGAACATAACGACCGCAGCCGCGATGATCCACCATTCACTGCTTAAGCGAGCCGCAGCAGTTAACTGAAGGATCGAGTCACGATCAGCACGATCCGTGCGATACATGCAAAGTGTGCCCGCGCCCAAGTCAAAGCTGTTGAGCAGGACGTAGCCGCCCACCAACAGCATGACGGCGACGGCGGCGAGGGCTGGCAAATCGGCGGCATTCATGGCTTGAACAGTACGAGTATCGATGCTGGGTTCTTTGATCGGTCGCAAGAACCGTTGCGCTGACCGGTTGAACTCACCAATCGACTAGGCCTCTCCGCGAAATCGGCGCTACAGCCCACGCGATAGCATGCGTCAGCGCCTTGCGGATCATACCAGGCCATTTCCGCATGGCGAGTTTTCGTTCTGGGCGAGAACAGATAGTTGGCATCCTTGCCGCCTCGGAAGTGTACAAACGCGTCGGCGCGCCTCGTCAGTTCGGGCTGTTAGGACGCGTCGGTAGTCATGAGAGGAGTGCGTAAATGCCGAATGCCGATGCAGCTAGAGCTAGTCTGGAACAACAACTCGCGGAACTTAAGGAGCGGCAGAAGCGGATCTCCCTGGAGCTGGCCGAACCCCTCAACCGTGACCTGTCCGAGCAAGCGGTGGAATTGGAAGACGATGAGTCCCTCGAAGGACAGGCCGCGTTGATCAGCCGCGAGATTGTTTCCGTGAACCGGGCGCTGCTGCGTATCGAACAAGGCAGTTATGGAGAATGTGTGCGTTGCGGCGATGGGATCGCTCCCAAGCGTCTTGAAGCGCGTCCGGAAGCGGCGCTCTGCTTCGCCTGCGCTAACAGCGAGCGGTAACCTTGCTCTGGATCGGGGCCCGACGCTCATCGCTCCGGACCTTGCTGGTTCGGTGATCTGATCGAATAAAGGTACTCGACCAAAGCATCTGCGCCGCGTGGGCCCATATGGAACAGAGGCATGTCAGGGTGACCAACCCGAACTCCGATCATCAGATTTCCGGTGAGAGCGGCCGAGTCATAACGCTCAAGCACGCTGCGTAGTGGTGGGGCGTCCGGCCGTGAACTCGCGTCCGCTGGCCCGACCGCATGACAGCTCCCGCACTGGCTTGTAGCGATCTGGCGACCTTCCTCAATCAGTGCCGTCCTCTCGGCAGGCGTCAGAGGTTCAAACCGGGGCTGCGCTCGGGTTGTGCACGCGGCGGCCGCAAGCGCTACGAACGAAAGGGCCATGAGCGTAAGAGCCTTCGGCATAAGGCGAATGTGCATGACGGCAGCCTGATCGCCTTGATCCTCCGCAATGACCGCTAACGGCGAGATCACGCCATTGCTGCGGGGCTAAGCCACTGACCGGATTGAATCAACCACGCCCGTCGAGCAAAATTGTTGGGGCAGGGTGTGATGAAGTCAGCGCCGGCATAGCCTGAGATGTCAGTGCGTCTTGATAAATCGTCAGATATGATTTGAACGTGCGGGCCGCTCAATTTCAACTTTGCCGGGCGCGATCAAATCTCCTCGCGCGGTATGTGAAGCGAGAGCTCGATACTGTCATGGAGGATGCGATGGATCTTCACTTCGTCCGAGGTCTCTGAATAGAGAAGAAAATGGCGCCCTCTGCGGCCGCGCTTGCGCATGTGCAGGGTTCGCACGCCTTTTGCGATCTCGTCGCGCGCAATGCTTCTGGAAGGAGATTTCAGCGCGGCGAGTTCATCAATGGTATCAAGGACCGCCTCGATATAGCTCTCAGCCTGAGAGGGGCCAAATTTCTCTGCGGTCCAGGCCGCGATCGTGTCGAGGTCAGTTTGCGCCGCCTTCGCTAAAGAGAGACGTCGGCTTTGCCGCATCAACCGCGCTTTGTCTTGGCGATGATCTTGGCGGCGCGGGCGCGCAAGTGTTTGCGCATCTCGTTGGCGTCAGAGAATGTGGTGAACCGGCCGGCGTCAAAATCGGCCATGCCGATGCGCGCCGCCTCGCGCAGCGCCGCGAGCTTGGCTGCATCTTCAGCTTCGCGCTGTTCGATAAGGCGCAATCCTTCGCGCAACACTTCGCTGGCGTTCTGATAGCGCCCGGTTTCGACGAGCGCGTCGATGAGTTCATCCTGACGCTCTGTCAGCACGACGTTGCGAGTGGACATATCAAAGTCTCCAATGGCATAATATGCCATAAGCCAGTTTCGTCAAGATCGCATAGGTCGCGCACTATTCGGTATCCCTTGTGCGCGCCTCCAGTCAGCGCCGGATGACGGGCCTTGCCCGATCAACTGCCTTATCGGGCGGGCCTCGCAAGACAGTCCGGCTGTTTGGCGATTAAGAACGGTCATTCGAAAGGTTGTGGCAGAAGGGCAGAGATTGGCCCTAAACAGCCGCTCGCCTCCATAGAATTTAAGGGCGCATCGATCAGGCGCTTCGCCACACCTTGGCTTCGTCTGTGTTGGCGTTCCCGATGCGAAAGAGGTCCTGAAAGCCGTCACGCGTCTCGACGGCCCTCAGCTCATCCGGTTCAAACAGACAATCAGCCTCGCAGAGCGAGGCCACCAAGCAAACTTCGGTACCTTGGCTGTCGCGCGAGTGGCGTTGGCCAAGGAAGTCTTCCAATAAGCGCCATGCGCCAAGGTTTGGGCACACCCATGCCGAGCGTCGCACCAACGCAAGTTGAGACGATGCATGAAGCCGTCGAAATTCAATGCGCAGTGCTTCGAGTTGAGACACTAAGATGTCAGCGCCGGTCGCTGTTTCGTCTACGAAGCTGATGACGTCCGCATGCACGAACTGAGGGTGCTGTCGATAGAAGGCCGCAAGCTGGAAGAGCTCCGCCGGACCGATCGCCCCCGAGTACTCATGAACTCGGATGTCCAGGGCAGTGCAGATTTGCGCGACAACAGGCATAATCAACGGAGCAATAGCTGGTTGCGTCTTTCCACCTCGTTAAGCCGAAAGGCGGCGAGCAACGACAGCTTTTGATTGACACCACCAATCACGAAATACGGCGACTGGGCGCGAGTTGGTCTTCGCGACGGTCGAGCAGCGGCTTCAAGCTGCGGATGCTTGATCCATCTCACCGTCGCAGGTGATGCGATCACGACCGCCGCGCTTGGAGGCGTAGAGGCAGGCGTCTGCACGCGCGATCAGGTCATTTACGCTTTCAAACTCTCGGCGTTGGGCCAGGCCGATCGAAAGCGTAATGGCGCCAAGGCTCTCGCCGGTGGATCGGCGGGTAAGACGCTTTGACCGAACCGCGCCGTGTATGGCCGCCGCAATCGATTGCGCCTGACCCAGTTCGGTGCGCGGCATGATGATCGCGAACTCCTCGCCGCCGTAGCGGGCGGCAAGAAAGTCTCCCGCCGCATGCGTGCGAAGCGTGTGTGCAATGAACTTGATAACTTGGTCGCCCACCAGATGGCCCCAGCTATCATTGACGCGCTTGAAGTGGTCGATGTCGCACATGAGCAGGCAGAGGTTTCCGTCTCCGGCTGTGGTCTCTTGAATGCGGCGGCGCAGGGTCTCGTCAAAGTACTTGCGGTTTGCCAGCCCGGTGAGGCCGTCGGTGAGGGCCTGAGCCTTAACGCTTTGCAGCGCAGCTTGCAGTGTTTCGACCTGACGCGAAGATGTTTTCATCTGTTCCGACATTTGCAGGTTTTGATCTGCCATGTCGCGGGCGGCCGCGGTGAGTTCAGCCACGAGCGCGCGAAAACCTGATGGATCGAGGCCGCCGTCGAAAGTTGCTGCGGCTGTTTGCAGAGTCTTGGCCGCAACCGCTTCCGTCAATTCGCGGGCGATGCCGTCGCTTGCTTCCATCACTTGGACAGAGAGCCGCGTATTCGAGAAATACCGCTCGAACAAATCCTCATTCACTTCGCTGGTGAACGGCTCCGCCTTCGCGAGGCGGGTTTCGATTTCCGCGCTGAGGGCCGGATTTGCACCTAGTCGATGCACCGTCCAAATCTCATAGTTCGCCGGGCTGGTAGGGATCTCATGGCCGCTGAGGACATCGATAGTGTCGTGTGCAAGGGCCGCACCCTCTGATCCTTGAAACTTTGCTAAAACCTCATTCATTGAACGCGCACCTTTGGCGGCTAGCGCACGTCACGTGGCTATGATCACGCGCCAAACGGCAGTGCCCGATTAACGAAAGTGACGCGCCTGACCCAAACTGGGTAAGGGGTTTATCTTGGCCATTGTGGCGGGGTCGCCAGCCAATTCATACGCCTTCACACCCTAACGAGCGCAGGCGTTTGTCAAAGCGCCGCACGGCCGAGAGCGAATCTTCGGCCGCTTTCTGCACTGCAGGGTCAGCGAGCCGTTGCACCGGGCGAACCTCGCCCTGCGCATCTTCGACGAGGAGGCCAATCTCAATCAATTGGTTCACCTTACGCCTCACGGTCTCGCGTGACAGGTCTAAGCGATCAGCAATCGCGTGTCGTGAAATGCTGCCGCGTACGTCATCTGGTGGCGCTGGGTGATCAATCAGGTCGGGGCGTGCTTCCGGTCCGACCAGGAAACGACGCATAGCCGCCTCATTGACGGCGATACAAATCAAGAGCGTTTCCAAATCCAATGACGGCGCCGCACCCCTCCAAGTATGAACGACATCGAGAAGTAGCTCGAACGTTGCATAGGTAAGCGGGCGGACCTCGCGGGGTAAGCGTTCTTCATTCGCGTGGGGCACCGGCTTACTCCATCATAAACTCTGGGCGGAAGTCGCTGAGCTTTTGCACTCGTACGCACGCTGACCCAAAATAGGTCACCTCGCGGGGTTCTTTTAGGAACCGTTATTTCGGCTTCGTCATGTTGATCGCGATCAAAGAAGTTGGTCGGGGTTCTGTAATGCGCATTTTGGTGGCGGACGATGATCGCGGCGTGTTGGCCGCGTACAAGGCCGCGTTTGCATCACTGTCGGGCGGCCAAAAGCAGAGCGAACTCTCCGCAATGGCGTCGTCCCTGTTCTCTGACGCGGATGCAGCCGACACGGCGCCGGTCGAGACACCCGACTTCGAAGTCACCTATGTCGATCAGGGTGCGGACGCCGTGGCGGCGGTCGAGGAAAGTCTGCGCGCCGGCTTGCCGTATCAGCTTGTCTTTCTCGATATGCGCATGCCCCCGGGCATCGACGGCAAAGAAACGGCGCGTCTCATTCGCGCGGTGGACGCCGACATCAATCTGGTCATGGTCACGGGCTATTCGGATAGTTCGCCGCTTGACGTGGCCAAGGTCGCAGGCCCCCTGGAAAAGCTCTATTACGTCGCCAAGCCCTTTGAGATCGACGAAATCCTGCAATTGGCGCGCGCGCTCTCGGCAAAGTGGCGAACAGAGCGCGAGCTGCAGGCAGCACAGCGCAAGCTTGAACAACAGGTAGAGCTACTCGAAGAAGGCAACGCGCTGCTTGCGGCCAGCGAGGCGCGCGCCCGCCACGCTGCGTTTCACGATGTCCTCACTGGCGCGCCCAATCGCGCTGCGTTTATTCGCGAGCTCACCGACCGCGTTCAGCAAAAGAGTGCGCGCTTCGCAGTGGCCATCCTCGATCTCGATCGCTTCAAATCGGTCAACGACAATTTGGGTCACGCCGCAGGCGACGATCTCGTTCGTTCGGTTTGGCGTGGGCTGCACACGGCCTTACCGCCTGGCGCTATGGCGGCGCGCATCGGCGGCGACGAATTCGGCCTAGTGCTTCCCTTCAACGATCCAACACAGATGCGCGAAGTCTGCGAAAACTTCGTCAAGATATGCACGCAGGATCGAGCCATATTCGGGCATTCCGTGCAAATCGGGGCGTCAATCGGGGTATCGATTTCGCTGGAGGACGGCGAAAGGGACGCCATCGACATCGTGCGCCGCGCCGATCTGGCGCTCTATGCCGCAAAGCGCGGCGGGCGAGGCCAAGCTTATGTCTACGACCAGAGTCTCGATGAAAGCACGCGGTTCCGCCTGCTGATTGAAAACGGCTTGCGCAAAGCGATCGCCGACAACGAGCTCTCACTCGTCTACCAACCCATCGTCCGCCAAGACACTCTGGAAGTGGCTGGGTTCGAAGCCCTTGTCCGCTGGGAAAGTGAAGAGCACGGAACGATCTCGCCATCGTTGTTCGTACCGATCGCCGAGGAAGGCTCGCTCATCCATGAGCTCAGCGACTGGGTCCTGCCGCGCGCGTTGGAAGCTTGCAAAGGCTGGCCCGGCCGCTATGTCTCGATCAACTTCTCGCCTCGACAATTCCACCGGCCGGGTTTCACCGCCTATGTGCAGCAAGCCGTAGCGGCGGCTGGCTTGACGCCAGACCGCGTGCAAATTGAAATCACAGAAACTGCGCTGTTCGACGATGCGCAGCTCGCGGCCAACACGGTCGCGGAGCTCCATGCGATGGGTTTCCGCGTGGCGTTGGACGATTTCGGAACCGGTTACTCCAGTCTGTTCAATCTCAAGAACTTCAGCATCGACTGTATCAAAGTGGATCGATCGTTCGTGACCTCTTTGGGCAAAGAAGGAAATTCAACCGCCATTGTGAGTTCGATCACCCAGTTGGCCCGTTCGATGGGTTTGACCGTGGTTGCCGAGGGGGTTGAAGACCAATTCCAGCATCAAGCGCTACGCCTAGCCGGTTGCTCGCACATGCAAGGATATCGCTTCGGCAGGCCGGTCGATGAAGCCGGCGCGCTTGCTCGACTGAACGAAACGTCTCAACCCTGCGACGAGCAACGCGCTGCGTCCGCTTAGCACTGGGAGTATCCCTCCATGCGAATTCCATTTGTGTTGGCGTGCGCGCTTATGTCGGCATCCAACGCCGCGGCGGACGACCTCAAGGGCGCCTTCGATGTGTCAGGCGAAATCGGCGTCGTCTCCGACTATCGTTGGCGGGGCGTGTCGCTGACGGACAATGATCCCGCTTTGCAGGCCGGCCTCTACGTTTGGGCAGCCGCGCCGACGCGCAATTCAGGCGATCTGGAAGTCGACTTGTCGATTGGCGGCGCCTTCAGTCTAATGGGCGGCGATGTCGATCTCTCGGTCGTGCAATACATCTATCCCGATCTCGATGACACCGACTATGCGAACTTTGTGGCGCTCTATGAGCGTCCGGTGGGTGACTGGACCGCGCGGGCGCGGCTTGAGTACGCGCCGAACCAACGAAATCTTGCCGATGAATCAACCTATGTGGCTTTTGAGACCGAGCGGCCGATCGGCGACACTGGGTTCACGCTGACGGGAAGCGTTGGCTGGGAGGAAGGTTATTTCACGCTCGACGGCGAGAAGTGGGACTATTCGCTCGGCGCGCAATATCAGGTCGGCGCTATCACTCTCAGCCTCGCGTATGTCGACACGGATGAGGACGCGCCTCCCGGCGAAGAGGATGTCTATGGCGCGGGCGCCGTGTTCTCCGTCGGCACTGAGTTTTGATAATGTCAGGGCGATCGGCTTCTCTCGATTGGTTGCGTGATCGGTGGCGCGGTCTCAAGCTCGCGTCTAAACTCAACCTGACCCTGGTCCTGGTCGGCGCCGTCGGCCTCATGCTCGCGGGAATGGCGCTCGATCGAACGATCCGTCCCGCCTTCGACGGCTTGGAACGCCGAGGCGTCGAGCAGCAAGTCGCTCAAGCGCAAGCGCTGCTCCAAAGTGTGCTGTCCACGATTGAAAACACGACCAAAGACTATGCAGTCTGGGACGATTCCTACGACTATGTCGCCACGCGAAATTCAGCATTCGAAGCTGCGAATCTTACGACAATCGGTCTCATCAATGTTGGCGTCAACGCGACTGCCTATGTTCGGTTCAACGGCGACGTGCTGCACGCCAGCTATGTAGACCTCGAATCCGAGACTGATGAGCCCGCCCTCAGCGCTGCGTTTGCACGGGTGGCGGCGTCAGATCGCATCCGCGCTCAAGCGCGCAGTCGATCGAGCTTCTCCGATTTCGTGGAGGTGGATGGGCGCATTCTCGCCATCGGCGTGGCCCAGGTCGTCCACAGCGATGGAACCGGCACGCCGGCAGGCTATATCGTGATGGCGCTTGAGTTTGACGGCGCAACCGCGTCCGAGGCGTTGCAAACCGCGTCCCGTGTCACGCACGAGATCGCGCCGGCGTCGACGGTGAGTACGCGCGATGCTTGGCGGGTTGTTGTGCCTATCGCCGCGTCCGGCGGCGCATCGGTAGGCTCTCTCACCTTTGAGGTGCCGCGAGATACCTCCAAGCTCGGCGGGACCACCATTGTGTCCGCGCTCATCACAAGCACTTTGATCTTGGTCGGCACGCTTTTCGCTGTGTTCTTCATTATGCGCGCTTTCGTCGTCAGGCGCTTGGCCGGCATTGACGGACACATGCGCAAGGTGGCCAAAGACGGTGAGCTAGCGCCACTGGGGGACGATCCTAGCCAGGATGAACTCGGCGCATTGAGCCGAAGCTTCAACACCATGCTCGCCGAGCTCAAGGAATTGCGCGAACAGCTGGAAGTTCAATCCTTCCAGCTCGGTAAGAGTGAGTCCGCAGCCGGCGCCATGCACAATGTGCGCAACTCGCTCAATCCGGTCACCGTCATTCTGTCGCAAGCTCTTTCGGAGCAGGCGTCCGCAAACGCTGAGCACATCGCACAGGCGATACGCGAGCTGTCCTCTGGCGATACGGTCCAGGTTCGGCGCGAGCGGTTGGCTGCGTTCCTGGTCGCGACGTTTGATGACGTGGACCGACGTGCAGCCGCCCGCCGCGAGTCCTTCATCGCAGCTAAGGCATCGTTGGCGGAAGCGCTCGAAATCCTGCGTTCGCAAAGCGACACCGCGCACCAGGAAATCCCGCTCGAACGGTTCGATATTCTGGATGTGGTCAAGAAAAACGCCTCCGCGGCGCGGTTCGCGCCCTGGGGCGAGATTGATCTCGACCTCCCCGAGCAAGGCATGATGGTGCGCGCCAACCGACTGCTCATGTCCCAAGTGATCGGCAATCTCTTGACCAATGCGGTCGAGGCGATCGTTGCCGCTGATCGCCGCCCCGGACGCCTGTCGATCTCGTTTGCACAAGCGGAAGATGGCGCGAAGATCATCATCACCGACGACGGCGTTGGTTTCGAGCCAAAGACGGCCGCCAAACTCTTCGAGCGTGGTCATTCCTCAAAGAAAGCGCGTTCTGGCGGCCTTGGTCTGCATTGGTGCGCCAACACCGTCAAAGCCATGGGCGGTTCGCTCACGCTGGAGAGCGAAGGACCCGGCAAGGGCGCCCGCTCCATCGTTGTACTCAGTGGTTCACAAACCTCTGCGGCGGTACTGGCCGCCTAGAGACAGCGCGATTTTGCGCGATCCGCTTTTGATCAGAGAGCCACAATCGATGCCACGCCCCGATGGGTCGCATATCGCTTGTCGCCAAGTGGTGAGCCGATCAAGCGGGCAGGGCGTCGGTGGCGGGGTCGGAGCACATAGGGCGCTCGAAAAAGGGCCCAAAGGCAAGCCCGTCAGGGGATGAGGAGAAACGCAACGTGGCCGCCCACAACGATCCAACGCAAACCCAGGAAAACCGGCAAGTCGAGGTCGCGGATTTGGTGCTTCGGCACATGTTGCTCGCGCCGAATGGCTTGGG
>LNEK01000013.1 GCA_001464425.1 Alphaproteobacteria bacterium Ga0077535
AATGCAGGTCGCCTCGACAACGCAGGCTTACGCCGCGCCGTTTCCGAGGCAATCAGTTATGGCTTGAGGCATGACTTGTCGTTCCGACTCGTGGGGCTTTCGAATGCGGTGCGGCCGATGTCCTTGAGTCAGGTCGCCTTCATGAACACGTTGCTGCATACGCAGCACCAGTTGATTTTGGGCATCGGCCCCACTGGCACCGGCAAGACCCATCTTGCGCTCGCCGCAGGCCTCAACGCACTTGCACTTGGTCGAGTGAAAATTCTGGTCGCCACGCGACCGCACCTGATCCTGGAGGGGGAGGTGATCACCGAGTCGATCCGCGCGGAAACGTCTGATGACTTCCAGTTGCGTCCAATCGAGGACGAGTTGCACGCTCTGTTGGGTCCTGCCGAGGTAAGACGGCTGAAGGAGCGTGAGCAACTGGAAATCCTTCCACTCGGGCGTATGCGCGGGCGCACATTCAATGACGCCTTTATCGTCATTGACGAAGCGCAGAACATGACCGTTCGCAAGATGCGGATGGCGCTTAGCCGGCTTGGGCTAGGCTCGCGCATGGTCGTCACCGGCGATCCGACTCAAATTGATTTGCACGAAGAAGAACCGTCGGGCTTGCCGCATCTCATAAACATGATCGCCGATACCGACATCGCATTGGTGCACGAGTTCCAGGGCGCACACATCATCCGCAGCGATGTGGTGGCTCGCCTAGAGGCGCTCTACGAGCGCGCGGGCATGGCGCGCGTGCACGCCGCTTGAGATTGCACGTGTTCGCGCTTCGTTGTGGCTGACGCTTTCGACAGGAGAGGTCCAAATGCGCTTCGCAATTCTCGCATTCGGCGGCGTGTTGTGGGGAAGCGCCTCCGCGCTAGCGCAGACAGGAGGTGATGTTGTCGAGGGCCATCTCTATGCCCATCATGTCTGTGCCGCATGTCACGCTGTGGATCGTGGAGTATTGGCTTCGCCAAACTCTGCCGCACCTGCGTTTCAACGCATAGTGAACTCATCAGGCAGAAGTGACTTGTCCGTGCTAGTCTGGCTCCACACACCGCACCAGACGATGCCTGATATTGAGGTGGAATCCGAGGACCTAAGAGACCTTTTTGCCTACCTAGACAGCCTACGCGATGAACCTTGATCGCCGGAGTTGTTTGCCAATTCGTCCCGCTGTCGCCTACCGCTTCCCGAATTCGCTAATGGTCGAGAACGCGCCCTAATCGAGCAGGGCGCGGGGCACATCACTTGCCAACGGAGAGTCGTCCACACGCGGCGAGATGGCGGCTTTGATTTCGGTCAAAATTGATGGCGCTGCAAACTCTTGGCGCCCGCTGTCATGCGCAAGGAGCAAAAGCGGCCCGCCGGTGCGGGCCGCTTTGCCGTCTATTTCTTCAAGAGATCGCGTATCTCCCGCAGAAGCGCGACGTCTTCCGGCGGCGCAGCTGGCGCAGGCGCCGGTTCGGCTTTCTTCATGCTGTTCATGGCCTTCACCAGCAGGAAGATGACGAAGGCGACGATGACGAACTTGACCAGCGCGTTGACGAAAGCGCCGTAATGGATTGCGACTTCTGCAACGCCTTCGGCGGCTGGTTGGAGCACGAATTTGAGTTGAGAAAAGTCGATGCCGCCGATGAGCAAGCCGATTGGCGGCATGATGACATTGTCGACGAGGCTGCTCACGATGGCCCCAAAGGCGGCGCCTATGATCACCCCGACCGCGAGGTCGACCACGTTGCCGCGCATAGCAAAATCACGAAATTCCTTGAGCACTCTATGCCTCCCCAGTCCGGCAACGCGCGTTGAGCGTCACCCAAGTTAGTGGGCGCCGCAGCACCCCAGATCGGGCGGTGTGTGTCGGAACTGGGCTGAGCGCAAGCTGAACAACTGGGCGAGTCTCAGGGGAAAGAGGCGCGTGGATTGAGCCCATCCCCGCGCCTCGCTCCCTTTAAGTTGCGCCGCTGCCCGGGGGAAAGGGGCGCGGTACGGCTTCAGGAAAGCACCAGAACGGGGCGGGCCCCAAAGCCCCTGTTGCAGCCCCGCCCTGCGGCCCGCCAGCGTTGCCGCTAACAGGCGGTCGGCCAGATAGGGCGGGGTCGATGAACCAGGATTGAGCGGCTCGTTCAGTGTGACCAATTTCTCGGCGCGGCTGGGCAGCGATGGTGCTGGGCATTGATTGACGGCGACAAGCTACTTGAGTTTGCGCAAGGTTGTCGCCAGCGCGATCAGCGCGAGGAAAAGCACGATGAAGCCGCCCAGTTGAACTGCCGCCCAAGGGCCCCTCAGGCCTAGCACGACTGCATAAAGGTCATCGCGCAAAGAGACATTGTCTTGGGCGCCGGCCGTCTCAAGTGCGCCATAGACGCCACCGGTACTCGCAACAACGGATGCATCGCCGATGTTCGCAAGAATGATGAAGCCTGCACCAAAGCAGGCGAATAGCGCCAGCAAGACCAACAGGAGCGTTCTCGTTTGGCGCATACTCCCTGCTATGCCTCCTTCGGTAAACGAATTGCTGAGCCGATCGCCCCCTGACGTCCGTCCATCTTCGGCGGGTTCACGTCACCGGCAGCGGCCGCGAGCGGCTGAACTACCACACGTTTGGGCGACCCCGCCCGTCATAAGAATGTGGCGCTTAGGAATTGCATGTCTTTGGACGCCGGACCTCGCCGGCGCTCGTACAGGGTCGGGTGGGCTATGACTCAAACTCGTCGGAACGCCGTGCGCTGATCGCCATAGAAATTAACGCCGCCTTTAGAGGGCGTCCGTGATCCTCCGACTGCGATGTGCCGAGGGCGGTTGGATGAGCAGCGACTTAGCTTTGTTTCGCGGTGCGCCAGGCATGGAGCGGGCGCGCGAAATTATTGAGCGCATGGGCCAGGAGCAGATCCCCACCAGCCCGGCCAATTATGAGATCTGGACGACGCACGTCGCCGGCGTAAAGCCGGACTTGAGCCGCGAAATCGAAGCGCGATTGCGACGCGGTGAGCCGTTCACGGACGAAACCAACGAAGAGCTGTTCGAGAGGTTCTTCGCCAACACGCGGCTCTCGATCCAGATGTTGGAGACGAGCGAGACGATCGCGCGGGAGCTGGACGATACGGTATCAAGATTGCGTGGCGCCGGGGGGCAGGCGGGATCGTACGCTAAAGTGCTGCAGAGCGCCGCAGAGCGCTTTGAAGGCGGGGTTGACTCGACCGAGTTTCGCGCGGTCGTCGAGCACTTGGCAGTCACGACCCACGAGATGGCGGCGCACAATCTAAAACTGGCCGAGCAAATTGAAGCGTCAACGCTTCAGGTGCAGGAGCTACAGACAGCGCTCCAGAGCGTGAAGGTCGAAGCGCTGACGGATGGCCTCACCGGCCTCGCCAACCGGCGCATGTTCGATGAGACCTTGCATCGGCGGATTACCGATGCGAGTGCCGACAACAGCGATCTGTGTTTGCTGATGTTGGACATCGATCAATTCCGCCGGCTTAACGACCTCTGGGGTCATGCCCTGGGCGACCAAGTGTTGCGGTACATTGCGTCGGTGTTGCGCGCGCATGCGCAGGGAGATGTCTTGGCCGTGCGTTTTGGCGGCGAAGAGTTCGCGATGATCATGCCTCGCACGAATCTGCATCTCGCCGAAGCGCTGGCGGCGCGGGTGAGCAAAGCCGTGAAGTCGAAGCGGCTGTCGCTGAAGTCCACCGGTGATGTGATCGGAGAGATCACGATTTCCGCAGGCGTGGCGCGGTTCCGCGCTGGCGAAGGCGCTGACAATCTTGCCGCGCGGGCCGAGGCGTGCGTGCGAGCCGCGAAGGTTTCCGGGCGCGATCGAATCGTAACGGACGTGCAGCTGGACCGTCAGAGCGCGGCTTAACCTACCGAGGGCGAGCCGACCGAACTGGCGCGGCCCGGCCCGTCTGCTTGGTTGATCTACTGCGTGCGCTGGGGCGAACGGCGGCGTCCCGCTGCAGGAAAAGACCGCCCCGACGGGTGCGTCGGAGCGGCAGGCGTGACTAGCGTTGGATAAACCTAGGCCTTCAATGTGAAGGCACCGGCCAACGAATCTGGCGAAGCGGCAGCAGGAGATTCGGACGAACGCAGCTTACGCCTGCCGATCCCGCTCTACTCGCGCGCATTCACGATTTGCTCGCCCCACGGCGCGCCAGCGACTGAACCGTCGCAGCGAAATGTGTTGCACATGTTTGATTGAGCCCCATTGATTGGCCTTATGGATCGAGAGTTTCTCATAAAGTTTGGCGGTGCCCGAACTCAGGGGAAGCGCTAAGCTGGACGCGCAATGGCGATGCCGCCAGCGCAACTGGCGAAACGTTCCCCGTGCATGATGGTGTCATCATGTTCGCCGCGGAACTCAGCGGCGCCCAAGCAATGCCACAAAAATCCTATGCTACTTTTGGGTGGCAGCCAGACGGCCAGGGCAAACTCGGCGACAAGCGAGCGTTCCTCGATTCGCGGCCCACGCCGTGCAATTTCTCGCATTGGTGTATGCGGCGCATTGGAAAGCGCTATTTCGCGAACGGCGGCGACAGCTGGACCGGAACCAAAGTCGCCGCTTCGAGCGGGCGTCAAGCGACGTGGCGCCGGTGCGCTGACGATATTTCGCTAAGCCGCCGCCTTGCGGGCCTGATCGATGCCGCTAACCGTCACTTCGAAATCTTGAAATATCTCGAGAGCCTCCGGGGTCTCCATTGTCGGCGTGCGGCCGGCCGGAAAGCGAAAACGCCAAAACGAGTCTAAATGTTTGATGACCCCGACAGATTCGCCGAGGCTGAAGAACATCGAAGGCGCTTGCAGCAAGAAATCGCGAAAGGCAGTGGGTCGCCCTTCCTGCAGCGCCTTGAAGGCTTCGTCGTATCGCGCGAGCGCAGCCTTCACCTGCCCCATCGTCGAGCCCATGAGCTTGACGATGAGCTGCCGTGACTTGTCGATTGTTTGCATGTCCTCGCGCTGTGCGCCGAGAATCCGTGCCGACAGAATACTTCTGGAGAGTTCGGGCAGCCGCGTGCCCCATTCCTGAATCGACCATTTATAGTAAAGAAAACCCTTCCAGGCGAAAATGCCTTCTCTGTATTCTTCTCCTGTCAGTCTAAGAGTTGCGCGCAGCGGTTCCAAACTTGCTGCGGTCTCATCAGTCATCAGCTTATTGGCCATGCGCGCGGCCAGCGAACTTGCAGCGTTGCCCTCGTTTTTAAATGCAAGTTCAACGAGCTGGGCAATTTGCTTCGTGACGAAGGCTTGCATCCGGTCGGTGTCCGCGACCGACACATCGAAATAGCAGCGAGCGGGCTCGCGCCCAACTTGCCTGAGGCGTTCTCGCATTAAAAATGGGTCAAACGACGGAAGCGCATCGACGATCGACAATACGCTGAGATCGGATTCGATTTGCGATACTTCTGTCACGCCTATTTTGGTCGCAAGCTTTTTGGCGAAGTCCTGTTCTCCGACGAACAGATATTCTCCGCCCATGCTCAAATCTGTTGCGGCGAACGGAAATAGGACTTTCGTTGCGCTCAGACGCTGCCCATTAAAAATGTCGCGCTCATTCCGCCGGAGTGCATGTTTTAGAATGATCGATCTGTTGAGCCTGGCATTGTCGAAGAACGGCCGTTTCTGAAAATCCTCAGTCTCTCCGAACTTCTCCGCGACAAGCGCCAAATCCATCACCCGGGTGGTCGACGCGGTTGGACGGAGGTTGTTAAGGTTTCGATCTGGAGCCTTTGCCATTGCTTCATTTTGCAGCGCCCCGCTTAAGATTTGTTTAGTAAATCTGAGGCGGATTTGGACGCTAGGAAATCACGCCGCGATGAGCACGTCCTCGGCGCACGTGCAGCTGTAAGTCAGGATGCTGGTCTCGACGCGAACCCGCTGGATGGTTCGGTCGTGGACGACCAGCATGTACCGCTTTGAGCGGCTGCCGAGAAAAAGATCCTTGTGGGCTTCGCTGAGACCGAGGGCCCGTGCGAAATCCAGATTGCCGTCAGAGAGAAACCGGATCTTGTGGTGAGGGTCCATTTGGCAGCGCCAAGCTTCAAGCACGAAAGGGTCGTTGGGCGCGATGCAGATTAGCTGGGCGAAGCCCGAGGCTGAGAGCCTATCGGCGTTGGCGACGAAGTCGGGGACATGCTGTTGCGAACAAACTGGGGTAAAGGCGCCCGGGATACCGATGAGCACGCTCCTCACGTTCGCGAACAGCGCATCGGTACTCAGAGTCGCGACGGCTCCGTCACTGAGGTAGCCAAGATTGACGCTGGGAACCCGCGAGCCAAGGATGATATCGGCGTTCAAATCCAAGTCTCCACAGCCGGCTCACTTCCGAGCGGGCAGGCATCTACACCAAGAGCATAACATCGAGGTTAAGGCGGGCCGGTACGTCGCCGCCCACTGACGCCTTTCTGGCGATGGCGCGCCTCGGCGCTCGAAGCGTTGCCGAAGGCAGGATCGTATCGACCGCGCCGTTCGTAACAAAATTGCCGATTTGCGCGCCGGGGGCTTCACTGAACGGGTCGCTTAGGCCTAAGCGACAGAAGCGTGGTCGCGCGAGACGCGGATGCTTGAACGACAACGTGCCGGCATTTCCGGTTCTTTAGCGCAGAGGCGCTAGACACCTAGGATGTTTGCCTATTTCGACGCCCTCTGGGAGCGATTGTTAGGTTCGCCCCAACTTGATGCTTCGTTGTTGCATGTCACGCGCAAGCGTTTGTTAACTTTCACAGCGTTGCTGACCATCGTCATCGCAACCGTGTGGGTTGTGCTGACCAGTGGCAGTGTCATCGGCGGACGCCCTTTTGTGGCGTTCCTGTGCGCGCTAACACCGTTTGCGTTTGCGCCGTTCCCGTATTTGGCGCTGCGTTCGAAAATCAATCTAGACCTGCTCTGCCACGCCTATCTCTTCACACTCTACCTTATCGTGACGCTAACAGCCGGGGCGCTGGGTGGTGTTGTCTCGACGACGTCATTCTTTCTCATGCTGTTGCCGCTGCTTGGCACTCTGCTGCTGGGCGTTCGGGCTGGCTTGATTTGGGTCTCAGTCGTGACGCTGACCTATGCCGGTCTGCACCTCGCGCGCGAGGTGTTGCCGCCATCGAGTTATGAGGCGCTGGGCGCTGCGCCTAACGATTGGATGCGCATGGAGGAGGTCTCCTTCTGGAACGCCGCCATGATGACGTTGCTCGCTCTGGCGGCGAGTCTCTCGGTCGCCAATTTTCGGGCAGTGGTCGGTAAGTCGAGCGCACTACTGATCGAGGCGGCGAACAACACCCAAGATGCTCGTGAAGGGCAGGCGGCAGCGGAGGAACTTGCGCGCTCGAAATCTGAGTTCATGGCCAATGTGAGCCACGAACTACGCACCCCGCTCAACGCCATTATTGGCTACAGCGAAATGTTGATCGAGGACGCTGACGATGGTGGCGCTGGCGAAGCGGCGGCGGACAATCGCCGCGTGCTTGAAGCGGCGTTGAAGTTGCGCAGCATGGTGAACGACGTTCTGAAGCTTGCGGCGATCGACGCTGGAAAAATCAGCATTGGCCTTGATGAATGTCGGCCGACAGATTTCGTGCAAGAGGCCGTTGATGCCGTTGAACCGCTTGCGCGCGCCAATGGCAACGAGATCCGGTTTGTCGATACGACACAGCCGGGCATGTGGCTGACAGACGGTGACAGTCTCGGGCTTTGTCTGCGCGGCTTGCTCTCCAATGCGGCGCGCTCCACCGCTAATGGCCGAATTGAGGTTCGCATCTCGCAAAGGGTCGATGAGAGCATCTCTTGGCTGGTGATCGAGATTGAAGACAATGGCGTCGGGTTAGATCCGACCCGCTTGGAGCAGTTGTTTGAGCCATTCAGCCAGCCTGAGAGCGCTCAGACGCGACACTTTGAGGGCATGGGTCTAGGGCTGGCGCTCAGCCAACGTATGGCGCGATTGTTGGGTGGCGACGTGTCGGCCTCATGCGCGGCTGCGGGCGGCGCCTGCTTTCGGGTCGAAATCGCGGCGCGATTTTTCCCCGACGCTGCTTCTGCTGTGCCGCAGCGCGCGGCATGAAGGTCACCGCATGCGCGGCGCTGATGACTAGCGCTGCGAAGATGCTGTTGTGAGTGACTGGAAGCGGCGAACTTGAGCCGGTCACGCGGGCAGGGCGCCGCCGGCAGCTTTGGATCGACTAAGCCGTTCACGTAATTCTGTACAACGGTCTACGCAGGCACTAGTCAGCCTCGCCCTAACGACCATCTCGTTGGACTTTTCACCGATCAGTCAGCGAGAAGGCCTTCGTGTCATCGCTTGGGATTTTTGGCATCGGCTTCCAAAGATGGAGGCGTGAGCTGGCGCGCCCGCGTTCCGCTGACATGTCTGCGTTTGCACTTGCACACGAGCGCGGCGCCTCACGGGTCCAGTTGAGATCTTCGCGGTTGACGGCGCAGAGGCGGCCGCCATCTGCCCACCAGTTCGAGGTCGGCTCAAAGTCAAATGACGAGCAGCCGCCGGAAAGCGCGAACGCCGCAATAGCGAGGGCTTGTTTCGTCGTCATCGTAGTGCTTGTCGCATCCTTTCCTTACTGTTGCGTGAGTGACGCGTTGAGCGTTGGCGCGCACACGATCAAAATCGTCTAGCGAAAGAGAAGACTAGGCCCGCGTCGCCGCGGTCGTCGTCGAGATCGTTATCGACGTAGGCTATACCGAATTCCGTGTCTGCGAATTCAGCTGTCAGACCGAGAGACCAATCGAGCTTAACTTCTGCGCCCGCGGCGAACTCGCCTTCCGATCGGCCGATGCTAATCGCGGCGGTCAACGGCGCATCGCTTATCCGTCCGAGCGGAGTGCGTGCGCGAAGGGTGAGGTTAAGTCCATATTCGTCCAGAGCAGTTTGCGGCGGCGCGTAACTCACCGAGAGCGTGATATCGATCGGCCCTATGGGATGGGAAACGCTAGCTTGGGCAATGGCAAACGGTTCGGCATCACCGCCGATGAAAATCAGTTCGCTGGCCCCAAGCGTGAGTTGGGCTTCACCGACGTCAAAGCGTCGCGCGCCGAAGAGCGAGACCTGAACGTTCGAGCCGCGCCTGCCGTTTATGCTCGAAGCAAAGGCTCCCGCACTCCAGCCCGAATGATGTTTGATATCGACGCGGCCCTGGAGGGCAGGGGCGTTGTCGGACTGTGTTAAACCGCCGCGGCGGAAGTCGGAGACCAGCGCAAGCTCCGCTGTAACTTGGAAGTGGGGGCGCGACCCTTCGCTGTCGGCGTGCTCTAGCCCAGCATCGCAGGCAGCGACGCTGCTTGGTTCCTGGCAATCAGAGACAATCGTAATGTTGGAAGAAGTCACCAACGGATCGGCGACGCCACTTTGAGGCGCTGGGACGTCAGCGCCCTTGGCGTTTGCGCCGACGAGAGCCGCCATCCCAGCCGCCAACGTGGGCAGTACCAAAGCCATTTGCGTGCCCCAACGGTCCCCACCGTGAGTTCACGATATGCCGGAATGGTTGAGCTGCCTACGTTCATCGTTGGTGGGTTCAGCCTGTGAGCGTGTGCAGCTGCGAGAAGCAGCTCGGAGCTGGAAGGGGCATTCGCTGCGCCAGCGATAGCAACTGACGGCGAAGTCGCGCCTTAGCGCACGTTACATGACCATTGGCTGGATTTGAGCAACCCAGCCCGTGCGCGGCTCGCCATATTACCTAGGTTGGACATTGAGCGCCTCGCGCAGGCAACACCACCCGATCGCCGACATAGAGCAGATGACCTCTATTCAAAGGGGAGACGCCGCCGAGGTTTCGCTCTGCGAAAAAGGGATTGCAGTCGACGATTTGACGCCATGCCTCAGGATCGCCGTAGCACGCGTCGGCGATCCCAATGAGCGTATCGCCGCGCCGAATTCTCACGACTGTTGCTTCGGTGAGCGGGCCATTTGCACAGAGTCCGCTTCCCGCCTCGTCTCGTGTTAGTTGTAGCGGGACTATGGGTGTCAGTGTTGGCGCCACAGCATCCGCGCTGATGAGGGCTTGCCCCTGTGCGACCGGTGCAGTTGGCGATACGGCAGGAAAATCGAACGGAGATGCATGCGTCAGGCCAAATGATCTCTGAGGATTGTCATAACTGCCAATCAGGACTTCGTAGTGAAGATGCACTGGGATCTGATACGACGCAGTGTTTCCCATCAACCCAATCTGTTGTCCGGCAGTTATCACTGAGCCGACCGCCACATCGGCGGCGAAGCTGGATAGGTGAGCGTAGCGCGTGTATGCGCCACGCCCGTGATCGATGAGCAGCATGTTTCCGTAATCGTTACGATAGAGCATCTCGATCACGGTTCCGTCGGCGGCTGCGAAAATCGGTCCGCCATTACGCGCGTAGAAGTCCAAGCCTTTGTGGCGGCGTCCGCCGCGTGCGCCAACGCCCGATGATAAGCATGCGCCCTGGGTGGGATTCACTGCCAAGGTTACGCCGTTGACGTTGACAAACTTCGCGTAGCCTTCGACTCGTCTTTCGTCATCTGCTGGCGGCGCGTTGCTCACTGTCATGCCTGGGCAAAGTTGCAGAGTGTCCTCGAACACCGATCTGCCAGGCGGCATTTGCGTCGCTCGTGCTTGCTCTAAGGCAATCGCCTCGGCGTACTCTTCGAGAACTGGGCCATCGCTGCGTTCGACTAAGATCACGTCCCCTGTGCTCGCCGCGAGCATCGCTGCATCACGCGTGAGGCGCGTGAAGTCCTCCGTCGAAAGCGCTGCGCGCAATCGGGCCAGTCCACCTGAGCTCAGATCAAGCTCTGTGAGGATAGGATTCACTCGACTACTGAGTCCGCCTAACCATTGCCCCGGAACCGGAAAAATTGACCCGCCGAGCCAACCAAAAACGATGAGGCAAAGCCCCACCAACCCTTTGATAGCAAATCCGAGCATGGCGCTTTCCTTGAGTGGATCCGGTCCGCAAGGGAGTCCGTATCGACCCGCGCAAATCGTCCGACAAGGCCGCACACTTACAGCGGGTAAGTCCGCGTGACCCACGCGGTCGGTAGCCGTCAAAAGTTTGGATGCGCTGCAGCATTTGGCGGACTCGCCCGCGAGCGTGAAGAACACACATGGGTCGGCGGCTTCGATCGGCGCCTTAGGGCTGCAAAAACAGACGCTGGCCGACACGAGCTGATCGGCGACTTTCGGCGAGATCACGTCATTGCTGCGTGCGCTAAGTGACCGGCCCGCAGTCGAGAGAGTAGGCCAGTCGCAAGAAATCGTACGGCAGACCGTGAACGGATCGCGAAACACAAACCTGGAGTAGTGTATGTTCATGGAGCGCGCCGGCCTGTCGACAAGGGTTGTTGAATTGCCTGGACTGCGGGCTCCGACCACGGGTTTGCGGGGGAGAGGCTCCTGTTGACCAACGGCGTTTGCGGCACGGCATCGCGTGACGGGCTGAATTCTCTTGCATTTATGGCCACGCGGCGCGCCAAATAAATGTTTCGACGGCGGTCACGGGGGACGGCCTCAAAGATGGCCTTGCTGCTGCACAGGTTCCGCGCAGCGCTGTTTATGGCGTTTGAGGCGCTCGCCTGCTTGGCGAGTGTGGCGGTGCTCGTCGCGCTCGCCCTCGCGCCGCTCTATGCACTCTATTTGCCGTTCGAGCCGCGGCCTTGGCATTGGGCGGCGGCGTTCATCTCTGCTGTGGCTGTCGCCGTCTCTGCGTCGTGGATACGTAGCATCTTTGATCGACGCTTGCCGGCGCGCATCGGCGGCGATCCGCGGCACGCGCACATTAGCGGCTGGACCTTCTTCTTCATCATCGGCGCGACCGGCCTCATCGTTGCGCTCGCGACGTGGGCAGCGAGTAGTGAAGCTAATCGCGCCACCATCAACACGGATTGGGGTGAGCGCATCCTGATAGCGCTGGCGATCGCGTTTGTGTTGGCAGCGTTGACCCCCGCGCTGCGCCTTGCCGACTTCGCGAGCGGCGCGATCGGTCTCGTTGGCCGCCTGATCAGCCCATTCGGGCGCGCGCTCTCGATCATCGATAGCATTCTTGTGTTCGCCGTCGCGGGCGCGGCGGGCGTTACGCAGCAATCGCTATTTGTGCGTTATGCCAGTCTTTTCGGCACGCTCGGCGCCTGCGCGGCGATGGGCTTTTGGTTGGAGCCGCCTTGGGGGCTGGCGCCGCTGGCCTGGAGCTTCTTGGTCGCCATCGCCATATCGCGGCGTTGGGCCTGGATCGAGACTGATCGCGAACTGGCCATGCTCAACCGCCGTTTCGTCGGGCCACATCTGCGTATCGGCTTCGGCCAGGACTTGCGAGATGAAGCGCTGTTGAGCTTTGCGTTCCTGCTGCTGTTGGTGCCGCTCGGCTTGCGTCAGGCACAGATCGGTGCGTTCGACGCTCACTATGAACTGTTCAACGTGACATTGGAGGAGGCGGAAAACCTTCGCACCTGGATCGGTTTCTTCGGCACGGAGTTGGCCAAGGCTGTGCCCTTCGTCGATTGGGCAGAAGTCTATGATGTCGGCGGCGCTGACGATGCGATCGTCCGCAGCGAAGCTTCACAGCACTTCGTGTTCGTGACGCGTATTCTGGTGGACTTTGTTTTCTTGGCGGCACTGTTGCAGGCGTTGTCTATTTCCGCGCGTAACGCCGCGCAACGAGGGCTTTTTTATGAAGGCCAACTCGATCGGCTTGATCCCTTTCTTGAGCCGCGCGAGTTTCGCAAGTTACTACGCCGCGGCAAGGTCGGGCGCATGGAGCCCGATCCCGAACTGGTGGCGGCGTTTCCGCACTACGATCCGATCCGCCTCAGCGAACTGGCCGGCGAAGATCGCGATTCATTGGTGCGGCGGGCGGTCAACGCCGTGCGCGTGGCTCAGGGCGGCTCCAACATTGAGGAGTTTCATCGTGAGTTGGCGCGACGGATACGTGCGCCGTTGCGTGATAAGGCGGCCATTCTACAGGTCACCAATGCGATCCAGGCAACCGGCCGCAAGCGTGACATCGACTTGCTTGACGCCCTGCGCCGGGAACTGAACGGTGCGCCGCGCTTGCTTGAAGTGCGCGCCGACGTGGCGCGGTTGATCGCCGAAGCGGAAGACTCCCCGCAGAAAGCTAAAGCGCTGATGGCGATGCTATACGGCGCGCGCGACAACCTCTCGCCGGTACGATTGATCGCGCTTGGTGAACTCGCTGAAGCGGCGCGGCGCGGCCATGAGCAGACGCGGCAAGCGTTGAGCGAGAGCGTAGGCTCGCCGGAACTCAAGGAGGGTGAACGGCAACTGATCGAGACCATTCTGGAGACTCCGTCCGAGCCAAACGCCGTGCATGAGCAAGCGGAAGCGCCTGAAGCAGCGGCTGCGCCGGCGGTTGTCGGCGTCCAAACGCCGGCAGACATCGCTGCTGCGGAGCGGATCGCCTCGCGTGGCGAGCGTGTTCGAATGCGCCGGCGAAACGTGAGGTTGGAATGGGTTGGCTTGACGCTCTTCGCCGTGCTCGGTGCCGGACTGATCTATGCATGGCAAAACCCAGACGCCTTTCGGCAAAATCGGGAGATCGCGGTCGTGGATTTGCCGGGCGGCGCTGCGCCCGTCGCGCCGCCCGCGCCGCAGCAGCGCACGCGCTTCCGCGATTGCGCTGATTGCCCTGAGATGATGACGCTGAGTGGCGGCGTATATCGCATGGGCGCGCGCGAAGACGATCTCGGGCGCAGGTCATGGGAATCGCCGCTGCATGAGGTGACGCTGGCGCCGTTCTCGATCGGCGTGCGCGAAGTGACGTTTGCTGAGTGGGACGCCTGCGTTGCTGATGGAGGTTGCAGCGGCCACGAACCGCCCGATCGCGGTTGGGGCCGCGGTGACCGCCCGGTGATGATGGTGTCCTGGCGCGATGCACAGCGTTACGTTGAGTGGCTCAGTGGCGAGACCGGTCAAAACTATCGTTTGCCGACGGAGGCGGAGTGGGAGTTCGCCGCGCGCGCCGGAACCGAGACCCAATATTGGTGGGGCGATGGCTTTGAAGCGGCACGAATTGCCCGCGAACGCACGGCGGAAGCTGGAGCAGGCGAAGCCAACGCGTTCGGGATGTACGATATGACCGGCAACGTCGCTGAATGGGTTCAGGATTGTTACGTCAACAATTTTGTCGATGCGCCGGGCGATGGCCGCGCTGTTTCGCGTGGTGATTGCGCGAGGCGCGTCGTGCGCGGTGGCTCCTGGCGCGACGAACCCGCGGCCTTGCGTGTCGCCAGCCGGAGCCGCATTGGACAGACTGTCCGCGACGCCGGAATCGGTTTTCGTGTGGTCCGCTCGGATTAAGCAGCCGACGACGGACAGCCGACGCGGCGAGCGCTCTTCGCTGCGCCGAGGCTGAAGTGCACCCCCGGGGAAGGGTTTGGAGAGACCATCCTCCAGCTATCAAGAGAGCTTCGGATCGGCCAATGCAGTTTGAGTCCGGTGACAGGCGTTGTCTGACTGACCGAGTTCGGCGAACTTGAGCCGGTCACGGGGGCAGGGTGCCGCCGACAGATTTAGATAGACTAGGTCAGTCGCGAAATTCTGTACAACGGCCTACGCTGGCCCTTCCCAGCCACTCGCGAACTATACCGTTAGGTCGTCCGGCCCAACTCGGCTGTATCGGCCCGATCATTTGGATTCATCATCATCGTCGGAGCCCAGCCTAGCGTGGTCGTACCTCGAAAGAAGCACCATTCGACTAAGGAGAAGGAGGGTGCCAACTCCGACCAAAACTGCGCCAAGCTCGAACTCTCCGCGCGGGAGGAGCATCATTCCAGTGAATAGTGATATGATACCGATTATGCCTGCAATGTTTGCCAAACGGACCTGCCGGCGCGCATCAGGGTGCTGGTCCATATAACGCTGGTAAGACCTCTTTCGTTCGCCGAGTGTCGACAGGATCTTCGACGGCCCGACAAACAGCCACGCTGCGACGACGATCCCCGCCAGTAGAGTGAGCGCCACTACCGCGAGCAAGATGGAGATGGACGCGTTCGTTTCTTGCATGTCTCTATTAGTTCACTCGTCAATTGCGACGCACGTGGGGCGACGGTCTACTCCTTCAACGACGCCCGCACGACGGACACTGGCAAGTTTCTGACCGCCTGCGTCTTCCAACAGCTACAGCGCGCTGAATGTTACTCGTCGGCGAGATTAGGCCGTCCCGCTGCTGACCCGACCGTCACGAATTGAGCGACTAAGCCATTCGTGATTTTGCGCGCTACGGCGCACACTGGCTGTGACCTCAACTGGTCGCTGCAACACTTTAGTCTTTTTGAGACGACTGGAGTGAAGGCCGATGAAGCAGCGCCGCCGCATCTATTATTCAGCT
>LNEK01000014.1 GCA_001464425.1 Alphaproteobacteria bacterium Ga0077535
CCTACGCGGGTCAGGCATTGAGCTTTCTGAGACGGCCGCCTCGGAGCCGGGCCCCACCGTGAGCGCAATGGCGACCGTCTCAGAAACCCTAAACAGCAGAGAAGTCGCCGATGGCCTTCTAGCCTACCAAAGCAGACCTTCGTAAGGATTTGGCGAGGCGGCGCTGAATGGCCCTTTGCAGACAGTGGCGCGCCGGTTTCAGGAGCGGGCTCTGGCCGAGTTCGGCCAGAGCCCCGTAATTGACTGGGAGTCTAACCCTCCCACTCCTATCGTGTTTCGGCGACACGACTCGCAAAGTGGCTTTGTGACCGGTTCTCGACCTGAGTGTGGGGCGTGGCCTTTCTAAATTGGACTAGCTGACTTCATTCTTGTCTGGGCTTCAGCGGCGAACGAAGGTCACGCGGCCGTCCGAGAACATCACTCGTTCGGATCCGTAGTGCCAAATCTGCTCCGTAGGAGTGAGATCTTCGCGGCGATTAGGCTGACCGCGGGATTCGATCACTTGTTGGGGCGTCATGCCTGCGGTGACCTGACCGGCGAGAATGGCGTCGGCTGTTGTCGCGCCATAGCGAGACACCAGATCGTTTCGTCGTGCATTTTGCGCAGCACGTGAACGCTGGGCGTCTTGCTCGACACGGCGGGTTTCCGCTTCTCGTTCGAGTCGCCGCGCCGAGTCTTCCGCGGCGAGTTGCTGCTCGGCGCCCAGCAGGCGACCGACACGCTGGATTGAAGCGACGACCTGACGATTGCTTGCGCCGCCAAGTTGGCTCGCACGTTGATAGAGCGCCTGGGCGTTGATGTAGTCGCCCTGTGCTTCGGCGCAAATGCCGAGATTGTAGACGGTCCAGGTATGGTTGGGCTGCGCGGCGTCGACACTGCGCCAAGTTTCGCAAGCAGTAGCGACGTTAGAGGCCTTCGCCGCGTCTACGGCGAGGTCGAACTGTGTTGCGAGCGCGCGAGGCAGGCCATCGCTGGTCTCGCTCACCGTGGCATTCAGCACCGAATTGTAGGGCGCAATGTCGCGCCGTACTTCAGTGGCGATGTTGGCGAGGATCGCTGCTATCATGGCTTCGTCGGTGGTGTTGCGCTGACGGTCCGTACACCAACGTGACGTGCGCTCGCCGCGCTTTTGCGAAGCGTAGACAGAGGCGCCGTCGCTGGCGCGCAGCAGGTTTGGCGAGACGAGGGCGCTGACGGTTTCCGCGGTGCAGTTCACCTCGTATTCGCGCCAGCGGACGCATTGGTTGTCGGCATTTCGCGCGGCGCACTCTCGGCGGCCCTCACGGTAGTTGTTGCGCGAGCGATCGATGAAGACCGAGCCGGTAAGAATGCCTTGCGCGTTGGCTTGCCTCGCGGCGGCGGCCGACGGCGAGGAGGGGCTCTCAACGAGCGTGAAGTGACGTTGACCGTCGAACGTTGCGGCAACGATTTCGGCACGCATTGCGCCGGTGAAGTCGGCGCCGCCATTGCCTTCGAATGGCGCCACGGAGATGCGGCGCAATTCCGCGGCTTCGGGGAAGTTCGCCGGCAAACGGGCATTGATCGCGACTTGTGTCGGCGCACACGCAGCGGCGATCAACACCAGTACAACGCCGCTTGCGAACGCGATTCTCTTCTGTGTCAAAATTTTCCCCCTCTTGATGTTTGCGGGTTTTGGTCGGCAAGCGTTTCCACTGCCGCTCGAAGTGCTTTGGAGTGTCCCTCCATGGCCAAGAAGGCGAGGAAGAGCGCGATGATGAGGAACGCCATGAGAGCTGTTGCTGCGACGCCGAAGGCGATGTTGCGGATCATGCGCGCGCTTCGCTTTTGCGCCTCGAGCTCCGAGCGCTGTTGTGCGTTACGGGCGATGACGGCGTCGGCTGTGGCGCGGTCGCTCGCGTAGCGGGCTTGCGCGCGCTCGGCGGCGGCATTCCAGGCGTCGCAGACACCGCGGTAGAAGAGTTCGAGGTTGTCGCTTCGCAATCGCTCACGCAGGCCCTCGAAAGCGCGGCGATATTCCGCGACGAAGGCGGGAGAGTCCTCTGTCCCACAAAGGCGTGGTGTCCGCTGGGCTGAGCGCACGACGTCGAAGAACACGTCCGTCTGCTGCGGATCGACGGCAAGTGCGATCTCGCGTGATAGCGTCTGTAGATCGGTCAGCGAAGTATCTGCAGCCGGCTCCGGTGGCTCACTGCCATGCGGCGTAAGGTTCAGCGCGATTGTGACATCTGCCGGGGAGGAGACTTGGCCTGCGCGGTCGCGGGCGACTATGCGGAGCGTGTAGTTCAGCTGCGCCGAACCGCCGCCTGCCGTCCGAGCCTCGGACAGCTGCTGCGCGAGCGCGGCAGTGGCGCGCAGTCCAGCGCGGCCGTTGCCTGGGTGACGGCCAAGAGTGAAGAGGCCTGCGTGCTCCCCGCCGACGACATCGAAGTCGTTGGGATATGGCGCCAATTGGTTCGGGGTCTCGGCGTCCAAGAAGCCCAATACCTGGCCTTCTGAGATGTCGAAGTTGAGTGCCGCGGGCTCGGCGATGAAGCGCAGCGAGTGAGGCGGCGTCATTCGCGCGGCGACATCTTCCACAGCGATGGATTCGACCGTGACGTCCTGCACGCCCGGCACTGGCCTATCCATGCTGAAGCGGAACGTGCTCCCTTGCGCTAGGACCGCCACGACAATGGCGACGAGCAGGACCCCTAGGCTGATGCAGGCGGTGACGAGGTAAAGGCCACGCGCGGTGCGCAGCACCAGGTCGCTCTGGACCTTGCGCGCAACAGACCCGAATCCCGATGCCATCCAATTGTCTCCCCGCCATACGTTCGGGGCTAAGCAGACGGCTTCTCCTTTTTCGGCAAACGAGGGTGCCGAAAGTCATCCGAAGCGTGTCCGAAGTTCGACGCTTCAACCCCCTGATCGCACGAAGAAATGTTTTAGCGTTTCAGTTGCGTTCCCGGGCGATGTGCCAGCTGAAATCGCCGTCGATGCGGCGCGCGAGGCGAAACCCCGCGTCGGCGTGGCGCTCCTCAGGCCGGATCGGGCGGCGATTGGCGACGCGCAATTCTGTCATTGGATCGGCAAAGGAGCCGCCCTTCTGAACGCGGTGATTGCAGCTCTGGGTCAACCAAGCGCGACCGTTGTTCGGCATCGCCGTGTGTCGCTCACGGTAGCAGTCCTCGGTCCACTCCCAGACATTGCCGTGCATGTCGTGCAGACCCCAGGCGTTAGCCGGATAGGACGCGACCCGCACCGGTCTGCCGCGCCCTTGGGGACTAGACGCAGCGAAGTTCGCGAGTTCGGCTGATATGGTGTCGCCCGTTGCGTAAGGCGCGAACGTGACGCCCTGCGTGCCAGCCTGGGCCGCATACTCCCATTCCGCTTCCGTGAGCAGGGTATACCGGTCGCTCCGCTCCCAGGCGATGCCGAGTTCGTCGTTCAGCCAATGCAAGTAGGCGTAGATGTCGTTGAAGTTGAGATTGACGACCGGCAGATCACCGCGTCCCCAACCCTCGTCGTTCGGCTCGTACCCCGAGCACGCCCCCGCTTCGACGCAGAGCATGTACTCATTCCACGTTACCTCGCGAACACTGACCGCCAGTCTGTAGTCGATATTGACGCTGTGCCGCCGATCTTCATCGGGCTCTCGTCCGGGATCGCTCGTCAGTGATCCCATCACAAAATTTCCGCGTGGCAGGACAATCATCTCCGGCGTGCGATGTTCACCGGAGAGGAAGCGATCGCGAAAGCGATCGCCGACGTTGAGTTTTGCGTGATCGACGGGGGCGTTCATCGCGGAGAAGATCAACCAAGCGGTGGCGGCGAGAACCAAAGCACCCGCACCGCCAAACACCCAATTCTTACTCTTTGGGTCTTGCAGAAATGTCGCGGATTTGACCTCGATAGGCGTTTCCGAATGCGTCTTCACAGGGGCTGGACGCGCGCCATTTCCGTTGCCATTTTCATTCTGTCGGCTCTTCTCGCGGCCCTCGGCGGCTGCGCCGATCAGCGCGCGTTGCCACAGGTCGCGGGTTGCGTTGTCGGCGACCACCGCAAGCAGCAAGCGGATGTTGGTGTCGGACGGCACGCGCGTTCCGCTGCGCCAGTCGTCGATTGAGCGCGGAGAGGCGGCCTCATTAAGTGCAATAGCGAGCGTTTCTCGTGTCCACTTGACGCCGGGGCCGCCGGGCGCCGCCAGGTCGTTGCCGACGCCGTGCTCCCAAATGAACAAGAATAGTTGGTGAAAGCTCCCCACCTTTTCCGGCGGCGGGCAAAAGTAGCGCCCGCGCGAAGTGCCGCGTTGTTTGGTCATTCGTCCCTCGGGATGGCGTGGCCCGGATATCATGCGCAGCGCACGCATGCGCATCAAGTCTGGGGTCCGTGTGTCATGATCGCGGTGATTTGTCCGCAAATGACCAATCACGGCGAACTTGAGCCGTCCACGCGGGCAGGGCGCAAGCGGCAGCAATTAAGCGAGTAGGCCGGTCACGGGATTTTGCCCTACGATGCGCGCTGGGCCTAAGCGGGCATTGACTAGCCACGTGGCGGAGGCTGGCGACGTAATCCGTCGCATCTTGCTCTGCGCCATCGGAACGTTCGAACTTGGGGGATCCCGTGACACTCGCCGACCTTGCCGCTATCGGCGGCTTCATCAGCAGTCTGGCTGTGCTGGCGTCCCTGGCGTTGGTCCTGCGCCAGATGCACCAGACAGACCGCAACCAACGGGCGCTGATCATTCAGGGCGCAATGGCGCGCGATACAGCGATCGTTGGTATGTTGCAGCAGCCAGAGTTCGTCTCCGCTTGGTCCAGGGCCATCGCAGGCGAAACAACGCCCACGACGATCGATACGCTTCACATGTCTGTCGTCTTGCGTGGACTTGTCGGCTCGCTTCAGGAAACGCTCCTTCAGAAAAAGCAGGGTCTCATCGATCAAGTCACTGTCGACTACGTTGAGCTTGGCGTTCACACTTTTCTCGCTCAGCCGACGATGCGGGCGATCTGGACAGTGGTGCAGCAGGCCTATCCGCGGGACACCGTTGCTCTCGTAGACAGCATTATCGCGAAGGTCCCACTCGCTGCGCCCGTCGATCTGGCAACGGTCATGAAGGGTCTCCTGGAGCCTGATGCTGTCGGATGACCCCTCCCGGCGATTGTGAGCCGAATTGACGGGCAGTGCGCGAATGGCTGCAGTCGAGCATGCCGGCCACCCGGAAACAATCGCGGGCGGCGCCTGACTGGCCCACTGCGGACAACGAGCGAAAGATCTGGCGGCGTTAGAATCGCACGCTCACACCTGCCTGCACCAGCCTCGGCGCGCCAGGCAGGATGCCTCGTGCGCGGTCGACGATGTGGAGTTCGTCGAGCACGTTCTTCACGGTGACAAAATAGGTCACGTCATCTCCGCCCGGCGTGTAGTTGGCCGCGAGGTTGAGCACCGTCGCGCCTTCGATCAGGCCGCGCTGGCCGTTGGCGGTGGGCGCGACCGTGTTAAGGTCGTCGGTGAACATCTCGCCGGTGTATTGCACTTCGGCCTGCACATTCAGCCAATCGCCCCATTCGTAACCGACGGCCGCCGAGACGATCCACTCCGGCGCGTATGGCAGTCGATTCCCGCGGACAGAAACGGCGCCGAAGCCGGAAGTGTTCGAGAATCGCGTGCCGACATATTTGGCTTCGCCAACCCATGTGACGGCGGTACGCAGATAGAGATCATCGCTTTGCATGACGCCGGCGTCGCGCAGCGAGAAGCGCGCAGTGGCCTCGATTCCCGAGTGCTGTGTTTCGCCGGCGCTCGTAAGTGTGGCTCCGCCGCCGCCCGCAACTGATGCCGGCACAATCTGATTATCGAACGCCATGACGAAGTAGCCGATGTCGATATCGAGCCCGGGAGCAGGCTCGCCGCGCAGGCCGATTTCCCAATTGGTGCTTTCTTCGGGACCCAGATCGATGGTGCCGCCGGCATTGGTGACGATGTCTTCGATGCGCGGTGGTGAGAAGCCGCGATGCACGCCCGCATACGCGACGAGCGCGTCGTCGATGTCGTAGGTGAAGCCGATGCCGGGGATCACCTCAGTGAGATCGGTCGAGGCGGTCGCACCATTCAAACGATTGGTCCGCTCATACTCAATCGCTTCGACGCGCACGCCGGGGCTAATGGCAAATCGCCCGTAATCAAGCGTCACCAGCGCAAAGCCTGACCATGCATCCGCGAAGCGGAGATTGTCCTCCGGCGTGCCGCCATTGGTGGTGACGCCTGGCGTGCGCCCGGTTGGCGCGTCGGCGTTGATCTGGAGGCGGCTTTGCCGCTCGCTGTGATAGCGCAGGCCCGCTTCGATGTCGGCGTCGGCGCCAAGCAGCGCGCCGTTCCAGCGCAACCGGCTTTCGATGCCGTATTGGTGATATTCGCGCAGACGCCCCTCAGTGCCGCAAGTCGTATTGAGATTGGCCATGCCGCCGCAAGCGGCATCGGAAGAATCGCTCGGCCGCTGACCGGAATTTGACGATTGGCGCCACCAGTCGCGATTGAAATAGAGCGCGTAAACGGAGGTCGTGAGATCAAGCGTTGGCGTGATCTGCCAGCCATGGGTGATCGCGCCGGTATAACGCTGTGTGTCGAAGCGGTCGTTCGCGAAAGGATTGCCGAACGGGTTGGCATTGTACTCTGCTGTGGTGAGGCCCGAATAGGAGACTTGGCTATTCTCTTCGTTGATCGCGAAGCGCGCGATCAGTTCGTGATCGGGCCCAAGCGTGCGTTCGATGCGCAGGTTGTAGTCATTGAACTCGAGATCGTGATTGTCGCGGATGCCGTCAAAGCCTGTGGAGCTAGCGTGAGCGAGCACGCGGAAGCCCGCGATTGGGCCACCGAGCGACAACGCTGCTTCGCCGTAGCCCCGGTCGCCGCCGGCGAGGAAGAGGCTGCCGCTGAATTGGTCGGGCGCGCGTGGCGAGATATAATTGACGACGCCGCCGACCGTGTGTGGGCCGAAACGGATCTGGCTCGCGCCCTTAAGAATCTCGATGCGCTCGAACCGACGCAGCGGCGGATGCGAGTAAGTGGCGTTGTCGCCGTACGGCCCGTAAGTGAGCGGCAGGCCGTCTTCGAGCAGAAGCACTTCGCTGGACCGCGTCGGCGACAGCCCACGAATGCCGATATTGGGGCGAAGGCCCAGGCCTTCTTCGTCGCGCGGATAGACACCGGCGGTCTGGCGCAGCGCCTCGTTGATGGTGAGCACGCGGGCACGCTCCAGGTCTTGCGCCTCGATCGTATCGCCCGAGCCTGGGATGCGCAGCAGATTGGCGCGCTGGCCTACAACTATGATGTCGGCGGTCTGCTCCCCGGCTTCTTCGGCGACCGCAGAACCGGCCACCGCGCTGAACAGCGCTACCGTGCCCAGCAGTATTTCCCTCGACGACATCCCCAGCCCCATAACTGCAATCGCTTCGCAGTATCACTCTTGAGAACGGACGGGAAAGTCAAGGGCTGCGACGGGGCGCGCAGGACAAAGCATGCGGGCACTCCTCCGCCGAGCGCGTCCCAACCTGTGGGTGCGCGTACTTGGCGCCGCAACGGCCGAGCCGCGCGCTCAGGGACCGCCTGTTCGCGACCGCTGTCTCGCCGACTCGCGAGGACGCGCGGCAATCGGCGATCGCTTTGCACGTCTGGCGGCGCAGCTCGAGAGTGAGGCTTTCGGCTACGCTGCAATCGCAACGCGCGCACCCAAGGCCACACTGTCTCGGGCGGCCGGTTTCGGCGACGACCTGCCGTAGCTCATGCAGCATTACCAGCGGCTGCATTTGGGCAGACTGTCAATCGGCGCACAAACTTGACCCCCGATCGGCGTCCAATTTTGACCCCTCGTAGAGCGCACCGGGTAGCGCCCGACCGGGTGGAGCTGGTCGGGG
>LNEK01000015.1 GCA_001464425.1 Alphaproteobacteria bacterium Ga0077535
GAGCGCGCCCCACCTGGTGCCATTGTCGCGACAGGCGCGGGCGCTTCTGCTCGAATTGAAGAAGCGCACCGGCAAGAGCCCATATCTGTTTCCGAGCAACACGGCGGAGGGGTTCATGTCGAACAACACCATGCTGTTTGCGCTCTATCGACTTGGCTTCCACGGGCGAACAACGACGCACGGGTTTCGCCGCCTCTTTTCAACCGAGGCGAACGAGCACGGCTGGAACGAGGACTGGGTGGAGCGGCAGCTCGCGCACGATGAGCGCAATCGATCTCGCGCGGCCTACAATGCTGCGCAATACCTGCCGCAGCGTCGCGAAATGATGCAGTGGTGGGCTGATCATCTCGACGGGTTAAAGGCGGCTGAGGCCGCTCGGCTAAGCGGTCGCGATGCGGATTTCCCGAGCGCCTAATTTCTCATCAGGCGATCCGCAGACTAATCGGCCCCACGCATACTCCCGGCCTTGCCTCTCATGCCTGAACGCTGCGCACCAAAATCGCGGTCGGCAGATTTCCAGTCTTAGGAATAAGTTTGATCGAAAGCGTCGCGTACGGCGGTGAGCATGGTCAGTGCGAGATCCGTGTTCGGCCCATCGTACTTTAGTTGGCGGAGCAGGTATGCATACGCGGTTGCATACACTTCACGGTCTCCGGCCGCGACTTCATGCGCCCAATCTCGGCAGGCCGCGACGAAATCTGAAGCGGGGGCGGCGCCAGCAAACGCCGCCCGGTTAGCCCATGTCTTGGCTTGATCTTCGCTCGGCCACGCGTCTCCCAAGAGGGGGGAATCGGGATGAAACTTGCTGCATAGTTCGAGCGTGATTGGATCAAGAGACGCGGGGCCTAGTCCCACGGAGGCAAAGTCGATCAAAACCGGTGCGCGACCAGTGTCGAAAAGTACATTGCCTCCGTGTAGATCTGCATGAACACAGCATTCGCGCGTGAGTATCATTTTTGACTCAAGGGCCGACGCCCAACTGAGATCGAAGCGCTTCTTTATGGCACTCGCGCTTTTGTCATCAAGAATGCGCCGGCGTATCGTTGACACTTTGCGTCGCGCAGTTGGCGCGCCGGTCCGCCACGGTGCCGTGCGCTCTTTCAGGGTATTGACGATTTCCTTCGCCGCGAGTGGCTCGTTAGCAATGACGGAGAACAGGGATGCATCGAACCCGTCCAGTAGCCGATAAAACACGCCGCCAAATGTTCGAGCGCCTGCTCTGACAACATCCACCTTCGCGGGGAAGGCGCCGGGCGGAAGGCGGATCACGTCAGCGTCGAATTTCGATACCTCACCATCGACGGAAGCGATCTCATCAAGTTTGGCCGCCGCCACGATTCGACTGGCGCCTTGATCATCACGAACTTTTATTCTGAGCACTCGGGCTGACGATAGACCGCCAGCGAGTGGAAATACCTCGCAGACAGAGCCCCCACGTTTGCGGGTGAAAATCCGGAGCACCCGCTTTTGGTCGGTGCTCAGATTGATGCTGGCTCCCTGGGTGGCAATTTCCACTTCATCAGTGTCTGCAATTTGCTTTCCAACGCGCCGAAGCTCAGTGAGCATCTCTGGCAAATCGGCCTTCCGAAGCAATTGAACGGTAGGCGAAGCGGTTCCCGTCCCCCAAACATCGATCTGTTCTGCGTGGCGAAGGAGGTCAGTGATCACGGCGTCCGCCGAGGATCCGGTAAGAAAGAATATTGGCGTCCTCGGGGCCGCAGCTCGAACTTCGTGGAACACCGCGAGGCCGTGGGTCACTGCGAGATCGAGGCCCGCGTCAACGGTGGGCAGATTTAAGTCCAAAATGTAGAGATCAAATCCGGCCGAGCGTATCGCCGCGCTTGCGCCATCGCGGCTCTTGGCAACCGTCACGGTCGCCTTGGCAATCTTCTCAATTTCTGGGACGACGGCAGCGAGAAAGTCCTCGTCGTCGTCCACCAGTAAGACTCTCATTCAGGATACATACCAACGGAGTTCCAGCCTGGCTCCCCCGTTTTTATCGGGTGCAAGTTCAATGCTGCCATCCAGGGACTCCATTGCTTGTCGGGCGATGGGCAGGCCCATCCCGATGTGCTTCTGTTTTGAAGTCGTTCCGATTTTGAAGGCGCCGCTAGTTGTTATGCCTGGCCCGCTGTCGATAATTGTCAGCCAGTTCTCGATGTCGGTCTGCCCCCAACTGATTATGACCGGAAATCCGTCTGGCACTTCGGCCAAGCTGCCCACCGCCTCGATCGCGTTTCGGATCCCGTTGACGATGGCCAATCGCAACAAGTCCGGATCTGTTTCAATTATCAGCGGCGCGGGACCTACCAGTGAGCAGTGGATTCCGGCATTCTCCGCTTGAACAATTTCTTTGACCAACGCGGCCAAGTCCACACCGCGACGCTTGGGTGCTGTAGCTGCTCGTTTCAGCGATTCAATTGCACCGAGAAGGCGATCGAGTTTTTCCAACTCGGTTCTCACGCCGCTAGTTTCCCAGTTCGGCACTTCCTCGTGGGCGCGAACTTTCAACACTCCAATAATCGGCTGAAATTCGTGCAGGATGGTGCCCGTTACTTCCTCCATAGCGCGGGCATAGATTTGCTTCGTGGCCTCTTCTTGCGGCTCTTGCGGCGCGAGATCTTCACCGGCTGGTTCGGTCGTGGGCGCGCGTTGTGCGCTGTCGAGTGCCTCTGAGAGCGCGCGCTTCACCCAAGATACCGTCTCAACCTTCAATCGCTGCCTGATGAGCTTTTTGTCAGCGGCGGTGCTGTTCTTTCGAAAATAGCGCGCTGCCTTTAGTCTCTCGTGAGGCGATGCCGATCGAAGCAGGCGGCTGGCTTGCTCACGATCCATGGTTAGACGTTGTGAAATTGAGCGTAAAACTTGGCGCGCTGGCTGAAGGCCTTTGCGCCGCCTTCCATGACAGTCGTGATGGCTTCAACGGCATCAGGATGATCAAGCGCTTCGGCAATGCGCACGAAACCCCTGCGTCCATCCGAGTCCATTTGGACAACCAAGTCGGCATTCCCTAAGACCGGGACGTTTGCATTGTGCGTGGTGAAGATCAGCTGCGATGTTGGCGTTCGATTATTGACCGCTCGAATGATTGTGTCGACGATGAACGCATTATCAATGTGATCTTCTGGCTGATCCACGATGAGGACGCGATCATGGTGTTCAAGGACGATTGGCAGAACGACCGTGCATCTCTGACCCGTCGAAAGCTCACTCGCGTCCTTGAAGTCTTGACCGTCCAAGAGACGAAGGTTCACCGAATCCTCGACGAGCGCTGTCGCCAATTCGCCAAGTGAGACTTCGCGCAATTGCGCAAGAATACGTGCTGCGCGATCGCGGTTGATTTCCGCGACGTCTGCCAACAATTCGAAGTCGTTGCTTTCGGCAGCCTCCACCAATTCCCGAGGAGAGACGCGCTGAGCGAGCTGTGGAACGATTTCGTTGTATTTGAGTCCGCTGCCGCGCAATGCGGCGGTTATTAAGTCAGCGTAGTTCGTGAAGATCCCAGACCGCACCGCCTCAACCTGTACGCGGGGTCCGAGGCTTTTCGTTAGGCCGCTGGCCGCTGTGTTGCGTAAATCGAACCGCTGCTGACGCAGTTGTTCTAGCCGTTCCAACTGTTCCCCACGCTTCTTCCGTAAAGATGCAAGCTTCGCTCGCTGACGCTTGAGCAGGTCCTGCAACGCAGTAAGTTGAGCCTTGCGCTCACGCAGTGCGGCACCTTGTCGGACGATCGCGCCGGCGCCTTGCTGGATTGTTTCAATTTCTCGCCGAAGTTGGCGAGCATTCTGTTCGATGACGGTTCGGTCGGAGGCGATTGACACTAGAGTCGTGTCCGCTTGCTCAGCGATCTCACGTACTTCCGTGTACACGGCGCGGAGCCGGCGAAGGGCGCGGACAAACGCCGGGCGCATTTCGCCGAGAGGATCGGGGGCGGGACCGGTCCACGGCTCGATCTCGTCGTCATGAATTTCCGTGGAGAGCGTTTCGGACCAACGCACGGTCAAATCCCGGAAGCGTTCGACGTGATCGTGACGGACCGCTGAATTCGCTAAGCGTTCCGAAAAGACATCTAGTTGTTTCTTTTTTTCCGCGGCCGCCGTGGAGCTTGCAGTCAATTCGGCCTCTTTCTGTGCATGCTCCGACAGCGAGGCGTCGACGCTGGGAAGTTCATTGAGTTGCTCAGTCAAGGTGGCAATCTGATCGAGAACCTCAGCAATTTCCGAAGTGAATGAACTTGCAAGTGCCGTGGCTTGAGCCTCCGCCTCGCCAATGGTCGCGCGTCCACGCACGAAACTATCCAATAGCCGGAGTCGGCCTTCGGCGTGCAGGCCGACGGCTTCAATCTCTGTTTGCGAAAAAATGATGGGCGCGGTGAACTGACCGTCCGCCTTTGGCATTTCATCGTCAGCCGAACGTGAGATCGTCACCGGACCGTTCGCGCCTCGAAGAGTGAGGGTAACCTGTCCTGAGCCAAGCACAGACCGCGCGTGCTCGATTGATTTCCTTGTTGACGCAGGAGTGTAACCATTCACTCCCAAGGCGAACCGAATGAGTTCGATCAGCGAGGTTTTCCCCGTGCCTCTCGCTCCAATGATCACGTTGAGACCCGGCCGAAAGGACAAGTCCAATCCGTCTAGGAAGCCTTCCTCGATTTGTACTCGTTCAATCTGCAAAGTGAATCACCTGTGATCGAGGACCATTAAGTAAAACTGCTTGGTGCGCGCGACGCAAATGCATCGTAAGTCGTTGTAATATATAGGGGGCTCTTGCGCGCCATAGTGATGTTTTTCAACGGGCGTACGTTGAGGCCGCAAGGAGCACGCGGCGGCCACCCCGTATTGCAATGCCCAAGCGGCAATGGCCGCTGATTAGCGCGCAATAGGCGTGCCCGTTTGCGGGCGCGGGTCAGTACGCTACTTGCGCTCATCCCAGCGCCGACGCTGGGCACTCGCCGCCTCCCACATCAAGGTAACAAGTGCAGCTCCTTTGGGGGAGCCTTTTCCAGTCGTCGCCTCAGCCGGTGCCAGATTGAACGCCTTGATGATCTTGCGAAGGTCGGCGTCCTTCATCTGCCCGAAGGTTTGGCGAAAATGATCCACACCTTTCCCCGCGACCACGAAAGGGTCGAGGAACGGCATCGCGCCTTGGACGTCGGCCGAGGTTTCTATCTTCACCTCCACCGGGATGTTGAGTGCCTTGGTCAATTCGGCGGCGAATGCCGGATCACGTTCAGCCTGCCGCCTGAGAACATCCCAAAATGCGTCCAGCGCGCCGAGGGCGGAGGAATGCGAGTTCATGAGACTACTCCGTGTTTCTTGAGGCTCGCGGCGAACGCGCGCAAATCATCGACGCGTGGCCCATACTTAGATTTCAGCGTGCTATGCGGACCCAACTCTGGCGGATTCATGGCCCGCATGTAGTCGACAGTCTCCGGAAAGTCAGGCGACAACTGGCGGATCAAACCGTCGTTCTGCCGCTCGATTAGGCGCGTCGCGATTTGGTTTTGCTCTGCTCTCCCCATCGCAGCACCGACACGCGTCCGCACGACAAATATTTCCGTGCTTAGCTTGAGCATTCCACGCACTCCGAGAGTTCGGAACACTTCTTGGCTTTCAAAGCACAGTGCATTCAGCGGCGTCGGTACAACGATCGCATCAGCTAACCGAAGCGCCGCCCGCGTAAGCGCAGAAAACGCGGGGGAGCAGTCCATGACGCAATAATCAAAGTTCTTGCGAATTTCGCGGAGAGATGTTTGGAGCTGATCAGTCAGCCGATGGGATGGATCGCTCGCGGACGGACCTTCAAACTCCATCTCTCCGAACCGCATACGCGTTGAAGCGACAGCGAGCTTCAACACAGCCCGCTCAGATTTCGGTCGCTCCGAACCGCCCCACAACCCGACATCCTCCAGCGTCCCGGTTAGTCTCGGCATTTGGCCCGCAGCCGCATCTTCTAGCCAACGAGCCATGCTCGAGCTTTCGGCATGCGAGTGAAATGCCGACGGACCCAAGAGTGACCATGACAGGTTTGCTTGGGGGTCGAGATCGAGCGCCAAGACGCGCTTATCGAGGATGGCGGAAAGCGTGTCGGCCAGAATAATGCTCGTGGTCGTCTTCCCCACGCCGCCCTTCATATTGCCCACAGCGATGATCTTCACGTTCGTGGCTCCAAGCCGAGCCAACGCAGCACCTCCGCCGTATGACCTTCCGCTTCTAGCGCTTTACTCAGAAATTGATCCCGCAGATCTGGATCCGGACTGGTTCGTTCAGGCGGCACAATCAGCTGATACGAACTCCAAAGCTCTGGGTCCGTGAACGTGACGAGACCTACGCCAAAGCGACGGGCCTGCGCGATAAGCTCAGGTCCAGGTCCTGCTTCATGCGGCATGATGAAAACAACGAAGTCGCCGATTCTTCCTTGGGCGAGCGTCTGGTGGAGGCCGGGCAAAGCGCGGGTGCCCGCTGGCTTCACTTCGATGGTGTACAGATCGAGAGTCGGAATGGGCTCGAAGCGCCGGCGATGTACGTGAATGAGCGCCAAGTCTGGGCGCATCCAGACGCCCCCATCGATCCAATCCAGATTAGCTGTGATGAGAACACGGCGCTGGGTTTCCTGCCGTGGGCCGTTTCGGACGAGCGGAAACTCAGCCTCAATCCAGCTTCTCACCAACGGATATAGGTCCGCCTCTGGCATTCGGCCCCCCGGATGTCTTCAACCCCAGGGCGATAGAAAGACACCTTTAGAAAGAAAGCTAGTGCGTGAGCTTTCGTAGCCCCGTGGTCGACGCCGCCGGCAGGCGCCGGCGACTTTCGTTCGGGACGCCCCGCGGCCCGACGCTTTCACGTCAGCCATCGCGCGCAGTGCGGGCCAAGGGTCGCGCGAAGCGCGGCGCGGCACGCGCTTGCCCTTGGCGCGCGCGAGCACGGTGGCACCTCATTGTTTCCCGTTGTTGCCGGACCGTTTCCCGTCGTTTCCGCCGCTGGCGGCATGGGTTGGAATGCCTGTCAATAGGCACGAACGTGCCCGTTGACGGAGCGTATCCGGCGCCGAGTCTCGGGCATGCCTGTGGATAACTCAGAAGGAGTTGGACATGATCAGCAATGGTCCGCAACGCATCAATCGCCTGCTATCGCGGAAGGACGCCGCGATCTTCCTCGCCAGCCTCGGCCTCACGATCTCCGCGCAAACGCTTGCGCGGCTACTCTGCGAGAAGAAGGGACCGATGTGCATGCGCGTCGGCAGCCGCGCCATGTACCGGGAGTGCGATCTCCTCGATTACTTCCGCCAGCAATGCAGCGCGCCGCGCCAATCGTCTGATGAGCCGTTGCGGCCCGCATCGAACGACCATCTGCCGTTTCCAGCGAACGATCGCGATAGCCCCCCGCGTGACGCCTAATTGGCGTTCGCGGGTCCTCTCGCAGGGCGGAGCCGCCGCAGCGTGTTTGTGAGGTGTGTATGGACGCCAGTGACAACCAACGACACGCCATGCGTCTTCCCTGTCGGATCGGGCCGTCTGATCCGCGTTGCGAAGCCTCGGAGGGTGATAACGTCGCCGCAGCTTTGCGCTCGGTCGATCTGCGCGCAGAGGCCCTCATGATCGCAATAACAACCCAGCACCTCAACCTGGTGCAGGCGCCACTTTCCGAAGTCGAGGCGCGGGGTCTTCAGGAGTATCAGATATTCGAAGCGGTCGAACACTCGGCCGGTCGCGCGCCACTTGCGCATGGCCTCAACCCTTTCGGCCCATGACGCGCAAATCCTCGATGGTGCTCAGCAATATGCGATGCGCGCCCGGGTAATCCTCCGGATCAATGACCTCCGCGACGACGCTCAGTTTGGCGGCGGCGCCGTCCACTGTAAGCGCGGGAATGCCCCGCAATCGCCGGACGATGCGAACGCCCGCTCGCACACAGCGCTCATATTCCGCATCGATGGCGTAGAGCAGTTGCGCCTCCGGCAGCGCGCGCTGCTCGGCTTTACTAAGGTTGAACCAATCGCGGTTGTCGCCCAGCCATGCCTCGCGGTTCCCCCACTGGCGCATGAGAAGCTCTTGGCGGCGCGCAAGCTCGGCATAGTGAGCACACAGCACGAGCACCGGATCGGCGGCGGCGGCAGGGGTGAACTTGCCGTCCGTGAGCAGAGGCGCCGAACCCAAAGCGGCGACGACCTTGCGGCGTGAGAGGCGAGCCATCAGCGCACCCGTCGCAAGCTGTGTCGAACCGTCTCAATGAGACAGCCCGAGACAATCACCGCCGCGAACAGACCGGCGCCAACGCTATCGAACTGAACGCCGACGAAGTGCCCGGCCACAATGCCGGCGTAAGTCGGCGGACCCAGCACGATTAAAATGATCAGCCAATACCAAAGCAGCCGCAGCATGATGATTGCCACGGTGATCAGAAGCGCAAAGCCGGCGAGCGAGCCACAATCCATCGTCAGCCGCCGTGCAGCGCGCGGTAGTCGCGCAAAATGCTGGCGATCAGGCGATGCGCTTCTTCATTTTCCTCCGGGCACACTTCGATCGCGGCGATGGCGAGCTTGCCGCAGATGCCGAGCGGCGAAGTCGCGACAAGCGCCGGAAGTGACGCGAGCAGGACGCGGTTCTCTTCGTGAAGTGCGTCCATGCGATCATAGAGATCGTCCATCTCATGTTTTTCGGGGAAGCGTTTGCGCTGGGCGCGCGTGAGCTTGGACCAGTTGTGATCCCGGAAGAGTCGCGTCTCGATCTGCTGCCAGCGCTTGCCCAGGCGCTCGTGCTCGGCATGACGTGACAGCCAAGTCTCACACACGGGCGCGGCAGAATCTGGCGCACTCCCGGAAAACAATGGCACCGCCGCCGCGCCACTCAGTACGAGCCGGCGTGTCGGGGACTGCGCGCGTGCGCTCTCGTTCGCCGTTCCGGGGGGACGTCGAGACATTGTTTAGACCTTCGAGTATTTAGTGAGCGAGAAAGTATCACCTGCGCCGTTATCGCGCAACATTAAAACGCATGTGAGCGAAATTAGTGCTTCTTGCTGGTCAAATACGAGCTGCGCGGGCGCTGTTGGATTGGAGCCAGCAAATGCTGGCGGACGAAAGCGGGGTTTCGCTCGCGACTGTCCGAAGAATAGAGAGCGATCGAGGGCCGGAGCGAAGCACGGTGCCTAACCGCGACGCGATTCAACGCGCGTTGGAGAAGGGCGGCATCGTATTCATGGCGAAAGACGCCAGCGGCGGCGCTGGCGTACGATTGAAGCGTTAGTCCGCGATTGGCCGATCGAGGCCGGTCGTTTTTGGTCACGAATTGTCCGGTTCGACCAGGAAAGTGAACGCAGCGGGTCGGGCTACCTGCGGGCCAGATCGCCTAATCACCAACATCCTGGACTGCGGGAAATGGCTTGCGCGTGCGCGGGTCAGCCCATATTCGCCGAGGGCTCTTCAAAGGGCGGTAACAAACTGGCGCTAACACTGATTCGATGGCTTTGCTTCGCCAACTCCTGACTGGTCTGCTTGCGGTCGCCCTGACGCAATTTGGCGTTTTGGCGTCTGCACCGGCGCATGCCCATGCGGACGGGGCGGGACATGGCGTTCGGGAAATCGTTGTGTCGCATGGGCACACGGATTTCGAACAGCCCAGCGGCCAGCACGATCACGGCGATCATCACGACGACGATGATCAGCATCACGACGTGCTCGCTATCGAAGCAGCGCCAAGCGATTCCGCGCCTGAATCGGACGACACCGGGCACGGGGAGCACGCGCATGTTCACGGGCTGCAACAATTTGCGCCGACCGATGCTGCTGGCGCGCTCCCAATCCGAGCGGTCTATGCTGAGGTCTTGCACCCCGTCGATCTGACCGGCGCCGTCAGCCACTCAACTTACCCGCCGCGCCGCCCTCCACGCACGTTCCTCTGATCGAAACGCTGCGCCTGTCCGCAAGGATGGGGCGCGCTTGTTTGCGACAGAGGAGGGATTTCCTTGTCTTCCAATATTGTTGCGGCCCTGGTTGGGGTCGCGAGCGTCGTGGGTTTGTCCTGCGAGGCGGCTGCGCAAGCGCAAGAAGCGGTGCTGACGCGCACCGATGCGCTCGCTCTCGCGCTAGCGGATGATCCGAGCATTGCTGCTGCTGATGCGGCAAGCCGTGCTGCGGATGCTGGGGCGCGGCAAGCTGGCCGTTGGAATAATCCCACGCTTGAAGTTCAACGCGAGAACTTCGAGGGCTCGGGACTCTACACAGGTTCAGAGCGGGCTGAGACGACCTATGGCGTGCGCCAGCCTTTGGAACTTGGCGGTGACCTCGGGGCGCGACGTCGTATTGCGCAGCGGGATCGGGACATTGCGCGCATTGGTGCGGGTTTGCAGCGGCTCGATGTCGTTGAAGAAGTCGAGCACGCTTATATTGATGCGCAGGCGGCCGAAGCTGTGCGTGTGCTCGCCGAGGAGCGTTTGGCTGTTGCACGGGAGTTGGCCGAAGCCGTCGATCGCCGTGTGCGCGCAGCACGTGATCCGTTCATGGCGGGATCACGGTCGCAGGCCCGTTTAGCTGAGGCGGAAATCGAAGCAGAGAGCGCGCGTCGTGGCGCGATCAGCGCTCGCCAGCGCTTGGCTAGCTATTGGCTTGGGGAAGATAACTTTCAGATCGATCTCGCTTCGTTTGATCAATTGTCCGGCGATGCTTCTGCGCCCGGCGTTTCACCTGACGTGGCATTGGCTGACGCCGAAACACAAAGAGCTGAAGCGCTGTTGCGGCTGGAGCGTGCGCGCTCGATCCCGAATGTCGATCTCCAGCTTGGATACCGCGAGTTCGAGGAGACTGACGAAACCGCACTCGTTGTCGGCTTTTCCGTTCCCCTGCAACTTTGGGATCGTAACGCTGATGGCATAGCGCGCGCTCGCGCCGATCGCGATCGCTTTGGTCATCAACGTGAAGCGCGTGAGCGGGCCTTGGCGAGAGAGCGGGCGCTGTTGACTGATCAATCGGAGCGCACGCGGATCGAAGTCACCGGGCTAGATGCGCGCGTCATCCCGAGCAGTCAGGAAGCACTTGCGTTCGCGCGTGACGGCTACGCGCGCGGGGCTTTTTCATACATCGACGTGCTGGAGGCGCAGCGTGCGCTGTCGGAAGCACGTCTGCGGCGCGTGATGGCGCTTCGTTCCTATCATCGCGCGCTTGCGTCGTTAGCGCGTCTGGCCGGCGTACGCGCCGAGGAGACTTCACAATGATCCGGTTCAATCACTTGTGGCTGCGCGCCGCGCTTGTCGGGGTGGCTCTCGCGACAGCTGCTGCATGCGGTTCTGGGGCTCCAGCCGGCGAAGAAGAGGCGGCCGCAGCGGAGTACGAACGCGGACCGCACCGGGGCCGCATGCTCCGTGACGGTGACTTTGCGGTCGAGATGACGATTTTCGAGGACGGTGTGCCGCCTGAGTATCGCGTCTATGCCTATCTCAACGATCAGCCGATTGATCCGAGCCAGGTGCAGCTGAGCGTCACGCTCACGCGACTAGGTGATCGCGTGGACCGATTCAACTTCGCGGCGGAAGGCGATTATCTGCGCGGCGACGGCGTAGTGACGGAGCCGCACTCCTTCGATGTCGCTGTGAGAGCCGTTCACGCTGGAGAGACCCACGACTGGGCTTACGAGTCCTATGAAGGACGCACCACGATAGGCGCAGCCCAAGCTGAAGCGGCGGGCATCGTTGTTGAAGCGGCGGGTCCAGCAACAATCGAAGAAACGATCGCGCTCGCTGGCCGCGTTGAACTCCAGCCGCAGGGTCGCGCCGACATCACCGCATGGTATCCGGGGCGGATCGTGTCGATGCGCCCGGCAATCGGTGATCGGGTTCGGCGCGGTGAGACGTTGGCGAGCGTCACATCGAGCGAGAGCCTGCAGACATATGCTATCCCATCGCCGATCAACGGCATCGTGATGGCGCGTCAGGCCAATGTCGGCGACGTGGCAGGGGCCACCCCGATCTATGTGATCGCCGACGCAAGCCAGGTGCATGCGGAGTTTTACGTCTATCCGCGAGATGCTGAGCGTCTGCGCACTGGCCAGCCTGTGACCATACGGAGCCTCAGCGGAGATCACATCGTGAGGGCGCCGATCGAGGCTATTCTGCCGACCGCCGACATGATGACGCAAACCATTGTCGCACACGTCGATCTGCCGAATGCCGACATGCGCTGGCGGCCGGGGCAGGCGGTGGAAGGGGCGGCCGTTGTCTCGACGTTTGAAGCGCCGCTGGCGGTGCGTACACGCGCGTTGCAGCGCTTCCGCGACTTCACCGTGGTGTATGCCCGCGTCGGGGAGACGTACGAAGTGCGCATGCTCGAACTTGGGCGGCGCACGCCGGAATGGACCGAAGTGCTTGGCGGTCTGGAGCCAGGCGAAGTTTACGTCATCGACAACGCCTTCCTGATCCGCGCGGACATCGACAAGTCCGGCGCGAGCCATGACCACTGAGAGGAACGAGCATGCTTGAGCGTATCGTTCACCTCGCGATCCGGCATCGCTGGATCGTTTTAGCGCTAGTCTTATTGTCCGCCGGCGTAGGCGTCTGGAGTTTTCAGCGCCTTCCCATCGACGCAACGCCGGACATCACCAATGTTCAGGTGCAGATCAATAGCGAGGCCGATGGCTTTTCGCCGCTCGAAGCTGAGCAGCGGCTGACGTTTCCGATTGAGACTGCGCTCGCAGGGTTGCCGGGACTTCAATACACGCGCTCGATCTCGCGCTACGGCCTGAGCCAAGTCACCGTTGTCTTCGAAGATGGCACGGACATCTATTTCGCGCGGCAGCTCGTCAACGAGCGCTTGCTGTCTGTGCGTAGTCAATTGCCCGAAGGCGTTGAACCGGAGCTTGGGCCGATCGCTTCGGGCCTCGGCGAAATCTTCATGTACACGGTCGAGGCGGAAGAAGGCGCGACGCGCCCCGACGGCGAGGAGTGGACGCCAGAAGATCTGCGAACGCTGCAAGACTGGGTGATCCGCCCGCAACTCCGCAACACGCCAGGCGTCACTGAGGTCAACACCATTGGCGGCTACCAGCGCCAGTATCACGTCACGCCTTGGCCGGATCGGTTGGCGGCGGCCGGTCTGACAATCGACGACGTGATTGAAGCGTTGGCGGAAAACAATTCCAACGTCGGCGCGGGCTATGTCGAACGCTATGGTGAGCAATTGCTGGTGCGCAGTAGCGGCCAAGCGCAAGGCATTGCGGACTTGCAAAGCATCATCGTCTCCAACCGGGCGGGTGTGCCCGTGCGGATCGTCGATGTCGCCGATGTCATTATGGGCGAAGAGCTGCGCACTGGCGCTGCAACCGAGAACGGCCGTGAAGTCGTGCTCGGCACCGTCTTCATGCTCATGGGGGAGAACAGCCGCGAAGTCGCGCGCGCCGTGGCGCAGCGTCTGGAGGAAGCCTCACGGGCTCTGCCGGACGGTGTCGTGGCTACGCCAGTCTATGATCGCACCGAGCTGGTCGATCGCACGATCGAGACGGTCGAGAAGAACCTTCTCGAAGGCGCGCTTCTCGTTATCGTCGTGCTCTTCCTGCTGCTCGGTAACATTCGGGCGGCCCTCATAACCGCGGCCGTCATTCCGCTCTCCATGCTGCTGACGATCACCGGCATGGTGGAGAACGATGTCTCCGGCAATTTGATGAGCTTGGGCGCGCTCGATTTCGGTCTCATCGTCGATGGCGCGGTGATCATTGTCGAAAATTGCCTCCGGCGCTTCGGGATGGAGCAGCACAGGCTAGGTCGCTTGCTGACCCAGGACGAACGCTTCCGAATGGCGGAGACCGCCACGCTTGAAGTGATCAAGCCGTCGATCTTCGGCGTGCTGATCATTGCGCTCGTCTATGTGCCGATCTTTGCGCTTTCGGGCGTCGAAGGGAAGATGTTCCACCCGATGGCCTTCACGGTCATGTTCGCGCTGACGGCCGCCTTGATCTTGTCGCTGACCTTCGTGCCAGCGGCGGTCGCCATGTTCGTCACTGGCAAGGTGGATGAGAAAGAAAGCCGCGTCATGCGCACGGCGCGCGGCTGGTACGCACCGGCCTTGGATTGGGCATTGCGCGCACGGACGATGGTTGTCGGTGGCGCGGTTGGCCTCGTCTTGGTGTTTGGCTTGATCGCGTCGCGGATGGGTTCGGAGTTCATTCCGAACTTGGACGAAGGCGACATCGCGCTTCATGCCTTGCGCATTCCGGGCACGAGTCTCAGCCAAGCGATCCAGATGCAAACCCAGCTCGAAGCACGGCTCCGCGAGTTTCCAGAGGTCGAACGCATTGTTTCCAAGATCGGCACGGCGGAAGTCGCGACCGACCCGATGCCGCCGAGTGTAGCCGACACCTTCATCTTTCTGCGGCCGCGCAGCGAATGGCCGAACAGCTGGCGTTCGCGCGCAGACTTGCTGGCTGAGATGCAGGCGGCCGTAGAAGAGATTCCCGGCAACAATTACGAGTTCACGCAACCCATCCAGATGCGGTTCAACGAACTCTTGTCGGGCGTGCGAGCCGATGTCGCGATCAAGGTGTTCGGCGACGATCTCGATGCGCTTCTGGAAACCGGGGCGACCATCGAGGACATCGTTGCGGGCATTCCTGGCGCGCAAGATGTGAAGGTCGAGCAGATCACCGGACTTCCGGTGCTGCAAGTCACACCCGATCGCGCCGCTCTCGCGCGTTACGGGCTGAATGTCTCCGATGTGCAGAACGTGTTGCGCGCGTCTCTTGGCGGCGCGGTCGCGGGCCAAATCTTCGAAGGTGACCGCCGTTTCGATGTGGTCGTGCGTCTGCCTGAACAGATCAGGCAGGACGTCGATGAGATCGGACGCCTCCGCATCCCGTTGCCTGGTGCGGCGGACGGCGTGCGCGGGTTCGTGCCGCTTCAAGAGTTGGCATCGATCGAGTTGACGGTCGGGGCCAATCAGATCAGCCGCGAGAATGGCAAGCGCCGTGTCGTGGTCACGGCGAATGTGCGTGGCCGCGATCTTGGCTCGTTCGTTCAAGAGGTACAGCGTCGCATTGGCGATGAAGTGGAGCTGCCGCCCGGCTATTGGGTGGAGTATGGCGGCACGTTCCAGCAATTGATCTCAGGCGCTCAACGGCTCGCGCTTGTCGTGCCAATGGCGCTGCTGCTGATCTTTGGCTTGCTCTACATGCTGTTCCGCTCGGCGAAGGACGCGGCCATTGTGTTTTCGGGCGTGCCGCTGGCGCTCACCGGGGGCGTTCTCGCGCTCTTGCTTCGTGGGTTGCCACTTTCGATTTCGGCCGGCGTTGGTTTCATCGCCCTCTCAGGCGTCGCGGTCTTGAACGGCGTTGTGATGCTTTCCTTCATCCGTTCGCTGCGCGAAGAGGGAAGGCCGCTGGAAGACGCGATCCGCGAAGGCGCATTGACGCGATTGCGGCCCGTGTTGATGACTGCATTGGTCGCCAGCCTCGGCTTCATCCCAATGGCCTTCAATGTGGGCGCGGGCGCTGAAGTGCAGCGGCCGCTGGCGACGGTCGTGATTGGCGGCATCATCTCGTCAACGCTGCTGACCCTGCTTGTGCTGCCAGCGCTCTATCGGCTTGTGCATCGTGAAAAGGAAAGCGAGCGCGAGCCGTGGGAAGTCGATCCGAACGGGGCGCAACCATCAGGCGCGCGGGGCAATTCATGATCCACGATCAAAGCACAGAGAGAGCGATCATGATTGAGCCGACGAACATATCCTGGCGTAGGGCGGGGCTCGCACTATTGGCTGTGGTCCTGGGCCTCTGCGCGCTCAGCGGGACAGCGCTCGCGCACGCCGTCGCGGAGGGCGACAAAGGCTACATTCAGGAGATCTCGGGCGTAAACTTGATCGCCTTCATCTATCTCGGCGCCAAGCACATGGTGACCGGGTACGATCACATTCTCTTTCTGTTCGGCGTGATCTTCTTCCTCTACAGGCTGAAGCACATCGGCATTTATGTGAGCCTCTTCGCCATCGGCCACTCGACTACGATGCTGCTTGGCGTTCTCTTCAAGGTCGGCATCAACAGCTACATCATCGACGCCATCATCGGCTTGTCTGTTGTCTATAAGGCGCTCGACAACATGGGCGCCTATCAGCGCTGGTTCGGCTTTCAGCCCAACACCAAGGCCGCGACCCTGATCTTCGGTCTCTTTCACGGCTTCGGGCTATCGACCAAGATCATCGAATACAACATCTCGTCAGACGGGCTCGTGCCGAACCTCTTGGCGTTCAATGTCGGCGTCGAGATCGGCCAGCTCTTAGCGCTCGGCGCCATTCTCATTGTCATGGGCTTTTGGCGGCGAACCGATGGGTTCTTGCGCCACGCCTACACCGCCAACGCGGTCGTCATGTGCGCAGGCTTTGTGCTCATGGGCTACCAGATCGTCGGCTACCTCGTTTCTTAAGGACCGCGCCAATGTACAACGCAGACTTGCCCACCCGCGCTGAATTGCCTTCGACGAAGCAATTGCTGCGCTCCACTCTGATCGCGCTCGCCACCGCGACCGTCATCCTCGTGTCGGCGGTGTTGCCAGCCGAATACGCGATCGATCCAACCGGCATTGGGCGCGTCCTTGGTCTAACCCAAATGGGCGAGATCAAGATGCAGCTCGCAGCGGAAGCAGCGCAGGACCGAGCCGCTGCCGAGATCGAGGGGTCCCTGACTGAACCAGCCGACGCGCCGGTCGTCGCCGTGGATGCGCGCACCGACGAGATCAGCGTTACCTTGGCGCCGGGCGAGGGCGCGGAAGTGAAGCTGACCATGCAGGAAGGCGCACGCACGCGCTACGAATGGAGCGTCGTGGGCGGCGTTGTGAATTATGATCTCCACGGCGACGGTCGTGGCAATTCAACCAGCTATCAGCAAGGACGCGGCGTGCCTGGACATAGTGGCGAGTTCGAAGCCGCGTTCGATGGCAATCACGGTTGGTTCTGGCGCAACCGCGGCACTTCTGAAGTGACCGTGACGCTTCGCGTTGTCGGCGCACACACTGACATTCGTCGTGTGATCTAGGGTGAACGATGATGACTAAACGACTTCATCTCGCAATCGGTGCGTTTTCCGTCGCGTTGGCGACGCCCGCTATCGCATGGGCGCATGGCGTGCCGAGTGCGGAGGCCGAACGCCTCGCCAACGGCAGTGTGCTCGACTACGCGCTCTCCGGGGCCATGCACATGGTCACCGGTTACGACCATCTTCTGTTCCTATTCGGCGTCATGTTCTTTCTGACGCGGTTCTGGGACATCGTGAAGTTCATCACGGCGTTCACGATCGGCCATAGCATTACGCTTCTTGGCGCGACGTTCGCCGGTATTAGCGCGAACTATTATCTGATCGACGCAGTGATCGCGATTTCGGTGATCTACAAGGGCTTCGATAACGTCGATGGATTCCGCAAAGGCTTTGGCATCGAACCGCCGAACCTGCTTTTCATGGTGTTTGGTTTTGGCCTAATCCACGGCTTCGGCCTGTCGGCGCGGTTGCAACGATTGCCGCTCCCAGAAGAGGGCCTGGTTGAGCGGATTGTCGCTTTCAATGTTGGCGTCGAACTTGGCCAAATCGCTGCACTCATCGCAATGGTTGCAGTGCTGGCGATCCTACGCCGGACAAAGGCATTCGACGCCTTCTCTAGAATCGCCAATTACGGCCTGATCGCTGCGGGCGCGCTGTTGTTCCTATTCCAAATGCATGGGTATTTGCACGCACGCTATTCCGATGAGTTTGGTTTCTCGGAAGACGCGCACTATCATGCGCATCAAGAGATGGACGAAGAGCTGGCGCGTCAGCGCGAGGGACGTGACACGCTGATGCCAGCGGAGGATCTGCAATGATATTCAACACTATGAAGACGCTGTTCTTGGCGATTGCCCTGACATCCTCCGTCGCGGGCCCCGCACTGTCGCACCCAGAGCACGACATGGTCGAGGAAGAGAACCCGCGCCTGCTAGCGCTTAACAGCGCAAGCTACGTCGTGGGCCGCATGGTCGAGCGCAACGCTATTCCGGCGAGTTGGGGAAGCATCGAGCCAACTTCGGCGTTGCTGCGTCAGCGCAACGGCGCGGATGAGTGGGTTGTGACGTTTCAGAACAACGGCATCGCTGATCCTGCTGAGCGCACGCTCTACGTTATGCTGACCTATAGTGGCGTCTACATCGCAGCCAATTATACCGGCCAATAGGAACTCACTGCGACGGCCAGCGTCGATGTAGTTCGTCGATGACGTAGGCGTGCGTATGCGTCTCCACAGCCCCAGCATGGTGCGGGTGATCTGCTGAGAGATCGTCGTGGCGATGAGCGATTTGTTCTGATTCGTGCGACGGCCAAGCAAGCGCCGCACCGATCGCGCCTACAGAGCACAGACATGCCAGAGCTATAAACGAGGCATCGACCCCCAACGACGTGCTAACGAAGCCCGCCACTGGATAAGCGATAAGCCAGCAGGCGTGACTTAGGGCGAAGTGAGCTGCAAAAAGCGCAGGGCGGTCCTCCGCTTGTGATGATTGGCGTAGGACGCGGCCGACGGGCGTCAGCGTCATGGAATATCCGGCGCCAAGCAAAATCCACATCGTCACCAGGCCGGGATAGCCCAAGACCGCGAGCGGTCCGATTGCCAGCAGAGCCGCCATCAACAGTGCGCCGGCCAGCATCACCCGCCGGTCAGGGAAACGGTCGAGCAGCGGCGGAAGCGAGACGGCCGCGATCATCGATCCCAGCCCGAACGCAGCAAGCGCCCACGCGGTTGCTTGCTGATCCAGTCCAAAATCTGACTGGACTAAAACAACGGTGTTCACAAACGCCATCGCGCCGCCAGCGGCAGAGGCCAGCGAAAGCGCCACGAGCCCGCGCAATCTGGGGGTTCGGAGGAAGAGCACTAGGCCAGCTGTGAGCCGCCGCACGAACGGCCTGGAAGCCGCGCTCCTCAGTGCAGGGAATGTTGTGGCAAGGACCAAAAGCGCTGAGGCGATAAAGCCCAGGGCGGTGCCGGCGAAGAGTTGGTGGAAGCTTAGCACTGACAAGAGGAGCGCCGCGAGGACAGGGCTGGCAACGCTTTCCAGGTCAGACGCAAGCCGCGAAAGCGAAAGCGCCTTCGTGTAGTCTTGCTCATTCGGCAGGACGTCCGGGATCATCGCTTGAAACGCGGGTGTGAACGACGCGGACGCCGCGTAGAGCAGCGTCATCAGCGCGTAAATCTGCCAAGGCTCGTTGACGAATGGCAGTGAGGCCGCCACCCCAGCGCGAACAAGATCGAGCGCAATCAGCAGGGTCTTGCGTGGGGCGTGGGCGGCAAGTGCGCTGGCGATCGGCGCAACCGCCACATACGCCACCATCTTGAGCGCCAGCATGGCGCCAAGAATTTCGCCAGCGTTCGCCCCAGCGATCTCGTGGGCGAGGAGGCCAAGTGCGACGGTCGCCAGGCCGGTTCCCAGGAGAGCAGCTACCTGAGCGCTGAACAAACGCGCGTAGCTCGGGTGACGCAGTGGTGAGAACATGCGCAATTGTAGCACCGCTATAGCGTCATGACTTCGTATCTTCGAGAGCGTTCGTTTTGGCGGCCGCTCAGGCAATGGTGGCCATAGCGGGCGAACGCTAAGCTAGGGCAGCGCGCTGGGCTGCAGCGCTTGCGATCATCTTCTGAGCGAGGATAGCGGCGGACGATGGGGTTTCGCCCGAGATCCAGAGCCTTATAAAGCCAAGCAAGCTGTCTGCGATGCGGATCGCATCGTCGCGACCAAGGGCAGTGTCGCGCGCCACTATCAATTGGCCGAGTTCTCGAACCACGCGACGAGCGAGTGGGCCGATCAAGATGTCCTGTGCGCCACGTCGCTGATCCCAAAAGTGTTCCAGTAGCTTGACGAGCCTTTGTTGGTCGGCTGCGCCAACGGCGGCGTCTGCGATGACGGAGAGTGGGCCGCCCATTGCCTCCAGCAACAGCGAATCCCGGTCAGCAAAGTGGCTGTACAGCGTGGAGCGGGCGACTCCCGCCTCCCGCAACAATTGCTTCACCGGTGGCCGCGTGCGGCGCGTCGCCAAGACCAATCGATTGAAGGCGTTGATGATGGCACGCCGAGCGTTTGTCTCTGGTCGATCCATAAATCCTCGCCGATCGAACTTTTCACCGCATTAGTCCGTACGGCGCTGCCGCCGCCGCATCCTAAATGGCTTTTCGACCAGAGTCATGGAGGGGCGAATGCAGGCTGCGACAAATACGGGCGATCGGCTCGCGGGTGGAGTTCTCGCGGCAGCATCAGTTCTGTCGATTGTCGTCATGGCGCATCATCCAAGCGGTCCAGGGCATTCAGGTCTGAATCAGCTTGTGCACGGTGGCATGATGGCGCTCGTGTTGCTGATTTTCTCAGGATACGCGCGGCACGCGATGCTGCGCGGCCTCGGTCGGTTCTCGATTCTTGCAGCGCTCGTCATCTATGGCGCAGGCGTGGGGGCAAATCTGCTCGCGGCCACCATCAACGGCTTTGCCGCGCCGGCTGCATTTGAGGAGGGTGTTTCGCGGGACGTGTTGCGCCTTTATTGGGAACTCAATCAGGCGCTGGCCTACGGCGGTGTTTATGCGACCTCGTTGGCGTTCGCGCTTTGGAGTTTCGGTCTGCTGCACGAACGCGGGCTGCGCCGGTTTATCGGCGTACTCGGGCTGGTTGCTGGGGCGGTTCCTGTGGGGCTGCTCGCCAGTAGCGTTGTCACCATGAATGTCGCGGGCGCGTTTGTGATCTACGCGCTGCACGCATCCTATGGCGTTATAGTTGGCGCCGACCTCATGCGAACGCGGACCTAGCGCGGCTCGCTCAACCAGGAGGCGCGTACCATAAGGTCTGCTGATCTCAACAGGTAACGTGAGAGCGAATTTCTCTGACCTCTGGAGACATCGGAAGTAAGTTCGGGCGGGAGCTGTCAAGCCGACGGTTTTGCACGCGATCGAAAGCGAATCCGATAGGGGATAAGCACGATGCCGGCGATTACCGAGAGGAGAGTGATCACTGTGACGATGATGATCAGCGGGTGATTGAAGTCCTCGTGGTTTTCCCAATCCATGATGTGCAGCGCCCAAAGCGTATCGTAGATCCGCCACAGATCAGAACGGCGCGCGGTGACCGCCCCCGTGTTCTGCGCGACGTAGACCGACAAGCCGCCGTCTGGGAATTGCACGCGCCATGCGGGCAGCGCGCCGCGATATTCGGCAGACTCCTCCGTCACGAGAGTGACATCTGTTGGTTCCGAGACCAATGTGACGTGCGCACGCGCGACGGCGCTGGCTTGCTCCGCGTTAAACGGTGAAAGGCGCTGGAGCGTATTGGCGTCGAAGAGGATCGGCGACTGGTTGCCGAATTCGGCTACGACGACTTGGCCTATGGGGCGCCTCTCGATCGTAAGCTTCGTGGGCAGCGCGTTTTGGTCTCCGCGCAAGCTCGCCAGCGATGCCAACGTTGCGGTGTCGATCGTTTGAGCCTGTGCGGGCCGGACTAAGTTCTCGCTTCGTATTTGCTGAATAGGGATCAGCGTGAAGAAGAGCCCGCTGACGACCCAAAATACGATCTGAACGCCGACGAGCAGAGCGAGCCACTTGTGGACGAAGGATGCAAGACGTGCGAGCGACATGAAAACTCCCCCAGTCGAAACGTTAAGGCGACGGCGGACCCGTCAAGCTGGTTGCTGCGGCGATGGAGCCTAGCGCAATCAGAAAGAGAACGGCGTCGAGGCCAAGCGTTAGTTTGAGCGCGCGCCGTCCGGCTTGTGGAGTAGTACGCAATCGCGTCGTGATAATCGTTTTATTGTAAGCGCCGAGCGCCAGCGCAAAGCTTGCGGCGCCAAGCTTGACGAGTAGCAGTTGGCCGTAGAGGCTCGTCAACAGCGCCGCCCAGCCGCCGGCGAGCAATAGCGCCAGCCAAAGCCCAAGCACGAAGAGGAGGGGAACGGCAGCCACCGCAAAGTTGGAGAAACGAGTCACGCGCGCGGTGACCGTTGCGTCATCAAGATTGCGCGCCGGCCAGAGCGTTATCGGCCCCGCGAGCCAAAAGGCAGCGATCAGCACATGCGAGGCTACGGCCCATGGCGCGAGGTCTGGAGAGTCCAGAGCTTGGCTGTGTCCGGTCAGACCAAAGGAGAGAGCCAGCGCAACCGCGCCGATGCCGGCGGCGATCCTTGAGCGCAGTCGCCACCCGGTTGCGAGTGCAACAGCGCCGATGGCGATTGCTGTCGAACTAGAGCCTAGAGCTGGCCACGTCCATGACAATGCTGCGGGATCGATTAGTGCATCGACGCCGCCCAATTGCATATTTGCGAGTCCAAGTCGAAGCGCCGCGAAGACGAGTGCGCCCAAACCTGCAAGCGTCGCGCTGCGCATCGCCCGCGCGTGGTCACCGGCTCCGAGGACGTTCAAGCTAGTGTGCAGGCCAAGAGCGGCAGCCAGCAAAGTTGATCCGTAGAGCCCGAGTTTGACGACAAACAGCGCGGGCGCGAGAGGATCGGCATCCACTACCCAGCGACCGTGAAGCGGACAGCGCCTGGCATGACATGGCCGTCGCTGGCCATCGTTCGCCAAGAGATCGTGTAGGCACCCGGCGCCAGCGCCGGCAGTGGGATCGTGAACGACGCGGCCCGGTTACGCGGGGGCATGTAGTCGAGCGCGACTTCGCGTCCGGCTGCGTTCGTGAGCGTCACGTTCGCCAGTCCCGTTACGGCGGAGAATGTGATGGTGAAGCTTTCAGGTGACGCAGAAAGCGTGGCGTTCTCGGCGATGCTGGTTTCGCGCACGGCGGTGTGCGCCAGCGCCGGCGCCACAGCAGCAATTGGCAGCGAGGCCGCGACAAGCGCCAGTAAGAGGCGTTTCATTTTGGGTTTCTCCAGCAGCGCTTAATGCACCATGTAGCGGACGCGGCCAGTCATCGTGTGATTGTCGGCGCCACTCGCGGTCCAGGCGAATGTGTAATTGCCCGGCGACAGACGCGGCAGCGCGATGCCCACGGACGTCGCGGCCTCGCTCGCAGGAATAGCCACGGCGATCGGATCGCCGCCTCTTGGCGTGATGACGAGGCCCGTCAAGCGCATTGGATGTTCGAACGTGGCGCTGAACGTTTCCGGGGCCGCGCCCATCGCGCCGTCCGCCGGGTTGGTTTGAACGGCGCTGTGCGCGCCGTGGCCGTCGTGGTCGTGCTGCGCCGACGCCAGCGGCGCGGTTGCAAAGAGTACAAGCAGCGCGCCGAGTATGAGAGGAAGTTTGGACATGAATTTCTCCGTTGGGATCAAAAGAGGGCGCGCAAACCGATTACCGTGCGAGTTGATTGGGTGTCTTCGCCGAAGGCTTCGCGAATGTTGCGGGTTTCGCCGAGAGCGCTTGTCCATTCAACGCCGACATAGGGCGCAAAGCGCCGACTGAACTCGTATCGCAGGCGCAAACCAACTTCGGCGTCGGTGAAGCCCGCGCCTATGTCGAGATCGGGGATATCTTGCGCCGCGAAATTGAGTTCAGCGCTTGGCTGAAGGATGAGCCTTTGCGTGAGGCGAAGGTCATACTCGGCTTCTGCGCGTGCAGTTACATCGCCTTCGGCCGAGACAAACGCTGCTGCGCCGACTTCGAACCAATAGGGCGCAAGGCCCTGAACGCCGAGCACGAGATCGGTGCGGTCTTCGCCCTCAAGATAGCTTTGGCGGACGCCGGCTTGAAGATCGAAATAGGGTGTGACCGCGCGGCTATAGAGAAGCTGAAGTTCGGCGTCTTCGAGTTCATTTTCGAACGCGCCTTCACCTTCGGATTTCCACCAAAAGCGATGAGTGTCGCCGCCGTACCAGCCTTGCGCGTGCCAGGCATAAGTTTCGCTGTCGTCGTCAAAACCCGCCTCTAAGCGTTCGACGATGATGGCGTGTGTGCGCATGCCGCCATTCTCGGTGATCAATTGTTCGCGCGCCCGCGCCATGAGAGTGGGGTCAAAGTAAAGATCAGCGGCGTTGGCCTGCGCATCGCCGGTGGCGGCTGGCGTCGGTTGCGGAGAGCGCGTTGCTTCATGCCCGGCGTGTGGATCGGGTGCGGGCGTTTGGGTCTCATGTTGCGCGTGATCTTGTGCGGCGGCGGGCATTGCCGCGACCAGAACCAACGGCGCAACGAAAGCGGCGATCATTCTCATGATGCGACGCCATCGAGAGGACGTACGGTCACGACGTTGAACATGCCGGAGTGCATGTGCATCATCATGTGGCAGTGAAA
>LNEK01000016.1 GCA_001464425.1 Alphaproteobacteria bacterium Ga0077535
GCTGAAAAACCGATTTCGCGATATCCAACCCGATTGTGACTACGTTGCTCATGGCTCTCCTCCGGCTCAAACCGGAAGCATACGCCGCCGGTGGGGGGGAGAGCCGTCCACGGCATCGGAAGCGGACGTTGACCAATGCTCTAAGACGACCGAGAAATAGCGAGCTTTGAGGGGGAAGTTGCATGCTCCGATCTCTCGCTTTCGCCGTCGCTTTTGCGCGCGCATCGTCGGCCTATGCGCTTGAACCGAGCGAAGTCTTCGGAACATGGCAAGACGCCAGCATGCGTGTCGAAATCAGCGCCGACAGCATCGTCATGGGCTTTCAAGCGCCGAATTACGATCAGGGCGTGCAGCGGGCGCCCGTCACGTTCCAAGAGTATCAAGAAGGCTTGTTTCTGAGAGCACCTGATGGGAGCGGCGTTCTAGTCAGGTTGTTGCCAGATGGCCGGTTGAGCTGGATATTTCCGGGCGTTGCAGCGGCGACACTCGAACGCGTGCCTGAACACTGAGGCTCTGTCCGCTCTCGGCGAAAGCCGACTAACCCCGCGCTCGCAACCGCGCCTGCACCAGCGGCCACATCAGATTAAGCGCCAGCCCCGCCAACACCAGCGCCGCAGCGCCAAGCTTCCACGCCGGCATCGGCTCGCTCAGCACGATCGCGGACGCGCTCATGCCGAAGATCGGCACCAAGAGCGCCATCGGCGTCACCACTGCGGCCGGGTGCTTCGAAAGCAGCCACTGCCACGCCGTGTAGCCAAACATGGTGTTGCCGACCGATTGCCAAACCACCGCCGTCCACGATGCGGCGTCTGCGCTGCGCAGCCCCTGCTCGATCGCCGGCCAGCCCTCGAACACGAACGCCAACACCGCGAGCGGCGGCACCGCAAAAATGCTCGACCACACGACGTAAGGCAGCATCGGCACGCCGCCCGCTTTGCGCGCCGTGATGTTGCCAAGCGCCCAGCACAACGCCGCGCCGAGCACGAGCGCGAGGCCCAACGGCGTCGTCGAGCCTTCGCTATTGATAAAGATCAGCGCGATCCCCGATGTCGCCAGCGCCAGCGCGCACCATTGATAGGTCCGCACCCGCTCGCCGCTGGTCCGCATCGAAAGCCCAATGGTGAAAAATATCTGCGACTGCACCACGAGCGACGCCAGCCCCGGCGTGATGTCGCCCTTCATCGCCAGAAACAACAGCCCAAACTGCCCCGCCCCGATCAGCACGCCATACGCGGCAAGATTTGAGAGCGGCACGTTCGGCCGCTTCACGAAGAAGGCCATCGGCACGAACACGAGCGCAAACCGCAGCGTCGCCAACAGCAGAGGCGGCAAATGCTCCAGCGCAAACGCGATCACGACAAAGTTCGTGCCCCACACCGCCATCACAGCGACAGCCAGCAGCAGATGAGGCAAAGGCAATAGCGGCGCTCCGAACCTGCGCCACGTTGAACCGCTTCTCCGCCCTTAGCCAGCGCCGCGCGGCAAAGCTCTCATGCGCTAGCGCCGCGCAACCTGTGCGACCCACGCTTCCAAAGCGGCGGTGTCGGCGATGTCGCCGACGTAGCGCAACTCGGGCTCATACGGCCCCATCTGCGCCGGCGTGCCGGGCGAGAACGCCTGCAAAGTCGAGAAGTATGAGAGCCCCGACGGCAGCCGCTCTTCGCGCACTTCAAAATAATGCGTCGCCGCATCCGTCGCCTGGCCGACATGCAGCGCGCCGAGGCGGCGGAAATTATTGGCCACGATCAGGCAAGAGCTGAAGCAGGTATTATCCGTCAGCAGCACGATGCGGCCCGTCGCCGCCTGCGCAGGCGCATCGCCGGACGCCTCGCCGCTGCTGTCACACGTGATGCGTCCGTTGAATTCCTCGTCGCGCGCCACCGCCCGCTCGGCATCGCGCACGCTTGCCCGCATGCCGCGCGAAAAATCCGGATTGGTTTGCTCAAAGCGCGTCACGTAACTGCGCATCGTCTCAAGATTGCGCGGCGAGACGCGCCAGACCGTGTTGCACCCTTCGCCGCTGCCGCCGACCACATGACGGAAGCGCCCTTCACCAAACAGCGCCCGCGCGATCTCATCGCCAAATGCGCTATTGCCGCCGCCATTGCCCCGCATGTCGAGCACCACGACCGGCGCCGCGCGCAATTGCGCTTGCTGCGCCCGCACCGCCTCAACCACCGGCGCCGCTTGATCGCCAAGCCCCTGCAGCGCAATCCACATGCCACCGTCGAACGCGCGCACACCATACCCCGCCGCGCCGCGATTGCGCGCTGGACGCGTCAGAGCGAGCAAATCGGCTCGCTGCGCTTCGCGCCATTGCAAAGCATGCGCAATCTGTCGCCCATCGCGCTCAAACACACATGCGTTGGGCCGCGGCACGAACGGATTGCCGCCATCGATCAGCAGCCCCGGCGCGCTTTGAATGCGCTGCGCCTCGACCGTCCACACCGCGCTGAAGCCGCCGAGCTTCTGCGCCGCGAAGTCGTCCGCCGAGACGCCGTCGCACGACACTAAAGCAGCGCCTTCCAGCGAAGCACCGGTCGCAGCATCCGCATGCGAGAACACGACGAAGCGATTGCCGCGCCGCGTCATGATCAGCCCTGCCCAGTTTACGGTCGTCGCCACGTACGGGCTGCGCCACCAGATGTGCTTATCGCGCGCCACATTGGCGAGGCCTGCCATAACGGCGAAATAGCCCTCGATCGTTTGAACCTGCTCAGCCCGCTGCAGCGCCAGCGCGCGGCCTTCGTCGAGCCGGGTTCGAAACGCCGTGTCATTGATCGCGCGCGAGAGAGCCGGGTGATCCTCGTTCAGGAGCGCGTACGCCGCTTCCACATCGGTGCGAGTAATCTCACGCCATTGCGCCGCCGTATCCTGCGCCGCCGAGGGCGTAACCAGCGCCAACACCCATGCCGCCGCCAAGATAAGCCCGCGCATCATGGTTCTCCCCCACTCAACTCACCACACCGGGATGCCGTCACGCCGCCCCTTGGATGCACTTAAGCGTTCAGCGCCTCCAACGTCAGCGCATCGCCCTCACCGCCATAATAGCGATCCAGCGCTTCTTGGAAGAGGTGCTCTCCCGTCGCCGCCAGAAACAGCGTCACGCACGAGCGAAACTTCAGATCGTCCGGGAAACCGAACACCGCGCTAGCGCTCTTGCCTTCGATCGCGTTCGCCAGCGCCACACAGTCGCGCAGCCGCACGCCCAGCACCGGGTGCGCCGCATACGCGCGCGCCTCCTCGGCTCCCTCAAGCCCATAGCGCTGCGCGGTTGCGCTCCGCCCAAGCGCACGCAATTGCGGAAAGATGAACCACATCCAATGGCTGCGTTTATGCCCGACGCGGAGCTCGGCCAGCACCTGATCGTAAACGCCCGCCTGCGCAGCGATGAAATGCTCGAACATCGCACGAGCATATCACCTCAATACGTGGCGCGAAGCTCGATCCCGAGCACGCGGCCCTTGTTCAGCGGCGAAAACGTCGGCCGCTCACCGCCTGAGAAGCCGAACGCCGCCGTCGAGGGCAGCACAGTATCGCCGCCCCACGTCGCTTCATCGAGCAAGTTCTCGCCATAGAGCGAAATTCGATCATATCAGCCTCGGCCAGACGCCCGAGATTGCTGTCATTGTAGAAGGCCGCGTCACGGTGATTATAGCTCAGTCGCGCGCTGCCCTCGCCGCCTGCGATCGGCGCCGTGTAACTCGCACTGACGCCATAGGTCCAAGGCGCCAGCCGCGGGATTTCCAGCGCGTAGTCGGCGGCGTTGATGACGATGTCGCCATTCAGATCTTCGGTGATGCTGTCGTACTCACCTTCGACGTATCCAGCATGCGCCGCGACCGTGAAGCGATCCGTCACATCAAACCGCGCTTCGATCTCGCCGCCCCAGATCACCGCGTCGCCTGCATTGAGCACGATCTGCTGCACGCCAGAAATCGGGTCGGGCTGATTGGTCTCGCGTTGCATGTTCTCGATCGTGTTGTGAAACAGCGCCGCATTCACGCGGCCGCGGCCGAGTTCCTGCTTCCAGCCAATCTCGAACGTCGACTGCTGCTCCGGCTCATACGCGCGGGGCGCAAGACCCAGCGAAGCCGTCCGAAAGTTCGCGCCGCCGCCGCGAAACGCACGCGACCAGTTCGCGTAGATGTTCGTCGCCTCGCTAGGCCGCCATTGCACGCCAACGCGCGGCGAAAGATCGTCCCAATCCTGCTGGAACGGAGCGTCGGAGAAATTCAGCGTCCGCGCATCGATATCCCCGCCAACGACGCCTTCGCCAGGCACAGTCACGCCCGGCCCGTTGAGATCATCGATCGCCCGGCGCACGCGCGAAATGCGCGAGTCCTTTTCCTCGTGCGTGTAGCGCAGGCCAGCGCTGAGCGTCAGCGCCTCGCTCGCGTTCCAATCCACGTTCGTGAACGCCGCCCAAGTCGTGAACTCACCCTGACCTCCACCGACGCGCCGGAACGTCGGCGAGAAATTGCGTTCGTCGATGTAGAGCAAATCCTGATCGAGATAATAAACCCCACTCGTCACATCGAACGCGCCGAAGCTGCCGGCATAGCGCAGTTCCTGACTGCGCTGGCTCTGCGCGTTCAGCACACGCGTGTGAAACACAAAGCTCGAAGTTGAATCGATATCAGCCGCCCACGGCACCTCGACATTGCGCCAACCGCTAATGCTGGTGATGACGCCATCGCCGAAGCCAACGCGCCAGTTCATCTCCAGGATCGCCTGCTCCCAATCAGTCGCGGCGTAACCACGATTGTCGATGGCGAAATCGAAGCTGCCGCGATCGAACGAAGCGTGGTTCTGCCCCGCTGGCCCGTCGCCATGAATATTGCCCTGCTCTACACGCAACAGCGCTTCAAAATCCGCCGACGGCGTGAAGCGCAATGCGGCGCGATAGATGCTCGTTTCGTTGCGACCGAAGCTCGATCCGTCGAAATCGTTCTCAAGCCAACCATCATCGTCCGCGCGATAGATGCTTAGCCGTCCCGCCAACACGCCTTCCGCCAACGGCCCGGCGATCGCCGCTTCCGAGATTAAATTGGTCCCGGTCTCCACCGCCACGCGCCCGTGCGCCTCAAACACATCCGTCGGCGCCCGCGTGCGCACCAGCACGGCGCCGCCCGTAACGTTGCGTCCGTACAGCGCCCCTTGCGGCCCACGCAGAACCTCAACCGCCTCGACATCGAACATGTCAGTCAGCGAGCCGGCGTTCACGCCGACATACATCCCGTCGATGAAAAGCCCGACAGCCGGATCGACCGACGCAATAGACGAATTGATGCCGACGCCGCGAATGGAATAGTTCGCCACCCCGCGCGCAGTGCCGACATCTTCGAACTGCACGTTCGGCATCGCGTAGCTGAGGCTCTGCAAATCCTCGACATTGCGTTCGCGCAGATCGTCGGCGCTGAACGCGTTCATCGTGATCGGCAAATCCTGCGCCCGCGCCTCGCCGTGCTTGGCGGCGGTGACGACGATCTCGTCGCTCTCCTGCGCAAATGCGGGCGACGCACACAGCGCCGCGGCGGCCAAAATCGATCCAAAAGTGCGCACAGCCGATCCCTCTCCTTTGCGAAGCGGATTAGCCCTGCATACCAGCCGGCGGAACGGCTTTCGCCAACCGCGCTTGCGACAAAAGAAAACGGCCGCAACCGAAGTTGCGACCGTAAGAATTAGTGCTTCCTAGGAGGGTTTAGAAGTCGAACGTGAGTTCCACGCCGATGACGCGGCCCTTGTTTAGCGGCGAGAAGGTCGGCGGCGGCAATGGGCCGGCGCCGTCACCGCCGAACTGGGCGATATCCGGCAGCTGCGTATCGCCGCCGAACGTCACTTCATCGGTCAGGTTGTTGCCATACACCGAGAGCGCCCACGGGCCTTCCGTCGGACGGAACGTGAAGTTGGCGTCGATGATGTCAGCCTCGTTCAGCACACCGCGATTGTTGTCGGTGTAGAAGTTGGCGTCGCGGTGATTGTAGCTCACGCGGCTCGACAACGTGCCGAAGTTCATTTCCAGATCGTGCAGGAAGCTGACGCCGTACGTCCACGGCGCGAGGCGCGGGATTTCGAGCGCGTAGTCCGCAGCAGTGACCAGCGTATCACCGGAGATGTCAGCGGTCAGACGATCGTATTCGCCGTTCGTGTAGCCGGCTTGCAACTGCACCAGGAACGTATCGGTGATGTTGAAGCGGGCTTCGATTTCCGCGCCTTGGATGGTCGCGTCGCCGGCGTTGACGATGACCTGCTGCACGCCCGACGGGCCCGGCAGGTTCGTTTCACGCTGCATATCGTCGATCTCGTTGTGGAAGATCGCCAAGTTCACGCGCGCACGGCCGTCGAGGAAATCCTGCTTCCAGCCGATTTCATAAGACGTCTGCTGTTCGGAATCGAACGACGTCGGCGGCTGCGCCGTGCCGCCAGGCGAGCAGACCGGAACGGCCGGGCACGGCGGAACACCGAACGTGGTGACGCGGAAGTTCACGCCGCCAGAACGGAAGCCACGCGCCGCAAACGCGTAGATGTTCGTCTCCGGCGTCGGCTGCCACTGGATGCCGATGCGCGGCGAGGTGTCGTTCCAGGAAAGATCAAACGGCGAGTCCGAGAACGCGAGCGTGCCGGCGTCGAGATTGCCGCCGATCACACCTTCACCCGGCACCACGACCGCACCGTCGAGGTTGTCGGCAGCACGGCGGATACGCGAAACGCGCGCGTACTTTTCTTCGTGCGTGTAGCGCACGCCGAGGTTCAGCGTAAGTTCTTCGGTCAGGTGCCAATCGGCGTTGGCGAACATGCCCCAGGTCGAGAACTCGCCCTCGCCGCCGCCGACGCGCAACGGCACGCCAAGCGCAGGGAGCGCGCGTTCTTCGATGTAGAGCAGATCTTGCTCAAACATGTAGTGGCCAGCGACCACGTCCACCGGCCCGAACGTGCCGGCATAACGCAGCTCATTGCTCCACTGACTTTGCTCGATCAGCGCGCGTGAGTGGAACGCACTCAGCGTGTAAGCGTCGATGTCGCCGCCGGAGCGGCCGTCATAAGCGCGATAGCCGGTGATGTTGGTGATGGTGCCGTCGCCGAAGCCCACATCCCAATTGGTTTCGAGGATCGCCTGCTCCCAGGCGCCGTCGGAGAAGCCGCGATTGTTGATCGAGAAGTCGAACGAGTCGCGCGAGAAGCGGGCGTGGTTCTGGCCAGCAGGGCCGTCACCGGTGATGTTGCCCTGCTCAGCCCGCAGGATCATCTCGAAATTGTTGTTTGGCGTCAGCCGCAGCGCGCCGCGAAGGATGCCGGTTTCGCTTTGGCCGTGTTGCGAGCCGTCGAAATCGTTTTCGAACCAGCCCTCATCCTCGTTCCAATACGCCGCGATCTTGCCGCTCAGAATGCCCGGCGCGATCGGGCCGGAGATCGAGAGATCGGCGAAATAGTTGAGCCCGGTTTCAACCGCAACGCGGCCGCGGATTTCCAGCTCGTCCGTCGGCGCCCGCGTACGCATCACGATCGCGCCGCCAGTGACGTTGCGGCCGAACAGAATGCCTTGCGGTCCGCGCAGCACTTCAATGCCGGCGAGATCGAAATTGTCCGTCAGCACGCCCGAGTTGATGCCGATATACATACCGTCGATGAACACGCCGACGGTGGGATCGACCGAAGGAATCGAGCTGTTGATGCCGAGGCCGCGAATACCGAAGTTCGCAACGCCCGGGCTGGTGCCGATATCTTCCAGCTGCACGTTCGGGATCGTGTAGGTGAGGCTCTGCAGATCGTTGAAGTTCAGTGCGTCGAGCTGATCGGCGCCGAACGCCGTCACCGCCACCGGCACATCCTGCACGTTGCGTTCGCCGTGCTTCAGCGCGGTGACGACGATTTCGTCCGACACCGCATCAGTGCTTTGCGCCATCGCTGGCGTCGCAAAAGCGGCCGCACCCAGCACCATGGAAAGCGCCGTCGTCAGCCGAAGCCCAGACGCGCTACGCGCGTCCCCCAATTTCTTCATGACATTCCCTCCCGCGAATTTGATCGCCGCTTGCGCGGGTGGTCTTGGACGCCACCATACACAAGTGTATGTTGATATAGCCACGTCGCCACGATTTTGACAAAGGTGACTTTGCCCTTGGGTGAGCGTGGTTCCCGCACTGTGGCGCGCGTGCATCATTGCGGGCTCGCCGTAGCGCAAATTACACAGGTTGGATCATGAGCACCGCCAGCCCGCGCCGCACCGCAGCATCGCCTTCTCTCGACACCGCCGCCTGGATCGACGCGGCGTTCGAAATGCTGGCCGAGGGCGGGATCGATGCGGTGCGCGTCGATCCGCTGGCCAAGCGCTTGGGCGTCACCCGCGGCAGCTTTTATTGGCACTTCAAGGATCGCGAAGCGCTGCACCAAGCGATGCTGAAGGAATGGCGCAAGCGCGCCAGCTACCAGATCGGCTCACGCATCGAGAGCCGCACTTCGGCGCCGGACGAGCGGCTGAAGCAGACGCTGGCGCTGCCAAATTCAACGCCGCGCTCCAAGCGCGCCGCCGCCATCGAACTCGCCATCCGCCTCTGGGCGCAGCGCGACGCCAATGCGGCCAAAGCCGTGCAGCACATCGACCGCGTTCGGCTCAAATATTATGCGCAGCTGTTCGGCGAGATGGGGCTCGCGCAGCCAGAAGCGCGCAAGCGTGCGTTCATGTTCTACGCCACACTGTTGGCGCGAGCCTACGTCATCACCGATGCCGATACTGACGTCAGCGCCGATCTCGCCGCCTTGCTGGTAGACCCATGACACGACGATTGCTCATGATCGCCGCCTTGTTTGCGCTGCTCGCGCAGCCTGCCGCCGCGCAATATGTCCAACCCGTTTCCTGGGCCGAGCAACAGCCGAGCGCCGCCGACTTCCGCGACACTTATCCTGTCGCCGCTTTGGCGAATGGGGTTGAAGGCTACGTCACCCTGCTCTGCACGATCACGGGCGAGCGCAAACTCGAATGCGCCGTCGAAACCGAAACGCCGCCGGAGCAAGGCTTCGGCCAAGCGGCGCTGCGCCTCTCGCGTCTTTATGTGGTTCGCACCGTTGAAGAAGAGCCGCGCGCCGTCATCGGCTCGCTGGTGCGCGTGCCAATCCGCTACGTCCTGATGGACTAACGCAGCTTCTCGACCTGCGCGTATTCGAGATCGACTGGGGTTTCGCGGCCGAAGATCATCACCGCCACCTTCAGGCGGCCGCGCTCTTCGTCCACTTCCGACACCACGCCTTCGAAGCTCTGGAACGGGCCGTCGGATACTTTCACGCGCTCGCCGGTTTCGTAATGGATGAGGTTGCGCGGCTTTTGCGCACCGACTTCCGCCACGCGGCCCAGAATGCGCTCGACTTCCTTATCGCTCACCGCTTGCGGCTTGCTTTGCGTGCCGAGGAAGCCCGTCACTTTCGGCGTGTTCTTCACGAGGTGATACGCCTCGTCCGTCATTTCCATCTTCACCAGCACGTAGCCTGGGAAGTGGCGATGCTGGCGCACCTTCTTCGATCCGCGCACGATCTCGGTGACTTCCTCGGTCGGCACTTGAATATCTTCGAAATGGCCTTCGAGCCCTTGGCGCCCGGCCTGATCGCGGATCGCTTCGGCCACCTTCTGCTCGAAGTTCGAGTAGGCGTGCACGATGTACCAACGTGCGCGGCCCGAACTCGGACGCGGAGTAGCTTCTTGTTGCGCTTCGACCATGACCATCAACCGAGACTGTTCAAAAGCAATCCGATCCCGAACCGCAGGATCGAATCCACCGTGAAGAAAAAGATCGCCGCCACGACGCCGAAGATCACGACCATGATCGTCGAGACCGTCACTTCCTGACGCGTCGCCCAGGTGACCTTGCGCGCCTCGGCGCGCACTTCACCAAAGAAGCGGAAAGGCCCGCCTCTGCGCCGCGGTTCTGAGTCTTGATCGGCGGTTTCCATCGACATCCGGTTCTAATTACTTCTCAAGCGCTTCACATCGGGCCGGCCCGGCCTTGAGACAAGGCAGGGATGGCAGGAGTTGAGGGACTCGAACCCACGACCCTCGGTTTTGGAGACCGATGCTCTACCAGCTGAGCTAAACTCCTATACCTTGTTTTAGCTTCGTTTTTTTGAGTTCCGATCTGTTCCAAACTCCGCAGTTTGCAACTCGGTTTGCAATTGGGTCGGTCTCCACGTTCTTGTTCCGTGCCTGTTCTCGTTCCCGAACTGTGCCGAGAGCGCAAACTTGCCCTTTCGCCAATGCCTCAGATTCCCACCATGGGGCGGGGCTGCCGTCTCACCTCAAGGGAAAGCATGCATGCCCTTCACGAAGGACGGGCATTGACGGCGTCTCGGATACCGATGCAAGGGCGTTCAGTCCAGCCCCCTTCAACGGGCTGACCTGCAAATCTTGCGGCCGATGACGCTCTGTTCGGACCGGGCTGGCAGGGGTTGAGAGACTCGAACTCCCGACCTACGCGTTTGGAGCGCGCCGCTCTACCAGCTGAGCTAAACCCCTATTCAGCCCAGTCTTATCCCGCAACTGCGGCGATGGATTGGCGTGTCTCACCTTCCAGCAGCGCTTGCAAGCCCTTGGCGACATTGCGGGCGTTGACGTATTTGCGCCGAATCCGGGCCCCCTCTCCCTCTTTCCAGCCCATGAACAAGTCGATCTGCAGGTCGCTATAGTTTCGCGGACTGGCGACGAACATCGTCGCCGCTGTTCCGCGCAGATCGTGAAAGTGGCGCTCGCCGCCGATCCCAGCCGCCGCCTTGGCGTCCTGGAACGATCCGCCGAAGCCCGAAGGCGTCCACGGCTTGCCGCGCGAGTTGAGAAACACGAATCCCTCGGGGTCGTAGGTCTTTGCCTCTATCTGGTCCCGGCGAATGCGCTCAAACAGCATCCGCGTCTCGGGCAGGATTGGCGGCATCGCTTCCGTACCGGTTTTGGTGCGGCCGCCCGCGAGATCAATCACCTCATCGAGGATCATGGGCCAACGCAAACGGATGAGATCGACGAGAGCGAGCCCGGTCAGCGCTGCACCCAACACGCCATCCCAAATTTGCGCCGGACACTGACGCGCCGGTTCGACCGCCGCTCCCGCCTGCAATTGTTTCAGGTGCTCAGCTTCCCAAATGATCATCGCACGGTCGCTGCGATAAAGCTTTTCGACTCCCTCCATCGGATTGATCTTGATCTTGCCGCGTCGCTTCGCCCACGACAGGCATGATCCCAGCGTGCTGGAGAGGTGATCGGCCGCTTTGGGCGTCTCGCGAAACTGAAAGCCATAGGGCTTAGGCCCATCGGTGCGGATGAAAAACGCGCCGAGCTTCGGCTTGGCCGGGAAATCGTCTCCACGTCCCGCCTTGTTCGCCTCGGCTGCCGCCACCTTGCACGGGCGCCATCCCACCGAGTGGCGATCCCGGAAGGTGAGAAGCTTGTCCTTGGCCCAATCTTGCTCGACCAAGATATACGGCATGTCGCCGAACTTTTTCTCGGCGCCTCGCTCGCTCGTATAGGTTCCAGCGCACCACTTATCGATATTGTCATCGTGCAGTTGGCGCGTGTTCGGCGAGCGCACCTCGGCGCGATACTCCGCGGAGTTCTGCCATTCGTCGAAGAGCGCGCGCAGCGTTTTCCCGACAACCGGTGGCGGAGGCGCACGCTCAGCTTTTGCAGCAGCCAGCGCGCGCTCGAGCATCTCGGCGGGAAGATCGCCTTTGAGCTTGTGCGGGGTCTCGCCGATGCAGACCGCGCCTTTGCCGCGCTTGTGATAATGACGATAGCCCACGCGGCCGTCCGCATAGACCTTCCTGATGTTGAGATTCAGTCCTCGGATCTGAAACGTCGCCACGGGTTCAAAGCCTCGATTTCAGCGCCATTCTTCTACAAGCGCTTCAAATGCGTCCTGCGGAGGATCGGCTCCTTCTTGCGCAGATTCAAGTCCGGCGATGCGATCAAGCGCTGCATCGATCGCTCGTCGATCATAGAGGCGCTGGCGCTTACCCTGGATGGCGTGCACGCCAAAACGCTCGGGCCGTTCGCCGCCCAGATAGCGCAGCGCGATCGGCCCGGTGACAAGCCTTGGTTCGAATTCCGGCGCGGTGGCGGCAGCTTCCTTCATCACGGCAACAAAATCGAGCGACACGATCAACGTTCGTTGCAGTTTGCGTTGGATGATGACGCCAATAAACTGCTTTAGCCCCCGAGTTGAGCAGCGCGATTGTTGGGTCTTCTCGCGCCTCGGTCACTCGCTGCAACACGATGCAACACCCCTCGGTGGGCCAGGCCTCACGCGATGTGCCGTGTTGGCTGGCGTGGTACGTCGTCAGTTGCGCGCTGTTGCCCATTGTTGCCGCTCGACACGCACCGACTCGCGCACCGAGAGAAAAGTGAAATCAGCGTTCGAGCCCGAGCGACGGCGCGGCTTTCACCTTTCCTTGCATCAGAGAGATCGAATAGTTCTTGCCAATGGTCAGCTGCTGAGCGCGGGAAAGCCGCAAGAGCGCAACCGCGTCATTGCGCTCCAGCAGGGCGAAGCGCCCCTGATGCAAAGTCGTCATACCGCGCATTGTCCATTCGCGCTCCATGCCGTCATCGAGCGAGATGAGGCGCTTGCCGGCTTGTTTGGCGAACGCGCCTGCTTCTCGAGCCAGTTCGGCCTCTCGCAAGCGCTTGAGCGCGCCGTCCGTAAACTCAAATCGTCCGGTTAAATCGCGTCCGCCTGTCCTCTCCTGCTCATGCCAATTCATGCGCGCGGTCAGAGCGTCGCGAACAGCAGGTATCTGCGGCAGCCTTGGTGTCTCACCCGCGATGGCGCGTGCAAGTTCGCGATCGAGTTCTGTTTCAGCCTGGGCGCTGAGCTGCTGGTCGAGCGGCAACGCAGACAGCACGTCGGCGCGAGCGCGCACACCTCTGCCCGTGTGCGGCTGCGGCTCGATCGCCACAATACCCCCAGGCTCCAGCCCCGCGATCGCTCGCGTGCGCAGGTTCACGAACACCGGCCCGGCCGCGGTGCGCACAATCGCATACGCCTTCCCCGGACCGTCGCCGCGGCGGCCCACTTCGAGCGCCTCGCCGATGATCCGGCCCATACCCCTTCGATAGAGTTTGAGCTTGCCTCCGCCTGGCGTGAGTTCACGTCCCAATCGCCGGCGAATGTCCAAGCCGCGTCCGATCGCTTTCAGGCGATCCGTCCAATCGGGTTCAAAGCGGAAGCGGTCGCCCTTTTCTTCCCGCGCCAGCCCCAGCCGCGCCAATTCGCGCACGCGGTTGCGCAGGGCGGCGCGTAGTACCGGCTCCAGCTTGCGCCCCACCGCCTGAATGCGCACGGGTCGGCCAGGCTTCAGTTCCGCTTCGAGCAAATGGTCGAGACGCGTGTGACGCGCGGCCCGCGTCTCGCGCTCCAACGCCAACCGCTCGTCTTCGCGGCCGCGGTCGCCCAACATTTCGGTGGCCACGTCGCGCGCTGCGTAGCGCAGGCCTTGCGTCACATAATCACGCGGAATGATGAGATCGGGCCCGTCGCGCCGGCGGCCCCGCAAGATGATGTGGACATGGGGATTGTCGGTGTTGTGGTGATCGACGGCGATCCAATCGAGCGGCATGCCCAGATCACGCTCCATCCGCGCCATCGTCGCGCGGGTAAAATCCTTCAGATCCTCGATCCTCGCCCCGCTCTCCGGCGCCAGCATCAGCCGGAAGTGTCGTTTGTCGGCCTTCGCCCACTCCTCGAGCCGTTGGCCTATCTGAGCTTCGTCATGCTCGCGGTCATAGAACTGCCCTTTCTCGCCATCGGGCCCAGCGCCATCGCGTTCGAGATATTTACCATGCGCCAGCAACCTGCCAACCCCGCCGCCGCCATGACCCTGATAGAATACTGTCGCCACCACGCGCTGACGAACATCCGCGCCAAACGCCGCATTAGCGCCTCTAAAGCGAGTGCGGCGCCCGCGGGCTCTACTTTCGGACATGAGCTTCGAGAGCTGAGTGCCGAGATTGCCGCTCCTCGCGTTGGGCGATTGTCGCCCCTTACTCACCGTGCCGCGCACAATGTCATTGTCGCGGAACACTTGCATGTCGCGAACGGCAGCGAGCGCGTGGTCACGCTCATTCGGCCGCATCAGCGGCGAAGTGCGCAACATCTCCGAAACCGAAGCTTTCGGCATTGCGGCGGCGCTCGTGTTTGAAATCACGCCGTTGCGGCGATTTCTGCTGCACCAAAATCAACCTTGCCGCTTCAAATCTCCAGCGTCTGCAAGCCTCAGAAGAAAACCTGCCGCGCCCTTAATCTTGCTCTCCACCGCACTACTTCCAACCTCACCACTTCCCTCCTCGCACACCAACCATCGTTATCGCGCGCAGAAGTGTTGTCACGAATGGCGCCATGATTCCTCGCGTATGAAAATTGCTAGAGCGGGCGCCAAACGCCTTCGATCAAACGCGCGCTGATCGGACCCCAATAACGTCCATCAAAGCTGTCAGCGCTATCGCCCAAGAGGAGAATTTCGTCGTGTTCTAATCTGCGGCATCCGGTCCATCCGGTCAGCGTGGCGCGCTCGGAATCGTCCAAGATCGTCGCAACAATTCGACCTTCGACACGAAGATCGCGGCCGTCTCCGCATACCTCGTCACCTCCGATCGCGGCGACGCGTTTGAGAAAGCGATCACGCTCTCCAACAAAGTTCCGCTGCGCCGCCTCTCGCGGCGCGACGTCGCGTGCTCTTACCGTGACGATCGAGCCAAACCTCACATCGGCGTCAGCACGCACATACAAGCCCACCGGAATGGACGGGCTGTGGTTGAAGATGATGAGGTCGCGTTGAGCCAATGTAGCCGCGCCCAGCGCGGCCAAACCCAAAGCTGCTGCCAGCAGCGCCGCTTTGATTGCTCGCACACGCGCCATGCGCTGATGAAAGCGCGCCTTCGTCCATCGCTCACCTGGTTTCGTCTGGGGCGGGTGGGCGCGGGTCTTGCGATAGGGATGGACGCCGACAGGCCGAGACCGCGACGCGGGGCTCGGTGGCGAAGCAACGACAGCCCGACCGCCGGCGCATGCCGGCGGGATCGCCCAAACTGAACGGCAACAATGGGAAACAGCGTCAGTCCGGGGGGCGGGCTGCGATGCACCGTCATGAACGTCGTTGTGCGATGGGAATGCTGCTCAGGTGCGCCTCGATCGGCGCGCGGATGGCGTCAGGCAAGGGCAGATGCGCGGCTTCTTTTGTCCAAGTGTCTCGAAACCGCTCGACGGTCTCAAGACCGGTGGTCGCGACCAGGCGCTGCGGCAGGCCTGCCTTGGCGGCGAGATAGTCGAATTCGTCCCAGGTCAGCTTGGAGAACGCCTTCACGCGCCCAAGCTTCAATCCCAGCCCATCGCCTTCGATGTAGGATAAGGTCGAAAGGAAATCGTACGCGGGCGAGAGCCTTGGGCTTCGCCCGTCACGATAGATAAGCGACCAATTCTTGGCGTGCATGTCGCCGTTACCGATCAGCGCATTGAACACGAGCCGGCGCACGAACTCGCGCGCATCGTCCTCCCCGGCTTCGGTCCAGATCACCTTGGCGATGTTGGCGTAGCTCAAAGCGCCGTATTTGCGCGCCGGATAAAGCCCAAACACCTGAGCGAAATCCTCCATGTGGATCTTGCCGCCGTCCTCGTGCGTGCGATCAAAGCGGCGGATCGCGAAGGCGTTTGGTTGCGTCGCCGGCAGCCCCTCCGGCAGGCCCTCAACCTCATCGAGCGAGGCCATGCGAAACTCCGGGACCTCGATCCCAACCGCGGACGCCAGGCTCATCATTGCAAATTCGTTTTCGACCACATGAGCGTGCGCAAGCGAGGGGAGCTTCACGATCCACTCTCCCCCGACGCCGCGCGCTGGAATGGTGAGCCCGCCAGCGGCGCGTTCGAGCGCCGAGAATTTGAGCTGCACGCCGGCAAGCGAGAAGCGCAGCGGCGCGTTAGATTGGCGCGGCGCGAGTTCATCTTCGAGACCCGGTGGCAAAGTCTGCCCATCGGCTGGTCGCACAACAAGCGCGCCGGGCAGATCTTGGCCCAGCACCCAAATCAGAAAGAACTCGCGCTCGGGGTTCACGCCCGCGCGTTTGGCTAGGTATTCTCTTAAGGCCCCTTCCGGCAGCAGGTTAGAAAAGAACGGCGGCAGTTTGGTTTGCGTCTGGCGCGACTGCGTGATCAGGCTCCCCGCCGCGCTCTTGAAGGAAAGCGAAAGCGTTGGGCGCGCCTGGTCGTCGATAAAGTCCTGATTGAACGCAAAGAGGACTTGGTCGGCGTCGAGGCGCGTGAGTGTGCCGATGACGCGATCACCAAGCAGAACCTCAAGGATATTGAGCGACGGCGCCATCACGCGTCCTCCTCGTCGTCGAGCACATAGGCTGGGCGCTGTTCTTCGTCGGCGCGGTGAACGACGGTGTTGCGCAGCACGGCGAGCGCTCGCACCGCCTCCGCCAAGCGACGTTCCGCCTGCTCTATCATTTTTGGATTGTGCTGAGCGAAGCCGCTTCTGGCGCTGGCTGCCGGCGTCACCAGCTTTTGCGCGGCGCTCACTTGGGCGGCGATGCGCGATAATTCCCGCGCCGCGAACGGCGCGGCGAATGACGTGCCAGCGAGCGCAAGCGGCGCTGCGGTTTCGCCCAAGCGCTGCACGGTTTGGTGAAAGGAGGCCGGCGCGTCGGCCAGCACGCCTTCAGCGCTCTGGCGCATGATGCGCGCCGCGGAGTTGATGCGCTCGAGGTCGCGCGCCACTTGCGCCGGCACATGCGCGGCGCTGGCGCCACGTATGATGGCCGCGATTGCCGTCGTCGCCTGGCGGGGGGCCAAGATCATCTCGATATCGAGGAAGCGAGCGAGTTCGACGAGGGTGGAGAATTGCGGATCCACCTGCCCGGTCTCAATCTTGGAGATGTTGGCCTGAGTGACGCCGCTTCGGGCTGCCAATTCGCGTTGGCTCCAGCCCTTGGCCTCACGGGCCTGGCGCAGCACGCCGCCGAAGGCCTCCAGTTGTACTTGATGCTGCATAGGGTATCGATCTGGGTTTGTGATATCGTCTTATATATCGCTCGATATCTGAATTTCAAGCTAATTTGATATCTTACTAAGCATCAGTCGTCATGCTATATGCTGACAAACGTATAGGATGGGACAAGATGCCGACAATGTCAGAAATAGAGCGCAACATTTATTGACACTGGCATGGACTTCGCTCATAGGCGGGTTCCATGCGTGACGACCTCCATAAGACGGCCAAGTGCCCGCCGGTCTGGCAGGAGCTGTTCCGGCTCGGCCTCAACGCGGCCGACCGGGCCAACCCCGAGCGCCTCGACGACGCGGCGGTAAAGGCCTGCGAGCACGAACTGAATGTGGGCCTCAGCAAGGATCTGAAGTCTCTGCTGCGGCGACTGCGGGATCAGCCCAGTTTCCTGGCTGCGCATGAACTGATCGCCGGCTATGAGCCCGCTACGCCCTTCGAGGTGACGCTTATGGCGGAACTCAAGGCCGCCACGGGCGCAGACGGTTTTCGCGCCGCTCTCAACAAGGCCCTCGGCCATCAGCGCGAAAGCTACATGCGCGAATTCGACTGCCGCATGGTCGAGGGCCGCGTTTACGACCGCGCCGCGGTCGAGGCGGCGCTGCGCAGCGCCGTCACCGACCCGCGCATCAGCGAAATGTGCGACGCGTTCCTGCAGCGGCAGAGAATCGAACCTAAGGCCGAGGGGCTCAATCTCGATGAAGTGCTGGCGCCGGGCGACAAGACGAAGGAGCAAGGCCGATGAACGCGCACGCCGGCAAGGCCGCTTCCGTCCACGTCGATCGTCAGCTGGGCGCACGTTTCAGCGAAGATGGCGGCGCTGCGCTTGCGGTGTCGCCGGCGCTGGCAATCGACCAGGAAAGCATCGCCCGTTTCTGTTTGTCCGCCGACACTGCGCTGACGCAGGACCTCATCATGCTTTGCGGCGCGATCTGGTGGGCCGACCGCAAGGTCACCCGCAAGCGCGCCACGGCCTGGGCGCGCAGGCTCGAACTCACCGTCCCAGCCTTTGAGCACAAGGCGTTGGCGGTCGCCGCGCCAACGCTTGCGCGGGTGTTGCGCTATCTCACTGGCGACGATTGGATCATCAACTTTGAAGCGCGGTCCGACATGCCGATGCGCGTGCAGGGCCTGCCGTTCGCAGGGCCGAAGCCGGCTGCGGTGATGCCGTTCTCGGACGGCCTCGATTCCTTTGCGCAATATCTCCTTCTTCGCGCCGAACATCCCGATGCGGAGATTTGGCGCGTGCGCACCACGACGCGAAATAAGAAGAAGAGCGACGAGAAGCTGCTGCACGTGCCGTTGAGCGTGCTGGGGATTGACCATCCCGAACCCAGCTACCGTACGCGCGCGTTCGTGTTCTTCTTGTTTGCGGCGCTCGCGGCCTCGGCCTCCGGCGCCAACCTCGTGGTGATAGCCGAGAACGGCCAAGGAAGCCTTGCGCCCTCGCTCATGCCCTTCGCCAATGAATGGCCGTTCCGCAGCACCCATCCTGTGTTCGTGCGCAGGCTGGAAGACTGGCTGGCCGCGCTGTTGCCCGCGCCGGTCAAGTTCGTCCAGCCGCAGCTTTGGCGCACCAAGGGCGAAGTGCTGGCGCTGATGGCCGAGGCCGCGGGCAGCGACGCTGCAGCGTGGGCGGGGACGCAATCCTGCTCCAACAATCACCGCCATCTCTTCGGCGCGGGCGGCTGCGGTTTTTGCGGCGGCTGCGTGCTGCGCCGCGCCTCAGCGCACGCCGCGAGCCTTGATGCGTCGGGTGACGCATACGGCTTCGATGCGGCGAGCACCTCACTCACGCTTCAAGATCGCCGCGGCCAGCGCCGCTTCAGCGACAACGAGGCCGACATATTGCGTCACAGCTTGCGTTCGATGCGCGAGTTTACGGAACTGAGTGGGTGCAGCGATCTCACCCGGCTCCAAGGCGAATGCATGGATATCGAGCCCGCGGCGCCCGACGCCGCGCTCAAGCGGCTGATGCGCTTGGCCGAAGCGCACCGGCGTGAGGTCAACGCTTACGCTGCGACGTTGCCGCAAGCGGCGGTGCTGCGGGCGATGGCGGCTTGAAGAGCAATGCACCGATGAACGCTCAGTCGCCCGATCCAGAAGAACTCGGCAAGCGGCTAAAGCTTGCGCGCACCGCCGCGGGCTTGACCCAAGACGCAGCCGCGAGCGCCATGAGCTTGGCGCGCACCACTTTGACCGCAATCGAGAATGGCCAGCGCAAGGTCAAACCCGACGAACTGGTCGCCTTCGCCAAGCTCTACAAGACGAGCGTGAGCCGCCTTGTCAGCCCAGAGGCCGTGCATGTCGATCTCGCCGCTAGGTTTCGCCGCGTCGAGGAAGGCGCCGATCTCGGACCCGATGAGCGCCTTGCCATCGATCTCTTAACGCGGATGGCGACCGCCTCGGTCGAGCTTGAACGCATCGCCGTCACGCCGCTGCGGCAAGATTATCCTCCGCCGCTGCAATTGCGCGCAGCCGCCGTGGCGGCGCAGGCCGAAGATGCGGCGGCGGCGTTCCGCCAACGTTTGGGCGTGGGCCTCGGGCCGATCGCCGACTTCGCCTCGGTGCTGGAATTTGAGTTGGGCGTTCGTGTGTTCATGCGCCCGCTGCCGTCGAAGATTTCCGGCGTCTACGCGTACGAACCCGCCGTCGGCGCCTGCATGCTGATCAATGCGAGCCATCCCCGCGTCCGCCGGCGCAATTCCTTGGCGCACGAATGCGCGCACTTCGTCGCCTCACGCACGCACGCCGACGTGTTCTCGGAGGAAGACGAGCATTACGTCGTCTTGGAAGAACGTTTCGCCAAGCGCTTCGCCACTTCGCTCTTGATGCCCGCGCCCTCGGTCAGGCGACGCTTCGAAGACGTCGCCGCGGCCGAGGGCGGCTTCAAGCTGCGCCACCTCATCATTCTACGCCATGCCTTCGGCGTGGCGACGCAATCCATGTGCCTCAGGCTCGAAGAACTAGATCTCGTCCCGCAAGGACAATGGGAATCGATCAAAAGGCGCGGCTATGGCCCAGACTTCGACGCCCAGGTGTTGGGCGATCCGCGCCCGGAAGAGCGCCCCCCGATCCTTGCGCCGCGCCTCGCAAACCTCGCGGCCATCGCGCTTGAGCGTGAAGCGCTGAGCGAGGGCCAGCTTTGCGACATGCTGGCGCTTGAGCGCACCGAGCTTAGAACCGTGCTCGATGCTATGGGCGCGCTGGATGGCGACTAAAAACCGGCTTCGCCCGCTCGTCCTCGACGCCAGCGTCGCGATCAACTTGCTCGCCACCGAGCAGCCATGGACGATTCTGACCGCGCTCGGATACCGCGCGCTCGTCGCCGAGCAAGTGTTAAATGAGATCGTGCGCTGCCCGGTGACGAAGCGCCGGTACGATGAGGTGAAACATCCCTTCCGGATTTCGCCCAATGTCGAGATCGTCGCCTTGAACGGGGCCGAGATCGAGGATTTCGTCGAGATCGCGCAAGATGTTGGCGACGGCGAAGCCGCTTCAATTGCGCTCGCGCTCGCCCGCAGCCTGCCGCTCGCGCTCGACGACCGGCGCGCCCGCAAAATCGCGCGAGCGCGCGATCCGAACGCCCGCTTGCTCTGGACAACCGAATTGCTGCGCGACAATGCGCTCAGCGCCGCCTTCTCGGCTGAGGATATCGAGGCCCTCTTTCAGGCCGCGCTGAAGCACGCGCGCATGCACGTGCCGAAGCACAGCAAGTGACGCGCGCCCGCCGACGGGCGCGCGTCACTTGCGGGAAGGTTCAGACGTAAAGCACGCCGGCCTTAGCCGCCTCGGCGGCATATTGGCTCAAGGTTCGCGTCGGCTCGAAGAAAAGATCGCGCTCGATGGGCAGGCCTAGCGCTCCGCGCACACTCTGCAGCTCCGAGATGCGCACCGACCCGAGCTCTGGAAAGCCCCTGCCTAGATCGCAAAGTCCAAACGCGATGTCGGGATCTTCCGGATCGAGTTCGGTCAAGAGCCAGGTGCAGGCGCCGTCGGGTGTGAAGAGCTTTACGACGGGCAACGGATCGATGTCTTCGCCAAGAGCGCTGCGCGCGCCATAGGCGAGCATGAGCGCACGCTGCGCGGGCGTGATGAACTCGGTGGTCATTACATGCTCCGTGACGGAAAGAGCGAAGCCGCCGCGTAACCCCGCGGCGGCTTCGAACAGGGTTTTCAGGCGGCTTCGGATTGAGGAGCTTCCGATGCGATGCCCTTGGAGCGGAGCGTCCCCTCGCCTGGATCGATGGCGACGAAGACCTTGCCGGTCCAGCGATTGGTCGCCTTGTCCTTCCAGCGGTCGTGGCGGAGCTTGCCCGTGAGTTCGACGATTGTGTCCTTCTTCATCGCCTTGGCGGCGGCGGCCGCTTTGCCGTCATTGATCTCGACGGTGAAGCGGTCGGCGCGATCGCCGTCCTTCACTTCGATCCAGAGCGAGACGATTTCGACCGTGCCGCCGCGCTGTTCGAAGCTGCGGATTTTCGGCGCGTCTTGCAGCACGCCGGTGATGGTGACGCGGTTAGTCATGAGCGTATCCTCGAAAGTGTTCCCGGCTGATCCCGGGGCCGCGGGCGTCGCCCGCGACGGCGCTCAAAGCGCCCGGCCATGAGGCGGCGCGGGCAAGGTGAAAATGGTGGGGCCCGCGGTCTCGCGCGGCACGCGCGCGACCCGAAGCCCGCGTCAGCGGGGCGGGGAAACGATTTTCTCCTTGCCGGCGACGACGGCCGGGCGAGACAGGGCGACGGCGTGGGCGACGCTTGCGGCGGCGCGGCGGCTGGAGGCTGAGGAATCGGTGTAGCGTGACCGCGAGTTCGGAAGGCTTACAAGGGACTGGAGGCGATGCTCACGCTAGCAGATACGGACTTGCGCAGCGTTTTGCCGGGAAGCGATGATGAGCTGACATCGCTCGAACATCGCGCCACCGTTGAACGTCTGCGCGAAGAGACAAAGCACTCGATCGCGTTCCGCGAATCTCGATTCGATGGGTCGTGCATGACCTACGCGTTGGGGCTCGACACGATTGACGCCTATCGAAGGGTCGCGCTCGCGTTCACACCGCCGGTATTCGCCGGCAAGGAATTCGCCCACTGGCTGATCGGGAGGATCGACGAGCACGAAACGCCGATCGCGGGCAGCCTCGTCCTCTACTTTGGCGGCGAGACTTGGCGGCACGCAGGCACTGTCGATGATGTGGAAGGCCCCCGCGTGGTGTCCAAGTGGGGCGAGATGGCGGTGTTCGAGCACGGCCTGAACGAAATTCCCACGGGCTATGGCGACATCGCGCGCTTCTTCGAGAAGCCCGACCCACAGCGGGCCTTGGACCTGTTTCTCACATACGCGCGGTCGATCACGTCCGAGGAAGAGATCGCGGGAATTCTGCGCTAGCCGCACGCTTTCGACCGCGCCCAATCATTCCAGTCGTTGAAGTTCTCGGGCGCGGACGCTGTCTCAGCGCGCACGTTGGCGGGCAAACGGTCACGCAGCATCTGCGCCGCGCGCGTCCCAGCCGCGTCGTTATCAATCACGACTATGAGCCGCTCGACCGAGGCGGTTATGGTGAAGCGGCCAAGATTATCCGCCGTAAGTGCAGCCCACGCCGGCGCGGCAAGATCGTGCGATGCAGAGAGCATCGTCTCAACGCCTTCGCCGATAGCGAGTTCGCCTCGCGCTTCGTGCAGGCGCACGGCACCGCCCAACAATTTCCCGATAACACGCCGCGGCGTCGCCACCGGCGCTTTTGCCGTGCCGTGCTCCGTCAGCAACGTAACCTGAACACCTTGCAGGACGCCTTGAGCATCGGCGATGGCCGCAACTAGCGCGGGCCGCCTGGCGCGATCATCGAGGCTCGTCATGCTTGGATGGAAGCGCAAGGCGGGCGTGTCCCATAGGTTCTCGGGGATCGCCCGCCGACGGAGATAAGCCGTCGCCACTGTATGACCAAGCGGGCGGCTCTCCTCCCAAATCCGCGCGGCTCGCGCCAGCCGTTCTTCACTTGCGGGCTGCGTGGCGATCTTCGGCGACGTCTGTCGCAGCTCACCGCTTTGCGTGCGCAGTTCATCGTCTAACAGGCCAAGGTCGGTCAGCGCCCGGCGCACGTCGCGCCAATCGTCCTTTGGGCTGAAGCAATGAATGAGGATGCGGCCCTCCTCCGTCTCGGCGAGCGAGACGGAGCGGTCCTTGTGGCTATGATCGGGCCCAGGAATAAGTGCGCGCGTCCCGCCATCGAGCAGGATGCCACCGCAAGCGGCGACGATGCGCTCAAGCCGCGACATCGGAAATCTCCTCCTCCGCGAACGGCGACGGGCTTTTTGCCAAAAGCCAATCGACAGCCACCTGGGCCTGACCGGCGGCGGTCAGAAAAGCGCGCTTGTCGTCGGCCAACAGCTTCATCCAATGACCGATATAGGAAGCGTGATCATGAATGTGATGCGGCGGCAGCCGTAGATGCGCACCGAGGAGGCTCGCGCCGATCTCAGCCACGAGCTCTTCGGCCGCCAACGCGTGCTGGCTGAACTTCTTGCCCATGTCGCGCCCGACGCGATGTGGCGCCATGGTCGCGTGTACGCTCTCGTGGTTGAGGGTCGCCGCGTAATCTTCGGCTGTATCGAAGGCGGCGATCGGCGGCATGCCGACAACGTCGCGGCTCGGAATGTAGCAGGCGATGTCGCGCGTCGCGATCCGTGCGATCTCCAGCTTTTCAAACCACGCTTCATGCCCGGCGATCGGCAGAAGATCCACCGCGGCTGGCGCCGGATGAAAGCGCTCCGGGAGATTGTCGATCTGGTCTGCCGAAAAGACGACGTACCACTTTAAGAACCGAAATGCGTCTTCAACCTCACCGCCGGCCTCGTCGCGACGCTTGCGCTTGCCCTGCCCGTAATAGACGACGACCTCGCCGCGTTCGCCTTTGCGGACGTTCGCGCCGAGCTTCACGGCCTGGTTGAAGGTCAGCCAGTATGGCGACGCGTAACCGCGCTCCATCGCTGCGCTCCAGAGGATGATGACGTTCACGCCTCGATAGGTTTCACCGGTCGCGCGACGCGGCAGCACCAAGCCTGTGCGCGCGCCGTCCCAAGGTTTGCGCCACGGCAAAACGCCAGACTTGAGTTCGCGCAGGATCTTTGCCGTGATCTCGGCGGCGACGTCGCGGCGTGCGCCATCGCGCACGGATTGCGTGTTCATGGAAACCACTCCGGAAAAGAATGGCGCCGCCGGCAGGACCGGCGGCGCTGAAGTTGGATCGTGATGAAGCTTTAGGCCGCTTCGGCGTCGTTCTCGGCCAAGGCCTTCTCGCCTTTGGCGGTGACGGCGAAGGCGCCTTCACGCGTCGGCGTGACGAGGAGATCCGGCAACCAACCGGTGTCCTTGAGCGCCTGCGAGGCGGTGCGCGCGAGGTCGGCCTTCTTCATCTTGCCGAAGGCCGCGATCATGCCGCGACGTTCCTCCTCGCCCAGGCTTGCAACCGATGGAGCGGTTTCAAGCGCTGCGATCGCTAGCGCCTTAGGCGCCGCTTCCCAGAAGGCTTCGCTCGCTTCCCAGTGACGGCGCATGTCGAGGTCAAGTGCTGCAGCCAGACAATCGCCCATTCGCTGCAGCTGCTTGTCTTCACGCAAGAGGCCGCCGTGGGTGAGATCGATCGTCTCGGACATGAAGACGGCAAGGGCTTCAAGCAATTGCTCGACTGGTTGCTCAAGACAGGAAGCAAGCAGCGCGCCCTCGTCTTCCGGGGAGCGTTCAGCGAACGCTGCGCGCGCCTGCTCGAAGGCGTCGTCATCATCAAAACCGATCGGACGCGACACGATCGCCACGCCCGGAACGGCGGCGCGATCGGCGCTCTGGCGCATCAGCACGTAGACCATGAGCCCCAGCGCCGCGTGCGCGTTCTGAGCGAGCGCGGCGCGAAGCCCGCGCGTGCGCGCTTCGGTCAATCGCTCGACAAGCGCCTTGGTTAGCCGAGGGCCTTCCGTTTCGACGGTCCGAGGCTCGTCGGATTCCGACTCGGCGCCATCACCCGCCGCACTCGGCTTCGTCTTGGCTTGTTGCAGCTTGGCTATGGTCTTCAGATCGGCCCGCTTGATCAGGCCGCGTGTGATGATCGGCCGTCCGTCTCGATCTACAGCGACGACAGCACCCGCGTGCGGCACGAGCTTCTTGTCGTAGCTTCGCGTCGCCTGCTGCGCAGCATCCAGATTCGCTTCCACTTCGTCCCGTTCAGCCCAGAGCGGATTGTCGTCGTCGGCTTCTTGCAGTTTCTCGTCCAGTTCAGCGATGCGCGCATCCAGCGCCTCGACTTGCTTGCGCTCCGCAGGCTTCAGCTTGCGCGATGTCGGATGCAAACGCTCACTGGCACAGCCTTCGACCTGGCCGTGACCGAGCTGCACCTCGACCCAACCCCAACCTTCCTTGGAAAGCTCGTCGCGCATTGCATCCGCCTTCTCGCCGGCGAGACGCTGCAGCAGGTCTCCATTGTCGAAGAAGACAATGTCCGGCTCGAAAAGATCACGCACGAGGACGCCGCCTGCGGCTTCATAGGCTTCCGCGCCAACAAAACGCGCAAGCCGGTCATGGGCGGGAATGCGTCCGGCCGTCAGCGCGTTGCGCACGCTCGCCGCGTGAGTAATCGGCTTTGCGAACTGGCGGAAGACGCGCTCCTGAGCCGCATGATCGTCATTGATTGCGAACGCGCGGGCGACGTCGAGATTGATATCGCCCTTCCGGTAGGCTGCACGGATCTTCGGCGACAGACGCGCTAGCGCCAGCCGCTGTTCGACCAAACGCACGGTGCAGCCGAAGCGGCGGGCCACATCGTCAGCGCCCATGCCGCCCTCGACCAGCGTTGCGAACGCTTCGACTTCGTCCATCACCGACATGGGCGAGCGGGTCACGTTCTCGTCGAGACTGATCTCAAGTGGATCGTTGGTGGTGTCGATGACGCAGCGCACCGGCTCGCTGTCTTGGACTTGCTTGCGCTTCACGCGCAGCAATTGGGCAAGGCGGCGGCCTTCGCCGATCTGCACCAGGTAAAAGCCGGTGCGGCCGCCCGCGTCGTCGAGTTCTGGCTCGACAACTAGATTCTGCAGCATGCCTTTGGCATGGATAGAAGCGGCAAGCGCCTCGATCTCGGCTTTGGAATGGGGCGTCTTGCGCGCATTCCTCGGCGACTTCTTCAACTTGTTCAACGGGATCAGAACGACGCCAGTCTGAACGGCGTGGTCTCCGTTTGTTGCGATTGCTTGTGTCATGGAGAGCCTCTTGAGGCTTCCCGGCGGCGGAATGCCAAGTTCCGGGGTCGCGTGCGCGACCCTTTCCCCCCGAGCCCGCGCCTCAGGCCGACCGTGTCGAGGGCTTTAGAGCGAAGCGTCCCTCGATACGGGCGGACGCGCGGGCTATTAGAACGGCGAGCGCACGCGGGCCCTTGGCGGCGCAGCAAAAGGTGCGTTTCCGGTTACAAGCGGCCGGCGCAAATGCGCCTAGAGCTTTTCAATGACATCCTGCAAAAGCATTCGAACTGGCCCCGCGATTTCAGCGAGGGCCGGATTGTCCACTGCTTGCATCGAGGCCACCGGATCCACCGCCGCTATCTCGACCCTTCCCGGCGCTTGCGCCAACGGCGCGGTCGCTGGCGTCTGCGCCCTCGTCCTTATGGTCAGTTCCGCGATTGGCGTATCGACGGCGACCGCCTCAGCCACGGTCGATGCCGGACCGTTTGCGCTCAATCAGCCCTACGCTCCCGCCACGGCGCTTGGCCAATAGAACATGTTGAAGACCTGGAAGGTGCTCACTCTTGCCCTGCTCGTCGGGTTCGGCGCAGGACTGGGAGGCGTTTTTGTGGGCGCAGCGCTCACACGACCCGAAACCCATCGAAACACACTCGATGCGGCGGTGCACCGCGAACTTGATCTCACGCCCGAACAGGACCGGCGACTGGAGGCGATTGAAGCCCGTTACGCAACGCGTAAAGCCGCGCTTGACGCTGAACTGCGCGCGTCCGCCCGAGACATCGCCGCCGCCGTGGCGGAGGACCACGCGCAAAGCGATCGCTTTACCCAAGCCATTGACCGCTTTCACAACGCCATGGGCCAGACCCAGCGCGAAGCCATCGCGCACGTCTTCGAGATGCGCGCGGTGCTCAATCCAGATCAGCAGATGCGTTTCGACGTGATCGTTGGCGAGGAATTGTTGCGCGGCGTGGACGAAGAATGATGCGCGCGTGCAGCACGCCGCAAGCAGCATGACGCGCGCGGCCGTATCACGAAGCTAAACCCGCACCGAACTCAGGCGTAGCGAATTGGCGATCACCGATACCGATGACAGCGCCATCGCCGCCGCGGCGATCATGGGCGACAAGAGTTCACCCGTCAGCGGATAGATTGCACCGGCCGCGATCGGGATGCCGGCCACGTTGTAGGCGAAGGCGAAGAACAGATTTTGCCGGATGTTGCGCATGGTCGCCCGCGAGATCGCCCGCGCGCGCACAATGCCGCCCAGATCGCCGCCCAACAGAGTGACGCCGGCGCTTTCAATCGCGACGTCGGTGCCTCCGCTCATGGCGATGCCGACATCAGCCGCCGCCAGCGCCGGTGCATCGTTGACGCCATCTCCTGCCATCGCAACCACCCGCCCTTCCCGCTTTAGCCGCTCGACAATGCGGGATTTGTCCTCCGGCAACACCTCGGCTTCGACGACATCTATATTGAGGCCCCGCGCCACCGCCTCCGCGGTGGTGCGGTTATCGCCGGTCAGCATCACAAGCCGCAGACCCTGCGCGCGCAACGCCTCAAGCGCCGCCGGCGTTGTCGCCTTCACCGGGTCGGCGATGGCGATGACGCCGGCGAGTTTTCCGTCGAGTGAGACATAGATCGCGGTCGCACCGTCACGCCGCAACGCCTCGGCCTCAGTCTTCAGGCTGGTGACTTCGATACCCAGTTCGGCGAGGAAACGTTCAGCCCCGATCGCCACCTTGCGCCCCGCAACGACGCCAATCACACCCTTGCCGGTCGGAGAATCGAATTCATCCGGTTCGATCAAGGACAGGCCGCGTTCTTTTGCGGCGGTTACGATGGCGAGGCCGAGGGGATGCTCGCTGCGATTCTCCAGACTTGCAGCCAGTTGCAGCAGGGCGTTGGGATCTTGGCCATCTTTTGCACGGATCGCCGTCACCGCCGGCTTGCCTTCCGTCAGCGTGCCGGTTTTGTCGAGCACAAGCGTATCGACCTTTTCGAACCGCTCGAGGGCCTCGGCATTCTTGATCAATACGCCTGCGCGCGCGCCGCGCCCGACGCCCTGCATGATCGACATCGGCGTGGCCAGACCCAAAGCACACGGACATGCGATGATCAGCACCGAAACCGCCGCGATCAAGCCATAGGAGAAGGCGGGCGAAGGGCCGAACGCCCACCAGGCAATGAACGCGAACACCGCCACGCCAATCACGGCCGGTACGAACCAGCCCGCCACCTTATCGGCCAAGCGCTGGATCGGCGCGCGCGAGCGCTGGGCTTCGGCCACCATCCGTACGATCCGCGAAAGCATGGTGTCGGCGCCGACGCGATCGGCTTCGATCACCAGCGCGCCGGTTTGATTGAGCGTGCCGCCAATGACGCGGGCGCCTATTTCGCGCGTCACCGGCATGGATTCGCCCGTCACCATGGATTCATCGACCGACGAGCGTCCATCAACGACGACGCCGTCCACGGGAACCTTCTCGCCGGGACGAACCCGCAGACGATCGCCGACAGCGATCTCTTCAATCGGGACTTCTTCCTCGCCTCCATCGCGTAAACGGCGCGCCGTCTTTGGCGCCAGATCAAGCAGCGCGCGGATGGCCCCGCCGGTGCGCTCGCGCGCCTGTAATTCCAGCACTTGTCCGAGCAAGACGAGAACGGTAATGACCGCGGCCGCTTCGAAATAGACCGAGACCAGGCCGTGCGCGTCGCGAAATTCCGCCGGGAACAGCGCCGGCGCGAAGAGCGCAACGACGCTGTAGAGCCACGCGACGCCCGTGCCCAACGCGATCAGCGTGAACATGTTGAGATTGCGCGACCGAAGCGACGCCCAGCCGCGTTCGAAGAATGGCCAGCCGCCCCACAGCACGACGGGCGTCGCCAAAAAGAATTGGATCCAACCGTTCCAGACTGGCGGCACGATACGATCGACGCCGAACAGATGTCGGCCCATCTCAAGTGCAAGCACCGGCAACGCGAGCGCCACGCCAATCCAGAAACGGCGCGTCATGTCGATCAGTTCGGGATTGGGGCCGGCATCGGCGGTCGGGATCATCGGCTCGAGCGCCATGCCGCAGATCGGGCACGAACCTGGGCCATCGCGCACGATTTCAGGGTGCATCGGGCAGGTCCATTGCGCGCCCGCGGGAACGGTCGATGGATCGACGGGCGCACCGCCCTGCATTAAGTGGCCGTGATGCCCATGCGCGTACTTGGCCGGATCGGCGGCGAACTTCGCCTTACAGCCCGCGCTGCAGAAGAGGACCTCTGCGCCTTCGTGAACGAGGCGATGTGGCGTATCTGGCTTTGGCGTCATGCCGCACACGGGATCACGTCTCTGCGCCTGCGTTGATGGCTGACCATGATCGCGGTGGTGATGAACGTGTGTATTCATGATTGACTAACGCAAGCGGGGCTCGCGCCCCTGGGTTTCACTTGAAACAGAGCCTGGACCTTCCCACAATGGGAAGGTCAACAGAGAAAATTCGCGAGCAAACTCAACGTGAACATTAGCACGGTCGCCGAGCGTTCGGGCGTCTCGGCCAAAATGATCCGTCATTATGAGAGCATCGGCCTGCTGACGGCCACCGACCGGCGCGACAACGGCTATCGCGATTACGGCGAGAACGATGTGGCGATGCTGCAATTTGTACGACGCACGAGGGATCTGGGCTTTTCTCTGGAGGAAGTGGGCGCCCTGCTTGCGCTCTGGCGCGACCGGCGACGTTCCTCGCGCGAGGTGCGGCGTCTCGCCGAGAGGCATCTTGGCGACATCGAAACACGCATCGCTGAAATGCGCGCCGTATCGCGCACGCTCAGAAAGCTCGTCCACGCTTGTAAGGGTGACGACCGCCCCGATTGTCCGATCCTCGACGACCTCGCGGCGGCGCCGCGGAGGCCGCCCAGCTGAGTCGAACACCCGATTCTTCGCATTGCGATTGCGCCGCTCTACCCTGAGCTAGGGCGGCCCCACATCGACAAAGCAGGGCATGCGAAGCGAACACCGACAAGCGCCGCATGCGCACGATCTTGCTTGGCGTGCGAGGAATGCCGTTCTCGACGCGTGCGGGATACGTCAACGCCGTGCGTAAAGATGAGATGGCGGTCTACGCTCGCTGAGGAATCGAATGACGAAGCTTCAACGCGCCAGGCATCGCCTATTGCAGAAGACTGTCCTGGCCGCGTTCGTTGCGACTGCGGCTGCCTTCGTCTGGCTCTACTGGGCCGGGCCATATCGTGCGGTCGTGCTCGACCGGGCCGCGCTCGCCGCCGCCGCGCCGAACGCGCTCGATGACGCCTCCCGCGAGCGCATCGCCACACCCAGCGCGTGGCAAACGCGGCGGCGGGAAATCGCGGACAGACTTCAAGCGGAGGTCTATGGACGCCTCCCCGCTGACGTGCGCGCGCGTGTTGTGGAGCGCGCGCCAATCGTTGCTATGGACGCTCGCGGCATTGCCGGTGTCGAACAGATCGAGGTCGAGGTGGGCGACGGGGTCCGCTTCAATCTTGTGCTGGTCATGCCAAGAGGAAGCGCGCCGGCGCCGGTGATCGTAATGCAGAATTTCTGCGGCAATCAGGCGGCGTTTCCCGGACGCCCGCGCGCGATCGCGCCGCCTCGCAACGCTTATCCGATCCCATGTCAAAGCGGCTTCTTCGACCCGCTGCATCGCGCGGTGTTTGGCGCGTGGATGCTGGGCCCGCCATTTGAGCGCATCATCGCGCGCGGCTATGCGCTGGCGATATTCTATGGCGGCGATGTCGTCCCAGACCATGCGCCGGACGCACCGGCCGCGTTGGCGGCGTTGCAGGCTGAAGGCGCCATCGCTGCCTGGGCGTGGACGCATGCGCGCGTCATCGATGTATTGGCGGTCGATCCGCTTATCGACCAGGATCGCATCATCGCCTGGGGCCAATCGCGTTTCGGCAAGGTTGCGTTGCTTGCTGGTGCGCTCGATCCGCGCATTGACGCGGTGGTGGCGCTGCAAGCGGGCCGCGGCGGCGATGCTCTGACCGCCCATCGCGCGGGTGAAAGCGTCTCGGCGATCACGGGCGTCTATCCGCATTGGTTCGCCCCGCGCTATGGCGAATATGCTCTGCGCGATCCGCCAGTCGATCAGCACCAATTGCTGGCGCTAATCGCTCCGCGCCCGTTGCTTATCGTGCACGCGGCGCGCGACGGCTGGGCCGATCCCGCCGGAGCTTTCCAAGCAGTCGTGGGCGCGCGTCCCGTCTTCGACCTTGAAGGCGGGCCTCCTCCGCGCTTTGCTTTGCGCGCTGGCGCTCATTCCATCACCGATGAGGATTGGCGCCTCACGCTCGACTTCCTGGACGCCGGCTTGCGCTGACGCTTAGCTGCGCCGCTCGCAAATCTGCTTCGTGGCTCATCGGCATGGCGCCAACCGCTTTACGTCGACAGTTCGAATCCCTCCTCCGAACGACCAGGGGAAGCGACAGTCGAGTCAGCCGGAGGAATTTCACCTCCGGCTGCTCCCAGAACCGTGCGTGAACCTCTCGATTCGCCGAGTAGGCCCGGGGAGTTTCACCCCGAGCCCCTCACAGATCCGGACTTGATACTCTCGCATCATCCGGCTCGTGCCATCGCGTGAAGCCTGTCGGCCTCCACTGAACGAAGGGCTCCTCCCGGTCGCCCGGTTGGCCCAAATCAGCGGCGATGACCCGCCCCGTTCGCTCCAGCCCCATTGCAGAGCCTTCGTCACTACTACGAGGCAGTCCGCCCCTCTCCGGCGCATCGGTACTTTCGGCCTTGCGATTGTCGCCGCTTGAGCCTTTCCCTTGGCATCGCCGGCCAGGTTCTCACGTTCCGCACGAGAGCCCGAATGAGAGTCACGCCTCCTGCACACCGGACACCGCACGGCCAGTAGGTAGGTTGCCGCCGTGCTGATCGCGGGGCACCGTGTAGGCCCCGGTTTTGATGTCGCCTGATCGGGTTTCGATGCTTCGACGGAGGTTCGCTTGCGCTCGCCTCTCTCACTCCTACGTGGCGCAGTCTTGCCCGCGCCTTTTCCATGACGTTCACCACCGCAGCTTTTGACCGAAGCAGCTCATGGTCGTTTGAGGCCCCCTCCTACAAGGCGACCCCGAAGGCTCGTCCTTCATCTCCCATGCAGTTGCGCACCGCCGTTTGGACCGGCGGCACTCGTGACACAAACACGGCTCCCGATGTTCGACCGCTCGCTGACGCGAACGGCTTCACCTCATCCACACGCTCCTCCCTCAACCGGTTGGCGCGCGAACTTGGCTGAACAATGCGATCCCTTCGGTCCAGCTCCATTACACAACCTTCGTCCCTACTACGGATCGCTCCGCCCCCGTGCTCCGCGTCGGTACTCTGATCCTTGTGGATTTAGCCACTTGGACGTCTCCCTTGGCATCGGAACGACAGGTTCTCACGTTCCATACGAAAGCCTGATGCGGGCTCGCGCCGTCTTCACGCCGGACGCCGCTCGATCGGAAATCAAGTCATCCTTCGAGCTTGTCCCGGGAGATTGGGAAGCTCCCGGTTTTGACGTCATCTAATCCGTTTTCGACGCTTCATCGACGGTTTGCTTGCGCTCGCCTTCCCGCATCTTACCTGCCGAGATCAAGTCTCGGATTTCTGCAACGCTCACCACCATCGCTCTTTACGACAGCAGCTTGCAGCGGTTTGAAGCCTGCGCTTGACCGCCGGCTCCGAGGAGCCTGCCCTCATCTCTCGTACAGCAGCGTACCTCCTTGCGTTGGCACGGTCGTGACACACTCCCAAAACCGGAAATCCGACCTGCTCGGCAATTCGCTGCCCGTGAACGGACATTCAGGATTGATCGGCAACCGAGTACAAGTCGCTGGAAGTTGCCGTTCTATGACTCCAACGCGTCCTCTAGGATTTTGATGACTGCGGCTTGGAACGCTCGCGCCTCTTAGTCTTGGGTGCGGCGAGCGCGTGCGCGGCCTTGAGCGCTGAAAGTAGGGTCGGCTCGTCCACCTTCTTGAGATCGCACCGCGTCGCGCCCATGCGGCCCAGCCACCTGGGACGGGTGAGAAAACACTCGGCGTCTGCTCGCAATAGAAATCGCGAAGCTCCGGATCGAACATCAGGTTGATGTCGGCGCCATTTCCGGTGAGCGTCGCGAAGGTCTTGCGCGGCGTCCTGATCGCAGTGCGGTCAAAGTGTGGACGCTCAGACGCATCTTCGAGGCTAAGGGCAATTTTCTTGGCGCGTGCGGGCGTGACAGGCATATTCGGAAGACTACCACGGACGACCGGGCAGCGGCAGGCCCACTCTCAGACTCTGCCGCCCATGATGCCGCAAGCGCTGAGTTCGGCCATCGCCGGAAGCAGCACGCGGTGCGAGGAAGTCAGTTGCTCCAGCGATCACCTCGCTTGGCGATATAGTTCTCGAATACATAGCGCCAGGGTATCGCGATGAAGACAATGACGAGGGGCACACAATCGCGCGCAGTTTGTGCTGTCTCTGCATCAACGCGATCAGCCCACCAGAGCGGAAGAGCGAACGCAAGCGCCCAAATCGTTTTCCATGTGATTTCGAAGAAGAGCACCGGCAGCATCTGGAGCGGATAGCGAATGCCGAGCAGCGCCAAGATTGACACCGCGCCCAGCAGAGACCGGATCACCGCGGCATCGTTAGGTAGCGAGAGGCCGTGGTGAATAATCCCAGGCCAAATGTAGAATAGGAGTCCCGCCGCCACGAGCAGATAAGTCGCGCGCAACACATAAAGGCGAAACAGTGAAACTTCAGCCATCTACATTCCCTTTTCAACGAGCAGTGCGTCTGCATTGCTAACTTTCCCCGGATCACAGCAAACGAACGGTGATCCATCGCTGTCGCTCGCCTAAGGCGTCTGCGGGGCAGCCTTGAACGCCTTGGTGAATTGAACCCAAAGCACCCAGAAAATTAGAAACGCCAAGGGCGCGAGCGCGAGCACAATCAGGAGCGGCGATTCTCGAAGGGACTGAGGGAACACCTGCGCCTGACCGAGGAAGAGCGAGCCGGACGCGACGAACAGCGCAAAACACATGCGCCAGAGATGTCGCGCGATACGTTGGGCCCCAGAGATTCCACGGCGTACTAGCATGTGAAGATCGCCGAGTGCGGCGAGCGAAGCGACGCCAGCGAAAAGGTAGTTAGCTTGCGGCGGCTGTCCGTTAATTGTGCCGGTCGGGCTAGCCGCCGCCTGAAGAATGAAAATTACCCCGGCTGCGGCCACGCCCAAGGCGATGAACATCGCGCCGATCTCGAAAGGACCGATGCTGCCTTCCTTGCGTCGGACCGTCGCCCAGGCCGTGGTCACTAGGTAGAGGGTCAAGACCCCAGCGACGACGTTGACCCGGTCCCCCATCAAAACGGCAACAGGCGCGGCGATCCCGGCCGAAGTCAGCATGGCAATGTAGAACACGGTTCCCGTCATGCGATGCAGGCGCTCGCCCTTGCGAAATGCGAGCGCCGCCGCGCCGGAGATCAGTCCCACGCCACCGCCGCCGATGTGCAGGTACAACACCGTGGTCGCGAGCGCATGCACCCAAAGCGGAGCGGCGGGATCGACATCTAGGGTGTCCGCGACGGCGATGCTGCCCGCGAAGGCCAATGCGATCACGCCAGCAATAGAAACAGTCCAGAAAAATGCCCGCAATCGGCGGCGCAGCGCGATGAGGTCGATGAGCCCGGTTAGACGAGCGCTTGCCCTGGAAGAGATTGCTTTGGTAAAGCATATTGCCTTCAACTGGCCGGTCGATTCGTTCGTCCGCGCGCCCCCTAGCTTTCGGATCATCGATCTCCAAGCTATAGCCGCGCGTTGCGCGGTGGTGATCGTTGGTGACGGCGACCACAAAAGGCGCTGCGTCGGTGCTCCCTATTGTGAGAAAGGGAGAACGCGATTTCGCCGAACCACATCGATATTGAACGAGCGGCCAAACGCATTTGAACGCACTTGGCGCGTCTGCTCACTCACATAGTATCTGCCGTTTGGCGCCAGCGCGCACGTGGTCGTGACCGTGTACACATTGACCAGAGCGATTGGGTAAGGCCGAAATGGGCGCGGCGCAAACAAGCGCACATGCGAAACATCGCGACGCGCCTTGTCAATTGTGATCTGACCGCGAAGATGACTGACAACCTGCCGGGTTTGCTCCCCGGTCACGCTCCGAGCCGTCGGTTGGAACGAAAAAACGGCGACTGCATCATCCTGGCGGACAAGTCGGAGATCGCGAATGTGCGCGAGCATTTCGGTCGCGCACCAGGGGATGCCCTCGGTGTGCTCCGCTATATAGTCGAAATCGGTGCGCAATTGTTCGCTTAAGCTGTCTCTACTAGCGGGAGAAATCAGCGTGATGTGTGGCTGGCCGCGCGGCGCAAAGAGTGCCTGGAAGCTCTCGCCGGCAAACGTGTGCTCAACTTGGAAAACATAGTCAGCGCGGGCGCTCGCCGTGTCCTCGATAGCTTGCTGAAGCGCGGAGAGCCCTTGTGTTGTCTGCGCTGACGCAGACAACACAAGACACATGAGAGCGAAAAACGAGACAGTGATGCGGAACATGCCCACGTGAAGCTGCGCCATTGCGCCTTCTTTGCGGCCGGTTGGGCGCGCGGCCAGGCATTGTTACTTGGCGTCACGAAAATGATTGCAGAGGCAACACCGAGACGGACTGACAAAATTGTTGGGCGGGGTGCATGAACGCAGATGTCGACCACCGCAGAAAAAGCCTAGCATCATGACCACAGCAGCCAATGCCAGAATCGCCGGCGTGACGTTTCTGATCTACATAGCTGCGGGAATCGCCAGCCTGGTTCTGATGCAGGGAGCGAGCGGCGGCGGCGACATTGCCGCAAAGCTCGCCACGATGGCGGCAAACCTGACCACCCTACGCATTGTAGCGCTGCTTGACCTGCTCAGTGGCTTTTGCGCGTTGACGTTGGCGGTGACGCTCTACGCAATTACCTCCTCTCAAGAAGTGCATGTGGCGCTGCTGGCGATGGTTTTTCGTCTCGTTGAGGGTATTCTCGTTGTTTCAGGCGTGTCGGGGAGCCTGGGGCTACTTTGGCTTGCGAGCATAAACGGTGAGGACGCCGGCGCCGCGCATCTACTCGGCGCGTATTTGATGCGAAATGAGGTTGCGCTTACCTCGATGTTCTTCGCCGCCGGCAGTCTGCTGTTCTCTTATCTGCTGTTGCGCGGCCGCATGATCCCTGCACCACTGGCGTGGTTGGGAGTGCTCGCCTCCGCGCTGCTGGTGCTCACGCTTCCACCACAGCTCGTAGGACTCCTCACCGGCGGAATGTTGTCTTTGGCGTGGCTTCCCATGCTTGCGTTTGAAGTGCCCCTCGCGCTGTGGCTCATCTTCAAAGGGGTGCGCACGCCGGCCAAGCTGGCGGGTTAAGCGCGCGCTACGTTAGCGCGCATCTCGCCGGGGCTCCTGCCGGTCCATCGCTTGAAAGCGCGCGAGAACGAAGCGCGGTCGGAAAACCCCACCAGATACGCGATCTCGTTGACCGAAGCCTTCTTGCCTTGGAGGTAGTGAAGCGCCATGCGGTGGCGTAGATCGTCCAACACGTTTTCAAAGGTCACGCCCTCTTCCCTGAGGCGGCGAAAGAGCGTCTGCCGGCTGAAGCCCAGGATGCTCGCGACAGAGTCGGCGCTGACGTCGCTTCTGTGCAGGATCGGCAGTATGAGGCTCTCAACGCGGCCACGCGTTGTCTTCGTGTCATCGAGACCTTTCAACAGCGCATCGGCGCGCTCGGTCAGGACGCCGAATACGTACCGTGGCTGCAAGGCAACGCGCCATGTGGCGGCCTGCGGGTGCATGCGCATGGCGTTCCAGTCGCTCTCGAATATGATCGGGCACTGGAAGATGCGATCGTACTCGGCGCGGTATGCGGGCGCGGGGTGGGTCACGTGGACTTCGAGAACGTGCGGCTGGGGGAGAAATCGGCGGGGGCCGCAGACAAGCCGCGCAAAGGTGACTTCGGTGAGCTCCGGAAAATCGTTTGCATTGGCGCGGCCATCCACGATCCAGAGCTGACCGTCCCGCTGAGCCACATCGAAGCGAGGGCCGGCGCCTAGAACTTCAAGCGCAAGCTGGCCGAAGCGCTGCATCTGAGCAAAGGCGTCCGCCATAGTCTCGGATGCATTCATGATCAGGCCGACGATAGAGACTTCGGACATATCGACGGCTTCGCCATAGTGCAACGCCAAGGCGGGGTCGCCGCACATCGCCTGGGCTTCGCGCACTAGCGACACGTACCAGCCGAACGGAACGCGGCCATCGGGATCCTCGAGCGTCGCCAAATCCACGCCCGCTCGCACCGCGAGCGCACAGCGATCAGCGCCTTTGCTCACCGCGAAATCAAGCAGCCCGCGAACAAGGCCCGCCGAAGCAGTGAGGTCTGCCATCCTTCCAACGCCTTGCTACAGCCGATCACGAACCTGCAACGCTTGGTCATAGCGCACATATCGATTATCGGAAAGAATGGGCAGTCGGTCAACGGGCTGTCGCGGCGCTGACGGGAAGCGGAACGCTGAAATGAATTGGATGAAGGTCGTTGCCAAGATTTTGCTTTGGGCAGTTGCTGGCGCGGCGGTTTTGACAACGCTCGGCGCGGCGCTGTTCTATTATTACGTCTACACGCCGGCGCCAGAGCCGCCGCACCTGTCGGGGACATTAACCCGCAATGCGTTTGAGTTCGCCGGTTTGCGCCGGAGCTATTCCATCTATTTGCCGCAAGACTTGGCGCCCAATCCGCCGCTCGTCTTCGCTCTGCATGGCTCCGACGGCAGTGCATCCCGCCTGCGTATTGAGACGGGCTACGCGTTCGAGCGCCTCGCCGATCAACATGGTTTTGCGCTCGTCTATCCCAATGGCTTTGAAGGCAATTGGAACGGCTGCAACATCGTCGGCGAGTACAGCGCCAACGCGCGCGACATTGACGATGTCGGCTATCTGAGCGCGCTGATCGATAGGCTGGTTGTTGAGGCGGCCATCGACCCACATCGCGTGTTCGCAATTGGCGTCTCGCGTGGCGGCCATATGGCGTTTCGGCTCGCCTTAGAGGCGCCCTCCCGGTTTCGCGCCATCGCCGCCGTCGCCGCCAATCTTCCCGCCGCAGACAATTTCAAATGCCACCCGAATGAAGAGGCCGCGACCTCGGTCATGATCATGAACGGCGTGCGCGATCCAATGAATCCTTTCGAAGGCGGCGAGGTGCGCTTGTTGGGACTCTATAACCGAGGATCGGTGCTTTCGGCGCACGCGTCGGCACAATATTTCGCCCGTCTCAATGGCTCGACCGATGCGCCTACAATTTCCTCATCACCGGGCATCGAGCGACGTGTCTGGCGCGATGGCGCTGTCGAGATCGAGCTTGCCGCGATCCAGCGGGGCGGCCATTCGCTGCCGCAAAGCTACCGCCGGGCGCCACGGATTTTGGGCCCCACCGCAGCGCAATTTGATGGTCCGAATGAGATCTGGACCTTCTTCGAACGCCAATCCCATTAGCAATCAACACAGCCAAAGCGGAGTTGGGGGTCATGGAGTCGCCTAAGACGACGGCACGGCTTGCGGGGCTTTTGTATGTTCTCGTGGCGCTAATAACGCCATTCATGATGTTCTACGCGCCCAGCCAGCTCTTCGTCCCAGGAGACGCATCTGCCACTGTCGATCGCATTGCGGAGCGTCAAGATTTGTTCGTGGCGACCATTATCGTTGGCATAGTCAGCGAGTTTCTGTTCGTCTCCGTTATTCTTTTGCTCTATCGGCTGTTTAAACCGGTCGATGACGTGTTGGCCGATCTCATGCTCTTGTCGATCATGCTGCAGGTTCCGCTGGCCTTCCTTGGGATGGCCAATGAGGTCGCGACGCTGCAATTCATCCGCGGCGGCGAGTTCTTGCAGGTCTTCGATGAACACCAACGCGATGCGCTCATCATGTTCCTGGTGTATGTTGATCGCCAGGGCGTTCTGGTGTCCCAGGTCTTTTGGGGTGTTTGGCTGCTCCCCCTCGGCGTGCTGGTGTTCAGATCGAAAATGATCCCGCGCTTCTTGGGCATTTGGCTTGTACTCAACGGCCTTGCCTACATCGCCCTGAGCGCTATTGGCCTAGCTCGTCCGGAACTACGCGCTAGCGCTTTCGGTCTCACCACGCCGCTGATGTTCGGTGAGTTGGCGCTGGCGCTTTGGTTGCTGATCATGGGCGTGAAGTTGCGGTCGCCTAGCGAAGCGGCGCAATAGTTAATTGCATGGGCGTGAGCAGATTATCCCACTTGCAGACTCTGGTCTGCGACGCCCGTTTAGCAGACATCCCGGCTTGTAAGTGTGAGGATTAGGCGTCTCTAGTCTCGTACTGCGCCCAGCGCTTGTCGCTAAGCTTTCTGATTTTCCCATCGCGGACGAGTTCATACACGACAGGCTGCACGTCACTCATGGGGCGGCTGAGATACTTTGCCAATTGCCGCATGTGCACTGGGCCTTTCGATTTGATGGTCTTCTTTACTTCAGCAACAAACGCATTCCCAAGAAGCTTCGACGCACCCATCTTCGAGACCACAAACATTTGGGCTTCGCGCGCGAGATCGTCGGCGCGCACGAATTGCTTTGCCTTGGCGATCAAGCCTAACGCGAGTGAGTTCGACCTTGAGCTTGCTGTTGCGTGACCGTCGACGCTTATGAAGGCAGCGCTCGTAACGTCATCATTTTGACTGGCCAAGCCATACGCGAACAGCACGGACGCATCGAGTCCGGTGAAATCAAACACCGCGTACTCACAGTCGGCCAGCGCATCTGAAACCCACTCACTAGGGTCGACACTTGTGGGCGCTTGATGCGCGAAAACGGGTCTGAAGTCGAAACGCGACGCCATTGTTCTCACGCCAGACTCGTAGTCCGGGCGATCCTTAAAATGCGGCGCCAGTGCAAAAAAGATCGGCGTCATAACTATCTCCCGGCTCAAGAAAAAATATAAATGCGCGGCAACACCAACGGACGCGAACTCGAATTACTCGTCGTCGCCGCCGATCGGCGGACCCCACCGCATGTAGAACGCGACAAACGGATCAACGACGTGGATGGTCTTGTGCGTCTCCTCGAAGTCGATGGCGCCTCGCTCCCCGAAGCGTTGCCGAGAGATGTCGGATATTTTCTCTAAGACTCGAGTTATCTCGTGGGCAGCAGGCGGCTCGTCCGCGAGAATATCCCGCAAGCTCTCCCGCAATTCGTTGTATGTGAGTTTCGTCTTTGGTCCCGTGTTCGCTATTGCCCTCAGGACCGCGACGTAGGTGTCACCAGACTCTCCGTTTACGAAACTTCTTTGAATCCGTTTTCGGCTGCTTGTTGGCCCAGCCGCCAGAGAGCCAAGCACATCCTGGGCGCTGCTATCCAGAGCCCTCCGAAAGAACTCGTCGCGATCTCGAAGTGTGAGAGCTTTAGACAAAAGCTGCCGATTCCGCACGCTGTTCACGCGGCATAGGTGTCGACAAAACTCCTGCATCAGATGCGGGCTTCCGAAGGATTCTAGCGCCAAACCTTCTAGGACGCGATCCTCGGCAGCGACGTTAAGCGTCGCAAATCCCTTCTTCGCAATTTCACCCAACTCTGAGTTCGTCCACGGCGGAACAGCAATTACTTCTATCCGCCCCTGCATATCGCGTTCGGCTCGAATGGGTTCTATCGCCCTATGCGGCACACACAAAAAGACGACGCGCAGCCCCTCCTCCAATGGCGCCTTCAGCGCTCGCACAAGGCGCACACGTTCGGGCTCAGGTATGTAGTGAAAGTCATCGATCACGAGGGTCGAACCCGAAGTCACGAGTAAGTCGATCGCCTCATGGACTAACGAGCTGACTCTGAACTTGGTCTTTGCGGCGCCCCTTTGCGCCGCGCGCTTTGATCGCTTCTCTCCTTTTGCTGAGCCCGCTAAAATGTTGATGCCAGCTTCGGCCGCAAACTCGCTTGAGTCTTCTTCGGATACATACGCTTCCGATTGCCTCGCCGTCGCCCCATCCAACTTGTGAACGATGGCAGTCCAAACGTCGTCAGCGGTTGAGACCGTCCCCCCGCTTATCCAAACGCGCTGGTCTTCGGCGAGCATTTTCTTGCAGAAGACCGTCTTTCCGGACTTGGTCGGACCGGAAATCGTGATGATCTTATTTCCATCATCGAGAGCGTCGATGAAGCGGCTCTCCATGTCAGTTTCTGTTCGGTTGACGTAGGTATAGGTCGGCGTACCGCCCACGACAAAGACGTCGCGGAGTGGGAGCTGCGGCGACTCTTTTGCGATTTGCTTTGGCGGTCGTCTGCCTGAAAAAGGAATGGCCACTACGCCCCCACCAGCAAAGATGACGAAGCCGAAACCTTATTTTCCCCACCCGAGAGAGTCCAGAGACACCTTAGTTGGAAAAGAAATCCCAGCTTCCAATGGATATTACCGACGCCCTTCGCCTGCTTGAATCCAACCCCGACTTCCGTCTGCTGCGGCGCGTGCCGCAACCTCGCGGCTGGCCGCTCAACGCCGCAAGCGGCGAAACGCGGCGCGGCGTGTTCGTCGACACCGAGACGACCGGTCTCGACCCAGACAGCGATGAAGTCATTGAATTGGCGCTGCTGCCGTTCGAGTACGAGCGCGACACCGGCGCGATCGTGCACGTCGACCCAGACGCCGCGCTGTCCGCATTCCGCCAACCCTCTTTCCCGATCCCGCCCAAGAGCGCGAAGATCCACGGGATCACCGATGAGATGGTGGCGGGTCAGGCCATCGACCCCGAGCGCATCAAAGCGCTCATCGAACCCGCACACATCGTCATCGCCCACAATGCCGCCTTCGACCGGCCGATGGTTGAGAAGCACTGGCCGCTGTTCGAAGAAAAGCACTGGGCCTGTTCGTTCGCCGAGATCGACTGGAAAGCAGAAGGCGTCGGGTCAGCCAAGCTTGATTACCTGCTGTGGGCGCGCGGCTGGTTTCATGACGGCCACCGCGCCTTATCCGATGCCGAAGCCGCGCTCTTTCTCTTGACGCTGCCCCTGCCCGCCTCCGGCCGGTTGGGTTTGGGCGCTTTGCTCGAATGCGCGCGGCGGCAGCTCTGGGTGGTGCGGGCAGAGGACACGGCATTCGAGCAACGCGCGTCGCTCAAATCACGCGGCTATCGCTGGGACGATGGCGAGGGCAAGCGCGTCAAAGCGTGGTGGCTTCTCACCAACGATCCGCAGACTGAACTCGATTGGCTCCACGCGGACATCTACGGCGATGATCGCGACGTAGCCGTTCTCAAGGCACCGGCGACAAGACGCTATTCCTCGCGGCTGTGGGCCGACTAGCTGGCGAACGCGCATGGTTGAGCGGATGGGCATTTTCGCGCGCTCCGTGTATATCGGCCCCACGCTTCAGGATTGAGCGAGCCAATGTCTAGTGCCGCGCCGAAACGACCACTCTACCTTCAAACGATCGACAGCCTCTTTGCCGAACTCATTTCCGGCGCAGGTGTCGACGTGGAAGACGGCGTCACTTTCAGTCTGGAATCCTATGACAGCAGGGCGATCCTGAATTGGTACCGGCAGAACAGAGCCCGCTGGGCCGGCCACATCATGAGCCAGCAAGTCGACGCGCTTGTGGACTCCATGGCAGGCACACTACCTGCACTCGTGGCGCCGCCGATAGTAGTGCCCGACGCGTTACGCCGGTTACGTTTGACGAGGCTAGTCGCGCACCGCTTCGCGGGCCTCCACGCCTATGGCGAACCCAATTCGGCGCCAATAGACTTCCTCTTTGAACCCAGCAAACCAATCACGCTGTTTGAAGGCTGGAACGGCGCAGGCAAGACCTCGATCTTGAACGCGCTGATTTGGTGCTTGAGCGGTGAAATCCTGCGCCCACAGAGACCGCCGGAATCTGCGACCAGCGAGTTCGACTCATATTTCCTTCGCGAGAGCCAGGAAGGCGGCGACGAGAACTCTGCCCACGCAATCTCTCCGGTAACGCCGCTACCGAATCCGGAGACCTATCTTCCACAGGCGGGTGCGCCCGTGCCGGCCGACACGTGGGTCGAGCTCACTTTTGTAGATCAAGACGGCGTTCAGCTCCCGTCGGTCCGTCGAACGCAAATTCGCAAAGCCAACGGCAGGCTCTCTGAGATCGTACCCGACTTCACTACTCTCGGCGTCGATCCAATCTCAATGCGCATTGGCACCGTGATGCCCGCTCTGTTGCATTTTCTGCAGGTGGGCCAAGCGTCCGATCTTGGTCTCGCTGCGGCGAAACTGACAGGGCTCGCCGACCTCTCGAATCTAGCCCGCCATGCGATGCGGGTCAGGACCAAACTACGCAGCGACTTCAAGGATGAGCGTGATCGTGAAATCAAGACCTCTGACGGCCACTTCGTTGAGGCGCGCGACGACCTTCAGCGTCAGATTGACGACTTTGAACAAATGTCACCGGGCAGACCGCTTCCGGCGCCCTCCACCGACATCGGCATTGAAGCCGAACTGGACGAACTCGATGAGCATTTTAATGGGCTGAAAGCGCGCGCTCTAAAAGCAGCGCAAACGATCCTTGGTGACGGCTTCGACCCCACCGACAAGAGCGCACGCGACAACCTTGAGCAAAGCATTGGCCCCGCGCAAGGTCAGCTCAAGGCGCTTGGCCACCTCTCCGCGGCGCGGCGGCTCAAGTCGTTGACCGATGTCACCGATCTCGAATGGAACGCGCTCAACGACACGATCAACGATATTTACGCCGAAGCTGAGGTGCTGGCAGAACTCGCGACCAACCCTGACGTGGCCCGCCGCAAGCAGCTGTATGCGCGAGTTGCGTCATGGGCGGGCGACAACCCCGAGCATGACGCTCAAGCTTGCGCGGTTTGCAGCCGCGCTCTCGACGGCGCGCTCGACCCCGTCACGCAAAAAAGCGTAGCCGACCACCTACTGGAGGCGTCTGAGGAAAACAAAGAGCTCTTATCGCTAACCCAGGTCGCTTGGGCGCAGCAGCGGCTTGCCTCTTTAACAGCGAAATGCCCCGCGATTCTGCGCCAAGAATTGACCCGCGATTTGCCCGATCATCCGCGCGTGCTCATCTCCGCCTTGTTTGTCGACGATCTCTTTCAGACTGATGCTTTCTCAGGCGCTCTTGCGGTGCTACGCATCGGGGTACAAGGCCTCTGTGATCGGGTCCTCACCGACGTGCCGCCTTTAGTTGAGCCCGCAGCGAGGGACTTTCCAGAGGCGCTCGCCGCCATCACCGCCCCGCTAAGCGTTCAAATACGGCGTCTCTTGCGGGCGCGAGCTTTCGGCGAGTGGAGAGCGGCTTCGGATAGCCGTGTCGTCAACGCCTTTAAGAATATTATGCGGGGATCAGGCCCGGCCGCTGGCCAGGCCGACAAATCTCTGCCCGTCACTACGCTGACGCCTATCGGCCCCAAACTTGAAGCTCTGAGCGACATCGTGAGGGGCGTGGCGCCGATCAATGCTGGCCTCGAATTCACTAAGCGAATGCGCACACATTTGGCCACTCGACGCACGAAGGAAAAGCGACTTGCCCTTTATGAGCGCGCTGCAGCCGCTCTCGAACCACTAGCCAAGATCGGCGAGCTTGCGGAGAAGCAGGTTGAGGGCTTGCGCACAAAATTACACGCACGCGCTAAGCACTGGCGCGACATGGTTTACGCCAACGCCTATGCGACTGCGGGTCATGCACTGCGAGAGACGGCCATGGACGTCAAAGGGGTGCTCGACATTCGCGTCGGTTCCACCAAGGCGCATGCGCCTGCCCAGCATGTGTCGAACGCTTCGGCATTGCGTGCGAGCTTGCTCGGCTTCTTCTTGGCCTTTTGGGAACACGTGCTCACTCAGCGGGGCGGCATCGGGCTCCTATTGCTGGACGATCCTCAGGAGCTCTTAGATGACGACAACCGCGAACGGCTCGCCCGCGCATTGCCAGCATTGGCACATGCCGGCGCTCAGCTTCTCGTCACGACGCATGATCGCGCGTTCGCCCGCGCCGTCTGCGCCGCGAGCCGACAAGGGGCCGAGGTTGAACATCGCAGTGTTCACCCAGTCAATGCCACGCGCGCGACGCTAGAGACAGCGCTTGCCGTCGAGCAACTCGACGGCAAACGCCGCGCCTTTGAACTCGATTCGGACGACGCGCCCAAAGCGCAGGACTACGCCAGCGAGGTTCGGGTTTTCCTCGAAGCGCGGTTGGGCGATCTATTCGATGATCCTGCCTATCCGGCTTATTCGGCCCCTTCAAAGTCGCCCACTCTCGCCGATCACATCAATCGGTTACGCGGCCTTGTCGCAACGCCTCCGAACGCGCTCTTCAAAGGTTCTGCTGTGCGCGCTTTTTGCGACAGCCCTAGCCTCGCCACAGGCAGCGAGCCACTCCGCGTACTCAACACATCGCACCACGCCAAAGCCTCGCTTAGTGCCGGTGAAATCTATGCGATCGCCGGCGAGCTCGACCAAGTGCGCAAGCTCGCTGAAAAGATGCACCTGGAGTTTCGCCATTGGCGTTGGAATGAGCCTCTAAAAGAGCCAACGCCCGCGCTTGCGGTGTCATCCCTAACCGCCGTTTCCGCGCCAAGCTTTAACGCGGTAATCTATCCTGATCTCGCTGCGTTTACCGGCCACTCAGGAGCTGGTGAGTCGCAAGACGCAACTACCGAGATGCTCGACGCGTCATGGTTCGCGGACAAAGCCCTCTTCTATCTCAAGACAGACAATTTGGGCTTCGCTGCGCCGACAGGCTCGATCGTTATTGTGGAAACCACGCCCTATGCGGGTAAGGACCACAATCTCGTTATTGCTCGTCAGAAGCACAACGTGCTGGCGCGGCGACTTTTGCGCGGTGTGACGAACGACGCTCTAGGATTAAGTTCGGAAACGACCGACCCGCGGCGAGCCAAGCCAACTTTGGTTTTTTCACAACAGGAGATTACGCTGCATCGCATCGTGGGCGTCATCTTCGCCAATGGGGCAGCGGCGACTGGCAAAGGCGAAGCCATCGAAGTTCTAGACACGTCGGGACTCAAGGGCATCCAATGCGGGTACCGCGTCACTGAAGATAGCGCAGTGCCGTTAGCGCTTCCCGGCCAGATCGTACTGGGTGCCCAACCGATTACAGCCGACCAGCTAGACGCAAACGTCGGAGAATTGGTCGCGGTAACGCTGCGGGACGGAAAGAGCCTGTTCAAGCGTGTGGGGAATCGTCTGCCCGTTTCGTCGGCACCACTTCGAAACTACGAGAGCATCGGCGGCTTAGGGGCTTCGGTCGTGATCGCAGACGAAGAGATTGAAAGCATGCCAGACTTGGCGACCTTCGCGTTTGCGCGGCGGATTATTGGCGTTCTGTATGACACTTAGTTGGCACGACGGTAGAAATCCCGGGTCCTGAGTGAAGCATCATTTTGTACCTCAGTTTCTCTTCCTCTCTACGCAGCGCGCGCGAGCACTTCGTGGAGCAACAATTCAAAGGCGCCCTTGAACGGCTCGACCTGGTTCTTGGTGGGCAATGTCTCTCGCGCACGCATGAGAATGTGGGTGTGCAGGTCGGCGATCGGCCGCGCCTCGCTCTCCAGCCGCTCCAGCATGGGCTTGATGCTGCGTCCCGCCTGCGCCACGACCGCTGCGAAGGTGGTTTGCCCGAACACCGGCGGCACGTGGTTCATCACCGCGCGGATGAGCAGCGCGGTCGACAGATAGGCCTCGCGCCGGTAGGCGTCATTCAGCTCCTCGCAGAAAGCGATCAATTTCTTGAAGTCGAACTGCGTAGGAGTCGCAGCTCTGAGCGCCGCAATAAGTTCAGGCGCGACGAAGGCGGTGTTGAGGACCAGATCATCTTCATAGCTCGGTTCCGCTGCCGCTCCCTTTAGATAATCGATCGCGGCCAGGAGGTTGGCGCGTTGGGTGTAAGCTTCAACGATGTATTCCGGCGTTCTGCCAGCCGCCTCCAACATCGCCGCGAGCTCCGGGTCGCCCAGCCGGCGGCCCGCAGCCAGAAAGCGTATTGCGATATCGTTCCAGCCCGCCAGATACGCGGTCTGCTTGTCGGGATCGTCGCTTGGCCCGCAATTGCCGAGCTTGAAGGCCGCCAATTCATTGGCAAGTTTAAGGGTGAGGCGAAGCTTCGGGGTCATTTGCCTGCCAAATTATTTCGAGCAGCGAACGAGCGCGCCGGGAGCCGGCGTGGCTCCTATATAACGGCGATGCGGCGCGAATGCCGCGAAATCCACGCCAGGCAGACTGATGACAGATGCTGGGTATGACGAAGGCGAACACGTCAAGGAGACGTTCGCCTATTTCGGCCGCGCCTATTACCAGGCCGGCGTGCTCGATGCTGGGCTCGCATTGGCGATCCTGTTCATCGAATTTCTGCCGTCCGTGAATGCCGACTATTTGAAAGACAAAGGCCGCGCATTCGATCGTCCCGCCTATGAGGCCGCTTACGACAAATTCCTGGCCGACCAGCACGCACAGACGCTGGGCAACTTACGCAAGCGTCTCTTTGCGTCTTCCCTGCTTGACGATGCGCTGAAGGCAGACATCGATGAGGCGAAGAAAAAGCGCGATTTCATCGCCCACCACTATTTTCGCCAGCGTGCGGTGGAATTTGCAACCCGCGTAGGGCGCGACCAGATGATCGCTGAACTCGATGAAATCGGCAACTTCCTCGAAGCCGTCACGCACAAGGTCGATGACGTCATCGAGAAGGCGCAACTCGATCTAGGCGTAAAGCCTGAAACGATCGCAGCCTACACGAAGCGTTTCCTGGAGAGCGTCGGCCTGAACGACGACAAGCCCTAAGAAAACAGATCTTGCGGCATCTGGCGCAGGCGCGCGTCAGTGGCTCCCTTCAAGCTGCGGCAGCCCCCCGAAACGTTTCGCCACGCCCACCTCAATCTGTACGGTTGAAGTGGCGATGAGGCGCGCCTCGGCGTCGATGCGCTGCAGCAATGCGATCCAAGCCCCCGCTTCGCGGCTGACGACTTTCAAGAGATAGTCAGCGCGACCCACCACTTGGCGCGCCTCGACCACCTCAGATGCCGCGGCGAATGCGCGCTCCAGCGCTTTGCGTTGCGTGCGGCCTTCCGGGGTGAGTACGATCTCGCCCCAGAGCGTCACCCAGGCGCCCAGCTCATATTCATCGATGTCCACGACGTAGCGGCGGATGACCCCCTCTTTCTCCAGCCGGCGCACGCGCTGCAGACACCCGCTCGGCGACAGATTCACCTTAGCGGCGAGATCCTGGTTCTGGATGCGCGCATCGAGCAGCATCGCCCGCAAGATGCGCTTGTCGATCGGATCGATTACCAGCCGGGGTTTGGGCAATGGTCGCAAAGATCGGCCGCCTTTCAACTTCAACGGCACCATGGAACCGCGAACGCCCCTATCCGTCGATAGACCTGATCAGACCTATTGCCAGGGCGCGGAACGGCTCTGTATCCCTGCTCGGCCAGACCGTTTGCTAAGCCACGGATCGGAACCATGGATGCAGTCACGGGCTCGCACTGGAGCGCGCACAGATGGACCCTGCTCGCCCGCGTGCGCGGCCCGCGGGGTGAGATGGACTACGCGTACCTAAATCAAGACGGCCAATTCACCCTGCTCGTTAGACGCTGCCCGAGCGTGACGGAAAGGCGACTAGCGCAAACACGCGCGATAATTAGGGAAGGCGACTTCACCTGGGTCGTGTTGGTCCCTGATAAAACTCACGGCAACCTTCAGCCGGACGGCATCGAAGTTCTGGATGTGGCTACGCTAAGCGTGCGAACGCCAATGTTGAGGTTCCACTAGCAATCAACAATTACGCGCCGGACCGGTGCGGACGAAGCAACGCCCAAGTCTCGACCTCAAGCGCCACCGCCAGTCTCTCTATATTGTCGATCGACACATTTCGTGCTTGGCGCTCCAAGTCTCCGACGTAGGTTCGATTGAGGCTCGCCTCGTAAGCAAGCGCCTCCTGGGTCCACCCCCTTTGTTTCCGGAGGCGGATCAAGTTAAGCGCGAGTATCTCGCGCGCGCTCTTCGGCGACTTAACCACGACACCGAGATCAGGGCGTGATGACTTTAAGTCGACCGACTATGAGTGACTTTCTTCGACTAGTCAGATTGCAGGAGTTCACCGCACGAGACGCCCAGAGCCGAGGCCAATTTCTCTAGAGTACTGAGGGTAATGTTTCGCTTTTCACCCTCAATGTCCGTGACGTACGTGCGACTCAGCCCCGCTTCGTGAGCAAGCGCCTCCTGCGTCCAACCAGCGCGCGTGCGCAGACGCAAGACTTGTCGCGAGAGGAGCTTTCTGGGTGATGGTCGCCGCGCTGCCACTCCGCGAAAGAAATGTGGTGATGACTATGCGTCGACCGGATATAAGTGACATTCTTTCGATCGGATTTTCCGAGTCATGGAATTGGATGCATGCGCGGCGCGCTGTCGTCGGGCGCTCGAAGCAGCGGGATGCAAGTGCCTGGCATATGTCAGAGCGTCGGAGCGCGCGCGCGACCTAGCCTTCCAAACGCCGTCCGGCGCCAATATCCTCCTTCGATGTAGCGAGGGCGATCCAGACCGGGAGCTTGGTGAACTCGTCCTGGTTTCTGCTCAACGAACATTTGATCGCATCGCTCTCGTTCATTCCGCGCCGGAGCGACTTAACGTCGACGCGCCGTTCGATGTCTGGTCGAGGCATGAATTCGAAGCGAACGCACGCGGCCTCGCCAAGACCGAGAGGCGTGTCTCGTGAATATGACGCGCTTGCATCACATCTTTGCTGCAGAGGCTCCTCGCCTACGCCGCTTCTTGGAGCGCTGGTCGCCCAGTCGGGCCGAGGACCTCACACAAGAGAGCTTCGCCCGCCTCTGCGCCAGCGACGTGGCCAACATCGAATCTCCGCGCGCATTCCTGTTTCAGACAGCGAGGCGCTTGGCGATGAACGAGGCGCGCCACGACCGCATCGTGCCGATGGAATTGGTTGCTGATCCCGATGCTGCAGGCGCGGTCTCCGCCGAGCCCTCGCCGGAACGGCAAGTGGAGATCGCCGCCGACGCCGCCCACCTGCACCGCGTGCTGGATGAGCTTCCGTCCCACAAGCGCGAGGCGCTCCTCCTCTTCAAGCTCGACGGCTTCTCGCATAAGGAGATTGGCGAACGGCTCGGCGTCTCGCCGCGCACGGTCGAGCGCTACATCTCGGATGCGTTCTCCCATTGCCACCTTGCCTTCAAGGCCCGGGCGGGCGAGGAGTGAGTCCAAACGGCGATCCCATGGGCGAACGGTCGGACTTGAGCCAGGAGGAAGAGGAAGCGAGCCGTTGGCTCGTGCGCCTCGAATCACCCGATGTCAGCCTCGACGACCACAGGCGCTTTCGCGCTTGGCTCGACGCCTCCGACGAAAACCGCAACGCTTACCAAGCGCTCAGCCGCACCTGGGACCGGCTCGACGCGTTGCGCGGCATTCCGCGTGAAATTAAACGCCGGACGATCGGGCGCCGCACCTTGGCGCTCGCCGGCATGGGTGCAGTTGCAGCGGTTTTCGCTGGATTTTTGATCCTGCGCGGGTCCGCGCTCGATCCGCCGGACGCAATTTACGTCACCGCTGCGGGCGAACGCGAAACCGTGCGCTTGGACGACGGTTCCACCGTGGAGCTCGACGCTGGCACTCGCATCGTTGTGCGCTTCGCCGCCGAACGCCGCGACGTGCAGTTACAGTCGGGCGCTGCCCTCTTCAATGTCGCCCACGATGCCGACCGGCCCTTTACGGTTGAGACGGAGTATGGCGCGGTGCGCGTGCGCGGCACGTCCTTTCTGGTGAAGCTCGGCCCCGCCAATATGCGCGCCACCATCATAGAAGGCCGGGTTGAAGGCCGAGCCCGCCGCGGCGGGCTCCTCTCTGGACTCACTCAGAACTCAGACGCAACGCCCGCGATTGCGAGCGCCAACCAGGAACTCACTTTCGAGTCTGCCAGCGTCAGCGTGGCCGATATCGCCCCGCAGACCGCGCAACGGCGTCTCGCTTGGCGCGATGGCATGCTCGCCTTCGATGGCGAGACCTTGGCCGAGGCCGCCGCCGAAGTCGAACGCCAGACCGGGACGCGCTTTACATTCGCCGATCCCGCGCTCAGGGACTTGCGCGTCGGCGGCTATATCGATGCGCGCGACAGCGCCGCTTTCACGCAATTGCTGCGCGACAGCTTAGGCGTCGCCGCCGAACCAGGCGCTGACGACGTCATCGTCTTGCGCCGCGCCAGCTGAAATAAAGTCGCTCAGAGCTGCGGGGTTTTTCGCCCTCAAGTGTCTTCCGCTCAAGGACCGCCCGTCAGAGGCGGCGTTGTTGGGGGAAGACGTATGAAAGCCAAAGCTGGCGCGGGAACACCGCGAAAATCTTGGGGCGCCTCGCTGCGTGTGCTGGCCGCCGCCGTCGCCGCCGCGAGCGGCATGTCGAGCCATGCCCAGCCGCAAGAACCGCCGCAGCAGATTGCTGAAACGCGTTTGTCGTTCGACATTCCCGCGCAACCGCTCTCGTCTGCGCTTTCGGAATACGCCCGCCAGTCGGGCGTTCGCGTGCTCTTCGCATATGATGACCTCAGCGGCGCGCGGGCCCCGGCGCTGCGCGGCGCTTTCACCCGCGAGGAGGCGCTTTCTCGCCTTCTCGCCGGCTCTAATATTGCCGGCCATATCGACAATGCCGGCGTCGTGCGCCTGGAGCGGCGCGCCCGCCCCCAGCCGATCGGCGCTGAAGCGCCGCTCCCAAGCGCTGATCAGTCCGAAACAGTCAGCGCACAGCAAAACCGCGATCGCGCCAACGACGGCGCCGCCGACGCCGACAGCGAAGAAGAGATCGTCGTCACCGGCACCCGCTTGCGGGGACAAGGCCCCTCTCCGGTCACCATCATCGATCGCGAGCAGATCGTCGAAAGCGGCGCATCGACTGTCACGCAACTCATGCAGACGCTGCCGCAGAACTTCGGCGGCGGCCCGAATGAAGCGACCCGCTCGGGCGACGGAACCAACAACCTGCTTCAAGGCTCAAGCATCAATCTCAGAGGTCTTGGCGCCGACTCCACACTCATACTCGTAAATGGCCGGCGTGTTAGCACGACCGGCACGGGAAATGGCCTTTTCGTCGATGTCAGCACCATCCCTGTTTCTGCGATCGAGCGCGTCGAAGTGCTCACTGACGGTGCGTCCGCCATATACGGATCAGACGCCATTGGCGGCGTGGTCAACTTCATCCTCCGCGATGACTTCACCGGCGCGGAAACCACGGCGCGTTATGGCGCAGCCTATGACGGCGCCGCCGCCGAGTTTAATGCGTCGCAAGTCCTTGGTTGGGCCCGAGATCGCGCCCGCGTCTTCGCGGTTTATGACCATTACAGGCGCGATCCACTCGCCAACGCGGATCGCGACTTTGCGGCCAGCAGCGACCTCCGGCCCTTTGGCGGATCGGACTTCAGTCTGAACAACGCCAACCCGGCAACCGTCGTCTTCCCAATCCTTGCGGGAGTGCCGTCCGGCCAAGATGGCGCTGGTCTCACAGCCGGCGATTTCCTTGTGGGACAGCCCAATCTGCACAACAACAATGCCGGCCAAGACATTCTTGGCGAGCAGGAGCGCAACAGCTTCTACATCTCCGGCGCCGTGGAGCTCAGTCCGTCTCTGGAAGTGTTTGCCGAAGCGCGCACGTCGCAGCGTGAGTACCGGCGCCAGTCGGGCGGCGCGATTGGCTCCTTCATCACCGTTCCCGCGACGCACCCCGGATTCGTCGAGTTGGCGCCTGGCGCCACCATGATGATGCTCAACTACAACTTCATCGATGACTTGGGTCCGATCATCGCCACAGGCGGCAACGACAGCTTTGGCTTCGTCACGGGGCTGAGCGCTGATCTGAGCGAGACCTGGACCTTCGAACTGACCGGGATCTGGGGACGAGAGAACGGCCTCTATCGCACGGACAATGTCGTGAACCGCGCGCGCCTCAACGAGGCGTTGGGCGCGGCCGACGCCGATCCCGCATTCGACCCGGCCGTCGACGGCTACTTCAATCCATTGGGCGATGGATCACACTCACCCGTCGACGTGATCGACTACATCCGGGGCTGGGCCGAAACCGAGTATCGGTCTGAGATGGACGGCATTGGCGTCGAGGCCAGCGGCGAACTGTTCAGCCTTCCCGCGGGTGCAGTGAGCATCGCGCTGGGTGCTGAGTATCGTGAGGAGAGCTATCGCTCCCGTACGGTTGAATTTACGTCAGGGCTCGCACCCAGGTCGATCGACTCTCCTGCGGAGACACGCGACGTGCTGGCCTATTTTGCCGAAGCACGCGTACCGCTCGTCGCCCCCGATCACGGCGTCTTCGGGATCCACCGCCTTGATCTTTCTTTCGCCGCACGCCACGAGGACACCAGCAACGGCGGCGCTGACACCACGCCGAAGATTGGTCTTACGTGGTCCCCACTTGAAGGTCTCACTTTCCGGTCAGCGTGGGGTGAATCCTTCAAATCGCCGGCCCTGACTGAGACGGTCGCAGGATCGCAAGCGGCCCTAGTGTTTCCTATCGCCGACCCAGCGTCCGGCACCGGGTCGACGACCACCCTCATCCTTCAAGGCACCAATCCGGACCTGATTTCGGAGCGTGCCGAAACATGGACCGCCGGCCTCACGCTTCGGCCACCGAGCGTTCCCGGATTCTCATTCGACCTGAATTGGTTCCGAATCGATTTTCGGGATCGCATCGCATCTGCGGCCAATCCTTTTACGGTTCTGACTAATCCAACCCTCTATGCGCCGATCATCATCCGCGACCCGGATGACGCGCTCGTCCAAAGCTATCTCGACGCGCCATTCTTTATACCGATCGGCCCGACGCCACCGGCCTCCGAAGTCGGCGCCATTGTCGATGCGAGGCTGCGCAACCTCTCCCGGTCACTTGTGAGCGGCTTCGACTTCAGCATCACGCAGCGCTTCGCTGCCTTCGGTGGAGAGGTCGATGCCTCGCTCACAGGCAGCTACATCCTGGATTTCGAGCAGTCGTTCAGCGACACCGCGCCCGCGGTCGATCTGGTGGACACCGCCAACAACCCGATCGACTGGCGCTTGCGCGGGCTGATCGGCTGGCGGCGCGAGAATCTCAGCGCATCGCTCGCTGTCAATTACGCCGATGACTACCGGGACACGACATATGATCGGCGCGTGTCCGCCTCGACCACCGTCGATCTATCTCTCGCGTATGTGTTTGACGGACCAGACGTGGAGGCGCGCCTTAACGTCCGGAACCTCTTCAACGAAGACCCGCCGTTCCTGAACAACCCGATCGGCGTCGGCTACGACCCCGAGAACGCTGACGCCATGGGCCGTTTCATCTCGCTGCAGCTGACGAAAACATGGTGATACGGGATGCGTATTCTAGCTCTCGTCGCCGCATTGTCGGCCCTCGCGTCCGCGTCACCTGCTTCTGCCCAACGTAGCCGCGACCACGTTGACGAAATATCAGTTGCATTGCTCACGTTGCGCGAAGCCGCAGGACTAAGCGTCTCCCCGGACGGCCGTCACGTTGCCTTTCAAGTTCGTTGGGCCGATCCGACCGAGAACACCTATCACGCTGAATGGCGACTCTTGGAGCTCCATCGGCCAAGCGAGACCGCGCTCATAACGCGTGGCGGCGGGATGCCGTATGGCGCCTCAGTCCACAATCAGCAGCGTATGGCTGTTTGGGTCACGCTTGCGCCCCGGTGGTCGCCCGATGGCGAATGGATTGCGTATCTCCGCCGCGACGGTGATGTAACCCAAGTGTGGCGCGCCCGAATAGATGGGTCTCGCGTCGAACAGGTAACTCACGACACCGGCAGCGTCATAGACTTTCTGTGGTCCATCGATGGACAGACGCTGATCTACGATGCGGGTCCGTCAGATCGTGACATGCGGGAGGCCTTCGATCGCGAAAGTGCGGTGGGCTTTCTGCTGGACGATCGCTTCGATCCCGTATCTTCATGGTCGCCCATCCGTGGCAATGGCGCCGTTCCAGACCCGCCGTGCTGTCGCGCAGTCAACGTAGAGACAGGCGTTGCCCGAGCGGCGACGCAACGCGAAGTCCAACGGTTCACGGCGGCGCGGCCGCAGTCCGGACTCAACGATGCACCCGGCATGACGCACATGTGGGGCGTCCGAAACGCTGGCGCACCACCCGGCGTCGCGGCGTTCGATGGCGAACCCGACCTCGTGCGATGGAGGCAGGCCTTTGCAAGCGGAGACACTGCGGTTTTCGCGCTGTCCGACGCAAACTTGCGCGGTCGTAACGCGCCAGTACGCCTATCTGCGCGAATCAATCACGGCGCTTCCTTCGTTCCCTGTGCTGCCGAAGCTTGCGCCGGATGGCTTATCGAGGCTTGGCAGGCGAGTGATGGCGACATCGTGTTCCTGCGCCGCGAGGGCTGGGCGTTCACGACATTCGCCTTCTACAGGTGGCGACCGTCGACCGGCGACGTGCGGCAAATATCCTCTACGCTAGAAATCTGGTTCGAGTGCGCGCAAGCATCTGACCGCCTGATCTGCTTCACCGAGGGATCGCTGTCTCCCCAGACGATGGTCTCTCTCGACATGCAGAGCGGCCAGACTTCGCAGCTGCTCGATCTTAACCCCGACTTTCCGCGGCGCCAGCTTGCACCGGCGGAGCGCTTAGAGTGGCGGTCGCCCGCGGGCAGTCCGACGTACGCTTATTTCGTCCGCCCCCGTTCGCAAATGCCTCTGGGCGGCTACCCGCTGGTGATCGTTCACTATCGCCCGCGCGGCTTTCTCCGTGGCGGCTCGGGCGACTTCAGTCCCATCCAAGCTTATGCCGCCGCCGGCATCGCCGTGCTCGCTGTCGATCGCCCCGAACCCTGGGATCTCTACGCGAGGAATGTGGATGATGACGAGACTGAGCGCGCGAACTTCGAAGGCAGTCGGCTTCGCCGCGATATCCACGCCGCGCTACTGAGCGGGATTGATACACTGGTGACGAGAGGAGATGTAAACCCTGCACGCGTGGGCATCACCGGCCTCAGCGACGGCTCGGCATCAACCGCCTTTGCGATCAATCATTCAGATCGATTCCGAGCGGCGTCCATCTCTGGCGGCGCTTGGGAGCCAATCCTGTTTGCAATGTCCTCCCCGCAGCAACGCGCCTTTTATTCAAGCTTAGGCATAGGCGCACCAGGGTCGGCAGAGGATCGGCATTGGAACGACCTCTCGATCGCGCGTAACGCGGCCCACATAACGACGCCCCTGCTCATTCAAACAGCTGACTCCGAACTCGGCATGATGTTGGACCCGCTGGTCATGCTGCAGGCCCATGATAAGCCGGTGGAGGCCTACGTCTTCCCGGACGAATACCACGTCCCATGGCAGCCCGCGCATCGGCTTGCGATGTACCGGCGCAATCTTGATTGGATGAGGTTCTGGCTCCAAGAGTTCGAGGACCGCTCTCCGGAAAAGGAAGAACAGTATCGTCGCTGGCGCGCTATGCGCGATGGGGCACGCGAACAAGCTCGCCGGCCTTAACCTCGACCATGGCGTCCACAGCGCTGAACGCAGTCTGGCGGTGCGCCACGATCACCATCGTTGCGCATCGCCTACTCTCTACAATCTTGCGCATGGTGGTTTGCTCTGCCTCTGGATCGAGCGCAGACGTCGCCTCGTCAAAGAGGTAAAGACCCGCCGGCTTCAAGATCGCCCGCGCCAATGCCACGCGCTGTCGCTCGCCTCCCGAAAGCCGCGCCCCTCGTTCTCCGACGCGCGTCTCCAGTCCTTCCGGCAATTGTTTGAGGAGAGTATCCAGGCCGACGATCGCGACCGCGCGCGCAATCTCCTCCTCAGTCGCATCGCGCCCGAACTCAATATTGGCGCGAATGCTGGCATCGAGCAGAAATGTCTCCTGCAAGGCAATCGCCATGACCGTCGAATCGCCCGGAGATGCTCCGGCGACACTGACCTCGCCCTCTGCGGGACTAACCTGGCCAGTAAGCAGTCTGACCACTGTCGACTTGCCCGCGCCACTCGCTCCCTTAAGTCCCATTTTGACGCCACCGTCGCAGACGAAGTTCGCCGCACGCAGGACTTCGCGCCCGGTATCGTAAGCAACAGCGACATTTACCAGGCGCACCGTCGCGGCCGACGTGTCCGTTGCGGACGATCGCTTCCATAACTTTCCCGGCTGGAATAACGGTTCAACGAGCGCTAGCGCGAGAATCAGATCCCGGAAGGCCTGCGCAGCCATCTCCAACGGCCGCAGCAAGGACGCGAACGTCACGCTGGCGAACACAACTAAGGTAACTCTCTCGGACGCATCCTGCGCGGATGTCCATGCAAGCCATAGAAGCCCTCCCAGGGCCGCAGCATAAACAGCTACATTCAACCCAGCCGCGCCGGCGCGTAGGCGAACCAACAACCAGGACCATTTGGTCGCTCGCGACAAAGACTGCTTGAGGCCGCGTCGGACAAACTCATCGGCCTCAAAGGCCCGCACCACCTCCTTGTTGCCGATCGCATCGGCAAAGCGTCGAGCTGTCTCAACGCGCGCCGCAGTGGCAGCTCCCGCGGTGCGTGTCATGCTTCTCGCGCGCCAGCAGGCGGCCGCCAAGTAGAGCGGCGCGTAGGCCAACATTACCAGCGCCAATGTGAGATGGCCCAGGCTCGCAATGAGGACTGCCGCGCTTGCTGAGGCAAGCAGTACCGCAGGCGCCGTGAAGACAAGATGCTGGAACAGGAGCCTACAGCCCGCGAGCGCATTCCCGAGCGCCTGCATCTCGGCGCCGAGCCCCGCGCGGGCGTGCCTTCTCAATGCGTCGGTGAAGACCGAAAGCGTGAGCGTTTGCTCCAGCCGCAATTCGGCTTCGGCGTGGCATCGCCACTTCAAGACATCGAGCGCCTGCGCCACAACACCCAATACGACCGCCGCTATGAGCACCAGATAGCCGTTGCTGGAGTTCGCAGGCGTTACCGCGAACGCCAGCGCAGCGGCGGCAGCAGCCCCGGCGATCGCGCTGAGGGCCATCAAGCCTACGCCAACGAACGTCGCGCGACGTGCTGCGGCATCCAGTGCGTTGAGCACCAGGCCAGATGCAGCTTGCAAAACGCTGATCGGCCCGCTCGCCACCGTCATGCAGCAATTGTGGCGCGGGCAGCGCTCCAAGCACTCGCCCACGCTTCGACAGCATACAATTGCAGCAGAAGAAGTTCTCGACCGTCACGCGGGTCGCCCGCCCGCGGAAGATCCCGTTCAACGGCCGTCGAATTGACTATGCCGTGCTTTACCAGTGCGCCATCGAGAAGTTGCTCTCTGATCTGGAGAGCATTTGCGGCGCAAACCTCGGCGTAGTAGCCGTCCATCGCACCCTTTCCGGTCCTCCCGATAATCTGACTCGGCACGATGTCTTCGAAGGCCTCCCTCAACAGCGTCCGATCGCGGCCGCGGTCGGAGAGCACCCAAGAGGGAATGCGCAGGACCGCCTCTATGATTGGCTGGCTAACCATGACCAGTTCGGTGTCGACGAAGTCCGCGCGTCGATATGGATAGGACAGGTTTAGACAGTCTAGGACTGCCCAAGCGTGCAACCGCTTTCCAGGCGAGAACTCAACGTCCTTGAACCACGGATGGTCACGCAACCAACCAGCTCCAGGACTGCCAAGGTCAGCCGCTAAGTACGGATTGCGCATAGACGCCGCCGGATCAAATGTCCCCGATCCGTACGCCAACCGCCATCCCTCTCGCACGATTGTCCATAGCGACGTGCGCGCGAGCCGCGCATTGTCTAACGCGACCCTCAATGCTCCGGGCGACAGCCCATGACTCAGGAAATAATCCGCGCAATAGGTCTTCGCCCGCAGCTGGAAGAAGAGCCCATCACCGCCCGCGCCCGACGTGCACACGCTGGGCTTCAAACGTTGCGCGGCGGTTAGCTCCGCGTCATCGTTCTCGATCGAAAACACATAGCCGAGCGGGCGCGGCTGGTCAGTGACCTCCAAGGCGCGTTCTATTCGCACGTCGCTCGGCTTGAACTCCGAGATCAGCAGCTCCACTCCTGCGGCCTCCGCCGCCATGCGTGCATATTTCAGCTCGTCCAGTTCACTGCCGTCGCCTTGCGTGAACGTGAGACAGGTCAGGCGATCAGGGGAGACCGTCTGCCGCAAACAGCTCAACACAACGGACGAGTCGAGGCCGCCTGAGAGCAGATGCAGGATCCTGACCTTGTCCCTCGCGAGATCACTCACCGACTGCAACACGGCATCGCGTAACAAGCGGCGAGCGGCCGTGCGATCTTCGACCAGATCATGGACGAAACTGCCGGGGCGCCAAAGAGCCTCACACTCGCCATCCTCATTTAGACTCGACCCCGGCAATAACTCTCGAACACCTGTAAGACCCGAGCGGCCATCCCGAATCCGCGCGTCCTCTACGAACGCCGCGACATCGTTCCAGTCTGGGCCGCTATCTCGCCAGCCAACTGCGCGTGCGTCCCGCAAATCGGAGAAGACCAACATCGCCCCGCGCCACTTCGCGTAGAAGCAAGGCAAGCGTCCGCTCGGATCCCGAAGCACTTGCCAACGAACGCCATCGCGCGTCGGCATCGTCGCGACGTAGCGGCCCCAAGTCTTCGAAAGCAAGTCCGAAAGCGCCGAAACCGAAGCGAGCGTTCTGAAGACGTCTTGGCGATTGTTGGAGTGCAGGTTGCCTACAACGACCAGATCACTTCCATCGATACTATGCGTGGCGACGCCCGCGCGCGCCAACACTAACGCGCGGGGCGTGCTGAGCGCAGTGAGCCAACCGTCCCCGACTTGAACGCCCAACCCTGCTCGATCGCCTAGTATGATCACGTACCGCATGTCACGCCGCCATGATGGGTTTGAATGCCCGGATGACGTCAGGATCGTCATTCAGAACGACCCCTTCGTGCTCCAGCCAACAATGCGCAGTGAAAGGAGCGCCCCTCACACCGAACATCCAAGTCGCGCGAAAGCCTCGCACGGAGAGATAGCGCAGCAATGCCAACGCTTCGAACATGCACGCGTAGTCCCTCGGATAGAGCGGGCGATGCACGAGGAAGCTCTGCACGGCTCGATGCAACTCGGGCGCGGCGGCGACGCGTTTGGGTTTGAAATGCACGGCGCGAAGGACGTCCGCGAATGGCATCTGGCGCAGCGTGCGTGAAGCCCAATGACAAGCGCCGAGCACGCCGGCTGCAAGCAGCGGCGACAGGTCATGTCTGCCAAGCGACGCTTGCCACGGGCTTATTGCGCTCTCCGATTTGGGTTTGTTGAGGAGACTGCGCGCGCCTAGCGCCGCCCAGACACTGCGCGCCGCCTCGGCACGCACAGCTTGCGCGAAGGCCACAGATCGCCCCCTTTCGATGCGCAGGTATCGGTCCCTACCGACGTCAAGGATGACAATCCGATTGTCCGCCAACGCCAAATGGACGCCGGCCGCTAGGCCCGTAGAATTGAAGCGGGCCATCAGGCCCGCCTCAACCGACACGCTCACAGCCAGATCAACGGCTGACCGTTCATCTCGCGATGGGCATTGCCCGAGTCGCAAGTCAGTTCGCTTGCGGCGCCCATCTCCTCGGCGACCACTTCAAGCTCTTCACGATCGTCCCGCATGGCTCACTCCATACTCACGCCGCAGATTGCGGCGTTGAGATGGTCGCGTGGGCCACGCCTATATGGGACTCTATTGTGATGACAATTTCGTACCTCGCGATCCATAGTGCAAACGCAAACGCACGCCGCGAGGCTTCGCGACGTGCGCTTCTTTCGGTCGTGATCCGCTTACTTGAAGTAAAGCGGCTGCCCATTGGGCTCGACGCCCGTGTTGCCGATCGCCTGCGTCAGCTCGCTCGCAGCGCCGATCTCGACGACTTCTTCGATCTCTTCGCGGCGTTCCACTTTATCGGTCATTGTCGTCTCCATTCGCTCGTCGAGTAACTCGACCCGTGGAGGTTGGCGCCTCCCCTTCAGATATCCCACTCAATAGGCATGAATATTAGGACGGCTACTCTCCGTTCGGCGGCAGCGCCCGAAGGACCGCGCGTTCTCTGATCGCGCCGGCGCACGCAATTCTCTTGGCGTGGTAGCGCTTCAACAAGGTCAGGAGCTCACGCTTCGTAGAGGCTGTGGCAATCATGGAGATTTCTTCCATGCTGCCGGCGAGTGTCTCTGGCTCCACCCGCCGAGCGGCATGCAGGCGATCATCGGCGTTGGCGGCCGCTCGGCGGAGCTCTCGGTTCGCCTCGCCCTCGATCGCCCCCAAAACGTTGCGTACATTGTCCGCATAATCGTCGGTCGTCTCGATCCCTAGAGGCGCAGCCGCGCGCCCTTCGAGCGCGAGGCGAACGAGCGCTCCCCGCCACTCGTAAAGAGTGGCTAGTTCCCTCTCGCTCCAGAGCATGGCGAAGAACCCACGCGCCGGCTTCGCGGCGATCAAACGCTCGGTGGCAAGGCGCGTTAACGCCTCGCGCACCGGTGTTGCGCTCGCTTGCATGTCGGCCGCAATCCGGCCCACATCGAGCCGCTCACGTAGGCGAAAGCCGCCGGCGAGGAGCCGCCGGCGGAGTTCTAGATAAATCCGTTCACTGATCGCAGGGTCCGCAGCCATCGCACCCACTAGCCGCTGCGAGCGGCATAGTGCTCCCGCAATTGCGTCGCGATTTCCGGAGTGAGCGCATCCACATGCGCCTGCGGCTCTCCGCAATCATCCAGCCAACGAATGGGATCCTGCCCTTCCCAACCGCCAAGATTGGGCCGATGCATCTGAAAGCCCAGCAAACGCTGCAGCCGTTCGGGAAAGCAACGCACGACCTCCATCGGGTAAGCGAGGAACTGGTTCTCGTAGGTCTTGAGCCAGCCCAGGCAATAGCTGACGATGACGCCGGTGCGCGGCGCGTTGCTATAGTTCGCGCCGGCCGCATGCGTCAGCGAGCCCAGGAAGAGACAGGCCGACCCCTTCGGCATCGAGGCGGAGATGCTGTCGATGGGATCGATGCTGCGATCGAGTTCGGCGCGGTGCGAACTGGGCCAAAGCCGGGTTGCGCCATTTTCCTCGGTGAAGTCGCTGACCGCCCACATCACATTTAAGAGCCAATGGCGGCCTTGCGTCGACCATGGCCACATCTCTTCATCCCGGTGCGGGGCCTGGCCGCGTTCGCTTGGATGCACGCGCGTGGCTTGGGTCAAATTGAGCTGAATACAATCGCACGACGGGCGCAGCAGCGCCTCGGCGATGGCGAGAATTCTCGCATTGAGCACAAGGTGCTGCACGATCGGCGCCTTCGACAGAAGCCCGCCGACGCGCGTTGTCTCCCAGCCGTAGAAATCGCCTTGGCATTTGGGCGTGCGCTCTAGCCAGTGTTCGAGCTCGCCCGCGAGCGTCGCCGTCTCGTGCGCGCTCAGCGCCTCGTTCAAGATGAGATAACCGTCGCGCTCAAGCGCTTCGATGTCGGCGTCGAGCTGGCGGTCGCGGATCAAGAAGGGAGCGGTAGCACTCATGGATAATCTCCTCCAACTCAGGCGGCGTGCGCAAGCGCGCCGGGGATAAACCGGATCAAGGGACCTGTGATGCCGTGGCGCGCGCGCACACGCCGCAGGCCCGCCGCGTCGATCTCGGCGACGAAGGCGCGCAGGCGTTCGCGTCCCCTGCCGTGCTTTGGCCCAAGCGCACGCGCGTCCCAGCCGGCATTGGCCGCGAGCGGACCAAGTGCTGCATTGGCGACGAAGGTCACCCGCTCGATGCCAAACAGAAGCGCGGTTTCCATGATGCCGGCGATGATGCGCCCCAGCATGTGGTGGCGCGGCGCGCCCTTTGGCGTTTCGGGCGCCGGACAAAAGCGCGTCGCCTCCCACACTGATGGCCCCGTTGGCGGCGTCTCGCTGCAGAGGTGAGAAAACACCTCGCCCAGCAAATGCGGCTGTGTCGTGGGCAATAGGCGCGCCGAGGCGCCAACGGGAGCGCGCGGAGCGTCCGACTCGATCAGATAGATGGCGTCGGCGCTGTCATAGGAGTCGATCTCAAGGCCTGCCTGTTCATCGAGGCGCCATTTAAGTTCATCGATGAACACTGCCTTGCGCTGGCGGTGCATCTCCATCAGCGCATGATGAAAGTGGCGCCGGTTCTCGGCGGTGACGATGTGGATCATTGGGAAGCGCTCCTCCTCGACAGAGGGGCGACGCTGCCGCCAATTCGGTTATGGCGAAATAGGTCTGATCAGATCGATTGACAGGGGCGGATTTGTCGTTCCGCGAGCGTTGTCAGTGCGCCACGTCATGCAAGAGAATTTCACCTTCCGCCATGGCGCGCACCACCGCTTGCACGCGCGTCGCCACGCCAAGTTTCCGCATGGCGCGCTGCACCGTGTTGTGCGCGCTCGATTCCTGAATGCCCATCAAGACGCCGATCGCATAGTCGCCCTTGCCGCGCGCGACATACTCCAATGCTTCGCGCTCGCGGGCGCTCAAACGATTGCGGTCGCCGAACGGTTGTTCACGAAGAATTCGCCGGGCCGCCTCATGAGCGTAGACCGCGCACCAATGTGCGTTCTGGATATTGAGCGGATCGACGCCATCGGGACCGAACACCAGCGAACACGACGCTGGCAGCGCGCCCGGCGAATGCAGCGGAATGGTGAAGCCATCTGCAAGACCCGCTTCGGCGGCGAGATCAAGGATTGCCAGCTGGTCGGCCGTCAGCGTCTTGCGAAAGCCGCGATCTCTCCAACGAAACGGCAACAGCTGGCGCTGCGCTGTCAAGAACACCGGATCGCGCTTGGCCAGGTTCTCAATGCTGAAATGTTCGACCCACGGCTGAGGATATTTCAGCATCGTGACGGCTTCTGGCGGCGGCCTTAACGGATCGACATGTGAGGCGCACGCCACATAAGGAAAGCCCAGCGCATCGACCTCGCGCAAGAAGAGCCTGCGCACGTCCTCGACCGCTCTCGCACCGGCGCAACGTTCGGCAAACGTCCAGACGAGGGTGTTGCTCATGACTCGCTTATCCTCCGTAGCCCCCGACCAATCTCCCCTCTTACCACACTGCTGAGTGTCCAACATCCTACGCGGAAGAGCAATCCCAGGTTGCCCTGCAAAGATGCTTGCCAAGAGGTTCCGATCGCACGCCGCCCATGCGCACGAGCAGCGAGTGTGGCGTCGGTCGGCTGGTCAATCTCGCCAATAAGGCGATCTCAGCCGTGAGCGCTCTTCTTTGCGCCAAGGCGTCGCAGGTTGCGTATGCCGTGCGGCGAAGCCGCCTCAAGTCCGCAGCGTGTGCAAGACACCGCGTGACTTTCGCACTCTCTGTTTGATCCGCCGCGGCGGCTTTGTTCGCCACACCAGGCAGCGCACGCCAACGGCGCGCAATCTAATGCTCCATGGTCTCGCACGCGCAAGCTCGCGTTAGAGGCACAAACCGCGATGCAAGTCGACCGACGGATCATGGCTTTGGCGGGCGCTGCGCTTATCGCGCTGCTTGGGGCGTCAGCCGCAACGCAGATGCTTGCAGCCAAGTTCTTGCATCAGCAAGTCCTTGGCCCCCGCATCACCATCGCCGGCTACGCGATCTATCCGCCCTTCGCGATTGTGACTTGGTCGGAGCGCTGGTCGCGCACTTATGCTCGCGCTTTCGCCGGACCGCAGTTTGTATTCATGCTGGCGCTGATTGGCGCCGGTGGCGTGGCGCTGCTCGCCTTGCGTCCGCTTCATCCTCACCAGCGCCCATTCGGCGTGCGGTTCTGGGGCGACGCCGAGGATGCACGAGACGCCGGGCTTTTCGCCCAAGGCGGCGTCATCCTCGGCAAGTTTAAGGACGAGATTCTCGCGTATGACGGACCGCATCATCTGCTGCTAACCGGCGGCACGCGCTCGGGCAAGACACGCGGCGCCGTCGTCCCGACCTTGCTTGCTTCGCCGCATTCGGTGTTGGCGCTCGATCTCAAGAGCGAGCTTCATTCCGGCGATGCGCGCGTTGGCTTCCCAGGCACGGCGGGTTGGCGCGCCAAGCTCGGCCCCGTGCTGCGGTTCGATCCGACCTCGCCTTTGTCGGACCGTTTCAACCTGATCGATACGATCCGGCCCGGCGCGCAGGAAGTGCGCGACGTCCAGAATCTGACTGAACTCATTGCCGACCCTTATGGCGACCAGCGTTTCCAGGAATTCTGGGACCGCGCCGCCAAGCAGATCGTCGCCGGCGTTATCCTCCACGTCGCCTATGCCGAGCCGCCCGAGCGCAAGACCCTCTATCGCGTCTTCCAATTGCTGGCGTGCTTCGACGACACAGTGAAATTGATGGAGGCGACGCTGCATCGCCCTGGCGCGGACGGAAAGCCGGAAACCCACCCGGAAGTCAAACGCGCGGCTCAATCCTACGCCGCTTATCACGACAAGCTCCGCGCCGGCATCAAGGCGACGGCTGAAAGCTATCTCGGCGTCTTCGCCGATCCTCTCGTACAGCAAAACACTTCGAGCTCCAGCTTTCGCGTCTCCGATCTCATGTGCGCGGACAAACCGGTCACGCTCTATCTCTGCTGGCCGCCCAACGATTCCAAACGCGTGAAGCCGCTGATGCGGTTGGTGTTTGGCGCCGTGCTGCGCGATTTGATGGAGCACCAGGAGCGCGCCGCCGACGGGCGCGCCAAAAGGCGTCCGCTGCTGCTACTGCTCGACGAGTTTCCCCAACTCGGCAAGCTCGACCTCTTCGAGCAATCGATGGGCGCGATGGCCGGTTACGGCCTGCGCGCCTTCATCGTCACGCAGTCGCTCCATCAGGTGACGCAAGCCTACGGGCGCTATCACACGATCCTCGACAATTGTCAGATCGTCACCAGTTTCGCGGCCACCGATGTCGAGACGGCCGAGACCGTGTCAAAACTCGCCGGCGACATCTATGAGATGCGTCCGCAAGAGACCTGGTCCGGCAAGCGCCAAATCTTCGGCCTCGACCATCGCGCCATCACCTACCGCGAAGAGCGCCGCCCCTTGCTGCTGCCCGCTGAAGTGCGCCGCCTGCCGGAGCGCGATGAACTCATCTTCGTGACCGGCGCAAAGCCCATGAAGGCCAAGAAGCTGCGCTACGACGAAGAACCTGTATTTGCTTCGCGGCTCTTCCCGCTTCCGGCGCACATCGCGCGCGCCGCACTGCCTTCGCCATGGGCCGCTATGGTCTCGCTTGGTGTTGCGAGCCCGCCGCAGACAAAAGCCGAGCAAGCGCCGGGCCGCGACGGCGCGGCCGCGCGCGCCATCGCCCGTCATACGCCGCTGCGGTCGCGCACGCCGGCGCCAACCGAGACGCAATCAGATCTCTTCTCGCTCATCCATTCTCCGCCGCCCGCGCCGCCTTCCCCCGCAGCCGGCGCGCCGCCGCCGCGCCCAGAGACGCGCGCCGGCTTTGACCTGCGCCCGCGCGACGCGAGCGGCGGAGAAACTGATGCCGCGGACGCCTCCTCATGAGCGCGCGCGCCAAGAAGAAGCTCACCATCTATCTCGAGGACGACCTCGCGCGGGCGCTCGACGTTGATGCGCGGCTCAGAGGATTGCCGGTAACGCGCGCGGTCGCCGACGCGATGCGGCGCATCTATCTCGACGCGACCGATCCCGCCGTCGCCGACACCGTCAAGATGCGCCTCGACCGCGTCGAGAAGCGGGAGATTGTCCGCGCCCGCGAAATCGCCATCATCAAGGAAACGCTGCTGCTCTTCATTCGCGTTTGGCTTGAACACAATCCAGCACCCGAAGAAGATACGCTGGACGCCGTTCATGCCGTGGCCGAGCGGCGCTTCCAATCTTTCCTCGAATTGCTCGCCGAGAGCCTGCAGCCCGGACGAAGCCTCTTCGCCGCGGCGCCGCATGGGCGTTCGGAGCTAGGCGAAGTCAATCGCGATCACACCAATGGCGCCGCCCGCGAAACGGAGGCCGCGTCATGAATGCGCTTACCGCCGCTGCGCCGCAGAAGCTGGTCGCCGAACGCCGGCTCGCAGCACTCGCCCGCGCGCTCGGCCCTGCTTTGGCCGAAGCCTTGGCCGACGACGCCGTCGTCGAAGTCTTGGTCAATGCCGATGGCCGCGTCCGCGTCGATCGCGTCGGCAAGGGCGTTGAAACCACCAATGTCTGGCTCACCTGCGCCGAGCGCGAAACGGCGGTGCGATTGCTGGCGGCTGAGGCGCGGGCGACCGTCACCGAGGACACGCCCTATCTCGCCGCCACGCTGCCGGGCTCAGGCGCACGCGTACAAGCGATGATGCCCCCGCTGGTTGCCGCGCCCACGCTCGCAATCCGCAAGCGGCCGAACATAATCTTCTCGCTTGGCGATTATGTCCGTGCGGGGATCGCGACGACCGCGCAAGCCGACGCGCTGCGCCAAGCGGTCAGCGCACGACGCAACATCGTCGTCGCCGGCGGCACGGGCTCAGGCAAGACGACATTGCTGAATGCGCTTCTGGCCGAATCCGCGTTTGCCAAGGCGCGCGTCATCGTTCTGGAAGACACCGCCGAACTGCAATGCGCCGGCGCCGATGTTGTGCAATTGCTGACCAAGCGCTCGGCGCCCGCAATCAATATGCGCGATCTCGTGCAGATGACATTGCGCCTCAGGCCCGACCGAATCGTCGTGGGCGAAGTGCGCGACGGCGCAGCGCTCGAAGTCTTGAAAGCCTGGAACACCGGCCATCCGGGCGGGCTTCTAACGATCCACGCCAATTGCGCCACCGATGCGCTGATGCGGCTTGAAGATCTTTGCATCGAGGCGGGCCTAGTCCAGCCGCAGCGCCTGATCGCTTCCGCCGTCGATACAATCGTCTTCATGGTGCGAACCGCAAGCGGGCGGCGCGTCGAAGAGATCGCTGACTTGCGTCAAGGCGGGCGCTCAAGAGCGCGCGCGCCGCCTTAGCGCTTGCGCGTCCGCGGCCCGCGAAGGGTACGCGGCGACAGAACACCAATCGAAGGACCACACCCCATGCCCAACCGGCCAACAGGCGCCGGACGCGTGCTTGCGTTCGCCGCCATGATCACGATCGTCTCCGTTTGCCCCGCCCTTGCCTCGGGCTCAGGCATGCCGTGGGAAGGGCCGCTCGAACAAGTGGTGGATTCCATCACAGGTCCGGTCGCGCGCGCTGCGGCCGTAATCGCCATCATCATTTCGGGCGTGGGCATCATCTTCGGCGAAGGCGGCGGCGGCATCCGCAAGCTCGCGTTCGTAGGCTTGGGCATCGCCATCATGTTCGCTGCCGTTTCCTTCTTCCTCGACTTCTTTGGCTTCGCAGGCGGAGCGGTGCTGTGATCGCGCGCGATGAACCCGACGGCTATTGCATAGCGCTCCGCACCTCGCTCACGCGTCCGCTCCTTCTGGGCGGCGTACCGCGGACGTTCGCGATCCTCAACGCGACGATCGCGGCCGCGATCGCCTTTGGTCTGCAGCAGCCTCTGATCGGCTTGCCGCTTTGGCTCGCGATCCAGAGCGCCGGCGCCTACGCGACCGCGCGCGATCCCTGGTTTCTCGAAACCTGGCCACGCGCAATGGCCAAGCCTGCCTTCTTCAACGTGTGAGAGACACGAACGCCATGATGGACCTCCGCCCGTACAAGCAACGCGAAGCCCGCCTCGCCGACTGGCTGCCTTGGGCGGGTCTCATCGCGCCGGGCGTCGTCTTGAACAAGGACGGCGCGTTCCAGCGCAGCTTGAGCTTCCGCGGGCCCGATCTTGATTCTTCCACGCCATCGGAATTGATGGGCGCGTCATCGCGCCTCGACAATGCGCTAAAGCGTTTCGGTTCGGGCTGGTGCCTCCACGTCGAAGCGCGTCGTGCTCCAACCACGACATATCCTGACAGCGAATGGCCGGAGGCGCTGTCCTGGCTTATCGACGAAGAACGCCGCCACGACTTCGCCGCTGCGGGCGGCCGCTATGAAAGCGCCTACTTCCTCACGATGTCCTGGCTGCCGCCGAGCGAAGCCAGCGGCCACCTCGAAGCGGCCTTATTCGAAAGCGCACGCGATGACGCGGCTCGCGGGCGTATAGATTATCGCGCCTGTTTGCAGAGCTTCGTTGACGAAACGCGGGCGTTCAAATCCCTTCTCGACCTTGTCATGGTCGAAGCCCGCTTCCTCGATGACGAAGAGACGTTGACCTACCTCCATTCGTGCATCTCAGATCGACCGCACCGCGTCGTCGTTCCCGCCGTACCCTTTCACCTCGACGAACTCATCGCCGACGCGCCGCTTCTGGGCGGTGTCGCGCCAAAACTGGGAGACTTGTTCGTCAAAGTGCTCTCGGTGCGCGCTTATGTCAGCGAAACCGAACCTGGCCTCCTCGATGCGCTAAATCGTTTGGGCGTGCCTTATCGCTGGAGCACGCGCGTCATTCCGATGAACCGGGAAGACGCGCGCAAGGAGATCGAGAAAATTCGCAAGCGCTGGTTCTCCAAGCGCAAGGGCATCATGACTTTGTTGCGTGAGGCGCTCTATCGCGAGGAAGCGACCCTTATCGACAATGATGCAACGGCTCAGGCCGAGGACGCCGATGCGGCGCTGCAGGAAGTAAACGGTGAAGCCGCAGGCGCCGCCTTCGTCACGCTAACGATCACTGTTTCCGATCCAAACGAAGCCGTGGCGCTCGAACGCATTCGCCAGATTCGTCAAGTCGCCGATGGTCTTGGCTTCGTCACAGTGCTTGAGACGATCAATGCGGTCGAGGCGTGGCTTGGTTCTCTGCCCGGCCAGCCCTACGCCGATCTGCGCCGCCCGATCCTTCTGACGCCTAGCCTTGCGCACCTCTTGCCACTGTCGGCCGTGTGGGCGGGAGAAGCGTCGAACCGGCATTTGAATGCCCCGCCTCTGCTTGTTGCGGCAACGGATGGGGCCACACCCTTCCGCCTCAATCTCCATCATGGCGATGTCGGTCATACTTTGATCGTAGGCCCCACGGGCGCGGGCAAGTCGGTCCTGCTTGGACTGCTCGCGGCGCAATGGCGGCGTTACCCTGGCGCGCAAATCTTTATCTTCGATGCCGGCCGTTCGAGCCGGGCGCTGACGCTTGGACTGGGCGGCGCCTTTGTCGATCTCTTGGGCGATCTCGAACAAGAGACTGCCCTGGCGCTGCAGCCGCTCGCCACAATCGAAGATGAGTCCGAACGCGCCTGGGCCCGCGATTGGCTCGTCGCGCTTCTTTCGCGCGCGAACCTTGCGCTCGATCCATCTCGCAAAGAGGAAATCTGGCGTGCGCTCGGCGTGCTTGCGGCGCGCCCTCCGGCGGAGCGCACGCTCTCTGTCTTCTCCGGGCTGGTTCAGGACGCCGAAATTCGTCTGGCGCTTGAACCCTTCACGCACGCCGGACCCTGGGGACGTCTCCTCGACGCCGACCAGGCCCGTCTCGCAGATGAGGATGTACAGGCCTTTGAGATGGGCGAGCTCCTATCGCGGCCTGAAGCGCTTGGCGCCGTGCTGCCCTGCCTGGTCCATGCCCTCGAAGCGCGCTTCGATGGGCGGCCCACGCTCCTCGTACTCGACGAAGCCTGGGCCTATCTGCGCGACACCGCCTTCGCCGCACAGATACAGGCGTGGCTGAAGACCTTGCGCAAGAAGAACGTCGCCGTGGTGTTCGCGACGCAAGAGCTGGCCGACGTCGAGCAAAGCGCGATCGCCGCCACGATCTTCGAGGCCTGCCCGACACGCATCTATCTGCCGAACGATCGCGCCCGCGAACCTCGCACACGCGCTTTCTATGAGAGTCTCGGGCTCAATCAGCGCCAGATCGCCATCATCACGGAAGCCGCGCCCAAGCGCGATTACTACGTCCAAACCCGCGCCGGCGCGCGCCTTGTCGATCTGGCGCTGGGACCGGCAGCACTTGCCTTCCTCGGCGCATCGACGCCGCAGGACCAATCCGCGATCGACGGCGTCCTCGCGGAGCATGGCGTCACCCGTTTCGCGCAAGCCTGGCTCGCGATGCGCGGCTTTAACCGCGCGGGCGAAGCCCTGGCGCGGTTCGACACCGCGTCATCCGTGACTGAACCAAAGGTGCGCCGCCAACATGACTTCGCAGAAGCCCAGAATGGGAGGCCAACATGAGAGGCAAAGCACGTCTCATCATCACCACCTGCGCGCTCGCCATGGCGCTCGCAAGCGCGCCAGCGAAAGCGCAGTGGGTTGTTATCGATCCGGCCAATCTCGCCCAGAGCATCACGCAGGTCACCCACATGATCTCGCAGATCAACAACCAGATCGAGCAGATCCGGCAACAGGCGCAGATGCTTCAAGGCTTGGGACTTGAAATGTCGCCGGAACTCTCCGCGTCGATTGGGAACGTTCGCGACCTGCTGAGTGAAGCTGAGGGTTTGCAGCAGAATGCCGAGAGCATCGCCAGCGACATGCGCGAACTCTATCCCGAAGACACCTCTACTTTCGATCTCGACCGTTTGCTCGGACAGTCAGATCGTTGGCTTAAAGAAAGCCGCGACAGCGTGGAAACGCTGATGACGATCAGCGCGTCAGCCAGCAGCGATGGGCTAAACGATGCCGAAGGCGCGATGTCTCGCGCCCTTCGCGCAAGTTCGAATGCCCAGGGCCAAACCTCGGCCGAACAGGCCACGACCCAAGCGATCGGCGTTCTCTCTTCCCAAGTCGCGCAATTGCAGGCGTTGCAGGCCGCCCAGGCGCGCGCGCTTGCGACCGAGCGTCTTGAACGCATCGCCCAGGAAGAACGCTCTCGCGAAATCAGGCGGCGCGCCTTCCCGACCGAGGTCGACCAAACCTCTCAACCAGTCACGCCGCGCTTTTGATCGGACCTCACACCCATGCAAGGCGACAGCGTCAACGGATTTCTGGAGCGGTTCCTCGGACTGGCGGACGCCGGCTTCGGTCTGATCCAAGGCGATGTCGCGTTCGTGTTGAACACTCTCATTGTCATCTCGGTGACGCTCGCGGGCGCGATGTGGGCGCTCAAAGGTGAAGCGCCGATTGCGCCCTTCTTTCGCAAAGTCTTGTTCGTCGGGCTCTTTGCCTTCCTTGTGAACAATTGGAACGCCATCGCCGGCGCCATCAATCAATCGGGCGCGCTCCTTGGTTTGAAGGCGGGCGGCTCCGGCATGAGCCTCGCCGAACTCCACGATCCAGCAAGCGTCGCCGCGCAGGGCAAGGAATTGTTTGGTCGCACCATGGAGATGGGCGACGGCATGAACATCTTCACCGACTTTCTAACCCTCGCCACCATCCTTCTCGCCGGCGTGATCATTCTCATCGCCTTCTTCGTGCTGGCGCTGCAGATTTTCGTCCAACTCATCGCCTTCAAGCTTGGCTCACTCGCCGCGTTCATTGCGCTTCCCTGGGGCGTTTTCTCCGGCACGGCCTGGGTGGCGGAACGGCCGCTCGGATGGGTGGCGAGTTCCGCGGTTCGACTCTTTCTCTTGGCCTTCGTCGCCAGCGTCGCCATCACCTTCGTTGCGACGCTGCCGCAGACGATGTCGCTTGAGAATGGCGGCGCGCTCGACGTGCTGCTGTTCGGGCTGACTATTCTCGCGCTCTCGTTCTTGGCGCCAGCGCTTGCAAGCGAAGTGATGCAGGGCAACCCGAGCCTCTCCGCCGCGCAACCGATTCAGGGCAGCGTCGCCGCGGTCGGCATGGGTGTGGGCGCAGCGGTGACGACCAAGATCCTCATGTCCGGCGCAGGACGCGGCGGCGCACGCGCCGCACGCAGCGGGCGTCCATCGCCAGGCGGCGGCGCGCGCGGGGCCGCCCGCACGCAACCGAACTACGGCGCGATGCAACCAAGACCTCAACGCAAACCCTGACGGAGTAATGAGACAATGTTCGCCTTTCGACAGCCTCCGAAAAGTTACGCGCCAGAGCCCGCGGACACGCCGCACATGCGCGCGCAGCAAGCGTGGGACCGGCGCATGGGCACAGCCGTGCAAGGCGCGGTGACGTGGCGTTGGACAGCACTCAGCCTCGGCGCTCTCGCCGTTGTCTTAGCGCTCGGAATGACCATAATCGCTTTGCAGAAGCGCACCTTTGTCCATGTGGTGGAGGTAAGCCCGCAAGGCGCTGTGCTCTCCGTGCGCCCGGCGGGCGCGGACTACACACCGACCGATGCACAGATCAGCTATTTCCTCGGCCATTTCGTGAAGCTCGTGCGCGGCGTGCCGACCGACGGCGTGGTGCTTCGCGAGAATTGGCTTGAAGCCTATCGATTCTTGACGCCGCAAGCAGCACAGCGCCTCAACGAGATCGCGCGCGAAGAAGACCCCTTCTCATTGTTGGGCACGACGGCGCGCACCGCCATCATTACTTCGATCGTGCAGCGCTCCGAACAAACCTGGCAAGTCAGTTGGATCGAAGCGACCCATGGCGCAAACGGCGGCGCGCGCAGCGCCTACACCGGTCTCTTCACCATCCGCTTCGACCGCCCACGGAGCTCCGATGCGCTCGCGCGCAACCCGCTCGGGCTTTTCATCACCGAGTTTTCCTTTTCGCCCGAAGCGCCCGGCGCCATCATTCGCGGAGTCCGGCAATGAGACGCACACCTTTCGCGGCGCTCACAGCGCTCGCGCTGCTGTCAGCCTGCGCCACCGCGAACCTCGAAACGTCGCCTGTTGGTTCGGCGGAACCGACGGCCGACATCGCACCTGCTCCGAGCGTCGTTGCTTTCGCCGAAGACCTTGTCCCGCCACAGGTGGCGGCCCCGCCACAGCGCGCGCGCCGGGCAGTCGCGCCAATGAGCGCACTAACCACTGCAAACGCCGATGCGCGCCGGCGGCCCGATCCGGACGGGTTCGTGGATGCGACACAGGTCTATGATTATGCGCCGGGCGCGCTTTATGAAATTTATGCCGCACCCGGCTATCTATCGACCGTCCTCCTCGAACCCGGCGAAGCCCTCGTGACGGTTGCCGCCGGCGACACCACGCGCTGGATGGTGGAGGAGACAATTTCCGGCGATCTCGCCGACCCGCGGGCGATGCTGCTGATCAAACCAACCCGCGCCGGCATCCGCACCAATATCGTGCTGGCGACCGACCGGCGCACCTATCTGATCGAGGCGATCGCCGTTCAAGGCAGCGCCTATTCCGCGCAAACTGCTTGGCGCTATGGCGACGAGCGCGAGCGCCGCGATGCGGAAAGCATTGGCGGTGTCGCGCTGGAGGCATTGAACTTCCGCTATCGCATCGAGACCGTGCGCGGCCGGACGCCGCATTGGCGGCCGGTGCGGGTCTTTGACGATGGGCGGCGAACTTACGTCGAATTTCCACTCGACATCGCAACGAGCGAGGCGCCGCCTCTTTTTCTTCGCGATGGCGGCGACATTGCGCTGGTGAACTATCGTGTGATCGGCAATCGCTACGTCATCGACCGCCTGTTCGACGTCGCCGAACTTCGCCTCGGCGGCCAACGCCAAACCATCGTGCGCATTAGCCGCGAACGCGCGCGCGCTCGGGGGGGCCCAAGATGAGCGCCGATGTTGACGAAGGTGGCGCTGCAGAGCCCACGCCGACCGTAGAGCCCAAAGCATATGTGCCGCCAGCGACCGCCATTCGCGCGGCGGCGCCCAAACCGAAACGTCTGTCGCGAAAAACGCTGATGGCTGGATCTTTGCTGCTGAGCGCTGTTGTCGCCTTTGCGCTCGTGACCGGACTATCCGACCGCGACCGGAGCCGGTCGGCAAACGAAGCGGGCCAGTCGGTGCAAGCTGCTTCGCCGCCAGAGAGCGTGCGCATCGCGCAGGCCGAGTACAGCGCCGATGACTTGCGCCCGCCGATCGAAGACGGGACCCACGACTATTTCTGGGGCGATGCCACGCCCACAGCGGACGGCGCGGAGATGCTGGACGAGAGCCTCCCGCCTACGCCGGCGGGCCCGTCGCCACTGGACCTGGAAGCGGACGCAGCGCGCACGTCCGCGATTGTGTTTGGCGCCGATGGCGAACGTCCAGAAGCGCCCGCGAGCGCCGAAGCCGGGGCGCCTGGACCGGGTGCGGCCTTCCTTGCAAGCCAGCGCGGGCGCGACGACGGCGTCTTGAACGCCACGTATCGGCCGCCGCGTTCAGCCTACGTCGTGCAGTCCGGTTCAACGATCTCGGCGGCTCTTGTGACCGCGCTCAATTCCGATCAGCCGGGCCGCGTCGTCGCACAGGTGACGGAAGACGTGTTCGACAGCGTGAGCGGCGCGCATTTGCTCATCCCCCAGGGCGCGCGCCTCATCGGCGCCTATGACGCCGCCACCGCGCACGGCGACCAGCGTCTGCTCATTGTCTGGAACCGGCTCATTATGCCCAACGGCTGGTCGATTGCGCTTCGCGGCATGCCCGGAACCGATGCGAGCGGCGCCTCCGGCGTTCGTGATTCCGTCGATCAGCATATGGGCCGCATCGCTGTCGCTTCGCTTCTTTCTGGCGCGCTCTCGGTGGCGGCCAACGCCGCCGAGGACGACGACAGTGATCGGCTGACCGAAAGCGTCGGCAACGCCGCGGCGCAGGAAGCCGCACGCGTTGGCGGCCGCATTATCGACCGTGAGCTGAATGTGCGCCCCACATTGCGTATCCGCGCGGGCGCGCCGGTGCGCGTCCTGGTGAGCCAGGACATCATCTTGAGGCCCTATCCGCGATGAGCAAGCGGCCCGCCCGCCAGAAAGAGGCCGACAAAGAGCAATCCGATCTCTTCGCCGCCGTCACAGTACAGTCGCAGCAGAAGAAGGCGCGCCGAGCCGCTCATGCTCATCCTCAATTCGCGCTTCCACGATCACCATCTGCGCCAATGCCCCCAAGCAAGGGCGTACCAAGCGCCGGCGCAAACGGACTCTTGAACGTGCGCCAGGCCGCAGCGCGTCTTGGTCTTTCTAAATCAACGCTCGACAAGATGCGCTGCGCCGGCAAAGGCCCGCGCTTCATCAAATCGACCGACAGAGCGGTGCGCTACGACCCAATCGACCTCGACGCTTGGATCGCCGATCGGCGGCGCAGCAGAACGTCGCAAGACTGACGCCTCACCTGCGAAAGCGATCGAAGCGCGAAGCGCCGAGACGCGCCCTACGATAGCGATCTCCGGCGGGCGTATGGCGGTCGCCCAAGTGAACCCTCTCGTCGCACGCTGCTTGAATAATCATTCTAGAGCGGGCCTTTGGCCGGCATGAAACTCCAGCCCGCGCTGCTTGGACTCTGTCTCGCCGCACTGGCTGCGCCCAGCGCGGCGCAGGAAGCAGCGGCCAACGGCCTCCCCGATTGGTGGCGCGCCCATGTTGAGTTCATGAGCCGCGACGGCGGGGTATGGGTGTCGCCCAATCCGCGGTGAGGGCGATCCAAACCAGCCCGATGCATTCGCGATGGAATGGCGCGCGGCGTATGGCGGCCATGTCCTCATCGGGCGCCTCTACGGGCTGGAGGACGGCCGTGAGGTCGCTGAGTATTGGAGCTTCCGCGAGTTCTGGCATCCGGGTGAGCGGCGCGCCATCGTGCAACAATGGGGCGGGCCCGGGCTCTATGGGACTGGCGAGTCGCGCTGGGAAAGTGGCGAAGGCGTGCTCGAACAGACCTTTTGGTTGCCCGACGGGCGCTCCTGGCGCGAAGGCCATCGCAACCGCGAAAATGGCGATACATACCTGACGCACGCGTTCGATATCAGCGAGAGCGGCGAGTGGACCTCGAAAGACCCGCGCACCTGGCGCCGCACCGCGCAATGAACGGGTAAACGTGCGGTCCTCACCTCGCGCCATTCCAGCGGCGCGGCCGGCCTGCGCAACCGCGGGGCCTAGCGCCATCGGCCTCAGCGGCGCAGACCATCCCAGGTAACGCGCGCGCGGCGTGGCTCATCCCGGCGCGCACGCGCCGCCGCCAGGAATCTGTCCCGCGTCATCGGGCGCACATGCGTGCCAAGCAACACGCTGACGCCCGAATTGGCGCGCACCCACTGCGCGGTCCGCTCGAACGTAGGATTCCAGATCACCGCCTCGATATAATGGTCGGCGCCCATGAACACGCCGGCCTCGGGATCGAAGAGCGCTAGCATGTGATCGACATGGCTCGTGGCGGAAAAGTCGACAATGCGCAAGCGTCCACCGGCGCGGTCAACAATCTCGCGCCCTCCCTCCGGCACCGCCTCGAACTCCATCGACACATCCGCGCGCGGCCCTTCCTGGCCCTGGAATTGCGGGCGGTTGGACGATGCGTAGGTGCGCAGCACGGATTCATTTTCCGCCGCCGACACCACCGTCGCACCGGCTTCCACAAACGCGCCCACGCCGCCCGCGTGATCGGCATGGAAGTGGCTGATCACCACATAACGGATCGGCTTGTCGCCTGCCACGCGGCGGATCTCGGCGATCACTTGGCGCGACGGAGGCACGCCCAACGGGGCCTCATAGACCACAACGAAGTCGTCCATCACCACGAACGGAACTTGATAGGTCCCGCCTGCAAGCCCGCTGATTTCGTAAACGCGCCCTGCGATTTGGGTCACGCGCACCTGCCCGTCGTTGTCGATGCGCGTGAAGCCTTCAGGCGGTGAGAAGTCGGCGTCGATGAACGCGGGATTGACCGCCACGTCGCGTACAATCAGCGTCTGCGTCGTCGCTCCCCGCCGCAAGGCGCGAATGCGAGTTGGGAATACAATGCCGCCAACACTCTGCTCGCCGCTCAAGTCCGCCACCGACACATCGTCGGCTGAGATCGGATCGGGCGCCAACGCCTCCACACGGCGAATGAGGCCGCTTGCGCGTGCGACATGAATGCGAAAGCGCGTTGTTTCATCGAAGGAGAATTCCACCACATCCGCCGGTCCGTCCGAAACCGCACTTTCACCCACCCAGTTCGCAGAGCGGGCGTTCTGAAGCGCGCGCTGCAAGATGATCACTGGCGTCCAGCGCGAGGCCACCATGAAGGCGCCGCCTGCCCCGAACGGCGACAGCGCATTGGCTGTCTCAGCGTAGTCGCGCGAAACCCAACGCGGCGCATATTGCGTCCCTGCGCGCCAGATGGCGGCGAAGGCGCTGTCATAGCCGCTATCGTAACTCTGCTGGAGCTGCTGATAGAAGCGCGTGCCAACGATGTCGAAGCGGTTGGTGACGCGCAGGCTTTCCGTCGCGCGCGGGGTTACCGATGCGCGCGGCGGCATAGCCTTGGATGTCGTTCGAAAGATCGCCCTGCACTACATAGGAGAGCCCGGTAACGCCGCGAACCGCTTGCGCTCCACCCGCGGCGGCGACAGCAGCGCTGATCACAGCGCGTCCGCGATAGAATCGATCGACCATTTCCGGCCGCGGAGACCCGGCCCCCGCGCTTTGCTGCGCCTCCACTCCCATGGGCGCGGAAGCAAACAATACGGCGGCAACGCTCGCGACCAAGAAGCGCTTCACCATCATGGTCTCCGTTTGCCTTTAAACACGTTCGCGCGACCGCGGCTTTCCCGACGACCAAGGCGTTCGCGCGGGAACGGCGCGGACGCGATAGTGCGCGCTATCGGCGCTATGACAATTACGCACTTTTTGGTAAGTGGCGGCCCCATGCCGCCCTCTCCCACCGATCCCACCGCCGAGGACACGCGCTGCCCGCTCACCACGGCGCTCAACGCAATTGGCGGCAAATGGACGATGATTGCGCTTTACTGGATCGCCGCCGGCCCGCGCCGCTTTGGCGAAATGCAACGGCTGATGCCGAAATCTCACAAAAGGTGCTCGCCGAAACGCTGCGCGACTTGGAGCGCGAGGGACTGGTCACCCGCACCGTGGTAGCGCAGATGCCAGCGCATGTGGAGTACAAGCTCTCCCCCCATGGCGAAAGCGTGCGCGAAATCATCGGCGCGATGCGCGCCTGGGGCCGCTCCCATCTGGAGCGCACGCAAGACACGTGAGGGAGTCTGCATCTCCGTTCAGACATCCTGGCGCTAGGCCCGATTCACCGAGACGGAGTCACACCATTCCCAATGGCTGTTTTGGGCCATCCACGCGCCATCGGACAGTTTTCTCGGACGGCTGAGGCGCTCCAATTCAGCCGCTCGCACGCGGCTCACGATCGCCGGAGGGCGTCATTCGTAGCGTAAATCGGCAGATCGTGTTTCGGCGCTTACTGGTTGGGCGCAGAGCCGCTGGCATCGGGTTGCGCCGGCTCGCTGGTGGGCGGTGGCGCATCCTCGACATCACGGACCTCATGCATCACACGAACGTCCATGTGCCCGCCCATCGGCATGCCAAATGGCCGCCCTCCAAACATTGGTGCAGTAGCGCAGGCAAGCACGACGAGGATCGCCAGAAGCAAAAGCCATACACCGACAACATTGCCGAGCAATTTGACCATGCCCATCGCCTTCTGCGCCGCGAACAACACGAAAAACGCCAAGACAACGAACAGCGTGACGTGCAGTACAACGCCCACAACCATCATCGGATGCATGTTCAACCCCATCTGCTCAAACCCAGCGTGCTACCGCCTGCGCTGGTCACCACTAGACCTCTGCCCACGATCCACAAGGCCGATAGCGCTGTCTGCGATGAATGAGCGGCTGAATCGGCCTATTGCGGCCGCTCACGGCTTCCATGCAGGTGCGGCGAGCTCTCGCCAATCTGTTGCAAAACTCCTATTTGGGCAGGGCTCGAAATTTGCTTGCCCACTGAGCCGCATTGCGCACCTTCGACACGAAGGGATCGCGGCAAAAAGTCAAAAGTCTCGCCCTGGAGCCTCGTAGAGCGTTCTCGCCAGCTTCTAGTGGCGGTGCTCCCTTGCAAATCAAATCGACAAAAATTGAGCGCCAAGCCGCAACGGAGTTTTGCAACAGCACTAGCCCAAAGCGAACTTTCGCCGTTAGCGGCCTTGATGTCGGTGTAGGCGCCGCCCATGCTTAGCGGCCAGGAGCCGCATGGCCGACTATGTCATCGTCTATTTCAAAAACGGCTCACACGTGAGCAGCAGCCCCTGGAGCGGCGATCTGGAAATTGCCAAGAAAGTCGCGCGAGACGGCCTCGTTCGGCGCAGTGCAGATGAATTCCAAATCCGATCTGACACTTTGGGCGGGCCGCTTATCTGGGAGGAGCGTCGCGGCTCGTGACAGTTGAACTCACTGCCCAACGGACACCCCGATCAGCGGTGCTGGCGACGATGGCGTGATTGACGCCTCGCAACGAAGAGCGTTCGATGGTTAGATTGGCGCAATGGAGAGCCACATGATCCGGATCACCACGTTCGCTTTGGCGTTTGCAGCTCTTGGCGCTTGTTCGCAGCCCGAGAACCCAGTCGCTGAAGGTGCGCCCGCCGGAGCGCCAGTTTCCGACCCGGGCCAGGCCGCCGCGCAAACTTTGCCGTCCGCCACCAATGGAAGCCCTGCCGGCGCTGAGGCTACGATCACCGCGTGGGCGCGCGCGCAGGTGGGCTCGAATATCATCGAGCCGGTGACGATCTTCTATGGCGACTTTACCGGCGACAATGCTCCCGACGCCCTTGCCTGGGTGGATTACGACAGCGGCGGCAGCAGCGCCAATCACCTGGTTGCCCTGTTTCGCAATGCGGGTGGACGCATGGCCCATCTGCGAAACGATGAAACCGTGTACGGCTCCGAACCGCGCGATGTTGTGTTCGCCGCGGGACGCATAACCCTGACGACGACAATGCCACGCCCGGGCGATCCACATTGCTGCCCGACCGGTTCGGAAGACTGGACCATCAACGCAAACTGACGGCGCGGATGGACCCGATGGCGCCCCAGCCCCCAAGCGAGCAAGGCTTCGGGCCGTTTATCGATCCCGGCGCTGAGCCGCCGGGGCGCGTTGTGAACGGGCATTGGCAGGGTCTTATCGAATGGCGCACACGTCACGGACCAGCAATTGTCGGCTGGAGCTTGGGCGTTCCGGCTTACGCTTCGAACGCGCAAGCAGCCGACGGCCAAAGAGTTGAGGTGCAAGGCGCTCAGCCGGCGGGACTGACGTTTCGCCTCAAGACCGCGGACGGCTTCACCCACGGCGTGATCACGATCCTGGAAGATGATGTGCTGTTCGCACCTGTGACCGAATACGCAAACGCAGCGGTCGATGACGATCAACGCCCGCTGCAACAGATCGTGTTGCAGGACGAAGCCTTTGTGCGCGACCTCAGCGGGCAGGCGTTCGCTGCAGCACTTTATCATGTTCTGGAGAACGAGAAATTTGTCGCCCCACCCGACCTGCACTTTGAGTTCGGCCAACGCAGCGCCGCGCGCTTCGTCGCCGCGCTACGCGGCAATGGCGAAATCTATCTCGATTACGCTTGGGGACGCGGGCCGGCATTCAGCGCTGAGGATGTCGAGCGCGTGCGCGCGCATCTACTCCGCTTGGGCATTCGTGTGGCGCCCTAGCCGAGCCCCCGCTTGCGCGCTAGCTGCGCCGCTGGCGCGCAATCAATCCCCAGACAATCAAGGTGAGGGGACCTAAAATCGCGCCCATGGCCAATCCTTCCGGGAGCGGACGGCCGTCTGGCGTGTGCATCACGAATGCGGCGACGATTGCGCCAAGCGGCGCCCCGATGGCGACCTTGAAGAGCACGCCGCCCAGCTTCTCGTCGATCGCGCGGATGATGGCAAAGCCGCCGGTGATGAGAACGATTCCGAGGGTGACCAACACGAAGACAAGCAGCCCGGTAAGGATCGAGGCGCCACCGCCCAGCGCGAAGCCGAGAACGCCAGCGAGGGCGCCTAACGCCAGCGCCTTCGGGAAGCTGACTTTCGCACCAAGCTCCTTCAGCCAATCGGGTACGATCGCCGTCTTTTCCTTGTAGACCTCCGAGTCCGGATCATTCTCCGGCCCAGCGAGCTTCAGCACGATATCCAGCCGCTTCAGCAGAAACAGGATAATCGGAAACACGACAATCATGCCGACGATCTCGGCTGACTCGATCGGCTGCTCGCGTCTGTCGGAGCCGAGATTGAGAATGACGAGCACGCCAACCGCGAAGCGAATGATATCGCGCACGATGCGATAGAACGCGAACTGCGAAACCCGCTTCTCCACCAAATAGCCGGCATAGAAGGCGCCCATCGTCGCGGCCGCTAAGAGGACGAAGAGCAGCAGGGCGTTGATGTTGAGGAGGATGCCGATCCGGTTGACCGCGAGCGCGCCAAAGAAGGCCGCCCCGCCGGCGAACGGATAGACGGGCGCGGCGAAGATGAGTCCGATCCAGGAAGCGAGAATGATCGGGTTGACGCCACCCGGCGCTCCCGGCGCCCTCTCACCGCACGCCGGGCAGTTGGTCGCGCCGGAATTGTGGTGCCCCTGGCGGCAAGTCCAGTCGCCGATGATCGGTTGCGTCACCTGTGCCCCCTTTGGTTCCGCCGCTCATAGCGTGTCACAGATCATGACGTATCGCAAACAGCAGAAGCCCGCGCGACGTCCCGAAGCGCCCGTGGGTTCAATCGATCGTCGCAACGCGTACCCGAAAGACCGAGACGCGGAACGCGGCTCGGGTAGCGAAGCACGAGAGCCCGGCGCGCGTCAGCGCGCGACGCCCTGCACTGCTCTCTTGGCAGGACGGCATGCTGGCCTTCGATGGCGAAACGCTGAACGAAGCGATCGCTGAAGTTTCGCGCCAAAACTGTTTGGCAGTTTGAACTTGCCGATCCAGCATTAGGTGAGCTCCGCGTCGGCGGTTACGTCACCGCGGAGCCGGAAACTTTTGGTGAGCTCCTATCCTCCAGTCTGGTTCTCGATGCGCGTCGTTCTGGGCCCCGCAATGTCGTGATCAGCCGTCGGACAGAGAGCGCGTCCGCGTGAAGGTGCGGCTCAACAAGGCAGTCTCCGCTTTTCATTGGTGTAGTTAGCGCTCCGTCGGCGGCGGTTCGGGCGCCATCTGCGGCGGAAGGTTGATGCCCGCGTGCTCCTGGATAATCGAGGAGATCTTTCTATACCGCGCCGCCGCTGTGTCCGGACAAAGTTCGGCAATAAGCGACCACCACGTGACCGGCGTCGCCCCGCTCTGAACCATTCTATGGATCGCGGCCTGATGCGAACGTTCGCTGACCCCGCCCGAGCAGTCCTCCACGAACGCAACGTCACGGCGACGGCTTCGTGCGCTCGTCACCGATTGCAGGAGGCTTGTCTCGGTCCAAAGGCCACACATGATGAGCCGCTTCATTCCCGTCCGTTCCCCCGTCTCCTCGACAGCGCGGCGGAATTCCCCGCTGCCGAACGCGTCGAACATGGTTCGTCCGATCACCTCATCTGCGAAAAGAACGCGCGTGAGATTGTCGAATAGCGGATCGGCGAGCGCGGCTTCCCTGGGCTGAATCGTCGAGATGACGACCGGCATCCCCAGTTCGCGCGCCACCTTCGCCAGGCCAAGAACATTGTTCTCAAGCTTCGCTGGTTCAATCGAGTGGACGGGAAAGAGCGAGGGCGTGTGATCGAGAAAAACGACCGCGCAGTGATCCGCTTCGAAGCGGGTAAGAGCTGACATCGAGAACGCCTTTTCGATAGCGGCCGCGGCGGCCACGAGCTTCGCCCGATCGAGATGTGGACGCGCCGCGATATGCGCAAGCCGATGTTTCTCGACGCTGGCGCATCCGCGTCGAGACGACGCGATGTGCGCATCTGCTGCGGTGCCTCGATCTTTTTCGCAACATCATGCGTATGCGCGTCCCTCATCGCGTCCGTGCACCGAGAACCAGGCGCAGCGAGGCGACAGGGACCGACGCCCGTCAGGGTCGAGACCGCGCCTCGAGCGCAGGCTCGATGCGGAACGCACGAGGGCCCGGCCCCGGCGCAGCCGGCGGTCGCCCATATCCTCACCCACCCCTTGCGCTCTCGGACCATTTGTACTTGTTTTGTTCTCAAAGGACCGTTTAGCCGATCTATCGGGCCATTCTCGTCGAGACATCAGCGCCCTCATCTCCATCAAACGAGAAGGCGCCGCTCGCATGAGCCGGCTCTACCTCACCGCACGCGAATACGAGGCGCTGCTGAAGAAGCAGAACGGTGTCTGCTGCGTCGAGGACTGCGAAGATACCAAAGATCTGATCGGCTTATCTAGACAGTCTGCACCGACTCGGAGGCGGATTGATCTCTCTTTGCACTGACATGCCTGGCGCCCTCCAAGGCGTCCGCCGCCAGCCTCGTGACAGGGCGCGTCGGCCGCCTTGGAGTGCACCAGGCGGCAGCAGGCTCAGGCGGTTCGTTCAAGCTCCCGGGAGGGGTCTGGGGAGGGTTCGCAAATGACGTTTGTGGATATGTGGATAAGCGCGCGGCAATGATCACGCTGCAAGAGAGACGCGCGCGCGGTGATCACGATGTGCCGATGCGCGATCTGCCCGCCAATGGGGCGCGCTCGCGTCACACGCTTCGCGCCTATGGCTACGACGTCATGGTGTGGGTGCGGTTTCTCGACGAGGCGCGCAGCAAGACGATCTGGCGCGCCGATCGCGACGACATGGCGGCCGTTCATCGCGCGCGGCGCCGATCCTGCGCGCATGAGCGGATTGCTGCTTCGTCTTGGAATCGCACGATCGCCGCGCTCGACAAGCTCTATGCCTGGGCGCTCGAAGAGGAGCTCGTCAAGACGAGCCCATTCAGACGACGCCCAGCTTGGCGTTTGCGCCGTGGCGGTCGCTCGCGCGAGGTTGTCTCGCGCAAGCTCTCTTATGAGTCGACGCCAAGGCGCACTGACATCGCGCTCGTCACGATGCCCGAGTTTCAACGCTTCTGCGATGTGGGCTTACGCGGCTTGAGAGCCGATGGCGGTCCGCGTCCAGGTGCGCGCGATCGCAACGGCGCCCGCAACGCACTGTTTGCGGAGCTGCTCTTTTCGACGGGCCTCCGCCTCGAAGAGGCTTCTTCGCTTCTCGCTTTCGAGATTGCGCCTGTGCCAAAGCGCGGCCCGGTCAGGCTCACTCTGCCCGAGCGTCTCATCAAGGGCGACAGAGGCCGCACCATTATCATTCCGCGCACCATTGTCGCCGAGCTTCACAATTACATCGCGTTCGAGCGCGCGCTTGCCGCAGACGCCTTAAAGGCACGCGAGGAGTGGCGCTCGATCGATGCTCCGATTTTCTGCAAGCAGTCGGCGCGATCACTGGTGATGACGAGTGCAAAGCGTGCTGAGCGCCTCTCACTTGATGAGCTGACGCCCGACGAGCGGCGCCGCATTGTGCTGGTGGATTCGCGCGGACGCCCCACGGCGCCAGCAGCGTTGTGGTTATCCGAGATCGGCTTGCCCGTCGCGCCCAATTCCTGGGACCGCGTGTTCATGCGCGCTAGCCAGCGCTGCGCTGATGCTGGGCTTGCGATCACGGTGACGCCGCATCAGCTCCGTCACGCGTTCGCCGTCCACATGCTGGCGATGCTGATCCGCAAGACGATCGCTGAGGCGGGTTCGGATGAGCACGATCCAAGCTCGGCCGCTTATCGCCGCCTGCTCGGCGATCCCTTGCATGCGGTGCAGCGCCTTCTTGGCCATTCAAGCATCGAGACGACTTACATCTATCTCGATCATCTGGCCGGACTGCGAGAGCTGCCGACGGCACAGCGGCGCGCCCGCCTCGGTGTTCGTCTCGTTTGCCGACGATGCCGTGACGATTACCTGCGGCGGAGAGTGCGAGTGGCGCTTCAATTACGGCTCGCCGGCGGAGCTCTTGAGTACGTTGAAGACCTGGATCAGGCTCTCAAACCGAGGCGTTTCCTAGGACAGCCCCTAGAAATAAGCGTCCTGGGCAAGGATCATCGCAACCAAAGTAGCTGCGAAATAGAGCGGGCCTTTGATTGTGAAGTCCTCGTAGATCGTGAGCCACCCGGTCCTATGCGCGACATACATGCCAAAGCCGGTGATCGAAAAGATGAGCGCGGTCCGCAGCGATGCGAACACTTCGCACCGCGAAGCCAACCCGCAACGCTCACCCTGGCTGCCAGCGCTCGCTTAAACTGCCCTCGCGATCGCACTCGATAGCCTTGCAATCGCAAGCAATCTGCCCGCATCCGCTTGTGCGCGCGCGCGGCGCGCCAGATTGGTCTGGCGCTGCGCATCCAAGACGTCGGGCAAGCGTCCCGCCCCCAATTCGTAGGCTCGCCGCGCCAGGCGCAGATTCTCCTCCGCCAGCGTCAGCGCCTCGTTGCTAAGCTGCAATCCAGCCTCGGCGGCGGACAAGCTGGAGAGTGCGTCAGCAACTTCGCCAAACGCACGCAGGACGGTGGCGCGATAGCGGGCGTCGGCGCGCCGCGCTTCCGCCTCGGCACGGCGCACATCGGCGCGGAGCGCGCCGCCGCGGAAGATCGGCAAGGTGAGCGCGGGCCCCATCGCCCAACCCGACGAGGCGTAGGAAAACAGGGTGTCGGGATCGAGCGCGGTCTGTGCGTAATTGGCCGATAAGCGTATCTGCGGAAACTGGTTGGCGACGCGCACGCCAATGTCTGCGGTTGCGGCGTGCAAGGCTGCCTCAGCGGCGCGAATGTCCGGGCGCCCGCGCAGCAACTCCGAGGGCAGGCTCAATGGGATCTGATCCGGCGGCGAGAAGTCCGCCAGCGCGAACTCGGGCGCCGTCCAGACACCCGGCGCATGGCCAGCGAGGATAACAAGAGCGTTGCGCGCCGCCGAAAGACGGTCACGCAAGCCGGGAAGCGCCATGGCATCCTGCGCCAATTGAGTTTGCGCGCGAATGCGATCGATCGCGCCCACGGCGCCGGCGTCGATCGCGCGCTCGACCAAAGCGAGTGTTTCCCGGTCGTCGGCGATAATGCGTTCAAGCGCGTCGATCTCGGCGGCGAGCGCTGCGCTTTCAATCGCCTTGGATGTGATTTGGGCTGCGAGCGTAAGCCGCGCGGCGTCATAACGGAAGCTCTCCGCCTCAAAGCGAGCTGTCGCCGATTCCCGCTCGCGGCGTGCGCCGCCAAACAAATCGAGATCGTAGCTCACGCCAAGGCCAACCGAGTAGCGGGATATGGTGCGGGTGGGAAACCCGTCGAACCCAAACGCCGCCGCATTGATGCGTGTGCGCTCGGCGCTCACATTGGCGCCGAGTTCTGGCGCGGTCCCGCCATAGACGATGTCGCGCGAAGCTTGCGCCGCATCGAGGGCGGCGTCCGCTTCCGCGATTGTGGGACTGGCAGCCAGGGCCTCGCGCATCACCGCGTCGAGTTCCGGCGCGTTGAACGATGTCCACCATTCCGCCGATGCGCCCGGCGCGAGGTTGCTCGCATTTTCGTCAGCGCCCAGATGGCGCGCCGGCGTTTCAATCTCGGGTGGGGTGAAGTCGGGGCCCAGCGTGACGCACGCGCCGAGCGGCGCCATCAGTACAAGCGCCATCGGCGCCAATTTGAACTCAGTCCATGACATGCGGCGCTCCCGCGGGGGCCAATGCGCTTTGCGGGCGCATGAAGAAGACGAGCGGCAGCGCCGCCAGGGTGAGAAGCATGGTCAGGTGAAAATCGCTGACATAGGAAACCATCGCTGCTTGGCGTCCGACCTCGGGAACCCACGCGCTCAATTCCTCAACGCGGATCGGCCCGCCCGGACCCAACGCTTGAACCGCGGGATTGTCGGGACGCACGTTTTGGATCAGTTCCGAGTACGAAGTCTGCATGTTCATCACGAAGACCGCCTGCATGACGGATATGCCGATCGCTGAGCCGATGCTGCGCACCAGCGTGTTGATCGCCGCCCCATCTGTTCTCAATTCGGCCGCGACGGTGGCGAACGCCAATGTGTTGGACGGGATGAAGACAAAGCCAAGACCGACGCCTTGGATGACGCTCGACATGATGATCAGGTTTGAATCCATGTCGAGATTGAAGAGCGTCATCTGCCAAGCGGCGACGGCATTCAAGGCAAAGCCAAACGCCAGCAGGATGCGCGCATCGATCATCCGCATCAGCGGGCTGATCACCATCATACTCGCCAGCATGCCGAGACCGCGCGGCATGGTCACCAAACCTACAGTCACGACAGGATAGCCCATCAGGTTCTGCATGAGCGGCGGCAGCAGCGCGAGCGACGAGAAGAGCAGCATCCCCAGAACGAAACTGACAAGGCATCCCATCAGGAAATTTCCGTCGCCCAAGAGGCGGCGGTCAAAGAACGGGCGCTTGGCCGTTAACGTATGAAAGACGAACATGTAGAGCCCAGCCAACGCTAGCGCGGCCTCGATCCTGACCTCCCAGGACTGGAACCAATCTTCGCCAGGGCCGCGATCGAGCATCAATTGCAGCGACGCGATGAAGAGCGTCAAAGCGCCGAAGCCCACAAAATCAAACCGGGGCGGGTTCTCCGACGGCGCCTTCGGCAGGAACAGAAAGATGCCGATGAAGGCCAGTATCCCCACCGGCAGGTTGATCAGGAAGACCCAGCGCCAATTCAGCGTTTCCGTGATCCAACCGCCCAAAGCGGGCCCGATGATGGGCCCCAGCATGATGCCCGCGCCAAAAACGGCCATGGCTTGGGTGTGCTTTTCCGGCGGATTGATGTCGAACAGAATAGCCTGTGATAACGGAATGAACGCGGCGCCGCCGACGCCTTGCACGACGCGAAACAGAACCATCTGTTCGAGGTTTTGCGCCACACCGCAGGCAAGCGAAGCGCCTGTGAAAACCACAACCGAGACCAGCATAAGGCGGCGGCGGCCGATGTGCTGCGCGAGCCAGCCGACGAGCGGCGTCATCAGCGCTTGGGCGACGATGAACGAGGTCAGCACCCAAGTGATCTGATCGAGGCCTGCGGAAAGCCCGCCCTGCATGTGCGGCAGCGCGACGTTCGCAATCGTGCTGTCGATGGTGAACATCGAGGCGGCCAGCATGATCGCGATGGTTAGCGGAACGCGCTGAATGTCGGGCGGCGGAGCGGCCTCGGCCATCGATCAGCGCCCGCGCAGGCGGTCTGGGTCGGAGCGCGTGTCCACCCGCGCGTGCGCACTAAGACCTGCGCGAAAGATGAGGTCGGGCGGCGGATCAACGAAGGTCAGCCGAACCGGAACGCGCTGGACGACTTTCACCCAATTGCCGGTGGCGTTCTGCGCCGGCAGCGGCGAAAACACCGCCCCTGTGCCGGGGCTGAAGCTGGCCACGCGCGCTTCAAACGCGCGCCCGCCGAAGGAATCGATGCGGATCGTCGCGCTTTGCCCCGCACGCATGTCGCCAATCTGATTTTCCTTGAAGTTCGCTTCGACCCAAGCTTCACCCGCGATCAGCCAAAACAAAGTTTGGCCCGCATTGACAAACGTGCCGACCTGCACTTGATCGACGCGCGTGACGACCCCATCCTGCAACGCGATCACCTCCGTATAGGATAAAGCCAGACGCGCACGCTCAAGCCGGGCGGCGGCCTCCCGTACAGAGGGGTGCTGTTCCACATCGACATTGGCATTTCCGCCAAGGCTCGCCAGCGCGGCGGCCATGCTCTGCTGCGCCCCTGTCAGCTCCGCTTGAGCTTGTTGTTCCCCGTGCTGGGCCGCTTCGACATCCTGTCGCGCGGCGATGCCCTCGGCGCCCAGCTGGCGCGCGCGCGCAAGTTCGCTGCGTGCGAACGCCAAGCCCTCCTGCCGCGCGCGCACAGCCGCGCTCTGCGCACGATACTCCGCCTGCAAAGAGACAACACGCGCCCGCGCCGAGGCCAGCGCCGCCTCGAACTGCGCGACATCCGCGCGAGGATTTGCCTGATCAAGCAAGAACAGGACTTGGCCGGCGCGAACCGTGTCATTCTCCTGCACGCGCATTTCGACCACCCGGCCGGGAACGCTGGTGCTAATCGGCACGCGAGCCGCCTGGACGTAGGCGTTTTCAGTCTCCTGGTAGCGACCGCCGGTCAGCATCATCACAATTAAGGCTGCTATCGCCAAAGCTGGGACGCCGAACATCAGCGCAAATCGCGTGCGCCGCGTAAAGCGGGCCTTCAAGCGCAACAGCATGGAGGCCCCGGCTCCTGCGTCCTCCTTGGGAACCTCAGCGTCCATCATTTTCCCTCTGTCTGTTCCGCCGGCTGCAACGCGATGAGATGATCTCGCTGGCGCGACACGAGTTCGTTCAGCTGAGCAATCTCAGCCTCGGTGAGCCCCGCGAAGCACTCGATCTCAATCGCACGGACCTTCTCGATCAGGACTGGAATCTCAGCATGAATCCTAGCGCTGAGATGGACGCGCCAAGACCGGCGATCGCCAGGATCGTCTCGCCGCTCCACGTGACCGCTTTCTTCGAGTCGGTCGATCATTTGGCCAACGGCGGCGCGGCTCACTTCAAGCAGGCGCGCGAGTTGCGCCTGGGTCTGCCCATCCTCCCGGTAGAGATACGCAAGCAGCCTCCAGGTCGAGCCGTTCAGGCCAAGTTCGCGCATGCGGGCGTCAAACATCGTGCGCATCAGGCGGGTGACGTCGGCGAGCGCAAAGCCGATCTTCGAACGTTGCGTCAAGCCTGTCGCGGGCGGGGACCGCCCCTCGGCAGCGGCGTGAGGCTTGGGAGAGTCGACCATTGTAAAGCGATATACAATAGAATGCTTTACGAGGGAACAACGGATATTGTATGGTCCTTCATTGTATTTCGCTATACCATTGGCCACGCAGCGATGACGCCTCTCGGGCTTGCAAAAGGAAGCGCGGAATGTCCAAGAAAGGCAGTTTTCCCCTGTCCGTTTTCAGCCTCGGGCTTTGGTTTGCGTTTACGCTCGGCGCGCACGCCCAGGATGACGGCTTACCGGCGGCGTCCGATCAGAGCGGCACGCTGACGTTCGTTTGGGAAAACGACTCCTTTGCAGACGCAGATCAAAATTACACCAATGGCGTGCGTCTGGCTTGGTTGTCCGGCACCTCCCCGACACGCGGCCTCTCACGCTTCATTGCGCGGCGCGTGCTGAACGCAGGCGACGATGCAGTCATCCGGCGCGGCATTGCGGTTGGACACTCCCTGTTCACGCCGAATGACACGCAAACCTCCGCCCCCCTTCCCGATCAGCACCCCTACGCGGCGTGGCTCTACGGGGAATACACCGCCGTCGTCGAACAGCGGAATGAGATAGATCAGTTCACCATCCAAGTGGGCGTCGTCGGTCCGAGCGCTGGCGGCGAATGGCTGCAGAACGAGTTTCACGCGCTCATCGGCGCGAGCGACGCACAAGGCTGGGACAATCAGCTCGATGACGAAATCGGCTTGGTCGTTTCGTACGACAAGAGATTGCGCGCGCTCGCCAGCTTCGGATCGAACGGGCTCGGCGCGGACCTGACGCCGAACGTCGGCGCCACCCTCGGCAATATTCACACCAACCTGCACGCCGGACTCACCTTGCGCGTAGGCCAGGACTTGGAGAACGATTACGGCCCTCCGCGCGTGCAGCCGTCGCTCGCCGGCGCGGGTTACTTCTCGCCGCGCGACAATTTCAGCTGGTATGTGTTCGCAGGCATCGAAGGGCGCGCAGTGGCGCACAACATCTTTCTCGACGGAAGCCTTTTTCGCGAGGACGACCCAAGTGTGTCCAGCAACAGCTTCGTAACCGACGTGCAAACAGGCCTCGTCGTGCAGTTTCGCCGCGCCCAAGTCGCATTCACCTATGTCGAACGGGCTGAAGAGTTCGAGGAACAAACGGAGCCGCAGCGATTTGGCGCGGTCAGCATTTCCACCCGATTTTAGGCGGGCTCGCACTGCCGCGTCACAGGAGTAAGGATGAGGATGAGGATGAAGCTAGCTCTGTTCGGTCCGATGCTGTTTGTGGCGTTCGGCGCGCTGACCTCGCCCGCCTCGGCCAAGATCGATGAAATTCGATTAGGCGTCGTGCATAATCTGCGCCTCGATCACGGGGATATTGTCGATGGCAAGGAGGATGGCGAGAACGTAGAGCTGGAAATCGCATCCAGTTCGCCCGATCTGCTGAACATCATCGGCTCTCCGCGGCCCTATGTTGTCGCATCCATCAATACTGACGACGGCGTTTCGTTCGGCGGCGTTGGCCTGATTTGGCGTTGGGAGTTTGCCGACGGCTGGGCGTTCGAGCCGGGGTTCGGTTACATCGTTCACGACGGGGAGATCGACAACGCGTTCGCGCCGGGAACGCCTGAGGCGACCGCCTTTGAGGCCGAGAACCAATTGCTCGGATCCGAGGACTTGTTTCGCACCACTTTTGCGCTCGAGCGCGAACTCGGTCCGCGTTTGGCGGGTCAAATCTACTACGAACATATGAGCCACGGTCAAATCCTCGATGAAGGCCGCAATCAGGGACTGGATTTCGTCGGCGTGCGCTTCCTGTACCGCTTCGACGAAGATCCAGCCGACTAAGCCGACATTCGAGCGCAGGCGGGACGGGCCGATGCGCAGATCTTTGTTCGAACTCACGCGCATGGAGCCCAGCTAGAATGACCGATGCTCCAGAACGACGCATCTTTACAGGCGACGAAGAGGTCCAGCTTGTCGCAGATGTATTTGGAACGGCGAGACGGGGGTTCGTTGTCCTTGCGCACGGCGGCGGACAGACCCGACACGCGTGGGCGAAGGCCGGCCAACGCATCGCCGCCGCGGGCTGGTCAGCGGTCGTCCTCGATCTACGCGGCCACGGCGAAAGCGGCTGGTCGCCCACCGGCGATTATCGCTTGACCAGGTTCGCGCGCGACTTGGCTCTGGTCGCAGAGCAACTTGGACGCAAACCTCATCTCGTCGGCGCGTCGCTTGGCGGGCTCGCGGGGCTGATGGCCGAGACGCACACCGACCCAGGCGCGTTCGCGTCGCTCACGCTCGTTGACATCATCCCACGCATGGAGCCGGCGGGCGTTGCGCGAGTGGTCGGCTTCATGGCGGAAAAAGTTGAGGACGGATTCGCAAACCTCGATGAAGCCGCCGACGTGATCGCGCGCTACTTGCCACACCGAACGCGGCCCACTGACCTGTCGGGTCTCGCCAAGAACTTGCGTCAAGGCAGCGACGGCAGATATCGCTGGCACTGGGATCCGCGCTTCATAACCAGCGTCGTCACTACCCGTGAGGAGCATGCGATCGACGAGTTCGAAACCGGTCAACTTCGTTTGCCGGTTCACCTGATACGCGGCCGCATGAGTGAGCTTGTGTCCGATGAGGCAGCACGTGCATTTCTGCAAACAATTCCCCACGCGTCATACTCGGATGTGGCTGATGCGGGTCACATGGTCGCCGGCGATCGCAACGACGCCTTCATCGCGGCGGTCGTGCAATTTCTGGGAGCGCCTGACGCAAGCGGAGCGCGCACTTGAGCGACACCAGACAACGGGCATTATGCGCGCAGCCGGCTAGCAGGTTGCGTCTTTAGCGATCAGCGGCCGCACGCCAATCAGCCGCTGTCGCGACGAACAGCGCCACGACGTCACGGCGCAGTTCGGCATTCGCCTGGATAAGCCCCAGACGCGCGCGCTGAGACTGGCGTTGCGCGTCGATCACGGAAAGCAGCGTGCCTGCGCCATTCTCGTAGGCAAGGTTCGCCAATCGCGCGTTTTCAACCGCCGCGTCGGCCGCGCGCATTTGGGCGCGGACCAAGGCCTGATCTTGCGTCACCGCCTGGAGCAGATCTGAAACCTGCACGAACGCCGACAAGACGGTTTGCTCATAGCGCGCCATTGCCTCCACTTGCGCCGCCTGGGCGCCGCGCCGCTGCGCGCGAAGGCTGCCGCCATGAAATAACGGCCCGGTCAAGGATGGCCCGAACGACCAACCGGCGCTCTCATAGTTGAAAAGACTATCGGGCTGCAGCGAAGCGACGCTGAAGGCCGCGCCCAGGGTGATGCGCGGATAGAGCGCGGCGGTGGCGACGCCGATATCAGCGGTCGCTGCGTGCAAATCGGCCTCCGCCGCCAGGATGTCTGGCCGCATGCGCACAAGTTCGGAGGGCAAGGCGACAGGCAAGTCGCTGGGTAGGAGAATTGTCTCCAATGCGACGTCAGGTGTCTCCCAGGTCCCCGGCGCCCGTCCCACCAGCAATGAGAGCGCATGACGCGCTTCAGCGAGCTGCAGACGAAGCGGCGGCAAATGCGCTTCATCCTCGGCAAGTTGCGCGATGGCCGCCGTCTCCGCCGATGCCGGCGACCCTCCGGCCGCAATCGCGCGCCGGATCATCGCCGACGTGCGCTGATCGTCAGCGACAATTTCTTCGCCAGTTGCGATCTGCTGGCGCAGCGCCGCGATATCGATCATCCGCGTCACGACCGATCCACTCAAGGAAAGGTAGGCGGCATCGGTTCGCCGCGCTTGCGCCTCGGCCCGCGCCGCCGCTCCTTCAATTCGCCGACGCTGTCCGCCGAAGACATCGGGATCGAAGGCCGCTGAGGCGCCCACCGAATAGAGGGAAATGGTCGGACTGGGAAATCCCTCGATACCGAAGGCGGCCGTGTTCACACGCTCACGCTCAGCGCCGGCGGCGTAATCCACTTGGGGCGCAGCGCCTCCCCGCGCGGCGCTCAAGACCGCCTGCGCCTGCGCCAGAGCCGCGTCAGCGGCGGCGAGCGTGTAATTATTTGCCAAGGCCTCGTCCACCAATGCGTCGAGCGCGGGCGAGCCCAGCGCTTGCCACCATCGAGCGGGGATCTCGCCGCTCGGGGTGAGGCGGACTTGGCCTACGCGGTCGACATCTCCAGCCATCGCATAATTTGCGGCCTCGGGCGCGCGGGGCGGCGTGAAGTCGGGACCAACCGTCGCGCACGCCGCGGTCATGGTGACAAGCGCGAGCACCCCCAACCGGGCAAACCTAGACATTTGCAAACGTCCCTCTCTTTTTTGTCCGCATCAGCAGCACAAGCGGCGCGATCACGACACACATCCAAAACAGCAGATGAAAACTGTCGATATAGGCCACCATGGCTGATTGGCGCGCGATCGCCTGACTGAGCGCGGCGAGGCTCCGCAAGTTGCCAAAATCGATCATGCTTGCAGCAATTTGATTGTCGGGCGTCACGTGCTCCACCAACTGAGACTGCACAATTCTCGTGTTGAATATCTGCAGTGCGCCGACCATCGAGATGCCGATGCTGCTGCCCACGTTTCGCACCAGCGTAAACAGCGAAGCCGCCTGAATGCGCAATTGCGGCGTGATCGTCGTGAAGGCCAAGGCCGACATCGGCACGAAGATCAGACCGAGCCCGAGGCCCTGCAGCAACCCGGAGATCAGCACCAAGCGTTCATCCATTTGCAGAGAAAAGTGCGACATCTCGACATAAGACCAGCCCGTCAGCGCCAGCCCCCCAAGCACAATCAGTCGGGAGTCAATTCGGCCAAGCAATCTGCCGACCACGAACATGGACGTCAGCGTGCCAACGCCGCGCGGCAATTGCACCAATCCGCTATGCAGAACCGGATAACCGAGCAGGCTCTGCAATAAGGTCGGCAACACCGCCATACCCGCGAACATGAGCATGCCGATAAAGGCCATCATGATGCTGGCGGCCAAGAAATTGCGATCGAGCCAGATGCGACGATCAAAAATGGCTTGTGCGGACGTGAAGGTGTGAACGAAGAAAAGATAGAACCCGAGCGCGGCCAGTCCAAGTTCAATCCAGATCTCCGGTGAGGCAAACCATTCCTGGCGCGGACCTCGATCAAGCAGCAACTGCAGGGCGATGAGTCCCAGCGCCAAAGAAACAAAGCCGAACTTGTCGAACTTCGTTGTCTTCCCTTTCTCGTGCTCGGGCAGTGCGGCGGCGACCATTACGAAAGCCACCGCTGCGAGCGGCACGTTCATGAAGAAGACCCAACGCCAGCTCAGGTTTTCCGCAAGCCATCCCCCAAGCACGGGGCCAATGATAGGCCCCAGTACCGCGCCGATCCCCCAAATCGCCATTGCGCGGCCATGCCGTTCGGGCGGATTGATGTCGAGCAGGATCGCTTGCGACATCGGTATGAAGACGGCCCCGAAGGCCCCCTGCATCAAGCGAAACAAGACCAGTTCAACAATCCCGCCGGCGATGCCGCAGAGCATCCCTGAAACCGTGAAGCCGACGATTGCAACAAGCAGCAGACGGCGGCGGCCAAACTGCTGCTCAAGCCAGCCGAGAGCAGGCGTAACCACCGCGCCGGCAAGGATGAAGGAGGTGAGCACCCAGGTGATTTCATCCTGGGCGGCGCCGGTGCTGGCCCGGATCTGGGGCAGCACGACGTTGGCGATGGTCGATGCGACCGTCGAAAGGATGGTCGCCAAGATTAGCGCGAAGGTGATGGCGTTGCGCTGCGCCTCACCCATCGAGGCTTCACTCACGGCCTGCGTCCACGCAACCGTGCTGCATCTTGTCCGGCGCGCGTATCCACTTGGACGCGCGCACTCAATCCCATCGCGCGCGCGGCCTCAGGCGGCAACTCATCAAACACAATGCGCACGCTGAGACGCTGCACCACATGCACCCAATTGCCGGTGGCGTTTTCGGCGGGAAGCAAGGCGAAGCTGGAGCCCGTTCCCGGCGAAAAACTCTCGACGTGCCCGGCGAAAGATTGGCCCGGAAACGCATCGATGCGAATCCGCACGTGTTGGCCAGGCTGCAGATTGTCGATCTGATTTTCCTTGAACGCCGCATCAATCCAAGGCGCGCCAGACACCAGATAGAACAGCGTCTGCGCAGGCTGCACGTAGGCGCCGATTTGAACCTGACTGACGCGCGCGACGACACCGTCCACCGGCGCCTTGACCTCGGTGTCCGCCAGATCGCTGCGCGCGCCCTCCAGCACGGCAAGCGCTTGCATGACGAGCGGATGACTATCTGTCGGCGCATCTGTCGCGCCGCCGAGATTGGCGAGCGCCGTGGCCTCGGCCTGCGCCGCGGCAGAGGCCTCGCGCGCGGCGACGTCGGCCTGCACCTGCGCCCGGTCAAGATCCTGGCGTGAAACCACCCCGGCCCTGAACAAGTTCTGTTGGCGTCTGTACTCGGCGCCGGCATGCGCCGCCGTGGCTTCAGCCGCGCGTCTGTTTGCGATCGCCTCCCCGTACGCGGCCCGAAGCGCTGAAACCTGCAACCGCGCCGTGGCTAGCTGCGCTTCCGCTTCAAGCACCGCGCGGTGAAGATCTCCGGCGTCGAGCCGCAAGAGTGTGTCGCCGGCGCGGACGTTCTGGTTTTCCCGCACCAAGACCTCCATGACCCGGCCCCGCACGCTGGCGCTTATCGGCGCACGTGCGGCCGACACCGTGGCGTTATCGGTCGAGACCGTGCCCCCGCTGGCCACGAGCCAGATGGCGACGCTGAGCAGGACAACGATCGGGGGCACGACCATGAGCAAAAGACGCCGCCGGTCGGCGGCTTTCGCACGGCGAAACACCTCGCTGGCAAATCCCCGCACCTGCGTCGCCGCAGTGCGCGCGAACGATCCATCCATCGGCAAAATATCCTACGTGCGAAATCCGGCGCCGCCGTTCGCATCGGGCCACAAATAGGTTGACAGGCGCTGTGAATGAAATGGTATTTATGCAGGTCATAAATGAGCATGGTTCACTTTGGTACGCTGGATCTCAATCTGATGAAGGTCCTGATGGTGCTGCTGGCGCGTCGAAGCGTGACGGCGGCCGCAGCGGAGCTGGCGCTTACCCCATCCGCGGTGAGCCATGCCCTTGGCAGGCTGCGAACAGCGCTCAACGACCCGCTGTTCGAGCGCCGGGCCGGAACGCTTGTGCCGACCCCTTACGCGCTGGAAGTTGGCAGACGCGCCCGCCCCGCCCTCGAACAATTGCGTGGCGCGATCGCGAAGCTCGACTTCGAGCCGGCCACGGAAGAGCGGGAATTCACCCTCGCCGCCGGGACGTATGCTGCAGCGGTCCTGCTTCCGAATGTGCTTGCTCGTCTTCAAGAGGCGGCGCCGCGCGTGTTACTCCGCGTCAAGCGCATCGAAGCCCACTATGTCGAAGATGTCGAAAACAGACGGGTCGATGTCGCCTTGGGCGTGCCACACCTCAGGGCCAGAAAGCTGAAGTGGCGGCCGATCCTAACGGATAGCGTTGTTTGGGCGGCGCGGCGCGAGCACCCGTTCTTGCGCGAGCCGCTGACCGGCGAGATGCTCAAGCGGGCCAAGCACATAGTGCTCGAGCGGTTCGAATCGGTGCTGGGCGCCGAACACGAGGAGATGCGCCGCTTTCTCGATGTTGGCGCGGAGCTGCGCGACGCCTATGACGCGGCGCTAGAATCCGAGCGCCAAACAAGCTCGCCCGTCGCCATCGTTTCCGACATGGGCCATGCCCTCGAGATCGTGCGCCGTTCCGACTTTGTGACGCCTACCTTACGCGGCTTCGCTGACGCTCTCGCGCGATCCGACTTGCAAGTGCTCACGCCACCGCACCCAGCGCCGGCAATCGAGATCGGCGCGATCTATCACCCAGACCGGCTTCGCGACCCGGGCTTTGTGTGGCTGCTGAACCTGCTCACCTCCGCTTGACGTCAAACCGGCCCGCCCATGGTGCGAGCGCCGATCACCTCGCCGGCGAACACCCAACTCGCATCAAAGCTTCAGCCGTCCTATATGTTGACCGGTTGCAAGAGCGGTGAACCCATGTCGCGCATAGTCGATCCCGCCCTTGCCGAACGCCGCCGCCATCAGATTCTCGACGCCGCTCTAACCTGCTTTCGCCGGAGAGGTTTCCATCAGGCGACGATGCATGAAATCTGCGCCGAAGCAGGCATGAGTCCGGGCGCACTCTACCGGTATTTCGCCGCCAAGGACGATATCATCGCCGCCATCGTCGAAGCCTGGGCCAGCGAGGACATTGACGCAATTGAACGCTCCCGCGGCACGGGACCATTCCTCGAACGGCTCGACCAATTCGTCGCCGAATTATTCGAACGCTTTGAGCGGCGAGACGGATTGCTGATGGCCGACATCCTCGCAGAGGCCACACGCAATCAGCGCATCTCCCACGCGCTCACGCTTGCCGATCGTAACCGAATAGAGCGTTGCATCGCCGCCATTCATCGCGCACAGGCACAGGGTGAACTCGAGGGCTGCATTGATGCGGAGGACGCCGCTCACGTCTTATTCGCGGCGATCGAGGGGTTGGAATTGCGCATGGCCACGCTGCACGATAGCGATCGCGATACGGCGCGGCGGCGATTTCGCGAGCTGGCCGAACGCTATCTGCTCGCGCGCACGTGACCGCCGCGGTGTCCGCAACGCCTCCCGTCGTTTGTTGCGGACTTCCCCTATAGGCTGACGCACGCCTGCAGCATCGCGGCGAGGCGATCATACAATTGTCTCCTCCGGGACTCTTCAAAATCCGCGTCGCCGATCTCGCGGCTGATCGCGAAACCCATGATCAATGCGGCCAACAACGCGCAGACGTCGGAGCCCTCCCCCCAAGCCACGTCTCGAATGGCCCGTAAAAGCTTCTGCGGCTTGAACTGCGAATAAGCTGGCAAAGCCAACGCGAAGTCCGAGCGGACTGACCACGATAGGCAAACCACAGCATGCTTTGCCGCGCTCCTCTTGAGACGGCTTGAGTGCGGCAGAACCTGCAGCACGGCTAGCTCAATCCAGAGTACGTCGAAACCGCAGCAATGCCAGCGTTGCGAGCACGACGAGGATCACCAGCAACGGCGCCACATCATCTGCCACGTCGGGAAGCCCCGCTCCTTTCAACGTCACCTCACGCACAACGCGGAGGAAATGCGTGATTGGGAAGCATTCGCCAAGCGCCCGCGCCCAATCGGGCATCGCCTGGAACGGGAACATGAAGCCCGAAAGCAAGATCGAGGGCAGGAAGAAGAAGAACGTCGTCTGCATCGCCTGCATTTGCGTACGGACCACGGTCGAGATCAGATATCCCAGCATCAGGTTGGCAAGTATGAAGGCCGTCGTCGCAATCAGAAACGCCAGCGGCGAGCCGGTGAACGGAATGCGGAAGAGGATCATCGCCGCAATCAGTACGATCACGGTCTGGACCGCGCCGACGATGATGTAAGGCATGGTCTTGCCGATCATCAGCTCGACAGGCCGGACCGGCATCGCCAGTAAGTTTTCCATGGTGCCGCGCTCGGTTTCACGCGTCAGCGCAATCGACGTGATCATGGTCATGGTCATGGTCAAGATGACGCCCAGCAGCGCCGGCACGATATGAAACGCCGTGACGCTTGCCGGGTTGTATCGTCGATGGACAACGATTTCGTAGGGCGGCGGCGCTCGTGCGAGATAGGCGAGCGGCCCTTCAAATTCGGGCGCGAACGCCACCTGCGCGATGCGTTCAACAGCGCCTATGGCGCCGCTGGCGGCGACCGGGTCGCTGGCGTCCGCGGCGATGAGTATTTGCGGCCTCTCGCCGCGCACGAGGCGGCGTTCAAATCCCTCGGGAATGACAATGAGGAAATTGGCGTCCCCTGCCCGCAACATGCGCTCGCCTTCCTCGGCGCGGCGAGTGACCTTCACCAAATCCACCAATGTTGATGCTCGAAGGGACGCCAGGAAGCTGCGCGTCAAGGGGCCATCTTCGCGAAGCTCGACGACGGCCGGCAGGTGTCTCGCATCGGTGTTGATCGCATATCCAAAAAGGACAACCAGAAGGACCGGTACGATGATCATGATTGCGAAAGTCAGACGGTCGCGACGCATTTGCACGGTTTCTTTCAAGAACACCGCGGCGACGCGCGACCCTGACAGACCGCCGAGCGAAGGAAAGCCGAGCAGCTTCATCTACGCGGCGAGGGCAGTTGATAGTCTGCGAACATTTCACGCAGCATCATCTTGTTGATCTTTCCTGTTGCGCCCAACGGAATCTGATCAATGATCACAACGTCGTCCGGCATCCACCAGTTCGCGATTTTGCCGTCCAGAAAACTCAGCACGTCCTCTTTTGTTGGCTGCGCGCCGGGCCCGGGTTGAATGACAAGCAGGGGCCTTTCGTTCCACTTCGGATGCGCGACCCCAATCACGGCTGCGCAAGCCACGTCCTCATGGCCGACAGCAATCGTCTCTATATCGATCGAGGAAATCCATTCGCCGCCGGATTTGATCACATCCTTGGCGCGGTCAGTAATCTGCATTTGGCCAAGTTCGTCGAGCGTGGCGATGTCGCCAGTGTCGAAGAACCCTTCAGGGTCGATGCATTCTCCCATCTCGTTGCGTGCGCCGGCATTCTTGAAATACGCGCGTGAGACGCCGGGGCCGCGCACGCGCAGGCGGCCGGGAGACTTACCGTCGCGTGCAACCTCCCTCCCTGCTTCATCAGCGACCTTCATATCGACAGTGAATATTGGACGCCCCTGCTTCAGTTTCGCCTTTATCTGCGTTTCACGATCCGCCGCCAATGTTTCCGGCCCAAGCCTGCTCACTGTTCCGATTGGATTCATCTCCGTCATGCCCCAGGCGTGCAGAACTTCGATGCCGAACTCGTCCTCGAATGCGCGCAATATCGTTTCAGGCATCGCCGAACCGCCAACGAGCACGCGCTTCAGCGATGTCAGCTTCGAATTCGTGTCACGCAGATGCTGAAGCAGCATGAGCCAGACCGTCGGCACCGCCGCCGTGAAGGTGACCCGTTCGGTTTCCAGGAGGTCGTAGACACTTGCACCGTCAAGCCTAGCGCCGGGCAGAACCAGCTTGGCGCCGCACATCGGCGCCACAAATGCAATCGCCCACGCGTTTGCATGAAACATCGGCACGACCGGCATGATCACGTCGGCCGCGCCGCACCCGAAGCAGTCCATTTGATTGGCCGCCATCGCGTGGATCAGGTTCGAGCGATGCGAATAAAGCACGCCCTTCGGATCGCCTGTCGTGCCTGACGTGTAGCAGAGACCCGCCGCGGTTTGCTCATCGAAGCCGCCCCACACCGCCGCTGCCGCGTGGCCGGCAATGAAGTCCTCGTACGCAACGGCGCCCGGCAAGCTTGTCCGTGGCAGGTGCTGGCGATCCGTGAGGATCACAAACGTTTTGACCGACTTCAGCTGCGGGGCGATGCTTTCAACGATCGGAACGAAGCTGATATCCACGAATAGAATGGTGTCTTCGGCGTGATTGGCGATCCATGCAATCTGATCAGGGAAGAGCCGCGGATTGATGGTGTGCAGCACCGCCCCTAATCCCATCGTGCCGTACCAAACCTCCAGGTGCCGCGCGCTGTTCCACGCGAGTGTCGCAACTCGGTCACCGAAGCCAACCCCGGAGCCTCGCAATGCATTGGTCACCTGCTTGGCGCGTCGCCAGATCGCGTCGTAAGTCGTGCGCGAGATCGGACCCTCGACGCTTCGCGTGACTATTTCACGTCGGGGAAAATTGTTCTTGGCGTGGTCAAGAATCTTATCGACGGTCAATGGCCAATCTTGCATGAGCCCAAGCATGGACTTGCTTCCCTCTGGCTAGGCTCGCGTCGATGTACAGCGCGCCCGGCCGGCGCGACGAGCGACGCGTCCGAATTCTAAGTGCCGCCGGCCGCCGCCCCGTCTGCGCAGACCTGGCGAAAACCGGCCGCCGCAAAGGCGATGAGCCTGGGGTGGAAGAATGGAATGTCGTTCGAACGGCAAAGCCCGCCCGACAACTTGTCGACGCGCCCGGTTTGCGACAGCGTCAGCGTGAGAGCGCCCGACAACAGATTGTAGCAGCCGTATAAGTCGTCCAATCGAGCCTGCGGCAGCGCCCGATGAACGACCTCGATCAGTCGCTGAACAACAGGATCGAAATAGCGCCCGATAATTTCGCCGCCCCAGCCTGGCGTGCCGTTTACCTGCGCGACGATCGCGAAGAAATTCTGCCAGCCGCGGCCGCCATCGGCGAGGTGATGCAGTAGTGGGTCAACGAAAGCGGCGATGGCGCCCTCGACGGTCACGGCGTCGCCATTTTGCCCCTCATAGTCAGCCAGCAGTTCGAGACGTTCCTTGTTGATGAAGATCGAGCGCCTATCGAAGACCGATTCAAACAGCCGCTGTTTGGTGTCAAAGTAGTAGTGGATCAGCGCGGAATTGACCTTCGCGCGATGCGCGATGTCTCGGATCGAGACGCCGTGAAATCCCTGTTCGGCAAACAATTCCTCGGCGACATCAAGAATGACGTCGCGGGTCTCCGGTAGGGAGGAGCCCTTAAGCCTTCTCCGGCGCCCCTTCCGCGGCGCTGCTTGTGCATTTTGCGCCACACGCCGAGGCCGCGAACGCTCGTCAATCGGGCCGGGTATTGACATCTCGCCCCCTTTTTAATAGCAGTCAATGTAATTAATCGTTTAATGAATAACAAGGGGGGTCTACGTGAAAAAGAGCAGCTTACTCGGCACGGCGCTTGTTCTTGGGCTGGCCGGCACGGGTTCGGCATTCGCCCAGGACGCGCCCAGCGAAGATCCGAGTGTGCAAGACGAAGAAGAAATCGTCGTAACCGCGCGGCGGACCGAAGAGTCGCTACAAGATGTGCCGGGAGCGGTTTCTGCGTTTTCGCAAGCGACGCTTGAGCGGATCGACGCAACCGACCCGACCGGACTGCAGGGTGCGGTGCCGAACCTCAACCTCGTGCAGGGTCGCGGTTCTTCCAACGCCACCAACATCTACATCCGCGGCGTCGGCCAGCCTGACGCGCTTCAATCGTTTGATCCTGCAATCGGCTTTTATGTCGACGACGTCTACTACTCGCGCATCAGGGGCACGCAACTCGACTTGTTCGACGTCGAACGGATCGAAGTGCTCCGAGGGCCGCAAGGAACGCTTTACGGCAAGAACACGATTGGTGGCGCGGTGCGCGTGATTACGCAGCGTCCGAGTCAAGACCCGCATGGTCTGTTCCAAGTCGCGGTCGGCGACTACGGACTCATGGAAGCCCGTATCGCCGCTTCGGGCCCGGTGAGCGATACGTTGGCAATCGGCGGAGCGGTCTTCGGAACGACGCGCGACGGCTATGTCAACAACCCTGTCAATGGCGAGGAATACAACGACCGCAACGCGTGGGCCGGGCGCGTCCAAATTGTCTGGGACCCGACAAACCGCTTCAACCTCTATCTCGCGGCCGACTACGCCGAAGAGGACAATGCGATGGTCCTCGGGCAGCCGACGAACACGCTCTTCAACTTCAGCGGCGTTCCAATATTCGTCCCGCCGACGCCATTGCCAACCTACGACTTCACCGGCCAGCGCTCAGACTGGCTGGACAACAGCACGACGCTGACACACTGGGGGGCCTCGGCGACCGCTACTTTTGACCTGAGCGACATCTGGACTCTGAAGTCCATCACGGCGTATCGAGACCTGCACAACATCGACAACGTCGAAGTCGACGGCACCCCGCTTGAGGTTTTTGACGCCGTGCTCGATGTCGAGCAGAATCAATGGAGCCAAGAATTCCAGGCCATCATGCAAACCGACAGATGGACCCTTGTCGGCGGCCTTTATTATCTGCGCGAGAACATCACATCCTATCAACAGGCGAACGCCGACGATCTGGTTCAGGGTTTCTTCCTACCCCCATTTCCACCCTTCATTCCGCCGAACGCACCCGCCACCTTCTTTCATCGCGACACTAATGAAGATCTGGAGACCACGAGCTGGGCCGCGTTTGTCAACGCCACCTTTGCGCTCACCGACCGTCTGAACGTGACCGCCGGTGTTCGATACAATGAGGAATCGAAGGACTACCTCTTCCAAACCGTCGCACTGAGCGACAACATCCTGCTCACCGCGCCCAACACGCTGGACGATGAAGAGACGTGGACCGACACCTCTCCCATGGTGTCCGTGGATTATCACTTCACCGACGATTTGATGATTTACGGACGAGTCGCGCGAGGCTTCAAGTCCGGCGGGTTCAACGGCCGCGCTCTTTCCCCGTTGGACAACGCTCCCTACGAGCCGGAGACGATGACGTCCTACGAGGTCGGTTTCAGGAGCACGTGGCCGGAACACGCGCTGCGCGTCAACGCAACGGCCTTCTACAATGATTATCAGGACTTTCAGGCGCGGGTGCAGGACATCGCCCCGCTGGTCGTTCCGCAAATAGCGCTCACCGTTCTGAACGCCGGTCAGCTGGAGATCTACGGCGCTGAACTGGAGGTTTCCTACGCTCCCACTGAGAGCCTGTTGTTGGACACACAGATTGGATATCTTGACGCAGCCTATGGCGAGTTCGATGATGCCCGCTTCACCAATTTCGGCGGCAGCCGCGCCTTCCAGACGCCGGCGTTTTCGCCGGAGTGGACGGCAAGGTTTGGCGCCTCGTACGGTTGGGATATTGGCGCCCACGGTGAAATCCGTCTGAATGGGTCGGCAAGATTCCGTTCTAGAATGGCGTTGGTGATCGACAACACGCTGGTCAATTCCGATGTCGAACTGACGAACCTGTTTCAGGACGACTATTGGCTTTATGACGCAAGCCTCGTCTGGACCAGCGAAAGCGGCATCCTCAGCGCTGGAGTCTACGGCCGCAACTTGTCGGATGAGCTCTATCGCACCGACGCCCAGGAGTTCTCGAACATCGGCAACACGAGAACCGTCTATTACGGCGCACCGCAAACGGTCCGCTTCGTCGTCTCTGCGCGCTACTAACGTCGGCGGTGCGGAGGATGGCGGCGTTTGCCGAGTATCGCTGGCGGGGCAAGGATGGGCTGAAGCTTTATGCGCGAGACTATCCGGGCTCGAGCGGGGCGCTTCCCGTGATCTGCATCCCCGGACTGACGCGCAATTCGCGTGACTTCGAGGAGCTTGCGCCGCGCATTGTCGATGCGAGCGGCCGGCGCGTGCTCGCCGTCGATCTGCGCGGGCGCGGCTCATCGGAGTTCGACGTCAACGTGAAGCACTACGCGCCGGCGACGTATGCTGGCGATGTTCTCGCCCTGATGGCGGAGCTGAAAGCGCCCAAAGCCGTGTTCATCGGCACATCGCTCGGCGGTTTTGTGACCATCACGCTCGCCGCCAAGCGCATTTCGGCCGTCGCGGCTGCGGTGCTCAACGATATCGGACCGCGCGTTGAGAAAGCCGGACTTGAACGCATCGCGTCCTATGTCGGCAAAAGTCCCGCCATTCGCACCTGGGCCGACGCCGCCAGCTACGCGCGGGAGACCAACGCCATCGCCTTCCCCGAATACGGCGACGACGATTGGGACCGATTTGCGCGCCGCATCTTCAACGTGGGGCCTGACGGAGCGCCGGCGCCAAGCTACGACCGCAACATCTTCCGTCCGGTCTCCCCGCTTCAGGCCGTCCTGGCCGGACCATTGATCTGGGCCGCATATCGACGCCTCGCGCGCCATCGGCCGGTGCTCGTCATCCGCGGCCAATTGTCGGACATCTTGACCGAAGCGACCCTGCGCGAGATGGCGCGCGCCGCCAGGGCGTTTTCGTTCGTCAACGTGCCTAACGTGGGCCACGCGCCGAGCCTGACCGAACCCGCCTCCTGGGAGGCGATCCGCACTTTCCTTGCAACCGTGCCGTGACGCCGCCAATGAGCATCATCGTCGAGAAGAATGTCGCCGTGCCCATGCGTGACGGCGTGGTGCTGCGCGCCGATCTTTATCGCCCCGAGAGCGCCGGCGCGTTTCCGACGCTGATCCAGCGCACGCCATACAACAAGCAATTCCTCTCCCTGACAGGACTCACGCTCGACCCGATCCGCGCCGCAGCGCACGGCTACGCGGTTCTGATTCAAGACGTGCGTGCGCGCTGGGCTTCGGAAGGCGGCGTGTTCTTCATGTACCGCGACGAGTTCGACGACGGCGCCGACACGGTTCGATGGGCCACAACGCAAACCTGGTGCAATGGCGAGATCGGCGCCTATGGCCTCTCCTACATGGGCGCGATGACCTGGCTGATGGCGGCGGGCGCGCCCGACAACGTCCGCGCAATCGCGCCGACAACGGCCCCGTTCGATTTCTGGAACAACCATCTGTGGCGCGGCGGCGCACTCAATCTTGGTCTGCTGCTCAGCTGGACGCTGGCAACGATCGGCCCCTCCGCTCGCGCGCGCAACACCGCCCCGGCCGAAGTCCCCGCAGCGGTGTCGGCGCTAATCGATGCGATCGACGGCTTTGATGCTTGGTCCAAGCACGCCCCAATGAACACATTGCCGCCGGCGCTGCCCGGCGATTCGAGTTTCGTGCCCTTCTTCTTTGAAATTCTCAAACAGAATACGCCGAACACCTTCACGCGTTCGCTGTTGATGAACGATCGGCATGGCGCGGTTCGCGCTCCGGCGCTCATCACCGCGGGATGGCACGACGTGTTGCTGGACGGCGATCTAGCGCATTTCGCAGCGATGAAGAAACGTGGCGCCGCCACGGAGGCCCGCGAGAAGACGCGGCTGATCATCGGGCCTTGGGCGCACGGCATGTTCCAGCATGTCGTTGGCGATGTGGATTTCGGCTTCCGCGCGAACGGGATGTTCCTTGACATGCGCGAAGATCTGACCGCGCTGCATCTCAGGTGGTTCGATCGCTGGCTGGCCGGCAAGGAAAACGGCGTCGACCAAGAGGCGCGTGTCAAAATCTTCGTCCAAGGCGCCAATCGCTGGCGTGACGAAAGCGACTGGCCGCTTGCACGCGCTGCGGACACGCCGTTCTTTCTTGCGAGCGATGGCGAACTCGGAGGCGCTCCCCCAGCGCACGCGGCGGCGCGTTCCTATCGCTACGACCCGAGCGACCCCTGCCCGACCGCGGGCGGACCGATCTTGATGCCCCTCACATACCCCCGCGGGCCTGTTGATCAAAGAACATGGTTGCAACGCAGCGACGTGCTGGCTTTTACGTCGGAGCCAATCGAGGCGGACATGGAAGTCACCGGCCATGTTCGCGCGATCCTCTTCGCGGCGACGACCGGCAAGGACACGGATTGGATCGTCAAATTGTGCGACGTCCATCCAAGCGGCGCCACGATCAGCGTCTGCGACGGGGTGCTGCGCGCACGATTCCGCAATGGGTTCGACAGGGCTGCGCTCGTCGAGCCCGGAGCGGTCAACGAATACGAGATCGCGCTTTCGGCGACCTCAATGGTGTTCAAGCGGGGCCATCGCCTGCGCGTGCTCGTCACCTCGAGCGACTTTCCAAGATACGATCGCAATCCAAACACAGGCGAATGGCCGAGCGAAGCAGTGCGCTTCGAGCCAGCCCAACAACAAATCTTCTGCGGCGGAGACCGCTGCTCGCGCATCATTCTACCCATTGTCAAGGCGGCCGGATGATCGCGTCGGCCCCGCTTATATGTCCTAGAATTGGAGTTTGGCGCCCATGAAGATCCGCGCCGCCGTGCTGGAAGAAATGGGTCGCGCGCCCCCCTACGCTGCGTCGCGCCCGCTCACGATCGCCGAGGTGGACCTGGCGCCGCCCGGCCCGGGCGAGGTGCTGGTCAAGATCGCGGCCGCGGGATTGTGCCATTCAGACCTGTCGGTGATCGACGGATCACGACCCCGCCCGACGCCCATGGTGCTCGGCCACGAAGCCTCCGCCATTGTCGTCGAAACCGGTGCGGGCGTCGATGAGTTTGTGAAGGACGATCACGCGATCCTCGTCTTTGTGCCGAACTGCGGCCATTGCGCGCCCTGTAGCATTGGCCGCCCCGCCCTGTGCGAGCCCGCTGCGGCAGCCAATGGCGCGGGCTCGTTGGTTTCGGGCGCGCGGCGGCTATCGCGAGCGGGATCGCCGCTCCATCATCATCTGGGTGTGGCGGGATTCGCCGAATATGCGACGGTGTCGCGCCGCTCGCTGGTCAAGATCGACAAGGACGTGGCACTTGAGCTGGCGGCGCTGTTTGGCTGCGCCGTGCTCACCGGCGTGGGCGCCATCGTCAACACAGCGAAAGTCTCGGCCGGTTCCACCGTCGCTATTGTCGGTCTCGGCGGCGTGGGGCTCGCGGCGTTGCTTGGCGCCGTCGCCGCTGGGGCCGGCCGAATCCTCGCCGTCGATGTCGCCGATGACAAACTACGATTCGCCAGCGACCTCGGCGCAACGGATGTCTTTTCGGCCGCCGATGCGGATGCTGTTGAAAAAGTTCGTGAGGCCACGAGGGGTGGCGTTGAGGTAGCGCTGGAATTCGCCGGTTCGATTGCCGCGCTCTCGCTTGCCTATGCGATCACCCGCCGCGGCGGGCAAACAGTAACGGCAGGTTTGCCCGCGCCCACTGCGATGCTCTCCATACCAGCGGTAAGCCTGGTGGCCGAAGAACGAACGCTCAAGGGCAGCTATATCGGCGCGGCGGTCCCGTCGCGCGACCTGCCTCGCTACCTGTCGCTCTTCCAACGCGGCCGCTTGCCGGTTGATCGGCTGCTGACGCACCGATTGCAGCTCGACGAGCTCAATGAGGGGTTCGATCGCCTGCGCGAAGGGCGTGCGATCCGCCAAGTCGTGCAATTCCGCTAAGCACGATTGTCGCTCGCGCAAAGCTCCCTACGTGGAGATTGCATAATCAGATCAGGGGAATTTTGGAATGAAGCCGTCCCAGTTTGTAATCGCTGGTTTCGCCGCCATTGCATTGGCGGGCTGCGGACCCACGCCTTCGGCGCCGGCTGGCGAGGCGCAATTGATCGCAGCGCCGGTGACCGCGCCGGCGGGCGCGTATCGGCTTGATCCCAATCACGCCAGCCTGTTGATTCGCGTCAATCACTTGGGCTTGTCATCATACACGGTTAGAATCACCAGGTTCGATGCGACGCTTAACTTCGATCCGGTAAATCCCGCCGCATCGTCGGTCGCGGCCACCATTGATCTCGGCTCCGTGCGCACCGACTATCCGGGCGATTATCCCGCGAACCACCCGGGCTCGCCATATCGAACCTGGGACGAGGCGCTTACCCGCAGCCCCGACTTCTTCAACGGGGACACAGGCTCAGAGGCCACGTTTCAATCGACCAATCTTGAACTCACCGGCGCGAACACGGCACGGATGACCGGCGATCTTACATTTCGAGGGATCACCGCCCCCGTGACCCTTGACGTGACATTCAATGGCGAGCGCGTGCCTCATCCGATGGCGCCATTGAGCGCGCTCGGCTTCTCCGCACGCGGGACATTCAACCGATCGGACTTCGGGATGAACATCTGGATTCCGGAGGGCGTCGTCTCTGATGCGGTCGAAATCATTATTCAGGCCGAGTTTCACGGGCCTCCGCCACAGGCGCGATCCGAGCAGTGAATATTGCTGCGGGCTCAATGGTTGTCGGTGCATAACGCGACCGGCGCGCACTTCGGATGACTTTTTCTCCATCAGCAGGCGATTGAGCTGCTCGCGTACGCTCGAACTGAGCCACAAATCGATGCGGGGCTTGAACGCGCCGGCCACGCCGCGCGATCGGCTGAACCAGATCGCCCCTCGCGCGTGGCGCGCTCAGTGCGCGCGAATCAATCTTGGCCTTACGCAATTCGGGGAACCGTGCGAGGCGGTTGGTGTAATGCAGCGCAACGCCCGCCTGGTGGCCGATCGAAATGACACGTTTGGTGAAGGTGTAGTCCAATTCTTGGCGTCGCTCGATGACGAGGAAAGCTGTTCGAGCTACGTGTCGCCGCCACTCCGCTCCTCTCGCGACGCGCTTTGAAGCCTCAGCAAGTGCTCGCGCAACCGCGCGACCAGTGCAGACAAAGTCGCGAGTTCCTTGTCAGTGAAAACGTCAAAACACTCGGCTTCGATTGCGCGCGAAGCAGCAACGAAATAGGCGACCTTCGCCTGCGCCTGCGGACTCAAATAGACGACCCAGGAACGTCTGTCGTTTGGATCTGCGCGCCGCTCAACAAAGCCGCTGGCCTCCAACCGATCGATCATCTGCCCGATGGCGGGGCGGCTCATCTCAAGCATGTCCGCAAGTCTCGTCTGAGTCAGACCGTCGTCGCGATAAAGGTAGGCAAGCACCCGCCAGCTTGCGCCGCTCAATCCCTCCTCGCTCAAGCGCTCATCGTAAAGCATTCGCAGCGCCCGCGTGACATCCGCCAACCCGAAGCCCAACTGCGCCCGTGGCGACAAAGCCGCACCCGCGGAAGCTTGCGGCTTGACGCTCGGTCTACTGCTTGCAGTGCGACGCGACATGTGCAAACTTCCTCATTATAAAGAACATTACTAACCTCGGACGCTGGGCGAACCGAGGAAGAGGGGGGATTGTCATGAGAACAAAGTCAACGCTTGCGCTCCTGTCGGGCGTGTCGCTGGCCGCTTTTGGCGCGATCAGTCCTGCATTTGCGCAGGATGACGTGGAGACATCCGATGAGATCGTCGTCACAGCGACAGGCCGTTCAGCCGCGATTCAAGACGTCCCGCTTGCCGTGACGGCCGTTGGTGGCGAACAACTCACAAACTCCGGCGCTCAGGATCTACGCGACGTCACGCAGATAGTGCCCTCCTTCCAGCTGGGAACCGGCCAATCCATCGCGGCGAGCACGCCGCGAATCCGCGGCATTGGCACAGGTGGCGATAATGTGGGCTTCGAATCGGCGGTCGGAATTTTCATTGACGGCGTATACCGCGCGCGTGCGGGCGCTGCGCTGTCGGACTTGCCGGACGTCGAGCGTATTGAAGTTCTGCGCGGCCCACAGGGCACGCTTTTCGGCCGCAACACCTCGGCGGGCGCGGTCAGCGTGGTCTCCGCTGGGCCGGACTTTGATCCGGGAATGTACATCGAGGGGCTCTACGGGTTCGATGACCTGGAAGAAGGCAGCCTGCGCGCTGGCGTGAATGTTCCGGTCAGCGACAGCGTTGCTTTCCGTTTTGACGGCTCGGTCCGATCACGTTCCGGCTATATCACAGACCTGATTTCGGGCGACGATCTCAATACGCGCGACCGTTGGACGGCGCGCGGTCAGATGCAGTGGGACATCAGCCCTGACGCGACGCTCCGCGTGATCATCGATGCCGCGGAAGCAGACGAAGTCTGCTGCGGCATCACGCCCTTCATCTATGGCACCACGCAGGCCGCCGTTACGGCAGTCGTGGGGCCCGCCGGCACTCCCGCCATTAATCCCGAGGGCCGCGCCATGACAGTCACCGGCGCGCTGCCGGGCCTCCCCTCGCTTGGTCCTGGCCTTCCGGCGCAACCGGGCACGAACGCGCGCGAACTAACTGATGCGACCGAAGACATTGGCTTCTCGGCTCAGCTAGATTGGGAGATTGGCCGCGTCAGCCTGACCTCAATAACCGCGTTCCGCGATTGGAAACAGACGCGAGGCCAAGACATCGACTTCAATCTAATCGACATTGCCTATCGCGAAGGCGTGGAAGTTGGGGTGGAAAACTTCACACAGGAAATCCGCCTGCAGGGCGAAGCCGGACGCGTGAATTGGCTGGCTGGGGTATTCTATTCGGACGAACAGGTCGTCAACAATGACCGCATCCGCATTGGCGCACATGCTAACCTTTATGCCAACGCGCTAGCTCAGGGTGGCACGGCGCCGCTCGCGGCAATCGGCGGACCCGTGGGCGGTTGCCAACTCTTCGACTCTGGCCCGGTGAACGTCGAGCCAGACACCACCCCCTCGTTCTTCTATTGCGTGAGCGATAACCCGGCCACGCCGCTGGTGTTCGACCCCAACCCGGCTTTGGCCAACCTTTATCTGCAGGGAAATGTGGCCGGCGCCGGTCAACAGCGAGATGACTGGCAAGCGGACACTCAGAGCTGGTCAGTGTTCACGCACAACGAGATCAGCCTCTCAGATCAACTCGTTCTCACGCTAGGCGCTCGCTACACTTCCGAAACCAAGGACATCACTGCGAATCTGCTCTCCGTGTCACCAGCTTGTGACTCGTTGCGTGCGATTGAAATCGCAACCGACCCCTTCTTTGGCGGCGCCGCGGATGGCGTCGGCTTCATCGAAGTTCTGCAGTCGACCGCGAGCGCCGGCGGACTTATGAACATCGCTTGCAGCCCAGCAGTGAACCCCATGGCGAACGGCCAGTGGGCGGGCTCATCGGAGGAAGAGGAGTTCAGCGGCACTGTTTCGCTGGCCTACCACCTATCCAATGATGTGATGCTCTACGGCGGCTACTCGCGCGGGTACAAAGCCGGCGGGTTCAATCTGGACCGCCAAGGTCTCGCACTTCGTCCCGACACGACTAGCGCGGCGACGCTCAACATCAACCAAACGCATTTCGATCCCGAGTTCACCGATGCCTACGAAGTCGGTTTGAAGTCCACGATTTTGGGCGGAACTACCACGCTCAACCTCACGGCGTTCTACCAGCAGATTCATGATTACCAACTGAACGCCTTCAATGGCTTCAACTTCATCACGCGCAATGTGCCGGAAGTGATCTCGCAGGGCGCCGAGCTCGAATTTTCATCGAGCCCGATGGAGGGCCTGACGATAAGCGGCGGCGTAAGCTATATCGACGCTTACTTCGACAGCGAAGTGCGCTTTAGCCCCTTGACCGCCGGGCTCGGCGCAAGCGATCCCAATGCTGTATTCGCGGGTGATCCGTTGGCGCTTTCCCCAGAGTGGACGGCCACCGCAGCGATCGCTTACGAGATGCCGCTCGGCAATGATCTGCGTGCGCTGTTCTACTTGGACAGCCGCTGGAACAGCGAATATCGGACTCAAACGCTCGGGCGCGACCCGCTCGGTCGCACAGACAACGAAGCATTCGCTGTTTTCAACGGACGTATCGGTATCGGCCCCGAAGATGAGCGTTGGTCGGTTGAATTCTGGGGCCGCAACCTGACTGACGAGTTCTATTATGTCGGCGCGTTCCAAGCGACGCTCCAGAACACCTTCGTGATCTATCCGAGCGAACCCCAGACTTACGGCGTAACGCTTCGGGCTCGATACTAGGTCTCTAGAACTTGGGCGGCTCCCGCTATCGGAGCCGCCCAATACGACGTGGCTGTGCCTCCCAGGCCGCTGCGTTGCTTATAGCCCCGGTCCCTCGTGGACCGGGGTCTTTTTTTGCACGATCAGCCAGCAGCGCCGGCGGGTCAAGAGTCAAGGGGCGCATGCGCGAGAAAGTTCAACCCGCGTCGCATCGGTCGAGGCAAAGCAGCCGAGCGCGTGTCAACCGCACCACAGGGCGCGACCGCCCTCTGTCGCTTCAATAGGCCTCCAGGAGGCGCACGATCTCGCCGGCGTGCTCCATGCGACTGACGATCGCCGCGCTCGCGCCCGCCGCACGCAGTTCGGCGAGGCGCGCGATGCCATGGTCGGCGAGGAAGGCCGTCACGACCTGGCGCTGATTGGCGGCCGGCATTGGGTCCCGTGCTCCACTTTGCGCCCACGCGAGAGGACTCGCATTGCTTCAATCCGCTCCTCGAAGTGCGGCGCGGCGCCAACGAAGTTCGCGATCCGCGCCCCTGCCAGATACGCGCTCGAATCCGCCTTCGGATCCTTCACAATTCGTTAGTAGCCACCCGTCCAGCAGCGCGGTTGCGGTCACCGCGATACTCTCGCAATCCGTTTCACGACCCGGTGTGAGCTCTGGTTGGTGGCGGTATGACAAAGACGACGAAACTGGACGCGCTGTTCGCGAACCGCGAGCCTGTTGTGCGCGAAATCTACGATCGCCTCACGGCGTCCCTGGCGAAGCTTGGCCCATTCAAAGAAAGATCCAAAGAGGACCTCCGTCGTCCGAGATAACGTTCGCCGGCGCACATCCCAAGAAGGCTTGGTTGGACCTGACCATTCGCACTAAGGGGGCCGCTGAAAAGCTCGCGCATCCGCGCCCCGCAACAGGTTTCCAAAAACCGCTGGCATCAGGACGTGAGATTGGCGGCGCCGAAAGAAATCGATGCGCAGGTAATGAGAAGCCAATCTCGTCGCCGGCGACCAAAAGCGCGTCCGCCGCTGGCAGCGCGCATCGGCCTAAACACCGCTTTCAAGGCGACGTGCATCATGACTTTGACGGCCAAACACCGAAACGCGCCATATCATGCGTCGCCAGAGGCGGCGGGTTCGGGCTTGCTCGCATCTGGGGATGCAAAATTAGATGCCCCCAGGTTCAGCCTCTCTTGGTGGCGCCGTTGAGAAAAAGCGATACCGCTTCGCGTACATGCGCGGCGACTTCCGCGCCGCTCAGATTGTAGTCGTCATCGAGGGTAGCGCGGTATTGATGGGGCCCGCGCACCAGCGCGAAGAACGCGAGCGCCGCAGCATTGGGATCTGAGAACGCAACCGGCTCGATCGCTGTGCGCGCACGCAGATAGTCCGCCACGATCTCAGCGACCCTGTTGGGACCAACGCGCAGGCATTCCTTCGCCGCCTCGGGAAACTCAGCGCTGGCGGCGCAGATCATCCGGAAGAACCGGCGCGACTGAATCGTGAGCGCTTGGCGCAGATAATGCTCGCCGATCCGCTGCAGGCCATCGGAAAGACCAAGGTTGTGATCGGCCACAGGGCAAAGTGCGGACGCGAAGCGCGCATTGCATTCCTCCAGCACAGCCAGGAACAGGCCCTCTTTGCTGCCGAATTGCGTGTAGAGGGTCGCCAATGAACCGCCAGCTTCGTGCACGATGGCGTTGACGTTGACGCCGGCATAGCCGCGCTCGCAGAAAACGTTGAGAGCGGTCTCAAGAAAAACGCGCCGGCGCACAACCCCTCGATCGGTCTGTTGCGGTGTCGCGGATGCTCGCTGCGGCATCGACCTTACCCCTTTGAGACTCGACATTACCGCCAATCGCCCGCAGGCGCGAGCGCAGCCCCGGGGCCCGGCGCGCTAAGGCGCCGGCGGCGATAGCGCAAGGGCCCCATAGAGCGGGGCGATCGCCAACAAGCGGGCGGCCGCTGCGCACGCATAGGCCCGCCGCGCCAGATTTGATTGCCTTTGCGCGTCAAGCACTTCCGGCAACATGCCGGCGCCTGTTTCGTAGGCGCGCCGCGATAGCCGCAGGCTCTCCTGCGCCAGGGCCGGCTTTGGCGGATCAGTGCTTCTTCCATTTCGGACGCGGCAAGGGCCGTATAGGCGTCAATGACCTGACTGAAGGCGCGCAGCACCGTTGCGCGGTTGCGCGCATCGGCGCGTCTCGCCTCGGCCTCGGCGCGGCGGACATCGGCGCGCAGCGCGCCGCCGCGAAAAATGGGCAGCGAAAGTGCGGGGCCGACACTCCAGCCGGCCGACGAATACTGAAACAGAGTGTCAGGGTCGAGTGTGGTGTGCGTGTAGGTCAGGTCGGCCGCGCAACACTTCCGAAGGCACGCTCAAAGTCGCGGGGGACGCAGTGAAGTCATCGAGCGCGAATAGAGTTGGGCGCGCCCCCGCCCGGCATTCGTCCCAAGAGCATGTCGAGTTCGGTCTGCGCAGCTGAGAGGCGCGCGCGCGAGCGCGGCAGTTCGGCGCCATCCTGCTGGGTTTGCGCGCGGATGCGATCGATGTCGCCGACCGCGCCCGCGGCCAGCGCGCGCTCGACCAAGTCAAGCGTGCGCTCATCGTCTGCGACGATGGCCTCGACCGCATCTATCTCCGCGCGCAAGGCGACGATCTCGATCGCCGCCGTCGTCACGTCGGCAGCGAGAGTCAGCTGCGCCGCTCGATGGCGGAAAAGCTCGGCTTCCAAGCGCGCCGAAGCGGCCTCGCGCGCGCGCCGTCCACCGCCGAAGAGATCGAGATCGTAGCTGACGCCGAGGCCTGCTGTATAGCGCGAGAGTTCGCGCGTGGGAAATCCATCGAAGCCAAACGCAGCGGCGTTGATGCGCGTGCGCTCGGCGCTGGCCGAGGCGTCTATCTGCTGCAAAAGTCCGCTATAGGGGGCGTCGCGGGCAGCGCGCGCCGCGTCAAGCGCCGCGTCCGCTTCCCCCGCCGTTGGGCTTGCGCGCAACGCTTCGTCCACCACGGCCTTGAGCTGGGCTGCGCCAAAGATGCTCCACCAAGCCTGCGGCGCTTGCAGACCTGCCTCTGGCGCTCCCGGAAAAGTCTCTGGCGCCGCGACCGGGGGATGAGAAATCTCGCCCCACGCTGATGCATCCAGCGCTGGGCTTGGCGGCGGCGACGGCGCCCAGGAGCGCTGCTGCTCTATTCCGTGGCATGGACCGCTCCACCTTGAGGCGCCTCGCGCGCAGGCCGCATGAGGAAGGCGATCGGCATCGCCAACACCGTCAGCAGCATGATCAGATGAAAGTCGCTGACATAGGCGACCATGGCGGCTTGGCGCGCCACTTCCGGGGTCCAGGCCGCGAGCTGTTCGGGCGTGGCTGCAGCGGCGCCTAGCACCGGATTGTCAGGTCTTGGCTTCTGTACAAGCTCGGAATACGGTTAGGAATGGCTTGCATCACCGAGATGCCTACCGCAGAGCCGATGTTGCGCACCAGCGTGGTGATCGCCGCGCCATCTGTGCGCAACGGACCGGGCACGGTGGAAAAAGCCAATGTGTTGGAAGGAATGAAGACAAATCCCAGCCCCACGCCCTAGATGACGCTCGACCAGATAATCAAATGCGAATCCATATCGAGATTGAAATGCGTCATTTGCCAGGCGGCGATGGCGTTGAGGCCAAAGCCGAACGCCATGAGCCAGCTGGAATCGATCACGCGCATCAGGCCGCTGATGACGATCATCGAGGCGAACATGCCGATGCCGCGCGGCATGGTGACCAGCCCCACTTCGATCACCGGATAGCCCATCAGGTTTTGCATCATAGGCGGCCGCAAAGCGAGCGACGCGAACATGAGCATGCCGACGACAAATGTCGCGAGCGCCCCCACGAGGAAATTGCGATCCGCCAGCAAACGGCGATCGAAGAACGGGCGCTCCGCCGTCAGCGTATGTAGGGCGAACATATAGAGGCCAGCCAAAGCGATCCCAGCTTCGATCCTTGTCTCCCATGAGTGAAACCAATCCTCGCCCGGACCACGATCGAGCATGAGCTGAAGCGCGGCGACGAACAAAGACAAGGTGGCGAACCCCGTGAAGTCGAAGCGGGGCGGTTGCGGCCGGGGCGCATTGGGCAGGAAGGCGTAAACCCCAAGGAATGCGTGCAAGCCGATCGTCTGGATGGAGGCCGAGTCGGCCCCTAATCCGGTTTGCAGCTCTTCTGCTAAGTGTTTGATTTTGTTTGACGCAAACCAGAACCGGTTTGCAGGCTAAGTCATTGAAAAATAAGGCTCAGCAGCGTTTTTGGAGACCGATGCTCTACCAGCTGAGCTAAACTCCTATACCGCCCCACCGCCCTTACGTCCGCACCGCATCGCTCCGGCCCGGACATAACAGCAGCGGCCGCGCGGACGTTCTTCGCGCGCGCCGGCAGCCAGGGCCGCGCTTATGCCCCAAGGCCCCCGGTGGAGCAAGGGCGGGATGAGCCGGGCCCCTGCAAGTTGGAGCGCGGCGCTCCGCGCCGCATTGGCGCGGTTCTTTCAGCGTTCGCGGCTAAGCGCGGCGGAGCCGCGCGTTCCGGTTGCCCCTGGGTTCCGGGTTCTCGCTTTCGCGAGCCCCGGAATGACGAAGCGCGCGGAAATTGAGAGGATAGAGCCGCACCAATCCGACCGAGTTCAAACCGTGCCTATGATCACCTCGTCCGCACACGGGAGCTTTCGTAGACGTCCGAAACTCGAAAGGTGCGTGACACGGTCGGGATGGTGGCGGCGTAGCGATGTTTCGCGAAGCCGCGATGCAAAATCTGCTTTCGGGGAGTGAAACCGAAAGGTCCGGAGTTTCGGAAGCTCCGCATCCAGCACCGGCGAATTGGGAAATGGAGCTAAGCCCCAAAGGCGCTGGCCGTCGATGGCGGTTGGCCCTGGAATGTCCATCGTTCAGGTGGCGAGCGTAGGCAGCTGAAGAAGAGCTACGCGTTCAACAACTCCTCCGCCCAGGCCGGGAAAAACGATCGGACGACGGGGCGCGTGCAACGCGATCAGCCGAAGCTCGTTAGAGCGAAGGCTGAAACCCTTAGAGACTACTCTGCGCGGCGCACGCGCCCTGTTCTCCCCTTCGCGGGGATCGTGAGCGGGCCTCGGTTATCGGGGCGCCGCAATGCTGCGCGTCCCGATAACCGAAACCGAATACGCTATTGGTTGGCCACCGCGCGTTGGATGCGGCGCGCAATGTCGGCGCGTTGTTGGCGCAGCGAGGCGGCGGCGCGGTTATTGCCGCGATAGAGCCCTTCCAAATAGCCCATATCCCAAGCCGTCATGCTGGCCTGCGCCGCGCCGGGCGCTCCGCTGAACAAGTTCAGGATGCTCGGATAAGACGAAAGATCAGCGGCGGGATCGAGCTGCACCAAGGAGGCCATCGTCACGTAATCGGCGACAGCCGAGGGCGGCTGGCCCGCGACCTGGCGCGTATCGACGACGACGACTGCAAACGTAATGTCTTCCCGCGTCGCAGAACGGAAACGCGTGCCATCGGCGCGCATCGCTTCGACATTGGAGAGGCCGTTGCCGGCCAGCACCGCATCGGAGCCGCCGCCGCGCGAAGCCGCAAGCGCATCACGCGTGCCGCGCCCCTGGCGCGTCTCGCCATCACTAACGCTGCTGCCATCGGCGCCCATCGTGGTGGAGAGATGCCAGTAACGCACCGGCCGGTCCTGCGCGACGAACGCATCGAGGCGCGGCCGCAAACTCGGCGGAATATCGAGCGCGCTGGCAAAGCCCAGAAGATCGGGGCGCGTGGTGACCAGTTCTTGCGCCACCGCCCGGCCTTCGGGCGCGAAAATGATGATGAGGTTGCGGCTGCAGCCCGCGCCCGCAACGTCGAGGCCAACCTGATGCGCGCGCCGCGCGATATGGTCGATGATCGTCTGCGCGTCCGCCGCCGCAAGGCCCGCCACGCTCGGGCACAAGCCATCGCTCCAGCGCGCATATTGCGTGTCCGAAGCCGAAAGCGCAACTTGCGACGCAAATGCCGAGGCGCGCTCGCTGACATCCTGCGCGACAGCCGGCGACGCGAACGCCAGCACAGCAGCGGTCGCGGCTACAAATTTGAAGATGTGGGCCATTCGATTCCTCCCAATCGATGCACAAGTCTAGGCCCCGCTTTCGCGGGGCCACAACTCACAATCATCAAAACTTGGGAGTTTCCGCCGCCCTTAGGCCGCGTCGTACAGCACTTCCCAGACGTGCCCATCCGGATCGGTGAAGCTGCCGGAATACACCCCGTCATCATCCTCGGCTTCCGATACCGTGGCGCCAGCGCCCTTCGCCTTCGCGATCAGCGCATCGACCTCACCGGTCGATTCCGCGAAATGGCTGAGGATCGATTCCGATTGGCCGCGCGCCGCCGGGCGATGGCCGACGCCTTCGACATAAACGCTGAAATCGCCGCGGTTGAGCAGCACCAGATAAACGCCGTCCACATCGAACGCGGCATGATCTTCGTCTTGCTCGTCCGGGGAAAAGCCCATCACATTTTGGTAGAAGGCCAACGACTTCTGCAGGTCATCTACCGGCAAGGTGACACACGAAATCGCTACAGGCATCCTACCCTCCATGTGACGCCACACGCGTCTTCTGAAGGCAGGAGTGAATCGATTTGCCGCCTCTTACAAGGCAAACATCATCTTCCGACGATGACCTCTCCTCCACCTAGCACACGGCGGGTCACCTCACCCTCGACATGGCGCACACGCACATCGCCCGCGCCCAAAATGGCCGCATCGAGCCTCTCAGCCGAGCCGTTGTGGACAACATCGCCCGCGCCGGCGATCGCCACGCTCAGGGTGGTGGCGTGGCCATCCCGGATAGTCACATCGCCGGCGCCTTGGATGGCGATATTGGTCGGCCCATCAGCGCGGCCGGCAATGAAGTCCCCGGCGCCGGCAATCGATACCGTCAGCCCGTCGTGCACGACGCCCACGACAATGTCGCCGGCGCCCGCGAGCGAAACCGTTGCGCTTCCGGC
>LNEK01000017.1 GCA_001464425.1 Alphaproteobacteria bacterium Ga0077535
GCGCCGCTGGCCGACACCACTGCGTTCTGCGGCACCCGAAGTTCGATCACCATCAGCTCATTGCCCGACACCCGGCCCTCGCGCGTGGTGGTGACCTGGAAGCCGTCGCCATCAATCCGGCAATCGCGGATCTGCCGCCGCAAGCGGCCGTCGATCACCAACCGGTCCCCGTTCAGCCGCACCCGCGGCGGCTCAAAACCGCCGCTGCGAATGGAGACCGCCACATCAGTCCGGTTTTCTGGAGTAACGCGCACAAAACCCGCCACATCCCGGACCTGCACCTCCCGGGCGGCCGGGTAACGTTGCAGGCTCTGCTGCGGCGTCTGCGCCAGCGCCGGCGCCCCACCCAGCACCGAAGCGACGACGATAAATCGGAGAGATTCAAATAGGCGCATGTCGTCAGGCCCTCCTGCTAGGCCGGTACCCTCGCAGACAAGATGCCCGACACCAGGATTTTGGATGCGAGGACGCCGATTTCGCCGTTCAGGCGAAAAAACCCTAGCGTTTTCATACAATCCACTGTGTCTCCGGCGCATCGCCTAATATTAATGATGAATGAATTCGGGGTGTGGAATTGTGAGTTACGGGCCCCAGGGGCATGTGTTGCGCTCCCAGAATGGGTGATCACTACAGGGGTTAATACCAATGCGTAATTGGATCATCGGTGCGGCGGCCTTGCTGGCCATGGCCGTACCGGGTGTCGCGGCGGCCCAAACGGGCTACGCTGGCGCCACCTTCGGCAACGTCGACGTTGACGGCGCTGGCGATGCGGACTTCTACGGCGTCGAAGGCGCCGTTGCGTTCGCTGGCTCGGGCTCGATCGTTTTCGAAGTCGATGCTTCTATCACGGACAGCGATGACACCGACGAAGGCTACGGCCTGACCGGCCACGTTTACAGCCGCAGCGACAGCGGTCTGTTCGGCGGCTTCGTCGGCATCGGCTCGTCGAACGACAGCGACACGTGGACTGCCGGCCTCGAAGCCAGCAAGTTCTACACGAACTGGACGCTCGCGGGCGCAGTCTTCTATGCCAACAACGACGACGCTGACGCAGACGGCTACGGCGTGAACGCCCAAGCCCGTTACTTCGTCCACGACAACTTCCGCGTCCAGGGCAACCTGGGCTGGGCCACGGTTGACGCTGGCGGCGCTGGCGATGACGACGTGTTCAGCTACGGCCTCGGCGCTGAGTACCAGTTCGCCGCTGCTCCGATCTCGATCGGCGCTGGCTGGAACCACTTCGAAGGCGACGACAGCGGCCTCGAAGCCGACACCCTGTCGGTTGGCATTCGCTACAATTGGGGCGGCTCGCTCCGTGATCGTGACCGCAGCGGCGCCAGCCAAGCGGACATCACCGGCACGGGCTTCCTGTTCTAATCAAACCTAATCGTACGCAGCCTTGAAGCGCTCCGGCCTCGTGCCGGGGCGCTTTTTCTTTACGTGTAGTTCATGCCCGTAAATAAACCCCTTCGGCCGCCACTTTGCCGCCATCATCATTATGATTTCGTTTACTTTTCCGTGTCCCTTTCGCCACACTGCGGAACTCGCGCGACAGGCGTGCGCAGCTGCCCCCTTCCGCCCTCAAAGGCGAAGGATCAAATACCTGCAGCCTTTCCCGGCGAGCCTCCTAAGGGGACATCACATGAAGAAATATCTGCTCGGCGCCGCAGCGGCGTTGGCCATCGTTGCGCCTGGCGTCGCCTCGGCTCAGTCCGGCTACGTCGACCTCGGTTTCACCAATAGCGACGCTGGCGCCTTGGAAATCGACACGACGCAAATTGGCGGCGCTTATGCATGGGGCGGCAACGGAACCGTCGGCTTTCAGATCGACGGCGTCGTTGGCATGCACGAGTACGACAGCGGCGGCCCAGAGGTGGATACCTATAACATCGGCGGCCACGCGTTCGTTCGTAACGACAGCCACTTGATCGGCGGCTTCGTCAACTTTGGCAACACCGACTTCGGCTTTGGCGAATACGACTACTACACGCTCGGCGCCGAGGGCGCGATCTACATGAGCCGCACCACGCTCAACGGCACGCTGAGCTGGTCTGACTCGGAAGACTTCGACTCTTCGATCACAGCGCTTGACCTCGGCCTCACGCACTTCGTCACCGACAACTTCTCGGTTGGCGGCAACGTCGGCTTCGGCGAAATCGACAACGGCGGCAGCGACTTCACGGCCTTCGGCGTCGGCGGCGAATATCAGTTCGCCACGTTCCCGGTCAGCCTCTACGGCGGCTGGAACACGACCGACTATGACGGCTTCGAAGTTGACGCGCTGACGCTTGGCGTTCGCTACAATTTCGGTGGCACGCTGTTCGATCGCGATCGTTCGGGCGCCAGCCAATCGCGCAACGGCGGCTTCGGCCGTCTGGGCGCTGTTCTCTAACACTGCACTCAGTCGAAAGACGAAGAGCCCCGGTGCAAACCGGGGCTCTTTTCTTGTGTGGTTGCGAGTTGCGCAATCGCAGTCACTTCATCCGCGGCGTGCGATGGTCTTTTCCATCAGGCCGACGCCCATCCAATAGATGTCTTCCCAGAAGCTGATCGCTTCGGCGTCGCTCATGCCGACGGGGTCGAACGCGCCGGACCATGTCAGCTGCGAGGAAGCTGCATCGATCGGGGCAACTTCCATCGTCGCTCTGTAAGCGCTGACGGGTAGCGGAGAGCTCACGATCGAATAGCTGATCTGGCGGCCATCTTCCAGCGTGAGCGTGCGCAGCGCGCCGATGCCCTCGCCTTCTTGGATGCATGCTTCCGCGGGACGACCGGACCATCTGCCGGTGTCGCCGAAGTCACCGATCAGCGCCCACAATTCGTCCACCGGCAAACTAAACGCATGCACCAATTGCGCGCGTGGCATGTCGGCTCAATCCGCCTTCGCCAGAAAATCCAGCAACGCATCCCACGCTTCGGGTTCTTCCAGCGTTGGCGCGTGGCCGATGTTTTCGACGGTTACGGTTTCGAGATCGGGCTTTAGTTCGCGCATCATCGCGACGACATCGTCGGCGAGTAGATCGGAGAGGCCGCCGCGCACCGAGAGCATCGGCTTTTGCGCCAGTGCGCTGAACAGTGGCGAGAGATCCGGCGCCGGCGCGTCTTCGTCGAAATCGGCGAAGGCGAGCGCGATCAGCGGATCGTAGTCGAATTCGAGGCGGCCATCATCGCGCGTGCGGAAGGTGCGGTGTGCGAAGGTTTGCCAGAAAGAATCATCGTCGGTGCGTTCAGGGAAAGCGGCGCCGTTTGTGGCGCGCACGGCTTCGGCGGCGTCGGCCCAGCTATCAACCGGCTGTGTGCGGCCGACATAAGCGGAGATGCGCGCAAGGCCCGCCATGTTGAGCTTCGGGCCGACATCGTTCAGCACCGAGGCGGCGATGCGATCCGGCGCCAAGGCGGCCAACACCATGGTGATCAGCCCGCCCATCGAGGTGCCGACGAACACGGCTTTGGCGATCCCGAGCTTGTCCATCAGCGCCAGCACGTCTTGCGCGTACACGGCGGGCACGTAATGCGCAGGGTCGGGATCGTTGGCGCTCTTGCCGCGCCCGCGCATGTCGGCGGCGATGACGCGGCGGCCGAGCGCCGCGATGCGCGGCGCGATGACTTCAAAGTCGCGCGAATTGCGCGTGAGGCCATGCAGGCAGATGACCGGCAAGCCTGTCTCCGGCAGCAACGGCGGATAGTCGCGCGCGTAGATGGTTAGCCCATCGACCGTTGGGACGATGCGCTCTTCAAAGCCGCCGATCGCGATCGGTGCGCCGGAATCCATGAGCATCTCCTAGCCCGGCGCGGTGCGCGAAGCATTTGCGTTCGCGTCGGCATACGCGACCGATCGCATCGCTCGCAACCGGGTGAGCCAACGTTGTTGTAAGGCAGCACGCTCACTCGCCGCGATGGCGTCACAGGTGCGCAGCACGATCTCGGCGCCGCCGACGGTGAAACGATCGAAGCAGAGCCCGGCGAAATCAGTTTGCCGCACAAGCTGAATCTCGACTTGACGCTGCGCCGCTTGCGTTTCGCCGCGCGCGGCTTGCGCTTGCGAGCGCGCGATCGGGCCGGTTCCACGGAAGCGGACAATGAAAGAAAGCGGCTCGGCTTGGGTTTGCGCCTGCGCGGTTTCGAAGGCGCCGATGTTGGCCGGTGTGGATTCCGGCTGCGCCGCGATGGCGACAGCGGCAGCCATTAGTGCGCCGCTGACGGCGATGCCCCAGATGCGAAGTGCGTTAGCGTTCATGGCGACGCGGCCGTCGATGCGGGAACGGCAAGCCCCAGATCGAGCGAACCTCGCCCGCTCGGCCTCGCACATGTCACGGAACCAGTGGAAATCGGCGTAGCGTGGCGCGAGCGCGCGCATTCGATCTGGCCGAAGTCAGCGCTGTGCCTCGCGAGCGCGCGTTCGAACAACGCAGCTTCGAGTTGGCGCCCGCGCAAGCCGCTCTGCGATGCGAGCAACGCCAGCGCCGCCGACACATGCGGCGTCGCCATCGAAGTGCCCTGCAGGAATGAGTAATAGCAGCGCTCGGTGGATTGCTGGTTCACCGGATCGTAGCAGCCCGCTGTGGTGGCGCGCGTCGAAAGCACGCCATCAGGGCGGCCATCCCCGTCGGCATCGGCGAAGACGTCGCCACCGGGCGCGAGGATGTCCACTTCCGGGCCGAAGTTCGAGTAGAACGAAAGCCCGCCGCGCGCATCACTGGCGCCGACGACAACGACGTTGTTGCAATTGGCCGGCGCGTAGAGGCGCGTTTGGTTGGCCTTATTGCCCGCGGCGACGACGACCACGACATTGCGCGCCACCGCTGCGTCGATCGCCGCCTGCATTGAAGCGGGGCACGGCGCCTGGATGGTGAGGCTCATATTGATGATGTCAGCCGGATTGCGGTTGACGATCTGCTGGCCTGCCGCGTTCACAGCAGGCGCAAGGCCCGCCGCCCAGCGAATGCCGGAGACGATGTCCGCCAGTTCGCCGCCGCAGCGGCCGAGTACGCGCACCGGGATCACGGTGACATCCCATGCGCCGCCGGCGACGCCGACGCTATCGTTCGTCGCCGCCGCGCCAATCGTGCCGGCGACGTGGGTGCCGTGGTACGAGTTTTCAGTCGCTGTGCCGCAGCGATCGCCAGCGTCCTGCGCATCGCCGTCGACGCCGTCATTGTCGCCGCCGCGTTCGGGATTAGCGATCATATCGACGCCGGGGGCGACATTGCCTGACGCTGCGATGTCCGGGTGGGTGAGATCAACGCCGGTATCGAGCACGGCGACGCGAATAGTGCGCGAGCCGATTTGAGATGCTTCCCAGAACGGCAGGAAGCCTGCGCCGCCGGCCGATTGCCCCTCGCCCGTTCCGCGGGCGCGGTAATGCCATTGCAGCGCGTAGAGCGGATCGTTTGGGAGGCCACCGATCCGCGTCATCGGCGTTTGCGGTTGCTGTGGTGTTGTGGTGGTTCCGCCGGGCTGTTGTTGTGTTGGCGGCGGTGCGTCGCGACGGGGCGGACGCGTGAAGCCAGCGTCGGCGATGTAATTCGGCTCGGCGTATTCAAACTGGCCAGACGCCTGCAGGCGCTGGATGGCGCAGCGGGTTGCGAGTGAGATGTCGTTCTCAAGCTGACCCTGCAATACGATGCGCGGGCAGCGATCGGCTTCGTTCCATTCGATCGCAGCGGGCATCGCGCCTTCGGCGCTGGTTTGTTGCGCGTAGCGCAAAGATGTCGGGCTCGCGCCGATGGTGGCGAGATTGACGGTGACGACGCCGCCCGGACGCACTTGCACTTCGCCATCAACGCCAAGCCGGCGCAGCACATCGCGTGCGGCCGTCCGCGCCGTCGTCGAAGCTTCGGCTTCCGCGCGCTCCAGCACTTCCTTGCCAGTGGTCTCTGGCAATTGCTCAAGCGCTTCGTTGCCTTGCGCGCGCAATGAGCGGACGAGATTGTTGGCGAGGCCCATATCGCTCGCGGCTTCGGCGAGTTCACGCTCGACCTGCGCGCCGATCAGAATTTGCCCCGGCGCGATCATCACCGGCTCAGGCGCAAGCAGCGCAGCGACTTGATCTTGCGGCCGCACCGCGCCGGCCAAAGCCCGCGCCGCCAGCGGCACATCTTCAAGCGCGATCGGCCCAGGCGCCGCAGCCTCTTCGCCGCCAGTGACGCGCTCCCATACGTTGCCGATCTGATCGCACGCGCCCAGCGCCAAGATCGACGCTAGCACCAAGGCAATCAGGCTCCAGCGACGATGCGACATGCTTGGCTCCCCACGCCTTTTAGCGGACAGTATGTTTCTTAGCTTGGCCTCCCCCGATGACAAGGCGATGTCGGCGGCGGCTCGTGGAGAAGGGCCGAAAGGCCAGAACATGAGCATTTTCCCCCTTGCGGCGAACCTTGCGGCCGCGCGCGATCCGAACGCGCCGCGCGCCCGCACCGAGGATGAAGCGACCACCCTTGCGGGCGGGCCGGTATTCCTCGCTGTCGAGGAATTGCCGCAAGAGTTCGAAACACCGGACGCCGCGGAGAAAGCGGTGCCGGAACTTTACGGAACGGGGCTCTATGAACTGATCTGGCGCGAGGGCTGGCGCGTGGTGATGCGCTATTGGCGTCCGGCGCCGCCCGCGCCGGTCGCGCGTACCGGCGAAGCTGCGGTGAAGAAGCCGCTCGGCCGCGCGCGTACGCCGGAAGAAGCGCGTAAGCTGCTGCAGTCGCCAGCTGAGCTCACCACCGAAGTGCTGCCAAAACTCTATGCGGATCATAAGCAGCTCATGCGGCGCTGGGGCGCGCTGGTGAAAAGCGGCGGCGGCGAGATTGTCGAGCGCGAAGGCAAGTTCGCGTTCGCGATCACGTACTGGCGGCCGATGCATGCGCCGGGCATTGCAGCGCCGCTGGCGCCGGTGGAGCGCATCGAACTTGCCGAGCGCGTACTGGCGCCAATGCGCGGGCCGGAGCCGCAAGCGGAGCTGGACATCGGCTTGTTCGAAGATCAAGCGCCGGAAAATCCGAACGTCGTGCTGGTGACTGAAGAAGGCGACGGGCGGTTTCGCGGAAGCGAGTAGCTAAGCCGGCAGCGTCACACGGATGAGCGCGCCACCATCTGCGTCGAGAATGACGATATCGCCGCCGTGCGCGCGTGCGATCGAGCGCGCCGCTGCAAGGCCGAGCCCGGCGCCGCGTGTGCCTTCTTCATTCAGTCGCACAAAAGGTTCGAACACGTTTTCGCGCTGATCGAGCGGGATGCCTGGGCCGTCGTCCGCAACATCAACGATAACGACGCCGTCCTCCACCCGCGCCGCAATCCGTGCCGATGAGCCGTATTTTAGCGCGTTCTCGACCAGATTGCCGAACAAGCGCTTCAGCCCCAGCGATTGGCCGGTGATGACAAAGCGCTCCTCGCCCGCAAACGAAACGTTGCGACCGGCGGCGACATGATCATCAGCGATGCTTTCGAGCAACGCGGTTAGATCTAGGCGCACGCGCGCCTCTTCCGCCGGATCGTCGCGGGCGAAGGCGATGAAGCTAGCGACCAGGGCTTCGACCTCATCGATCTCCTTGGCCATTTTTTCGCGTTGCTCGGGCGTCGCGTTCTCAGCTGCGAGCCGGAGCCGCATTAACGGTGTGCGCATATCGTGCGCGACGGCGGCGAGCGTCTTGGTGCGGTCGGCGATCAGTGAGCGCAAGCGCGCTTGCATGGTGTTTACAGCGCGCGCGGCGCCGCGGAGCTCAAGCGGCCCCTCCTCGCGCACCGGCTCGCTTTGCGGATTGACGCCGACCGCTTGCACAGCGTCGGCAAAGCTGCGGATCGGGCTCGTCAGGCGACGGGCGAAGAGCACGGCGGCGATTGAGAGGAGCAACAACGTGCCGCCGATCACTAAGGCAGCGCGTGCGATCCAGCCGATCTCAGCCCAGTTGCGTCCCTGACGCATCACCAACCAGCGGCCGTCGGGTAATTGCGCGCCAAACTCATAGCCGGAAATCAGCACGACCCCGGCCGGCGCCGGCGCATACATGGGCGGCGTCGGCGACACCGGGGCCACAGGTGCAATTGCAGCTCCGGTTGCACGTGATGGCGCGCTGGGCGCGGCGGGCGGCGCTTGCGGCGTGGGCGGAGCGAGAGGCGTCGGACCGTACTCGAATTCCGCCATGTCCGGCGGATCAATGTTCACTTCGACGTCGACATCGGCGTCCGGTGTCTGGGTAATGATGACTTCGCCATTTTGAATGCGCACGCGCCGCTCAAGACGCGCCGCAAGCCGTTCGGCCGCGCGCGCCTGACGCTCAGCCATTTCCTCGGCGCGCGCTTGCGCCGCTTCAACGCGGCCCTCCGCCAAAGCCATTTCGCGTTCGTGTTGCGCGTGCGCGCGATCGGCCTCGGCATCAGCAACCGCCTCGGCCAGCGCTTCTTCGGCGTCTTGCCGTGCTTCGGCCGCAGCCTCAACGCGCTCACGCGCGGCGATCAGGCGCTCTTCCGCCTGCTCATGCGCACGGCGCACTTCTTCCGTGATGCGCTCGGCATCGGCGCTAGAGATGACTTCTTCGGTCCAGCCCTCAACTGTGCCGACGCGAAAGACAAACATGTCACCATCGGTGCGGATGTGATCGGCGTACGTGCGCACCTGGTCGTGCGGCAGGTCCAACAAGCGCGCCAGCTCGTGCTGCGTCACCGACATGTAGGGCGAATCTTCGTCGCGCTCCGGCGCGTCGGCGCGCACCTCCCAGACGACGCCGCGCTCATTCATGGTGCGCCCGAGCGCGGTCATGTGATCGTAGCCAGCCTGGAAATGTTCGGCGACCTTATCGGCGCGCAGCACGTCCGGCGGCCGCGGCGGCAAGAAGATGACGATCGCTAACGTCGCGACGAATGCCGCTGTCAGCGCGATCGCCATCAGCATGCCGAGATAGGCTGCGATCGGAAGGCCGGCGCGGAGGTTCATCACGCCGTCGGCTTCACCGAAAAGAGATAGCCCTCGCCGCGCACGGTACGGATGACTTCAGGCCCGCCGCGGCGCTCAAGCTTCTTGCGCAAGCGGCTGACCTGCACGTCCACTGCGCGGTCGAACACGTCGCCGTCATTGTCGAACGCGTAATCCAGAAGCTGTTCGCGCGAGAGCACACGCTGCGGCCGCTCGACGAAAGCGCGCAGCAAGCGGAACTCACCGGCGGAAAGCGCAATAACGACACCGTCTGGATCGTGCAGCTCGCGGCGGGCAACATCGAGACGAAAACCCGCGAAGCGCACGGCTTCAGCTGCGCCAACATCGGTGTCGCGCCCACGCCGCAGCACGGCGCGCGCACGCGCCACCAGTTCGCGCGGATTGCAGGGCTTAGCGAGATAATCGTCAGCGCCGATTTCGAGGCCGACGATCCGGTCCGCGTCATCGCCGAGCGCGGACAGCATAATGATCGGCGGCCCGCCTTTGCCGGAGAGCCGCTTGCAGGCGGAGAGGCCATCCTCGCCCGGCATCATCAGATCAAGCACGATGAGGTCTGCGCCTTTGGCGGCAAGCTGACGCTCCATCGCAGCGACGTCGCCAGCGGAATACGCGGTAAAGCCGGCGCGCTCGAACACCTCCACCAGGCCCTCCCGGATGGCGGCGTCGTCGTCGCAGATCAGCACGCGGGGCGGCTGGATAGGGTCGGTCATGGCCAGCATTTTATTGCGGCCTCGGCCCGGCCAACAGCGGAAACACTGTTTGGCCGATAGCTTCCACAGCCGGCGGATCGCGGTTGGTGAGGATGATGAGCGTTACTGCGCCATTTCCATAGAGCATGGTGTTCACGCCCGGCCCGCCCCCGGCAAAGCCGATCCGCGCCGTCGCCCGCCCCGTTTCCGGCTGACCACGCAGCACTTCGGCGGTCAGCGCCGGATTGAGCAGGCGATGCTCACGCAAGGCATTGTCGAAGGCCAAGAGGTCGCGCGGCGTGGAATAGACATTGCCGGCGGCGCTGCCGGCGTAACCATGAAAGCGCGACACGTCGACGAGCGGGCCTTGCGGCCCTTGTGGGCGGCCGATGAAGCGCGCAGCGTCAGCTGGGAAGTCGGCTTGGCTTAAGAAGCCGCTGCGGCTCATCCCGGCGCCCGCAAAAACATTCTCGGCGATGTAGTCCTCGTATGAGCGGCCGGAGACGCGGGCGATGATCTCGCCCAACACGACGTAGCAACCGTTGCAATATTCCTCGCCGGCGCCCGGCGCGAACGTGGCGGGCTGTGCGGCGACGAATTGATAATAATCGTGGTTGCTCGCCAGTTGCTCTTTGGGCAGCGCGCGGAACGCTGGTCCGAAAATGTCGGCCACACCGGCGCGATGGGTCAGCAATTGCGCCACGGTGGCGCTGCGCGACGCCGCGTTGGGATAATCCGGCAAGAGTTCAGCGATCGTATCGTCCGGCGAAAGCCGCCCCGCCTCGATCAGCTGCGCGATGGCGACATGCGTGAAGGCTTTGCCGATCGAGGCCAGTGGAAAGCGCGTGTCGCGCGTCAGCGGCGCATTGCTGGCGAGATCGGTGACGCCGTGGACGCCGGCGTAAATCTCGCGCCCGTTACGCGCCGCCAGCACTGCGCCGTTGAACACAGCGTCCTCCGCGAGTTCGGCCAGCCAAGCGTCCAGGCGGCTTGCGATCTCGGCATCGGTCGATTGCGGCGTCAGCGCCAAGGGCGGCAATTGCGGCATCGGCGGCCCGTCATCGTCCTGCGCCGCCGCCGGGAGCGCGCAAAGCGCCAGAGCGGCCAGCGCCATGAGGGCTGATTTGGTGGACATTTTTGCTTTCCAGGGCCGTTTCCGGACCGGAGAGATACAGGCGCTCTATTTCCCCAATGTTTCAGCGCTGACGTACGAGGGAAACGTCCAGCCCTCATGGTCTGGCTCGCAATGGGCCCGGAGCGGGCACAAGAGGGATGAGACACATGAAACTCGCGCTGACACTCGGGGTGGCGTTTACCGCGATCACACTGGCCGCCGCAGCCGCCAACACCACACACACACGCACCATCATCCGCCACGGCGGCGGTGGCGCTGAGATTAACATGGACGCCGACAATGATGGTTGGCTCAGCCGCGCCGAAGCTTCGGCCGCCGCCGATCAGATTTTCGCGCAAATGGACACCAACAACGATGGCCGCCTCACCAGCGAAGATCGCCCCGCGGTGCATCACGCCCGCTTCCGGGCGCCGGATGTCGACGTTGATGTTGAGGTCGAGCTCGACGGCGACCGCACCATGATTTGGGAAGATGAGGCAGGTGGCGAGCGCCGCATCACCATCCGCCGCGGCGAGAATCTAACCGAGGAAGAAGAAGCGCGGATCGAGCGCGAAGTTGAGCAAGCGATGACACGGGCCGAGCAGGCGATGGAGCGAGCCGAAGCACAGGCCGAACGCGCCGAGGCGCAAGCCGAACGCGCTGCGCGCCACGCCGAGCGCCTCGCTCGCGACGCGGCGCGCGAAGGCGAGCGTCACGTCAGCCGTGAAGTCATCGTCGTTCACGCCAATGGCGAGGACATGGTCGCGCCGGTCGCCCCGGTGGCGCCGGTCCCGCCGCGTCCGCCGATGTTCATGATGCTGGTGGCCAATTCGGAGGAAGCAGACACCAATGGCGACGGCGCCCTCAGCCGCGAAGAATTCCGCGCCCAGCATTTGCGCTTCTTCGACGCCAGCGACGCCAATGGCGACGGCCGCGTCCGCTTCGAAGAGCCGCCGGCCCCGCCCGCGGCGCCTGCCCCGCCAGCTCCACCGGCGCCGCCGCGCCGCTGAGGCGTGACCAAAGTCACATCGGCCGGTGCATCCAATCGTTAGGTTAGGTGCATCAACAGTTCAGACCGGCCGAAACGCCAACAAGGGAGCAAGCAAATGACCAAATTCTTCTCAATCGCACTGGCGCTGGCTCTCTTTGCCCCCGCCGCGCTCAGCACTTTGAACCAAGCCGCTTTGATCGTCGCCTGATCCCCCAACCCGCCTGCGACGATTAACATGGAAGGCGCGGACCACCCCTAAGGTCCGCGCCTTTTCATTTGCGCAAACCTTCGCGCACTTTTGCATGATTGATCTGCGCCAAAGTTTTTCTGCATCCGCGCATCCAAACGCACGAAGCGCGGCATCTCATAGTCAAACACCGCAACAACCTACGGGGAAATGAGATGACCAAAGTTTTCGCTTACGCCGCCGCCGCAAAAGCCGCTGCTTTCGTCGCCGCGCTGGTTCTGTTCGCGCCGGTCGCGTTCGTCACGCTCTCGCAGGCTTCGCAGATCGTCGCCTGATCCCCCCATTAGCTGATCTGCAGAAAGCGCGGGCTCGAAAGGGTCCGCGCTTTTGCTTTGGGCGAAAAAAATTTCGCGGCTGGCGTGAAAGAAATCTCTGCGGCGTGCGTCTAACCAAAACATCGGACGCATCTCAAAAGCATAGGGCTGAAACACAAACACCAGGGAGTTCACGAGATGACTAAAATGATCAGCTTCGCCGCCGCTTTCACTCTGATCTCGCTGGGCGCAGCAGCCCTTCTGATGCAGGCCGCGCAGATCGTCGCCTAACACCCTCGCTAGCGACGACGTGGATGGAGGCGCGGGCCAGGCCAGGTCCGCGCCTTTGTTATGTGGAGACGCTGTTCGAAAAATTTCACCATCCCGCATCCAAATCCGTCGCGTGCGGCATCTAAAAATCAAACGCCAACGAAACACTCTAAAGGACGCCTACGATGACCAAACTTAGTTCACTCGCCCTCGCGCTGGTTCTCTTCGTTCCGGTCGCCGCCCTCGTTCTTTTCCAAGCTGCCCAAATCGTCGCCTAACGCCTGCCCCCATAGACGGGCGACGATTCTATGAAGGCGCGGACCCCGCAAAGGTCCGCGCCTTTTCTTTTTTGGCGACCGCGTTTGCGCATATCGCCTTTGCGAATTTCTTCACCAAACACGCATCCGAAATCGCGCCGCGCGGCATCTCATAAACAACAGATCAAACACGAAGGACCAACGACCATGAAAAAGCTCATCGCACTTTTCGCCGCCGCCGCTCTGTTCGCTCCATTCGCTTACGCCGGCCTGCACCAAGCTGCCCTGATCGTCGCCTAATCCCTCCCGTGCCAGCGACGGCAGCGCCAAGGCGCGGATCCTCCCCCGGGTCCGCGCCTTTCTCTTTTGTGGGCTAGCCGGAATTGCGAATGCGGACGCGGGTGCGGGCTTGCTGGCCGTCTGCGTCGACGACGACGACATCGTAAAATCCCGGCGCGCTTGGCCGCCAGATTGCGCGGCCACTGGTCGGCTCGCTCTCGACGGGCTCGCCTTCGGCATACCAGGTCAGCGGCGCACGGCCGCCGCGGGCCGAGAGTGAAAGCCCGCGCGCGTCACGGCCGTAATCCAACACCAGTACTTCAGCGCCGGACGGCGGAAACAGGATCGACAAGCCTTCACGTTCTTCGCGCTCGAACCGCACCAAAGCCGGCGCGACATCTTCCTGCTCGTCATCATCGCGGCGTGGCGGCGTCGGTGTGCCGAGCAGATCGAACGCATCGAATAGGATTGGCAGTGCTTCGCTGCGGCCCGTTGCGCCAGGTCGAGGCGAGCCATCGGGACGGCCAACCCAGACGCCGATAGCGTAACCATTCGACACACCAAGCGCCCAGGCGTCGCGGAAGCCGTAGGAGGTGCCGGTCTTAAACGCCACTTGCGGCGCGCCTTGCGCCACTTGCGAGGGAATACGCCCGGCCGGGTGCGGCGAGGTCGCCAGGATTTGCAGCACGCGCGCGGCGGTTTCATCGCGCACGAAGCGGCGTGTGAAGGCTAGCTGCACGGAATCATCGTTCACCAACGGGCGCGCCTGCCCGCCATCGCCGAGCGCCGCATAAAGCTGCACCAGATCTTCCAGCCGCATACCGACGCCGCCAAGCGCCAGCGCCAGCCCCGGCTCCGAAATCGCGCGCCGCGGCAGTTGCACCTCGGCACCGGCGCGCCGCAAGGCGGCGTGAAAGCGGCTCGCGCCAATACGTTCCAACGTCGCCACCGCCGGCAGGTTCAGCGAATGGCGCAGAGCGTCTTCGAGCGAGACGTCGCCGTGGAAACGGCGGTCGAAGTTTTCCGGCAGATAGCCGCCAAAGCGGCGCGGCGCGTCGCGCACCAGCGTCTCCGGCGCGGCAACACCTTCGTCGAAAGCGATTGCATAGAGGAACGGTTTTAGCGCTGAGCCCGGCGAGCGGGTGGCGCGCGTCATGTCGATATAGCCGCCGGCGCGCTCGCGGCCGGCGCCGCCGACGCGCGCGCGGACTTCGCGGCCATCGAGCTCGACCGCGGCGGCGCACCAATTCTTCCAGATCGCGCTGCAACGTTGCATCGAGGGAGGAGCGGATGACACCTTCGCCGGGATGTGCGCGCACCAGAGCTTGCGCGGCGTGCGGGGCGGAATACGGGAACGGCGCGCGCGGGCGGATCGCTACTTGCTGGCCCTCCTCGGCGCGACGGGCATTGATCAGCCGCGCCGCGACGAAAAGATCGAGCACACGGTCGCGCGCCGCGCGGGCAGCTTCTGGATGACGATCCGGCCGACGCGCTTCCGGCGCTTGCGGCAGCGCGATCAAAAGCGCCATCTCGGCATCGTCCAGCCATTGCGGATCGCGCTGGAAGTAAGCGCGGCTGGCTGCACGGACGCCTTCGAGATTGCCGCCATAGGGCGCCATCGTCAGGTACGCCGCCAGCACCTCTCGTTTGGAGAGCCGGCGCTCGATCTGAATCGCGCGGACGATCTCAATCAGTTTCGAGCCGATCGTGCGCGGCCGTGGCTCCAGCAGCCGCGCCAGCTGCATGGTGATCGTAGAGCCGCCCTGCGTGATCACGCCGGAGCGCGCGTAAGAAACACTCGCGCGCGTCAACGCGATGGGATCGACGCCGGGATGCAACCAGAAGCGCTCGTCTTCGATGGCGATGAGCCGCCGCTGAAACTCGGGATCGATTTCGTCGAGCCGCGCTTCGAGGCGCCACGTGCCTTGGCGCGTCGTGAACGCCATCAGCCACTCGCCGCGATGATCGAGCACCACTGGCGATACATCACGCACGCGCTGTAGCGGCGGCGGAAATATCTGATCGAGCGAGAACAACGTCAGCACAAGCGCAATGACCGCCCAGCCCCAACGCTTGCCGTTGGCGCTAAGTGGCAGCGCCACGCTTCGCCCCCTCTTGAGAGGAGGGGGCTGGGCGGTGGGGTGAGACTCGACGTTCGACGTCATTGCACTTCAACGAACCTTCAAGAGACGGCGCTTCACCCCGCCCCCTGCCCCTCCCCTCAAGGGGAGGGGTATCGGAGTTAGCCTCCGCGCGGGGCGATCACGATGGTGCCGGTGCTGGTGCGGGCCATTACGCCGGGGCGATACATGTCCTCCACCTGCGCCGCCGGCATCGTGTAACGGCCCGGCGATACGGCGCGCGCGATGTAGGCGTAGCGGTACGAGCCGCGCAGGTTTGCCGAAGCGACGAAGCGATCGTCCCTCGATTCCTGCACCTGCGCGCCGCTGATCGAACCAACCCACGCGAACGGACCGTTACGCGTGACGCCGTCCCAGCCGGTCGCGCCGGCGCCGTCTTGCGGCGTCAGCAACGACTCAATCTCAAGGCCCGCAGGCAAGAGATCGACAAGCACGGTTGGGTAGTTGCGCGCGCCTTCGGGCTGACCGGAGATCACGATCACAACGCGGTCGCCCTGCCGCACTGATCCAAGATCAGCAACGGTGCCGTCCATGCGGAAAACGGTTTTGTCGATCGTGTAGCCGGACTGCATTGCTGGCGGCGCTTCGCGCGGCGCGCCTGAGAGCGACGTTGTCCGCCACACCGTGCCGCGTCCGTTGTTGCGGAAGACGAGGCCCGCCGCCAAACGCTGCGCATTCACGATGATCCGGCGTTGCGTCATCTGTTCGCCGTTGAGCGAGACATTGACCTCGCCCGCGCGCCGCAACAGCGCTTCCGCCGCCATCAGCATTTGTGCTTGCTCCTGCGTCGTGAGCGCGCCGGCTTCGGGTGCATCGCGCTCGAGACGCCGGCGCAGGCGATCGACCAGTTCGATCTCACCCGCCTCCGCCGCCATGGCCAGAACGCCAGCCGTGTCGCGCAACGGCGTCTGGTACCAATCGCCGACATTGCGATAGCCCAGTGCTTGCTCAGCCAAACGGAAGGCGTTGCGTGAGCGCGCGCGGTCGCCCATGTGCGCCAACGCCGCGCCGATCTGCGCCCGCGCCAAAGGCGAAGGCTCATTGCGCAAACGGTTGTCGTGGAAATAGCGCAGCTGTCCGATGTCAGCCTCACCGGCTTTCGCCAGCACATAAAGCGCATACGCGGCCGAACGCGAACGCAAGAGCTCAGTCGTGTCGTTGGAGCCGGGCCAGCGATAAACTTCGAACTCGTAATTCACCGAGCCGAAATCGTTGAGCCGCGCCACGCGGCGCAGCGCCGCATAGGCTTGGCTCATCGGCTGACGCGGCACCGCGTAGCCTTCGCGCTGCGCACGCAGCAGGAAGTCGGTGACGTAAGCGCCGAGCCAGGGGCTCGCATTGCCGTCGCCCGCGCTCCAGAGACCGAACGAGCCGTCCGGCGCCTGGCGATCAAGCAATTGCGTCACCGCTTCCTGGACGCGCCGCGTGATGCGCGGATCGCGCGTGCGCGCGGCTTCGGATGCGAGCGTGTTGTAGTAAAGCAGCGGCATCGCCACCGACGTCAGCTGCTCTGAGCAGCCGTAAGGATAGCGATAGAGCTCATCCAAGAGCGGCGCCGGATCGAGGCCGGCTAGGCTGGAGAACGAGATCAACGCCTGCCCCGATGGCTGGAAGCGCGCCAAGGCATCCGCTGGCGCCCGCCAAGAGACGCCCGTGTTCTGCGGCTCCATCGTGGTGATGGTGATCGGCATGAATGGCGCGCGCGATTGGATGTCGTAGGTGCGCTCCACCGGCGTGAACCCTTGCGGCCCTTCGAGACGCAACGAGATCTGGCCGACGCCAAGCGGGCCGCCGGTAATCGGGATGAGTGCCGTTTGGCGCTGACCACGGCCAAGCTGGAAGCGCCGCGGTTGCTGCGCGATTTGCGCTGCGTTGGCGCCGCCGACCGTCACTGTGTAATTGCCGGGCGGACCTTCAACGTTATCGATGTTGAGCGTGCCCTGCGCCTCATCGCCTGGCGCGAGGAAGCGCGGCAGGATTAATTCGGCCACCACTGGATCGCGCACGACGACTTGATCGACGTCTTGCCCAACTGCGGTTTCACTCCACGCAACCGTCATCAAGCGAAGCGTGCCGTTAAAGTCGGGCACCTCGATTGGAATCGTCGCCCGGCCGCCGCGGACTTCGACGATGTCGGAGATCAGCGACACCGTGCGTGTTGGCACAACCGTGAGGCCCTCGCCGCCCAAGCTGTCGCCGCCTTGGCGCGCGTTCGCGGGCGCACCGAGGTTCGGATTGAGCAAGCGCCCGTAATCGTCGTGAATCTGCACGCCGAGCGCGCGCCGCCCGAAGAAGTAGGAGACCGGGTTCGGGCTTTCGTACTTGGTGATGTTGAGGATGCCCTCGTCCACCATCGCGATCGCCACACGCACACGCTCACCCGCAGGCGCATTGCGCACCTGGATCGGCACGTTGATCGTCGTGCGCGGGCGCACGTTCTGCAGGCCGACGCCCGCATCGACCTCAAGCGTGCGATTGCCCATGTCGACAGGCACGTACGCAACGCCAATGGCGCGGCGCGGCACCGGCATGTTCACCGGATCGCGCGGCGTCATAACGGTGACCAGCACGTAAGCGCCGGAGCCCCATTCAGCGTTCACTGGCAGATCGATGGTCGTGCCCTCAGCCGAAACACGCACGGTGCGAGTTTCGATGACACGGTCTGTCGCCACAACGATCTGCGCTTCGCCTGCGTAAGGCGGGCGGATTTGTACGCGCGCACGCGCGCCGGGCCGCGTCGGATTTTCCGGCGCAACGACGCTGACCATGTCCGGCGTGGAATCGTCGTCCGCGGGGCCACCCCAGCCGACGCCGAAGCGCTGCGAGCTTTCAGCGCCCGCGCCGCGCACGATCAGGCGATACGAGCCGGAGCGCAGACCATCCTTGGCGATGCGCAGCGGCTGGTTGGCGGCGACATCAACGGTCGCGCCATCGACCGGGATATCCCGCCCCGTACGCCGCCAGCGCCACTGGCCGTTATCGAGATACCAATCGTAGCTCCAGTCTTCGCGCACCAGCTGCCATTGCACGCCGCGCGCGGCGACGCGTTGGCCGTCAGCGTTCACCGCGATCACGTCATACGCAACGCGCTCGCCAGCGCCGGCGCGGCGGTTTTCGAATTGCGGCGAGAGGCCGAGATAGACGTTGTTCAGCCGCACCGGCACGGTGAAGCCTTCGCGCACGACGCGCCCGCCCGGATCGGCGACAGAGGCGATCATGCGCGCACGCAGCGGCAGCGATGTCGTCGGCTCTTCTTGCAGACGGAACGCGATTTGCGCGGCGCCTTGGCCGTCCGTCACCGTGCCCGGCAGTTGGAACATGCGTTCGTCAAAGCTTTCATCGCTCTTGCCAAACATGAAGCCTTCGTGCTGCGGGAACGGATTGGGGTCGACCATCAGCCGCCCTTCCGCCTCGACCGCGAGGCCGGCGCCAGGCGCGCCATAGAGGAAATCGGCCTGCACATTGATCGGCCGCGATTGGCCGGCGCGCAGCACGGCTTCGCTGGCTTCGATGCGCACGCGCAGACGCTCCGGCACGAAGTCTTCGACTGACCAGCTGACTTCGCCCGCCGATTGCTCTTGCCCATCAACTTCCAGCACAGCGCGCCAGACACCGCGCGGCGAGGAACGATCGAGATCGATATTCTTGGCAATGGCGCCGCCATCGACGGCTTGCGTCATGCGGATACGGCGCGCTTCGGTGCCATTCGGGCGATAGACGACGAGCGTCGATTGCCGATTGGAGATGGCGCGACCGATCTGGTCGCGGATGAGGCCGATGAGGCGCACACGCTCGCCCGGCCGATAGATGCCGCGCTCAGTGTAAAGGTATGCATCGACATCGCTCGGCGCTTGGCGCCCATCGACGCCGCGATCGGAGAGATCGAGCCCCGCGCGTTGTAGATCGAGCGCGGCGAAATCGCCTTCGGCGCCGTACGCCATGACGTACCGCGCCCGCGCCGGGCCGTCGCCATTCACAAGCGCATCGGAGAACTCAACGCGGCCTTCGGAATTGGTGCGGATGCGCGCCAATTCTTCGTTGTTCTGCGCGATCAGCGTGACAGTGACGTTGCCCATTGGGCGCGCCGTGCGGAGCGAGCGCACGACGACGTCTAGCCCGGTCGCGCCGGTGAACGTCTGCAGCGCCATATCAGTGTAGAGTATCCAGCGATACGACGACGCGACGGATTCGTTTTCGCTGTTGCCGCCCTGGCCCGCGCTCGGCGAAATATCGCGTACTTTCACGACGTAGGCGCCGGGGCGCAATTCACGCAAGGCAGCGCCTAGCGCGAACACCGTTGTCACGGCGCTGTTGCGGCGCGCGGTGTCGACGTCGATCTCGCCTTCGTAAACTTGGACACCGACCTCTTCGCCGGCGCTGTTGAAGCTCCAATTGCCCCAGCCGCCCTCTTCATTGGTTTCGCCGGCTTCGACGGAATATTGCGAAAGAATGCGGTCCGGCACGCGCAGCACTTCGATGCCGATGCGCGAGACGTTGACGGTTTCGATGGCGATGCCGTCGGCTTCCGAGCGTGGCAGGATCACGCCGCCGCCAGCAAAGCCGACATAAGCGGGCCGATCGCCGAAGGTGAGCGTGAAGGTCTCGTCCGTTTCGGTGCGCTCTCCCGAGGCTGACGGCAGACCTTCGCGAATGGTGACTTGGCGCTCTGGCTCAAATGGAATGCCGCCAAGGCAAAGCAGATTGCCCGAAACGTCGGTTTGAAACGGGATGGTGGGATCAATGGCGATGTAGTCGGCGTAATTGATGTTGGCTTCGGTCGAGAGCGCTTGCGAGAATTCGAGGCACGCGCGCGGCTCGGCTTGATCCATCTCGGTGCGCAAGCGCACGAACGCCATGCCCTCAACGCCGGGAACGCCGGCGCGCGGGGCATTTGCATCTCGCGCGCGTTCAGCGGCGCCGACGCTGCCCAATTGCATGAAGTCAAAAGCCGGCGCGCCTGTCGAAACGCGCCCCAACACGGCCCCGCCCCAAAGGCCGACGAGTAGCGCCATCGAGGTCGACAGCACCGTGGTGCGGTTGGCGACCGCCCAATCGCTGGCGGGCTTCGCCCAAGACCAATCCAGCCTGCGCGGATCGAGGCGCTCTGCGAGCGTTTTCCAATTGAAGGCCATCGGACGCGTCTCCCATCCCGCCAAGGACATTCACATGCTTGCCCGAGGCGCGCGCACCCCACAAGCACCATTAAATTTCGGCAAAGTTCTGGCTGCGGCAGGTGTTGATGCAGCAGCGGCAACGTGTTTCAACAGCTCAACCAAAAATGACGCGGGCGGCGCCTTTGCCGTCACGCGCGGGAGGATTTTGATGACCGAAGCGGCCGCTACGCCCGCCTTCCCAGCCATGTCGATCGAGCAGGCGCACGCGCTGCTGACGCAGCCGGGTACCATGCTGGAGGTCGGCGAGGCCGAAGTGCGCGGTGTCCGCATGAAGGTCTGGAAGAACGCGCCGCCGACGCTGCGTGAAGTGTTCGCGCTCGGCGGCATGTTCGCAGGCCGTGACCATTTGGTGTTCGAGAACGAGCGCGCATCCGTCGGCGCCTTCCGCGCCGCCGCCGCGAAGTTCGCGCATCAGCTGATCGCCGATGGCGTGAAACCCGGCGACCGGGTCGCGGTCATCATGCGTAACCTGCCCGAGTGGCCCGTGGCGTTCTGGGGCGGCGTGCTGGCGGGCGCCATCGTCACGCCGTTGAACGCATGGTGGACCGGGCCGGAGCTCGAATACGGGCTCAAAAATTCCGGCACCTCGATCGCGATCATGGACATCGAGCGCTACGAGCGCGTGCGCGAGCACCTCGATGCCTGCCCCGATATCCGCAAGGTTTACGTCTCGCGTTCAAAGGAAGAGATCGCCGACCCGCGCGTTGCGCGGATGGAAGGCGTGATCGGCCCAACCAATGAGTGGAGCACATTGGGCGACATCGCGCCGCCGGACGTTGCCGCCGATCCTGAAATGGATGTGGCGATTTTCTACACGTCGGGCACGACCGGCCATCCGAAAGGCGCGGTAATCTCTCACCGCAACATCATCTCGAACATGTTCAACTCGGCCTCAGCGCAAGCGCGTGCATTCTTGCGGCGCGGCGAAGCGCCTCCTGCGCCCGACCCGACGGCGCCGCAAAAAGCGTTCCTGATTTCGGTGCCGTTCTTCCACGCTACCGGGTGCTTTGCGATCATGATCCCGTCGCTGATGGCGGGCAATAAGATCGTCATGCAGCGGCGCTGGGATTGCGATCAGGCGCTGAAGCTGATGCAGGATGAGCGCGTTACGCATTTCGGCGGCGTGCCGACGATCGCGTGGCAAGTGCTTGAGCATCCGGACGTCGACAAATACGACCTGTCATCCGTCGAAGGCGTCGCATACGGCGGGGCGCCCGCTGCGCCCGAGCTCGTCAACCGCTTGAAGGCGCGTTTCCCAACAGCGCAGCCGAGCCAAGGCTGGGGCATGACGGAAACCTCCGCCACCGCCGTCTCCAACGGCGCTGAAGATTATATGCGCAAGCCCGCATCGACGGGCGTGCCGTCTGCAACAGGCGAAGCCAAGATCGTCAGCATGGAAGGCGTTGAGCTGCCGCGCGGCGAAGTCGGCGAGCTTTGGTACAAAGGCCCGATCGTCGTGCGCGGCTATTGGCAAAACGAAAAGGCCACCGCAGAGACGTTCATCGACGGCTGGATCCGCACCGGCGATCTCGCCAAGATCGACGACGAAGGCTTCGTCTACATCGTCGATCGCGCCAAGGACATGCTGATCCGCGGTGGCGAGAACATCTATTGCGTCGAAGTCGAGAACGCGCTCTACGACCACCCCGCCGTCATGGACGCCGCGGTCATTGGCAAGCCCCACCAAACTTTAGGCGAAGAGCCGCTTGCTGTCGTTCATCTGAAGCCAGGCGCAAAGGCGACCAGCGATGAGCTCCGCCACCACGTGGCGCAAAAGCTTGCGGCGTTCAAAGTGCCGGTCGAAGTTATCTTCTGGCCCGAGACGTTGCCGCGCAACGCCAACGGCAAGATCGTCAAGAACGAGCTGAAAAAGCAGCTGGAATCGCCGGAGTTCTAGGCGGTTACGCCGAACATTGCGCCGACGCCCGCCGTCGCCGCCATCGCCAGCGCGCCCCAGAACACGACGCGAAGCACCGGCTTCAGCGGCGCCGCGCCGCCCGCGCGCGCGCCGGCGGCGCCGAGGGCTGCCAGAAAGAAGAGCGATGCGATCGCCACCGTTACGATCAAGCTGGAGAGCGGCGTCAACACAACCACGATGAGCGGCAGCACCGCGCCAACTGAAAACGTCAGCGCCGAAGCAAGCGCCGCCTGCACCGGCCGCGCCGTCGTCATGTCAGAAATACCAAGCTCATCGCGCGCGTGAGCGCCGAGCGCATCCTTCGCCATCAGCTGCACCGCGACTTCGCGCGCGAGCTCCGGCGTCAGCCCGCGGCCAACATAAATGTTGGCGAGTTCTTCCGCCTCGAACTCGGGTTGCTCGGAGAGTTCTTTCGTCTCGCGCGCAATATCGGCGCTTTCCGTATCGGATTGCGAGCTGACAGAAACGTACTCCCCCGCCGCCATCGACATCGCGCCGGCCACGAGACCCGCGACACCGGCAACCAGCAGCGCTTGTTTGCTCCCGCCTGCAGCAGCAACGCCGATCACCAAGCTCGCCGTAGAGACGATGCCATCATTTGCGCCCAAAACAGCGGCGCGCAGCCAGCCGATGCGCGAAACAAGGTGACGCTCTGTGTGCAAACGACTCATGATGCGGCACAATACTCGCGTCCTGGGCACTTGCCAGCGCGCTCACGCGTTCCATGTTTTCAGGAAGGAGACGCATTCGCATGACCAAGGTCGTTTACGAGATTATCGAGCATGATGGCGGCTGGGCGTTCAAGCTCGGCGACACCATCTCGCAATCGTTCCTAACGCACGACGCCGCTTACAACGCCGCCAAGCGCGTCGCGATGGAACAGCGCCGGCCGGGTGAGACGGTTGGCATTTCGTGGGAAGATGCGAAGGGCCGCTGGCACGACGAACTCGCGTCCGGCGATGATCGGCCTGAGGTCGACGTGGTCGACAATACCTAGACGCACAGGCGCGCGGCGCTTAGTCGTGCGGCATGGATGATTTTCGCGAATGGGCAGTGCGCGCCGCCGAATGGGGCGTCGATTATCGCGAACGCGTGCGCGACCTTCCAGTGCGCCCGCCCGTGAAGCCGGGCGATATCGCCGCGCAGATCGCCGCCTCTCCGCCGGAGCAAGCTGAACCGTTCGAACGCGTGTTCGCCGATTTCGAGCGCATTATCGCGCCAGGCATGACGCATTGGCAGCATCCGCGCTTCTTTGCGTACTTCCCTTCTAATTCAGCGCCTGCCTCGGTCGTCGCCGAACACCTCGTCACTGCGTTTGGCGCGGTGTGTATGCTTTGGCAAACCTCGCCGGCCGCCACTGAACTCGAAACCGTCGCGATCGATTGGCTACGGCAAGCGTTCGGTTTGCCGGAAGGCTTTCAAGGCTGCATTCAAGACACCGCCTCGACAGCGACGCTTGCGGCCGTGCTCGTCATGCGCGAGCGCGCATTGAACTATGCCGGCAATAGCGGCGGCCTTTCCGGCACGCCGACTTTGCGCATCTATTGCTCAAGCGAGGCGCACACGTCGATCGATCGCGCTATCTGGTTCTCCGGCATCGGCGCTGACAATCTCGTCCGCATTCCGATCAAAGGCGCGCAACGCGGCGCTGATCCGCAAGCATTGCGAGCGCTGATCGAAGCTGACATCGCGGCCGGCTACAAACCAGCCGGCATCATCGCCAATGTCGGCGCGACCGGGGTCGGGGCGATTGATCCAGTGGCGGAGCTTGCGGCGATCGCGCGTGAGTTTGATCTCTATCTGCACATCGACGCCGCTTGGGCCGGCTCGGCGATGATCTGCCCGGAGCTGCGTCACCTCTGGACCGGCGTTGAGCTGGCCGACAGTATCGTCATCAACCCGCACAAATGGCTGGGCGCACAGACGCATTGCACCGCGCATTTCGTGCGTGATCCGAACTCGCTCGTGCGTACGCTCGCAGCGAAGCCGGATTATCTGCACACGCTGGGTCACGATGAAGTCGTGAACTACAGCGAATGGGGCGTGCCGCTCGGGCGGCAGTTTCGGGCGCTGAAGCTGTGGTTCGTGCTGCGCGCTTATGGGCTTGAGGGATTGCGCTCCATGATCCGCAATCACATCGCTTGGTCCGGCGCGCTGTGCGAGAAGCTGCGCGCGGCGGCTGGCTTTGAGATCGTGACCGAGCCGTCGTTCTCGCTATTCAGCTTCCGCTACGCCCCACCCGCCGCCGCCGATCTCGATGCGCTGAACCTAGCGCTGGTCGAAGCCATCAACGCGGACGGAAGGATTTACCTGACGCAAACACGCGTTGACGGGCGGGTCGTCATTCGGTTTCAGGCCGGACAATTCGAGTGCACTGAGGCTGACGTTCTCGGCGCGTATGACGTGATCACGGAGATTGCGGCACTAACTCATGCTCGCCCTTGATGGGCGAGCTGTCAGCGCGCAACGCGCGATGACTGAGTGGGTGGCTGCACCGTACGCACCGCGCTGTCACCCACTCCGGCGCTTCGCGCCACCTCGCCCATCAAGGGCGAGGAAAGTTACTGCAAGTGCGCCTCGACGAACCAAAGGTCCTTGTCGATCTGCCGCGAAACGCCGGTGAAGAGATCGGCGGTGTCCTTGTCGCCGGCTTCGTCCGCAGTATCGATCGCTTCGCGCGCGAGCTTGCCGAACGCTGCGAGCCGATCCGCTACGGCTTGCAGCACGGCTTTCTGTTCGGTGAGATCAGTCGGGTACGGGGGCAGCTTGGAGCCCTTCACCGCCGCTTGCGCCGTTCCCTCAGCGATGCCAGCCAATGTCACCGCGCGCTCGGCAATGTCATCGACGAACACATCGACGCGGCCCTGAATCTGATCAAACAGCTCATGCAACGCGATGAAGTTTGCGCCCTTCACGTTCCAGTGCGCCTGCTTGATCGCGAGCCTGAGATCAATCGCGTCAGCCAAGCGCGCATTCAGCAGCGCGATCGTGGCCTTGCGTGTGTTGTCCGGCAAATCGTTGCGCGTGGTCGGCATGGGTCAATCTCCTCACTGCCGATATGGGTTTCATCGCCGGAACGGCAATACAATCATCCATAGATATAGGCCGATCACAGGATTGGCCCTGCCTATGGTCAGAGTGTCGCTAGCCAATCGATAATCAACCCCGTCGTTTCATCCGGGGCCTCCTGCTGCGTCCAATGGCCGATGCGCGGGATCAGGTGCGAGCCACGAAGGTCCGACGAGTTTGCCGCCATCCGCTCGAACGCCGCCTCGGCGCTGCCGCCGAACATTTTCAGCACCAGATCGTTTTCGCCCACGATGAACAGCGATGGCTGATGAATGACGCGATCCTCGATCGTGCTCATGTATTCGAAGTCGCGCGTGTGATTGCGGTAGCGATTGATCGGCCCGCGAAAGCCCGACGCCGTGAACTCACTGACGAAATAGTCGATGTCCGCGGGCGTCATCCACCACGGAAACGGGTCCGGATCTTCCAAGCCGTCAAGAAGATGATCGCCGTGCTTCTTATCGGGCGCGCCCCAATAGCCTTGCGAGTCGCCGCTTCCGGCGTAGTAAAGCTTGCGCAGGCCGCCGCGCACATCTGCTTCGAACGCGGCCTCAGCGACGCCTTCATCCTTGAAGTAGGCTTGATAGAAGAACTTGCCCTGATCGGTGTACATCATCTTGATGAGCACATCGAGCGAGGCTGGCGGCAGGCCAAACCACGGCACGCTCAGGCCGGCGACGGCGCGGACTTTGTCGGGATGCAGCACCGCCGTGTGCCAAACAATCGGCGCACCCCAATCGTGACCGATAAGCACCGCCGGCTTGCCTGGTGACAATGCCTCGATCACGCCGGCGACATCGGCGGCGATTTCCTTCATCGCGTAAGCTTCGATCTCTTGCGGTTTGTCAGAGCCGCCATAGCCGCGCACGTCGATCGCGCAGGCCGTAAATCCGGCAGCGGCGAGCGGCGCCATTTGATGACGCCACGAATACCAGCTCTCTGGAAAGCCGTGGACCATGACGACGAGCGGGCCCTCGCCCTGCACCGCCGCGCGGATTTTGATGCCGTTGGTTTCGATAAAGCGGAAATCAGGTGTCATGTGAGGCTCCACCCTCAATCATAAGTCATAAATCGCGCGGCCGCGCCTCCTCACCTTGCGGCGCCTATTGGGTTTCTTCCTTGATCGCTTCGGCGGCTTCCTCGTTGAGGGCTTTGGCTTCACGGCGCGGCACAGTGAACGGCGTCGGTTGCGGCGTCGTCATGTTGCCGCGCATCAAGGCGCGCCCCGCTTCGATGCCGCCAGCAAGCTGCATTTCAAACCGCGCGGCATCGCGGTCGCGGACTTCTTCGATGGTTTCTTCGATTTCGATATCGTTGAAGCCGAGATCACGCAGCACCGCCGCGCCGAAGGTGAGCGAGGATTCGAACAATTCGCGTATTTGATAATCGACGCCGGCCTGCACTAGGCGCATCGAATGACCACGATCGAATGCGCGCACGAACAGCTTCGCGTTCGGAAACTGGGCTTTGCACAAGGCGACAATCCGATCCGCCGCCTCCGGCTTATCGACGCATACGAGGATCGCCTCCGCTTCGCCGGCGCCGGAGGCCTGGAGCACGTCAAGCCGCGTGCCGTCGCCGTAATAGACCTTGAAGCCGAACGTACCGGCGACTTGGATCATCTCCACGTCCGTCTCAATCAGCGACATGTCCACGCCGCGCGCCAGCAGCGCTTGGCTGACCACTTGCGCGAAACGACCAAAGCCAATGAACAACACGCGGCCATGAAGATCAGAAGCGTCCTCCACGCCGTCGCGAGAAATCTCGCGTGGCGGCATGAAGCGCTTGAGCACCAGCATGACAAGTGGCGTTAGCACCATCGAGATAATTACGATCGCCGTCATCATCGCGCTGATGCGCGCGTCCATGACACCTGCCGCGAGCGCCGCACTGTAGAGGACGAAAGCGAACTCACCGCCTTGCGCGAAAAGCGCCGCCCGCTGCACCGATTCACGTTGATCAGCGCCAAACAAGCGCGCGACCGCAAAGATGCCGAACGCCTTCACTGCCATGAAGGCAAGAACGCCGCCGGCGACCCACGGCCATTGTTCAAGCACGACCGTCAGATTGAGCGACATTCCGACGCTGATGAAGAAGAGCGCCAGCAAGATGCCGCGAAAGGGTTCGACGTCGGCCTCCAGCTGATGTCGGAACACCGAATCGGAGAGCAGCACACCGGCGAGGAAGGCGCCCATCGCCATCGAGAGGCCACCCAATTGCATGAAGAGCGCCGCGCCAAGTACGACCAGCAGCGCCGCCGCCGTCATCACCTCGCGCGCGCCCGATCGCGCCAGCAAGCCGAACAGCGGATTGAGCAACCATTTGCCGCTGATAAACACCACGCCGATCGCGGCCGCGGCGACGGCCATACTAACCCAAACCGGGCGCGCGTTCTCTTCCACGATCCCCATGGCCGACGCCATGATCGCGACTGCGGCGAGCAGCGGCACGATCATCAGGTCTTCAAAGAGCAAGATCGAAATATTGCGTTGGCCGGCTTCAGTCGCCGTCTCGCCGCTATCGTCCATCATCTTCATGATGACGGCGGTCGATGAGAGCACAAAGCCGCTGGCGCCCACGACGGCCGCCGCCCACGGCAAACCGGCGGCGATGCCGATCACCGAGAGCAAGATGATGCAGGTGATGACCTGCGCCGCGCCGATGCCGAAGATTTCTTTGCGCAAAGCCCAAAGCTTAGCGGGCCGCATTTCGAGGCCGATCAAGAACAGAAACATCACCACGCCGAATTCGGCGACATGCAGGATATTTTCAGGATCAGCGAACAGCCCAAAGCCGAACGGGCCGATCAACAACCCCGCCGCGAGGTAGCCGAGCACCGAGCCGAGGCCCAGGCGCCTGAATAAAGGCGCTGCCACGACCGCGGTCGCCAGCAGCGCCACGGCGTGCTCCAGCCCCAATCCACCACCGCTTTCCACAGCCATGCGCGTTCCTTTACCGGCGAGTTACCCCATGTGGCGCACCTGCGCACGGGATTGAACCCTCCCCCCAGCCCGAATCGTCTATGATCACCGCTTCCCCGTCACGGAGCGCGCGATGATTGAGAATACGAAGCTCACTGCGCTTGTCGCCTCGCGCATCTGCCACGACATGGTGGAGCCGATGTCGGCGATCATCCAGGGGCTTGAGATGATCAAATCCGGCGACGGAAAGCCGGATCCGGACGCGGTTTCGCTCCTCGACCATGGTGTTGGGAAAGCATGGGCCAAGCTTGAGTTCTTCCGTTTTGCTATGGCCGGCGCGACCGCCGAGGGCGACAGCGAGCTGGAGGAAGGCCGCGCCGTCGCGATCAAGCTCTACAGCGTTTTGAAGCCGGAACTTGTTTGGGCGCCGCCGCCGGTGCAGATGCCGCGCCCGGCCGTGCGCGTGATCGTCAATTTGTTGCTGATCGCCAACGAGTGCCTGCCGCGCGGCGGCACCGTGACCGTTACGGCGGAAAAACACGGCGAAGGCGGCGAAGTCATCGTCACCGCCGCCGGCCCGCGCGCCAAATTGCGCGAACCCACGGCTGCGGCGCTGCGCGGCGGTGAGGACGACCTCTCCGGCCACACCATCCAGCCGACGCTGACCAGCCTGCTGGCGCGCCAAGGCGGCGTTGAGCTCAGCACCCGCGAGAGCGAAGAAAAAGTCGAGTTCATCGCCCGCTCGGCCGCCTTCAAGCTCTAAGACTTTAAGCTCCGTTAACCGGCGCGCGGGAACACTGCGCCCGAACCCGACGGAGTGAAATTTCATGAGACGCTGCCTTGTCGTCGACGACAGCCGCGTAATCCGCAAAGTCGCGCGCCGCATTCTTGAAGACATGCGCTTCGAGATCGAGGAAGCGGCGGACGGGTTAGAGGCGCTGCAAGCGTGCCGGCGCCAGATGCCGGAAGCGATCCTGCTCGATTGGACGATGCCGGTCATGAGCGGCATCGATTTTCTGAAGCAGCTGCGCCAAGAGCCCGGCGGCGACAAGCCGACAGTCGTGTTCTGCACCACTGAAAACGACGTCGAGCGCATTGCCGAGGCGCTGAAAGCCGGCGCCGACGAATACATGATGAAGCCGTTTGACGGCGATATTCTGCACTCCAAGTTCGCCGAAGCGGGCCTCATCTGATGTTGAACGACGCCGAACACGTTCTGATCGCCCGCGAAGTCAAAGCGCGCACTGGCGCGCTGATCACGCGCGAGATGTGCGGTTCGGCTTCGGTGCGGCTGCAGCCTCTGGCGCGGCGCGAAGGCTTCGGCAGCGTGCCGGAATTGATCGCGGCGGCGCGGATCCGGCCGGACGGGGCGCTGTGGAACGCGATCGCGGACAATCTTGCGCAGAGCGAGACGCGGTTCTTCCGCGACCGCCAGAACTTTGAGCAAATCCGCTCCACGATATTGCCGGAAGCGATGAACCGGCGCGGGCATGAGCGCGTGCGGATTTGGAGCGCGGGCTGTGCGACCGGGCAAGAGGCGTACTCGATCGCGATGATCGTCGAAGAGATGCGCGCTGAGGGGCGCAACGCGGCGGTTGAGATTTTGGCGACGGACCTTTCAGAGCGGCTGCTCGATAAAGCGCGCTCGGGGCTCTACACGCAGTTTGAAGTGCAGCGCGGTTTGCCGATCCGCAAACTAATCGCGCACTTTGAGAAGGCCGGCGATCTGTGGCGCATCTCGGACCGCTTGCGCGCTTCGGTGCGGTTCGAACGGCACAATCTGATGCAGCATCCCGGCCAGTTCGGCCAGTTCGACATCATCATCCTCGCCCACGTGCTGACCAGCTTCGATCAGCCGACGCGCGCGGCGGTGCTTGAGCGCGTCACCGACGTGCTGGCGCCAGACGGCGCGATCATTCTCGGCCTCGGCGAGACTTTGCCGGAAGGCTTCGAAGCGCTCAGCCTCGAGCGCGGCGTTGCGCGCAAGATCAAAACGGCCCGCGTCGCGGCGGCTTAAGCTTTTGCGTTTCTATCCACGGGATAGAAACGCGCGTATCCGCCAAAATTTCCGATAAAGTCTCTACCGCCAATGTCTCGACTTCGCGAGGAGTGCGTGGAGACAGGACGGCGAGATCATCGTGGAGAAGGTGGAGTGTCTCCGGGAGAAGATCTACGCCTCTCCCCCGCGAGGGGGAGAGGTCGCTCGCATCGCGAGCGGGTGAGGGGGCGAGCTAGACGATTAGCCTCCCACCCTCATCCGGTCGCTGCGCGACCACCTTCTCCCGCCCATGCGGGAGAAGGGAAGCTAGCCTTTGAGGGCGCGGTCTAGGGTGTCGTGAAGGCCGTCACCGGCGTCGTAGATGTCTACATTGCTGAGGCGGACGACGCGCCAACCCCAAGCCTCGAGATCGGCGGTGCGTTTGGCGTCGAACGCGGCTTGTTCTGCGTCGTCATGCGACGGGCCATCCGCTTCAACCACGAGCCGCGCGGCGACGCAGGCGAAATCGACAACGTACGGCCCGATCGCGTGCTGGCGACGAAACTTGGCGTCGCGATAGCGGCGGCTGCGCAGCATCGACCAGAGCTTTTCTTCCGCGCTGGTTGGCTCTTTGCGCATCACGCGCGCGCGCTTGATCGATCGCTCATTGCGCATGGGGCGGGAGCATATCCCTTCTCCCCCGCGAGGGGGAGAAGGTGGTTGCGAAGCAACGGGATGAGGGGGCGACTGCCGCGCGACCCATGAGTTCGCGCTTCGGGAGAATGGAGGCCCAAGACAGCTCGAAAGAAGCAAGAGTGGGTTGGCCCCACAATGCCTGAAACTCATCTCCCCGTTGCGCTTTGGCTGAAGGCCAAGATCGAGTTTCAGAAGGAAGAGCTTTCCTCAACAAGCGACCTGATGGTCTATGCGGCGAGATTTCAGAAAGAAGTTATTCTCCAGATACGGAAACTACTTCCGCAAAATGCTGAGATTTCCATCGCATATCATGGCGATCCGAGACTTGGGTGCTTCGGCGACGTCGCCTACATCTTCTTGTCGGGATTTGCAGGCACCGCGACCCTTGTTTGATGCACTGAGCGGAGGCGCGCTGAGAGATGCGGCCGCGACAGCGGCTCATCGCATCTCACCGGGTAACATCCGACGTCTTGAAATCAGCGCGTCAGAACCATTTCCTGCCCAAGACGCTCCTCGCGACAACTCGCCGCCGCCACCGACTGTGCCTGTTATAATCTATACCGAAGACAATCCTCCCAAACGCGAAGAAAAGCGCAGCGTTACCAAGTCAGGCAACTCGCCGCCGCACCCCTGGCTTTGGTGGACTCTTCTCTTTTTGCTCCTGTTCGCGGGCTATGTTCGCCATGAGCTAATCGCGGCAAAAGAAATGCGGCTCGTACGTCAATCATTAGCGCGAATTGAATCGGCATTTTCACGGCAAGAAACCGCCACCGTCGTCGAATGTCCAACACCGCCTGATGTCTATTTGTCTTGTCCCGCAAGCCGTCCTGAGCCGGCAGAGCGTCGAACCCGGCTCTATCGTTCCAATCCGGACAACTCCAACTAGGCGGCCATGCTACCTTGGAAGACCTACCCCCCCTCCATCCGCTCTTCCACCTCCCGCTCAACCCTGAGCGCGGTCAGCTGGTTGCGCTGTCTCCGCAGCACTTGAAACCGATAGCCGTGAAACGCGAAGCGTTGGCCGGGCTCCGGGATCGCTTGCGCTTCGTGGATGACGAGGCCGGCAATCGTCACCGCTTCTTCGTCCGGCAAATCCCAGTTCATCACGCGGTTCAGATCGCGGATCGGGACTGAGCCGTCGACGTTGACGCTGCCGTCGGGCTGCGGGCGGACGCCTTGGACGGCGATGTCGTGCTCGTCTTTGATGTCGCCGACGATCTCTTCCAAGATATCTTCGAGCGTCACGAGGCCCATGAGCGCGCCGTATTCATCGACGACGAGAGCGAAATGCTCGCGCCGGCGCAGGAATTCGGCGAGCTGATCTTCGGCGCTGGTCGACATCGGCGTGAACCAAGGCGTGCGCATCACGGTGGTGACGTCGAAACCGTCGCGGCCGTATTCGGAAATCGCGCGCAGGAGATCGCGCGCGTGCAGCACGCCGACGATGTTGTCGGGATCGTCCTTGTAGAGCGGCAGGCGCGTGTGCGGCGAACTCATCGCCTGGGCGAGCAATTCGCGCGGCGGCAAATCGATGTCGAGCGAGCGGATCGATTTGCGGTGGATCATCACGTCGGCGAGTTCGAGTTCGGAGAGATCGAGCGCGCCTAGGAGACGGTGGCGGGTTTCGGCTTCGACGCCGCCCTCCTCCGCGTGCATCTCGATGGCGCCGCCGATCTCGGCGCGGGCGGCGACCAGCACGTCGACGCTTTCATCGACGCGGACGCCGAAGAGTTTGAGGCCGTTGTTCACGATCCATTGCACGGCGGCGACGATCGGCGCGAGGAAGCGCACCATCCATTGCACCGGAATGGCGACCCAGCGCGCGATCTTGTCGGCGCTGGTGATGGCGTAGGTTTTGGGGCCGACTTCGCCGAAGATGAGCAGAAGCGGCGTCAGCACGATGGTGGTGACGAGCGGGGCGAGATCGCCGTAAAGGCCGGTGAAGATGCTGGAGCTGATGGCGGAGGCGGCGACTTGGACGAGGTTCGCGCCCAGCAGCACGGCGCCGATCATGCGCTCGCGGTTTTCGTTCAGTTTGTTGACGCGGGCGGCGAGCTTGTCGCCTTCGCGCTCGAGCGTCGCCATGCGCGCGCGGGAGGCGCCGGTGAGCGCGGTTTCGGCGGCGGAGAAAAACGCATTGAGGAGAATGAGCACCGCGATGACGGCGGCGGCGGCGATGAGGGCTGTGGTCATGATCTCGTTTCGATGTGCAGGAGTTCACGCACGACGTCTGCGGGCGTGTCCGGCTCGATGAAGGCGCGGCCGATGGCGCGCGCCAGGATGAAGGTGAGCTTGCCGGCTTGCGCCTTTTTGTCGGCGGCGGCGAGTTGCATGAGGCGGTCTGGGTCGTAGGGCGCGCCGGGAAGCTGGCGCAGATCGGTGATGAAGCCGGCTTGGGTTAAGTGCGTGCGCACGCGTTTGGCGTCGGCTTCGCTGCAGAGGCCAAGCGCGGCGGAGAGCTGGAAGGCGAGGCTCATGCCGGCGGCGACGGCTTCGCCGTGCAGCAGCGCGCCGTCGTAACCGGCATGGCCCTCGAGCGCGTGCGCGAAGGTGTGGCCGAGATTTAAGAGCGCGCGCTCGCCCTGCTCGGTCTCGTCGCGCTCGACGACGCCGGCCTTGAAGGCGATGGCTTTGGCTATGGCGTGGGTGAGCGGCTCGGCTTCGCCGGCAATGATGGCGGGCGCGTTTTGCTCGCACCATTGGAAGAAGGCGGCGTCGCTAATCAGGCCGAGTTTCACGATCTCCGCATAGCCGGCGCGGCGCTCGCGTTCGGGCAGCGTTGTCAGCAAGGACGGATCGGCGATGACCAGCTTGGGCTGGTTGATGAGGCCGACGAGGTTTTTGCCCTCGGGCGTGTCGATCGCGGTTTTGCCGCCGACGCTGGAGTCCACTTGCGCCAGCAGCGTCGTCGGGATCTGCACGAAGTCGACGCCGCGTTTGATGAGACCGGCGGTGAGTCCCGCAAGATCGCCGATGACGCCGCCGCCGAAGGCGATGATCAAATCTTTGCGGTTGATGCCGGCTTGCAGGAGATGGCGGCTGAGGAGTTCGAGGCCTTCGAAGCTCTTACTGCCCTCGCCCGGCGCGAGCGTGATTGTCCAATTCGTGAGGCCCGCCGCATCGAGCGAAGCAACGAGCGCGGCGCGGTGGTGGCGGGCGACGTTCTGGTCCGTGACGATGAAGACGCGGCCAGTCGGTGCGAACGGCGCGATCAATTCGCCGGCGCGCGCAAGTAAACCGGCGCCGACATGCACGTCATACGAACGCGCATCGAGATTGACGCGAATGGTTTGGGTCACGCCTTCACCGCTTGATATTTTCGCAGGGCTTCGAGGATGAGGTTCACGGCGCTGTTGTGGGGGCCCACGCCGGTTTCGATGGTGAGATCGGCTTCGGCGTAGATTGGATAGCGCTCGTCTATCAGACGCTGCATCACGGCGCGCGGGTCATCTTCTTTCAGCAGCGGGCGATCGTCACGCTTAGAGACGCGCTTCATCAGCACGTCCAGCGGGGCTTTGAGCCAAATCGAAATGGCGCGTTCCTTCATGAGCGCGCGGGTGCGCGGATCGATGAAGGCGCCGCCGCCGGTGGCGAGCACGTGGACGGGGCCGGCGAGCAACCGGGCGATCACCTTGCGCTCGCCGCGGCGGAACTCGCACTCGCCATGTTCGGCGAAGATCGCCTCGACGCTGCGGCCGGCGGCGGTGACGATTTCGGCGTCGGCGTCGGCGAAGGGCAGTTGGAGGGCATGGGCGAGCCGGCGGCCCACCGTGGTCTTGCCTGCGCCCATGAGGCCGACGAGCGCGATCGTCCGCGCGGGAACCAGCCCCGCAGCATCGCGCCGCAGCGCCGCGGCGGCGTCTGGGCGCTCGCCGATGTCGCTGCTATCCGGGCGCGTCACGAATCACCTCAAAAGGACCGGAACGTAGTTAAGCACCGGGCCGGACTGGAAACTCGCCACATTTTGGGGGCATTCCTTCCCGCTCGCAACGGCAGGGGCCAAGAAGGCGATATGTTCAGACGTAGACGTCGCCGCAGCAGCTCTTTTGCCCGCCGCGCGCCTCCACAGGCGCGCCTGGCGATCATCGGCGCGGGTGTTGCACTCTTCATCGCCTTATTCATCTTTTTCATCCGGCAATCGGACGAGCTTGCGCCCGCGCCGCAGGAAATCCGCGTCGAGCTACCCGACGCGTTCAAGGAATGAGACACATATGGTGACCAGAATAGTCGCTCTCGCCGCCTTCGTGGCGGCGGCCCCCCTCGCCGCCTATGCGCAAAGCTCACTGCCGACGCCGGTGGAGTCCGAGGCGCTGCAGGAGCTAAACGCTTGGAGCGTGAGCGCTATGACGCGCGAGCAAGGTGCGCTCGCGCCGGACCTGTGGGCGCGGAGCGATCCAGCTTTTCTGACGGCGGCGTTCGACAAGCTCCCGGCCGTTTACCAATCTCCGGCCGCGCAAGCGTTAGCGCGGCGGGTGCTGTTCAGCGGCGGCGACGCGCCGCGCGGCGATGCTCTGGCGGCGGCGCGCCAGCGCTTTGAAGCGATCGGGCGAATGGGCGCGGCCGATCAGCTTGGCATGTTGGTTTCGGGATCCGGCTCTTCGGCCAGCGATCCAATTATCGCGCAGTATGGAGCGCAGGCTGAACTCGCGCGCGGCCAACGCAACGCCGCGTGTTCGCGCGGACGCAGCGCCAGCGTCGGCGAAACCGTGCCGCCGTTCCTGCTTCGGCTGCGCGCCTATTGTGCAGCGGCGAGCGGTGATCGCGCCGCGGCCGATCTCGCGCTCGAACTTGCGCGCGCGCAGAACGCGGAAGACGCTTGGTACACCGGCGCTATTGCCGCGGCTGGCGGCGCGCCGGGCGCACGCCCGCCGATCGCGCGTTGGGACAATTCGCTCTCGGTGCAGATTTCACTCGCGGGCGGACTCCGTCCAGGCCCGAACCCGCTGGCAAATGCATCGACGCTCGCGCTGGTGGCGCTAGCGCGCAGTGACCAGACTCCGCAGCCGCAACGCGCACAAGCGGCGTCGCTCGCATTTCAACGCGGCGCCATCGGCCCGCAGGAGGCGCGCACGATTTTGAGTGCGACGCCGGCAGAAATCACATCGGCGCTGCCGCCGATCGTGCCGGCGCTACGTCGCATCGCGGCGGCGACACCGGCTGCGGGCGCGCCGGCCGATCCGGCTGCGCCATCAGCGCAAGATGTAACCAGCGCGGCGATCGCCGACGTATTACGCCAGGCGACGGCGCATGCGGATTTCGCTGCGGCGGCGCGCTTCTTCCGCACCGAGATCAACGCGCTGACGATTGCGCCGGATCAAGCCGCTGCGGTCTCGTTCGCGCGTGCGGCGATCAGCAATGGCGACGTGCAAGTGTCGCAACGGCTGGTGGCGAGCGCGCGTCAGGCCGGCGCTTCGGAAGCTGATCTTGCTCCGCTGGATGCAGCTTTGGCTGTGATGGCCGGCGTGCGCGGCGATGGCGGCACGATGGCGATGCAACGCCGCATCGATGCTGGCGGCGCTCCCGGCGCGCGGGCGGCGGCGCGTGACGTGGCTATCCTCTCGGCGCTCGGCGCGCCGGTGAACGGCGCCGTGCAGGCGTTCTTTTTGAACAACGCGCCACAAGGCGGGGCGCGTGCCGATGCGGGCGCGATGCTGGCGCTCGGCGCGGCTGTTGATCGCGGCGCGACCGGCGAAGGCGCGTTGCTGGCGGCGGCGGCGCTGGGCGAAGGCGGCCCAGCGGCGCTGGACGCGGAATCGCTGGAGCGCATCATCCGCGCGTTGCGTGGCTTGCGGCTTGAAGATGATGCGCGCCGGATCGCGGTGGAAGCGCTGCTGGCAGGCGCGCCGCGCTAAAGGGACGAGCGGCCGCTTCTGGTTGCGGCCTCAACCGATCGACGCAACACACTCACTAAATCGCTCTGCGGGGGTGCGGAAGTCCAGCGTTTTCCGTGGGCGTTCGTTGAGGCGGCGCGCGATCCGGTTGAGTT
>LNEK01000018.1 GCA_001464425.1 Alphaproteobacteria bacterium Ga0077535
AATGTGATGTGGCCGTTGACTGCTTTCACCGAAGAGAATGGCGCGACGCGCCTTTGGCCAGGCAGTCACACGGACGCGCTGGATCGCAGCATTGATCCAGCGCGGTCGATCCCCGCGGAGATGCAGCCGGGGGATGCATTGGTCTTCCTTGGCGCGCTGACGCACGGCGCCGGCGAGAACCGGTCAAACGCGCCGCGCGACGGCATCATTGTCTCCTATTGTTTGGGTTGGCTAAAGCAGTACGAAAATCAATTCCTGGCTTACCCACCCGCCGTCGCGCGGTCTTTCCCAGAACCCCTGCAGCGGCTCATCGGCTATCAGATGCACCGGCCCAATCTTGGCGGCTGGGAGGGGCAGGATCCGATCCAAGCGTTGGCGACGAACACCCCGACGCTTTGTCCGCACGTGGACGCGTTGACGCCCGACATCGCGCGCCAGCTCAAGGCTCACTATGGCGAGGACGCCTGACTCACCCATACCTGAACGCGCGTATCAGGAAATCAAGACTAGGGTCTTAGCCGGCCGCTTCAGGCTGCGTCAGCGACTGGACGCGAGCGCGATCGCGTCCGACCTCGGCGTATCAACAACGCCCGTGCGCGAGGCTCTCTTGCGGCTGACTTCAGAACGGCTCGTGAGCTTTCGTCCCTCGCACGGCTTTGCTGTCGCCATGTGGAGCGAGAGCGGCCTGCGCGATCTTTATCGATGGCGGGGCGAACTCGCCGAGCTGGCGCTTGCGAATTTCGCTGCGGCGGCCCAACCGATAGTGGATGCCGCGGCGAGTTACCCTGACAAGGCCGCAGACCTATTGGCAGGGCTGGCAATCGCCGCACACACCGAACTCGTACACGCAGTGCGAAATGCCGATGATCGGCTGCACATGGCGCGGGTCGCTGAAGCCGAAATCTGGCCAAACGTCGAGCAGGACCTCGCGCCCATCAGTAAGGCGATTTTGAGCGGCAACATCGCTCCGATCAGAAACGCACTTCGAAAGTATCACATGCGGCGTTGTATGAACGCCAAACGCATCCGCGACTGCGCCGCGCTGCTAGGGCTTTCCTCGAACGGCGCCTAGACGCTTTCCGGCTTAATATTCATTCTTATAAACTCTCTTATTCACCTGGAGTGTCACACGCTCTCACCGGATCGAATGAACGATCCACCTCAATGGAGGAAGTTATGCGTGAAGACCTCGAACAAGACGAACTCATCGATCTGGGCGCCGCCAGCGAAGTCACGCGCGGCATCGTGCAGCGTTTCGCCGAAGAGTCGACGGGCCTGCCCGACTATCGCGACTGAGTTCGCGCTCAACACGGGAGAGCCTGCAATGGCTGAAGCAGTGCAAGACGTCCACGCGGACGTCATCGATCTCGGCGCCGTCAACGAAGTGACGCTGGGCATTCCAAAAGTCCCGTTCGAGGAATCGACGGGGCAGATGGATCATCGCGACTGAGATCCCGGCCGGCGCCGGAGGCCCTCCGGCGCCGTGCTCAGCAAGCTAGTGGCGCGCAGATGCAAAAGTATGTTCTCGCCCCTCATGTTCATGCCTCTGTCGATGGCGATTGGCTCATCTTCCTGGATCTAAAGTCAAATCGATACTTCGCCGTCAGCGCGGCGCAATCGGCGGCCATCGATGGTATTGCGAACGCGCGTCGCGACGAGACGGCCGTGGAAAGCGGAGCGCTTCAGAAGCTGGCGGCGCGAGGTGTGCTGACCGCTTCAAAGGACGCGCACCCTCCGCAAGAGCTGATTGGCCATTCCGGACGCATCAATGCGCCGACGATCATGCAGTTCGCGTGGGCATCGCACTGGGCGTCCGCAACGGTGCGGCGAGGCGACATGTGGCGTGCGGCTCAACAGATCAGGTCATGGAAGCGGGCTTCCCGCCAGGACGTGGACGCAGGCCGCAAAGCCATCCTCCAATTCAATGAAATGCGGCCGTGGCTGCCAAAGCGCTACGTCTGCCTATTCGACGCACTTTGTCTCATTCGATTTCTCCTGTCGCGCGGCACCCATGCGACGCTTGTGATTGGCGTACGGGCACGGCCCTTTCTTGCCCATAGCTGGGTGGAGCTTGATGGCGCCATTGTCGATGACGGCGGCGAAGACTGCGCGTCTATGCAAGAGATCGTCCGGCTATGACCGCTCGTATGGTCGGTTTCCGCTGGCGCCCGACCGATCGAAACGGCGAACGCAAAGCGCGCATTGGCTTGGAAAGACTTGGCCCCAGTTTTTCCAAGGTGAGCGAGCGGCGCGGCGTTCTTATTGCGCTTGCCAACGCCGATCCAGATTCGCGAATCCTGCCGGACGACCTCGGCGTCGTGCTTGGTCCCCTATTTTTGTCCGGCGAAGAACGCGACGAGCCGGTAGCCTCAATAACATCCGCTGAGGCCTGGAAGCTGGCCGAAAGCGGCGGCGCACTTTTGGTTCAGAACTATTGGGGCGGCTATTGCGCTGTTTTGCATGACCACGGCCGCGATGAGCTGCACCTCTTGCGCGATCCCTGCGGCGCCAGCGCGCTCTACGTGCTCGACGCCGGTGAGTTCACCGTCTTTGCGAACGATGCGGAAGATCTGCTCGTCGTGGATCCCGAACTTGACGTCGACCAGACGATGCTTAGCGCCTTCCTCTGTCAACCTCGCTTGGTAACGACGCGCACGGGCTTGGCGAAGGTGCGTGAGGTGCTGCCTGGCGTCGCCCTAACATTGATGCGGACTGGCCGGCGTCAAGCCTCGCTGTGGCAACCGTCCATACGAGAGCCGAAGCTTGACTTCGTCAACGGCCAATTAGCGCTTCGCCGCGCCGTTGGCCTCGTGGCGTCGGCGTGGGTCGGCTACAGCCAGCAGAGAGGGCCGATCGCGCTTCGGCTCTCCGGCGGGTTTGATTCAACGTTAGTCGCGTGCGCGCTTCACCACGCCGGCGCACACGACGTGATTTGCTTCAACGAATTTCCAGCCGATACGCCAGAGGGCGACGAGCGCGCATTCGCCCGCATCGCGGCCGAGACGTTGAATTTCTCGCTGAGCGAACTCGCCGCGCATCCCGACCATGTGTCCTATTCCGCCATTTTGGAAGCCCGTCTCAGCGCACGGCCTTCCTATAGTGAGTTCAGCTTCTCTGATTCCCTGCTGGGCGACGCGATCAACGCTGCGGGGGCGCATGTCGTCGCTTCGGGGCAGGGCGGCGATCAAGTGCTGCATCGCAGCCGCACGGCATCGATCGCGGCGGATGCCATGATGGACGGCTGCCCTCCGGCTGATCTTTGGCGTATCGCGCTCGACACCGCCCAGCTCATTCGCGCTCCGGTCTGGGATGTGTTCGCGGCCATAGCGGGCGCCGTCGCCCCGTGGCGGCAGTTTTCACCCTACAATAGCGTCTTCGACAACGTGCTTGCGTCCGAAGGATCGCTTCCAGCAAGGGCGGAATGGGCGGCCCACCCATGGGCGAGCGCCATGCATAAGGCCACTCCAGCCAGAGCGCTGCGCATGGCGCATGTGGCCGATCTCCACTTTTATCACCAGCGCTCCTCGTTGAGCGGTTTTATCGCCGCGCCGCTGCTCGCGTGTCAGCCGGTGGTCGAGTGCTGCCTGTCGATCCCACCTTATGAAATGACCCAAGGAGGGCGTGAGCGAGCGCTGGCTCGGGCCGCGTTTGGCGACTTAGTTCCACGTATTATCCTGGAGCGGCGCCACAAGGGTGACACCACCCGCTATCACCGCGCGGTGCTGGAACGGCAATTGCCTTTCATCCGTGAGATGCTGTGCGACGGTGAACTCGTGAAGTTCGGGCTATTGGCGCGCGCACCGCTGGAGACCGCGCTTCGGCGCGATGTGGTGGTCGATGCGAAAACCAAAGCGCAGATTATGACCGCCTTCATTGCCGAACTGTGGCTCCGGCGCTTCCTCAAAACAAAAGCGGCGTGTGCGCTGGCTTTGCGGGCTGGAGCCGGCCCGTCGTCAGAGATAGGAAGCGAACTTCAATCGGGCTGAAGCCATCGATCGAACCAGTCCAGGGTCCGCTGCTGGGCGGCCAGTAGCTGTTGGGGCCGATATTTGAGGTGATAGGCGCCTGGATAGATGTAGGCTTCATACGGCGTTCCGTTTTCATGCAAACGCGCCAACAAGGGAAAGCCGCGCACAGCTTCGCTTTCACCCCAGTTGAACAGAATGGGCGTAGTGAGCCGCTCGGCGTTCAACGAAGCGCTGTTGTCGCGCCACCACTGTGTCCAAGGCGATCCTTCGACCCACGGCGAAGTGAGGCCAATGCGCGCGAGGCTGCGATCACGATATGCGGAGGCTTGGAGCGGCCAGCTTGCGGGATCGGTCGGGGGCGAGCCAACGACGGCCGCTCTGAAGGTGTTGGGCTCGTCCATCAGCATGGCGTAGACGGTCTCGGCGCCATCGGACAAACCGCTAATGCCAATGCGAGCCGGATCGGCGCCACGGGCAATGGCGCGGCGGATGAGAGCGTTGAGCGCCTCGCGCTTGGCGCGCCTTTCGGAACCGTCGAGTTCGGTCTCGCGCTGAACCTCCGCGGCGGTCAGCCGCGCTGCGCGTAAGCGAAATTCCGGGCGCTCGACGCTGATGACGAAATAGCCGCGCGCTGAGAGCGGCAGGATCGGTGTCTCGTTACCGACGCCACCGCGCAGGAAACCGCGCGAGTGATATTGAACGACAACGGCGGAATAAGACCGGCCCCGGCGGTAGCGCAACGGATAGACGAGGTGTGCGTAGCTCTCATTGCCTTCGGCGTCGGTAAAGTCGAGCCGTTCTATGCGCGGGGCCGCAATCGTGCGAAAGCCGGGGTTAGGATCGAAGAGCGGCGTGAGCGCGCCGCTCGCAACGTCGATTGAAACCAAACGGCGCGGCGTCAGCGTGCTCTCCTGAAAGCAGACGAGGGCGGCGTGCCCGGGCGCGCAGGCAAAGAGGCGCTCTTCCGCCCGTCGTATCAAACGCACGGCGCCCAACACTGGTGACCACATGTAGAGGGCGTGTAACACGCGCCCATGGCCCTCGCGTCGGAGGAACAGCACTTGTTCGGCGTCGTCGCCTGACATGGGCCAAGCTGCATCTAGCGCGCCTGCGCATGCAGTGTCCATGCAACGCTCGTCGCCCGGCGCGAAGAGACCGAGCGCGGGTTCTGCAGCCGTCGAAGTGGAATCGATCGCCCTGATGTAGGCGGGCGCCGGAGGCGCGCTGTCGTCAGCCGCACGCGTCAATCCGGACGGGGGGTCGTAGCTCCAAGTGCGCGCTCCGGCGGCTTCATCGGTGACACGGGCAAGGCCGTACGCCGCTCGAAAGTTCTCATCGACGCGAAAACCATGGCGTTCGTCCTCGAGCAATTGGGCGTGCGCCTGCTCGCGCGGCGTGGCGGTCTCGAACATCAGAACATCGCCGCTGAACCAAAGGCCGCGGATGTCGCCCTCGGCGTCGGTCACCTGGGCGTCATCACCCGTTCTCAAGTCGACACGGCGGATGTTCAACCGACCGTCGCGTTCGGCGGTGTAGTAGAGCGCCCCGCCATCAGGCGAAAAACGGGCGATGCGATCGACGCCCAGCCCGGACCGGTAGCCACCGTCGGTACGGAACACAAACCGGCCTGCATCGGCGACGATGCGGGTGTGCCCGCTCGGGATATCAGTCAGCGCCAAGCGATAGGCATAGTTGTCTGCCTCGGGCAAGATTTCGCGTACGAAGAAGGCGGCATGAGTCTGGTCTGGCGATATCTCAAGCAATGGATCGACATCGCCCCCGATATCGCGAAGCAAGTAGATGTCCTCAAGCGTCACGGCACGACGCCACTCCGCCTGCGCCCCGGCCGGCGGCGACACGACAAGCGCGAAGCCGAGGATCATCGCCAATTGAAATCGCATCGTCGCGCTCACCAGCGCTGCCGCAATTCGAGCGAGATCACGCGGCCAAGCGGCGACGCGTTCGCGGCGTCGAATGCGAAGCCAGTCGGGTTGTTGGCGAAGGGCGGGTCTTCGTCAAAGACGTTATTCACATTAAACGCAACCACGAGGCCGCGCTCACCGTCGTCAAAGTCACGCGTGAGCCGGAAGTCAAAGGTCTGGAAGGAATCTATCTCCCGCGCGGGTAGGCTCAACGTGTCGCGATAAGCGTCCACGTAATTGAACGTGAGCGCGGCGCCCGTTTGCACGCCCTGCCAGGCTAAGGTGGCGCGGCCGCGAAGGTCTACCGGCCCATTCAAAGTGTTGAGCGCGCTCACTGGCGCCGCTCCCGGCGCCAACGTGGTCTCATACTGCAGCATGTTGCTGGCGGCCAAGGTCAGCGAGATTTGCCCAATGTCGGTCTCGAAAGCGTACGCCGCAGAGAGATCGATGCCGCGCACGCGCAGGGCCGATAGATTGACCAGGCGCCGGTCGACGATGACCTCAACGCCGTCAGCGGGCAGCACGCCGAATGGGGGCGGCCCCAGCGCCAGAAATTGGGCTATGAGCTCCGGCGAAGGATCGCGATAGATGATGCTTTCAAAGCCTGCAGGATTGCGCAGGATCGCAAACGTACCGCCCGCCGAAGTGATGCGGTCGGCAAAATCGATGTCGTAATAAGTCGCTGAGAGCGTAAAGCCCGCGCCGAGTTCGACGTCGAAGCCTGCGGTCCAGGTCTCCGCCTGTTCGGGACGAAGTTCGCGATTGGCGCCGGCGATAGCCAAGACCCCAGTCGAGCCGTTATCTGCGAGCGGGTCCTGTGCGGCGCTCGCCGTGAGATACGAGATCGCTGTTCCGCCCAACAATTGATCGAACAGAGGCCCCTTGAAGGATTGGCCCCAAGAGGCGCGGAGCGCGAAGGCTTCTGATAAAGCCCACCGCACGCCGACGCGGGGGGTGGTAGATGCGCCATAGTCGCTTGCATCCTCACGCCGGGCTGACGCCGACAGCGTCAGGGCATGTACAAGCGGCACGCCATTGTCGGATGAAATGAGAGGCAGGTATAGTTCGGCGAAAACAGCATCGACTGTGCGGGTGCCAGGATCTTGAACGAATTGATCGGCGACACCTGACGCGTGGTCTTCGAAACGCGAAATCGAAAAGCGTTCGCGGCGTTGCTCGACGCCGAAAGCGGCGCGGATCGGGCCGCCAGGCAAGGCCCAGAGCGGGCCATCCATGGTGGCGCCGTAACTCGTGACCCGGCCTTCGCTTTCGGTGGCGATGTCGAACGTTAGGCCCGCCAGCACTGCCGAATTTGTGTTGGAGCCGTCTGCAAAGGGATTGAAGGCGGTGTTCAGATTGCCGCTGGCGAGCGACGCGGCAATGTTTGCGGAGTCGAAGAAGTTTTCATTGTCGATGGACTCGCGGCTTTGCGAGTGGGTGAGGGAAGCCGACAATGTCCAATCGTTCGGAAGCGCGATGTCGCCAGTAAATGCCGCCGAGTAAGCTTGCGATCGGCTGATATTGCGGACCGGTCCCAAGTCGGGTCCGAAGAAGTACGCGATCGTAAGCGGTCCCTGGCCCAGGAATAAGTTGTTCAGCTGCCGATAGGCGTTGGTCTCCGGCACCACGATATTGGCGAAAAGTTGCTCGCGCTCGAGGTATGCCTCACGATCCGTTGCGATGAGATCGGCGCTGAGCGTAAGAACCGAACTCACATCTTGCTGCGCGCTTACAAAGATCGAGTGGCTCGTCTGCTCCGGCAAGAGCCAGGCCCCCTCATTGAGTTCGTTGAGGTTGAGCACCCCGGGAATGAGGTCAGCCGCAGTTAAAGACGTACCGTCTTGACCTTGCGGGATGGCGAGCGAAACCGGCGTCGCGCCGATACGAATGATGTTTCCCGGATTGGCGAGCGTACGCGAGAAGTTGGAGCCTTCGGGGCGGAAGTCGGAGCTTGCCAAGAAGTCGCGGTCGTCGATGTCGAGTTGGCGGCGATCGCGATAATCGTAAGCGGCGGTCAAGCGCCCGCTGTTCCAGTCGAAGCCGAACAATTGAGAGAAGCCTAGGCCCTCGGCGCCCCCTTGCGATGTGCCGGTGACATAGCCTCGCGTTTCGGCGCCCTCGAAGCTGTCGTTGAGGATGATGTTGACGACGCCCCCGACCGCATCCGAGCCATAGGTGGCCGAGGCCCCGTCGGCTAAAACTTCGATGCGCTCCACCGCCGCGAGCGGAATGATTGAGACATCCACGTAATTGCCGACCCCTGCGGGCGCGAGCCGGCGGCCGTTGACGAGGGTCAGTGTTGCGTCGGCGCCTAGGCCTCGCAAATCGATGGTCGAGCCGTAGGAAAAGTTGCTGCGCGCGTTGAGCGAGCCTTCCACCGTTCCTTCATTTTGGCTGCCAGCAAAATTTTGCGGCAAAGTTTGCAACGCGTCTTGCAGCGTCAAGCGCCCGGTGGCGTCCAGATCTTCGCGGCTGAGTTCGACCAAATTCGAACCGGCCGGCGCGGCGCCTCGGATGCGTGTGCCGGTGACAACGATCTCTTCGTCCGCCTCAACGTCGGGCGCCTCCGCGTTGGCGTTCGCTTCGGCGCGAACGCGCGTGTCAGCGTTCGCGCGGCCGGGCTGGGGGCTCTGATCTTGCTCCAGCGAAAGCGTATTAATGGGCGTAATCTCGCCCCGGACATTGGAGTTGGAAAGCAACTGAGACAGCGCTTCCTCGCGCGTGAAGCGGCCACGCACCGCTGGCGCGAATTGGCCAGCAAAACGGTCCGCTGGGACAAGTGTGCTCAGTCCGGATTGTTGCGCGTATAGTGCCAGGGCGCTGGAGAGCGGCTGAGCGGGGATGTTGTACTCAATCTGGATTTCCTCAGCGCGCGATGCGCTGCCGGTCTGCGCGCACGCGTCAGGCGCAAACGCAAATGGCGACACGCCCAGCAACAGTCCGGCAATCCGGTGCGAAACGCGCTCCGCGCGCTTGACGGTTTTGGTCAAGCTCACCTCCCCTTGGACCGCATGCTCGGTCTTCAAGAAGGGGAGACGAACGGGCTTGGCAAAAACGACAACGACGGAGAAGTTTCCTCACGCGCTCAATCAGAGCGCAGCACGATCACTCCGTCGGCGCGCCGATCGGCGCTAACCCCGACATTGTTTTCCAACAATCCGAGAAACGCCTCAACGTCGTCCCCCGCCACGTATCCCGCGAGACGCACCTGCGCGGTCGCGGTGTCGGCGAAGGCGAAGCGCACGCCCGAAAAGCGCGTCACCTCAGCCGCTGCTTCGCGCAAGGATTGGCCGTCGAGCGCCACCATACGCTCGCGCCACACCAGCCGGCGATCCAGGGCTTCCGGCGCCAGAACCGAAACGGTGGGAGCGCCCCCGCCAAGCTCGATCTCCTGATCGGCTGAAGCCGCCACGCTGTTGTCAGGTGAAAACAGCATCTCGCGGCGTGCTTCGACCCGTCCGCTCAGCACCGTGGTGATGGCGCCATCCGGTCCCAGCCGCACGACGAACGAGGTGCCGAGCACACGGATCTCCCCGAACTTGGTCATCACGACGAAGGGCCGCGAGGCGTCGTGCGCAACATTGAAAAGCGCCACGCCTTCTTCGAACCGCACGCGGCGTTCACCGCGCACCAGGCGCCATTTCGATCGTGGTGCCGTCGCTTAACCGCACTAGGCGCTCCTGTTCCGGCGCCGTGGCATAGGCGGCGCCCGGCTCGTCCCGAAGCGGGCTGAGCGGTGAGATGACGAACAAGGCGAGAGCGGCCGCTGCCGAGAGCGCGGCCATCGCGATCGGCCGCACTGGGACCCTTGTTCTCCGATGGTCAATCTCGTGTGTGACGGGTTCTGTCGCCAAGACGGCATCGATCTTGTCGGCAGTCGCTGAGACCGCGTCATAGGCGCGCTTGTGGGTTTCGTCCGCGGCAAGCCAAGTCTGGAACGCGTCGATGTCTTGGCGGCTGACGCGGGGCCCGTCCAAAACCACGAGCCAATGCGCAGCCTCCAATTCGGCCTGTGTTGGCTCGCGGTGGGCCATGGCGATCTGTCTTAAGGCGCCGAAGCGCCGCCGTCATCGGCGGTGAGCCTGGCGTGACAAAAGGCGATGGCCTTCAAGACGAGCCGCTGCACCTGACGCTCGCTCACGCCGAGCGCCGCGGCGACCTCGGCAGGCGGCAAGAGTTCAACCCGGCGCATTAGGAGCGCCTTGCGCTCAAGGTCCGGTAGCGCCGCGATCGCCGCACGCACGGCTGCCGCCTCTTCAACGGCAATGCAATGATCCTCGGCGCTGGGCGCGTGCGCAGCAGCCGGCACGAGATCAATGCTTGCGACGGCGCGATAGGGCGCTGCCTTGTGCCTCCGGAGCGCATCTACTGCCATGTTCTTTGCGGTTTGGAACAAGAACGCTCGAGGCGACACGATCTGTGTGGCGTCAGCTGCGCATAGACGTAAAAAACTGTCCTGTGCGATATCCTCTGGAGAGACTCTTGCGCCGAAGCGGCGCAGAAATCGCCTGAGGACGCCGGCCTCGTTATCGAACAGCCGCCTGATTTCCGGTTCCCCCCTCATAGAACTTCAATCAGCGTTTCGCGAAGCGCGCCGGCTCCGCAAACCAGAATTGACGCATTCGCCTGCGCGACGGCGTCTGACGAATTAACGAGCACTTGCGAGTGCCGCGAAGTCCGCGGTGTCTAGAGTGTCAACGCAGCGCGCTACGACGGCTAAGCCACTTTGCGTTCTGAATGCGATGTCCAAGGCATCGTCGCGCGCCCAGACAAGCGCGAGTGGCTTAACACCCAGTTCCGCTAGGGCTTCCTGAAGTCGTTCGGCTGCTACCGGTTGGCTTGCGACGACGCCCATTTGCTCTTGCCGAAGAACCTAGAGAATAGGGACTATAGTCCCTGGCGACTATAATCGTCATCCCGTTTCTTCTGTTCGATGGAGTGGGAGCGAATAGTTTGCGCGAATGTCCTGCGTCTTCGGGAAGCGCGAGGACTTACGCAAGAACAGCTCGCCGTGGATGCAGGTCTCGACGTCACCTACTTACGCGAGATTGAGAAGGGCGAGGCAAACCCGACCGTCAAGAAGATCGCAGGTTTAGCGGAGGCGCTTGGCGTGTTGCCTGCCGACCTCTTTGAAATCCCGAAGTAAATAATGACTATAGTCCCTGGTGACTATAAGCCCTGTGGGATTGACTTCTGGTCATGGACTGGAAGGCGCTCGTGGGCGCAAATATTCGGAAGCTGCGTGTTCGTAGGAAGCTGAGTCAAGAACAGCTCGCGCACGATTCTGAGATAGACCTCACTTATCTGGGTGGAATTGAGCGAGGGAAGCGAAATCCCAGCTTATTGGTTTTGGTTCGCATTGCCGACCAATTGGGCGTGCATCCGAGCAAGCTGTTGGCGGAATAGGTTTGCGCACCTATGCCTCAGGGATCGCAGCCCAACGGGCTGAGACGACGACTCGTTTGACGGGCGCCATTGGGGACCGATCTCTGATGATTTTATCGAAGGCGTTTGGCGTCCGCTTGACGTGGAAGTGCGCGGCTGTCCTCGGACGGGGCAGTGCGTTATTCGAGCGCGTGGATGAAACTCACCACCGCGTCGACAAAAGCGTCATTGCGGTCACCGGCGACCATGTGACCCGCGTCTGCGATGTCGGTGAACTTGGCGGACGGCAAAGATTCCACGAACGCTCTGGCATTTTCTTCGGTCACGAGCTCGCTCATCCGGCCGCGAATAAGGTGGACCGGTATGCGCACGCCGGGCAATGCCGCCTGCATGTCTTCAATCGAATGTTGTTTGCGCGATTCCATCACGCTGGACACAAAGCGCGGATCCCAATGCCAGCGGTAGCGCCCGTCTGGCGACAGCCGCAGATTCTTCGCCAGCCCAGAGAGATCCTTAGGACGCGGACGGTGCGGCAAGTAATTCGCAATGATGTCCGCCGCTTCTTCTACGCTGGCGAATCCATGCTGAAGCCGCTCAGACATGAAACCCATGACCCTCGCAACACCTGCAGGCTCCATGTTGGGCGTTATGTCGACCAGAGTGAGAGATTTGAACGCTTCGGCGCGCGTGTAAGTTTCGGCGAATAGGCCGGCGAGCCCGCCGAGAGACGCGCCAACGAGGTGAGGGCGGCGGTCTAGTTGCTCAGACGCTAACACAAGATCGGCTGCGAAGCGCTGGAGCCGATAGTCCCCTGACTCCGCCCATGCGCTTTCGCCGTGTCCGCGAAGGTCGAGTAAGATCGCTTGCCATCCCAAGTGAGCAACCCGCGCCCCGGCTTCCGCCCAGGCATGGCGCGTCTGCCCGCCGCCATGGGCGAAGAGAACCGCGCCTCGCAATGGTGTTCCTATGACGTCGGCAGCAAGTTTGATTCCTTCATCGCCGATGAAGCTGGCGGTTCGCGTTTCCAAGGATGCTTCCTTCAACAATGCAGCGCTCGAAAGCCAACGCAGCAACAATTATCCCCGGGAACCACGCGAGGAGGGAACAATTCGAATGAACGCGTGCAAGCCATCGATTATTGATTTCATAGTTGCACAATGAGAAAGGTAAAGTAGTTTACTAAAGGGCTGCGACGTGCTCTGCGCGGCTCTTTGCGCCAGAAGGCGAAGTCCCCGCTGGCCAGCCCGCGCGAAAATGCGTCGCACCGGAGTGGAACATGAAGCTTAAGCCGCTGTTGGTGGGATTGGCGGTGGTCGCGGCTTTTCTTGCCGTTCCCGCCGACGCGGAAATTGACGAGATTCGCGTCGGCGGCGTGGGCAACATCCGCAACGACCACGGCGACATCGTCGAAGGCAAGCACGAAGGCGCGAACATCGAGATCGAGATTGTGTCGAGTTCGCCGGATTTGCTCAATCTGATCGGCTCGCCGCGCCCCTACCTTATGGGGTCCATCGCCACAGACGATGGCGGTGTGTCCTTCGGCGGAGTGGGTGTGCTGTGGCGCTGGGAATTTGCCGACGGCTGGGCGTTCGAGCCGGGGTTTGGCTACATCATTCACGACGGCGAAATCGACAATCCATTCGCTGCGGGGTCGGCTGCTGCTGCGACGTTCGAGGCGGATCACCAACTGCTCGGCTCGCGGGACCTTTTCCGCACATCGCTCGCGCTTGAGCGTGAGTTTGGTGATCACTTCGCGGGTCAGATCTACTGGCAGCACATGAGCCACGGGCAGATCCTTGATACTGGGCGAAACCAGGGATTGGACTATGTGGGCCTCCGGTTCATCTACCGATTGAACACCGATCCAGCAAATGACTAAGCACCTGTCGCTCGCGCGCGGATCAGGCGTCCAGCGCCGGCCACGGGCAGGGAGCAAACCGCCACACGGGTCCGCATGCTTTCAACCCCACGAAAGCACGCTGCGCGCAACTTCCCCTATGCGCGCTCTGGCGGTAGTGGCGCTAGTGGCCGCCTGCACCGCATGCGCGACCGCACCGCGTCTGGAGGCGCCACCTGCGGCTTCGCTTGCGGCGGCGCCCGCCGGGTTTCCGGCTGCAATCCGCACATACTCGCTTGATCGAGAGTTCATTGAAACGCACGCCAGCGAAATAGCGGGGCGGGTCGCCGCGTCCGCGACAGATGGTTCTCTGGATTTGTTAGCACTCTCTGGCGGAGGCGCGGGCGGTGCGTTTGGCGCAGGAGTTTTAGTCGGTCTTACCGAGGCGGGAACCCGCCCTCAGTTCGAAGTCGTGACCGGCGTCAGTACAGGGGCCCTCATCGCTCCATTCGCCTTCCTCGGTTCCGATTGGGACGATGAACTTGCAGAAGCCTATACCGGGGGAGCGAGCGAGCATCTCATGGTTTCGCGGGGCGTAGGGGTCCTGTTTGGCGCGGGGCTCTTCCAAGGGCGGCCTCTCCGGGAGCTAGTTGACCGCTTCGTAACCGACGACCTACTCGCGGCTGTCGCTCGCGAAGCCGCGTTGGGTCGAGGTCTTTTCGTCGCCACGACCAATCTTGATCGCGAGGAGACCGCGATCTGGAATCTTGGCGCCATCGCTCAACAGGGCGGACCGCGCGCAAGGGAACTCTTCCGCGACGTTCTTATTGCCTCCGCCAGCATGCCCGGTGTGTTTCCGCCGATCATATTCGAAGTTGAGCACGGCGGTGAGATTTTTCACGAGATGCACGTTGATGGCGGCGTTACGACACCGCTCTTCGTGGCCCCGGATATTATCGTCTTGAGGGGCTCGGGTCCGGAAGCGTTGCGCGGGGCGAATGCATACGTCATCTCGAATGCTCAATTGACGAGGCCCGCTCGCACGACCCCCGCCGACACGGCGTCGATCGCCTCGCGCAGTCTCTCGGCGGTGTTGGACCATCTGACTCGCGATGCGCTTCTTCAAGCGGAAGATTTCGCTACGCGCAATGGAATGCACTTTCGCTTCACAACAATTCCCCATGCTTATCCGGACGGCGGCTCCCTCGCGTTTAATCAGAACAATATGAGCGCGCTGTTCGAGTATGGCCGATCCTGTGCAGCGCAGGGATTGATCTGGCTCGATGCCGCCGAACAGGTTCTCGCTCTCGACCGGCGAGCCGAGCGGGTGACTGCTCCCGAGCGGGCGCCTTGTCCCTCTGTCTTGTCGGCGGGAGCCAGCTCTTACTAGCCGGAGCGGACTGCTCGGCTCTGGGCAAAGTCGGCTAGGTTGGCCTTGAGGCAACCCACGTCATCGCGATCGATGCAACAGCCCCGGCCACGGACTTGACGAACGCCCCACCATCCTGCTCCATGCAAAAAAACCCCGGCTCCACGAGAGAGCCGGGGGGTTAAGCGTCGCGGCTGGCCTGGGAGGGCGCTACCGCGCGAGTTTACAGCCGCGGGAGGCGACTGCAGCAGGGGGCGTCAATAGCGCGCGCGCAAGGTGACGCCATAAGTCTGTGGTTCGTTGGGATAGATGACGAACGTGTTCTGGAGCGTCGCTTGGAACGCCCCGACGTAATAGAATTCGTCTGTCAAATTACGTCCCCAGAACTCAACCGACCAACGCTCGTCTTGCGGGCCGATACCAACGCGGCCGTTGAAGATGGCGAACGCCTCATTGTCAGTGCGGCCCAGCGGATCGCGGCCCAGAGTTTGGGTGCGATATTCGCTGTTCCAGCGGCCATCGACATAGAACAGCGCCCGTAGGTCGCCACCCAGCGGCATCTCGTACGAGATGGCCGTGGTTGCGGTCCATTCCGGCGAAAGCGCCAGCGGCTGACCCACAAAAACTGCGTTGGGGTCAGCTGCGCCGAGTCCAGCGGTGAGCGGATTGAAGCGAACCTCGCTGTCGAAATAGGCGTCGACATAGGTGACGCCGGCGCTGATCGAGAGGCCTTCGACCGGCCGCGTCGCCAGTTCGATTTCACCGCCCTGGGAAATCATCTCCGGTACGTTGCGGGTGATGAAGTTGAAGCCGTTGAAGGCATTCAGCTGGTAGTCGTGAATCTCTTGATAGAATGCGACGAGATTGAGCGTCGTGGTTTGGTCGAACAACGTGGACTTCAGACCGATCTCGTAAGAGTCAGTGAACTCCGGGTCGAAATGCGTCTGCTCGATGTTCAGGCTCGCGGCGCTCGTCGTGTCCGGTCGCATGAAGAAGCCCTGACGGTCGAGATTGTAACCGCCGGCCTTATATCCCCTCGCGTAGCCCCCATAGATCATCAGGTCACTGTTCAGATTGTAGGCGAGCGAGATCGTGCCGCTCCACTCATTTTCTTCGCTGCCGCCAGCCCATTGTCCGTTCGCGATCGGATTGACCGCTGGGCTGCACGCGATGTTCATGAGGCCGCCAGCCGTCGCGCTTGATTGCAGCACTTCAATTAACCCGACGCCATCGGCGGCCCCGCCGATGAACGGATCAGTGCCGATCTCAATTGCGCGCATGGCGTCGCAGGCGGGCGCCACCGAGTTGAGATCGGCGGAAACGTCTTTGGTGTCGCGTGTGAACCGTGCGCCAACGGTAAGCATGAGCCGATCGCTCAAGGCGATTTCATTGTGGGTGAAGACCGAAAGGCTTTCACCATCCGCCGTCCAATTGTCCCGCTGCTGGCCGTCGCCCGCGACGTAGCCGCTGAGATAGAAGGGCGCTAACGCAGGATTTGGATCGAAGACGAGCGGGGTGGCAGGGTTGTCGCTCGCGCAATAGAAGAAGGATGGCCGCGCATCTGGTTCGGCGCCGGGCGCGCCCGAATCGAACAGCTCGCATCCACCGGCCGGTCCGCCGATCGCGGCCAACGGCAGCGTGCCCCCGATCGCCAAGGCATTGGCGAACAGATTGGCTTGCGCACCAATTCGAATGCGGTCGTTGTTGATGACGGTCTCATCCGAATAGAAAACGCCAGCGAGCCAATTGACCGGACCGTATTCGCCCTGAAGGCGGATTTCCTGGGTGAAGTTCTCGACGCCGACCACGACGCCATCACGGTAGGCGATGTCGAGGAAGTTGAAGTCGATGTCCTGACCGCGTGTTTGCTGCCAGTCCCGATAAGCGGTGATCGAGGTTAGGTTGATCCCACCAAGATCCCAATCGAGTTGTGCGGATACGCCGAAATCCTCGGTGAAATCGCTAAGATCGCGCCCTGAATGGGCGGGTTGCGAAGGCAACCCCGGCCCAAGCGAAGGAAACGCCGCCGCACCTGGGGACACGGTCATGCCGCGGCCCTCTGGGTTGATGGCCGGGGTGGCAATGGTGATGCCAGTGGGCGATGTTATCGCGCCGCCGCTCACGATGGAATTGATTGCCCCTTGGGTCGACCCGTAGATGAGGGGCGTCACGCCGCAGCACACTTCATCGGCCTCGCTGGCGTCGACGATAACGCGAAGTGAAGCGGCGCTGCTGATGTCCCAGAGCGCTTGCCCGCGCGCAAACCAGCGGTCGCGGGTGTTGATATCCTCTCCCGAAATGAGATCAGTGACGTAGCCGTCGCGTGCGCGGATTGAGCCGTCGAACGAGAGCGCCAGATTATCGGACAGCGGAATGTTCACGCCGGCGCGAGCGCCTGTCTCTTCCAGATCGTCGAAAGCCACCGCCCCTTCGAGATACATGCCCGGCTCGAAGTGAGGAGAGGCGGTCACAACACTGACTGCGCCAGCGGAGGTGTTGCGGCCAAAGAGTGTGCCTTGGGGGCCGCGCAAGATCTCGATGCGCTCGATGTCGGGAAGGTCTGCGAGCGCTGCGCCCGCGCGCGCGCGATAAACGCCGTCGATAAAAATGCCAACGGCGTTCTCGAAACCAACATTGTCGCCGCCGGTCCCGATCCCGCGAATCCGCGCGGTTGTCGCGGCGCTGGACTGGCCGGTGCCCATTTCAAACGATGGCGCGAGTTGGCTGACGTCCCGGAGGTCTTGAACGCCTGAATTCTGCAATTGCTCGCCGGTGACGGCGGTAACCGCGACGGGAACGTCCTGAAGGGCGGCCTGGCGCCCAGTTGCGGTGACGACGATCTCGTCGGACGCCTCAATTTCATCCTGAGCAAAAGCCGGACTCAACGCCCCAATCGCGGCGAGCGACGCGCCGGAAAGGAGCGCAAGCGTTGACATTTTTCTCATGGTAATCCCCCCTCGTCTTCGGTTCGCGCGGCGTCCGAAGTTAGTAAATATCTTTATGGTGAAGCACTTTACATAATGCCGCGACGCTCTTCAAGAACACGCCCTAGCGGAAAGGCGCAAAAGGCGACCGATGCGGCATTATCGCCACGCGCGCTGCTCGGCTTTGCGCTAGCGGACGTCACCCGCTTGTTGCGCTCGATTTACGATGTCCGGCTGAGCGCGGAAGGGCTGAGCGGCGCGAGTTGGCGGGTTCTCGCCTATCTCTATAGGGATGACGGACTGAGTCAGGCGAAGCTCGCCGAAATGCTTGAGATAAGCCGACCGGCGATCGGGCAAATGATCGACAGATTGGAAGCGGCTAATTTCGTCGAGCGGCGGGCCGACAGCGCGGACCGGCGTTCGTGGAAGGTATTTCTCAGTCCCAAATCGCACTCCAGCCTCGAGAGCTATCTCGCGGTGTCGAACGCTATTGAAGAAGAGTGCCTGAGCGTTTTTTCCGAGGCGGAGTTTGCGCAGCTGACCGCACTGGTGGGGCGTCTGAGGGCGCACCTGCTTGGCCTACAAGGCGCGCCTGCGGCTCGCGGCGATAGGACTGGGTCCTAACAGCTAGCTGCCGCTTGGCGCGGCGTTGCCCGGATTTCGCCTAAAGAGCGCAATCACTTCTGCCGGTGAATTTTCGCGCTGGCGAAGTCGCCCAGGCCCGAGATTCGCCGACATCGACGGCGCCAAGTCTCCTAGACAGTTTCTTTACGCGCGCAATCTAGTAAAGTGCTTTACAGAGTTGATCTGGCCGGGCCTTTGCGATGGGTGCGAATATCGAGCCAAATGTTTCGCCAGCGCGCACCAAGTTGAGCGAACTGGGATTCAGCCTTGCCGACAGCGCGAGGCTGATGCGGGCGGCTTTTGGCGCTCGAATGCGCGAATTGGGACTGCAGGGGTCGAACTGGCGGCTCTTGGCCCATCTCCATCGCCAGGATGGGTTGAGCCAAGCTGAACTTGCCCGGCGGCTGGAAGTCACGCGCGCCGGCGTTGGTCTCATGGCCCGACAACTTGAAGCAAGCGGCCACATCGAGCGACGATTGGATCCGGGTGACGGGCGCAGCTGGCGCCTTTTTCTCACAGCACGAACCCGGACCCAACACGCGCCTCTGCTGCGCATCATGCGCGAGTTTGAAGAGGACTTGGCGGCGGCGTTTTCCGATGCGGAGATCGAGTTCTTGAGTGAGCTCGTTGAGCGTCTTCGTGACCAAATCGCATTGGTTCGCGCCCGATCGGGTCGGAAGGAGAATCTGTAATGGACACGCGCGCCACCGAGGAGAGCGCAGCGCCGCCGCCATTGCTGGCGCGTTTGCGTTCCCGCCTGACCGGTAGGGTGCGGTTGCTGGTGATGTACGGTGTTCCCGCGATCGCGATCGCTCTGCTGCTCGTCATGATGCTAATGTCGGGCCGCTTCCAGGAGACCGAGAACGCCTATGTGCAGGCCGCGCGCGTGCCGATTAGCACGAGCGTGTCGGGGCGCATCATCGAGATGCGCGTGACGGACAATGAACAGGTGGTTGCCGGGCAAGTCCTGTTTCGATTGGACCGCGCAAATCCACAAGCGGACGTCGCCCAGTTTGAAGCTGCACTTGCTTCGGCGCGGGCGCGGGTGCTGACGTTGCAGGCGGAGTATCGATCGCGCCGTGCGAGCGTGAATGCGCGCCGCGACAGCGTAGCCTTCATGCAAGCGGAATTGCGGCGCGCACAAGACCTCGGCGCCGAGGGTATCGCCTCACGCCAAGACGTTGAGGCGGCGCAGCACGCGCTGCAGCAGGCGCTGTCGGAATTGGCGGCGGCTGATCAAGCCCTGGCCGCCGCACTGGCCAATCTTGATGGGGATCCAGATGTCGAGCTGGATCAGCACGCCACCGTTCGCGAAGCGGCCGCGCGGCTTGAACGCGCACGTCTGGCGCTCTCCTACACCGAGGTGATTGCCCCCCAAGCGGGGATCGTGACCCGCGTCGATCAGGTCCAAGTCGGCACGTTTGTCGCTGCGGGCCAACCGCTGTTCTGGCTCATTGCTGGTGAACCTTGGGTCGAGGCCAATTTCAAGGAAAGCCAAATCGGGCGCATGCGGGTGGGCCAGCGCGCAAGGGTGCGCATCGACACGTTCGGCGGACGCGAGTTCGAGGCGCGCGTCGCCAGCTTCAGCCCCGGAACGGGCGCCGTTTTCTCGCCTTTGCCGGCTCAGAATGCGACCGGAAACTGGGTGAAGGTTGTACAGCGCGTGCCGGTGCGGCTCACGCTGGTCGATCCGCCGCCTGAAATGGTCTTGCGCGCCGGACTAAGTGCGCACGCGCGCGTCGACACGCGGTCAGACCCTGACCGCCTGCGAGGCCGATAAGCCGTGACCGAGCGGATGACACCCGACAGTGTGCAGCGCATCCCGCTCACCATCTCGATCATGCTCGCCGCGTCGATGTTCACAATCGACAGCACGATCGCAAATGTTGCATTGCCGCATATGCAAGGCGGCCTGTCGGCGGGCCTCGACCAGATCACTTGGGTGTTGACGTCGTTCATCGTCGCCCAAGCCTTGATGACGCCTCTTGTCGGCTGGCTCGCCGTGCGGCTGGGCCGAAGGCGACTGATGCTCGTCTCGATCGTTGTCTTTGTAGGAGCGTCCATCGCTTGCGGCCTCGCGCAAAACCTCGAGCAGATGATACTCTTTCGCGTGCTGCAAGGGATCGGCGGGGCTTCGTTCATCCCGCTTTCGCAAGCGATCCTGTTCGACATCAATCCACCCGAAAAGCACGCGCAGGCGATGTCGGTCTTTGGCGCCGGGATTGTGCTTGGCCCAATCATCGGACCGGCGCTTGGGGGTTTCATCACGGAGACGTCGAGCTGGCGCTGGATATTTCTGATTAATGTTCCGCTCGGCGTGCTGGCCTTTGTAGGCGTGTTTTTGTTCTTACCGAAGGCGCCGCGGCCGTCTCCACCCAAATTCGATTTCACGGGCTTTGCAGTATTGTCGCTGTTCGTCGCCTCGCTCCAGCTTATGCTCGACCGGGGCCCTGGCGAGGATTGGTTGCAGTCTTGGGAAGTGCGTTTTGAAGCGGCCCTAGCGCTAGCTGGGCTCTATATGTTTGCCGTACATACGCTGAGCGCGGAGCGGCCATTCTTTGACCGACGACTTCTAAGCGATCGGAATTTCATATTCGGCAGCGTAGCGACGTTCGTCGTTGGTATGCTGATGTTTGCTTCGCTCGCTCTGTTGCCGCCCATGATGCAAAATCTCATGGGCTATCCGGTGCTCGAAGTTGGACTCGTCACCATGCCGCGCGGCATTGGTATGTTCGCTTCGATGATCGTCATCGGCAGGCTAATGAGGTTGTTCGATTCGCGCCTTCTCATGGCGATCGGCTTTGCGCTCAATGCTTTTGCTGCTTGGCAGATGACCCATTTCAACCTCGAGATGGATTCGCACCTCATCATTGTGTCGAGTATCATTCAGGGTGTGGGATTAGGCTTTGTTTTCATTCCATCCAACACACTTGCCTTTTCCACGGTGCCTGAGGCGCTTCGAACCGATGGCGCCGCACTCAACACGCTTGTGCGAAACATAGGGTCTGCCGTCGGCATATCGGTCATGCAGGCAATCTTCCTCATAAATTCGCAGGCCTCGCACTCCGAGCTTGTACAGAACTTACGGCCGGACAATCCGATGCTCGCCCCTTACGGCGCTGAAGCGCAGGATCTGGCGGCGTGGGCGCCGGAAGTTGCGCGTCAGGCGGCAATGGTCGCCTATGTCAGCGACTTCCATCTGATCATGCTGCTGACATTGGCGGCCATGCCGATCGCCTTTCTTATGCGCCCCGCACAGGCGTCAATGCAGAGCGGAGCGGTCCATGTCATCGAATAAGATAAGAGCATGCATGGCTTTGGTCGCCGCGGCCCAAATGAGCGCGTGCGCCAGCGTGGGCCCCGATTTCGTCGCGCCCCGGCCTCCGGCCCCGCAGTCCTTTCCCGGTGCGGACATTGCCGACGCGCAAGTCACCATGTCGGATACATGGTGGAGGTCGTTTGGCGCGGCCGAGCTTGACGCGCTGGTCGCAGAGGCGCTGTCCGCCAGCCCCACCATTGACGAGGCAGATGCGGCGCTCGACGCAGCGCGCGCGACGCGTGACAGTGCTTATGGCGGTTTGTTTCCCCAGTCGGAGGGATCGCTTGGCGCTGAGCGCGCGCGCATCAACGCGACGGCTTTCGGCTTTGGCGGTTTTCCGACGATTGAGATATCGCGTTACACGGCGGGGTTAGGCGTCAGTTACGACCTCGACCTGTTTGGCGGCGGCCGACGGACCCGCGAGGCCGCTACCGCTAGGCTTCAGGCCGAGCGCTTTCGCTACGACGCAGCCCGGCTCACGCTTGCGGCCGACATCACCGCCGCGACGCTCGAGGCCGCGGTGCTGCGGGCGGAAATCGAGACGCTCGAACAGATCGTCGCGGACGACCGTCAAACACTTGAACTGGTCGAAGCCGCGCTGCGGGCAGGTGCGGTCGGCACAATCGATCGCATTCGGGCGCAAACTCAACTGTCACAAGACGCTGCCGAATTGCCGCGGTTGCGCGGCCGGCTGATCGCAGCCCAGACACAGATCGAAATCCTCGTTGGACGTACGCCAGGCCTAGCGCCGCTTGCCACCATTCCGCTGCAAGACTTTGTGGCGCCTCCGATCCCCCGCAGCGTACCTTCGCAAGTGCTGCATAATCGTCCCGACATTCGGGCCGCGGAAGCCTCGCTGCATGCGGCAACCGCCGATATCGGGGTGCGCGTCGCCAACTTATATCCGCAGGTGCGTCTCTCTGCAGACTATGCGCAAACGGCGCTCGACCCCGATGTGCTGTTTGAGTACGCGGCCGCCGGCTGGTCTGTCGGACCTCGTATTTCACTGCCGCTCTTTTCAGGGGGGGCGCGGCGCGCCGATGTCCGGCGCGCCGAAGCAGAGGCTATGCGCGCAGACGCACGCTACCGAGCAACGGTCTTGCGTGCGTTCGGTCAGGTGATCGACGCATACGCGGATGTCGCCGCTACGCAGACTGAGCGCGAGCTCCGCGAGGAGGGCGCCGCCTTGGCCGAGGAAAGCCTTCGCTTGGCCCGTCGCGCCTACGAGGCGGGCGCCGGCACGCTGCCCGAGGTGATCGATGCTCAGAGGCAGGCCAATCTCGCGCGGCGCGCTCAGGCCCGTGCGAGGGGCGCCCACCTTCTGGCGATCGCGCGCCTCTGCACTGCGTTGGGCGCCCCGATCGAGTCTTGATTTGGTGGGCGGGCGCGGCCCAGCGCGATGAGCACAGGTCGCGGCAGAAGCCTCCGGTGAGGCGGATTGTGCCGCCTCAGCGCGCGCCGTCGGAATCTGGGGCGTCGAGTGCGGCACGCGCCGTGTCGACAATGGTTCCGCTTTCGTCCTTCTCGCTTTGCAAGGCGATGCGGAGGCGTTCAAGCTCCACCCGATAGCGTTCCCCATCTCCATATTCCTCAAACGCGGCGTAGCGCGGGTGTGCGCCCAGCACGCGCTTGGCGTGCTTTATTGGACACCAATATTGCTCGGTCCGCGATCCAACCTCGCGCACATAAGCGATGACGCCATTGACGTAAGAGCAATAGGCGCAGTTGAGTTTTTCCAGCGCGTTCAGATAGGGCAGTCCGGCGCGATCGAGAATGATGTAGCGCCCGCGTTTGACCTGAGGGATGCCGTAGGCGCGAAAGCAAAGCGCCTGGTAGAGCGACACCCAAAGATCAAGCACTACAAATGGAACGATCAGCGAATAGATGATCGGCGCCGTGAGGACGACAAGCGGGCGCGCCCTGAGGAGATAACGTCCCAGCCCCACGCGCAAAGCACGATGGCGGCGGATCACTTCTTGTTCGAAGAGAATCTTGCCGCGCTCCAGCCCGTAGCGGAAACCGGCGCGCCGCTTGGCGAACTCGATTTCCAATTCGTGCTCAAGCGTGCGGATTTTGCCGACAATTGCGTCGATCTCCGTGGTCATGGACGTGCTCCGTACTTAGGAGGCGCATGTGCGTGGGGCATCGCAGGCCTCGTGGGACAAAACCCTTATCGCTTGAATGGACCGCCGGCTCGACGACATTGCAGGCAAGCACATCGCAGCCTGTCAGTGTCTTGAAGATGAGCCCAGTCGAATCGTCTCGTTACGCAAAATGAGTTTAGTTGGCGCGCGCACGTCGCTGGACCATTCCATTGCCGCCGTCCATGTCGATGAGACATCGGAGGTTCGGAGCAATCAAGACGAGCCCGCCGCGTGGCGGGCAGGGCAGACGGCCTCTCCAAGTTGATGCCGTTAGTGTGGCAGAATCGGAAAAGCGTAGACAGCGTCTTCAGAGCCTTCAGTGCGCCTGGCGGATGCCTTCACTGCCGCGCCCGTTTGATCAAGTCGTTTGAGGTTTTGTAGCCCTGCATGCTGGATAGAACCCAGCATTCTGCGCTTCAGGCCAGAACAGCCGCGGCCACCATGCCTCGAACAATGCCTGCGTTCCGACTGCGGCCCGATCTGCGCGTGTGAAGCTCCAAACGTGGTTGGGGGGTACCCATGGCGGTGCAGCTCTCCGTTTGGTAGCATGATCCGCCACCGAGGAAATCCGAGGCGATTGGACCATGAGCCAAGGTGCAGCATCGACATCCGGTGATCGCGGCGTCGCTCGCCGCCGGCTGTTCTTGGAAACCGCGCTACGAGTTTTCTGCGAGCGTGGTTATTCGCAAGTCAGCGTGAATGACATCGTGCAGCTGACCGGTGGTTCTCTTGCCACGCTCTATTCCCAGTTTGGCAATAAAGAGGGCCTGTTTCTAGCGGTCTTGGAGGAATGCAATGCGAGGCTCGCCGCGGATCTCTGCCCGGTAGCCGATCCATCGCTTGCGTTGCGAGCGGGCCTGCAGCGGATTGGGGAGCACTATCTTCGTCGCGCCTTGAGCGCGGAGTCGCGCCGGTTCTTCAAAATGATAGTTGCGGCGAGCGCCGATTTCCCGGCGGCCGCGAAGGAATGCCTTAGGGTTGGACCAAATCGCGTGGTCGAGACCGTCGCCGACTATTTGGAGAAGCGGGCTGCCAAGGAATCGGTGAAATTCGACGATGCGCACGCCGCTGCGATTGCGTTCTTCGCCTTGGTGCGCGGCCCCCACCAGTATCGGGCTACACTGGAGGACGACTATGGCCTGACTGACGATGAGATTTCCGACCATGTACGTTATGCGGTGAAGGTTCTGCTTGAGGGCGCGCCGTCGATGGCGTCAGCCCGGTAGGTCGAGTTCTGGCCTGAGCCCGACAGAATTCGTGTCCCAGAGCTTTGCGCGGGGAGAGTCATGGTTGTGTTGTCACCGAGCGTGAAGGCAGGCTTGGAAGCCTGCTAGCCATGCTCGATGATTGCTCGTTCATGCTTCGCTCGGTCAGTCCAAATCGCTCGGCAAATTCCGTTCGTGCGAGCAAAAGGGCGGCACGATCGAACTCGTCTCGCTCTGGCTTGAAGTCAAAGAGGAGAACCGCATCGACCGGGGCGCCGCGTCGATCGCAGCGATCACGTTGCGGCGGGACGTGCGGACCATGGCCTCACGCGTCCCCATGCAGTGCGCGATAATCGCGCAGGATGCTCAAGATCAGTCTATGCACATCCTCACACGCGTTGTTCGTCTCCTTGATGGCGATGTTGAGCTTGCCGCAAATGCCAATCGGCGACGCGGCGACGATGGCTGGAAGCGCCTTGAGCAAGGCGCCGTTTTCGTCGCTAAGCACCTCAATGCGATCGTCGAGATCGTCCAACTCTCGGCTCTCAGGAAAGCGCCGTCGCTGAGCGCGCGTTAGCTTCATCCAGTTGTGCTCGCGATGCAGGCGGGCCTCCAACCGGCTCCATTGAACCGCGAGACGCTCATGTTCAGAGTTGCGCGCGAGCCAAGCGTGGCACGCGTCAGCAGCAGGATCAGCAGCGCGCGCTGCGCCAGGGAGGAGCGGCGTGGCGGCGGCTCCCAGGATCAGTCGGCGGGTAGGTTCGTTTCGGCACGCACTCGCGTTCGCCGCCGATGGTGGGCGTCGGGTCATTTGAGGTAACCTTCAGCTACAGGAGTCGCCTTTTAGTCCTTCTGGCCTTTTTGGTCAAACTAAAAGTGACTTGTGGCGCTAAAGGTGACATTTGCTGACGGCCGGACAAATCAGGGCAGCGCGCGGGCTTCTGAATTGGAGCCAACAGCAGCTTGCCGAGGCAACAAAGCTTTCTGTGCAGACCATCAAGCGGATGGAAGGCGCGCGCGGCCCATCGGGTAGCACGGAGGCGAATGTGGAGGCCGTTCGCCGAGCCCTGGAAGGTGCCGGCGTAATTTTCCTCGATCCCAAGTCGAGCAAAGATGGCGGCGCGGGCGTACGTTTGAAACGCTAGGTGGTTTGAGTAGCCGCGAGCGCTCGTTTCCAAGAGCACGCAGAGTGAGTGTTTTATTTAGCGCTCCTCGCGAGGAGAGAAGCGGCAAGTTCATCGATGCGAGCCAGAGGATAGGATGGTATCTCACTCGAACGGTGTGGCTGTTCTTCCGCAGTGTAAACCAGAGCGGCGCCGTTGAAGTCCCCTTGGATGAGCATCGTCCGCAGAGCGCGATAATCGACGGGTTCGATCCGCACGACGCAGCGTACAACGGTTAGAACATCCCCAGCGGTCGAACTGAGCGCTAGGTCCATAGCTCGATCTGACTCCCGCACCCGGGCGAGGATATTTAGGCCGTGTGCTCTGAAATGTTCCTCGCAGAGGCGCGCCACATCACCGAGCGTGTCCGATCCAAACTGCGTTGCGTGTTTCATGGGGTCGAAGCCTATTTGCTCACGCCACGTATCAAATTGAAAGATGCGGCCACGTCCCCCGACGAAGGTCAGCACGCGGGCCGTAGGGAGATCAAGCGTTTCACGGAATTCCCGTAGCTAGGGAAACAACCTCTTGGCAATGGGCCCTTCGGCCCAATGACGCTGCGCGTCCCGGGGCTCAAGGTGGCTAGCGACGCCAATGCGAGCGGACATGCGCAGCGCAATCATCATTGCCGTTTCAGTTTTGGTCGCGCTGATCGGAGCAGGCTCCGCCACGCAATATCTGGCGCAGGTTTTCGCGTATCAGCCGGCGCTGGGTGAACCGTGGATGAGAACGGAAGCCGGCGCTCTCTATGCGCCTTGGGCGGTGTTCGAATGGACTGAGCGCTGGGCAGATCGCTTTCCCAAGCCATTCGCGATCGCACGTCTCATCGTGCTCGCCGGTTTCGCGGCGAGCATTCTTGTCGCGGCTCTCGGGTTACGACAACGGCTCCAGCTCAAACCGTTCGGCAAAGACGCTTGGGCAAATTTCGCCGACATAGAGTCGGCCGGGCTCTTTGCAGAGCAAGGCGCCATCCTCGGCAGGTTCCAGGGTGAAATCCTGGCTTATGACGGGCTGGGCCATCAGATTCTGATCGGCGCTTCGCGTTCGGGCAAAGGCCGCGGGCACATCGTGCCGACGCTTCTGTCATGGAGCGGCTCAGCAATCGTGCTCGACGTAAAAGGAGAACTGGACCACGGCGACCCCCGGCACGGCTTTCCGGGCGCGTCTGGGTATCGCGCGCTGTTGGGACCAGTCTTGCGCTTTGCGCCGACCCAGAGCTCATCCAATTGCTTCAATCCGCTCCTCGAAATTCGCAAAGGCGAAAACGAAGTCCGCGATGTCCAAAACGTGGTCGACATCATCGTCGATCCACACGGGCAAACACGCGGCGGCGAGCGGTTCTGGAATGACAGCGCCAAGAACATTCTGACCGGCGTCATCTTGCACGTGCTCTACACTGAACCGGTGGCGCGCAAAACGCTTGCGGTCGTGCGCGAAAAGCTCGCCGACCTCGACCGCGCCGCCGACGAGATGCGCTTGACGCTTCATCGCCTTAATCCGCGCACCAACATGCCAGAGGTGCACCCCGAAGTTCTGCACGCCTCCACCTCCTATCTAACCGGCGAGGAGCGCCTTCGCTCGGGCATCAAAGCAACTGCGGAATCCTTCTTTGGCATCTTCGCCGATCCGGTTGTGGTCGAGAAAACCACCCGCTCGGACTTTCGCATCGGCGATCTCATGTGCGGAGAGCGGCCGGTCACACTTTATCTCCAGCCGCCCCCGTCAGATGGCCCACGCCTCATGCCGCTGATGCGTCTCTTCATCGGTCAGGTCGCGCGCACTTTGATGGAAGATCAGACCCGGGACGGCCATGGCCGTGAGAAGCGCCACCGCTTGTTGCTGATGCTCGACGAGTTTCCTCAACTCGGCCGTCTCGACTTCTTCGAAAAGATGATGGGCGCCATGGCCGGTTATGGCCTCAAAGCTTTCCTTGTGTGTCAGTCGCTCAATCACGTCATCAAAGCTTACGGTCGCGACAACGTCATCCTCGACAATTGTCATTGCGTGACCTCATTCGCGGCAGCCGATCCAGAGACCGCCAAACACATTGCGGAAATGGGCGGTGAAGTCTGGGAGATGCGCCCGCAGGAAAGCGAACATCGGCCTCGCTCAATCCTAGGTCCGCAGAAAGGCGCCATTACCTATCGCGAAGAGCGCCGGCCATTGCTGCTGCCTGGAGACGTGCGCGGTCTTCCTCAAGACCAACAGCTCATTTTCGTTTCTGGTTGCAAGCCCATCCGCTCGAAGAAACTGCGCTTCGATCAGGAGCGGATCTTTGCAGAGCGCTTGCGGCCCGCCGCGCCCAGCGTCGCCGCGCTCGTACATGACAATGAGTGGCGCGACGTGCGCGCTCTCGGCCGCCTGGTGAAGGAGAAAAAGCCGGTGACGCCAGCGAAGCGGCCGGAGCCGTCAACGCCGCCCCGCGCGCAAACCGACTTGTTCGACGCGGATGAAGCGAAGGTTGCGCCGCCGACGCCGCCGACCGCGCCGCCACCGGCGCCCGCCGAAGCGGGGCCGAAGATCTCCGATCTGGCGCTCGCCAGCTTTTGCAATCCCGATGGCTCGCGGATGACCGAGCCGCCGCGCTCGAAGGGGATTTGAGCGCCATGCCGCGCAAGGGCATCACGGTCTATCTGACGCGCGATCTCGAAGTCAAAATCGAGAAGATTGCTCGCGATCAGCACCGGTCGGAATCGTCAGTCATCGCCGAGGCGGTGCGTGCACGCTATGCTGGCCGAGATGGCGACCCGCTGCCGCCGGTCAGCGAACAGCGGAACGCAAGCCGTCTCGACGCGCGCCTCGATAAGGTCATCGGCGAGGGGCTCATCGTCAAAGAAGTGTTGCTGCTCTTCATCCGCGTGTGGCTCGAACACAATCCTCCGATAGACGAGGCGCTGGAAGACAGCGCCGCCGCGAGTGCGGAGGCCCGGTTCGAGCGGTTCCTCCAAATGGTCGCCAATGCTTTGCGAGGCGGGCGCTCGATCAGCGGCGGCAATGTGCCGAACGGCGAGGACGCGGCCAGCGCCGGCGGAGACTTTGGAGCAACGGCGCCATGAGCGGCGATGGATATGCGCTCGTTTCGGCACGCCGCCGCTCAGCCTTGGTGCGCGCGCTGGGCCCGGCCGTCGCGCATGCCTTAGGCGAAGCCGACGTTGTTGAGGCGCTGGTGAACGCTGACGGTCGCTTGTGGCTCGATCGATTGGGACGGGGCCTTGAACCGACTGCGCACACACTTTCGATCGCGGAGCGCGAAACCGCCATTCGTTTGCTGGCGCACGAAGCGGGCGAAACCGTGGGAGCCGAACGCCCGGCGCTCTCGACTATTCTCCCGGATAGTGCGGCCAGGGTGCAGGCGCTGCTTCCGCCGCTCGTCGAGGCGCCGGTGATCGCCATCCGTAAACGTCCGTCGCGTATTTTTGAACTCGACGACTATGTGACAGCTGGCATCGCAACAAGGGCTCAAGCCGATGTCTTGCGCGCAGCCGTGGCGCACCGGCGAAATATTATCGTCGCAGGCGGCACAGGATCCGGGAAGACGACCCTGCTAAATGCCTTACTTGCCGAAACACCTTTCCTCACAGCACGCGTCATCATTTTGGAAGACACTTGCGAACTTCATTGCGCCAGCCCCAACAGCGTGCAAATGCTGACCAAGAGAACCGAGCCGCAAACGTCGATGCGCGATCTGGTCAAGATGACGCTCCGGCTGCGCCCCGATCGGATCGTGGTTGGGGAGGTTCGCGACGGTGCGGCGCTTGAGGTTCTCAAAGCGTGGAATACCGGGCATCCCGGCGGGCTGCTTACTCTGCACGCCAACTCAGCCGCAGATGCGTTGCCGCGGCTAGAGGACTTGGCGATGGAGGCAAGTGCTGCGCCGCCCACACGGCTCATCAACGCGGCCGTGGATATGGTTGTGTTCATCGCCCGCACAGAGACCGGCCGTAGCATCACTGAGATTGTGCAGCACCGGCTCTGATTGCGAATCGACGTTTCAAACATCACCACACTGCAAACAATACGCAACGCGCTCACCGCGCGCAGTGCGACGCGTCCTATTCTCGGAGTGCAACTCGCGAGGTGTGACGAGGTGTTTGCGCGCGCTGTGAGAGCACGCGTCGGCGGCTGCGCGCAAAGCTTGAAAGCCGTTTCGTCGTGCGCGTCTTCGTGGAAACTATCCTCAACAGGCCTCTGCGAGGCGGGGATATGACGATGCGTAAGGTCAACGCACAAGCAGCAGCTCTAACAATCACGATCATCGCGATTGCAGGACCAGCTTATGCGTCCGGCTCGGGCATGCCGTGGGAAGGGCCGCTCGAACAGATTGTCGATTCGATTACGGGACCGGTGGCGCGCGCCGCCGCTGTCATCGCGATCGTCATTGCCGGTGTCACCATCATCTTTTCCGAAGGCGGTGGCGGCGTGCGCAAACTCGCCTTCGTGGGCCTCGGCATCGCCGTCATGTTTGCGGCGGTTTCTTTCTTTTTGGATTTCTTCGGCTTCGCCGGCGGGGCGCTGATCTGACAGCGCACGGCTGAAGCCGCTTTGAGTGAGTGACAACGACAGAGGAGGTCTTCGTGAACGACGAAGAGCCAGACGGATACGCCATGCCTTTGCGCACCAGCTTGACACGCCCCATTCTGTTGGGGGGCGTGCCGCGCGCCTTCGCAATCCTCAACGCCACCATCGGCGCGGCGATCGGCTTTGGCCTGCAGCAGCCGTTCGTCGGCTTGCCACTCTGGACCGTGTTGCAAGGCGCCGCTGCGTGGGCGGCCGCGCGCGATCCCTGGTTTCTCGAAACTTGGCCGCGGCACTTGGCCAAGCCCGTCTATCTCGGAGCGTGACGCGTATGCTTGATCTTCGCCCTTACGCTTCGACCGGCGCCAAGCTCGCGGACTTCTTGCCCTGGGCTGCGCTGATTGCCCCCGGCGTGGTCTTAAACAAGGACGGCGCGTTTCAGCGAACGCTCGCATTTCGCGGCCCTGATCTAGATTCCGCCGTCGCCGCCGAACTCATGGGGGCGAGCGGCCGATTGAACAACGCCTTCCGCCGCTTCGGTTCGGGTTGGTGCTTTCACGTCGAAGCGCGCCGCTCGCCGGCGCCTGGCTATCCCGATAGCGAGTGGCCTGACGCAGTGTCGTGGCTGATCGACGAAGAACGTCGCGCTGTATTCGAGACGGCCGGCGCGCGCTTCGAGAGCCGTTATTTCCTCACGCTCGCTTGGCTGCCGCCAGCCGAGCGGCAGGGCAAGCTCGAGAACCTGGTTTTCGAAGGCGGCGCTGAGACCACATCGTCGATTGACTATCGCCGCCACCTCGAACGCTTCTGCCAAGAAGCCGATCAGTTCATGGCGCTGCTCGAAACCGCAATGCCAGAGGCGCGCTGGCTCACCGACGAAGAGACGCTCACCTATCTCCACGACTGCGTCTCTGACCGGCCTCACCGCGTGGGTGTGCCTGAAACACCATTCCATCTCGATCAATTGCTGACCGACGCGCCACTTGTCGGCGGACTCGCGCCAAAGCTTGGCGGGCGCCATCTCAAAATTATTTCGATCCGCAGCTTCGTTACCGAAACCGAACCTGGATTGCTCGATCAGCTCAACCGCCTGCCGATTTCGTACCGCTGGGTGACCCGCTCTCTTCCCCTCGATCGAGAAGAAGCGCGCCGCGAACTCGAGAAGATCCGCAAGCGCTGGTTCTCCAAGCGCAAGGGTTTGCTCACGCTATTGCGCGAGGCGCTCTTCCGCGAAGAGGCGGCGCTCCTCGACAATGACGCGGCGAACCAAACCGAAGACGCCGACGTTGCGCTGCAAGAACTCGGCGCAGATGCCGTCTCAGCGGGATACGCCACTCTGACCATCACGGTCGCTGAGGCCGACGAAGAGCAGGCGAACGAAGCTGTCCGGCAGGTCCAGCAGGTCGCCGACGCATTGGGCTTCGTTACGCAAGTCGAAAGCGTCAACGCCGTCGAGGCCTGGCTCGGCAGCTTGCCAGGCCAAGCTTATGCCGACGTACGCCGGCCCCAGCGCGGTGTGGGCGGGGCCGGAGCGCAACGCCCATCTCAACGCACCGCCGCTCATGCTCACCGCGACCGATGGCGCGACGCCCTTTCGGCTCGACCTTCATGTCGGCGATGTCGGCCATACTATGATTGTAGGGCCAACGGGCGCCGGCAAATCGGTGCTGCTCGCGACACTCGCGGCGCAATGGCTCCGTTACGTTGATGCGCAGGTTTTCCTCTTCGACAAGGACCGGTCCTCGCGCGCGACCATCCTCGGTCTTGGCGGCGACTTCTTTGAGCTTGGCGAGGAGGACGCTCTAGGCCTCCAGCCGCTCGCGACAATCGATGACGCTGCCGAGCGCAGCTGGGCGCTCGACTGGATTGCGAGCCTCATCGCCAGCGCCAATGTGACGGTGACGCCCGAACTGCGCGCCGAGGTCTGGCGCGCGCTGGAAGTGCTGGCTCAGCGTCCGCTCGAAGACCGGACGTTGACCCTTTTAACGGCATTGGCCCAGGACGCGACTGTTCGCGCTGCGCTGGCGCCGTTCACGCGCGCGGGACCATACGGGCGCTTGCTCGACGACGATCAGTCGACCTTGGGCTATGGCCGCGTCCAGGCGTTCGAGATGGGCGATCTCATGCGCCGTCCGCATGCGGCGAGCGCGGTTCTCTCCGTGCTCTTCCATGCGCTGGAGCGCCGGTTCGACGGCAAGCCCACTTTGCTCGTTCTGGACGAAGCGTGGCTCTTCCTTAAGGACGCGGCGTTCGCTTCTCAAATTCAGGATTGGCTGAAGACGCTCCGCAAGAAGAACGTCGCCGTTATCTTCGCTAGCCAGGAACTCGCCGACGTTGAAGCGAGCCCGATCGCCTCGACCATCATTGAAGCGTGCCTCACCCGCATCTTCCTGCCCAACGACCGCGCCCGCGAGCCACGTTCGGCCGCGTTCTACGAATCGCTGGGGCTCAACGCTCGCCAGATCGCGCTCATCGCCACGGCGACGCCGAAGCGCGACTATTATCTAGCCTCACGCGCAGGCTGCCGCTTGTTCGAGCTGGGACTCGGCCCCGCCGCGCTCGCCTTCGTCGCTGCCTCGCGCCCCGAAGACCACGCGTGGATGGATCGCGTCATCGCGGAGGGTGGCGCCCAAAACTTCGCGTTCGCCTGGCTTGAAGCACGCGGCCTCGGCGACGCGGCCGATGCGGTGCGGCGCTTCAAGCAAAAAGTCGGATCGCCAGCAACCTCGGCCGAACAATCCTTGATCGCCGCGGAATAGGAGAGGGACCATGCAGAAGGCACTCAGATCTCTCGTGATGCTCGGCTTGGCCGCGATCGTCGCGGTGACGCCAATCGCGCCGGCACGCGCGCAGATGGCCGTCATTGATCCGACCAACCTGGCGCAGAATCTGTTGCAAGCCGCACGCGCGCTCGAGCAGATCAACAACCAGATCCGTCAGATCGAGCAGGCGACGCAAATGCTGCGGCAGAACCCGCTGCAGCTCTCGCCCGAGCTAACCCAATCAATCTCTGAAGCGCGCGAACTCTTCGACTCCGCCCAAGGCATCGCCTTCGAGGTCAATCAGGTTGGCGAAAACCTGCGCACGCTCTATCCCGAAACCTGGGAGGACTTCGATCTTGAAGGCGTGCTGCAGCAATCCGAGCGTTGGGAGCACGAGAGCCGCGACAGTCTGCAGCGCGCCATGGAAGCGGAAGCCCGCGCCGCGCGCTCGATTGAGGGGTCGCGCAATCGCATCGATCGCGCGCTTCAGTCGTCATCAAGCGCTGAAGGTCAGACCGGCGCGATACAGGCCAGCAACCAATTGCTCGGCGTCACTGCAAGCCAGCTCGCTGAAATTCATGCTCTCTTGATTGTACAAGGGCGTGCGCTTGAAACCGAGCGCATGGAACGTCTCGCGCGCGAAGAACGCGCCCGTGAAATCCAGCGCCGCGCCTTCCCGACCGAAACCACGCGTTCAACCGAACCGGCGCGCACGGCGTTCTGACATGGATCCGGCTTCCCTCAATTCGTTTCTCGACCAGTTCCTGGCGCTGGCGGATTCAGGCTTCGGCCTGATCCAAGGCGACGTCACCTATGTCCTGAATGCTCTGATCGTCATTTCGATCACGCTCGCCGGCGCGCAATGGGCGCTTGCGGGCGAAGCGCCGATGGCGCCGTTCTTCCGCAAGGTCTTGTTCGTTGGCCTCTTCGCCTTCCTCGTGAACAATTGGGCGAGCCTTTCCACCATCATCGTCGGCTCCGGCGCGCAGCTTGGCCTCAATGCAGGCGGCAACGGCATGAGCATGGCTGATCTGCACAACCCAGGACGCGTCGGCCAGATCGGCGTCGAACTCTTCGGCCGCACCGCCGCGATGGCCGAAGGCATGAACGTCTTCACCGACGCTTTCGCCATGGCGACGGTCTGGGTCTCGGCGGTGCTGGTGATGCTCGGCTTCTTCGTCCTAGCGATGCAGCTCTTCGTGTCGTTGATCGCCTTCAAGCTTGGAAGTCTCGCCGCGTTCGTCGCGCTCCCATGGGGCGTTTTCAACGGCACGTCGTGGGTGGCGGAGCGCCCGCTCGGCTGGGTGGCGGGTTGTGCGATAAGACTCTTCGTCCTCGCCTTCATCGCCTCGATCGCCATCACCTTCGTCAACACGCTGCCGGCCACGTTCACGCTCAACGCCGGCGGTGTGCTCAACATCTTCCTGTTCGGACTGACCGTCCTCGCCCTCGCGTGGTTTGCGCCTATGCTCGCGAGCGAGGTGGTGCAGGGCCAGCCGCATCTCTCCGGCTCCGACGCCATTCGCACCGGCGTAGGCGCAACCTTCGCCACAGCTGGCGGCGTCTACATGGCGCACGCGGTCTACAAGGCCGTCAAGGGCGGCATGATCGGCACATCACGCCGCTTGGGCGGCGCCGGCCGCAGCAGTGGCGGAGGCGGGGGGCGAGGTGGCGGAAGCGGCGGCGCACCACGCGCGCAAATCAATTACGGCGCCATGCAGCCCAAGCCCAGATCATCCGGAGCCGGTCCATGACCTTTTCCTTCCGCTCACCGGCGCGCTCGTACGCGGCCGCGCCCGCAGACACGCCTTACAAACGCGCACAACAAGAGTGGGACGCGCGCATGGGCGCCGCGGTGCTGTCGGCACGGTCGTGGCGCTCCATCGCGTTCGGCGCGTTGGGCATGCTCGGCGTCAGTGTCGTCTCACTCGTCGTCGTTGCGTTGCAGCAACGCACGTTTGTCCATGTTGTCGAAGTTAGCCCCGAAGGGCAGGTGATGAATGTCCGCGCCGCCGACGGCCGCTGGACCGCCACCGAGGCGCAAAAGGCCTACCATCTTGGTCAGTTCGTGAGGCTGGTTCGCTCCCTGCCGACCGACGGCGTCGTGCTCCGCGAAAATTGGCTGCAGGCTTATCGCCTTTTGACGCCGCAAGCGGCCGCGCAGCTCAGCGAGATCGCGCGTCAGGATGATCCCTTCCTCTCGCTCGGCCGGGTCGGCCGCACCGTGCACATTCGCTCCATCATCGCCCGCTCGAACAACGCCTGGGAGGTGACGTGGGTTGAACGCGCCACCAACGCGACCGGAACGACCGATCCGGAAGTTTATTCCGGCGTCTTCACCCTGACGACGCGCGCGCCGCGCAACGCCGACGAGATCGCCAACAACCCGTTGGGCCTTTTGATTTCTGACTTTTCTTGGAGCCGTGAACGATGATCGCGCGCTGTTCTGCTTTCGCGCTTGCCGCCAGCCTTGTGATGGTCGCGGCCTCACCCGCCGATGCACAATCGCGACGCGGCCGTGCAGAAACGCCGGTCGAGACTTTGGCGGCCGCAAACTCTGCTGCGCGCCACAGCCCAACGCGAGATGGTTTCATGCAAGCGCGCCATGTGTACGCCTACGAAGCGGGCGCCATATATGAAGTGTACGCGCATCCAAGCTACGTCTCAACAATCCTCCTTGAGCCCGGCGAGGCGCTCATTGACACCGCCGCCGGTGATACGTCGCGCTGGATGGTGACGCAGGCCGACAGCGAGACGGCGGAAGATCCGCGCACAGTCGTGCTGGTGAAGCCGAACGCGAGCGGGCTTCGGACCAACATTGTGCTCATCACCGACCGGCGCACCTATCTCATCGAGGCAATCGCCCAATCTGGCTCGGCTTATTCGGCCCAGATCGCCTGGTCCTATCCTCAATCGCAAGCAGCCGACGTCGCGGCACCGATCGACCGCATCAATCTCAACTACAGAATTCGCACCACGCGCGGCGCACGTCCAGCGTGGCTGCCCACGCGCGTGTTCGACGATGGACGCCGCACCTGGATCGAGTTCGCGCCCAATGTCGACGCGGGCGATCTGCCGCCGCTCTTCGCGGTCACCGGCGAGGGCGCCGAACTCGTCAACTACCGAACGCTGCAGGGGCCGTCTGGCCAGCGCTACATGATCGATCGCATCTTTGACATCGCGGAACTCCGCTTGGGCGCGCGCTCGGCGACGATCGTACGCATCGAGCGCAATCCGGTCGATCGCGTCCGCACGCGTTCACGACATGGAGCGCGGCCATGAGCGCAACCGCTCACATCACGCCCCCAATCGAAGGACCGCCCAATTTGGCCATCCGTGCGAAGCCGCCTTCACCGCGACGGCTATCGCGCAAGGTGTTGCTAGCGGGCATGCTGCTCGCTGGCGCTGTCGTTGCGTTCGCTCTGGTCAACGGGTTGTCTGAACGTCCCGATCGCCGCGCGGCCGAAGCCCAGCAGGTCGCTGCTGCGGGCGGCCCGCCGGAATCCATCCAGGGCGCCAGCGACCAGTACGGCGCCAACGACCTCGCGGGCGCCGATCTTGAATTGGCCGACCCCGATCTGGAATCAACGTCCGAAGACACCGCGGAGCTTCAGCCGCCGCGTGATCCTGCCTGGGCGAACCGATCCAATGGGGGCATAGGCGCCCCTAGCGCCGCGCCAGCGCCTGACCCCCAAGCGATAGCGCGGACATCTTCGATCCTTTTCACGCGCGCTGATGGAGATAACGCCAGCGAAGACCAGGATGCGCGGTTGAATGCGCGTCTCACGCCACCTGGCTCCCGCTATGAGATCAAGGCTGGCGATGTCATCCCAGCGGCGTTGGTGACAGCACTCAATTCGGATCTGCCAGGGCGCATCATCGCGCAAGTCACCGCACCGGTGTACGACACGGTGACAGGCCAGCATCTCCTCATCCCGCAAGGATCGCGCCTCATCGGCACTTATACAAACGGCACACGCTATGGCGACCGTCGTCTGCTGCTGGTTTGGAATCGGCTCATCCTGCCGAATGGCTGGTCCATCAACCTGCAGGAGATGAATGCGACTGATCCTGGCGGCGCCTCCGGCCTCACGGATCGGACGGACAACCATCTCGGCCGGCTCGGCATCGCAATCGGACTCTCCGCCATCATCAGCGTCGTCGCCAACGAAGCCGAGGGTGATGACGAGAACAATAACTCCCTATCGCAAAGTGTCGGCGACGCCGCCGCCCAGCAAGCGGCCCAGACCGGCGCCCGCATCGTCGACCGTGAGCTTGAAGTGCGTCCGACCTTGCGAGTACGCGCCGGCGCGCCCGTTCGCGTGCTGGTGACGCGTGATATTGAGCTCAGACCCTACGCTGCGCCGCGCACGCCGTGAGGCGCAAGGACCTCATTCCGCAAAAGGCCGTCGCCGACGAACTTTGCGTGAGCATCACCACGCTCTGGCGTGCACGCTCCAGCAAGCTCGAAGGCTTCCCGCCGCCGGTGCTGGTGCACGGCGCGGTGTTTTGGAAGAAGGCAGAGCTGGAACAGCTTGAAGAAGCGCTGCTCAAGTTCAAGGGGCGGGGCGTGTTCGAGCGCAATCGCGAGGCAGAGCGAAAGCTCAAACGCTTGCGGGCGGCGAAACCCGCTGCCGCAAGCGCCAAGCCTCCGCCGCGTCCCCCGCAGCGTGATCTATTCGACTAACATCCTAATGCCATGATCTGCTGGGGTGAAGCGCCGAATGCACGTCCATGGAATCCGAGGCGCAGGCGGGCGACGGGGCTTTTCCGGCGGCTTGCGCGTCTTCATCGCCGTCAGCTGCTCCGTGTTCGACCTCCGCCCGAGCAGGGCGAGGTCGAATGGAATAGGGACGCGCTCCGCGTCCCGACAAGCTCTGCCCGGCCATCGCGCGCAGCGCGGGTCAAGCGCCGCGAGGCGAAGCCGTCGCTTGAGGCGCGCGAGCACGATGGCGCGCAAACTTTCCCGCGTCAGCGATGGACGCCCGAAGGGGCGAGCCGCGGCGGATGCCGCGGCTCGATGGCGAAGCCACGACAGCGCGGCCGCCGAAGGCGGCGACGCCCAACTCAAGGTCTCGGATCAGCCTCCGCGATCTCGCCCTCGATGAGCGCCATCAGCGCCAACCGATGGTGCGCCGGCATCGCCGCGAAATCCTCCGTCGTCAGCGTTCATCCTTTCCTTCGCCGGCATGCTGGCGTTTGGCCTAACGTGACGCGCTCCAGTTCAAACGCATCGCCGCCAATCTTCACAATCATGACTGTCTCCTACTCAATCAATCCAGGGACCATCGTAAGACCCCTCTGCACGGCGCTTCGCCATGATCGCGCGATGGGCGCTTTCGGCGATGCAGAGCAGAGTGAAGGCAAGGAGCGCCGGCGCATATTCGCCGACGCAGAATAGAGCGACCGCGCTGACGCGAAGGATGACGCGGTCGACCGCAAACCAAACTCGCAACACTGCCCATGCGGCCGCAAGCAACAGCGCGTGTTGAAGGGCAAATAGAGCGTCGTCGATCATCGGCCGCCCCGATAGAAACCGCGCCCGCGCAGCTGCGAGCCGAACTTCTTGCGCCGCTCGTATTGCGATAGGACCTCGCCATTGAGGCGTTTGGCCTTCCAGATCGCCTGGATGTCCTTGCGCGTTTTCGGCTTGTGATGGGCTGGGCACATGAGTTGGTCAGGCTTGGCGTAGAGCCACACTTGCGGCGTCGAGTGCTCGCCAATGAGACCCTCGGACACTTCGCAGCCTCTGACGCAGCACTTGCGCCCCTGTTTCTCAAAGAGCTCGTCATATTCGCGCTGCGTGAGATAGAGCCGCGCCATCACGACTCGCCCGGCTCGTCATCGATTTCGGGATAAGGCGGGTTCATGCCGCACTTCATGGCGAGCGCATTTAGGCGCTGCTTCCGCGCGCGCACTTCTTCGGGATGAGGTTTGCCGGCGAGCAGCCAGGCTCGGACGCTTCCGGCTTCAGCGATGCGTTCGCGAACGCGATCGCGCTCTTCGCGCGTCGGCCATCGCTCGCGTCTCATGACGCGTCACGCGCTTCGGCAAAGATGAAATAGGCAAGAGATGCGGACATGCGCGACCCTTCGTTCGAGAAAACGAAAGGGCCCGGCGTGACGGCGCCAGGAGAGACAAGCCGTCAGCCGCTAGAACTGACGCGCGCTGAAATGTGCGTCAGACACCTCGCGCGCTTTAAGAGCCATTGCCCGACGGCTTGCTTGAGTGCTCTCAAGCACATGCACGCGTTGCCATTCACACTACCAGAACAAACGTGGAACGCAAGCGCAATGACGCGCCAATTGGAGGGCGGCCGAACGCGCCTTCGACCGGCGCAACGAGCCGCCGGAGGAATACGAGATGGCTAAGGACGCGGAGCAAATGGAGCGTCGGCGGCGACGAGCGGCACACGCTCCGATAGCTTGGCGTATCGCTTCGACACCACGAACGCTAACGACCTCATGCGCCCGGTGCACGCAAAGGCGATGCCGGTCATCCTCACCAAATGAATTCGCATACAATGAATGGCTGAATGCGCCTATCGATCAGATCGAAACCATCCAAGTGAGGGTGTTGCCAGCAGGCGCGTTCGAGATCGGGCCTGACAACGAGACCGAACAACACACCGGTAGCTCGTTCTACGCGCTGGAGCCGCGTCTCGCTTGCGGGGATATCGCTGAGTGGCGAGCTGCCGGAAGCAATCTGTTTGCTGGCTCACAACCTCCTCCGGTTGGTGGCGCTGCGCGGCGCCAAGTCCGCATCAAGTGAAAGTGCGATCGTGCTTCGCGCACCCGTGGCGCCCGATCTGTTCGCGGCGTTGGCGAAGGTGGCGGAGTTTAACGCGGATGATGGTTGCGCCCGCCGGTCTTTCGTGGAGGGCCAAAAGGCCGAACTTTGACGCCCGTCGAGTCCAACGCTGGCTTCTGCAGCAATTCACTCCGACAAGATTGAGGACGCTGCTCACGATGACGTCGTTCGCGACGTTACTGGCGCTCTCCCGCGAGGATGTGATCAAAGCAGTGATCGGCGGGCGGCAGTGCTCGTACTTGGGCGGGGCTCTGATCGCCGATGGTGAGGTCGCGGTCCGGCAGGGATTTCTTAACCTTTAGATATTCCGATACTGGAATGACTGAACTGACGGATGACGACATAACGAGCGGCGTGCAGAACTACTGGCTCGTCCGCATCGACGGCGGTTCGCCTTATGCGAATGTGCTTGATGCGCTCGGCGCCGCTGCTCGCGCTCGGTTCGAACCAGACATGTATCTTCTCGGCGGTCCTTATCCGGGTGCCAGTGTCAGCCCAGCACAATATTGGCGCGTGGCGGTGCAATTGGCGCGCAACGGTAAGGGTGTTGAGCGTGAGCGAGCAGCCGAGGCTCTGCAAATACGCTCTTCTCGGTTGAGTTAGAACGCCGCGGGCCACTCTACCAGTCAACGAGCGCTTCAACGACCGGAATGCGGTTGGCTAAGGTCGGGCGGACGCCTTGCTTCATGACTTTGAGCACGCGCCTGAGAAATCGCCGGCCGCGATTTGTACCGGCCGCCGTTTCGGCGAGCGACAAGAACAGGCGGTCGTTCGCAGTGATGTCTGCAAAGATGAGGGCTGATAGTTCGCGATTGACGAAGAGGTCGACAACGCCGCTACGCAACCTCGAACATTGATCGCGACTGGACCAGAATGCGGGCCATGGCAAGCGTTGGTCGAGCATGGCCCACGCATCGTCGGCCATGCGGTTGCTGCTTGCGGCGGCATAGACGCTGTCAAAGCTGAGCTGAGCAAGTTCGGCGCTCATGGAGGAGCGCCAACCCAGCGCCCGGCTCAGAAGGTAAGCGCGAAGATAGACTTGATCCGTTTCGGCGACTGATCCGTCTGCATGCTCAACGGCTTTCACCCAGGGATCGTCTGTTTGCCTCGCTGGCAGTGAGTCTGGCGCCGAAGCACGGGCGATGGCGACCAAGATCCGGAAAGTCGCCGAGGAGCTTCCGCCGAGATAAGCTGCAACACCTGCCGTGTCACGGGACGCCGCTGAAATCCAAGCTTCCGATTTGGCGTCGTTGGGCGTACTGGCAAGTGCAGAGAATATGCATTCCGCGCCGAACGCCGAGGTCGCCGGGATCGCGAGATCTGTCCGGCCCGCAGCAATCATGGCCTCGACTGCACCGCGGGCAAGATCATGATCGACCGCCAGCGTGGCGATCGCCTCATCGAGAGACAACCCGGCCGCCCAAAACGAGCAGTCACAGATTATGTTGGGCCGGAGTTCGAGCGCGCGGCGGAGCGTGTCGGGCTGGACACGCACGACCTGCACCAGATCGCCCGGGGTTAAAGCCGAGAGCCCGGCAAGGGCGATGCGAGCCGAGAGATCGTCGCCGGATAGCATCTCAGCGAGCGCATCGGGTGCGCGTGTCGCAACGGCAGCTCCGATTTGTCGCTCGTTTTCGTCGAGATTTGCTCGGTCGGCAAGGTCGAGGTGGCGGAGCGCAAATCGAAACACGTTGTCGCTCTGCTCGGCGAGGTTCGCGATGGCGGCATTGACGACGAGTGACCGTGCGGCTTTTAGCGGAGTCTTGGCCAGATCGTTTTCCAAGACTTTAATGGCGTCATCGATATTGCCTGCCTTAGAGAGTGCTCGGTTCAGCAGGCAGAGCGAGGCAAACGCTTCACGACCGCTAGCGGTGTCGCCGCCCACACGATGAAAGAACGAGCGCAGGCCTTTGCTGTTCGGTTGCGCAAGGTCGCCAAGCGCATCATCGACCCACGGTAATGCAGGCGCCAAACCCGCTTCTACGGCATCGGGGAAGCGCGATTTTCCGGTTCGGTCGTCCGGGGGGATCAGTTGGAGATCGAACGCGCCGGCTTCATTGGATCGGTCCGCTCCGGAGAGGGTGCTAAAGCGGAAAGCGCGCCGCAAACGCGGCCATTGCTGTTCCCAAATTGCGAACAGGGTGCGCTCAGTCTCGGGATTTTGCGGCGCACGCGCAATGATGCGCGCAGTCGGTGCGCCGTAGATCGCGCCGATAAGCGAACGCGCCCATCGCACGTTGTCCGGTCCCAAACCGGACGGCGCCGCCTCGTTGCTGAACGAAAGGACAGCGCCATAGCTTGACTGAATGGTGCGATCTGGTCGGCGGAATTGAGACAGCAGGGGCGTTAGCGAGGCCAGCGTCGCCAGGTCTGAGAAATCAATGAGGAGTGTATGGGTCCAGACGCATCCGGGGCGTGGCATCTCTGGCGCCGCCCAAGTGCGCGCAAGCGCGTACACGCCTGTTTCCGCCAGCGGATAGCCGGTTAGATAGCCCGCGTCATCGATGCGCGTTCCCGAACCGGAAATATCGCTCAGCACGAGCATTGTGCGCGCATCGCGCGGCTTCATCTGCATCGACGAGGCGAGCAACGTATGGCCGTCGGCGTAACCATGAAGAGCCTGGTGGAGCTTCACGAGCCGTCCTCGTCAGCCGCCATAAGCCACGCGAGGGGCTCCGTCAGATCCTGGGTCTCGTGCGCGCCATTCAGGAGACGAATGCGTTTCGATGGCTGGTCGAGATCGCGCAGTCTCGCGGCATCGGGCTTCGTTGGGGCGGCGGCGTCAATTGAATCGTAATCGCCGCCCTGGGCGCTTAAGCCATAGACGCGCCAGTCCCACTCATCGGCGCCGCTTTCCAGATACTGGCGCAGCAAGGGAAGCTTCGTTGTGAGATAGTCGTGCGGACCCAAACCCTCGCCCGCGGCCTTGTCCCAAGCCGATAGCATGACCGCAATGCGCCGCGGTCCGATGTCGAGCGGCGGCTGACGCAACGCCTGCAACAAGGAGACCAGTTGAACCTGCGTCGGGGCGAGGCGTGGGTGCCACGGAACTTCGGCGCCCTCCGTCACCGGAAGGCCAAGCATCTTCGACAAGGCCGTGTTGTCGACCACCCAGCTCGGAGCGCGAATGTCGTCGGCATGCACGAATAGGAGGATCGCGCCGGAGATGAGCAGATCGGCGACGGGGGGATCGATATCGCGTTCTTCCCACATGCGCCGATAGGCTTCGCCGGGAAGATCGGGGAAGGTGATTTGCACCGGTGCGTCGTCAGCGTCGCGGAGGGCGATGCTTACTACCTGCGCGCCATTGAGTTCGGTCCGATCCTGAACCTTTGCCTCACGCCAGCGCTTCGCGATACGCGTCAGGTAGCTAGTTTCGCCGGCCGTCAGAGAGTGAAACTTAAGCACGGTGTCGATGTCGCGCTCGATGAGAAGATGCCAAAGCGCAGCCAGGAAAGTGGACTTGCCGGATTCCGGCAGTCCCATGGCGATGATGGAGTGGTCAGCCATTTGCGCCGCCTGAGTTGCGATCGAAACGCCCGAACGCGCGGGGCGAGGGAGCGAGCACCGGAGCGGCGTCTTGCGACCAATTGGCGGCGCCAAGCCAGAAGGCGAAGAGGTCGGCGACGCCGGCGCCGCGTGCAACGACCGTGGACTCTGGCGAAGCAGCGATCTTGAACGGGCCGATCGTGTCGAAGGTCGCGCCGAACTTCTGCGTCAGCGTCGCAGCCAACCCCTCGAAGTCAGTGAGCGCGCGGTCGCGTTGTGGCGACCCTTCGACGAGGTCGAGCTTGGTGAGCACGACGGCGAGGCGCTGTCCGGTCCGCGCCGCGCCGGAATCCACCAGCGCCTGCAGCGTCATGATGGCGTCGCCGCGCACATTGTGCCGTGCGCCAGCATCGAGGAGGCGCTTTCCGTCTATCAACACGGTGATGGTGTCGGCTCGCATGAGTTCGGGTAGCGTCGGGGGAATGGCGGTGTCATCGGCCGCGGCGCGATATTCTTCGCCGGCGCGGTCGGCGAGCGCCACGGTCAGGCGCGCAAAGGGCTGGGTTACGATATCGAGATGATAGAAGCGCACCTCGCCCAGCGGCGTTCGGGCGGTGTCGGGCGTGGTCCGCCTGGAAGCTGCGCGCGCGTCGTGGCAAGCCTGCTCGAACGCGTGCAAGGTGAGCGAGCGTGCGAACGCAGCGCCTGCGACGGGACCGGCTTGGAAGAGATCATAAAGGCTTGCGATCAGGCTCGTTTTCCCAGCGTCGCTTGGCCCCACGACCGCGATCAAGCGCGCGTCGCCGGCGCGCAACAAACGTCCAACGTCGCCTATGCGCAGGGCATTGGCCCCGATGAGCGCGATGCCGGCGGGAGTTAGCTCATCGTCGGTGTCGTCCTCAACCGCGCGCCCGTAGTGTGGGCAGTCGGGCAGTTCGAGGCCTTCTACGCAACGCCCGGTTTCTGCGATGCGGCAGTCTTTGTTCGCGCAGGTTTGCGCCGCATCGGCGGCGGCTTCATCGTCGGCCATGCATCACCCAAACAGCGTCAAGAGACGCTCGCGATAAAAGAGGTTTGCGAGCGCTAGCGGTGTGAGCGTGTGATCGGGATTGATTTCGGTGACTGCCGCCCAACCAGGGACCCAGGCTTCGCCGACGCCCGTTTCGAGTTGGCGTATGATCGCGAAGTGGATGGGGCAGCTAACCGGCGAGGGATCAGCCGAGCCGAGAAGCGCACGCAGCCACGCGCCATCTGCGGCGTTGATGGTCGGCGCGAGCCTGATGGTTGCGGCATCGTCCACGCCGGCGCGGGCAAATAGCGCACTGATCGAGGGAGGACCGGGCAGCATCTCGGTGTGGTCGGCGAGTTCCTTGGCGAACACGAGGGGACGCGTTGCGGGCGCAACGGCGTCGAAGGCGCAATCGCAATCCCAGCTGCGCGCGCCAGTCAGCCACCAGAGCATCTGCAGTTCCTCGTCCTGCGTCCGAAGGAATTGATCGACCCTCTGAACCAGCGCCGTCTGCTGCTGCGCGAGGGTAGTGACAGCCGCCTGAGTTGCTTGCGCTGCAAGTGGAAAGGCATGGCGGGCGCCTTCCCAATTTTCAGCCTCAGTTAGTTTCTTCACTGCCGCTTCAAAGTTGACGGCGGGTGTCTTTGCGCTCGCCAACGCTGACAGAGACGGGCGTTGCCGGTTGGCGTCAGCGATGCGCTTCAGCGCGTGCTCGGCGAATGGCGCGAGATCCATCGGCAAAGGCGGCGTGCGCGCGCCGCCCATCGCCGCAGTAGTCACAGACAACGCGGCGGCTGCAGCGGTGTCGTGATCTGCGGTGTCCTCCATAATAGCAACCAGCGCTGCACCCGACAGAACTTCGAGTTCGCGGCCATTGCCATTCATCTCGAACGTTTCGTCGGCAGCTTTGAAGTGCTCGCGCAGAGCCTGCACGGTGTCGGCGTCCGGCGCCTGACGCGAACGAAACGCCAGACGGGTCAAAGCCTCGACGTCCGCGCGGTCGGCGCTTTGGACAATGGCGCTGACGCCTGTCCAGCGCGCATCTCGGGCGGCCGCGTGATCGCCGATGCCAACCGTGGCGTACCAGCGAGCGAAATCGGTATGCATCGGGCGGGGTTGAGCCTCGGCCATGTCTTACTTCTCCAATGCGGCGACGTCGGCGGCGATTTGATCGAGGAGGCCGCGTTCTTTGGCGCGCTGCAGGGCGAGCGCGTAGCGTTGCGGTTCAGGCAGAGCCAATTCCTCTTGGCTAATCAGAGCATGGCGAAGCGCGATATCGCGGCGCTGGCTCACGGTCAGGTTCCAGAAACGGAAGATAAGATTGCGCGTGGGCTCATCGCTCATCGTGGCCTCTACGTCGGTATCGGCTGGCGCCGGCGGCAATGGCGCCGAGGCGGCGGCGGCAGGCGCGGCGGCGGGTTGTGCGACGAAGGCGGGGAAGTCGATCTGATGGCGAAAAACAGTGTCGCCGGCAGTGGTGAGCATCGGCCTGAAGAGATCGGGATTGGATTGCCATTGCTGAAGACGCGCATTGACGGTCACGATCCGCGAAGCGCCGGCGCCGGCGACATTGACATCGATGAGGTTGTAGCCTGGTTGCCAACCGGTCTCCTGGCGATCGGGATTCACCGCGCCCGCGGCGAAGCGCACATAGCCGTCGTCTTTATATATACGCTGGCGATGCTTGTGTCCGAACAGGTGGATGGCGGCGCGGCCGCGGACGGCGTCGTCAACGTCGTCATGGTCCATGAACCAGTCTGGCGGGTGGTGGCTCATGACTAGATTGACGACGTTGTCGATCGGATCGAGCACGGTTTGGAGCGGACTGAGATAGAGACTTTCACGGGTATCGTCTTGTCCGCCAGTCCCTGAGAGCAGCGTGGATGTAAGCCCGTGGACGCGCAGGGTGACGCCGGCCTCGAGCGGCAAGTTCTGCTTCCAATAAAGGCGTCCGGGATAGACTTGGCAGCCAAAGCGACTGGCGAAGGCGTTGTAGGCGGCGATCGGCGCAAAGAGCGCCCGACCCGCGTCCTCATCCTGGAATTGCGTGCGCAATTCCCGCTCGCGCCTTTGAGGCGCCGCGTCGGCGATCGCCTTTTGCACGTTCCGAACGCTAGGGGTGCTGGTGATGACGCTGCGGTCAACGTCATGGTTGCCGGGGATAACGAATACCCGCTCTATTGGGCAGCCGCATTCCTTCGCCAATTCTTCGAGCCAAGCCAAAGCGGCGTCGTATTCGGCGGCGGCGCCCCGGTATGCGATGTCGCCGCCAACGAGGATGGCCTGCACCGCCTGGCCGTCCTGCGAGGCAAGGTTGCGGGCATCCTGCATGAGTTTGGTGCGATATGGCCGCTCCGGATCGTGGTCCGGATCGTTGCAGTCAGGCGACCTAAAATGGATGTCCGACACATGGAGCAGGCGCATGAAACGAATCTTTAGTCCATTTGTCCGAAAAATGCAGCACGCTTCGGACGGTTCCTTTTGTCCGAAAAATGCATCATAATTCGGACATGACTGACCAAACGCCAGACGCCGACATTAAGACCCAGGTTCTGGACCGAATCGGTCTGGACTCTACCGCCGTTTGGACCCCAGCGGACTTCGCAGACCTGGGCAGTAGGGCGGCGGTGGACAAAGCCCTGCAACGACTGGCTTTGGCCGGCGATCTGCGGCGCATTGATCGGGGCCTTTATGACCGGCCTGCGCTCAACAAGTTGACCGGCCGGCCGACCGTCCCCGACTATCGGGCCGTGATCAGGGCGGTGGCGCGCCGCGACCAAGTTCGATTTGTGGTCGACGGCATGACCGCCGCCAACGACCTTGGTCTGTCCAACGCGGTGCCGGCGAAGATCGAAGTGTTGGTTGACGGGCGCCTAAAGCCGATCCAGCTGGGCAATCAGGAAATTCGCTTCAAGACTGCCGCGCCCAGCAGACTCTATTGGGCAGGACGGCCGGCAATGCGCGTGGTGCAGGCGCTGCACTGGATGCAGGATATGTTGAGCACGAAGGAGGAGCGCGATCGCATCGCCGCGGTACTCTCACGCATTTTGGACGACCCGGATCACGGTGCGGGTATTCGCGACGATTTGCGTGCGGGCTTAGCGGCGCTTCCAATTTGGATGCAGGAGTTCTTGCGCGATTTGATCATCGTGAAAAAAACGAGCTCGCCGTGACCGCAGCAGCCTATCAGCAAGTGATCGACGCTCCAGCGCGCGAGCGCCTCGATCTCTTTCTTGCAACGGCAAATCGGCTCGGCGCTCCCATTGGCAATGTTGAGAAAGACTTCTGGGTCTGTTGGACCCTCAATGCGCTCTATCACGAACTGCCCGCTGGCCCCCGCCTTCTCTTCAAGGGCGGCACTTCGTTGTCGAAAGCGTTCGGGCTCATTCAGCGCTTTTCCGAAGACATCGATCTCACCGTGTTTCGCGACGACCTGAATGAAACCGCATCGGTCGAGGAGCTTGAGCAGCTCTCGGGGAAAAAGCGAAAGGCCAAGCTTGAAGCGATCCGGGAGGCCTGCCGCACTCATGTTCAAGGACCACTTCTCACGGCCTTGAGTTCAATAGTGGAGGGCGTGACTAAGGGCGCCGGGCGGGTAGAGGTCGATGCAAGCGACGAGCACGGCCAGACACTTTTGATCTGGTATCCGGAAGTGGAACCCAGGGACGCAGGTTATGTTCGCCCCGTCGTTCGTTTGGAGCTGGGCGCCAAATCCGCGCTTGATCCGAGCCAGTCGGTGACGCTGCGTCCATACGTGGCCGCGGAGCTGCCAAACCGGGATCTATCCGTTCCCGACGTGCTCACGATTGAGCCGGTTCGCACCTTCTGGGACAAGATCGTCATCCTCCATGGTCTCAAGCGCTGGTTTGAGCGGCGAGGGGAGCTGCGCCAAGGAGGGGAACGGGTCTCGCGGCATTACTATGATCTGCATTGCCTGAAAGAGGCGGGGATGGCGGCCTCGGCGGCTGCCGACCAGGGCCTGGGCGCCGATTGCGTGCGCCATGCGCGGATGTTCTTCGACCGGCCGGACTTCGATCTCGCGAGCGCCGTCACCGGCAGCTTCGCCCTGACGCCAACGAAAGACATGGCCGACGCACTTGAGCGCGATTACGCGAACATGGCGGGGATGATTTTCGGGACGCCGCCCGCGTTCTCAGCTGTGTTGGCCTCGGTAGCGGAGATCGACGGCCTCTTGAATGCGCCACCACCGCAAACCAACGGAAACGAACCGAGCCCGTAGCGTCGCAGGGGCTTAGGACCCCTTTGCAATTGGCCAGGCTAGGCCCTATACCCCGCGGCTCGCTTTGACGCGGGATGGAGCAGCCCGGTAGCTCGTCAGGCTCATAACCTGAAGGTCAGAGGTTCAAATCCTCTTCCCGCACCCAAGAAAGAAGGCCCCAGCCATGGCTGGGGCCTTCGCCCTTTGGAGGCTCTATGCCGCGATGGAAATTACCGCTCTGTCGGGACCAGAGCGCCCTCCCGCACCCAAAAACGAAGTTCGGAATTGAACGGCCCCGCTGGAAACAGCGGGGCCGTTTTGCTTTTGGCCGCCAGGCTCTAGAACCTGCCGATCGGGGACACGCGCTTATGTACGCTCTGCAGATCGCGGTGATGAAGGGGCGGGGCGGCATATTGAGCGCCGTCACCCATTATGCGCGCATGTTCGAAGCCGTGGGCGTACGCTCAGCCACGCTCTATCGCGGCCCCGCGCCCGAAATCGTGCGCGCCAGCGGTGCGCTCATAGAAGCGCCGGCAAGCCTCACCTCACCACTCTTCGCGTTTTCGCCCAAGCGCGGCAGCGTACGCCGCGCCATCCTCGACACCGGCGATGGCGCAACGCCCGACATCGCCATCGTCCATAGCGATCTTGCGCTCGGCGCGCTGAAGCGGCTCTTCCCGCGCGTGCGCACCGCAGCGATCTGCCATTCGGACAAACTCAAGCGCAAAAACCGTGCTGATCTCATCATAACACTCAACGCCGCTCAGACAGCCGCCGCACATGCATCGCTGCCCAACGTGCGGAGCGCACAAATCGGCAACCCCTACGTTGCGCCGCCGCCCGCTGCTTTGCCTGCGGGCGATCGCCCGCGGCTGAACTTCGTCGCCCGCTTCATCGACACCAAGCAGCCTTTGGCGCTGATCAACGCCATCGCGCGCCTGCCATCGCCACCGGCGCTGCGTTTCGTTGGCGCCGGCGAGCTCGAGATGCAAATGCGCGAAGCGCTTGCAAAAGCCAGCCTGGAGGCCGAATTCCCGGGCTGGATAGCAGCGCCGTTCAGCCAGTTCCATGATCAGGACGTGCTTGTTTTGCCGTCGCTCTGGGAGGGGCTGCCGTATCTTCTACAAGAATCCCTCGACCATGGCGTGCCAATCATCGCCAGCGACAATCCCGGCAATTCCGCGGCGCTGGCTGACGGCGCGTACGGCGCGCTCTTCCCGGTCGGCGACGACGCCGCGCTCGCCGCAACCATCGCCGCAGCGCTCTCCAACCTTGACGCTCTAAAGGCCAAAGCCGAGAACGGCCGCGCGGCGCTCAGGGCCCGCTACGGCGCGGACGCTTTCTGGCGCGCGCTATCTGAAGAATTGCAGCAGGTGAGTGAGCCTTCGCATGTTTGACTGGCGCAAAGTCTCCTCCGATCCCACCAACCGCGAAGCGACCATGGGCGTCGATGCGTTTCTGCGCTCAATCACGCGCATCGAAGAAATCTCGCGTCTCGACATGGTTCTCGATTTCTGCCGCGACAAAGACGTGCTCGATATCGGCGCCGGCGAGCACGACGTTTCGTTCTTCTCCGAAGAGGGCTGGGAACACGGCCGCATCGCCCGCGTCGCCAAGCGCGTCGTCGCCGCCGAGCTGATGCCGGAGCTCTGCGCCCACTACAACGCCAAGGGCTTCGACTTCCGCCACGTCGACGCCACCAGCGATGTCGACCTAGGCGACCGCTTCGACCGCGTCTTCATCGGCGATGTGATCGAGCACGTGAACGATCCCGTTGCGCTCCTCAATTTCGCCAAGCGCCATCTCAAGCCCGATGGCCGCATCCTCGTCACTACGCCAAACCCGTTCGCACCGCGCTTTCGCCAGCATCGCCGGCAGCGCAACCAGCGCTACGTCATGGCGAACCTCGAACACACACGCTGGGTGTCGATGTCCAACATGCACGAGATCGTCTGGCGCGCAGATCTGGAAATGGCGGCGCTGCGCTGGCCGTTGATGAAGCGCCCGAAGAAGGGGCTTGCGCGCGATTGGGCGATCTTTAGCAAAAAGCTACTCCTCTCTGTGGCGCCTCTCGAAGACGTGTTCGTCGAATACGCTTTTGAACTTGCGATGCCCGCAGAGAAGCGCTCGGCTCAAAATGTCGGCGCGGAAAAGGCCGAAGCGCGCGCGGATTGAGCCCCAAGCGCTTTACCACGACGAACCGACGCGAAACTGCGACGAACAGAGGGCGGACTGCAAAGGGCGTTACCCCTTTCTGCGCCGAGTTCGCTAGGCTGGCGCGATGACGAACGGGGAAGTCGAACGAGGAGCGATCGGCGCGCCGAGAGGCCTGCTCGACCATCCTGCGTGGACGCGCTGGGGCGCGCACGTTGCGTTCTGGCTGATGTACTTCGCCATCCGCACTGCCGCCGCCGCAGCCGATCCGCCGGATGACGCCAGCGACTTTCCCTATTTGCTCAACCGCATTCTCGTCGTCGCCAGCTATTTCGTGCTCACCGGTGCGTTGCTCGCAATCATCGCCGGCCCACGCGCCAGCCGTTCGAACTGGGCGCGCAACCTGGCGCTGGTGCTCGGCGCCTTGGCGCTGGCGCCGCTTACGCAATACAGCGAGCAGGTTTGGCCGCGCTGGCTCGCTGGCTTTTCGCCCGAGCCGTATCCGTTCGTGATCTATCTCTTCCAATTCGGCTGGGCGTTGCCGCTGTGGGGGCTGACGCAAGCGCTACTCGGCTATCACTTCGAGACCATGACGCAAGCGAGGGCCGTCGCACGCGCACAGGCGCTCGCCTACGACGCACAGCTCAAGATGCTGCACTACCAGATTAACCCGCACTTCCTGTTCAACACGCTGAATGCGATCTCGACCTTGGTGCTGGAGAAGCGCAACGCGCAAGCGGAGAGCATGATCCTGAAGCTCGCGGGCTTCCTGCGCTACTCGCTCGATCGCCAGCCTACCGAGATGGCGGCGTTGACGGCGGAGATGGATGCGCAGCGCAAGTATCTTGAGATCGAACGCACGCGCTTTGACGACAAGCTGCAGGTGCGCTTCTCGATCGAGCCGGGCCTGGAAAACGCGCGTCTGCCCAGCCTCATTCTGCAGCCTATTCTAGAGAACGCCATCAAGTACGCGATCACGCCGCGCACGGAAGGCGGCAGCATTGACGTCGCCGCCTATCGCGATGGTGACCTGTTGCGCATCTCGATCGAGGACGATGGCCCCGGTCTGCCGCCGGAAGGCGACACGCGCCGCCGCCGCGGCGTCGGCCTCGCCAATGCGCGAGAGCGTCTTGAACTGATTTATGCCGGGCGCGCCGGGCTCACTGCGCGCAATCGCGAGCCCCACGGGTGTCGCGTCGAAATTTGGTTGCCTTTGGAGGAAGAGCGTGTTGGCCGAGCCGCTGCGCCTGCTTTTAGCTGACGACGAACCGTTAGCGTTGCGCCGGATGCGTCTGGCGCTGGAAGATATCCCGGACGTCGAGATTGTCGGCGCCGCCAGCGATGGCGTGCAGGCGATCAACGCGATGCGTGATCTCCGGCCCGATGTGGTGCTGCTCGATATCAAGATGCCGCTCGCTGACGGCTTCGAAGTCGCCAATGCGGTTGAGGATTCCGGCGGTCCGGCCGTGATCTTCGTCTCCGCGTTCGATTCCTATGCCGTGCGTGCGTTCGAAACATCCGCCGTCGACTATCTCGTAAAGCCGGTTGAGTTCGAGCGCTTGGCCTCTGCGATCGACCGCGCTCGCACGCGCCGCGCCGCGCAAACCGCCGGCAAACGCGCCGAAGAACTCGCGGCCGTGCTCGACGCTTTGCGCCGTGAATCCGATGAGCGCGAAGGGCCACGCTACGAGCGTGAGTTCTGGATCCGCGACCGCGGCCGTTTCCTGCGCGTGCCGGTCGGCGATGTCGAACGCATCGAAGCCGAGCGCGATTATGTGCGACTCTATTGGGAGGGCCGCACGCTGCTGCACCGTGAGACCATGTCTCACCTCGAGGAAAAGCTCGATCCCAACGTGATGCTGCGCGTCCACCGTTCGGCGTTCGTGAACTGGGATCGTCTCAAAGCCGTGCGCCGTGACGCCAATGGCCGTCTCATGGCTGTGCTGCAAAGCGGCGATGAAGTACCGGTGAGCCGCGCCTATGCGCAGCGCGTTATGGCGGAGATGAAAGCGCGCGGCTGAGCCAAAAGGGCGGGCGGCCGAAGCCGCCCTGCCAAGGTGGCATGAGGCGAAACCAATTCTCGCCACGCTCTAAGGATGTTCGCACTCCGGGTTTCGGATGCAGCGCCGGCGCGCTACAAAGCGCGCGGAGGCGAAAATGTCGGACAAGGTTATCGTCGTCACAGGCGCGTTCGGGGCTCTCGGCCGCGCCGTGGCGCAGCGTGCCGCGGATCGCGGTTACGCGGTTGCGATGCTCGACTACGCGGCCGCTCCGGCAGAGCTCGCGGGCGCTAAGCTCGTTTATGGCGGCGTCGATCTCACCAAGCCCGATCAGACTACCGCGGTGATGCAACAAGTCAGGGACAATGCCGGCCGCATTGATGCGCTGCTCAACATCGCCGGCGGCTTCACCTTCCGCACCTTGTCAGAAGGTGACGGCGCTGCCTGGGACGCGATGTACGCGATCAATCTGAAAACCGCCGTCAACGCTTCTCGCGCGGCGCTGCCTCACCTGATTGAAACCGGCGGCGCCATCGTCAATGTCGGCGCCGCTGGAGCGCTCAAAGCTGGGGCCGGCATGGGCGCGTACGCCGCGGCGAAATCAGGTGTCCACAAACTCACCGAAAGTCTCGCCGACGAAATGAAGGGCAGGGTGCGCGTGAACGCTGTGCTGCCTTCGATCATCGACACGCCGCAGAACCGAAAAGACATGCCGGACGCCGACCATGCCGCCTGGGTGCGCGCGGAGGAATTGGCCGACGTGATGCTGTTTCTGGCATCGGCTGAAGCCAGCGCCGTAACCGGCGCCTTGGTGCCGGTAGTGGGCCGCGTCTGAGCGGGCGTGTTGCCGGCGCAACGAAGGAACTTTGAGCAGCCAGTGTGCTGCGCGGAGTTGCCTCGCGCGCGTTAACGGTTTGCACCCGCCCACCACACAAAATCACCTCGATGGCTTGCGTTCTACCAATCCGATTCCCGCCATGGGAAAATCAGGCGCGTGGGTAAAGCTATGGCCGTCGTGGTGATCTTCCGGAGTGGGACTGAGAGCTGCGCCATCGAGCGTGCGCTGGTGCAGCACATCGCGCCGGTGCCGGCGCTCTCGCGTCCGCCGCTGACGCCGCCGGCGCTCGCGGGTTTTCTCAATCTCGCCGGCAAGGCGCTGCCGGTTGTCCGCGCCGAGCGCTTGTTCGGCGGCGCCGACACCTCGGACGACAATATCTATCGGCATGTTCTCATCTTGAATCTCGGTGGCGAGCAGATCGGCCTCCTCGTCGATCGCGTCCTCGATGTGCGCGACGTTGACCTTGATGCGCTGCGTGAGGTCTCTGGCGACGTCAGCGTCAACGGCAGTGTCGTCGGCGACCTCAGCCTGGACGATGGCATCGTGCATCTGCTGAGCGGCGATCGCCTCCTTATGGCGGCCGAGAAAGTCCAGATCGAACAATTGCGCGCCGCTGAGCAGGCGCGTCTCGATGCCTGGTCGCCGTCATGAGCGAGCTTGACGCTTTCGAACAACTGCGCGCCGCGCTGATCGCGCGCACTGGTCACGCCTATTACGCCGACAAGGACAAGCTGCTGCGCGACAGAGTGCGCGAGCGGCTGGAAGCCTTGGGTCTCTCATCGCTGACCACGTATCTCCAACGGCTTGAAGGCGCCGACCGCGAAGAGGAATGGCGCGCGCTCGAAGACATCATCACGATCGGCGAAACTTACTTCTTCCGCTACGCCGATCACTTCGAGCGTCTGCGTCAAGAAATTCTGCCCGAACTTATCGCGCGCAAGCGCTCGGAGCGCGCGCTGCGGATATGGAGCATCGGCTGCGCCAACGGCGCCGAAGCGTATTCGGTCGCCATCGTGCTGCATGAATTTCTGGGCGCCGAGCTCACCGACTGGCGCATTGCGATCATTGGCGGAGACATCTCCGAGCGTGTGCTCGCCGCCGCCCGCGCCGCCCGCTACAGCCAGTGGGCGCTGCGCACCGTCACAACAGACGAACGCGAACGCTATTTCGACGCTGTGGACGCACGCACCTGGGCGCTGAAGCCGCACTATCGGGCCATGGCGCGCTTTGAACGCCAGAACATGCTCGATCTGCTGACGCCCAACGCGCCGCTTCAATGGAGCGAGTTCGATCTCATTCTCTGCCGCAATGTGCTGATCTATTTCTCTCCCGAGCAAGCGGTGGCGCTGACCCGCCAGCTGCGCGCGCGCTTAGCGCCCGGCGGCACGCTTTTGCTGGGGCACGCCGAAGCCACCTTGGCTGACGATCCGGTGTTCGCGCCGCCAGTGCGCAGCGAGTTCAGTCAGGCGCTAGCGCCGCCGCAGGCTTTGCCAACTCTGGAAGAGTGGCGGCCGGCCCCGCTACCGGCGGCGCCCGCTCCGCCACCGGCGCCTACACCCATAGCAACGCAAGCGCCGTCAACGCTCGACGACGTGAAGCGCTTGGCCGACGCCGGCGCTTACGAAGCTGCGCAAACCGCGTGCGATGCGCTAATCGCGCTGCAGCCGACAGCGGCGCGGCTTTATTATTATCGCGCCATTCTACGCCACGTCAGCGACGACACGGCCGGCGCCGAATCCGATCTGAAGCGCGCGCTCTATCTCGATCGCAACTTCGCGCTCGCGCATCACCGCTTGGGCCTCTTACTGCTCGGCGCTGGCCGCAAACAGGAAGGGCGGCGCTCTCTTATGACAGCCGCCCGCGTCGCCGCCGCGCAGCCGGAGAGTGCGCCGCTTGAAGAAGGCCAAGGCGTCACCGCACACGCCTTTGCCGCCATGGTGCGCGCGCAAGTCGAACAGACGGATGCGGCCGCATGAGCGCTTCACCGGAAAACCCCGGACGCCGCGCTTGGGAGCAGCGCCTGCTTGAGGAGCGCGCGCGTGCGCTCGCGGCGCCGCGCACGGCGCTCGGCGAGGAAGCGCGCAATGCGGAACGCGTTCTGGTTTGCGCTGTCGGCGATGCGCTGTTCGGTTTGGACATGCGGCGCGTCCTGCGGGTAATGCCATTTCGGCACCCGGCGCGCTTGCCGAGCGCCAATGCAGCGCTGCTTGGTCTGATTGCCCGCTCCGGCGTCTATCATCGCATCTTCGATCTCGGCGTATTGCTTAGCGGCGGCGCAGCGCGCGACGGCGGCTACTTCCTGCTGCTGCGCAACAGCGTAGCCGGACTACGCGTCGATCAGGCGCTCAACATTGCTGCTGTCGTCCCGCTCAACGCCGAAGAGTCGCCGCACGGCGCCGCCTCGCATCCTGCCACGCGCGGCTATGCCCGCCCACTTCAAGCCGGTCTCTTCGATGGCCGGCTCATTTCGCTTCTCGATCTCGATAAATTGTTAGCGGACGCCGCGCCGTCCGCACATGGAGGACACCGCAGTGTCGATCTCTAATCGTCTCATCATTGGCTTCGGCATCGTTGTCGCGCTGCTGGTCGTCCTTGGCTTCTACGGCGTCGCCCAGATCGAGCGTGTCCGCGACACGACCGGCAGGATCGTCTCGCGCGATCTCGCCATGATCCGTGAGGTCGCGACCATATCGGACGCGCAAGCCGAAATGCGAGCGTACCGCGAAGATATGCTGCGTGACGCGCTCGCCTCGCGCGGCGCGCCGGGCTCGATCGGCGAGAACGAGCGCCTTTGGGGTCAAGCGCTCGGCCGCACCACAGATGCTTTGCGCCGCGCAGACGCGCTCGCCGAACAATTCTCATCCGATGCGCTCTCGGCAGAGCGCAGTGAAGCCTGGGGGCGCCAAGGCAACCTGCTGGACGAGCTCAATGCCGAACTGCTCGGCATCCAATCGGCAAGCGAGCGCCAGTTTGCATCTGTCCGCAACGGCAATCTCAGCGATGCTCTCGCGCAAGAAGACGAATTGATTCGCCATCGCGTCGAGTTCGCGCGCCTCGTGCGTGAGGTGCACGCTGTCGCGGATGAAGGCGTTGAACTCGGCCAGGAGCGCATCACCGCCGTTTATAACGAGAGCCGGATATCGACCTTCATCGCGATCCTGGTAGCGCTTGCGATCGGCATCATCGTCACCTTCCTCTTGCGCCGTTCGATTATCGCGCCGGTGCAGCGTTTCATGGCGTTCGTAGAGCGCGTCGGCCGGGGCGACCTTTCCGGTGAGCCGGCTGTCACCGGTACGGACGAAATCGGCCGTCTCGGCGTCACGCTCAACGCCATGGTCGACTCCTTGAAGCAGATCGCGGTGCAGAACCGCGAAGCCAACGCCAATCTGGGCGCTGCGATCGCCGAAATCCGCGCGTCCTCGCAGGAGCAGGCGGCTGGGGTTGAGGAGCAACTCGCCGCGGTGCAGGAAACCGCAGCGACGGTCGATGAAATCACCCATGCCGGCGCGCAAGTAACGAAGCGCGCGCAGGAAGTGATCGCCGCCGCCCAAACGACAGCGCAGACCTCCGCCGATGGCCTCCGCGCGGTCGACGAGACCGCCCGCGTTATGGACGCGATCCGCGAGCAAGCCGAAATCGTCGCCCGCAACATCGTTGCACTGAGCGAAAAGACGCAAGCGATCGGCGACATCATCTCCACCGTGAACGATGTCTCCGAGCGCTCGCACCTCTTGGCGCTGAACGCCGCCATCGAAGCCGCTGCCGCAGGCGAAAGCGGGCGCAGCTTCGCGGTCGTCGCCAGCGAGATGAAAGTGCTGGCCGATCAGGCTAAGGACGCCACCGTGCAGGTGCGTTCCATCCTTGGCGACGTGCAGCGCGGTATCAACACCTCGGTCATGCTCACCGAAGAGGCCGTCAAACGCGTCGTCGCCGGCAAGGAGCGCACCGAGATCACGCAGCGCACGATCGGCGAAATCACCAGCCGCGTGCAGGAAGGCGCACTGACTTTCCAACAGATTGTCGCCTCCACCAACCAGCAGCAGCTCGGCATCGAGCAGGTGATGAGCGCGCTGCAGAACATTCGCCAGGCCAGTCAGCAAACGGCTGCCGGCACCCGCCAGCTCAACGAGGCCGCCGGCAATCTGGCGACGCTCTCGCAGCAGCTGCAGGCGTTGGCGGATCGCTACAAGATTTAACGCGGAGGACGCGCGCCAATGGCCGACATCCGCGAACAATTGCTGGCCGCTTTCGAGGTCGAGCAGAGCGAGCATGTCGAAGCTATGCGCGCTGCGCTGGCGCGTGCGCGCGCCGGGCAGCCGATCGATATGCGCGAGGTGTTTCGCCGCGCGCACAGTCTGAAAGGCGCGGCGCGCGCAGTGGATGCTCCCGCCATTGAGGCGGCGGCGCATGCGCTTGAGGCGCTCTTCGCGGATGTGTCAGCCTCAGGCGCTGCGCTTGATGAACCGGCGCTCGACGGCGCCGGCCGCCAGCTTGATGTGATTGAGCGCGAGGTGAAGGTGCTGTTCGCGCCCGCGCCGGATATGGCGGACGCGCGCCCCGCCGCCGGATTTCTGCGGGTTGATTCCGAGCACATCCAAGTTCTGGCGACTTCGCTGCATGAGCTCTCCGCCGATCTTGCGCTCATTGAATCGTCTTCTGACCGGTTGGATGATCTGCAAGGGCAAGCACAAGCTCTTGCCCGCAGCGCCGAAGCTGTGGCTGCGCGCTTGGCCTCCTCGGAGACGAGCGCGCTCGCAGCGGAGAGCCGCGCCTTGGCGTTGGCGCTCGCAGCTGTTGCGCGCCAACAGGGGCAGATGGCATGGGCGGCGTCGCAGGCGGCGGCGCGTGTTCGCGGCGAAATGGAGCGCATCGCGCTGGCGCCGGCCGCAAGTGTGTTTGCTGGCCTTGATTCGATGGTGCGTGAACTGGCCGCGTCTTTTTCCCGCGATATCAATTTCCACGTCGAAGGTCTGGATACCCAGGCCGACCGCAAGCTGCTGCAGAGTCTGCGCGATCCCGTGATCCACCTCCTGCGCAATGCTATCGCGCACGGTGTGGAATCCGCTGAGGCGCGCGCGGCCGCCCGCAAGCCGCCGCGCGGCGAAATCGTGTTGCGTATCGAAGCCAAGGGCGGCCGACTGATCGTAAGCGTCCAAGATGATGGGGCGGGCCCCGATTTGAAGCGCATTGAAGCGGTCGCCATCGCGCGCGGGCTGCTGCCACAGCGCGTGTTTGGCCAGCCGCCGCCAACAGCTGAGGCGCTGTTGGCGATCGTGTTCTCCCCGGAATTTTCGACTGCGGCCGGCGTTGATAAACTCTCCGGTCGTGGGCTCGGTCTCTCGGTGGTCGCCGAAGCGGCGCGTGCAGCAGGCGGCGAGGCCTATATGACCCGCCGCGCGCCCTGGGGCACGCAAGTCACGATCTCCACGCCGCTCTCCGCCGCGCACCAGACCCTCCTTTTTGCGAAGGAAGGCCGCGATTACTTCGCCTTGCCGTCACACGCAGTGGAGCGGGTGGTGCGGGTCGGCGCCGACGCCTTCGAAGAACTCGACGGCCGCTCTGTTTTCCGGCTGCAGATCGCAGGGAACCAGATCGTCATTCCCGTTGTTTCATTGTCTAATGCGGTAGGCGTTTCCGATGGAGCGCCGCGGGAGAGGCCGTTCGTGCACGTTGCTGTGGTGCGTCAGGGCGAGCAGAGGCTGGGCCTCAGCGCGGAAAGTTTCGAAGGCGTGCGGGCTGCGACTGTCACCACTTTGGACATGGCGGGCGCCGTGAGCGACCTTGTGGCCGGCGCTGTGCAGTTCGATGATGAAGCTGTAGCCGTGGTGATTGATGCAGGCGCTCTGATGCGCCGCGCCGCCCGCGGCGAACTCGACGTGCGCACCCCTCAAGTGACCGCCCCGCAAGCGCGCGCCGCGACGCGGCACACCGTGCTGATCGTGGACGATTCTATCACCACCCGCACGTTGGAGAAGAGCATCCTCGAGGCGCAGGGCTATCGGGTTTTAGTCAGCGTCGATGGTGTCGATGCACTCAACGTACTGCGCACCGCAACAGTACAGGTCGATGTCATCATCGCGGACGTTGAAATGCCCCGCATGGATGGCTTCCAGCTCCTGCAGACGCTGAAATCTGATCCCCATCTGGCCAGCGTGCCCGTTGTCCTTATGACCTCCCGCTCAGATCCAAGCGATGTGCAGAGGGGTCTCGAACTCGGCGCCGATGCCTATCTTGTGAAGCAGGACTTCGATCAGCGCGAGCTTTTGACGACGATCGGGCAATTGCTGTGAAGCCGGCAGCGTCACCAGTCCGCGTGATGGTGGTGGAAGATTCTGCAACCGTGCGCATGCTGCTCTGCCACATCATCGACCGCGACCCGCGCCTGCAGCTTGCGGCCGTGTGCGTCAGCGCCGAAGAGGCGCTTGAATCGATCGAAGTAGTTGCGCCCGATATCATCTCTATGGACATTCGCCTGCCGGGCATGGACGGCCTTGAAGCCACCCGCCGGATCATGAGCACGCATCCGACGCCGATCGTCGTGATCGCCGACGCGGTTCATGATTCAGCCTTCAGCATTGCGCTCAACGCGCTGAAGGCGGGTGCGCTCACTGTGCTGGAAAAGCCGGCTGGCCCGGCCGCCGAGGCTTACGAGTCCGCCGCCAAACATATCGCCACACAATTCTACATCATGAGCCAAGTGTCGGTGATCAGACGGCGCGCCTCTTCACCCGCATCGGACGATAACGATCGCACCACGCCGGGCGCGCGCTTCGGCGGCGCCAACCTCGTCGCAATCGCCGCTTCCACCGGCGGCCCGCCCGCGCTTGCTGCAGTGCTAGGCGGGCTCCCCGCCAATTTTCCAGCGCCAATTCTTGTTGTGCAGCACATGGGCGGGCCCTTCATGGAAGGCTTCGCTGCTTGGCTTAACGATCAGACGCCGCTCAGCGTCTCGATCGCCAAGGATCGCGAAACGCCGATCGCCGGACGTGTCTATGTCGCCCCTGGTGATCGCCATCTTTCGCTCGGACCCGGCGGCGTGTTGCGCATCACGGCTGAAGCGCCGATGGCCAGCCAGCGTCCGGCGGCGAATGTGCTCTTCCAGTCTCTGGCGCGCACCGCCGGCGCCAAGGCGATCGGCATTCTGCTCACCGGCATGGGCGAAGACGGCGCGCGCGGCTTGCTCGAAATGCGCGAGGCCGGCGCCTGCACCATTGCCGAGGATGAAACCACCGCTGTCGTCTACGGCATGCCGGCCGCCGCCGCCCGCATGGGCGCCGCGACCATCCGCCTGCCGTTGGACGCGATTGCGCCGCGCCTCATTCAACTCATCGCCGTGGAGCGGACATGAGCGCCGTCCCCACCGCCGCTCAGCGCATCCTCCTAGTCGAGGATTCCGATGTGCAAGCGCTGGAGCTTCGCAGCGTGCTGGAGGCCACCGGCTACGAGGTGACGCGCGCCGCCAGCGCCGAGCAAGCGCTGGAGCTGCTTAATCACAGCATTCCGGACCTGGTGATCGCTGACCTCGAATTGCCCAACATGGACGGGCGCGAGCTGACGCGCACGTTGCGCCAAAATCCGCGCACCCGCGCCGTTCCGGTGCTGATGGTGACTAGCGCCAGCGCCCGCGAAGATGAGCGCGCCGGCCTTGAGAGCGGCGCCGACGCCTACGTGCAAAAGTCTCGCGATCCGCAACCATTGCTGATGCGCGCGGCGGCCTTGTTGCGCAGCGCGCGGCTGGATACCCCGCAAGAGGGCGCCGACTTCCGCCGCGCCCGCGTCGTAGTGCTCGATTCAAGCGCGACGCAGCGGCTCAATATCCAACAATTGCTCGCCAACGATTTTATGATGCAGGCCTCCGGCGATCTCGACGAGGTGTTGCGCTCGCTGCGTGCGCCTGAGGCGCCCGATTGCATCATCGTCAATCTGCTCGACGTGCGCATCGATGGTGTCACGGCTTGCGAGCGTCTGGCGCACGCGCGTGATACCGAGGAAGCAGCGCCGCTGGGCTGTTTGATCGTCGGCGTCGGCGGCCGTAGCCTGGCGGATGGCGATCTAGTGCGCGCAGCGTTTCTTGCCGGCGCCGATGACGTGGTCGGCTCCATCGCTGACACGGAGCTCTTGCGTCTTCGTCTGCGCGCGCTCCTGCGCCGGCAGGCGGTGCAGCGTGAGGTGCGCCGCCTTGAGGCTGAGCGCGCCTCCGCGCACGCGACCTCAGAACATTTCCGCCTGCTTGTCGAAGGCGTGCTCGACTACGCCATCTTCATGCTCGACACAGACGGCAAGGTGACCACCTGGAACGGTGGCGCGGAGCGCATCAAGGGCTACAGCTCCGACGAGATCATTGGGCAGCACTTCTCTCGCTTCTACACTAAAGAGCAATTGGCCAGTAACGAGCCGCAGCGCGCCTTGAAAATGGCTCGTGACGAAGGCCGTTACGAGGTCGAAAGCCAACGTGTCCGCAAGGATGGCGCCGCGTTCTGGGCGCACGTCGTTATCGATCCCATTTTCAGCGCCGAACGCGAACTCCTCGGCTACGCCAAGATTACGCGCGACATCTCGGAGCGCCGGCAGGCCGCTGAGCAATTGCAGGAAGCGCGCGTTGCGCTGATGCAGGCGCAGAAGATGGAGGCGATCGGCCAGCTCACCGGCGGCATCGCCCACGATTTCAACAATATGCTCGCAGGCATCATCGGCGGCCTCTCGCTGCTCGAGCGGCGCATCAACGCCAAACGCTACGACGAGACCAAGGAGCTGATCGACGCCGCGCTCACCAGCGCCAATCGCGCTGCCTCGCTCACGTCACGCTTGCTCGCCTTCGGCCGCCGCCAGTCTCTCGACATCCAGCCCAATGATGTCAACGCTATCGTCGCCTCCATGCGCATGCTGGTCGAGCGCACGGTAAGCGAAAACATCACGTTTGAGACCGTGTTCGAAAAGCCTGAAGCTTGGGCGATGACGGATGCAAGTCAGCTTGAGTCAGCCATCCTCAATCTCGTCATCAACGCCCGCGACGCCATGCCCGCGGGCGGGCATCTTCGCGTCGAAACCAAAGCTGGGCGTATTGCCAAGAACGCGGGCGGCGAATGTGCGCCGGGCGACTACGTCCTGATCACCGTGCGCGACACCGGCCACGGCATGACCAAAGAGGTGCTCGCGAAGATCTTCGATCCGTTCTTCACCACCAAGCCGATTGGCCAAGGCACGGGGCTTGGCCTCTCCATGGTCTATGGCTTCATGCGCCAAGCCGGCGGGCAAGTTCTGGTGGAGAGCGAAGTGGGCGAGGGCACGGCCGTGACGATGTGGCTGCCGCGCGCCAACGCTCAAAAGCAAGTTGAGCCGGTTCAAACCCTGCGCGCGCGCGGGGCCGGCGAAACTGTGCTCGTGGTCGAGGACGATCCGCAAGTCCGGCTGATGATTGGCGAGGCGCTAAAGGAGCTTGGCTATAACAGTCTGCTGCACGAGGAGGCCGCAGCCGCGCTGCCGATCCTTGAGGACGAAGCCCAGCACATCGATCTGCTGATCACCGATGTTGGGCTGCCGGGTATGGACGGGCGCAAGCTTGCGGAAATCGCGCGCAGCGTCCGCCCCGATCTCAAAGTGCTTTTTATCACCGGTTACGCCCAGCACGCGGGTGTCCGTAGCGAATTCCTGAGCGAACGCATGGCGATGATGGTAAAGCCCTTCTCGCTGGAAGGCTTCGCCGACGCCGTGAACCAGATGCTGTCGCCGAATACCTAGCCTGGTGGCTCGCCATCGCCATTGCGCTTGATCAAGGCCAGCGCCGGGCGCAGGGTGTGAGATAGCTCCAGGTACGCCGCAAGTGGGCGCAGAGGAGAGGCGTTATGCGCCACCCAATTATATTCGTGCTTTGTGCAGCGGGATGTTTGCTTGCGACGCAGGCGTGTTCGCCAGCACCCGAGCCTCCGTCGGATTTGACAGGGCGCTGGCGCGTTCAGCAGATTGCGGGCGCCTCACTCGGCGAAGGTGTACGCGCGTATCTTGATATTGACGCCGAAGCTGGCGTCGCTTCCGGGAATACTGGTTGCAATGGCTTCACGGCGCTCGTGACCATCTATGATCGAGCCATCTCATTTGGCGCGGTCACTGAAGATGCCGCAGCGTGCCCGAGTGAGGCCGCCGCCACCGACGAAGCGCGCTTCCTGGGTGTGCTTGGATCAGTCCGCCGCTACACTCGCAGTGGACGCGCCCTCGAACTATTGCCGCAAGAATACGGAGAGGCGCTTCTGCTGCTGCGACTGGAAGACGATGCGGCCAGCACGCCGGTCCCGGAAGACACCCAATGAAGCAGCCAATTACATGGGTCGCGACATTTGATGACGCCAACTGCCGCGTCTTCAGCTTCAACGGGAATCCGCGTCGCCTGGAAGAATTGGCTGAGGAGTGTCGCTCCGGCCAACACAAGCCTGAATTCGACGACCGACAAGGGCGCGTGTATTCAAGTGCAAGCGATAGGCGCAGCGGCATGGTTCCACGCACAGATCCCGAACGCAAAATTGAAGTCGCGTTCGTTCAAGGCATTGCCGCACATCTAGCCGCCAGAGCTGAAACGGGTGCGTTCGACCGCTTGATCGTAGCTGCTGGGCCTCGTGCACTGGGTGATTTCCGAGCCGCCGCGCCAAAGGCGCTGACGGAAAAGGTCTCGCGGGAGATCAACGGCAACTACGTCAATGCGGGCCAGGATCGTCTGCTACAGGCTTTGGAGGAATAGTATTCTCTCCGCTGGTCAGTGCAGTTGACGCGCCCGCGGCTTCCGGGCGATTGAACCGCCGCAATGGCGTACGCTCAGGCGCATAAGTTTTCCATCGCTCCGATGATGGACTGGACCGACCGGCACTGCCGCGCGTTTCACCGTGCGCTGACCAAACGTGCGCTGCTCTACACCGAGATGATCACCGCCGACGCCATCATTCATGGCGACCGCGAGCGGCTGCTTGGCTTTTCCGATCTCGAACACCCGGTCGCGCTGCAACTCGGCGGCAGCGATCCGGCCAAGATGGCCGAGGCTGCGCGCATCGGCGCTGCGTTCGGCTATGACGAGATCAATCTCAATATTGGCTGCCCGTCCGATCGCGTGCAATCGGGCCGCTTCGGCGCCTGCTTGATGCGTGAGCCTGAACTGGTCGCGCAGCTTTGGACCGCCGCGCAAGCTGCCGCGCCGCACGTGCCGGTGACGATCAAATCGCGCATCGGCGTCGATGACCAAGAGCCGCGCGATGCGTTGTTCACGCTTGTGGATGCCTGCGCGCGTGAAGGCTGCTCAAGCTTCACCGTACACGCGCGCAAGGCCTGGCTCAGCGGATTGTCGCCAAAGGAAAACCGCGACGTGCCGCCGCTCGACTACGCGCTCGTGCATGAACTGAAGCGCGCGCGCCCGCAGCTCACTATCGTGCTCAATGGCGGCCTGCGCGATCTTGATCACGCATTGGCGGAAAGCGAAGGCCTCGATGGCGTTATGCTGGGTCGGGCCGCCTACCAATCGCCAGGCGTATTGATGGATGTCGATGCGCGCGTGTTTGGCGCCGCCAATCCCGTTGCCGATGCAGTCTCTGCTGTCGAAGCGCACATCGCCTACATCGAAGCGCGGCGCGCTGAAGGCGTGCCTTTGCATGGCATGACGCGCCATATGCTTGGCCTCTTCAACGGTGTGCCGGGCGGGCGCGCGTGGCGGCGGGTGCTGTCGGAAAAGGGCGTGCGCGCTGGCGCTGGCGTTGAGGTCGTGCGCGAAGCGCTGGCGCAGATCACCCGTCCCGCGATCCATGCGGCATGAGCCCTGAACTCATTTGGTTCATGCTGGCGCTGGCGGGCGCTGGATTGTTTGCGGGGTTCGTCGGCGGTTTGTTCGGCATTGGCGGCGGCGCCGTCATCGTGCCGGCGCTTTATCTCGTTTTCACGGCGCTTGGCGTCGATGAGAGCGTCCGCATGCACGTCGCCATCGGCACATCGCTCTCCACTATCATCTCCACATCGTGGCGTTCGCTCGCCGCGCACACCAAAGCCGGTGCTGTTGACTTCGAGATTTTGAAATCCTGGGCCCCTTGGATCACGCTTGGCGCGCTCCTCGGCGGCTTCGCGGCAGGCTTTGCCAACACGGAAGTGCTGCTCATCGTCTTCGGCGGCGGCCTGTTGTTGATCGCGGCGCAAATGGCGTTCTCGTCGCCGGACTGGCGCGTCTGGCAGGATCTCCCGCGCGGCGGTGCGCGCGCCGGCATTGCCGGCGGCATCGGCGCGCTCTCTGCAATGATGGGCATTGGCGGCGGCGCCTTCGGCGTAACGGTGCTGACGCTCTGCGGCAGACCAATCCATCAAGCCGTCGCCACCGCATCCGGCTTCGGCGCCGCAATCGCGCTACCTGCAACGCTCGCTTACATCGTGACCGGCTGGGGCGCTGCAGGTCTGCCGCCTTGGTCGCTCGGCTATGTGAGCCTACCCGGCTTTATCGTGCTCGCCGCGCTGACGGCGCTCACAGCCCCGATCGGCGCGCGCCTCGCCCATCGCCTGCCGCAACTGGCCCTGAAGCGCGCGTTTGCTGTTTTGCTGGCGCTTGTCGCGCTCAACATGCTGCGTGAAGCGCTTTTCTAGGTCGGTGCTTCAGCCGCCTCGAGCCGGGCCGGCAGCTCCGCCATGATCGCCAGCCGTTCGGCTTCGCTCAGCCGCCCCCACGACGCGATCTCCGGTAAGCTGCGCCCGCAGCCAACGCACAGCCCCGACTGCCCGCTGACAGCGCAGACCTTGATGCAGGGCGTGGATGGGCCGGTACTCATGGCCTCCAGCTAACCATCTGGATTCATTCCCGCAAATCCCCCGTTCCAGCGCCTGTATTGTTTTTCGATAATTTCACATTGACTATCGATGTAGTTTATCGTATTTCGATAACACCCTGAATTCGCAGCAAGGCTGCATCCGGTTCACCAACCGGCGGCATCTCCAAAGCGGGCCAGGCGAAAACACTGACCTTGGAGGGACTATCTCATGCGTTTCGCACTCATCGCCACTGGCGCCGCCGCTTTGGTCGCCGTTCCGATGGCGCTCAGCATGACCGGGCCGCAAATGTCGGCCGACCAATTCGTAAGCGCCGTCCGCTGCACCGCCTACGACGTGGTCACCCAGCCGAAGGCTGAAACCGGCGCCGCCCGCATGCAGCTCAATTCCGAGGCGCTCCGCCAGCCGGCCGCGACGGTCGAGCAGGCGCGGGCCGAAGCCAGCCAGATCGCTCGCCAAGCTGTGATCGGCGAATCTGCCGGAGATGGGGCTATGCTGCGCCAAGAACGGGCAGCCGCCTGCGCTGGCGCTCAACTGGCCACATTTGGCGCGAGCGATGACGCAGCGTAAGTAGGTTCTAACAGCGCGGCGTCCGCGAGGCGCCGCGCGAAGGGGAGTGAGATGAACGTCCTGTTCCTGGCCACCGCGCTCGTCGCTTGCACCGCGCCGTTCGCCGTCGCCAACGCCCAGACCGATATCGAGCGGCGCACCCAAGTGCGTATCGAGAGCGACTCGCCAAGCGGGGGCTCGTCCCCAACGGCAACGCGCCAAACGCCGGCCACGCCAGCGCCTGCCGCGAGCCAAGCCACCGCGCAGCGCGAGGCGGCAGACGCGGCGCGACTGATCGCCGAGCGGCGCCGCAGCGGCAAGCGTATTCCCGACGCTGAGTTGATAGGCCCACGCGGCGCTCTATAGTCGGCGCGCAACGCAGCACGCGGTCCTCGCGCGCGCGTCAACGGGCCGGATAGATGGATCTCAATTTTTCCGCGGAAGAGCTCGCATTTCGTGACGAAGTGCGCGCGTTCATCGAAGCGAATTACCCAAAGCACCTGAAGGGCAAAGTGCTGCGTGAAGACCTCTCGAAGGAGGACTTCCTCGCCTGGCACAAAATCCTCGGCAAAAAAGGTTGGTCGGCGCCGGCTTGGCCCGTCGAGTACGGCGGCACCGGCTGGACCGCGACACAGCGCTACATCTGGCTCGAAGAGAACGCGCGTGGCGAAACCATTCCGCCGCTGCCGTTCGGCGTCTCGATGGTTGGCCCCGTCATCTACACGTTCGGCACGCCCGAGCAGAAGCAGCGCTTCCTGCCCGGCATTCTCTCCGGCGACGTCTGGTGGGCGCAAGGCTACAGCGAACCAGGCGCCGGCTCTGACCTTGCTTCGCTCAAAACCCGCGCCGTGCGCGAAGGCGATCATTACATCGTCAACGGCCAGAAGACCTGGACCACGCTCGGCCAACACGCCGATTGGGGCTTCTTCCTCGTCCGCACCGACACCAACGCCAAGCAGCAAGAGGGCATCAGCTTCCTCTTGATCGATATGAAATCGCCGGGCGTCACCGTGCGGCCGATCAAACTCTTGGACGGCGGCTACGAGGTGAATGACGTTTTCCTTGAGAACGTAAAGGTGCCGGTCGATCAGCGCATCTACGAAGAAAACAAAGGCTGGACCTGCGCCAAGTTCTTGCTCGCACACGAACGCGCCGGCATCGCCGGCGTCGCGCGCTCGAAGCGCAACGTTGAGCGTTTGAAATCCATTGCAAAGGCCGAGATCGGCGATGACGGCAAGCCGCTCATCGAGGACGAGGATTTCCAGCGCAAACTCTCGCAACTCGAAATCGATCTCTCTGCGCTGGAAATGACCGAACTACGCGTTCTCGCACGCGAAAGCGCCGGTAAGGGTCCTGGCCCCGAAAGTTCGCTGCTTAAGATCAAGGGCACCGAGATTCAACAGCGCCTCACCGAGCTCACGCTCGAAGCCGTCGGCAATTACGCGCAGCCTTATCCGCGCGGCCTCGGCTCGAACGAATTCCCGGTCGGCCCGGATTACGCAGGCGCCGCGGCGCCGATCTATTTCAACTGGCGCAAAGCCTCGATCTACGGCGGCTCCAACGAAATCCAACGCAACATCATCGCGAAGATGGTGCTGGGTCTCTAACGCGCTCGCTCAAAAACAAGACTTCTTGGAAACGCATCGATGAACTTCGATTACACCGACGAACAGAACATGCTCCGCGACTCGATCGCGAAGTGGGCGGCTGGCCAGTATGATTTCGACAAGCGCCGCGCGGCGCTCGCCAGCGAAGACGCCTGGAAAACCAATTGGGCCACCTTCGCCGAACTCGGCCTTCTCGCAGCGCCCTTGCCAGAAGAGTTTGGCGGCCTTGGCGGCGGCGCGATCGATATCAGCGTCGTCACCGAAGAGTTCGGCAAGGCCCTCGTCGTTGAGCCCTACGTGCCGACCGTCGTCCTCGGCGGCGGCGCGCTCAACTACGCCGGCAGCGCCGCGCAAAAAGAAGAGCACCTGAACGCCATCGCCGCGGGCGAGCGCATCATCGCCTTCGCGCAAGCTGAACCCAAAAGCCGCTGGACGCTGCACGATGTCAGCACCACCGCAAAGAAGGACGGCGCAGGCTACGTGCTGAACGGCCACAAAGCCGTGATCCTCGGCGCGCCGCAAGCCGATCATCTGCTGGTGAGCGCCCGCACCGCTGGCGGCCAGCGCGACGCCAAAGGCATCTCACTCTTCCTCGTGCCGAAGAACGCGCACGGCATTTCCACGCGCGACTACCCGACGATGGACGGCTCGCGCGCAGCTGAAGTGTATTTCGAGAACGTCAGCGTCGGCGCCGCAAACCTGATTGGCGATGCCGACAACGCGCTCGCTCTCATCGAACGCATCGTCGATGAAGCCAACGCCGCCTATAATCACGAAGCCGTCGGCTGCATGCGTATGATGACGTCGTCGACTCAAGAGTACGCCAAGCAGCGCAAGCAGTTCGGCAAAGCCATCGCCGAATTCCAAGTCATCCAGCACCGCCTCGTCGACATGTTCATGGCTTCGGAAGAGAGCTACTCGATGGCGCTTCGCGCCACGATCAAGCTCAGCGAAAGCGACGCCGAGCGCGCCAAGGCCGTTTCCGCCGCTAAAGTCTCGATCGGCCAGCATGGCCGCTTCGTCGGCCAAGCCGCGGTGCAAATTCACGGCGGCATGGGCGTCACCGACGAAATGCGCGTCGGCCACTATTTCAAGCGCGTGACCATGATCGACGCGACCTTCGGCAACGTCGACACGCACCTGAAGCGCTACACCGCCCTCGGCGCCAAAGCGGCCTGATCCGGAGCAGGGCGCGGCGCGTAGAGGGGGTATGAAACAAACCCTCTTTGCCGCCGCGTTGATTGCGCTCTCGGCCCTCGGCGCCTGCGCCACGCGCCCACCGGCGCCGCGCGACATCGCCGCCCAGCCCATCGCGATCGAGCAGGCGCTCGCTGGCCGCACGCTCGCGCGCGGGGAGTTCCGTTCCATCACCGGCGCGCGCCGCGGCTTCGACGCGACGCTGAACGGCACTTGGGATGGCCGCGTCCTCACCTTGGTTGAAGACTTCGCCTTTGATGACGGCGAGCGCGACCGCAAAACTTGGCGCCTCGAACAAACCGCGCCAGGTCGTTTCAGCGGCACGCGCGAAGACGTCGTTGGTACGGCTGATGGCTTCCAGGACGGCAACGTGTTCCGGCTCGAATACAATGTCCGCCTCGGTGATCGCGTCGTCCGCTTTCGCGATGTGCTGGCGTTAACGCCGGAGGGCGAAGTGCAGAACGACGCGACAGTCGGTTGGGCAGGCCTGCGCGTCGGCAGCGTCTCCCTCCGCATTCGCCGCGAAGCGGTGGAATAGCGCGCGCTCCAAACTGTGCGCAGCGGTGCAAATCAGAACTCGCTCGTCATTCCGGGGCAATGCGCAAGCATTGAGCCCGGAACCCAGGGCCAACACTGTGGTGGTTACCCTGAGTTCCGGGTTCTCGCGTTCGCGGGCCCCGGAATGACCAACGCGGCGCGGAAATTAGGAGGATAGAGCCGCACCAATCCGACCGAGTTCAAACCGTGCCTATCATCGCTTCGTTCGCACACGGGAGCTTTCGTAGACGTCCGAAACTCGAAAGGTGCGTGACACGGTCGGCGGGGTTCTGTTTGCGGGGAGTG
>LNEK01000019.1 GCA_001464425.1 Alphaproteobacteria bacterium Ga0077535
GCGCCGCCTCAACGAACGCCCGCGGAAAACGCTGGACTTCCGCACCCCCGCAGAGCGATTTAGTGAGTGTGTTGCGTCGATCGGTTGAGGCCGCAGCCGATTGTGGACGCTTGCGGACTTCGACATGACGCCCCATTGCAAACGCTGGGGTAGAACTGTTCCTGCTAGTTGCGCTGCGGGCTGTTGGTAGTCGTAGAGCCACCAAGCGCCCTCACAAGCCCGGAAAGCGCCTCGGCGCGGCTTGTGAAGGTGACATTCAGCGTGAGTGGGCTGTCGGGGACGTCACAGGCGTCGTCAGCGTCACCACTATCGGCGACGCGTCGGCACGCTGCGATGACAGCATCAAACAGAGGGCGTTCAGTCGCCCAAAGGTCTGCAACCACAGCAGCCATTGAAATGCGGGCGCCGGCGCGACTTTCGCGGAGCGCTACTTCGTCCCCAATCCGGTCGACTACACCATCGTACGATCCGCGTGCACCACCCCTTATTTGAAGGGCAAGTCCATTGCTGTCGGGACTCGCAGCTGCTTGCGCGAGGCGGGCGCCGTGCGCCGTCAGCGCTTGTGAGGCGCTGTCGCAAGCGGCGCCTGTTTCAGAGCGTGCGCCTGTATGCGCGAAGGCCACACAATAGCTCAGCAGCGCTTCTGGGTTGTCAGGAGTTGTGGCCACGAACGCCTCCCTACAAAGCGCCAACCAGTCTCCCCAGCGCCGCGCCCTAAGCGCGGCATACGCCAGACAATCCTTTTCTCTCACGAACGGGTCAGGCCCTTGAAGTCGATACTGAGTGGCGCGCAAGTAGCTGCAGACGCGGCGCGCCGCGTCGTCTTGCCCCGCGTCAGCGGCGCGAGAGGCGAGATTGGTCCAATAAGTGATGTGAGGGTTGGCGCCCCCCATGAAGATTGCCGACGCTTCGCGCAGCTGTATCTCGCACGCAAAATCACCATCGATGCGGGCAGCCTCCGCGACGATTTCGAATAGGTTTCCAGTTTCGTAGTCGATGGTGCGTGGACCGCACGCGGGCAGATTGCTTTCAGCGTCGGGACGGAAATCGCAGGGCATTGCGGGCGATGGCAGCACAGCGACATCTATGCGCGCTGCTTCGCTCCTATAGAACGCAGTTTCTCGTGCGCGCCACGCAACGAGTGTCTCGCGGTCGCGTTGTGCCGCAAGGCGAAGCGCTCGATTAAGCGCCCAACGCCTCTCCCTCACGGGAGCGGCGCCTTCAATATAGCCCGCCAGGAAAGATAGTCTCTCGGTCTCAGGCACCGCGTCTTCCGGCATTGGCCGCCGCTCAGACACAAGCGGCGTGGGGGGGCGCCGCGACCCTGGACCGGTCTTGCGCAACAACAGGCCCAGTCGCGAACGACCAGCACAAAATGGCTATCAGGACTCTCAAACTACCAACACCCGGGTCACTCGCCTGATCTACACCACGAGACTGAACGACCGCAAAGGGCCAAGGTAGACCGTTGTACAGAATTCCGCGAATGACCTAGTCGATCCAAATCGGCCGGCCGCGCCCTGCCCACGTGAACGGCTCAAGTTCGCTGGTTCCAGTCATTGAGATGGTGCATGGATGCAACGCAAAATGAAGCATCAGGTCGTTGAAAAGGAACGGCCAGCAACCCGCCCCATCGGGGATGGCTTCACCGGGCTAGAATTCCAAGTCCAGGCGTGAAACCAGATAAGCCCGCCATACGTACCTTAAAGTATGACAATCTCACGCCGCACCTTCTTCCTCACCGCCGCCGCGCTGCCAATCGCCGCTTGCGCCGCTGAGGCGCAGCAAATCCCAACCGCCGCGAACGAAGCGCGCTACGCCAACGATCCAATTCGTCGGCTCACGGAGGCGCAATGGCGTGCGCGACTTGAACCGCAGGCATTCCGCGTGCTGCGCCAGGAGGCTACCGAGCGCGCCGGCACGAGCCCGCTCGACAACGAGCATCGGCGCGGGACTTTCGTTTGCGCCGGATGCGAGCTTGAGCTGTTCCGTTCCGAGTGGAAGTTCGATTCCGGCATCGGCTGGCCGAGTTTCTTCCGCGTCATCGAGGCGAACATAGGTACGAAGCAAGACGTGCTGCTGTTCACGCCGCGCACGGAATATCATTGCGCGCGCTGCCTTGGGCACCAAGGTCACGTGTTCGAAGACGGCCCTCGCCCAACCGGCCTGCGCTATTGCAATAACGGCGCGGCGCTTCGGTTTGTGCCAGCCTAACGGCTCAGGCCAGCCGCAGCGGCGGCATCAATCTTCGGCATGGATCGGTTGCAGCAGCATACGTGACAGATGCAAGCTCGCTGGGTCGCGGAAATTCTCAACACCAATCGTCATTCGATCATGGCCGTCGGCGGGCTGGTCGCGGTAGGTCCGAAATGCCCGATCCCACCACGGCAAACTGAATCCGAAATTGCTGTTCGTCTCCTCGCGACGCACCGAGTGATGCACGCGGTGCATATCAGGTGTTACAACAACCAATCGCACAATTCGATCGAGCGGCCGCGGCAGTTTGATATTTGCGTGATTGAACATGGTCGTCGCGTTGAGCAACACTTCGAACACCAAGACTGCAACCGCCGGCGCCCCCAAGGCCACCACCGCCGCAATCTTGATCAACATCGATAGCAATATTTCCACCGGATGGAATCGCACGCCCGTCGTCACGTCGAATTCAAGATCGGTGTGATGGACGCGGTGGAGCCGCCAGAGCAGCGGCACGGCGTGAAACAGCCGATGCTGCAGGTAGATCACAAGGTCGAGGGCGATCACCGAGCCTAGTATCGCGACAGCCGCAGGCGCGTTGATCACTTGAAAGAGCCCCCAACCCCGAGATTCGGCGAAGATCGCAGCCCCGACCGCCGCAGCTGGAAAGAGTATGCGAAGCGCCAGCGTGTTGATGATGGAGAGTCCGAGGTTTCCAGGCCAACGCCGCGCTCTTGAGATGGCTTGCGGCCGCTTCGGCGCCGCGAGCTCCCAAACGACCATTACCACGAAGACGCCGACAAAAGCGCCAAAGCGAATAACCGGCTCGCTGGAACTCAGCGCCTGCCCGATCACTCGAACGCGCTTTGAAACGCGCGTACCCGTTTGGCGTTGGCGCCGAGATCGGAGACGCCAACGCGCGACGTCGAACGTATATCAATACGCGATCCGCCCGCCGCAGGCGCTACCTGCACAACCACGTCATCGACAAAGCCGAACCATAGGGAACGAACGCTGGCCTCAATGCGGCCGTTCGCCGGATCTGTCGCGTCGATGCTCCACCCTTCAGCTTGGGCCGCCGCCAATGCGGTCTCGAACGCCTCGGCCGGTGATTGTGCAAGCATGATCGGTTGAATGTCCGGATAGGCGCTCCGCTGGAGCGCCCGGGCCGACTGACCAGCGGCAGCGCCGAAGCGATCATCGTCGGGCACGTACGGATCGGCCTCGACCGGATTGCCGCCTGGCACGGCGGCGCGCAACGCCATCACCCGCTCTGAAAACATAAGTGGCGCACTGGCATCGGAGACGATGTCGTGAATGGGCGGAATGGAAGCCGCTTCATTGCGCACGTATCCCGCATAGCCGAGCGCGAGAACCGGGATAGCAAGCGCAAGCGCAGCCTTGCCCAAGCCAGTCCTTGGCTTGACCAGAAGCGCCAGCACCAGCGCGACCAGCGCAAGTCCTGCCGCCGCCATCAGCAAGAGCGGCCCATAGCCAAGCGTGAGCGTGCCGAAGCCGAACCGCCAATCGATCAAGCCAAAGCGCGTAGCGAGCGCCGCTGCAGCGAAATAGATTGGCAGCGCCAACGACAGAAAGAACGCCGCCGCCACGATGAAAGCTCGAACCTTACTCATGCACCCTGCCTCCCCGCCATCTGTTGGCGCCAGCGCCGATAACTGGCGCCGTCATCAACGTCTTCCAACTCGCGCAGCACCATCACACGCTTACCGGCCAGATTGCTGAGCGTATCGGCGCGCGCATGCCGCGTCGACCATCGAACGGCTTTAAACGGCAAATGTTGGCGCTGGGCTTGGGCAAAGCCAATGAGCCAATAGCCGCCATCAAGCGCCGGGCCGATAACCGCGTCGCTGTTTTCCAGCGCTTCGAACGCCGCTTCAATATCGGTTGTCGCTACGTCCGGCGTATCGCTGCCGATGTAGACGAGCGGGCCCGGCTCCAACCGCTCCGACACGCGCGCCATGCGTTCGCCAAGATCACCCTCTCCCTGACCGAGTACGAGGTCGGCCCCGGGACACTCCACTGGCTCATCGGGCGTGATCGCCAGGCAAAGCCGCCAGCGCGGGTCCGCACCTAGACGACGCAAGAGCCGTCCGAGGGCGACGCGTTGAAAACGGTGCGCAGCGGAATCGCCGATGTCGGCGGCAAGCCGGCGTTTGCCCTCGCCTAAGCGAGGCCTCCTGGCCATCAACACGAGAGTACGATCAGCGACCATAGAAGCGCACTATGCGTTCAATCGGGGCGCCGACGCTGAACATCGTGAGACAGACGACGTTGCGCGCACTGCGCTCCAGCCAACCATCTTCGCGCCAGCGCCGCGACGAGGTCGTTGCGGCGCTGGCAAGCGTCTTTAGCCGCCGCCTGCCGATGCGGCGCACGAAGTCCACGTCTTCCATAAGCGGCAGCGGCCGAAACCCGCCCAGTGCAGCGTAGAGGCTTCGATGGATCAAGAGACCCTGATCCCCGTAGGGAAGCGCGAACAGAAGAACCCGCAACGCCACTAGCCATTCCAAAACGCGCGCCTGCCATGCGACATCGTCCAGCTTGAACCGAAACACGCCAACGGTTGCTGCCGCGTTCGTTTCGTTCGTGAGCGCGTCGACATGGGTCCGCCAGCCGGGCGCCAGGAGCGTGTCGGCATGCAAGAAAAGCAGCCAGTCTTGGGTCGCGAGTTCAGCGCCTGCGCGCAATTGCTGACCGCGCCCACGCTCGCTTACCTTGACGCGCGCCCCGGCCGCGCTGGCCACGCGAACCGTCGCATCTTCGGAGCCGCCGTCGATGACGATGATCTCCTCGGCCCCCGCAACGGAGCGCAACGTAGCGGCAAGACTCGCTTCGGCGTTCAGCGTTGGAATTATGACCGCAATGCCCATTGGGGCCACATGACCGCGAGGTTCAGACTTGGCAAGTGCGGCGGATGCTGCGACCGGTGCACCTAAGATGTAACCGCGCTGCGGCCTGCGCGTATCCAGGGTGAGCGCTCATGCCCAGTGGGCACGGGAGAATGATGCATGGCCGAGCTCGAACAGGCGCCGCCCGCCAGGCGCGGCATTTGGGGTCGGCTCGCGTTGGGCGCCGTGCTGGCCTTGGCGCTGTTAGCGGCATGGCGTTTCGGGGTCTTTGAATATCTCAATTTCGAAACCTTGCGCGCACAGCGCCAGACGCTGACGGCATTCGTGGCGGCCAATCAAATCCTCGCCTTTGCCGCCTTCATCGTAATCTATGTAGTGATCACCACGCTCGCGCTTCCAGGCGCGTTCTGGATCACGATTTTGGGCGGCTATTTGTTCGGTCTGATTGGCGGCGCTGTCGCCACCACGATCGGCGCCACTTTGGGCGCGACGGCGTTGTTTGTGATCGCGCGCTACCTTCTTGCCGATACGTTGCGAGCGCGCGCCGGCCCGTTCCTGAAAAAGCTGGAGGCAGGCTTTGAACAAAACGCCATCAGCTATCTGCTCACGCTGCGGCTGGTTCCGGTCGTGCCGTTCTTTATCGCGAATGTTGCGCCGGCCTTTCTCGGAGCGCGCTTGAGCAGCTTCGTTTGGACGACCGCTGTCGGGATCATACCCGGCGTCATCGCCTACACGTGGATCGGCGCCGGCCTCGGCGCAGCGTTCGACGCCGGAGAGGCGCCCGATATCGCAGCGTTCGCGCGAGAATTGGCGCCCGCCTTCATCGCGCTCGCAGCGCTCGCCATCGCACCCGCAATCTATAGCCGCTTTAAACGCCCGAAAGCGGCCAGCTAGGAGTTTAGCTTTTATGGAAAACATAAAAGCGGACATCGCCATTATCGGCGGCGGCTCCGCTGGATTAGTCGCAGCCTCCGGCGCCGCTCAGCTCGGCCAAAGGGTCGTGCTGTTTGAAAGCGGTGAAATGGGAGGCGACTGCCTGAATTATGGCTGCGTGCCTTCAAAGTCGCTGATTGCAGCGGCGCGTGCAGCCCAGAACGCACGCACGGCGGGCCCACTCGGGCTCGACATCGCGCCTCCGCAAGTCGATTGGCCTCGCGTCAAGGCGCACGTCCACGGTGTGATCGAAACCATTGCGCCGATCGATAGCCAAGAGCGTTTCGAAGGCCTCGGCGTCAGCGTCGTGCGCGAACGCGCGCGCTTTGCCGATGCGCGCACGATCGTCTCCGAGAGTGTGCGTGTGCGCGCGCGCCTGATGGTGATCGCCACCGGCGCCCGCGCTGGCGCGCCGCCAATTCCGGGTTTGAGCGAGGTCCCTTATCTCACCAATGAGACCATCTTCAGCATCGACGCGTTGCCGGCACATCTCATCATCCTTGGCGCCGGCGCTATCGGGCTCGAACTCGGCCAGGCCTTTGCCCGCCTTGGATCCAAGGTCACATTGATCGAAGCCGGCACGCTCTTCGCCGGCAAAGACGACGAAGCAGCCAAAGTCCTGCGCGCGAAACTCAACGCCGAGGGGCTCACCCTGCTCGAATCCGCGAAGGCGCAGCGCATCGAAGGCGCGGACGGCGTCATCGCCGCCGACATCGAGCTGGGCGGCGCAATCAAACGCATCGAAGGCTCCCACCTTCTGGTCGCTGCCGGACGCAAGCCCAATGTCGAGGACCTTGGCCTAGAGGCCGCCGGCGTCATTTACGACAAACGCGGCGTCACCACCGACGCTCGCTTGCAAACCTCCAATCGGCGCGTCTATGCGCTGGGCGACGTCGCCTCACGCGAACAATTCACTCACGCTGCGGGGCTCCACGGATCGCTCTTCGTGCGCAATGCATTGTTCAAGCTCTCGCCCGGCCGCGCTGACGCTGCGCCCATTCCACGCGTCATCTATACCGAGCCCGAATACGCGGCTGTCGGCGTGTCGGAAGCAGAAGCGCGGGAGCGCTGGGGCGATAAGGTGCGGGTGCTCTTTGTGCCAATGCACGACAATGACCGCGCACAGACCGAGCGCGACACTGAGGGCTTCGCCCGCGTCATCGTCCGCACCAATGGTGAGATTCTGGGCGCCGTCATCGTTGGAGCGCACGCTGGCGAGACTATCGCAACCGTCGCCCTGGCGATCGCCAACAAGCTCAAGATCGCGGCCTTCACATCGAGCTTCGTGCCCGCCTATCCTACTCGCGCAGAAATCTTGAAGCGCGCTGCAGGGCAATTCTACACCGAGAGCCTGTTCTCGCCGCGCACCAAGCTTTTGGTTCGGTTGCTCGCGCAACTGCCTTAAGAGAGTTCGATCGCATGACATCTTGGCGTTTGGGAATCATCGGCGGCTCGGGCCTCTACGACATCGACGCCCTTGAAGACCGCCGTTGGACGCGGGTCGCCAGCCCGTGGGGCGAGGCCTCGGACGAAGTGCTGACCGGCGTTCTAAACGGCGTTGAGCTCGCTTTCCTACCGCGGCACGGCCGTGGCCACCTAATCCCGCCATCCGCCATCAACGCCCGCGCCAATATCGATGTGCTGAAGCGCGTAGGCTGCACGGACATTGTTTCTGTTTCCGCCGTCGGGTCTCTGCGGGAGGGTCTACCGCCCGGCGCCCTTGTGCTCGCCGATCAATACATCGATCGCACACGTCAGCGCCCTAGCAGCTTCTTTGGCCCCGGCCTCGTCGCTCATGTCTCCATGGCCGATCCAGTGTGTCCGCGCCTCTCGGCGCTCGTGCAAAGCGCAGGCGGCCGCGCAGGCGCTGAGATCAAGCCAAAGGCAACATATCTCGCCATGGAGGGCCCGCAGTTCTCGACGCGCGCAGAGAGCCGCCTCTATCGCAGCTGGGGATGTGACATCATCGGGATGACGGCGATGCCAGAGGCGCGTCTGGCGCGCGAAGCTGAACTTCCTTACGCCGCCCTTTGCATGGTCACCGATTACGATTGCTGGCGCGAAGACAGCCCCGATGTCGATGTCGCCAGCATCCTCGCCGTCATGCACGCCAACGTCGCCCGCGCCAGGCAGATATTGGCCGAGCTCACTTCAGTGCTGAGCGATGTCCCGCGTTCGCCTTCGCCAATCGATACCTGCCTCGACATGGCGCTCATCACCGATCCCGCAAAGTGGGATCAAGACTTGGCGCAAAAGCTTGACGCAATCTGCGCGCGGCGCTTCGCCAAAGCCTAAGCTGAGCAGCTGCCGCCGCCGAGCACGCAGAACTTGGCGCAATGGGGATGATTTAGCGCAACCGGCGCTAAACTGTCGGCGAGACGCGCGGCCAATTCAAACTCCGGTTCGTACGGAAGCAGCGTGCAAGCGATCACCGAGGGCGCCTCTGCGCCTTTTCGCCTCACCACCATGCGCGCGCTGGCGCACATCATCGCCGCCGGCGCGACCTTTAAAATGCCCCAGCATGCGTCGCTGATTTCCGGGACCTCGGCGCTCTCGTCCATCTCAGGAAATAGGACGAGTTGCTCTGCATTGTCTGCATCGACGGGCCAGCCGCGCGCCGCGATCAGGCGGGCAAAGCCAGCGCGTATTTCAGCTTCATCACCGCCCCAAAGGGTGCGGCCTGCCAAAGAGAGCCTGAACCCCGCCTGGGCAAGCCAATCGATCCCGTCCAGCGTTGCGGCGAAACTGCCAGACCCACGTTCCTCGTCGTGAAGATCGGCGTCATAATGATCGAGACTGATCCGGATCGTGATCTTCTCGCCATACCGGGCTTTAAGGGCGCGCAATCCATCGCGCATGCGCGGGCGCATCATCGGCCGCATCGCATTGGTCAAGATCAAGACGCGATGGCCGCGCGCCAGCGCCATTTCCACAAGCCCGATGATCTGCGGATTGAGAAACGGCTCTCCGCCGGTGAAGCCAATCTCGATCGGCTTGCCCGCAAGCTGCGCCACCTCGTCGAGAAACGGCGCCAAATCGGTTTCGGTAAAATAAACGAGACTGTCATTGGTCGGCGAGCTCTCGATATAGCAGTGCGTGCAGGTGATGTTGCAGAGCGTGCCAGTGTTGATCCAAAGCGTCTTCAATTCATCGAACGCCACCGTAGCGCGCGGCTCGCCCCGCGCTGTCAAGGCGGGGTCACAAAACTTGGCGCGGGGCGGGTTCGTTATAGTCATGTCTCACGCTTATACGTCTCAACTGGGCGCGTGGATGCGGCGCCTGCGCCCGACCTTGAACGAGCTGCGGCCACTTTAAGTGTTTTTTCGCTGAACGCATCCAGCGCCCAGCCTGGCGCGTAGCCCTTTGGAGCCCAAGAGAGCCGCCAATGTCTGACCGAAAACTGTTCGCCGCCGCCATGCTAACCCTTGCGATGATCGCAACGCCCCTTCCTGCGCAGGCGGCCGACACGGCCACCTACGATCGGCTGCTGTCGCGCTATGTCGTCGCTTCATCAGACGGCATCAACCGCGTGCGTTATGCGGCCTGGAAGGCCAGCGCTGACGATGTGCGCGCGCTCAACGCCTATGTTGCCTCACTTGAGCGCGATCGGCCGTCGCGGATGACGCGCGATGAACAACTCGCCCACTGGATCAACCTCTACAACGCCGTCACGCTCCAGATCATCCTTGAGAACTACCCGGTACGATCGATCCGCGACATCCGCAGCCAAACCTTGGATCCACGCGGATTGATCGGTCCATGGCGAACACAGCGTGTCACCGTCGAAGGCCGACGCTTGACCCTCGACCAAATTGAAAACTCAATCCTGCGCCGCGCGTTCAACGAGCCGCGCATTCACTACGCCATCAATTGCGCTTCAATCGGCTGTCCAAATCTTGCGGCGCGCGCCTGGCGGGCCGGGACCATGGATGCAGATCTAACTGCGGCCGCGCGCGCCTACATCAACCACCCGCGCGGCGTTTCCATAGATGCGGAGGGGCAGTTGCGCGTCTCAACAATATATCGATGGTTTGCAGACGACTTTGGCGGCGACGCCACTGGCGTCCTAACGCACGTGCGCCGCTACGCCTCGCCTGAACTACAGAGGCGCCTTGCTGGAGCGGCCGCGATTTCGAATTACGGATATGATTGGGCCTTGAACGGCGCAAACTGAGCGGCAGGTGGGCCAGAACGCGCGGCGATATCGCCCTTTGCGCTCAATCCAACCGCGACAACGCTGTACGTAAAGTCGAGTAATGCCCGAGGCCCGGGCAGACATTCAGAGACGCACGATCGCCAAGCCGCTCCTTGAGCGCCTCACTCATCGCCGGCGGCGCCCAATCATCAAGGCTGCCGCTCCAAATCTCGGTCTCACACCGAATATCATCCAGCACGTGGGCCCACGGCCGAACGTAAGCGTGCAGTTCGCCTCGATACGCTGCTTGGCGCGGCCCGAGGCAAGTACGCAACCCACGAACCACGACCTCAACGAAGCGCGGCGAGGCAAGCAGATTCAGCTCGGCATCAGGACTCGCACGGAACATCGTCTTCACCGCGAGCTTTGGGGCAAGCGCCACTAACGACGCTTGCGATGCAGTGAAGAGGCGGAGCGCCCAATCACCCGCTTGTGCTGCCTCGAACACCGGTCGCCCGGCCATGACGGGTAGGAAGTTGCCGAGTTGCAGCGGCGCCGCGGGCGAGATTAAGATGAGCTTGTGGACTAGAAGACCACGCCTTGCCGCGATGTGCGCCGCTGACATGGCGCCGAGCGAGAAACCCGCAACTGTAACCGGCTCATCGATCCTCATTCCGTCGAAGGCCGACAAGACGCCCTCTTCGTAGCTTCCCTTTTGATGCCCAAGCCGATCGAGAGCATGAACGTGCTGCAGCGGCGTTGATGTCTCAAACGCAGAGAGTTCTTCAGGCGAACCCGGCAAACCATGGCAATAAACGACGCGGCGATTCACACCTGCATTTGTTCGCAGGCCGGGAACGCATGCAATGTGACCTTATCGCCCAGCGCAATACGAGAACCGCACTCACAGAAAGTACGGCGCGCCGGATTTCTGAATGGCTGACACGCTTAAGTGCCGCCGCTCGCGCCCTTCCCGTCAAATCGGCCTGAGTGCGCCGATTGCGGCTATTCCCTGAGCTTCGAGCGCCAATGCCGCAACGTCGCCGTTGACAGCTGCCCTCAGCGCCCGCCACCAAGCCAGCGACGGAGACTTCAATGCGCCAACTGGTTGGTACAATTCTGCTGACCATCGTGACTGCGGCGGCCACGCTGGCCTTGCTTCAGGTACTCGGCCCCGATTGGACTCTCTTCCCTCCCGCGACGTGCCTGGCTACACATTGCTTCTGCGAAATCCCCCACACGGACTCGCTGCTGCTCCAGCCCGCCAACAGCTGGTCGTCGCTGGGTTTTGGGCTCGTCGGCTTTTGGATCATGCTGGCGCCGCCACGCAGCGAAACGGCTTTCGGCGGTTTGCCTGCTCTTTGGTTTGGCTTCACTGCAGTCATCATTGGCGTCGGCAGCTTTCTGCTACATGCCACGCTGACACTCTGGGGCCAATTCTACGATGTGCTCGGCATGTATCTGCTGAGCGGCTTCCTGCTTGCGTATGCTGTGCAACGCTGGCGCGGCTGGTCGAATTCAGCTGCCATGGCGCTCTACCTAGCAATCTGCGCCATCCTCATTGCGCTGCTCTGGATCATGCCCGAAACGCGCCGTTGGCTGTTTGCAGCCGTGCTGGTTGTTGCGCTCACAATCGAGCTTGTTATGGCGCGGCCACTAAGGCCGAGGGTCCGGGTTTCGTTGTTCGGCTACGGCTTGCTCGCCAACACAATCGCATTCGGGATTTGGATCCTCGACAACACCCGCACGCTCTGCATGCCCGACAGCTTGTTGCAGGGCCACGCAGCCTGGCATTTGCTCGGCGCGGTCGCGGTCTATTTCAACTACCTCTACTATCGCAGCGAACAACCACGAGCGACGTCCCAGGTCGGCCCGTAGGGCTCCGGCAAAGCAAAACGGCGTCCGTATCCGAACCTCCGGGTCGATCCAATCGTGTCACCGGTAATGGCGCCAGCACTTCGGCGACAGGCACTTGGGCGAGGCGGTCGAGTCTACGGGGCGCCGTGTCACGAGCCGAAGACTGAGAAGCCTAAGTAAGCAACGGTGACCATCCACGACCCGAGCCAAAACACCACCATGGCAGTGGCTTCGCGGGAATAGCGACCCTGTGAAGAACGCATTGGCGTGTCCCTAAAATTGCTAAAGCGGCTTCCCCGAGCTGGGCAGGAGGAAGCCGCTCCACGCGCGCCGATCCGAGTGGTTGGGCGGAAGGTGGGTCCAGCGCGTGAACAACGGAGCACCTGGGGACTAGTCGAGTCGGTGCGCGACCGCACATGCACTGCAAATAGACGCATAGGCGAAATGAAGCGGCCCTGGGGTCGAGATAAACGGAGTTGCCTAGAGGTGCGTTGCGTTCCGATTTTGCATTAAGCGCTAATGCATCCGGCAATGCGGTTCTGGCGCGCTACCGAGGACATCAGCGTGCGGACATCATCCACGGCAACCTGTTGGCCTTCAGCCAAGGCCCGCGCCGTGAGGGTGGAGACCACTTGATGAACCAAGAAGTGAGCCTCGTTGAGGTCGTTCGTGTACTCGCGCGCCCAGGGCAAAAGCTCCGGACCAAGACCGACAACTTGATGGGGCGTCATGGACCTGATGTGACCTCTTGAAGGCCAATCTATCGTCTGCAACCGTTCTGGTCGGTACGGCGAACGACATTTGCGAACTCGAACCAATACAAACAACAGCAACGGCATCGCGTCGTCGGGAGCGACCCGAATGCGTGCGTCTGTACGCTAGCGGACACCGATTGCAGCTGTTCGCTTTGAGCGCTCGGCGCACCAGACTCTAACGCACTCGCAGGAGTGCGCCCGTGCGATAGCGCACACAATGCCTCGATCATCCGCATCGGCGCGTAAACAAAAACGCACATTGGCCGATTGTCTATGGACCTTGGATCAAGCGAGCACGTTCCCCCCACACAATGACCGGAAACGGTTATCACTTCTGGGGGCGTAGCGAGAATGGTGAAGCAACTTCAGCCGAGCACGCCGACTTGCGCGTACTCCGTCGTGCAAGCTGCGCCTAGTTCAACACTTCTACTTGACGCTGCGCGCGCGCCGTCTGCACAGGAGCACGCCAGTGCGCATTGAAGCGGTGCCGGTTCGCGAACTTGGGGCGGTGGAAATCGCGCGCTGGCGGTCGCTGCAGCGGAACTGCCCCGCATTGAGCAATCCGCATTTCTCGCCTGACTATGCTCTTCTGATGGCGCGCGTTCGCCCCGACGCACGTGTCGCCGTGCTCGAAGACAGCGGCGGCGTGCAGGGTTTTTTCGCTGTGCAGCGGCAACGCCCCGCGAGCTCGGCGGCAATGCCGCTTGGCGCCCCGGTCGGGGACTATCAAGGAATCGTCGGCGCGCCCGAGCTGGAGGTCTCACTCCCCGACTTATGCAAAGCGCTGAAGATCGGGCGACTGGATTTTTCCCGCGCCCTCGCAAATCAGCCGACCTTTGCAACACATGCCAAAGGCGCCGAGGAAACCTGGATCGCGGATGTCAGCGCCGGCAGCGATGCGTACTTCGCCAACATCAAGGCGCGTCGTCCGCAATTTCTATATCAACTTGCACGCACGCGCCGGAAACTCGTGCGTGAACGTGGCGACGTTATCTTCTCCCCATGCTCGAGCAATCGTGCGCATCTTGAGACCATGCTAACCTGGAAGGAGCAGCAGCTGGCGCGCACGGGCCAGCCCGCGGTTTGGCGGGTAGCTTGGGTAAGAGAGTCCATCGAGGCGGCCATGCAATGCACAGACGACGCATTCGCAGGCTCGCTGTTTACACTGACGCTCGGCGATCGCCTTATTGCCGGCAACCTCTGTCTGAGAGGCCCCAATGGTCTTCACGGCGTGGTGATGTCCCACGACCCGGAGTTCGAGCCGTTCTCGCCGGGCCTGCAATTACTGCGCGACATACTTGACTGGGCAGCCACACGCGGACTGCGCGAGGTGGACTTCGGCACCGGCGAGCAAATGTACAAGCGCCAGTTCGGCAGCCATCGGCGCGGCGTGGTGTGGGGATGGGCAGGCACGCCCTCCATGGCCAGCTGGTCACGGTCTGCACAATATGCACTGCGCGCGCAGATCGAACGCGTTCCGAACAAATGGATCGCCAATCTTCCGGGCCGCGCCATGCGCAGAATGGATGTCTATCGCGGATTAGTCGCGCCACGCGCGTGACAGAGGGTTGGTATGCAAAGGCCAGAACCACAGCACGATTGGCCGGCCTCATGGCGCGATGCCTACAAGTACGACTTGAAAGAGGTGTTTGCACCTTTCGCCGCGCCGCGCGGGCACGGTTTCGCCTACCGGCGCCGCATGGCGCGCGCACTCGCAATGGTCAAAGAGGTGTCGCCGCCGCGCGCGAAAGTCATCGACATCGCCGCAGCACAAGGAAACCTATCGCTGATGCTCGCAGAGTGCGGGTATGATGTTACTTGGAATGACCTACGCGCTGAGCTTGCGGGTTATGTCCGCCTCAAGCACGAGCACGGCGCGCTTTCGTATCTCCCCGGCGATGTTTTTGCCTTAAGCGCTCGCGAGGCATACGACACCGTCGTCATAACCGAGATTATCGAGCACGTAGCTCACCCGGATCGATTTCTCGCTCAGGTCGCGACGCTGGTGAAGCCGGGCGGCCACATCGTGATGACGACGCCCAATGGCGAATATCTTGGCAATCGGCTACCCCGTTTCTCCGACTGCGCCGATCCTTCAGCTTTCGAGAGCATGCAGTTTCAGCCAGATGGCGACGGCCACATCTTCCTGCTGCATGCGGATGAGATCGAACCCATGGCGCATAGCGCTGGGCTCGAGGTCCAGTCGCTTCAATTGTTCACGACGTTCCTGATCGCAGGACGTCTGCGCACTGAACCGCTGCTGCATGTGTTGCCGTTTCCGACGATCGATTTTCTCGAACGCCAGGTGGAGACTTGGCCCGACGCCGTATCCCGCCGCGCTTTCGTGCAAATGGCCGTGTGCCTGCGCAAGCCAGCTGTTGGGCCGACAAGTGGCGCCTAAAGTTTCCCTCGTCGTCTCAACGTTGGGCCGCACACTCGAGCTGGAGCGATTACTGACGTCGCTGCGCGCGCAAACGTTCTCAGACTTCGAAACCATCATCGTCGATCAGAACGGAGATGAACGCCTCGAGCCAGTATTGGCGCCCCATCTGGCTACGCTAAACATCGTCGCATCCAGATCGGACCGCGGACTGTCGCTCGGCAGAAACACCGGCCTCGCTTTAGTTGCTGGAGATATCGTCGCCTTTCCAGACGACGATTGTTGGTACCCTACCGACCTCCTTGAGCGCGTGGTCGCCGCGTTCAACGAAAGCCCCGAACTAGATCTGCTCAGTGGCCGAACGGTTGACCAGTCGTTCGCTCCCTCGCTCGGCGTATTCCATCCTACGGGTCGGCGAATTGGGCGCGGCAGTGTGTGGCGCGCCGGGAACTCCAATACAATTTTCGTCAGAACCAATCCGAAGCGGGAACTCCGCTTTGACGAAACGTTGGGCGTGGGCGCGAACACCATCTTTCAGAGCGGCGAGGAAACGGACTTCCTCCTCCGGCTTCTGGCCGATGGCGCGGAGATGCGCTTCGATCCGGCTTTCGTGGTCCATCACGATCAGGTCGATGTGCGCGATCCCGCGGCCGGCTTACGGCGCGCCCAAGCCTACGCACCGGGTCAAGGCCGTGTGCTGCGTATCAACCACTACAATCACGCTCAAGTTCTGTGGTTCGCACTCCGGCCACTTGTGCGTGCGGGTCTCGCTGCCGTCAGCGGAGACACAGCATTGGCGCGCTACAAGATGGCGTGGGTCACGGGACTTCTTGCCGGCTACTTCGCCAAGTTTCCCGCGGCACTGCATTAGATCAAGAATTGTCGGCGCTGTTGATGCGCCGAGCGCAACGAAACCACTCTGGCCCGCGTTGCACTCGGTAAATTTGGGAATGGGTTATGGCAGCTTCTGCACGAACAGCGCGTACTTCGACTTATAGCGTCACAGCGCCCTGGGCGCCGACGCCTCTGCGTACGCTTCACCCTCGCGCCAATTTCGAGTATCGGCTCACTCCGACACCTATCGGAGGCGCAGCAAAGCGAGCACTTGATGTTGCGGGCGCGCTGGCCCTGCTCCTGGCGCTAGCGCCAATATTGCTGGCGACTGCAGCGCTCATCCGCCTCGACTCCCCTGGCCCCGCTCTTTTTCGGCAAGCGCGCACTGGATTTCGCGGGCGGTCTTTCAACATCTACAAGTTCCGCACGATGCACGTCTCGCCAGCGACTGCCGACCTCAAACAGGCGGTTCGAGGCGATCATCGTGTGACGCGCATTGGCCGCTTGCTGAGACGCTGCAGCGTGGATGAGCTTCCGCAGCTGCTCAATGTGCTCGTAGGCGATATGTCCCTCGTTGGGCCACGCCCGCACGCCGTGTCCCACGACTACACGTTTGCCGGCGTTGATCGCGGATATCCGCGGCGCTTCTGCACACGCCCGGGAATCACCGGGCTCGCACAAGTGACAGGATCGCGCGGACAATCCGAAACGCCGGAAAAGATAAAGGCGCGGATCACCAAAGACCTCGACTATATCGATAACTGGTCGATGGCCGGCGATGTCAGCATAATGATCGCCACCGTTCGCGTCGTCTTGCACGACCCCAATGCATACTGACACGCACGCGCCTAACCCAGCGCCAATGGTCCGCCGCGTCGGCCCGCTCAACGTCCGCACGGATACCGGCGACGCAATTATCGAGACGATCTTCGAAGCAACCAGAAGCGATAAGACCACGCGCGTCGGCTTCGCGAACACGCATCTGCTCTATTGCGCCTTACGCGAACCGCCACTGCAAGCGACGCTAGAAGATTTCTATCTGCTCAATGACGGCGTCGGCATGCATTTGCTCTCGCATATTGCAGTAGGCGAAGGGTTTTCCGAAAACCACAACGGCACCGACTTCATCCCGCGGCTGCTCGATGCGGCGCCGGACGGATCGCGGCTCTTTCTCGTCGGCGGCCAAGCACATGTCGTCCGCGAAGCAGCGGCCCGCATGGCCGCTCGTTTTCCGCGATTGGTGATTTGCGGCTTCCAGGATGGATATTCGGCGGCGCTGGAAGATGATGAATTGGTAGAGCGCGTTATCGCTTCTCGGGCCGACATAATCTTGGTGGCGCTCGGCAATCCATTACAGGAGCGCTGGATCGGGCGCTGCGCACCGCGCTTGGAGCGCGGTCTTTTCGTCGCCGTTGGCGCCCTTTTCGATTTTTTCGCCCAAGACAAACCGCGGGCGCCGATGTTCATACGGAAGGCAAGACTAGAATGGTTGTTCCGCCTGTCGCTGGAGCCCCGTCGTCTCCTGCGCCGCTACACACTCGAGATCGCGGTGGTGACTTGGGCAGTGGGGAAACAGCGTCTGTCGCGCCCAGAAACTCTCCACTGATCCGCGTTTGTCACCTCGTGCGACAATATCATCCAGGGATTGGCGGACTTGAATCCTTCGTCGCTTCGCTCGCAGAAAGCTTGGCGCCGCTCGGATGTGAGAGCGAGATTATAACGCTCGACCGCCTGTTCACGGCCCCGACGGAGAAAATGGAGCCGGTTGGGCGCGTCGATGACGTTCTCGTGCAGCGCGTTCCGATGCTCGGCGTCCGCCGCATGTTTGTTCCGATCATTCCAAAGGCGATGCTCGCCCCGTACGACGTCCTCCACGTGCATGGCATCGATGGCATGTTCGAGCGCATCGGCCGTGAGCCGCAAGGCGACGCACAGGTCAGGGTCGCAACGAGTCACGGCGCCTTCTTCCACACTCCGTGGATGAAAACGCTGAAGCAGATTTATTTTGGCAGCGTCACGCGCCTTGCGGCTCAGGGCTACGACGCGCTCATCGCCAATTCGCAGCCCGACTTCGACCTACTGCAAAAGCTATCGCCCAACGTGACGCTCATCCCCAACGGCGTCGCGCCGCTCGGCGCCTTTCAGGCATCCGGGCGAGATCTTCTCTATCTGGGGCGGCTTGCGAGCCACAAACGCGTCGACCGCATCGTTGCGGCATTGGCGGAGCCAGCGCTTGCCGAGTCCGTGTTGCACATCGTTGGACCTGAGTGGGACATCACCATCGACGAACTCGCACGCCAAGCCGAAAAGCTGGGGGTGACCGAGCGAGTGTGCCTACACGGCCGCGTCAGCGCAGAACGGCTGAGCGAGATCGCTCGCCAATGCGGCGTATTTGTCTCCGCATCCACCTACGAGGGGTTCGGCATGTCGCTCATTGAGGCCATGTCGATTGGGCTCGCGCCAGTGGCGCACCCCAACGCGTCGTTCGCTGAAATACTCGCTGCGGCGCCCATTGGCCGCCTCGCGCCGTTCGACAATACAGCTGAAGCCGCAAGCGCAATTCGCGCCGAACTCGATGCCCTTTCGGATGATAGGCGCGCACTAGCGCGCGCCTTCTCCGCGAAGTTCAGTTGGGCCGCAAACGCGGAGCACACCGTCCAACGCTACCGCGACCTACTAGATGCCAAGCAAGCTAGCTCGTGTATGCGCTATCCTGCCCATGCCTGAAGTAAAGCGGGTCACTGTAGGATGTGCGACCCGGCGCGTTGGGGTCCACCCCATTTAACGCCACACCCAGCACGTTAGCTCCCACAGCCCGCAACTCATTGAGAGCTGTGCGCAGTGCGCTGGTCGGCGTTTTGCCATGCCGCGCCACCAACACCACGCCCTCTGCCAGCACCGCGATCTCACGCGCCTCCGCGAGTGTCAGCACTGGCGGGCAGTCGAGGACGATTAGATCGTACTCCTCCGCGAGCTCGCGCAGCAATTCCGCCATCTGCGGACCGTCGAAGACCGCCTCAGTCGTGAAGCTTCCGGTCGACGCCGGCAGAATATGCGCGCCGCTGCTCTCGTCCGTGCCGACAACATCGCGCCAACTTTCGTTACGATTCAGCACCTCCACGATTCCTACTTTGGGCTCGATTCCGAGCAGCACATTGAGGGAGCGCCCGCGCAGATCGCAATCGACCAGAATGGTGCGCCGCCCGGACATCGCGGCGACCCGCGCAAGACTTAAGGCCGTCGTGGTTTTTCCATCGCCGGGAAGCGCCGACGCGATGGCGATGACCTGTAGGCGCTTGTCCTGCAGCGCACGTGTAATGCGGGAGCGAAGCAAGCGGATCGATTCAGTGAACGCCGAACGGGGACGCGCCGTCGCAAACCCGCCTGGGTGCTTGTCGGGTCGCGGCAACGCTGCGAACTCACGCGCGCCGAGCCGGGGTATGGTGGTCAAAATCGGCAAGCCAATTTTCCGCTCCACCTCATCGGCAGTATGCAATCGCGTGCTCAGCGCTTCCGCGATCCAGCCGGCAAACGCGCCCGCCATGGCCGCCAGCAAGGCCGCGAGGCCGAGCATGAGGAAGATGGACTTTGAGATCGGACGTGTCGGCGGAGAAGCCGCGGCGATCACCTGCGCGTCACCGCCCACACCCGCAGCGCCGTTAGCCAATTCACGCGAGCGTTGATCGAAACTGGCATAGATTGCTCGCGTCGAGGCGACACCGCGCTCCAACTCATTCAAGCGCGCGACTTGACCGTTGTTGCGCACGAGTTCGGAGCGAACGCTGTCCACGTGCGCCTGAAGGGCGCCGGCGCGAACACGAGACACTTCCGCTTCGTTACGCAAGCTTTCGGTCAATCGGCCCACTTCGGCGCTAATCTGACGATCGACATCAACTTTTTCGGCGCGCGCCGCGATTACGGAAGGGTGCTGCGCGCCATATCGGCCGTCATAACTTGCGAGGCGGCGATCCACCTCCGCCTGCCGCTCGCGCAGCTGGGCCATGACGTCCGAGGTCAGAGCACCGACCATGGAATCGGCGCTGCCACCGCTGTCGATCACACGCCGCGCCTGACGCCAGCGTGCTTCGCTCTCCACGAGATCGACGCGCGCGGCCAGAACAGAAGTTTCACCCTCCTGCATCTGTTGCTCGGTAAAGGTGACGCCGTTGACGGAAAGCAGGCCTGCTTCCGCACGGTACGCTTCGAGAGCGCCTTCGCGCTCCGCAAGTTCGCTGCGCAGTTCAGTCAATCGTCCATCGAGCCAAAGCCGCGTGCGCTCGGCGCTTTCGACACGAGCCCGAGAACGCGATGCAACGTAGATCTCAACGAGCGCGTTACTCATCCGCGCAGCTTGCTCTGGATCCTTCGAACGAACCGCAACTTCGACAACGTAGGTGGAGCCCCGGCGATACGGATTCAGCGCACGCATCACTGAATTGACGATATCTGCCCGGTTGGCGCGCTCTCCGCGCGCATTCCACTCGGGATTGTCGGCCAGCTGAAGCTGATCCACCAACTGCCCTGCGAGCGCGGGCGACCCTAAGATTTCAACCTGTGAATCCACATAGCCGGTGTCCGGCGGGCGAAAGCCTTCTACGGGGCTTGCGACCACTCCATCGGGTTCGCGCGGCCCCATCATCAAAATGGCGGCGGCCTCATAAACCGGGGGGCGCATCAACGTCACAGCAGCGCCGAGCGCAAACAAACTCAGCGCAACGCCGCCAACTAGGCGAGCACGACGGCGCAGGGCGCCCAGCGCGTCTTGCAGGAGATCAGCCGAGCGCGATTCAAGAACTGTATCGTAGGCATTAGGCGGCGCGAGATAGGCCCTGACAGACGGCGTGCGATCCGCTGGAGGCGCGATGAGTTCCATTATGAGCCCGTCGTTTCTGCATCCCCTCCGCCGCGCATAGAGCGCACAGAAAAACCAACGTGGCTGTACGCTGCCGCACACGCGACGGACATTTTAAGGAATGATGCCGAGCAGGTTGACGATTGGAAGATCGCGCAGTGACGAGACAAACGTCTCGCCGACACGCACCGTATCACCAGGTGCAAGTGCGGTGGCCGCATCGGCTGACACTTCCTGCGCGTCAGCGGCGCCAGCTCGCGTCACATAGAGGCGTGCGCGGCTCGCATGCCGCGTATAGCCACCTGCGGTGGAAACAGCGCGCGCCACGCTCATATCAGCAGCGTAGGGAAACGCGCCGGGGCGCGCGACTTCGCCAGTGACGTAGATCGGCCGATAGACCAACACCGCCACCGAAACATGCGGATTCTGCAGGAATCCGGCGCTAAATCGCTCTTCCAGAGTTGCGGCAAGCTCAGCGCTGGTCAGACCCGAAGCGTTGACGTCACCGATGAGCGGCAATGAGACTTCGCCGCTCGCGCTAAGCGTTTGCTCGGCCCCCAGATCAGGTTCGTTGAACACCGTCACCCGAATAGCATCGCCGGCGGCGAGCAAATAATCATTCGACACAACGGGCGCCTCGGCGGCGATCTCGGTGCGACCTTGCGCGAAACACGGGCCCGCGCTCAAAAGCAGCGCACAAGCGAAAGCTATGATTTTCATGGCGGGACGATCTTGCTTGCGGGCTACCTCCAGGATCGGCGGCTCTCGCGAATTCAGTCCAACGTGATGCGCGACCACCTGTTCCGATGCTTCTAGATCACGATGCAACAATTCACCCCCACCCGCGTTGGCCGAAGAGGCGGGCGGTAATTTAGTCATATGTTGAAACGGCAGACGGCAGCACTCTTTGCGCACGCGCTGGTGATCGCCGCCAGCGTGTATCTCCTCGTCTTGTGCGGCCTCTACACAGCGGGCTTGCCCATCACCAACACAATTATCGCCCTCACTGACGCCGCAATAGTTCTGGCGGCGCTCGCTTTAGGGGCTGGCCTGGCGGCTCGATGGCTCTTTCTGCCGATACTTGGCATCGCGCTGAGCTTTGCGTTCCTCGCCCTCTTCTCTCAGAACATCGACTTCAAAGCCGTACGCGATGTCGTTCTCATCGTTGCGTTTCTCGTGCTCGGCCTGGCGGCAAGCGAGTGGCGGTGGGCGCGCCGCACATTCTTCGTCGCATCGGCTTTGGTGATGACGTTCGCTGTGCTGGAGCTGGCCTTCCCCGCGCTCTACGGCGACGTGTTCAACGTTCTGCAATTCTACATCATGCGTGGTGAACTCAGCCCCGCCGTCCTCGAGTACACGGACAATTCGCTGTTCATCAGCGGTATGCGCAATGAAGGTCGCTTCATGCTGCCGTTCCTCGGGCCGCATCGCGTGTCGTCAATATTTCTGGAGCCCGTTTCGATGGGCAACTTTGGCGCGATTGCGATCGCTTGGGCGCTCTCGCAGGCGCGGGGCCAATGGCGCACAGCTTTCGCTGCGGGCGCAGTGGGCGTCGCCGCCATCGTGATGGCGGATGCTCGGTTTGCGGCCATGGCGTCGGGCCTCTTCCTCGTCGCCAGGCTGACGCCAATAGCGTGGATGCGTCTCATCCTCGCGCCTGCGCCCTTCGTGGCGATCGCCATGCTGCTCGTCCTCGGCGCCACCATCCCGCGCGTCGGCGACGATCTACCGACCCGGTTGGCTCAATCCGGAAATACGATTGCGCAACTGGACACGGCAGCTTTGTTCGGGCTGACAGTCGGACGCGCGACAACCTTGGACGCGGGCTACGCCTATGCGTTGACGGCTTTCGGACTGCCGCTGTGTCTCGCCATGTGGGCCGCCTTCGTCTGGCTCCCCACACCCGGCGCGCATTCGGCACGCTTCAAATTCCTTCTCGGCCTCTACATCTGCGCCCTGCTCTGCGTCAGCGGATCGTCTCTGTTTGCATTGAAGACCGCCGCCCTGGCTTGGTTCATGCTGGGCAGCGCCATTGCACAGGACTACGCCGAGGCGCGGCGCATACCACAAGGCGCCACGCGCCGATCTGTTACGGCGCCCAAAGCCGTCGCAGTCCACGCATGAGATCCTTGCGCGTCTCACGCCGTCAGTTCGCAACGGCGGCGCTCGCTTTCGGCGCGACCGCGTCGGAAGTGTGGGCGCAGCGCGACGCTCCGCCTCACGTAACGCTCCTGACCGGCATTAACATCGCCGGCTTGGAGTTCAGCCCCGAACAAAATCCCGGGCGCCTAGGCACTGATTACGTCGCGCCAGAGCCTCGTGAGATTGAATACTATCGCGAGCGCGGCATGAACGTCATTCGCGTGCCGTTTCTATGGGAGCGATTGCAGCCACGTTTAGACGGCCCCTTTGACGCATCCTACTTTGCGCTGCTTCGCAACGCGGTGCGCCACTCTGGCGATTTACACGTCATCCTCGACGCGCATCAATACGGACGCAGGCAGGTCAACGGAGAGGCACACATCATTGGCGAGTCCGCGACGGTCACCGCCGATCACTTCGCAGACTTCTGGGCGATGCTGGCCGATCGCTTCGCCGCCAACGACAATGTCATCTTCGGCCTGCAGAACGAACCGCACGATCAGGACACCAACACACTGGTCTCCGTTCAAAACCGCGCCATAGCGGCGATTCGCGATGCCGGCGCGCGCAACCTCATACTCGTTTCCGGCAATGCGTGGTCCGGCGCACACTCATGGATGTCGAGCGGCAACGCCGAAGCGATGTTACGGATCGAAGATCCGGCCGACAATTTCGCCTTCGATGTCCACCAATACCTCGACAGCGCTTCAAGCGGCGCCCAGCCAGAGTGCGCCATCGGTTCAGGAGCACGGCTCGCAGAATTTTCGAGATGGTGCCGCACGCATGGAAAGCGGGGATTCCTTGGCGAATTTGGCGCTGGTGCGGGTCGCCTCTGTCTTCACGAACTTTCCGATCTGCTCCAGCACATCGCTGACAACGGAGCCGTATGGATCGGATGGACCTATTGGGCCGGCGGCGCCTGGTGGCCCGACGACTACCCACTCAGCGTAAGACCGCAATCCCTCACCGAACCGTCCGACCGTCCGCAGATGTCTGTGCTGCGCCGCTATCTTCGATGAGCACAGGCGCTCGCTTATGACCCTGATGAAGCGTTCGCTTGCGGGCGTCGCCTGGTCGATCGCCGGCGGCTACGGCGCGCAGTTTCTCATGCTTGCCATGTTCATCTTCATCTCGCGTCTTGTGGGACCAGAGGCATTCGGCGCGGTCGCCGTCGCCATCGGCGTGGTTGAACTCTGCCGCGCTTTCACCACCGAAGGCACAGCCGCAATGCTGGCGGCGCAACCTACGTTCGAGGAAGAATCCTACAATGCCGGCTTCGCCTGGGCGATCGGCAGCACCATACTCACCTGCATAGCGCTCGTGATCATGACACCCTGGCTGGCCGAAGTGTTTCGCACGCCCGGCCTCGTCGCCGTGATGCCTCAAATCGCCATTCTGCTCGTCCTATACGGCGCCTCTCGACTGCAAGAAGCGCGGCTCGCGCAAGAAATGCGATTTCGCGCGCTCGCCGGCCGCACGGTGCTTGCTGCGCTAGGCGGCGGCGTAGCCGGGATCGCCGCCGCGCTCGCAGGCCTCGGCGTGCAGGCGCTCATTTACCAGCAACTGACCGCAGCGCTCATATCGGCGGCGCTTTTGTGGCGCGCTTGCCAGTGGCGGCCGCGATTCACATTTTCAAGCGCGCGCTTTCAAACGATCGTGCGCGGCAGCTTCACACTCGCCCCAGCGGGGCTTGTCACGAGCCTTTGCGCGCTTGCCGACGGCTTGGCCGTGGCGGTGTATTCGGGACCGTTAGCGGCAGGCGTATATAATCTGGGCAAGCGCGTCCGAACCGCCATGGTTCTCGGGTTATCTAGCGCGCTCGATCGCGTCTCACTACCAGCCTTCGCGCAGCTGCGCGCCACGCCCGCCCATCTCACCGCGGCGCTTGGACACGCTATTCAAGTCAGTGCGCTCGCGGTGTTTCCGATCTTCTTTGGCTTGGCCGCCATCGCACCCGAACTCGTCGACGTGGCGCTCGGCCCGGAATGGACTAGCGCTGCCGGGCCGATCGCTCTTCTCCTCATCGCCGGCGCCATCGCGATCTCAACATCCTATTGTGAGAATGTGTTGCTGGTCTTCGAGCGGCGCAGGTCCATCGTCGCGCTGCGTCTCTATTTTCTTGGCGCCTTAGCAATCGGCATCGTGCTCTTCGGCAGATACGGGCCTACAGCGATCGCTGCTGCGACACTGACGGCCACAATCGTTCAGAACATTGCAGCGGCGGTCGCGGTCGCGCGAAGAGCCGACATCGTGTTTCCCGCTTATTTGAGCAGCATGATCATGCCGCTCTCGCTCAACCTCGCTATGTTCGCCGCCTTGTGGTTGCTCCGCCAACACCCCGTGGTCGCCGAGTTAAGCGCGCCCTTAAGAATGGGCGCGCTTATTGTCGTCGGCGCTCTTCTATACGCCGCAAGCGCCTGGCTCTTCGCCCGGCGACAAATCCAATCCGCCTACAGCGCGGCAAGCGCTCTACTCTAGGCCCGAAGGCGCATTGGCTCTGAAAACGCCATCGACCAGTGATTGACCCAAATACTTCGATCAACGATGCGTCACCAGTGGCTGGATTGGCCAATGACAGCCCCATTGCCACTTGGTTACGAACGGCTGCCATGAGGGACAAGACGGACAGCGCCGCCTGGGCCGCGCCAAGGCACGCGCAGACACCCTCCTGTTTTTATTATATTTATCAAAAGGGGATGGCGGAGACGGAGGGATTCGAACCCTCGATACCCGGTTAAGGTATGCTCCCTTAGCAAGGGAGTGCCTTCAGCCACTCGGCCACGTCTCCGACCGCGCCCGCTTATCGCGGCAGCCCGCCCCCGGCAAGGCGTCTTTGGCTGGTCGCCCTATGCTTAACTGGCGCCGCGTTTGCGCGAATGCCCGGGAACGAACTCATCCCAAGGGCGAATTTACCAATGTCTCAGCCAGCTTTGCAGCACGTGCGCGCCGATTTGGCTCACACGGACGAGCTCATTGCCTCGGTGCCCGCGCTCCCGTCCTCGGATGAAGCGGATTTTTCGACCCGCGAAGCCCGCCGACTCGCCGACCTGGCCGCAGAATTTTGCCTCTTCGGCCTGCGCATTGACCAAATTCAGTGGCCGCAGGGTGACGCTACGGCGGAAGAAGCATCGGCAGAAAAGCCCTTCCTGGCCGTCGAGGAGCCGACGTCGGCGCCCGCTAATGACTCCGCCCACAGCCGCGCTTTCCCGGCCCTGGCGCACCGTGGGCTGCACATCGAGCCTCGCTACGCCGTCCGCCTCATTCAGATTGTCGATTGGGTCATCGTCGCCCTGGCCGCTCAATTCGCCGCGTTCTGGGGCGCAGGCGCTGGACTGCTCGAACTGCCGCTAGGCGCGGCAGCGGCCTTCATCCTCGGCGCTCTCTCGCTGAAGGCCGGTCTCTGGATCACAGAGACCTACCGCGTGACCCCACGCCGCTTGCGTCCAGAGCGCAGCGTCGGCGGTCTTGCGCTGGGGGCCATCCTCGGTGTCATCGTCGCCAACGGGCTTGCACCGGACGCGCGCAGCGCAGCAGCGCTTGCCGCTACACTGCCTCTCGCCGCGATGTTGCTCGTCGGCATCCACGGCGCGCTCGCCATTTGGATCGGCGCCGCGCACGCAAAGGGCGTCTTCTCGGAAAACATCATTCTCGTCGGCGCCACTGACGCCGCCGAACGCCTCGCCGCGCGCGCCGCGAAAACGGGCGAGTCGCGCATCGTCGCCATCGTCGACGATCGCCTCTCGCGCGCACCAGGCGCACTCGCTGACATCCCCGTCGGCGGCAACCTGGACGAACTGCTCGCATGGCCCGGCCTGCCGCACGTCGACCGGATCGTGATCACCGTTACGCAGAAGGCCGAAACGCGCGTGCGCGCCATGATCGAACGCCTGAGCTGCATCCCCAACCGCGTCGATCTCTTGCTTGATTATGACACTCAAAGCGTCAACGGCGCACGAGTTCAGCGCTTTAGCGGCGCCGCCGTCGCCTGTGTCTCCGGTCGCCCACGCAGCAGCCGCCGCGCCACGATCAAGCGCGCGCAAGACCTCATCCTCGGCGCTGGCCTCGTCGCCGCCTTCGCACTTCCGATGCTGATCATCGCAGCTGCGGTTAAGTTCACCAGCAAGGGTCCGGCGCTCTACCGTCAACAGCGTCACGGCTTCAACAACCGCATCATCACCGTGCTCAAGTTCCGCACGATGCGTCACGATCCGGCTGCGCCGCTGAAGCAAGTCTGCGCGAACGATCCGCGCTTGAGCCGCATCGGCGCATTTCTACGTCGCACCAGCCTCGATGAGCTGCCGCAACTCTTCAACGTGCTGCGCGGTGAAATGAGCCTTGTCGGCCCGCGTCCGCACGCAGTCGGCATGAAGGCCGCCGAACGCGATCTGGAGCAAATTGTCGCTCAATATGCGCACCGCCACCGCGTAAAACCCGGCATCACCGGCTGGGCGCAAGTCAACGGCTCGCGCGGGCCGATCGAAACGCCCGCCGCCGTCCGCCGCCGCCTGAAGCTCGACCTCGACTATGTCTCGCATGCCTCGCTGTGGCTGGACCTTCAAATCCTGGTGCGCACGGTGCCGGTGCTGTTCGGCGATCGCCAAGCGGCGCGATGAACGGGGCACGCTTCCTTTCGCTCGCGCCGCTGCAAGTGGTGCAGGCGCTCGTCGGCTTCGGCGCGCTCGCTGCATTCACGCGCCTGATGAGCGCAGAGGAATTCGGCCGCTACGCACTGGCGCTTTCCCTCTCGATGGCGGCGCACACACTGCTCTTCACCTGGGCCGAATCTGCTGCATTCCGTTTCTTCAGCATCTCACAAGCAGCTCGTCGCACCGCCGATCATTACGCAACTCTGATCGCCATCGCCGTGGTGCTCGGCCTGGCAACGCTTCTGGTGACTGGCCTCGTACTCACCAACGCTGGCTTTAGCGCAGAGGCCAACACATTGGCCGCCTTCGCCGCCGGCGCAGCAGTGCTCCGCTTCGTCACGCGCCTCGGCCGTGAAAGCGACCGCGCCGCGCTTGCCTTCGGCCGCTACGCGCTGATGGAGACCGCGTACCTCGCGCTCGGCTTCGCCGCCGGCATCGCTTTCCTCACAATCATCGACCTCGGCCCAGCCGCGCCATTCGCCGGCCTTGCACTCGGCGGCGCCATCATTGTTCTCATCGACGCACCGCGCCTCTATCGCGAAGCAAAGGGCGGCTTCGTCACCTTCACGCGCGGCCGCCGCTACGCCGCCTACGGCGCGCCGCTGGCGCTTGCGCTCGCTGTCGATCTCGGCGTGCAGGCGGTTGCGCGCATCATGGTGTCGGCGCAAGCGGGCGATGCCGCGCTCGGCTCATACGCCGCCGCTTTCGGTCTCGCTCGCCCGCTCGACCTCATCTTTATCGGCGTCAGCGCCGCATTCGCACCGATGATCTTCGCCGCGTTCGAAAAAGACGGCCCCGAAGCTGCGCGCAAATCCGCACGCGATGCATTTGCGCTTCTGGCGGCGCTAGCGCTGCCAGCTTGCGTTGGCCTCGCGCTCGTCGCTGATCCGCTTGCCGCGCTGATGGTCGGCGAAAGCGTACGCACCGAAGCCGCTCATCTGCTGCCCTGGCTCGCGCTCGCCGGCCTCTTCTCAGGTTTCACCCTCTATTATTGGTCGGAAGCGTTTCAACTGACGCAGCGCACCGGCCTACGCGCCCTGCTCATGCTGGCCCCTGGCGCCATTCAGCTGTCTGCAACGTTTTTCCTCACGCCGCTATACGGCGCGCTCGGCGCGGCCATGGCAGCGACCTGCGGCGCTGCAATCGGCTGCTGCCTGCTCGCCGTCGTCGGCCGCGGCCTCATCGCACTGCCCGTAAACATCAGCGCGCTCACGCGCGCCTTCGCTGCCACCGCGGTGATGGCCGCTGGCCTCCTCGCGCTTCCGCAAGACGCCACACTCATTACGCAAATCTTTATCGGCGGCGCTCTCTACGCCGCCGCCGCGATCGCACTCGATTTACTTGGCGCGCGCAAGCGCATGTCAGCGGTTCTTCAAGCTCTTGTCACTAAGCTGCGCCGCTTCACTCTCAGTCATGGACTAAAATGAACACCGCGCCCGCCGACCTTGGTGAACGCGTTCTTACGCTTGGCCCCGTTGCAGCAACAACGCCGCGCCTCAGCGTACTGACGCCGTTCCATCGCTACGACCCATCACCATTGCTTAACGCCATGGCCAGCGCTCCCGCTGACGTGGAGTTCGTGCTGCTTGATGACGGCTCGGGCTCAGCCGAATTGCTTGCGCGCGTGATTGACGCAGCCAATGCGACCGGCGCACCAGTGCGCGTGATCGTCTGGGCGCAAAACCAAGGCCGCGCCGCCGGCCGCAATCGCCTCGTCGCCCAAGCGCGCGGCGACTACGTGCTTTTCCTCGACGCCGACATGATTCCGGACTCGTCCGACTTTCTGAGCCGCTGGCTGTCCATCGCCGATATGTCACGCCCAGTCGCGGCCTTCGGCGGCCTCTCGCTCAACCGCGCTGCGATTACCTCCGAAACGGCGCTGCATCACAACCTGTTCGGCGCCTCTGATTGCCGCGACGCGCGCGCCCGCAATCAATCGCCAGCGCAATTCACAGCGTCCGCCAACCTCATGGTCCGCCGCGATTTCCTCGCCGCCCACCCGTTCGACAATCGCTTCGTCGGTTGGGGCTTCGAGGACGTGGATTGGGCGCTCAGCGCCGCCGCCAGCATCGAAATCCTTCACGTCGACAACTCCGCCACGCATGCGGGTCTCGACGACGTCGACACGCTGATCCGCAAGTCCGCAGAAGCGGGTCCTAACTTTGCCCGTCTCGCCGCCAAGCACCCGCGTGAGGTCAGCCGCTTTAGCGCGCACCGCGTAGCCAGCTGGCTGCGTCTAGCGCCTGCGCGCGAAACGCTACGCAGCATTTTCGCCTGGATTGCCCGCGACCCGCTCGGCGCTGCCCCAATGAAACTCCGCCGCGCGGCGCTGAAACTTTACCGCGCCAGCCACTACGCCGAGCACCTGGCATGACCATGGACGCCTACGCACCGCCGCGCGATCCCATCGCCAAACTGCGTCGCCGCATGACGCAGTGGGAAGCCGCACGCCCGGCTATGCTAAGGTTCGATCGGCCGTTCCTCTCGATCAGCTTCGATGACTTCCCCGCCAGCGCCGCCGACACCGGCGCGCGCATCCTCGAGAGCCATGGCGCACGCGGCACATTCTACGCCTCAGCTGGCCTCGCTAACACTGACGGCCCCTGTGGTCGCAACTTCTCGGCAAGCGATATCAAACGCCTCGCCGCAAACGGCCACGAGATCGGGTGCCATAGTTTCGGGCATAACGATTGCGCACAGCGCGACGTTTTCGAGACGCTGCAAGATCTTGCAAAAAACCGCGACGCACTCACAGAGATGGGCGCCGTCAAGTACGGACGCACTTTAGCTTACCCATATGGCGAAACGACCACCGCCCTGAAGAGAACTCTGCCGCCGCGTTTCGAAAGCGCCCGCGGCATTCTCCCGGGCCTCAATGTCGGCCGCGCCGATCTCGCGCAGCTGCACGCCTATGCCATGTTCGGCAAGCCCTTCGCGGCCATGCGCAGCGCTCTGAAACGCGCCGCTAAGCGCAACGCCTGGGTGATCGGATTCACACACGACATCTCGGATACCCCATCGCCTTGGGGCACAAGCGCCGCCGACCTGGACGCCCTGCTTCGCGAAGCGCACGCGCTTGGCTTCACAGTGCTTCCTGTCAGCACCGCGCTAGAGCGGAGGACGCCATGACTAAAGTCAGTGTGATCATTCCAACGTTCCGGCGCCCGGATTCGTTCATGCGCGCGGCGCAAAGCGTACTTGCGCAACGAGATTTCGCGGACTTTGAACTTATCGCCGTGGATAATTCCCCGGAAGGCTCGGCGCTGCCCGCGTTCGAGCTTCTGTCGCGCGAAGTGAGCATCCCGTTCCGTTGGACGCACGCGCCGACGCCGGGTGTCGCCCAAGCCCGTAACGCCGCGCTGATGCTGGCGCAGGGAGATCTCGTTGCCTGGCTTGATGATGACGAGGAAGCCGAGCCAGGCTGGCTCGCAGCGCTTGTCGCCACCCGCCACGCCACAGGCGCACAAAGCGTGTTCGGCCCCGTAATCGCGCGCGCACCAGACGGCGCCCGCTTTGCCAGCTTCGGCGAGCGCATCTATGCGCGCAGTGGGCCACTCACCAGCGGCGTCACTTCGCAAAGCTACGGCATCGGCAATTCGCTTCAGCCCCGCAGCCTGTTCGATGGCGCAGCGCCATTCGACACCAACACCGACCAAACCGGCGGCGAAGACGATCGCCTGTTTGCATCGCTCCGCGAAGCCGGCGCGATCTTCGCGTGGGCCGCCGACGCGCGCGTCATTGAACATTTAGGCCAAGAGCGCGTCCGCATTCGCCACGGCTTGAAGCGCGCCTTTGCCTATGGCCAAGGCCCCTGCGAAAACGCCTGGGAACAACGCGACTATCTCACGCTGGCGCGCCACATGTTGATTGGGGCCGGCCAAGTGATCGTATTCTCTGCGGCGAGCGCGATCGTTGTCGCTGGCTCTACGCCACACGCTCTGGCGCTTCTCGATCGCGCAGCACGCGGCGCTGGCAAAGTCTTCTGGTTCTTAGAGCAGCGCTTCTACGGCGAGGCGCTTGCGGCTCAGCCGATCTGACGTAGCATCCGTTCGATCGCCATCACCGGCGCCGAGGCGCCGGCATAAATGAGCCCAATAACATTCGCGCCTGCGCCGACGAGCGCGGCTTTCGCGGCGATAGCGGCAGGCGCCGCCCCGCGATCAGCCCCGACCACCATCACAACGCCATCCATATGCGGCGCGACCCGCAAGGCCAGATCGCTTCGATCAAGCGACGGCGCATCGACGACCATGTCAGCGCCGCCCGCGCGCGCCGCGCACCAATAGTCCGGCGCGCCCGATACGGACACGCGGGCGCCAGAGGGCAACGCCCGAGAATCGAACACGCCAACATACGTGCGCGCGCGTCCGACACGATGAAATCCAAAGGCCGGCGCCGCCTCCTGCAGCGGCGCATTGGAGGCGCTCCTGACGCTGTAGAACGAAACGCCATTCAGACGCCCGTCGATGCTGGCGCCAAGGGGCGCCTGCGCACTCAACGCCTTGGCTAGGCCATTGCGTTTCAAATCCAGATCAAGCGCATAAGTCGCGCGCGGCCCAGCCATTGCGATATGCGCTGCTGCAGTCGTGACGCCTTCGCGCCGGCGCGCTGCAATGATCATCACTGCACGTCCACCGCCCGGACTCTTTGCAGGCTGCGCCGCCAGCGCATCAAGCACGCCCTCGACGGAAAATGTGACCTCCCTCATGCGCCGCCCTCGACCAGCGTCAGCGCTGGCTTGGTTTTCGCTGCAGGCGTCTCTTTTTTAGTCGACGCCTTAGGTTTAGGGGCCGGCTCGTGACGCGGCATCACTGCCAGCACGGGCGTATCAAGCGCGCGCGCCGCGCAAGACGGCGTCGGGAAGCCGCGCCGCATCAACCCGCGCGAAAGGCCGGCCGCCAGCGCCACGATGCCTGCGATCAGAAGCGTCACCAACATGATCGGCCAGCGCAGGCTCTTGCCGTTATCGGTCGCCCGGCCCAGCATCTGGCTGCGCGCCCGCGCATCTTCAGCGCGCGTCGCGAAATTCTGCACATTGGTTTCAAGAATGGTTCGATCGCGCTGCAGCTGCCTAAATTGCGGCTCCAGCGCTTGCATCTGCCGCAGACGATCGCGCACCTGCTGGCGCTGCTGCGTTAGCGACTGCTCGCGACCACGCAAAGCCCGCGCTTCTGCCTCGGTCGCGAAGAGCTGGCCCGCAACCTCCTGGCGCACAGGATTGGCGCCGCGCCGCGTGATACTTGGCGGATCGCCGCCAGCAAGATAGCCCTCCAATTGCGCTATACGCCGATCAACCTCCCGCACCGGCAGCGCATCTTCCTGATAGCGCGAAAGCAATTGCTGCCGTTCGATTTGCGCAGCAACCAACTCCCGCCGCGCATCGGACTCTGAATAGAGCGATATCTCCGAAGGCTCATCGCGATAGCGCGCGCCAAGCGAAGCCGCACGCGCTTCCGCCTCGCGTCTGCGCGTTTGCGTATCGAGCAATTGCGTTTCGACGTCGCCCGCCCGCGCCGCCAGCGCCGCCAGTTCGCTCTCGAAATCGCCAATCTCGTGTTCGGTGAGAAATGCAGCCAAGGCAGCGCTGGCCGTAGCTGCGCGCGCGCCAAGATCAGTCGTTTGCGATGAAAGCGCTTCGAATTCACCGCCGACGAGCACGTTGCGGCGGTGTGTCAAATATTGCGCGACGAGCGCGTTGAGAGCCGCAGCAGCCACTTCCGGATTGCGATGCTCAAACGAGAGCCCGATTGCAGGCGTTTGCGGCGCCGTTTCAACCGTTAGATTCTCTGCAAAAGCGCGCTCAGCGGCGGCAAGCTTGCGCGCATCCGATCCCGATGCAGACGCGATTTGCGGATAGAGGGTGGCCAGGCCAACCGACTCGATCGCGCTGCGGATCACCGAGCCGGAGGCAATCATCCGCATTTCCGCGTTCACGACCGCGGCCATGTCCGGCGTTGCGCCAGCGCCAGCGCCGCCCGCCGTTGGCTGATACACATATTCCTGCCCGAGCCGCACCAGCAGCTCGGAGCGCGCCGTGTAAGTCTTTGGCGCCGCCAGCGCCGCCACCAGCCCAAGGGCGCAGATCGCGCCGCCGACCGCGAGCACGACGAAGCGCTCGGCCCACAGCATGGCCGCGAGATCAGCCAAGCTCAGCTTCGGCGTCTCGCCCCAGCCGAACCACGTGCGCTCTGCCCGCGCCTGTGCACCCGTCTTCATTGGCGCTCCCTGTTCGTGCGCGGAATGAAGTCTGACGGCATTTGGTAAATGATCATTCACCACCTTCCGCGAGGCTCTGCGCCGCTGCGCATGCTCCGTTAAGCATGTGCGAGCTAACAAACCGTTGGAGTTTGGCGATGCGGAACGCGATTGCGATTACGGCGATGCTGATTGCGGCGGGGTTCGCGGGCTGCGCTTCCTTTGCGCGCGCTCAGGACGAAGCGCCGGCCGCGGCGCCGCCACCGGCTATGACCTATTCCGACGAGACACCCGCCTATCGCTTCTACCCAGGCGATGAGATCGAGGTCGCAATCTTTTCGGCGCCGGAACTAACGCGCACTGTCACGGTCGGACCGGACGGTCGCGTCGCGCTGCCGCTGCTCGGCGCCGTTCGCGCAGCAGACCTCACGGCCGAGGAACTGCACGACTCACTCGTTGCTCTGTACGCCGCACATCTGCGGATGCCCGAACTCACAGTAACACCGCGCACCTATGGCTCGCGCCAGGTCTTCGTCGGCGGCGAAGTGGCGCGCCCCGGCATCTACGAGATGCCTGCCAATATCGACGCCTTCCAAGCTGTCGCTCTCGCCGGCGGTTTCCTGCCAAGCGCCCGGCGCGGCGATGTGCTGGTGCTCTCTCGCGCCAGCGGCCAATCCAGCGTGGCCGAGGTCGACCTCTCCACCCGGGCGATGCGCCAAGGCTTTCCAGACGCCCAGCCGCTCCAACGCTACGATGTCGTCTACGTGCCGCGCTCGCGCATCAGCCAAGTGAACTTGTTCATGCAGCAATATGTTCGCGAAGCGCTGCCTGTGCAGTTCAGCTTCTATTACGACCTTGCCGGCGACCGCAGGAACTAATCTTCGGCGCCTCTGATTTAGGCGCCTGCCGACGGCTTGGCCTGTTCCGACTTATTTTTGGCCAGCGGAGACTGTGTTTCGCTGAGCAATTGGCGCATCCTGCGGCAGATGCGCGACTTCTTTGACGACATGCACGGCACGGACGGCGACATCCGCGCGGCCTACAGAACGGTCGCGCAATGGCTGGCCGAGACGCCGCATGAAACCCTCGCCACGAAGCGTGAAGAGGCCGAGCGCCTGTTCCGCCGCGTCGGCATCACCTTCGCCGTTTACACCGAAGGCGCCGACACAGAGCGCCTGATCCCGTTCGACATCATCCCGCGCGTCCTCGACGCAGACGAGTGGGCGATGCTGGAGCGCGGCCTGAAGCAGCGTGTCGCCGCTCTCAACCGCTTCCTGGGCGACGTCTACGGCCCACGCGAGATCGTACGCGCCGGCAAGCTGACCGACGCTCACATCGACAGCCACCCCGCCTACTGCGCACAGATGCAGGGCGTCCAAGTGCCTGGCGGCATTTACACCCACATCGCCGGCATCGATCTCGTCCGCACCGGCGCCGACGAATTTTACGTCCTGGAAGACAATTGCCGCACGCCGTCCGGCGTCTCCTACATGCTGGAGAATCGCTCAGTGATGATGCGGCTCTTCCCTGAATTATTCGCGCGCGTCGGCGTCGCGCCAGTGGCGCGCTATCCGCAAGACCTGCTCGCAACTCTGCGCTCCGTCGCGCCCGGTGGCGAAGAAGATCCGTGCGTAGTTGTGCTGACGCCCGGCCAGTTCAACAGCGCCTATTACGAACACTCCTTCCTCGCCGATGAAATGGGCGTCGAGCTCGTAGAAGGCATCGACCTCCTTGTGAGCGACAAGAAGGTCTACATGCGCACGACGGACGGCTTAAAGCGCGTCCACGTCATCTACCGCCGCATCGATGATGACTTTCTCGATCCGTTGGCATTCCGCGCCGATTCAGTGCTCGGGGTCGCGGGGCTGATGGAAGCGTATCGCGCAGGCAACGTCACGCTCGCCAACGCACCAGGCGCCGGCATCGCCGACGACAAAGCCATCTACATGCACGTGCCCGAGATGATCCGTTTCTATCTCGGCGAAGAACCGATCCTGAAGAACGTACCCACGTGGGATTGCGCCAACGAAGGCGCGCTCGCTTACGTGCTCGATCATTTGGAAGAACTCGTGGTCAAGGAAACGCGCGGCTCGGGCGGCTACGGCATGCTAGTAGGTCCGCACGCCACCAAACGCGCGCGCGAGGCGTTCGCGAAAAAGTTGCGGCAGAGTCCATCAGCCTATGTCGCCCAACCCACGCTCGCCCTTTCGACCTGCCCGACATTTGCCGGTGACAAAGCCGCGCCGCGCCATGTCGATCTCCGCCCATTCGTGCTCTCCGGCGCCGACGGCGTGCGTATCGTGCCCGGAGGGCTTACGCGCGTTGCGTTGCAAGACGGCTCGCTCGTCGTGAATTCCAGCCAAGGCGGCGGCACCAAGGATACTTGGGTGCTGCGCACGAACGGCGATCGCTGATGCTGTCGCGCGCGGCAGACGCTCTCTTCTGGCTCGCGCGCTACATGGAGCGCCTGGATAATCTCGCGCGCCTCATCGAAGCCGCCCAATCCATGGCAGGCGTTTCCAGCGAAGCCGAAGAATGGCGCTCGGCCCTGACGGCCGCAGGCGTTGAAGAATTGTACGACGATGCGCACCCGGTGGTGACGCCCGATCTGGCGGCGCGCTTCCTCTGCTCAGGGCCGAGCAATCCGTTCAGCATCATGAACTGCCTCGAACTCGCCCGCGTCAACGCCCGCGCCATGCGCACGGCGCTGACCCGCGACATGTGGGAAGCGGTCAATCAGGGCTGGCTGGAATCGCGCACCTTGGATGAGCGCAATTTCTCGCCCGCTTTGCTCGCCGAGACCTTGGATTGGGTGCGCACGCTCTCGACGCGCTTCTCGGGCGCTTACGAAACCACGATGCTGCGCAACGAGAATTATTGGTTCGTTCGCCTCGGTACGTTCGTTGAGCGCGCCGATAGCACTGCTCGCATCCTCGACGTGAAGTATCACTTGCTGCTGCCGGAAAATTCCTCAGGCGTCGGCGGCATGCTGGACTATTACCAATGGACCAGCGTGCTCCGCGCCGTGTCCGCCGTGCGCGCCTACCAATGGGTGTATCGCGAAGAGGTAAAGCCCTGGAACGTCGCCGAGCTGATGATCCTGCGACCCGAAATGCCAAGATCGTTGCGGGCGTGCTACGACAACATCACTGGCTGCCTCGATGAGCTGGCGCGCATCCACGGCGGCAAGCGCGGCGAATGCCACCGCCAAGCCGGCGCCATCGCGGCAGAACTGCGCTACGGCCGGATTTCCGATATCTTTCAATCCGGACTACACGAACGTCTCACCGATTACATCGATCGGACGAGAGAACTAGGCGATCAGATCGCGAATCTATACATGCGCTGAACCCAGCGCCGGAAATATTCCATGACCTATTGTGTAGGCCTTTGTTTGCAGGACGGCCTCGTCCTGTTGTCCGACACCCGCACCAATGCGGGCCCAGATAACATCGCGAGCTTCCCGAAGATGCACGTCGCTGCGCCGGGCGATCGCGTGATCGCGATCATGACCTCCGGCAATCTCGCTGTGACCCAAGCCAGGCGAGCCCTTCGATACGCTGTTCACGGTGAAGTCAATGTACGAAGCCGCCGAACTCATCGCCGGCGCGCTCACGAAAATCTGCAGCTCCATATCCGGCGGCGGCGCATTCTTCGACGCATCCATCATCGTGGCTGGTCAGATCGCCGGCCGGCGCATGCGCATGTTTCAGATTTACTCGGCCGGCAACTTCATCGAGTCCGCGCCTGACACGCCGTTTTTTCAGATCGGCGAAACGAAGTACGGCAAACCCATCCTCGATCGTGTGGCGCACTACGACACGCCGCTGGAAGACGCGGTAAAACTCGCATTGATCTCGATGGATTCGACCTTGCGTTCGAACTTCTCGGTCGGGCTGCCGATGGATTTGCTGGTGTATCGCAAAGATACTCAGACTATCGCGGCGCAAGAGCGCATCAGCGAAGACAACGACTACTTCCGCGGCATCCGCGATCGTTGGTCAGACGCGCTCCGCGCCGCCTACCGCGACCTGCCCGCGCCGCCCTGGATGCGCAGCTAGGGCGACACGTTGGCGCCGGCGCAGGCTAGCGCCGACTGCCCTCGTCCCAGCACTGACAATGATTAGTGGTGCTTAACCGTCAGCCACTCGCGCGCGCTGCGCTGGGCTTGAGCGATCTCGTCCTTCGACATCATCTCTGACAGCTCGCGGCGGCATTCTTTTGCCGATTCCGAGCCGCGCACTGCCGCGAGGTTAAACCACATGTGCGCTTGCACATAGTCCACCGCGCCGCCTTGACCGGTCGAATAGATCAGGCCGAGCTTGTAGAGATTGTCGCTATCGCCTTCACGACGCACAGCTTCGTGCGCTTCGGCAATTTCAGAATCCGTGAACGCCATTTTGGCGGCTCCCTTGTATCACTTGGGAACGCCTCGGTATCCCGATGTACGTTCCACCCCACTGACGTGCATTTCTCGCGCCGTCGGGGTGGATCAATGTCATGCATAAATTGCGATAAGCTTAAGCGGCGTCAGCCTTGTTTTGATTTCGCATCGTTGACGCTGTTTGCGGTCTGCCCAAACAGGTTTTTCGCCATTTCGCGAACCTGATCCTTACTCAAATCTTGCTTTTGGCGCAGCTCATCGCCTGCCTTCAGCGCGCGCTGAACAGCTGGCCGCTCGTGAATGCGATCAACCCAGGCTTTAAGTTTTGGGAAATCATCGAAGCTTTGACCAAGCTTGTGCGCGATGCGCGCCCACGGCCACGACGCCACATCCGCGATCGAATATTCATCGCCGCCAAGATAGGCGCTCTCGCCAAGCCTGCGTTCCATCACGCCGCACAGACGGTTCAGCTCATTCACGTAACGCGCACGCCCGTATTCGATGAGCGCCGGATCATCGACGATCTTCGGCGCATAATTGATGAAGTGGCTGGCTTGCCCCGCCATCGGCCCGAGCCCGCCCATCTGCCAGAACAACCACTGATCGACATCGACGCGCGAGCGTTCATCACTTGGATAGAACTGGCCGCTTTTGCGCCCGAGATATTGCAGGATCGCACCAGACTCGAACACGGAGATCGGCGACCCAGCCGGGCCATCCGGATCCACGATCGCGGGCATACGATTGTTCGGCGAGATGCGCAGGAACTCCGGCGTGAATTGCTCGCCGCGCCCGATGTTCACGGGCTTCAGTTCGTATGGCAGCCCCATCTCTTCGAGCGCGATGGAAATTTTCCAGCCGTTGGGTGTCGGCCAGAAATAAAGCTCGATCGGCGCCGCCATGTTTGCCCCTTAGGTTTGCTCCGCCGCCAACATGGGAACGTCGGCGCGAAACACCAGGGCAAACCAACGCCAAAACGTGTCAGCGACAAAGATCACATACACGCGATCTCCGCTGCGGAACCCGCGAAAACGCCGAGAATCCCGCCCTTTCGACACATGCTTACAGAGACGAAATCAGCGCCCCGCCGTTCATTCAGACACGGTTCAGTCACGCGCTGACACATTCCACGGCGAAGAGGGACCTTCTTTTGAACCCACCGGTTCAAGGGAAGCAGGAAGGAGACCTCCAATGAAGCGCTTTGCAATGGCGGCGCTGGCCGCGGCGACCTTTATGGCGCCGCTTGCAGTCAGCACCGAGGCCGCCGCTCAACACCGAGACCGCTATGATCGTCGCGATGATCGTCGTGACGACAGACGTGACCGCCGCGAGGACCGGCGTGACGACCGCCGCGATTGGCGTGATGACCGTCGCGACGATCGGCGCGACTGGCGAGATGATCGCCGCGATGACCGCCGCGCCCATCGCTGGGATCGCCGCGCCCACAACGGCTACAATTATCGCGGTCGCTGGCATTATGGCCCGCCGCCCGCGCATTATCGCGATGTCGATTACGGCTATCGCTCATGGCGCCGCGGCGACCGCCTGCCGGACTATTACCGCAGCTACTACCGCCCGGTGGAATATCGCCACTATGGCCTGCGTCCGCCGCCCCGCGGCTACCACTACGTTCGTGACGATCGCGGCGACTACCTGCTCGTCGGCATCGCCACCGGCGTTATCCTGGGCGTGATCCTAGCCAACAACTAACCCTCCCAGGTTGGCTACACGTCCAAAAAAGCGCCCCGGAGCCTCCCCGCTCCGGGGCGTATTTTTGCGTTAACGGCCAGGCAACCAAAAGCAAAGCACCTTCCTCACTTCGCTTGGGAGGCGCGCATGCTGATGTACATCTGGTTCGCCGTGATGGTGCAGGCCTTCATGCCCGGCGGCGATCGCGTCGCCGCGTATCAGGCCCACTCGTTCGAGACACATCTGCGTAACGAAATCGGCGCGGCCGATCTCGTCGGCGCCGCCGGCCACATGGCGCGTTACACGCCGCTGACCGCGCGGGCGCGTTAGACGCCGAGCTTCTTCTTCAGAATCTCATTCACGACCGCAGGGTTCGCCTTGCCGCCGGTCGCCTTCATCGTCTGACCGACCCACCAACCGAACGCTTTCGGATTCTTCTGCACGTCGGCGACCTTGTCGGCGTTGGCGGCCATTAACTCATCGATAGCTTTCTCGATCGCGCCAGTATCGGTGACCTGACGCAGGCCCTCGCGCTCAACGATCGCCCCTGGCGCATCGCCTGTTTCCAGCATCTTGGCGAACACGTCCTTGGCAATCTTGCCGTTGATCGTGCCATCCTTGATGAGATCGAGGAGTTCACCCAGCGCCTCGGCCTTCACCGGCGATGCGGCGAGCTCAATGCCGGCCTTGTTCAACGCCGCCGCCAATTCTTGCGTCACCCAATTGGCCGCAAGCTTCGGATCGCGTCCCTTGGCGACCGTCTCGAAATATGTGGCCGCGTCGGTGTCGCCCGCAAGCACGCGCGCGTCATACGCCGTCAATCCGTAGTCGCTGACGAAACGCTTCTTCTTCGCGTCCGGCAATTCCGGCAGCGAGGCTTTGATCTCATCGATCCAAGCTTGCTCGATCACCAACGGCAGCAGATCGGGGTCTGGGAAATAGCGATAATCGTGCGCGTCTTCCTTGGAGCGCATCGTCCGCGTTTCGCCCTTGTCCGGATCGAAGAGGCGCGTTTCCTGATCGATCGAACCACCGCTCTCCAAAATCTCGATTTGCCGGCGCGCTTCGTACTCGATCGCTTGCATCATGAAGCGCGTCGAGTTCACGTTCTTGATCTCGCAACGCGTGCCCCATTCCTTGGTGTTCGCGCGGCGCACCGACACATTCACATCGGCGCGCATGGAGCCTTCTTCCATGTTGCCATCGCACGTGCCGAGCGCCCGCACGATAGCGCGCAGCTTATTGAAATACGCCGCCGCCTCTTTCGCCGAGCGCATATCCGGCCGCGACACGATTTCCATCAACGCGACGCCCGAGCGGTTCAAATCGACGAACGTCTCGTTCGGCGACAGATCGTGGATCGATTTGCCGGCGTCCTGCTCCAAGTGCAGCCGCTCGATGCGGATCGTGATCGCGTCCTCGCCGTCCGGCTCAACCTCGATCTCGCCCTCGCCAACGATCGGCATTGCGAACTGGCTGATCTGATAGCCCTGCGGCAGATCGGGATAGAAATAATTCTTCCGATCAAAGCGGCTCTTCTTGTGAATCTCAGCGTTGAGCCCGAGCCCGGTGCGGATCGCTTGCTCGACGCAAAAGCGATTGATGACCGGCAGCATCCCCGGCATGGCCGCATCGACCAACGAAACATGGCTGTTCGGCTCGCCGCCATAGGCGGCGCTGGCGCCGGAGAAGAGCTTCGCCTGGCTCGTCACCTGCGCGTGCACTTCGAGGCCGACGATGATTTCCCATTTCCCCTTGTCGCCTGCGACAAGCTGATCGGGGCGGGCGGAGCGAATATCGAGCTGAGTCATAGCGGCTATCTAAGCGGTTCGTCCGCCGCCGTCACCCCGTACAGACCCTTACGCCGCCTCTTCCACAGGGACAGGGGCCAACGCCTCAACGGGATAAATGGGCGGATAATCCGTGCCCAGCGGATCGGCGTAGGGATCATCCATATCGGAGCGCCGGAGCTTTGTGAAAAGCCAAACCCCTAAGCTCACCAGTGCAATGCCCAGCAAAACGGTGCGGATCGGATGCGCCCTCAAGGCGTCGCCGACTAGGTTTCCAGATTGCGCGCAGGCGACGCGTGGCGTCATTGGCATCTCACTCCCGCTTCTCGCACCTCAAGCGTGGTGAACGACCGGCTCGCCGGGTCGTTCCACGGAACTTGCGGCAGGTTCAGCCAGCCCAAATAAAAACCCCCGCTTGCGCGGGGGCCAGGCCGAGGGGCTTGGCCTAGTTAGATGGTGGGAGAAGTGAAAGCGTCGACGTAATCAATAGACACCCTGGCCAACACCGCCATCCATGGTCATGGCGGAGTTGAAGGTGGTCTCAGCGCGAACGGCGCGGGTTTCGGTGTCACGAATGCGGACCATTTTGTCGCCGGGGCCATGGCGGCGCAGCAGCGAACGCTCGTTGCACGGACGGCGGGCGATCTGCGTGCGGCAGGTCACTTGGCCATTCTCGTACCAGAGCGCTTCGCCTTGAGCGCAATCGTAAGAGCGGCCATCGACGGTGTAGCGCATGCGCGTGCCGGACATGCAGCGATAGATTTCGCCGCGATAGTCCTGGCCAACGTCACGGCCGCCAAAAGTTTGCGAAGCCGGGTGCGGGTTGTTGCTGGTGTCGAGGCAGATCGCCTGGATCAGCAATTCACGCTCGCGCGCCACCGTTTCGGTCGCGACGCTCGACTCGGTGATCGCGAACGCGGCGGAGCTTGCTTGCGCTTGAGCGCCCGCTTCCACGATCATATTCTGACGAATGATAGTGTCGCCGGTGCGCACGTTGGCGACAGCGATCGCAGTGGCGCTGGCTTGCGCTTGCGCGCGGGCGCCGGCGTTCACCACAACGATGTTCGGCGGCGGCACATGCGGCGGCGGCACGACAACCGTCGGCGGCCGGCAGCAATTGCTTGGCGGCGGCGGTGGTGGCGGGGGCGGATTGCACCCGCCATGGCATGACGGCGGCGGCGTGCAGCCGCCATTGCCGCACGCTGCTGCGTCCGTTGGCAATAAGAAGAATCCAAGGGCTGCGATGCCGAATGCAATCGCCGCCAAAATGTACCGGGCTGGAACGGTCATGTGCCGTCTCTCCTGAAACTCGCCAGCCGTGCTGCAAAGCCGGGGCCACACCTCGCCCAGCACGAGAAGGCGCCCCTCGCCAGCACGGTTTTCCCTTGTTCCGAAGGGGCCCGGCCCTTGCGTGGCAAGCAGCGCACAACGAACGGACAGCGCGCGTAACCATGATGGGCGAGGAAACTTTTCACCCCGACACTCGGGCGTTGCTCGCCTATGGGCGCGCGCTCGCGGGCGCTGGCGCTGCGCCAAAAAAGGGCGGCGCAGATCAGGTGCTCGAGCGCCTCTTCGTGATCGAGCGGACAAAAGACGGACGTTTACCGATCCGCACGTTCGGCGCCGAACTTGTAGAATTGTTTGGCCGCGATCTGCGCGAGCACAATTTCGCACACTTCTTCCTGCCGCCCGATCTGGCGATGCTTAACACGCTGATCGAGGCGAGCGCCGCCGCTGGTGAGCCGGCGATCGCGCGCATCACGGCCGAAACCGCATGTGGACGCCTGCTCGGCGCCGAGATCCTGCTGACGCCGCTCAAGGTCGACAACAAAATGTTGGGCGACCGCTTCTTGGGTCTCTTTCAATCGCTTGGCGGCGAGCCGTTCCTGGACGGCCGGCCAATTCAGATGATGCGGCTAGGATCACTGCATCCGCCCGCGGCCAAGATGCCGAAGGGCATGCGCCTCGTCGTCGTGAACGACTAAGCGCGCGACGTTGCGGAGCGCCCGAGGATGCGGCTGCCGGCAATCAATGCCAGCGCGCCGACCAAGAACGCCAGGACGAGGCCCACGAGATTAAGCGCAATGGCGCTAACCGAGAGCGCGGTCGGATCCAGAAAGAAATACGGATAAAACCCGTCAAACGCCCCGCGCGTCAGCCCATAGACGGCGTAAGCCGCGGGCCATAGCGCGGCAAAACCAGCATCGCGCCACTTCAGTGCGCCGTGCGGCCGCAGTAGCCAGAACACCAAGAACAGCACCGGCACGGCGTTGTGGACGATAACGTCCGCCACCTTCTGCCAGCCTTGCGGATCCCAGCGGCTCGCGAGCAGCAGGTTGTAGACGATCCCCACAAACAGGATGGAGGTGACCGCCATCAGCTCGACGCGCGGCGCGTTGAGGCCAGTCAGATCGGTGGGGCGAAGCGCCGCCCGCACCATCACCAGCGTCACGAACGTGTTGGTGAGCAGGGTGAAATAGACAAAGTAGCGCCATGTGACCGCGAGCGCCGAAGCGCCCTCCGCCGTCATGGAGTTGAACAGCAGCACGTATTGCAGCACCAGGCCGAACACGCCGACCAGCGCCCCGATTGTGGCCGCAACGCGCGCCGCGCTCATACCGCCACGCGCGCGTCTTCCGCGATCGGCGCGTCCTCTGGAGGCAGCATGGTCTTGCCGCGCAGCAGATCAGAGAGCTTCTCCGCGATCATGATCGTCGGCGCATTGGTGTTGCCGCCAATCAAAGTCGGCATCACGCTCGCATCAATGACGCGCAAGCCATCGATGCCACGCACGCGCAGATCGCCGTCCACCGGCGCCTTATCGTCAACGCCCATGCGAACGGTGCCCACCGGGTGATAGAGCGTCTCCGCCGTCGCGCGGATCCATGCGTCGAGCTCTTTGTCCGTCGTGATGTGCGCGCCCGGCGCAATTTCATCGCCGCGATACGGCTTGAATGCGTCCTGCGCGACGATGTCCCGGATTTGCCGGATGCTGTCGCGCATACAGCGAATGTCGTTCGGCTCCGTAAAGTAGCGTGGGTCGATCAGCGGCGCGGCGAACGGATCGCGCGATGCGAGTTGCACCGTGCCGCGGCTCTCAGGGCGGAGCGGGCACGTGTGAATCGTAAAGCCATCGGCCTCAGCCTTCACGCGCCCGTGGTCGCGCATCAGCGCGTTGACGAAGTGAATCTGGACGTCCGGACGGTCGAGTTCGCCGCGCGTTTTCAAGAACGCGCCGCTGTGCAGATGGATCGTGCGCCCGTGGCCAGTCCCGCGCAGCATGTACTCGATGCCAACCATCGGCTGGCGATGGCCCTTCAGCAGCGAGTAAAGCGTGATCGGCTTGGTGCAGCCATAGAGCACGCCGCAATCAATGTGATCCTGCAGATTGCGGCCCACCTCCGGCGCATCCATCTCCACCGGGATGCCGAGCTTCTTCAAGTCGTCCGCCGGCCCGATGCCCGAGAGCAGCAGAAGCTGCGGCGACTGAAACGCGCCGGCGCTCAAGATCACTTCGCGTTTGGCGTAGACGCTTTTCACCGGCTTGCCGGGCCCGGCTGAGTATTCAACGCCCGTCGCCGCCTTGCGCTCAATGATCAGGCGCCCCGCATGCGCGTTGGAAATCACCGTGAGGTTCGGCCGCACGCCAACGATTGGGCGCAAGTAAGCGTTCGCCGTCGACCAGCGCTTTCCGTCCTTGATGGTGACGTTGTAAATGCCCGCGCCTTCTTGCTGATACCCGTTGAAGTCGCGCGTAACCGGAAAGCCGGCTTGCGCCGTCGCTTGCACGAACACTTTCTGCAGCGGATAGCCGGCCGGCGCGCGCGACACGTGCAGCGGACCGCCTTCGCCGTTCCAAGCATCGCCGCCATTTTCATTGTGCTGCGATTTCTTGAAGTACGGCAGCACGTCCGCATAGCCCCAGCCGGTGAGCCCCATCTGGCGCCAGTGGTCATAGTCGCGCGCGTGGCCGCGCACATACATCATGGCGTTGATCGAGGAGGAGCCGCCCCAGCCGCGTCCGCGCGGCTGGAACAGGCGCCGCCCGCCAAGCTCAGCCTGCGGCACCGTTTCGAAAGCCCAGTTCGACTCGTTCTTGTTGTTGAAGATTTGGCTCGCGCCCGCCGGCATGTTGATCAGCAGCTTGTCATTGTGGCTGCCCGCTTCCAGCAGCGCCACCGTCACATTCGGGTCTTCGCTGAGACGCGCCGCCAACACGCACCCGGCGCTGCCCGCGCCGACGATGACGTAATCAAACCGGTCTCCGCTCTCGATATCGGCCACGTTTTCCGCCCTTGGTATGAGATGTGTTTGTGTTCTGGAGGCAGTTAACAGCCAGAACCCGCCGCGGTCGAGTTGCCGCTCCGGCAGGCGGCCCCTGCCCCAAACCTTAAGCAAACATTTACGGTGAAGCGCGCATTAATGGCGTCATGAGCAACGCCGCCGAGAAAATCGATTTCGCCGCCGCCGCCCGCCGGCTGACCGCCTCACAGGTGGGCCTGCGCGAACGGCGCCGCTTCCGCCGCATGCCGATCGAGGTCAGCGGCCGCATGCTCGATCCGCTTGGCCGCGAGCATGACTGCCGCACCGCCGACATTTCCCCCGGCGATATCCGCATCGCCGCGCCGATCCTGCCGCAAGTTGGCGATCGCGTGGTGCTCTATCTAGAAGGCATCGGCCGCGTCACCGGCAATGTCGCCCGCAAGTGCGGCGAGGGTGAAGTCGCCATCATCTTCGACTTCAGCGCCCACAAGCGCGAGCGGCTGGCTGAACAGCTCACAATCTTCGTTAACCGTGACCTCGGCATCGACGAGCCGCTCCGCGAAATCCGCGAAGGCGCACAAACTGTGAGCCTCAGCTTCGAGACCGGAGAAGTGTATGAGGGCGAGGTGCTCGACTTCTCCCTGGCTGGAATCACCATCCGCTCCAAGCGCCCGCCGCCGCTGATTGGCGTCTGGGTCCGCGTCGGCGCCGTGTACGGCCGTGTCGCCCGCATCATCGAAGGCGGCTTCGCCATCGACTTCGAAGCGCGGCAACGTCCTTAACAAAGCTAACCATCCAATCCCCGGCACAGCGATTGCTTCAGGTCTGTTTCGTCTGAGACGCGAACCCGCGTTCTCGTATCGAAACGGAGCAGATGCTCGTGAGCGACGCGGCCACCCTCAAATCGACCGCCGGCAAGTGGTGGGTCCAGGTGCGCGGCCGCGCCTTCGGCCCATACTCGATCGAGCAAATGGCGCAATTCCTGGCTGAAGGCCGGGTTCGCCCGAACACGCTTGTCTCAGACAATGGCGATACGAACTGGACCGAAGCGCGCCGCGTCATGGCGTTGCGCGGCCTGCGTAAGCCGCAAGCGGCCAACGATGCCGAAGAAGCCGCCAACGTCTTCGTCCACGCCGAAATCATCTCCGGCGCCTGGAACGGCTTCATGGCCGCGCTTGAGAGCATGGGACACGTCTGCGAGATGTCGCCCGGCCTCTGGCTGGTGCGCACGCGCTTCTCTGCCGGCGTGATCCGCAACACGCTCTCGCAAACGCTCGAACGCGGCGACCGCTTCATTGTTGTCGACGCCAGTCGCGATCGCCTTGCCTGGTTCAATCTCGGCCCGGAAGTCGACGTGCGGATTTCCAAAGTCTGGAATGGCCCACTGCGCGAGGAACCGGTGCGCTGAGCCGGAGCGCGGGCCTTAAGGCCCGCTTGGTCGCCCAGCTTGTAAACAGAACAACGGCCGCAGCGTAGCGGAGCGCCGGGACCCAGCTGACGTCAGCTCAAGCTGTTAGCCCTACGGCGCGGCTTCGCCGGACGCGTTGGAAATGCGGGGATAGAGCCGCACAAATCCGACCGAGTGCAAACCGCGCCTATCATCCACGCATCGCTCCGCTGGAGGGCAGTTGGCCAATGTTCGACCCAATGCGACGAGCGATATGATTGAGCGTGACGTGTGAGCGAGACGATCCGCGCACACTGAAGCCCGGCGGGGATGTCCCATAAAGGCGGAAACGGCGGGAAGAAAAACCAGGGACTGTCAACGAACGAGACAGCCTGCACGCTGCCGGCGCTGAATAAATCGATCATGGGACGCGATGGATCGCGTCTATTTCGCGCCGTTTAAACGCGGCGCACTAACGAGACGAGACCCCTCGCGTCCCGCTCTCCATTTTCCGGCGCAAGCCAACGAGGATGTCGCGCGCCTATACGCAAGGAGGAGCCAAGGCCGCTACGCTTTTCCTTCAATCCCCCACGCACGCCGCCAGCCGCTCGTACGCGCGCAGAAAGTCCTCCTTGAACGCCTGCACCACAGCGCCAGCAGACACGGTCGTGTTCATCAGCCCAACACCTTGGCCAACCCAATACGTCGCTAATTCCTGCGCGCCGGCATGCCCACCTTCGGCCAGCTTATCGACCAAACGCAGCGGCGGCTCCGAGATGAATGTCTGCAGCGGCATCGGCAGCGGCTTCGGCGCGCCATCCGCTTCCCATGCATCCGTCCACGGCGAGCGCAGCTGCCGGGACGGTTTGCCGGTGCGCGAGCGCGACCGCACCGTATCGCGCGAGGAGGCGGCCAGCATCTTCTGCTTCACCACCGGGCTCGCTTCCGATTCCGGCGTCGTCAGCCACACCGAGCCACACCAGGCGCCCGCCGCGCCCATCGCCATCGCCGCCGCCATCTGCGCGCCGGTGACAATGCCGCCTGCCGCCAACACCGGCGTATCGTGGCCAGCTGCTTCCAGCGCCTGCACAACTTCCGGCACGAGCACCAGCGTCGAAACTTCACCGCAATGCCCGCCCGCTTCGGCGCCGGCCGCGATGATCACATCAACGCCGGCCGCCGCTTGCGCCAGCGCGTGCTCCTTGGCGCCAACCAAAGCCGCGACCGCGACGCCATGACGTTTGCCCATCTCGATCATCAAAGGCGGCGGTACGCCGAGCGCGTTGGCGATGAGCTTAATCGGATGCTGAAACGCGATCTCCATCGACGCCGCGCCCGCATCCGCCAGATTGCGTGCGAACCCTGCGCCGTTGCGCCGCTCGGCCTCAAGCGCGCCCGCGTCGATGCCGCGCGAAGCAAGTATCTGCGCGGCGAAATCCTTGTGTTGCTGCGAGAGGCCGCCAACCATCGCCTCTACATCGATGCTTGCGCCCGCTTTGGCCTCATGCGCATTCGGCACGATGAGATCAACGCCGTACGGCTTGCCGCCGACATGCGCATCGATCCAGTCCAACTCTTCCTTCAAACGCTGCGGCGAATAGCCGGCGACGCCCAGCACGCCCATGCCGCCCGCTTTAGACACCGCGACAACCACGTCGCGCGCATGCGAAAACGCAAAGAGCGAAAACTCAATCCCGAGACGTTGGCATATTGGCGTTTGCATAAGAGCCGCCCTCCGGGCGTAACCCTAGCGCGCGCCGCTCGGCCCAGAAACTGCCGCAACGAAATGGCCCGCTGGCGCTTCGCCTGCAAGCAGATACGGATAGGGGTTTACCGCCTGCCCGCGCCACCAACGGCGGCCTTGGTCGCGATGCTGAATCTCGAAGTGCAGATGCGGCGTCGATGCGTTGCCGGTCGCGCCCACGTACCCAATCACGTCGCCTTGCCGGACCTGCTGCCCCTCGCGCAGGCCGTTGGCGCGCGCGCCAAGGTGAGCGTAGTAGAAGAGCAGGCGTCCGCTTTCATCGATCTGATAGATCGATATGCCGCCACGCACGCTGTCGTGAAACTTGGCGATCTCGCCATCAGCCGCCGCCAGCACCGGCGTGCCGTGGTCCGCCATAATGTCGATGCCCTGATGGCTGCGGCCTTCGGAACGCTGCGCGCCCCACGTGTCGCTCAGATCATCGCTATCCAAACCGGACACCGGCACGATCAAACCAGTGGGGACCTTACTCAGCGCATAGGTGCGCATGCGTGGCTTATGTGTCGGCGCCGACACCGTCTCAGCAACGTTTTGCTCTTCCGATGCCGCCGGCCGCACCTCAACCTTGGTGAACAGCACAGCCAAGCCGATCGCCGCCACGAGCGCGAACGGTGCAAAAATGGTGCGCGGGCGTTTCATCCTACCGCCAACACTGCAGGAACCATGCTTGTTCCCAAAAAGCGAATTCGCCGTGTCATCGCCTCACATTGGCCCCGCACACCCATTAACCGCGCTCATGTGGAGCATCGGACATGAACAGACGCCACATCCTGAAAGTCTCAGGCAGCGCCCTATTGAACGGCGTTCTCATCGCCACTGGCGTCACTGCTGCGCTGATGCCCGCAAATGCAGTACCGGGGCAAGCGCCGACGGCACAATTACCGTTGCAAAGCAGCAATGCGCGGGCGCTCGCATTCGTTAACACGCACACGAACGAGCGCTTCAACGACGCTTACTGGCGCGCCGGGTCATATGTCCCGGACGCGCTTGCCGCCATCAACACTGTGATGCGCGATCATAGGACGGGCGAAGTTTATGCGATGGATCCAAACCTATTGGATTTGCTGCATAGGCTGCACGGCCTAGTCGAAGCATCGGCGCCATTCCAAATCATTTCCGGCTACCGCTCGCCGGCGACCAACGCCGCACTAACCGAACGATCAAGCGGCGTCGCTACGGGCAGCCTGCACATGCAAGGCAAAGCCATCGACATTCGCATTCCCGGCATCGCGCTCACCCACCTGCGCGACACCGCTATAGGAATGCAAGCCGGGGGTGTCGGCTATTACGAAGAGTCGAACTTCATCCACGTCGACACCGGCCGCGTGCGCCGCTGGTAATCAGCCGCGCTCCGTCGCCCGGCGCGCCTCGGTCGTGGTTTCGTGAAACCGAACCTCAATACCGCGTTGCGTCGCCCGGCCAAGTTCGACCGCATCCCAATTGGTAAGCCGCACGCAGCCACGCGAGGACGATTTGCTGATCAATTCAGGATTGGGCGTGCCGTGAATGCCGTAGCTCGGCGCATTAAGCGCGATCCAGACCAGGCCCACCGGATTGTTTGGCCCCGGCGCAATCGTAAACGTACGCCCACTATCGTCATTGAACGCCGGCAGCGCGTCAGCGTCGTAATTATAAGTGGGGTCGAACGCGATCGCCGTTACTTCCAAGTCGCCGCGCGGCGTGTTGCCGGCGCCAATCGTGACCGGATAGAATGCCAGCATCTGATCGTTCGCGTCATAAGCACGAAGCGTCAGCGCTTCCTTGTCTATATCAATGCGCGCCACTTGGCCGCTCAGCTCTCCGCCCGCATTGGCCACAATAAGTTCGATGTTCGGCCGCGTGAAATCGACACCCGGATTGAGCGTGCGCAACAAATCCTCATCCATATGGAAGCGTTCAGCCAACGCCTCGGCCGGACTCTGGAAGCCAAGCGCATCAAGTTCCGATTGCGCTTCCAACCCGCTCGGCACGCTCGCAAATGGCCCATCAATGTCGGCCTGCGTCAGCACGTAAGTCGTCAATGCCGGCGCGCCATCAGCACGCTCCAAGTGCTGCAGCAGCTCGTCGGTCGCACGCCCATCCTCAGGCAGATCATGCGCGCGCTGATACGCCGCGATCGCTTTGCGTACGTTCTCGCCATCCTGTCCGTCGATGACGCCCGGCGAAAAATGTACCCGGTCGAGCAGAGTTTGCACGCGCACCAAGCCCGCGTCATAGACTGGCGCAGCGGCAACAGTGGTGTCACCCGGCACGGCAGCGGTGGGGGTCTCGGCCACCGGCTCAATCAAAGTTTCCGGCATCGGAACCGTGATGCGCGCCGCGTTCACGCGAGTCATCTCAGCCCGCGACTGCTGGCTCATCTGCACCACCGGCGCTTCGACAACGCGGGGCTGCGGATCGGAACAAGCCGCCAGCGCAAGCGCGGATGCGGCGGCGAAAAAGATATACTTCATGAAACCAGATCCCGGTTGAGGCGCCTCGCGCACCTAATGGATCACCGGGCAAGTTCGTTCCCGTACGGTATCAGTCAGAGTGCCGGCTTTCGCGCAAATCGCGCTTGTAGCGCTTCCAATTCTCCACGTAGTGCGCAGCCGAGAGCTGAATGATCTGCCGTTGCTGCTCTTCAAGTTTGCGCGCAAACCGCGCCGGCGCGCCGGTAACCAAAGCGCCTTCCTCGAACGTCTTGCGCTCCGTCACCAAAGAATGCGCGCCAACCAAGCAGAAGCTCGGGATCACCGAATGGTTCAGCACCGTCGCCTTAATGCCAATCAGCGACGTATCGCCGATCGTGCAGCCATGCAGCATGACCTGATGGCCGATGGTCACGTCTTTGCCGATGGTGAGCGGGGCCCCCATGTCGGTATGCAGCACACTGCCATCCTGCACGTTCGAGTTCTCGCCGACGACGATCGGTTCGTTGTCGCCGCGCAGAACCGCGCCGAACCAGACGCTGGCGTTCCGCTTCAAAACGATTCGCCCCACCAGCACCGCACTCGGCGCGACCCAAAAAGCGTTCTCGTCCTCGACCTCAAGATCGGCGTCAGCCAGGGCGTAAATCGGCATTCGCTCGCTCCTCCTGCGAAATGTTTATGACCTCAATGCCTCGTTAACCGGTTCAGCGTCTCCTTTCACTATCGAACCTGAATTTTCGGGTTCACCGGTCTCCAGGGCGCAAGCCCGCAAGTGGGGGAGAGCGTGGGCAGACAGCGCAAGAGCGCCATCGCCAAAACGCCCAACGGCGCATCCGCCGCCGACTCCTCCGACTCCTCAAACTTCTTCGACTCCCCACCGGCCGCCGGCAGAAGCCGCGCGGCCTCTTCGTACTCCCGAAAGGAGACCTCGATGGCGAAGCGGACGGCTAAGCGCAGACATGCCCAAGGCACCCTCAACGTTCAGGAGTTCCAGCGCGACGAAGATCGGCGTCCGCGAAGCCTGAAAGTCCTGGACGGCGGCTGGCAGCCGCCTGCCAATGATCTCAATCGCGCCGAAAGCTTCGTCAAAAACGTCCGCCCCAAATCCAAGGGCCAAACCGCCTTGATGGAGGCGATCGACACGCACGCTCTCGTGCTTGCGCTCGGGCCCGCCGGCACCGGCAAAACCTATTTGGCCATCACCAAGGCGGTTGAGGCGCTCGAAAGCGGCAAAGTCGGCCGCATCGTGCTCTCACGCCCCGCGGTGGAAGCGGGCGAATCGCTGGGCTTCCTGCCCGGCGCCATGGAAGACAAGCTCGCGCCTTACCTGCGTCCGCTCTACGACGCGCTCCAAGATCGCCTTTCGCCCAAGCGCCTCAAAGCGCTGATGGCGGAAGGCCTCATCGAAATCGCACCGGTCGGCTTCATGCGCGGCCGCACGTTGAACAATGCCTTCGTTGTCATCGACGAAGCGCAAAACTGCACCTACGGCCAAATCAAAATGTTGCTGACGCGCCTCGGCTGGAGCTCAACCATGGTCGTCACCGGCGATCCGGCGCAGACAGATTTGCTACCCGATCTCTCCGGCTTGCACAGCGTCGCCGACAAACTTGAAGGCGTTGCAAACATCGCCGTTTGCCGCCTCACCGATTCCGACATCGTCCGCCACCCGCTGGTCGCGTCCATGTTGGGTGTCTTATAGCCGCATTGCCCGCGCCGCTTCCTCAGCCTGCGCGGTTGTTATTGTGTTGGATTGAACGAAAACAACTGCGCCTCGGCTCCATGCCGGGGCGTTTTTCTTTTGGGGCTTATTCTTCGCCCTCAAGATCAATGTCCAAAATCGACATCGTCAGCACGTGGCCCTCGTCCTCATCGACGGACACCGTGCCCACGAATTCATCGTGCACATAAACCTCGGCGCTGTCGGTCTTGCGCGGTCGGGCGCGCACATCGAGATCGGCCGCGTGCAAAGTCTGACGAAGCGCCGCCTGCAGGCGCGCGCGCTCCGCGTCATTGATCGGTGCGTTCTTCTTTGCGCCCTCGGCCAACGGGATCACCAAATCGATCGCATACGAGAGCTCACCCTCGTCCTCATCGCGCAGCAATTGCGCAACGGCTTTGCCGTTGACCAGCACGTCAGCGACGTCTGCGCCCTTTGACACCACCGACACAGTCGGCGAGCCAAGCAATTTGGAAAGGTATGCGCCAAGGCGCGTGCATTCGGCTGCGTTCAAGGCCGTCTCCTTAAGAGGCGAACCTCGTCTCTGGCGCTTTCGAGGTCAAGCGCCGGAAGCCCGGAACTAGTCGAAATCCCAGTGCGTGGCTTCGCGTCGCAGATGCCGGCCGAACAAAAAGCACGCCAGTGCGGCCGCGCCGAAGCCGATCATCACCGCGAGATAATCGTACATCCCATCGGTCAGCGCGCTCCGCACCGTCATCGGCGTGTAAGCCGCGATCATCGCCACCACGACGGCGAGAGCCACGCCGGTCTTGATGAACACATCGCCGAAGAAAAAATTCCGGTCAATTTCCTTGCGCGGACGACGCTGCGCCTTGGCGGCGGATGTTTTGCGTTTGGCCATGTAGCGAGGCTAACGGGATTCGCAAACGCTACGGCGCCGGAACGAGCGTCAGCCTACACCCACCACTTAGCCGCCTTCGCGCGGAAGCCAGCCGCCCGCTCCAACTCGGCGCTCACCGCAAACACGCTCTCTTCGTCCAAAGCCTTGCCGATCACTTGCAGCCCGAGCGGCAAGCCGTTCGCATCCACCGCCGCAGGCAAAGCCAGAGCCGGCAATCCCGCCAAGTTCGCCGTCACCGTGAAGATGTCGTTCAAGTACATCGCCACCGGGTCATCGCCCTTTTCGCCGAGCGCAAACGCCGCTGACGGCGTCGCCGGCGTCAAGATCGCATCCACACGCTCGAACGCGTCCCTGAAATCCTGCGCGATGCGTTGGCGCACCTTCTGCGCGCGCAAATAATACGCGTCGTAATAGCCGGCGCTCAGCACATAGGTGCCTATCAGAATGCGCCGCTGCACTTCAGCGCCAAAGCCCGAGGCGCGCGTGTTCTCGTACGTGCTGTTCAAATCGCGGCCCGCGACACGCGCGCCGTAGCGCATGCCATCATAGCGCGCGAGGTTGGACGACGCTTCAGCCGGCGCCACGATATAATAGGTCGGCAGCGCGTACTTGGTGTGCTTCAGCGAAATCGGCACGATCTCTGCGCCCGCCGCCTTCGCCCACTCGATACCTTGCTGCCACAAAGCCTCGATCTCGGCCGGCATGCCATCAACGCGATACTCCTCCGGCACGCCAATCTTCATGCCCTTGATCGAGCGCTTCGTCGCCGCGCGAAAATCCGGCAGCGCGTTCGTCAGCGAGGTCGAATCCTTGGGATCGTGCCCCGCCATTGATTGCAGCAGGATCGCGCTATCTTCGACCGTCTTCGCAATCGGCCCCGCCTGATCGAGCGACGACGCAAACGCCACGATGCCCCAACGCGAACAGCGCCCGTAGGTTGGCTTAATGCCGACAGTGCCGGTGAACGCCGCGGGCTGGCGGATCGACCCGCCCGTATCCGTCGCCGTCGCGCCCAAGCACAAATCGGCCGCCACAGCAGAAGCGCTGCCGCCAGACGACCCACCCGGCGTCAGCTTCGAATCTTCGTTGCCGCGCCGCCAAGGCGAAACCACCGGCCCGAAATGCGATGTCTCGTTCGACGAGCCCATCGCGAATTCGTCCATATTGAGCTTGCCCAACATCACCGCGCCATCGCGGAAAAGCTGGCCGCTCACCGTGCTCTCATAGGTCGGCGTGAACTCGCCGAGAATGCCCGAGCACGCTGTCGTGCGCACGCCCTCGGTGCAAAACAAGTCCTTGATCCCAAGAGGTGCGCCTTCCAGCGGCCCTGCCTTGCCCGCGGCGCGCTTTTCGTCCGACGCCTTCGCCTGCGCGCGCGCCTTCTCGGGCGTTGTCACCACGAACGCATTGAGATGCGGATTGGCCTTATCGATCGCCGCGATGAACGCCTCGGTCAGGTCGACGGAGGAGAACTGTTTCTTCTCCATCCCTCATATGTTATGCACTCAGTGATTTTGCGTAGAACGCCGTCCAGGCGCTCGGCGGATAATCCAAAATCGGCTCGCACGTTTCGAAGCCGCCGCGCTCATATACGCGCTTGGCCGCATCGAAGTTCGAGCCCGTCTCCAACACGACGCGGCTCAAGCCTTCCTGTCGGGCGAGCGCTTCGATCCGCTCCAGGATCGCGCCGCCGACGCCGAGCCCGCGCGCCTCAGGCTTCACAAACATGCGCTTCACTTCGCCAACAGCGCCGTGACGGCGCAGCGCGCCCATGCCCAACGTCGCGCCGTCCGCATCGCGCGCTACGAACAAAGTCGTATCCGCGCCAGCCATTTGCTCGACCGTCATGTGATGGCGAAACTCAGCCGGCGTCAGCTCGAACGTGTATTCGTTCAGCGCCTTCACCAGCGCCCGCACATCATCAAAGAGCGGCGTTTCGACGGCGATCGTGAAGCTCACTCCACCACCTTCGGCACCACGAAGAATCCATCTTCGCTCTTCGGCGCATTCTTCAGCACGCGCTCAGGATCAGCGCCGTCGTTCACGACATCATCCCGCATCGGCAACGAGAGCCCCTCGACCGCGCTGGTCATCGGCTCGACGCCTTCGACATCGACCTCATTCAGCTGCTCGATCCAGGCCATGATGCCATTAAGCTCTTTGGCCATGGGCGCGACGCGCTCTTCGGGCAGCGCCAGGCGCGCGAGCTTGGCGACCTTGCGTACGGTTTTCTCATCGATTGACATGAGCCGGGGCTTATAGGCCCCCGCTTACCCGTTCAAGAGCCGGCTGGGCTGCACGTGCCAGTCCAGGTGTTCGTGGTCCCCGGAGCGCCTTCGCTGAGGGTGAACGAGCGCTGGTCGCCGGAGATTTGGAGGTCCGCCGTATAGTTTGTACGGTCATTGGTGCGCATGGTCCAGGCGAAGGGCGCATTCGAGACGCGCGGTGTGTAGGTCGCGTCCTCACAACCAGTGGCGATGCAGAATCGGCCCGCGCCGCCCCGCGCCGGAACTTCCAGTGAAATATAGAGCGTCGATTGTTCGCCGGGGTTCGCCGCCGTGCAGCCGCCTGCCGGGCAAGTCCGCACGTCCCCGGCATTGCAGGCCAATGTCGCGCTAAGCGCTGGCATTTGAACGATGGGGCCGGAGCTTTCCGGAGCGGCGCAGGCCGCGAGGCCAAGAACGGAAGCGAGAAGGATAAAACGAAGCATCCCACATTGAAGACCTCCGCTTGACCTCGCGCAATCACGCGCCGAGTGATGGCGCACATTTAATGGCCATGCTCGATCTCCCCGCCTTCGCCGCCGCCCTGCCGGCGCGCGCCGCCATTCTGGGTCTCGATCCCGGCGAAAAGCGCATCGGCGTCGCTGTCAGCGATACCACGCGCATGATTGCATCGTCCTTGGGCACAGTCGCGCGCACCAAGTTCGCGGCCGACGCGGAAGCCATCCTCAAATTCTTCGATCAGCGTCAATGCGCCGGCCTGGTCATCGGCTTGCCGCTCAACATGGACGGCTCATCCGGCCCTTCTGCACAAAGCGCCCGCGCCTTCGCGCGCAATCTCGTCGCTCAGCGCGACGTGCCACTGCTGCTCTGGGACGAGCGCCTCTCCACCGCCGCCGTGACGCGCACGCTGATCGAGGGCGACGCTTCGCGCCGGCGCCGCGGCGAAGTCGTCGATAAAATGGCCGCCGCCTACATGCTGCAAGGCGCGCTGGACGCAATGCAGGAACGCCGCACCGATGACTGACGTCCTCGGCGCACTTGTCCCGACCTTCATCCTCATCGCGCTCGGCTACACCGCCCGCGCCGCGCGCATCGCCACGGCCGAGCAGTTCGGCATGGTCAATCGCTTCGGCTATTTCATCCTCTACCCAGCGTTTCTATTCACGCTGATTTCCGGCGCCGATTTCGCTGGCGCGGATGCGCTGCCGTTCATCGGCGGCGTTCTGCTCGGCTTTATGGGCGTCGTTGTATCCGCGCTCGGTTTGCGTTTCATCTTCCGGGGCGACGGCCCAGCCTACACAAGCGTCTTTCAAGGCAGCGTACGCTGGAACGGCTTCGCCCTGCTCGCCGCGGCCCCAGCACTTTTCGGCCCCGAAGGCCCCGCACTCATCGGCCTCGCCTTCGGCCCGCTCGTGCTGACCCTCAACATCATCTGCGTCATTGTCCTCGCGCGCTGGGGCTCGGCGCGCGCCACTTCAATGCGCGCCGTGCTGGATCAGATCATCGCCAATCCGCTCATTCTCGCCTGCGCGTTCGGCATCGCTACAAATCTCGCCGGCATCCACGACCTCGGCTACGCCAGCGACGCGCTCGATCTGCTCGGCGGCGCGGCCATGCCGATCGCGCTCATGTGCGTTGGCGCCGGGCTCGATTTCAGCGCGCTGCGCGCGTCCTTCGCCAAGGTAGCCACCGCCTCGGCGATGCGCCTCGTGCTTGCGCCGCTCCTCGTATACAGCGCCTGCATGCTCACCGGCGCCGGCCCGCTCGCCACCGCCGTCGCTGTCGGCATCGCCTCCACGCCCACGGCAGCAGCCGGCTACACTTTGGCGCGCGAAATGGGCGGCGACGCGCGCCTGATGGCCGCCATCATCACGGCCACTACGGCGCTCTCTTTCATCACGATGCCGATAGCGATTACGCTGGCGCTACGCTGACCAGAGATCAGCGCTTCCTGAGCGGCTCCACTGGTTCACTGGCGCCGACCACCATCTCCGCATCTTCCTCGAACCCCGGATGGTTGGTCGGATCAGCGCGATAGGTCTCTGCCTGCGAGACAGGTTCGAGCGGCGCATGAGCCCGCGCCTCGGCCTGCGGCGCGTTGCCTGCCCCAATCCCGGCGACGACGGCGGCCAAAGCCAGACCGATCGGCCGCAACGGGGTAGCTTCCTCACGCTTCGGGTGCGATTTCGACATCACGCCCTCCTTTTTGGTTCAAAGACGATGCAACCCGCCTTGTCCCACCCTGGAACAAAAGTAGTACAGCACCGAGTCCCAGGCGCCAAGATGGCTGAAACGATTATCCCCGCCTTGTTTGCGCCGCGCTTGCGGCGAAGCCGACACAGGGCTTAACAAGCGGCATGGCTCAGCGACCGACCGGCGTGAAAAAATCCGAAGCACGCACGAGCCCCGTTCGTTTTCGGCATAAGCACCTTCTGCAGATCGCTGACCTCAACCGCGAAGAAGCCGAGAGCCTGCTCGATCGCGCCGAGCACTTTGCGCCGTTGGCCGAGCAAAAGATCAAGAAGCTCGACACCCTTCGGGGACGCACGCAGATCAATCTCTTCTTTGAAAACTCGACGCGGACGCAGAGCTCTTTCGAACTCGCCGGCAAGCGCATGGGCGCCGACGTCGTCAACATGTCGGTAAAATCATCGAGCGTCGCCAAGGGCGAAACGCTGATCGATACCGCGACAACATTGAACGCGATGCGCCCCGATCTGCTCGTCGTACGTCACGGCTCATCGGGCGCCGTCGAATTGCTTTCACAAAAAGTCGATTGCTCCGTCATCAATGCGGGCGACGGCAAACATGAGCACCCAACACAAGCTCTGCTCGACGCCTTCACGATCCGCGACAATCTCGGTCACGTCGAAGGCCTCACGATCGCGATCTGCGGCGATGTCATGCACAGCCGCGTCGCCCGCTCGAACGTTGCGCTGCTGACCTTGCTCGGCGCACAGGTGCGCTTGATCGGCCCACCCACTTTGATGCCCGCCGGCGCTGAGCGCTGGGGCGCGAAAGTCTTTCACTCGATGAAGGACGGCCTGAAGGATGCCGACGTCGTCATGATGCTGCGCGTGCAGCGCGAGCGTATGGCCGGCGGCTTTTTCCCATCCGCCCGCGAGTTCTTCTGGTTCTACGGCCTCGACGAAGACAAACTAAAATTCGCCAAGCCCGGCGCCATCGTTATGCACCCAGGCCCGATGAATCGCGGCGTCGAGATCGACTCCAGCGTCGCCGACAATCCGAAAGTCTCAGTCATCGAAACCCAAGTACGGATGGGCGTGGCGGTCCGTATGGCGGTGCTCGAAGCGCTCGCCGAACACGGCGCCAACACGGAGAAAGCCTGATGTGGCTCTTTCTGCTCTGGTGGTGCGTGGATGATCACCTTGCCACCGCACTTGAAACACCCGGCCTCGGCGATCTGCCGATCTGGGTGCCCTTCATCATCGCCATCGCCTTCTCGACAACGCTCAACGTGGCGATGAAACGCAAATGACGCGCCCAACCTTAATCAAGAACGCAAAGCTGATCGACCCGGCTAAGAACAAGGTCGAGGACGGCGCGATTTTATTCGACGATAAGATCATCGACGTCGGCGCGATCACGAGCGCGCCTGACGGCGCCGAGATCATCGATGCGCAAGGCCTCCATCTCGCACCGGGCCTGATCGATATGCGCGTCACCATCGGCGAGCCCGGCGCCGAGCATAAAGAGACATTTAAATCCGCAGGCCGCGCAGCAGCGGCGGGCGGCGTCACCACCATGGTGATGCAGCCGAACACGACGCCCATCATCGATGACCAAAGCTTGGTCGACTACGTCCTTCGCCGCGGGCCGGACCGCTCTGGCGGCGTGCGCGTACTCCCAGCCGCGGCGCTGACCAAACACCTCGACGGCGAGTTGATGACCGAGATCGGCCTCATGGCCGAAGCCGGCGCCGTGCTCTTCAGCAACGGCGACAAGCCGATCGTCTCCGCCCGCGTGCTGCGGCGCGCGCTGAGCTACGCCACGAGTTTCGGGGCGCTCATCGCCCACCGCCCCGAGGATCCCTACCTCGCTGAAGGCGGCGTCATGCACGAAGGCGAGCTCGCTGCGCGCTTGGGCCTGCCAGGCATCCCTGCCGTCGCCGAACTGATCATGGCCGAACGTGACCTCGCGCTCGCCGAACTCACCGGCGGCCGGCTCCTGCTCGACATGCTGTCATCGGCGCAAACGCTGCCTTCTCTGAAACGCGCTAAGGGACGCGGCGTCAACGCGTTCGCGAGCGTCAACGTCCATCATCTCGTGCTCAACGAACAGGACGTCGACGGCTATCGGACCTTCGCCAAGCTCTCACCGCCGCTGCGTAGCGAGGATGATCGCGTCGCGCTTACGCACGCTGTCACCGACGGCCTGATCGATGTCATCGTCTCCGGCCACGACCCGCAGCAGGCGGAAGACAAGCGACTACCGTTCGAAGAAGCCGCCTTCGGCGCCGTGGGGCTTGAGACTCTGCTCGCCGGCGCGCTTACGCTGCACCACAATAGCGACGTCGCACTCAACACGCTGATCCGCGCCATGACGCTGAAGCCGGCAGAGCTACTGAAGCTGCCCACCGGCCGCCTCAGCAAAAACGCGCCTGCGGATATCATCCTCATCGACATTGGCGCGCCGTTCAAACTGGACAGCGACAAGCTCCGTTCCAAATCCAACAATTCACCGTTTGACGAAAAGCTGCTGCAAGGCGTCGTCAAACGGACATTCATCGCCGGCAAAACCGTGCACGGCGGCTAAGGAGGCAAGGCATGCGCATCAAACTGGCACTCGCCGCACTTTTCGCGCTCGCCGCGTGCGCATCGCCAGCGCCGGATATTGGCCAGCCTGGCCCAGGCGGCACGCCGCCGCCAATCCCGCTCGACGGCCCGATTGCCTATCGCTGTGATAACGGCGCCCAACTCATGGTCGAAGCCGACGGCACGCAAGCGCGCGTCGCCATCATCGGCGGCCCTTCCATGGTGCTGCCGCGCGCGGGCGACGGCTATTACACTAACGGCCGCTACGGCTTCCGCGGGGGCGGCGCTTCGGCGCAATGGGAGGTCGGACGTGCGGCGCCCACCAGCTGCACAGGCAGCTAAAGGCAGCATAGGAAACTTCCCCGCGTCAGCAGCGTTGCCGCACCATGACGGATGTCGTTCTCGACAACTCATCGCGCTCGCCTTGGAACCGCAACGATAAGCGGGGCCTCGCGATCAGCATCATACTCCCGTTCCTAGCCGTGCTGATCGGCAACGGCGCGGTCTACGCCCTGGGCTGGAATTCCAACGACCCCGCTTACGAGGCAGTATCGTTCAATCCCCCTGGCGGCGTCGTTGCTGTCGTGTGGCTTATCATCTTCCCGATGTGGGGCGCGGCCCGTTGGTACGCGTATCAAACGGGCCTGGCGGGCCGTCGCGCTTCATACTGGATTTTGGCTTTGATCGGCTGGGCGCTGCTCTATCCCGTCATCACGTCCGGCTCGAACACGTTGATCAGCGCGAGCGCCAACGCCGCCTCACTTGTCCTGGTCATCACCGCAGCCTTTCAGGCGCGCGCCGTCTCCAAGCGCGCATTCTGGCTCATCGCACCATCGATCGCGTGGATCGGCTTCGCCACTGTGCTTGGCTTCTTCGCGCTCTCGCACGCTTAATCGGAACACGCCCTCTCCACAGGCTGGCTTTCGGCTGTTAGAGATGCCGAGTGCTGGCGCTTCCATTCCTTCTGGCCGCTATTGGCGGCTACCTCCTCGGCTCGATTCCGTTCGGGCTTGTGATCACCAAAGCCGCGGGGCTGGGCGATATACGCACCATCGGCTCCGGCAATATCGGCGCGACCAATGTGCTGCGCACCGGCCGCAAGGATCTCGCACTCGCGACGTTGCTGCTCGATGCAGGCAAGGCGGGGATTGCTTTGCTGCTTGCGCGGGAGCTGGCCGGCTTCGGAGGCTTTAGCGAGGAACTGCAACGCCAGATCGGCCTCACGGCCGGCGCCGCAGCTTTCATTGGCCACTGCTATCCGGTTTGGCTGAACTTCAAAGGCGGCAAGGGCGTCGCGACGTTCTTCGGCGTCCTTTTCGCAGGCGCTTGGCCACTCGGCGTTATGGCGGGCGTCACTTGGCTCGCGGTGGCTACGATGTTTCGCTATTCATCACTCGCCGCGCTCTGCGCCGCCGCCATAGCACCGATCGCCGCGTTGGTGGCGGGGTTCAGCTGGGCGGAGATCGCATTCTCCGCATTGCTCGCGGCGCTCATCTTCTGGCGGCACAAAGCCAACATTGCGCGCTTGCGGGCCGGCACGGAGCCGCGCATCGGCGCCAAGAAAGACGGAGGCGATGCGCCGCCCGCCGCCGCCGAAGCTACGCCCGAAGCATGACGCGGACGCTGTCGCGCCCGGAGCGGATCGCTTGGGTGCGGCTGGCGCGCACGCCGCGGATTGGACCGCTAACCTTCCATCGTTTGATCGCGCGCCACCGCACGCCAAGCGCCGCGGCGCCGTTGCGCGCGCCCGCGACTTTCCGGGCCGAAACGGCATCATCTCGGACGTTTCTCGACCAGTCGTCGTCATCGAAGGGGCGCTCCGCCCGGGCTCGTTGATCACCGCCCGCGCGGCCGCGCGGCTGCTCTCGCCCACACCTATTTGCGTCAATGATCTCGCCCGCCCACTCGAGACCCCGCTGGCCCCGTCGCCGCCGCCCTCACGGAACTAGAAATGAACGGCCAAGCAGCATCGCTCCCAGGCGGCTACGCCGCATCTTCAGGCGCTGCGTTCTCCTGAAGCAGCGCCGCGGTTGGCGAGCTGCTCGGCGACATCACGGATATAGACAGCGACATCCTCGGCATTGATGTCCACTCCCCCCGTGTCGCGCTGCGGCATGCCATGTCCCGTTGCTACTCAAGGTTGCTTTTAACATCCCTGAATTGACTCGGCCAGTCCCTTGCTGAGCGGTCGAAAGCGAGGATTCACAAGGGAAAATTAGGGCCGGCCTCGCATAAGCCCAGGTCAGCCCCCAATTCTGCGCGTTGACAGGCAGGGGGTCGCCCCCCAGTTTCCGGCCCGCTTCGGCCCGCGCCTTGACCCAAGAGCACCCGTCCAGAATGAACGTCGTCGTCGTTGAATCCCCGGCTAAGGCCAAGACAATCAACAAGTATTTGGGCTCGGACTATAAGGTCCTGGCGTCCTACGGCCACATCCGCGACCTCCCCGCCAAGGACGGTTCGGTCAAGCCCGACGAAGACTTCGCCATGGATTGGGAGATCGACCCCAAATCCCGCCAGCGCGTCAAAGACATCGCCGACGCGATGAAAGACGCCGATCATCTGATCCTCGCAACCGACCCTGATCGCGAAGGCGAGGCCATCTCCTGGCACGTCCTGGAAGCGCTTAACCAGAAAAAGGCTCTGAAGGGGAAGACCGTCCAGCGCGTCACTTTCAACGCCATTACCAAGCCCGCCGTGCAGGCCGCCATGGCCGCCCCGCGCGACATCGATATGGAGTTGGTCGACGCCTATCTGGCCCGCCGCGCCCTCGATTACCTCGTCGGCTTTGGCCTCTCGCCGGTACTGTGGCGCAAGCTTCCGGGCTCGCGCTCAGCTGGCCGCGTCCAGTCCGTAGCGCTACGCATCATCGTTGACCGCGAGGTCGAGATCGAGCGCTTCAAGCCGCAGGAATATTGGTCCGTCGATGCGCAGCTCTCGTCGACGCGCGGCGACATCTTCCCGGCGCGTCTCTCCGCCTTCGAAGGCAAGAAACTAAAGCGCCTCGACATTCCGAACGAGCAGATGGCGCACGCTGCGCGCGATGCGGTGAGGAAAGGCGGCTTCAAGGTCAGCGCCGTCGAAGCCAAGCCGACGAAGCGCAACCCGCCGCCGCCGTTCACGACCTCGACGCTGCAGCAGGAAGCTGCGCGCAAGCTGAGCTTCAACGCCTCGCGCACCATGCAAACGGCGCAGCGCCTCTACGAAGCCGGCCACATCACTTACATGCGCACTGACGGCGTCAGCATGGATGAAGGCGCGATCCGCGAATTGCGCACCGCCATCGGCAGCCAGTTCGGCAAGGATTACGTCCCGTCCGAGCCGCGCAAATACGTCTCAAAGATCAAGAACGCGCAGGAAGCGCACGAAGCCATCCGCCCGACCGATCCGACCAACACGCCGCAATCGATGAGCCTCGATGGCGATCAGGCGCGCCTCTACGAACTGATCTGGAAGCGCAGCGTCGCGTCGCAAATGGAATCCGCCTCGATCGAGCGCACCAGCATCGATTTCACCGAACCGACTGGCAAAGTTGAGCTGCGCGCCACTGGCCAGGTCATCCTCTTCGACGGCTTCTTGAAGCTCTATCAAGAAGGCCGCGATGATGAAGAAGACGAAGAAAACCGCCGCCTGCCGCAATTAAAGCAAGGCGAGAACGTCAACGTCCACGACGTCAAAGCCGATCAGCACTTCACCGAACCGCCGCCGCGTTACTCGGAAGCGTCGCTGGTCAAGAAGCTGGAAGAACTCGGCATCGGTCGGCCTTCCACGTACGCCGCGATCCTCGAGAAGCTGCGCGAACGCAATTACGTGAAGATGGACAAAAACCGCTTCATCCCGGATGACCGCGGCCGTCTCGTCATCGCCTTCCTGGAAAACTTCTTCGGCAAATACGTCGAATACGATTTCACCGCCGATCTCGAAGCCAAGCTCGATGAAGTCAGCGCCGGCGCGCTCGACTGGAAAGTGCTGATGCGCGACTTCTGGAAGGACTTCAACGCCGCCATCACCGACATCGGCGACCTGCGCATCACGCAAGTGCTCGACACGTTGAACGAAGTGCTGGGCCCGCATATCTTCCCGCCGCGCGAAGACGGCTCCGATCCGCGCACCTGCCAGGTCTGCGGCATCGGCCAGCTCTCGCTGCGCCTCGGCAAATACGGCGCCTTCGTCGGCTGCTCGAACTATAATGGCGATCCGCCGTGCAAATTCACGCGCCCCCTCGCCGGCGCCGACGATGCGCAAAGCGCGATCCCCTCGGATGGCCTCGAACTCGGCGACGGCCCCAACGGCCCGGTCGTGCTGAAGAACGGCCGCTTCGGCCCGTACTTCGAAACGCCGAACCCGGACGATCCCGCAAAGCCGCGCCGCGCCAGCGTGCCGAAAGGCAAAGCGCCCGCCGACGTCGATCTCCCTACTGCGCTCAAGCTGCTCTCGCTGCCGCGCGAAGTCGGCATGCACCCGAGCGAGAACGAATTGATCGTCGCCAATATCGGCCGCTTCGGCCCGTACATCAAAATGGGCAATCTCTATGTGAACCTGCCCGACGCCGACGACGTGCACGAAATTCAAATGAACCGCGCCGTCTCGCTGATCGAAGAAAAGAAAGCCGGCGGCGCCAAAGGCCGCTTCGGCCGCGCCGCGCCCGCGCCGATCAAAGAACTCGGCGAAAGCCCCGTCACCGGCAAACCGGTGCGCGTGCTCAACGGTCGCTACGGCCCCTACATCACCGACGGCGAAACCAACGCCAACGTGCCGAAGGACAAAAAGCCCGAAGACATCGAAGCCGACGAAGCGCTCTCGCTGCTCGCGGCGCGATTGGAGGCCGGCGGCGGCAAGAAAAAAACCAAGAAAGCTGCGCCCAAGAAAGTCGCGAAAAGTCCTGGAAACGCCGCGGACAAACCGGTGAAAGTCGCCAAGAAACCCGCCGCGAAAAAAGCGACACCCAAGAAAGCGCCCGCGAAAAAGGCGGCGAAGAAGGCTTGAGCCTTCCCCCGCGAGGGGGAGAAGGTGGTCGCGCAACGACCGGATGAGGGGGCGTCCCGCCGCATAAGGCGCTTCATCGAATACGGGCGCGACCTAGTTCCACTCCCCCTCACGCGCTCGAACAAGTTCGAGCGACCTCTCCCCCTCGCGGGGGAGAGGTGACACATTGAGCCTATGGCGAAGAATCGACCACCAGCCCCCGAACCCCTAACCCGCGAGCGCGTACTTGAGGCGATCCGCAAATCTGGCGGCAAGGCGCAGAAGCGTGACATCGCGCACGAACTCGGCATCACAGCGGATCAGAAGAAAGAATTGCGCGGCATCCTGCGCGAGTTGGAAGAATCCGGCGCGCTCGGCCGCACCGGGCGCAAATCCTACGCCGACGCGCAAGCGCTCCCCGAATCCGGCGTGATGGACATTCTCGATCGCGACGGCGACGGCGAATTGCTCGCGCGCATGCGCGGCCCCGAAGGTTATTTCGGTCCCACGATCCGCCTCGCCCCCGGCGAAGCCCGGCGCATGAAGGGCGAAGCCGCCATCGGCATCGGTGACCGTGTACTCGCCCACATCGGCCGCGACGATGACGGCGAGTTCGTCGCCCGCGTCGTCAAGCGCCTCGGCCAAAGCGCGCACCGCATCCTCGGCGTCTATCGCACCAACAAGGATCCGCGCGCGAAGTTCGGCGGCGGCCGCGTCGAACCGGCAGACCGCAAAGCCCGTCACGACATCATCATCGAACAACAGCACGCTGGCGAAGCCAAGGACGGCGATCTCGTCTTCGTCGAACTCGCGCCCGACCGTGGCCGCTCGCAAGGCCCCAAGCGCGGCCTCATCAAAGAGATCATCGGCCGCGAAAGCGATCCGCGCGCCGCCTCGATCCTGGCGATGCACACGCACGGCATCCGCGAAGGCTTCAGCGAGGACGAAGAAGCGCAAGCCAAGGCCGCGCAAAAGCCAACACTGAAGAACCGCACCGATCTCCGCGACGTGCCGCTGATCACCATCGACCCCGAAGACGCGCGCGATCACGATGACGCGGTTTATGCCTCCCCGGATACGGATGAGAAAAATAAAGGCGGTTGGCGCGTCTGGGTCGCCATCGCCGACGTCTCGGCGTACGTGCAGCCGGGCTCGGCGCTCGATCGCGGCGCCTGGAAGCGCGGCAATTCCACTTATTTCCCCGATCGCGTCGCGCCGATGCTGCCGGAATCACTCTCGGCTGATCTCTGCTCCCTGCGCGAACACGAAGAGCGCGCCTGCCTCGCCGTCGAAATGGTGTTCGACCGCGAAGGCCGCAAAATCCGGCACAAATTCGTTCGCGGCCTGATGCGCTCCGCCGCCAAGCTCTCCTACGAACAAGCCCAAGCCGCGATCAACGGCGAGCCAGACGACAAAACCAAGCCGCTGCTAGAGCCGGTGCTCAAACCGCTCTGGGCCGCTTACGCCTGCGTCTGGGCCGGCCGCGAAAAGCGCCAGCCGCTCGACATCGACGCACCCGAACACAAGATCATTTTCGACAAAGGCAAGATCGTCGGCGTGAAGCGCCGCGAGCGCTTCGACGCGCACAAGCTGATCGAAGAATTCATGATCCAAGCCAATGTCTGCGCCGCTGAAACGTTGGAGCAGAAACAGCGCCCACAAATCTACCGCGTCCATGACCGGCCATCGGATCAGAAGATAGCCTCGATCACGGACTTCCTGCCAACGGTCGGCATGAGCTGGGCAAAAGGCCAAACCGTCACCGCCGGCCGCTTCAACCGCATTCTGGATTTGGCGCAAACTTCGCCGAACAAAGACATCATCAACGAAGTCGTCCTCCGCACGCAGTCACAGGCCGTCTATAGCCCCGACAATATCGGCCACTTTGGCCTCAATCTCGCGCGCTATTCGCACTTCACCTCGCCGATCCGCCGCTACGCCGACGTCACCATCCACCGCGCCCTCATCCGCGCGCTCAAACTCGGCGACGATGGCGCAACCGATAAGGACGAGCAGCGCTACGAGGAAACCGCCCAGCACATTTCCGAAACCGAGCGCACCTCGATGGCCGCCGAGCGCGACGCCACCTCGCGCTACATCGCCGCCTTCCTCGCCGACCGCGTGGGCGCGACGTTCGAAGGCCGCGTCACCGGCGTCACGCGCTTCGGGCTCTTCGTGCGCCTCGATGAAACGCAGGCAGATGGACTCGTGCCAATCTCAACGCTCGGCAACGAACGCTGGAATCATGACGAAGCCGCGCACGCGCTCGTTGGCGAACAATCCGGCCTACGATTCCCGCTCGGCATGCGCGTCGAAGTGCGCCTGGATGAAGCCACCCCCATCAGCGGCGGCCTAGTCTTCTCCGTCCTGAGCGACGCCGAACCACCGCAAGCCGGCTGGCGCAAGTCGCGCCCGAGCAAACAGGGCCCACGCGGCGGCCCGCACCGCGGCCGTGAGCGCGACAGCAAACGCGGAAAGAAGAGGCGCTGATGATACGCTTCGCCCTCGTCTTGGTCGCCCTGCTCAGCGCAAGCTGCAACGAACCCGCGCCAGCGCCAGCAGCGCCGGAGCCAACGCCGATACCCGTCGCGGCCGATCGCGCGGGTGAAGCGCCCGCGCCGGAGAGTTTCGTGGACACAGACCCCTCACCACTCACGCGCGAGGAAATCCTCGGCATGTGGGGCCTGCGCGCTCAGTGCGGCCAGCCCACGATCTTCAGCGAAGATGGCACACTCACGGACTACACCGGCCAAACCGGGCAATGGTCATTGCAAGGCGACTCTCTAACGATCACACGCGGCGGCCAAACACACACGAGCCAAATCAATCCGCTCAACTCCAACGCCTTCACATCCGGCCCACCGGAAGACGGCAGCGGACGCACAAGACTCTTCGTCATCTACCGGCGCTGCTGAACTCAGGCCTGCGATGCTGATGGCGTCACCGCGATGGTGCGCCGCTCGATCTGCTCTCCAACAGGACGTTGCGTCCGCAAGCCTTTGCGCCACGCCGCGCGGGCGACCTGCTTGCGCCAACTCTTAAATGTCGGCTCTTAAATGTCGGCGCAAAAGTCGGCTCTTCCTCCGGTGGCCGTGAAATATCGAGCGATACGACGCGCCAATCATAACCCGCCTCCAACAAGCCCTCTTGCCGAAGCCCGTTCTCGACAATCACAAGCAGCGGCAGCCGCAGAGAATACGCCATCGCCGCTTCGATTTGATTCCAGGGCGTCGCAGTTACGGCGTTGCGCACCACCGCCTCGCGGGGCGAGCCCCGCCGATCTTGACCGTCCGCGATGTGGAGCCGCTCGTACGCCAAGATGGCGGCGCCCGCGCAATGGCGCATGACTTTATCTACGAGCTTCAGCGGCTGGCCATGATCGAACACCGTTCGCCCGATCGTAAGCGGCCGCAGGCCCTGCGATTCAAAGTGCCGCTCGACGGCGCTGACGAACCGCTCCTGCGCGTCGGTGCTGACGCTGCCACAGCTTAGAAACACATTCGTCGCCATACCCGCCTCCTACCGCCGGTAGAGTGCGTCAGCACCCGGCGCCACAAAAGACGTTTGGATACAGCTAGCGCTGCCGCCGAGCCTCGGTCATTGTCCCAACGGGGGAGATATCTATGCAGGACAAACCGCTCGGCTTTTGGTCCTGCTGGTCGCTGACCGTCGGCTGTATGATCGGCTCTGGCGTGTTCATGCTGCCCGCTTTGCTCGCGCCCTACGGCTTGCTCAGTTTCGGCGGCTGGATCATCGCCGGCGCCGGCTCCATCGCGCTCGCACTTGTCTTCGGGCGCCTGGCGGGACGCACGCGCCGTGATGGCGGCCCATATGCATACGCGCGCGAAGCCTTCGGCGATCTCACCGGATTTCTGATGGCGTGGGCCTATTGGCTCTCGTTCCTGATGGGCGTGCCGGTCGTCGCCATCGCGTTCGTCGGTTATCTCGGCGTCTTCATCCCCGCGCTGAATGCAAGCGCTGTCGCACAAGCCTCCACCGCGCTCGCTGTCATCGGCGTGTTCACGCTGATCAACATCCGCGGCCTGAAGGAAATGGGCTTCACCCAAATCGCACTCACGGTGCTGAAGATTGTACCGCTGCTCGCCATTGTCGGTTTGGCATTCGCTGTGGGCGCGCCGGAGAATCTCCCCGCCTTCAATCCATCAGGGCAATCGGTCATCGCCGCGCTCGCCGCCTGCGCGCTAATCACGCTCTGGCCGTTCACGGGATTCGAAGTCGTGACGCTGCCAGCGGGCAACGTACAAGACTGCGAACGCACCATCCCGCGCGCGCTGATCACCGGCATGGTGGCCGTCGTCGCGATCTACCTCTCCGCCACAGCCGCCGTCATGCTGCTCGTGCCCGCGGCTCAACTCGCCCAATCCACCGCGCCGTTCGCCGACGCCGCCCGCGCCTTTGGTCCGTGGGGGCCGCATTTCATCGCAGTAGGCGCGCTGCTCTCCACGGCCGGCGCGCTCAACGGCCTCATCTTCAGCACTGGCCAAATGCCCATGGCCGTCGCCATCGATAAGCTCGCGCCAAGTTGGCTCGCCTCGACCAACAAAGGCGGCGCGCCGCATCTGGCGCTCCTGCTGTCTTCGACGCTCGCCGGGCTCTTGCTCATCGCGAATTACACGCGCGGATTCATCGGCGCCTTTACGTTCCTGCTGATGATGGCGACGGCGCTCGGCCTCATCTATTACGTGGTCGTCTCAGTCGCTGAACTTCGCCATTCGTGGCGCAACGCCAGGCGTTGGGCGGCAATCGCCGCGGTTGCGATCGTGTATTCGCTCTTTGCCGCGTTCGGCTCCGGCCTCGAAGTTTTGTTCTGGGGCGTCGTGCTGATGCTGGCGGGCGTGCCGCTCTATTACCTCTTCCGCCCGAAACTCAACGCCGCGATTACTCGCCCTTCTTAAACGGCGTATGCTCCATCAAGAGCTCCGCCTCATCCGTCACTGCCGGCGTCTCCGCATCGAGATAACGTTGCACCGCTGTGCGCAGGCCCGGATGCGCGATCCAGTGCGCGCTGTAGGTTGGCGCCGGCACATAGCCGCGCGCGAGCTTGTGCTCACCTTGCGCGCCCGCTTCGACGCGCGGCAGACCAAGCTCGATCGCAAGTTCGATCGCCTGATAATAGCAAAGCTCGAAGTGCAAAAACGGGACATCGGCCACGCGCCCCCAATAGCGCCCATAGAGCGCCTCGCCGCCCACCAGGTTCAGCGCCGAAGCAATCGGCGTTCCATCTGCTGCCGCCACGAACAGCACGCACTGATCAGCCATCCGCTCGCCGAGCAACGCGAAGAACGCGCGATTGAGATAAGGCGAGCCCCATTTGCGCGAACCCGTATCCATGTAGCAGCGGAAGAAGAAATCCCAATCGTCTTCAGCGATTTCGGCGCCGCGCAGACGCCGGATCGTCAGCCCCTCGCACGCACGCGCGCGTTCCCGACGAATCGTCTTCCGCTTTTGCGACGACAGGTCAGCGAGAAAATCCTCGAACGAGGCGTAGCCGCGGTTGAACCAATGATACTGCAGGCCAACCCGCGTCATGTAGCCAAGCGTCTTCAGCCGCGCCGCCGCTTCTGCAGTGGCGAATGTTGCGTGCACCGATGAGGCGCCAGCGCGCTGGGCCAATCCAACAGCGCCTTGCGCCAACGCCAACTCCACCGCCGGGTCGCGCGCAAAAATCCGCCGGCCGGGCACCGGCGTAAACGGCACAGCGCATTGGAGCTTTGGGTAATAGCGCTCGCCAGCGCGCTGCAGCGCATCGGCCCAGCCGTGATCGAACACGTACTCGCCGTACGAATGATCCTTCGCGTAGAGCAACATCGCGCCAACGGCCGCGCCCGACGCATCGCGTGCTACCAAATGCGCTGGCTGCCACCCGCGCGCGGCGCTAGCGCATCCGCTCTCTTCGAGAGCCTGCAAAAAATCCCAAGAGAGAAACGGATCGTAGGGCGCGCCTGCAGGGTTCGCGAGCCCATCCCAGACGGCGCGGTCGATGTTGGCGAGATCGCCAACCACCGTAATGTTCAGCGCGTCGGTTCCGTCCATCACGCTAATCTAGGCGCGCCGAGGCGGCAAAACCAAGCCCGCGCGTCAGGCGATTTCAAACAGCCCGTCGACTTCCACAGCAAAGTCCATCGGCAGATTGGCCATGCCGACAGCCGAACGCGCGTGCTTGCCCGTGTCGCCGAGAACTTGGACCATCAGGTCAGAACAGCCATTCATCACCTGCGGGATCGGGCTAAACTCTGGCGTCACGTTCACAAAGCCATTGAGCTTCACCACACGTTTCACGCGATCCAGATCGCCGCCGCACGCGGCCTTCACTTGCGCGAGGAGGTTGAGCCCGCACAGCCGCGCTGCGGCCTGGCCTTCCTCGACTTCGATATCAGCGCCGAGCTTGCCCTTGATGCCGCCCGACGCATCGACCGAAACCTGCCCCGACACGTGCACCAGATTGCCGACGATCACGAACGGCACATACGACGCCACCGGCGCCGGCGGTGTCGGCAGCGTGATCCCCAATTCCTCCAAACGCGCTTCGATCCGGCTCATGGCGTGCTCCCTCGATTGGGGCCTTCCTAGCGCCTGCGCTGCTATTCGTCATCCTCTTCATGGGAGGCTTTGAGCCCACGGCCCGTCTGCACCGCGTCCTTACCAAACCTGCCCCGCGCCTTCGCGATCGCCGCTTCCGCCGCCGCGCGCTTGGGGGTCTGCGTATCCAGCATGTCGCCTTTATCGGCTGCCGCCGCATCACTGAAATCGGAGAGACCGACGCCGATCAGTCGATACTTTGTCTTGGCGTCCGCATCACCCGCCAACAACTCTCGCGCGGCGGCAAAAATGCGCGACGCCAGCAATGTCGGTTCTGGCAATTGCCGCCGCCGCGTGATGATCTTGAAGCGCGTGTCTTTCAGCTTGAGCGTCAGCGTCAGCCCCGCCGTATCACTGGCGCGGCAGCGGGTGGCGACCTTCTCGCACAGCGGCCAAAGTATATCCTCGAGCGCTTCAATATCGGAGATATCCTCGAAGAACGTCGTCTCCGACGAAATGCTCTTCCTCTCGCCATGAGGATCGACCTTGCGCGGATCGTCCGCCATCGAGAGCGCGAAGAGATGCGCGCCCCAATCGCCATAGAGCGCTCGCATGCGCTGCGGCCCAACCGTACGGATATCGCCGATCGTCTTTAGCCCATTGCGCTCCAGCCCCGCCGCGCCGGCCGGCCCCACACCCGGTAGCGTGCCGACGCTCCGCGTTTCCAGAAACGCCAGCGCCTCGCCGCGCCCGATGACCGAAAAGCCTCGCGGCTTATCCAGATCGCTCGCGGTTTTGGCCAAGAATTTGTTGAACGACAGCCCGATCGAAACGGTGAGCTGGCGCTCCTCCCAAATCTTGTTTTGCAGCTTGATCAAGGATTGTGCCGGCAGGCCGCCATGCAGCGCCTCGGTGCCGCTCAAATCCATGAACGCTTCGTCGATCGACAGCGGCTGCACTTGCGGCGTCAGGTCCTCCATCATCCGCCGGATGATGCGGCCCTCTTCGACGTACTTGCGCATCTCGCCATGCACGACCTTCGCCTGCGGGCAAAGCTTCAGCGCCTTGAACATCGGCATGGCGCTGCGCACCCCATACGCACGCGCCACGTAACAGCACGTTGACACGACGCCGCGCTTGCCGCCGCCCACAATTACCGGATGCGGCTGCAGACTTGGATCATCACGCTTCTCGATCGAAGCGTAGAACGCATCGCAATCGAGGTGCGCGATAGAAAGCGATGCTAATTCCGCATGCTCCAGCGGCTGATCCTCGCCGCAGACGCAGCGAATCCCCTCGATCACCCGCGCGCAAGCACGGCAGACAATCACTTCATGTACCCCGACGCTCCGCCATCCGCCTCGAACAGCCAAGCCGCGCCGCGCACGCCGGAGGAGTCGCCGTGCTTGTTCTTCACCAGCTCCGTGCGCACCACATCCGAGAACACGTACGCCAGCAATTTGCCGCGCACGCTCGGATACAAGCTCTCGATATTCGAAACCCCGCCGCCGAACACGATCACATCCGGATCGAGAATATCCATCACCACCGCGAGCCCGCGCGCGATCCGGTCCGCCAGGTGATCCAGCAGAACGCGCGCTTTCGCATCGCCAGCGCGCGCCGCTTCGTCCGCCTCCGCCGCGCTCATCCCCGCCCAAGCCTTGAAACCCGAACCTGAAATCCATTGCTCCATGCAGCCATAGCGTCCGCACCAATGCCGCTCTGTCGTTTCATCGGCGCGCGCCCAAGGCAGCGGCGTGTGCCCCCACTCGCCGCCAATGCCGTTCACGCCTTCGATCACCTTGCGCTCGACAACAACGCCGCCGCCACAACCGGTGCCGATGATCACGCCAAACACCACGCGCCCATGCGCCGCCGCGCCATCGACCGCTTCCGACAGCGCAAAGCAATTCGCGTCATTCTCCAACCGCACCGGCCGCGCCAATGCTTCCTTCAGATCCACCAAAAACGGCTTGCCGTTGAGCCACGTGGAGTTCGCATTCCGCATCAGCCCGGTAGCCGGCGACAGCGAACCTGGCACGGCGAATCCCACCGTCGCGGCGCGGGCGCCCGTTTCCTGTTCGATTCGCGCCACCAAATCCGCCACCGCGCGCACCGCGCCCTGGTAATCCCCAGGATTGGGGACGCGCTGGCGCGCCAAGATTTCTCCCTTGGAATCAAGCAGCGCCGCCTCGATTTTGGTGCCGCCGAAATCCACGCCAAGGCGCATGCTCTTATTCCTTAAGCTCTTCTTAACGGAGGTGGCGAGATTGCTGGTGTTGCGATGGGTTGTTAAGCCCTCCGCGCTATAAGGGCCAACAATACGCGCCCGAATGGTCGCGAGGGGGCCGCGAGAGCGAAGCGGGTTATGGCCAAAACGGTTCTCATCGTCGAAGACAGCGAACTCAATATGAGGCTGTTCAACGACCTCTTGGAAGCCTTTGGCTACCGCACGGTGAAAACCCGCGACGGCCGCCAGGCTCTGCCGCTCGCGCGCGAACACAAGCCCGATCTCATCGTCATGGACATCCAGCTGCCGGAAATCTCTGGTCTGGAGATCACCGATCGTCTGAAGAAGGACGAGACGCTGAAGCACATTCCGGTCGTCGCCGTTACCGCCTTCGCCATGCGCGGCGATGAGCAGAAGATCATGGCCGCCGGCTGCGATGCGTATCTGTCCAAGCCGATCTCGGTAACGACGTTCCTGGAAACCATCCGCAAGTTCATCGGATGAGGATCGTCGCTTGAGCGCACGCATCCTCATCGTCGACGATCTCGAAGCCAACCGCCGCCTTTTGGAGGCGAAGCTCACTTCTGAGTATTACGACGTGCTAATGGCCAGCCGCGGCGAAGAAGCGGTGCAGCTCGCCAAGCGCGAGAAACCCGATCTCATCCTGATGGATGTGATGATGCCCGGCGGCATCGACGGCTACGAAGCGTGCCGGCGCATCAAGACCCAACCCGAAACACGTCACATCCCTGTCATCATCCTCACCACCCTGGATGATCGCACCGAGAAACTGCGCGGGCTGCAGGCCGGCGCCGAGGAATTCCTCACTAAGCCGATCGACGATGTGCAGCTGCTTGCACGGGCGAAAAGCTTGCTCGCACTAAAGGTCGTGACGGACGAGCTGCGCGCGCGCGAAGCCAACGGCATGCGTCTCGGCGTCATTGGCGAAGAGATGCGCGCCGATCCGTTGGATCAGCATCGGGTATTTTCAGGCACCGTCCTCGTGGTCGACGACAATGCCAGCCAGATAAAGCGCATTCAGTCGGCGCTAGGCGTTGAACATCGCGTGGCCATCCTCGGCAGCGAGACCGACCTTGGCCCGCCCGATCTCGTCGTGGTCTCCGTCACCGCCAAAAGCTTCGACGGTTTTCGCGTGATCGCCCGCATGCGCTCAGGTGAGCCGACGCGGCACTTGCCGATCCTCGCCATCGTCGAGCCCGACGATCAAAAGCGCGCCCTTCGCGCGCTCGAACTCGGCGCCCACGATATTATCGTTCGTCCGATCGATGAGGACGAAATCGCCGCCCGCGCCCGCACGCTGATGCGCCGTAAGCGTTACATCGAGGCGCTGCGCGCACGGCTCGATCAGGGGATCGAACTCGCCATCACCGATCAGCTCACCAATCTCTACAACCGCCGCTTCCTCGACACCCAATTAGGCCCGCTCGTGCAACGCGCCCAATGCGGCGGCGAGCCGGTTTCGGTCATGGCCATCGACATCGACCATTTCAAACGCTGCAACGACACGTACGGCCACGATGTCGGCGATGCGATCCTCCGCGAGTTCGCCGTGCGCCTGGCCTCCAACGTCCGCCCCTCGGACTTCGCCTGCCGCCTAGGCGGCGAAGAATTCGTCGTGCTAATGCCGCGCACCAATGGCGACATTGGCTGCCTCGCGGCCGAGCGCCTCCGCCGCAATGTGTGCGCCGCACCGTTTAACGCGCCCGGCGCTCCACATCCGATTGAAATCACCGTCTCGATCGGCGTCGCGTGCACCGCGACAGCCGATGACACGCCCGAAGCGTTGCTGAAGCGCGCGGACGAGGCGCTCTATGACGCCAAGCGCGCTGGCCGCAATCGTGTGATCGGCAAAGCCACAGGTGGCCGCGCCGCCTAAAGCGCAGCAGCCACGCCGGCGAACGGCTCCACGAAACTAAGCGCCCCGCTCGTCAGCACTTTGTCGGCGACGCTGACACGTCCGCCTCCGTCACTATCCTTCTTGAACACAATCGCCGGCATCAGACCGTGCTTGCCGCAATAGCGCGGCAGCGCAGTCTGAAGCGCGCGCAGGCCGGAAAGGAACAGCCGGCCACGCCAATCATCCGGAATGTAATTGCGTAGGAAGAGTTGCGGCACGGCGTTGTAAATATCGTACGAGTACGCAAACGGCCAATCCTTGGATTCAAACCAGCTGCGCGACCGCGTATTGTGCGGCAAGTCGGGCAGTGGCGTATGAATTTCCGGCTGACCGGGGCCGCGCATCGGCAACATCCGGGCCAGACGTTCCAGCCGCCACGGCAGCTTGGCGTCGTTCCACCAGAACACCACCACCGCAACACCGCCCGGCTTCAGCACCCGCCACAATTCGCGAAACGCCGCCGCCTGCATCTCAAGCGGCAGCTGATAGATCACGTGATTGCAAGTGATCGCATCCACCACGCCATCTTGGATGGGCATATTGGTGATGTCGCACTTCAGGTAGATGCCGCGATCACCTAGCTTCTCGCGCGCAGTGTTCAACGCACGCGTCGACAGATCGGTGCAGATGAAGCGCTCAAAGCGGTCGCCGAACGCCACCACCTCTTCGTCCACCAGTGGCCCGCACCCCGCGTCCAGAATGTATTTGCCGCCGCCAGAGAAATAGCGCTCACCCAGCCGGCGCATGCACGCGCGCGCATGCTCAGCGCTGACCGTGCGCGTATCGACGAAGGCCTTGGTTTCCTGGAATTCGCCTTCAGCGTCCGGCGCCCAGCCGAACTCATCATAAAATTGCTTCGCCGCCGCCTGCTCCCCGCTCAGGTCCTGCAGAAACGACGCGACGCCGTTGCGCACGGAATAAGTGTGGCCCGAAGCGCTGATGAGGCCGTCCGGCGTCAATTGCAACGCTTCGCCCGATCTCGGGCACTGACATAAATCGGTGAGAGTTGTGCGGTCCATCGCGATCAGAATGAAGTTGCGATTACGCCGTCGCAAGCGTTTTCGTTGCGTAAAAATTGCGCGGAACCTTTTTCGCACCTAACGCGCAATGCATCGCGCCCGCTCGCCGGCCCGTCGCACGATCATTGTGCGGAGCGAATTAGAGGCGCCTTCTCCGCCGCATGCGCATTCTCCTCTCACTCATCGCGGCACTGGTGTGCGCGCCATTGGCGTTCGCCCAGACACCGTCTCTCCCGACGTGCGAAGCCGCCGCGCATCGCGCCCTCGATTTTTGGCTTGGCGAGTGGGACGCGTTCCGCGCCGACACCAATGCGCCTGCAGGGCGCTCGTCGATCCGCAGCGAAGATGGCGGCTGCGTGATTACCGAGCATTGGACCAGCCTCAACGCACCCTATTCCGGCCGCAGCCTGAATTTCTTCGATCGCAATAGCGGACGCTGGGAGCAGTACTGGGTCGACTCCACCGGCGGTCGCACCCATTTCGCCGGCGGTCCGATCGAGAACGGGCTTCAGATGACGAGCGGTCCAACCATCCCCGCCGCTGGCGGCGCGCCCGTTCACAGCCGGGTCACCTTCCTGGCCCGGCCCGACGGCACAGTCCTGCAGCGCGGGGAGACCTCCGCCGACGGCCAAACCTGGGCGCTCAGTTACGCCTTCATCTATCGCCGCCGTGCCGAATGAACGACTAGAGGGCCGATTTCGCACCGCATTTTGCCAGCCTCTTCGGCTGCAAACGGTCCGCGCCTATGTTATGAGGCCGCAGCGGAGCACCGAATGAATTACGTCCAGGCCGTCGAGGCGCCAGAGCGCAATACCGGCCAAATCAAACTGCACGATCGCGCTCAGGCGTTCGCAGGCATGCATGCGGCCGGCAAGATCGCCGCGGGGTGCCTCGATATGCTAGCCGCAGAAGTGCGCGATGGCGTCACTACCGCCCGCATCGATGATCTTGCGCGCCAGTACGTGTTCGATCACGGCGCACTGCCGGCATGCGTTTTCTATCGCGGCTATCGCCACACCGTGTGCACATCGCTCAACCATGTCGTCTGCCACGGCATCCCGGGCGACCGCGTACTGCGCAGCGGCGACATCCTGAACATCGACGTCACCGCCATCTTCGACGGCTGGCACGGCGACACCAGCCGCATGTACGCCGTTGGCGACATACCACGCAAAGCCGAGCGGCTGATGGACATCACCTATGATGCAATGATGCGCGGCATCGCCGCGATCAAACCGGGCGCAACGCTCGGCGACCTCGGCTACGCCATCCAAAGTTATGCGGAGAGCGAACGCCTCTCCGTCGTGCGCGAGTTTTGCGGCCATGGGCTTGGCCGCATCTTCCACGACGCGCCGAACATCTTGCACTACGGCAAGCCGGGCCAAGGCGAAGAGCTGAAGCCGGGGATGATGTTCACGGTGGAGCCAATGCTGAACCTTGGCGCGCCTGGCGTGAAAGTACTAGCCGATGGTTGGACTGCCGTGACGAAGGATAAATCGCTCACGGCGCAGTACGAGCACTCGATCGGCATCACCGAAGATGGCGTCGAGATCTTCACCAAGTCGCCGGCGGGGATCGATCAGCCCCACAAGACTCCCGGCTGAGGCGCGGGCGCGTGGCGGGCCGCTCCGACAAGCCGGGCAAACCCGCGACCCCACGTGTGGAGGATTCCGAACTCTTTCCATTCAAGCTGGACGACATTTCCGTCGAGCCACCGCCGACCAAGCGCGCGAGGCGCAGCGCGCCCGCGACATCAAAAGACAAGCCGCATTACCACGACCATCGCGCCCGTCTCCGCCAACGCTTCTCTGAAGCGGGGCCTGCGGCCCTGGCCGAATACGAGCTGCTCGAGCTTTATCTTTTCCGCACGATCCCGCGGCAAGACACCAAACCACTCGCCAAAGCGCTGCTTGCCAAATTCGGCACGCTCGACGCGGTTCTGGCGGCGCCCGTGCAACGCATCGCCGAAGTGAACGGCGCCGGCCCCGCCGTCGCGCAGGATCTAAAAGTCGTTCAAGCTCTGCTCGAACGCGCCAGCAAAGCGGAGCTCAAACAGCGGACCGTCGTATCGTCCTGGTCGCAGCTCTTGAACTATTGCCGGATGAGCATGGCGCATGAGCCGCGCGAACAATTCCGGGTCCTCTTTCTCGACGTGAAGAACCAACTCATTGCAGACGAAATCCTCAACGAAGGCACCATCGATCACGCCCCCGTCTATCCGCGCGAAGTCGCCCGCCGCGCGCTTGAGCTTTCGGCCGCCGCCGTGATCCTCGTTCACAATCACCCAAGCGGCGATCCCAAACCCAGCGCCGCCGACCTCGCCATCACCCGCGAGATCGTCGCCGCCGCCAACGCGGTGAGTGTCAAGGTACACGATCACCTCGTCATCGGCCGCAACGGCGCCGAGAGCTTCAAAAGCTTGGGTTGCTTTAACGCCGACAGAGCTTGCAGCCGGCATCGCTGCTGAGCCTCACACTCGACGCCACACTGCGCGGGCCTTATCCTTCGACCCCATCGTCCTAGGGGGAATTCGAGAATGTCGCACACCCGCCGCGCGCTGCTGCTGACCGCGTTTGCCGCAAGCGTCGCGCCGCCGGCCTTCGCACAAGCCAACGATCACATGACGATCGGCGCCGCCAACGCGCCGCTTCATCTCACCGAGTTCGCCTCGCTCACCTGCGGACACTGCGCGCACTTCCACGAGAGCAACTGGAGCACCCTCAAAACCCGTTACATCGACACGGGCCGCGTTCGCTTCACGCTCCACGAAATGCTGACGCCGCCGCCCGCTGTCGCGCTCGGCATGTTCCAGGTTGCGCGGTGCAATGGCGCGTCGGCGGACCAATACATGCGCCGCGTCAGCATCTTGTTCGAGCGGCAAGCCGCGATTCTCGGCAGCGGAACGCTCGCGGGCGTGCGCGACGCTTTGGTCGCCGCCGGCGCCGAGTGGGGCCTCACGCCGGCGCAAGTGGTTGCGAGCCTCAACGATCCCGCGGGGGCAGAGCGCATCCGCCGCAGCATCGCCAGCTCCGATGCACTCGGCATTTCACAAACGCCGTCCTTCTTGTTCAACGGCGTGCGAGGTACGGATCAGGCTTTCGTCACGCCTGAAGGCATGGTGCGCATTCTCGATACGCGGCTGGCGGCGCTTTAAAGCTCGATCCGCCGTTCGATGCTCACATTTTCCAAGAACGCCTCGTCATGGCTCACCACCAGCAAGGCGCCGTCATAAGCGCGCAAACCTGCTTCGACCGTTTCGATGGATTCAATATCGAGATGGTTTGTCGGCTCATCCAGGATCAGTAGCTGCGGCGGCGCAGCGCTACCCAGCACGCACGCCAGTCCAGCCCGCAACATCTGCCCGCCGCTCAGCGTGCCGACGATCTGCAGCGCATAATCAGCGCGAAACGCAAACCGCGCCAGCGCCGCCCGGCACGCATTCTCATCCGCCTCCGGATTGATGCGCATGAAATTGTCACGGATCGACAGCGCCGGGTCGAGCACGCTCACCCGCTGATCCAACATCGCGTACGGCACAAGCACACGCGCTTCGCCGCCCCACGGCGCCAGCGCGCCAGTCAGCACCGAGAGCAACGTCGTCTTACCCGAGCCATTGGCGCCAGTAATCGCCACCCGCTCCGGCCCCGCGACGACGAAGGACACATTCCGCAACACAGGCGCATCAGGCGCATAGCCAGCCGTCACGCCCTCCACCCGCGCCACCACTTTGCCGGCCGCGAGCCCCGTCGGCGCCAGCGTCACCGAAAGCGGGGCAAGCACTTCGATCCGCTCGCGCGCCGCAGCCACATCTTCAGCTGCCGCTGCACGTTCGCGCTCAGCCAATCGCGCACCCTCACCGCTCGTGTTCTCAGCATTGTTCTTCATCATGCCGAGCAAGATCTTCGGCGCATCGCCGCGCATGGCTTTGCGCTTCCCGCCACGATCGCGCCGCGCCTGCCGCTCCAAGCGCTCCTGCGCCACACGCGCCGCCTCCGCCACGCGCTTTTCCGCGTCCGCCAAATCATGCCGAGCCGCCGCCAACTCCAGCGCTTTGCGCTCCCGGTAAGCGCTCCAATTGCCGCCATAACGCGCAGCGCCGAGCGAAGTCAGCTCAACGAGCGCGTCCATCTCATCCAGCAATTCGCGATCATGGCTGACAACAATCGCACCCGCCCGCCAACCGGCCAGCAACGCAATCACCGCATCGCGACCGTCGCGATCCAGATTGTTCGTAGGCTCGTCCAACAACAAGAAGTCCGGCTCACCAAACACCAACGCCGCCAAGCTCGCGCGCGTCCGCTGCCCGCCCGAAAGCGCCGCGAGCCGCGTTTCCGCGCTCGCCACTAAACCGACGCGCGCCAGCGCCGCTTCCACGCGCATGCCAAGCGTCCAATCCGCGCCAGACAATTCATCGGCGCTCGCTTCGCCACGTTCGGCACGCTTAAGCACACGCAGCGTATCGCGCACGCCGAACAGGTCCGCAATCGTCTCATCGCCCGCCACTTGCACGGCCTGGCGCAGCAAGCCGACGCGTCCGCTCAGGACAATGCTTCCACTGGGCGGCGCAAGCTCGCCCGCGATCAGCTTCAACACGGTCGTCTTGCCGACGCCATTGCGGCCAACGAGCCCCGTGCGTTCGGGGCCGAAGCTAAGATCGAGATCGAAGAAGAGGGAGCGGCCGTCCGGCAAGGACCACGAGAGGCCGGCAAGAATGATAGATGCGGACATGGTGAGTTCCGGAAACAAAGCTGCTGGGCAAATGTCGTCCGGCGCGCATCACATGTTTCGGCAATCTCCGTTGCAGCGCCCTAGCTAGCTTCCGCGTCCGCCGCTTTCAAGCCAGCCCATTTGCGCTTGCGTGCGCGGCGCGGCTCCATACACTCCTGTTTGGACACCGCGAAGCGGGCCACGGGAGGAAGCAGATGACGGACGTAGCGGCCGGTGCGCCGGGCAATAAGCTGGCGGCGCCGGGTTTGACCGATAGCTCCGTGCGTTATGGCCTTTGGCTTCTGCTCGTCATCTACACGCTGAATTTCGTCGATCGCCAGATCGTCGCCGTGCTCGGCGAAGACATAAAGCGCGATCTCGGCCTCACCGACACGCAACTCGGCCTGCTCGGCGGCCTCGCCTTCGCGTTGTTCTACACCTTCCTCGGCATCCCGATCGCGCGGATCGCCGAGCGCGGCAATCGCGTTGGCATCATCAGCGCAGCGCTTGTCGTATGGAGCGGCTTCACCGCGCTCTGCGGCACAGCCACAAGCTTCTGGCAAATCCTGCTCTATCGTTTTGGCGTCGGCGTCGGCGAAGCCGGCTGCACGCCGCCAGCGCACTCGCTTATCTCCGATTACGTAAAGCCGGAGAAACGCGCATCGGCGCTTGCGCTTTATTCGATGGGTGTGCCGATCGGCACCTTCGGCGGCTTCGCCATCGGCGCCATCATCGCCGCCAATTACGGCTGGCGCGCCGCCTTCTTCATGGTCGGCCTACCCGGCGTCTTGCTCGGCATTTTGGCCTTCTTCACACTGAAGGAGCCGCGCAAACTCGGCCTGTCGATGCCGCCGACAGTGAAAACACACTTCGGCGAAGCGCTCAAAGAACTCCGCGCCATTCCGTCTTATTGGTTCGCCGTTCTCGGCGCGACGGTGGTGTCGTTCCTCGGCTACGGACACGCCTATTTCCTGCAAGCCTTCCTCGCGCGCGTGCACGGGATGGAATTGCAAGAACGCGGCGTCGCCTTCGCGTTCATGGTGCTGGTCGCTGGCGTCCTCGGCACCTGGGCCGGCGGCAAGATCGCCGACAGCTACGCCAGGAAAGATGCGCGCGCCTACGTGATCTTGCCCGCCATCGCGTTTGCGCTCGGCACACCATTTTTCTTAGCTGCAATGTTCTGGCCGGTCGCGCCGGGCAGCGGCTACATCGTGCTGCTCTGGCTCGCGATCCCCACGGCCATGAACTCGGTCTGGTACGGCCCCGTCTACGCCGCCATTCAGGGCCTCGTGAAACCTCACACGCGCGCCACCGCCGTCGCCGTCATGTTCTTTATCCTGAACCTGATCGCACTCGGCCTCGGCCCCACGACGATCGGCTATTTCAGCGACGTGTTCGCGGCCCAACACTTTGGCGCCGCCTCTACCGCCGCGTTCGAAGCCGCCTGCCCACCCGGCGGCGCCGAGGCCGCCTGCCTGGCCGCGCAAGCAGAAGGCATCCGGCTTTCGCTCCTGGTCACGGCCGGCGTCATCGTCATCGGCCTCCTCTGTTTTTGGATGTCGAGCCGCACCATCCGCGCCGATCTGGCCCGCGCGCAGGCAGCGGCCTGACAAGTCCGACGGCGTAGCGTAACAAGCGGCCATGATTCCGCGTTACGCACGCCCCGAAATGGTGGCCATTTGGGAGCCCGAGAGCCGCTACGGCATCTGGCTCGAGATCGAAACCCTCGCCATGGAAGCCATGGCCGAGTTCGGCACGATTCCGAAGAGCGCCGCCGAGGCCTATCGCGCCAAAGGCAAGTTCGACGTCGCCCGCATCGACGAGATCGAGCGCGAGGTGAAGCACGACGTCATCGCATTTCTCACCAGCGTCGCCGAACACGTCGGCCCCGAAAGCCGCTTCGCGCACCAAGGCATGACCTCGAGCGACGTGCTCGACACCTGCCTCGCGGTGCAACTCGTGCGCGCGTCCGATCTGCTCATCGCCGGCTGCGAACGCGTCATGGCGGCGTTAAAAAAACGCGCCTTCGAACACAAGCTCACGCCTACCATCGGCCGCAGCCACGGCATCCACGCCGAGCCCACCACGTTCGGCCTCAAGCTCGCCGGCCACTACGCCGAGTTCGCGCGCAATCTTGAGCGCCTCCACATGGCGCGCTTCGAGATCGCCACCTGCGCCATCTCGGGCGCCGTCGGCACCTTCGCGCAAATCGATCCGCGCGTTGAAGCCTACGTCGCGGAGAAACTCGGCCTCGTCGTCGAACCGGTCTCCACGCAAGTTATCCCGCGCGACCGCCACGCCGCCTTCTTCGCCGCACTCGGAGTCGTCGCCGCAGGCATCGAGCGCCTCGCCACCGAAGTGCGCCACTTGCAGCGCACCGAAGTTCTGGAAGCCGAGGAATTCTTCGAGCCCGGCCAGAAGGGCTCCAGCGCCATGCCGCACAAGCGCAATCCGGTGCTGACCGAAAATCTCTGCGGCCTAGCCCGTCTTGTCCGCAGTGCCGTCACGCCCGCGATGGAAAATGTCGCCCTCTGGCATGAGCGCGACATCTCGCATTCCAGCGTCGAACGTGGCATCGGCCCGGACGCCACCATCCACTTAGATTTCGCGCTCCACCGCATGGCCGGCGTCATCGAAAGGCTCGTTGTCTATCCAGAAAACATGGCGCGCAATCTCGCGCTGCTCGGCGGCCTGCACAATTCGCAGCGCGTCATGCTGGCGCTCACGCAAGCGGGCGTCAGCCGCGAGGACGCCTATCGCCTGGTGCAACGCAACGCCATGGCCGTCTGGCAAAGCCCGCCGCCGCGCGCAGAGACCGCGCTCATCGATCGCTTGAAGGCAGACGCGGACGTCACCGCCAAACTCGACGCCAAAGCCCTTGAAGCCTGCTTCACCGACGCCCACCACTTCGCCCGCGTCGATGACATCTTCAAACGCGTCTTCGGCCCGGCCTAACCCGCGCGGCTCTCTTCCACTTTCCGCGTCACGACTTCGGCGAGCATCTGCATTTCCGCCAGCGAGCGCTGCATGCGCTCGGCGTGCCGCCGGCGCCGTTCGCTCGCGCGCGCATCGTTACGGCGCATCGCGCTCTCGTAGCGCTCGCGTTCAACCACAAAGCGCGCCGCCGTCCGCTGCAGCTCGACAAGTTCAGGGCACGCCACGTCCGCCGCGCGCCGCAGATCGCGCATCGACGGCCAATGCGCCAACGTCATCTGCCGCGCCAAACCGCGCGCAGGTCCATTCAGGTCCGACACTTCAATAAAACCAGCTGCCACACCGATCATCACTGACACTTCGACACTCGAAAGCGAATCCGGCGCATCGCCGAATGCACTCGCATCCGGCCACACCTCGCCCGCCTCAGCCATCGCGGCGCCATAAGCGCGCACAGCGCCGCGCAGCAACGCGCGGCCTTGCGCGGTGCACACATCGCCCGGCGCCCGCCCAGCGGCGAAGAGCTCCAACACTTCACTGGCTTGCGTTGCAGGCATCGTCACCGGCGCCGGCGCACAGGCGCTCGCAGCGAACACGGCCGCCAGGATCGATATCCGCAGCATGAAAAACACCCTACCCACGCTGAGTTTGGCGCAGCGTCGTGGACGAAGCGTTCATCGAAAAGCTAAACGGCGATTAACGCTACATCGTGCGCCGCGCGCGCCACAGAAGCGCCGCCAGCACGCCCTTGACGCGTGGCAGAAGGAGCAAGGCCGACAACACGGCCAACGCCAGAGTGGGCGCCAGCATCAGCTCCGCATCGAGGCCGGAATTCAACACCAGCACCAGTGTGATCGGCATGACGATGAGCCCCATCAGCATCACCGTCACGTACGGCGCGACATCCGCCGTCTCCATGTCGGCGAAACTGGCGCCGCAGCGCGGGCACGCAGGGCTAAGCTTGAGATAGGCGCGAAACAGCGTTCGCGCGCCGCACTGGGGGCAGCACAGCCGCGCCCCGCGCCAGAATGTCCGCGCGACGGACGCCCGCCGCGCGGCGCCGCTCAAGTCCCGGCTTTCACCGAAATACGCGCTTCAGCGAGGGCTTCTTCCATCTTGGCGCGGATCTGGTGGTCCGAAAGCTGGACGGCCTGCTGATCCAGGTCCGCCCGAATTTTCCGGAACAAATCTTCAGTCCCAGCCTCTTCCAGGTCAGCGACCACGACAGATTTGGCATATTGGTCGGCGGCGTCGCCATCGAGGCCCATCAGGCCGGCGGCCCAAAGGCCGACCAACTTGGCCCGGCGGGCCTGTGCCTTGAACTCAAGGTCTTGATCTAATTGGAATTTAGTCTCTTGGCCGCGTTGCCGATCGTCGAAACTCATACCTTTCAGGCCTCCGTCGCTATAGCGTTTGAATAGGGGCGCGCCCGCCTGCAATCAACCGGAAGCGGGCGCCTGTCCTTCCGCCTGCGCCAATTGGCGCCCCGCCTCATCTCCCCTAAGTTATTTCCACGTGGGGCGGCGATTCCGCCCCGCTTGTACGATTACGCGGCCACCAGCCGCCGCCCCTCGAGGAGGGCTCATGTCACGCCGCAAGAAGATCTACGAAGGCAAGGCCAAGATTCTTTACGAAGGTCCTGAGCCGGGCACGATCATTCAATACTTCAAGGACGACGCCACTGCGTTCAATGCGCAGAAGAAAGCGATCCTCGAAGGCAAGGGCGTGATCAACAACCAGATCTCCGGGTTCATCATGCAGAACCTGAACGCGATCGGTGTGCCCACGCACTACATCAAGACGATGAACATGCGCGAACAGCTCGTGCGTGAAGTCGAGATCATCCCGCTCGAAGTCGTCTGCCGCAACGTCGCCGCCGGCTCGCTCTCAACGCGCCTCGGCATCGAAGAAGGCACGCCGCTGCCGCGCTCGATCATCGAGTTTTATTATAAGAAAGATGAACTCGGCGATCCGATGGTCGCCGAAGAACACATCACCGCATTCAATTGGGCCTCGACGCAAGAGATCGATGATCTCATGGCGCTGACGCTCCGCGTGAACGATTATCTCTTCGGCATGTTCGGCGCCGTCGGCATCAAGCTCGTCGATTTCAAACTTGAGTTCGGCCGTCTCTACGAAGGCGACATGGTCCGCACCGTCATCGCTGACGAAATCAGCCCTGACAGCGCCCGCCTCTGGGACGTCCAGACCAACGAGAAGATGGACAAGGACCGCTTCCGCCGCGACGCCGCCTCGGCATCGTCAAGCAAGCCGGCATCAGCGAAGTCGCCGGTTAATTGGAGCACTTATGAAAGCGATCGTAACTGTCGGCCTGAAGCCGGGCGTGCTGGACGTGCAAGGCAAGGCCGTCGCAGGCGCGCTTAAGGATTTGGGCTTTGGCGGCGTGCAGGATGCGCGCGTCGGCAAGCGCATCGAGATCGAACTTGAAGGCACTGACCGCGCCGCCGCCGAAGCGCAGGTCAAAGAGATGTGCGAAAAGCTCCTCGCCAACACCGTCATCGAAAGCTACCGCGTCGAGATCACGGGCTGAGCCGATGGCGGCTTGGTTCAAACCAAAGCGTTACGGCTTCGGCGCCTCGCCTTCGTCGTGGCAAGGCTGGGCGCTCACCGTCGTGTACATCATCGCAGTCGCGGCAGCCGGCATGACCCTCATGCCGAACGACGCAAGCGAGCCGCGCGTCCTTCCGTTTCTCGCCATCACCTTAGTGCTGACGATCCTCTTCGTCGGCATCGCCTGGCGCACCACTGAGGGCGGCTGGCATTGGCGCTGGGGCAAGAAGGACTAAAACCTCCGGCGCCGATCGCGGTGTTCTGCGATCATCGATACGCCGGCGATCAGCACCAGGCAGATCACGCCGACGCCAAAGGCGATCAGGCCGATCATCATGCACTAAATGTGGGGACTTAGCCCCCTAACGAAAAGGCCGACGCTGCCAAATCGCAGCGCCGGCCTTCCGATTTTGTAGGCCGATTTTTACGGGCGCGCCGTCGTGCCCAGCGGCCGCGCCAACACTTCATTGATATCCACGCCGACCTCCTGATGGCCAGCGAAGGCAGTGCCGGTCTGGCGTTCACTGACGCGCGTCGCCAGTGCCGCATAGGTCTCGTCGCTGAGGCCTACGTAACCAACCTCACGCGCGAGGCGCCCAGCATTCTCGACGAAGTACTGCGTAAAGCGCTGAACTTGCGGGCGCTGCAGCGCATCGGCGTTGACGTAAATGAAGATCGGCCGGGCCAACGAATAGGAACCATCGGCGATCGTTTCCGGGCTCGGCGTCACGCCGTTGATCGACAGCGCCGCCAGGCGTTCGCGGTTTTGCTCATAATAGGCGTAGCCAAAATAGCCGATCGCACTCGGATTGCCGAGCACGCCTTGAACCGTGACGTTGTCATCTTCGGTCGGCGTGTAATCGGTGCGCGACGACTTCGCGGTGCCGACGACAGCTTCCGTGAAAAAGTCGAACGTGCCCGACGCCGTACCTGCGCCGAACAGAAGCAGCGGCTGATCCGGCCAGCTCGGATTCACTTGCCGCCAATTGGTGATCTGGCGTTCGGCCGCCGGCTCCCACATGCGGCGCAATTCCTCGATCGTCGTCGCGCGAACCGTGTTGGCCGGATTGACCACCACCGTCAGACCGTCGAACGCGATCGGCAATTCGACGTACTCGACGCCAGCCGCCGCACACGCTTCCATCTCTTCAGCGAGGATCGGCCGCGATGCGCCCTGCACTTGCGTTTCGCCGCGGCAGAATTTGCGGAAGCCGCCGCCCGTGCCGCTTTCGCCGACCGTTACGCGCGCGCCGCCGCGCTGCGTCGTCGAGAACGCTTCAGCCACAGCTTCCGAAAGCGGAAACACCGTCGACGAGCCGTCGACCTGGATCGATTCCGAGGTCGAGCCTGCGCCTTGCTGGTTGGCGTTGTTTCCACATGCCGCGAGCGCGAACGCCGCCGTGGCCGCGAGCGCCACACGCCGCAATGCCTGGGTCATCATCATCTCGAATCCTTCATTTGTTACGCAGGCGGGCTTTGCCAAAGTTTTATGACACTAATGTCTCAATCGCCGCCGCCATCGCCGCCGCCGCCGTCGGAACCGGCGTCCGAATCCGAGTCCGCCCGGCTGCGCCCGCCGCCGTCCGCGACAAACGGCGCAGCGCCGGCGTCACCGCCGTCTCGGGCCCGCTTACGCGCCTCCGGCGGCTGGTTGATCCGATAAAGCAGCCAAGCCAGCCAAACGGTCGCCAGGACCGAGAGCAGCACCGCGACAATCACCCAATTTCCCATGGCCCACGCCTATAGCCGCCAAAATCCGCTGTGGCGACCTGCCGCGAGACGCGCCGCGCCCTTTGAATATCCGCCGACGCACCTTATTAAAGGCCCATGAAATCAGCCGTGATTGTCTTCCCCGGGTCCAATTGCGACCGTGACGCCGCACGCGCCCTGGAGCGCCTCACCGGCAAGCCCGCCGCCATGGTCTGGCACAAGGACACGGCGCTGCCCGAGGGCACCGACCTCGTCGTGCTCCCCGGCGGCTTTTCCTACGGCGATTACCTGCGCTCCGGCGCCATGGCCGCCAAGAGCCCGATCGTCCGTGACGTTATCGCCCACGCCGAGCGCGGCGGCCTGGTGCTCGGCATCTGCAACGGCTTCCAGGTTCTGACCGAAACACGCCTCCTGCCCGGCGCACTCGCCCGCAACGCTGGCCTGAAGTTCGCCTGCAAAGAAGTGCCGCTGGCCATCGCCAACGCCAACACAAGCTTCACCAGCGCCTATCGCGACACGCGCGAAACCGAAATCCCGATCGCCCACGGCGACGGGCGCTTCGTGGCTGACGAAGACGTGCTCGATCGCATCGAAGGCGAGGGCCAAGTCGTCTTCCGCTATCTCGCCAACCCGAACGGCTCGGCGCGCGACATTGCCGGCATCGTCAATGCACGCGGCAACGTCATGGGCATGATGCCTCACCCGGAACGCGCCTCCGATCCCGTGCTCGGCCGCACCGGCGGCGCCGCTGTCTTCCAAAGCCTGATGGAAGCGGCATGAGCGCGAAGAAACAGCCCGCCGCGCCCGGCTCCGACTTCGACGCTGAAGTCGATGGCGCCCGCAAACGCCTCGAAGCCGCGATGAACGAAGAGACCGGCTTCGACGATCTCGCCGCGCTGCAAGCGCTTGCGCCGATCCTCTCGGAAAAAATCTCCTCGCGTCGCCTCGCCTTCACTTTGGCTGACGATGACGAAGAAGAAACCCAGATCGCCGTCATCCACGTTCAGACCGACGAAGAGCTCGGCTTCATCTTTGCCGAAGATGGCGAATACGTGTTCGAGTCAAATCTCGAAGCCTATTTCGACGATTTCGTCGACGACGATCCCGAACGCTTCGTCGAGCGCCTCTACGAAACGCTGCGCGCCGATCTGCCGAAATACGAAGTTGAGAACAAGGGCTAGGCGGCGCGCTTAGGCGGCTAGTCGCTTAACCTGTTCATCGTACCATTGCTTTACTTCGGGATAGCGAGCGCTGCTCGGCGTGCGCAGCCGGGCGCACTGCCGCTACATGGCGCGCTTTCTCGACCCGGGCGACATCGCCGCCATCGACACCGCGCTCGCCTGGCCGCCGCCAGCGCCCGACACCTCATAAGAAAAGGCCCCCGCTTGCGCGAGGGCCTTGAGGCTATGGAGTCAACTTAGTCTATCGGATCGTCGGAGCTTCGCTCTCGGCGCGCACACTGGCGTCCTCTTCACGGAGCGCCGCGAGTACGCGTTGCATGCGCGGGTCAGAGAGCGCCGCATTGATGCGGACCAAAGCTTCGATGCTCGCCGACGAGGCGCCAAACAAACCTTCAAGCGCTTTGAAGGGGTTTTCAGCGGCCGGGTAGAAGCGCAATTGCACCTGATCATTCTCGCCGATTTCCGCCAGCGCGCGTGCGCGCTGCACCGCGAACTGGAAGCCGCCGATATGGTCGATCAGCCCGCGCTCCAGCGCTTGTTGACCCGTCCACACGCGCCCGCCAGCGACGGCGCGCACTTGCTCCGGCGTCATCTCGCGCCCTTCAGCGACGAGGCCGATGAAGCCCGTATAGGCGCGGTCAATGAAGCCGGCGAATGCGGCGCGTTCGGCCTGGTTGAACGGCCGCTCGCTGGTGAACATTTCCACCATTGGCGAGCCGACAGTCAGCGTCTCGGTATTGGTCGACAGATAATGATCCATCGCCGGGCCGATAATCAGCTTGCCGCCAAGCACGCCGATCGAGCCGGTGATGGTGGCCGAGTTAGCGACGATCTCGTCTGCATAGGCGGAAACGTAATAGCCGCCCGATGCTGCGACATCGCCCATCGAAATCACAACGCGCTTGCCTCGCTCCTGCGCCGTACGCAGCGCCGCCAAGATCTGGTCGGAAGCCACCACCGAGCCGCCAGGGCTGTTCACGCGGAACACGATAGCCGCAACGTCTTCATCTTCCGAAGCTTCAAGCAGAGCTTCAGCGATGCGATCGCTGTTCATCATCGACGTGTCAGCGAAGAACCCATCTTCCGGAACGCCGGAGACAATGGCGCCTTCGCCTTGGATCACCGCAATGACTCTGCCGCGGTGGTTCACGGGCGCACGATAGTCGGCAAAGTCGAGAATTTCCGCGCCTTCGGCCCGCGCCAGAGCGGCCCGTTCGGCTTCTTCCGGACGACCGATCTGATCGACGAGGCCGAGTTCACGCGCACGGGTCGCCGTGAACGGGGTCGATTCAATCGCCGCACGAGTCGCCGCTGGGGTGATGCCGCGATCGGTTGCGATATTGGCGAGCATCGTGTCGTAGAGGCCGTTCATCAGCGACAGCATCGATTCACGGTGCTGGGGCGTGAACGTACGTTCCGTCATCGTGTGCGCAGCGGTTTTGTAATCTTCACGGCGTTCGAACTGCGCCTGCATGTGATAACGCTGCAGCGTGCCGGCGTAGAACGTCGTCTCCGCCGAAAGGCCCATCGGCATAAATTCGCTGGCGTCCTGCAGCCAGACTTCGTCGCTGTCGGCGATCGCCATGTAGCCCGGCATCCCCATGCGGACGTTGTCGTTCTGCAAATGCGCCACGACGAACTTGCCGGAGGCGCGGAACGCGGCGAGCGCCGCGCGCAGCTCTTCAGCCTGCGCCGCCGCCATGCCGGACGTGTTGGCGCGGATGTAAATGCCCTTCACCGCATCATCGGTGCGCGCCGCGTCGATACGGGTCAGCACGTCAAGCAGCGCGTTACCGCCACCGAAAGCGGCGAACGGATTGGACGGGGTCTGGTCGGTCATTTCCTCGCGCAGGTCGAGCGCCAGAACCATTTGCCGCGGCTGAGGCGCCGGGGCCGACGCCGCGCCGATCAGGCCGATCAACAAGAAGAAGCCGAGAAAGCAGAACAGCAAACTGCCGACCACTACCCCTGCCACCGTGATGAGAAATTGCTTCACGAGACCACTCCCAAACCGGACCGTCCTCCGGGTTTATCGATAAATGATATGAACGCCATCCGAAGGCAAGCTGCTTTTTATCGAAAAATGATAAACATCCCGGCAGCGCCTCAGCATCTGCTCAGTCGGCGCGGCGCAAGATATTGCTGCTACAAGCCATTTTCGTCTGCCAGAAAGGCAGGCAATACTGCGTCCCTGGAGAGGCCTATGCCGGAAGCCCGCAAACCAGGTTTCGCCAGTCAAGACTGGATACTGGAACAGCAAATGCGGGCCGAACTCGAGGCGGAAGCCTGGAAACGGCTGCGCCACGAAATGGCCGCTCCGCCCGCGCCGGTGGCGTTGCCGCCGCCCGCCAATGACGCCCCGGCCCCAACCAATTACCACCGCACCGGCAGCACCTTCCTCAAGGCCATAGTCCGCTTCGCACTGGCGGCCTTGGGCGCCTATTTGGCCTGGATCGCCGCCGTAGATTCTCAACTTGGCGAGGTCGAGGTCTGGTTTGCGGTGTCGGCGGGCTTTCTGGTGACGCTCTCTCTCAGCCTTCTCAGCCCCTTCCGTGGACTGGTCTATTTCCTGGCTGAGACGGCACGCTGGGTCATCGTCGTTGCGGCGGTGCTTGGCGGGCTCTGGTTCTTGTTGCAAGGACAGGGCTGAGCCAGGGCTGCCCTACCTATGAATGCATTCATCGCGCGAACGCTCGAACGGCCTGAGCGCGCGCTCCTCTTTCTGATCGCCGCGCAGCTGGCGTTTTGGTCGCTCGCGCCACTGCTTTCGCATTCGGCCCCGCCGCTCGACGTTGTCGATATTCAAGCCACCGGCCGCGAGTGGGTGGTCGCTACTTTCAAGCACCCGAACACGCCTGGCCTCGTGCTCGAAGCCGTGCGCTTTCTCACCGGCGCTGCGGGATGGCCTGCTTACGTCGTCTCGCAACTTTTCATCGTTGCGACGTTTGCCTGCGTCTACGCACTCGGCCGCGACTTGCTCGACCCCGGCCGCGCCTTCATCGGCACAGCCCTGCTGACCGGCGTCTATTTCTTCTCGTGGCCCAGTCCCGAGTTCAATCACAACGTCATGCAGATGCCATTCTGGGCGCTCGCGTGTTTGGCGCTCTGGAAAGCGAGTACGAACGGTCGCCTCGTTTGGTGGGTCGTTCTTGGCGTCGCCGCGGGCCTTAGTCTTTGGGCAAAATATTCAAGCGCGATCCTGTTGCTGATCGCTGGCGTTTGGATGCTCTACGATCCGATTGCGCGAAAGAAAATCTTTACGCCCGGCCCATGGATCACGGCCATCGTCTGCGCGCTCGCTTTTGCACCGCAACTCATCTGGCTCATCGACAACGACTTCCAGCCCTTCGCCTACGCCGCGCGCCGCGCAACGAGCGTCGATTTCACCGACACGCTCGGCTTCCTGCCAATCCAACTCGCGCACCACATCCCGATGTTCGTGCTGATGCTCTGCGCTGGCCTCTGGGGCAAACGCGCCGCAGAACCGCTGCAACCGCCGGACAAACGCGCGCTGCATTTCCTTCTGCTCATGGGCCTTGGCCCAGCCATCGTGCTCACGTTGATCGGCCTCGTCAGCGCCAGTGGTTTGCGCACCGCTTGGGGCGCGCCGATGTTCAATCTCTCCGGGCTGCTCGTTGTCGCGTTGCTCACCAACCGCATCGACGCACGCCGGCTGCGCGCCGTGTTCATGGGCGCGGGCGTGACGATTCTCTTCACGTCGACGCTCTATTTCGCGCACATGGCCTACGGCTACCAGCTCACCGGCAAACCACTTCGCGGCAATTGGCCGGAAGCTCGCATCAACGCCGAACTCCAAGAACAATGGCGCGCCGCCACCAACAACGCGCCGCTCCGCATCGTCGCCGGTGATATCTGGAGCACAGGCCTCATCGGCATGCGCGATCGCCCGCCGCCGCGCGTGCTGGTGAATGCCGACTACGAAATCTCGCCTTGGGTCACACCTGAAGACGTTGCTCGCAACGGAGCACTCGTGGTCTGGAGCGGCAGCGAGCCCGCGGCCCTCGCAGGCTTCCTCGGAGACCGCCCGCGCAATCAGCTGGACTTCCTGCCCGAGCACGCCCGCCCCGATACGCAAACCGTGACGATGCACTACGTCGTCATTCCCCCGAGTGAAATCACTTTGCCGCCCGAAACGCCGAGCGCTACGACTGCGCCGCCATGACAACAGCGGCTGACGAAATCGCGTATATCGGCGACGAACTGGAACTGTTCTCCGCCGCGCAAAACTGGAAGAGCTATTGGGCTTCCAAAGTGCGCCCGTACCTTGGCGCGCGCGTGCTAGATGTCGGCGCTGGCATTGGCGCCACAGTGCAATTGCTCGACACCGACCCGCACCAGCACTGGACCGCGCTCGAACCCGATCCGCGCCTCGCCGAGCGCATGCGCGAACAGGGCATGCCGGCCAATTGCGAAATCAAAGTCGGCACACCATCCTCTACATCGACGTGCTCGAACACATCGAGGACGACAAAGCAGAAATGGCCCGCGCCGCAGAGCGCCTCCATTCGGGTGGTCGCATCATCGTGCTCGCGCCCGCTCACCAATATCTGTTCACGCCGTTCGATCGCGCCATCGGCCACTTCCGCCGTTACGACAAAACCTCGCTCGCAGCCGTGACGCCGCCCGGCCTCAAGATCGAGCGGCTCTTCCATCTCGACAGCGTCGGCATGCTCGCCAGCCTCGGCAACAAGCTCGTTCTGCGCTCAAGCTCGCCGAAGCCGTCGCAGATTGCGCTCTGGGATAATCTGATGGTGCCGTGCTCGCGCCTCGCCGACCCGCTGACCGGTTTCATGCTCGGCAAAACCGTAATCGGCGTTTGGCGTAAAGTTTAGCGCCGCGCCTGCAACGGCTGCACCGTATCGCTGCGCTCGATAGCGGACACATACTCAAGCGCCCGCTCACGCACGCGCGGCGGCGTGTCCACGCGGCCCAAGCTTGAAACGATGAGCGTGATCATCGTGAACAGCCCGGTCTGCACAAACAGCGTCAGCGCAAAGCCGGTTACCACCGTGACCCAGCCCGGCGTCGCCGCGCCCAGCATTTTCGCCGTGAACGCCGCCACTACGACCAGCACAACCAAAGCCGCCATGGCCACCAGCGCCAGCGCCATCCGCGTCAGCACCAGATCGGCGAACACCATCACCGCGCGCATGCCGTGCAGCACCAGGCTCGGGAAATTCATCCGAGACTGCCCCGCATAGCGCGTGCCGCGATCCGTCGGCACATCGGCGCGCCGCAGCCGCGCTTTCACCACAGCCGCCGCCACATGGATCGACGTCTCCTGCATGCCGGACATGCGCTCCAACGCGCGCGGCGTCAGCGCCATGAAATTGCCGAAGCGCAGCACCTGGCCGGTCGCCAATTTGAAGAGGCGCTTATAGACCGCATAGAAGGCCTGGAACGTCAGCGCTTCAGAGCGCTTGGCGCGCTCCGCAACCGCTACGTCCACGCCTTCAGCGCGAACAGCCGCGAGCAAGCGCGGAATGCTCTGCGGCGTATCCTCGCCATCGGAATCCATCACCACACAGGCGTCGATGTTCGCCAACGCATAGGCGTGCGCGAGCCCGATCGAGATCGCCATCTGGTGGCCGACATTGCGCGCCAGCCGAAGGATCTCGCCCGAAACGCCCGCCTCCTTAAACGCCAACACCTCCGGCGGCGCGCCGAGTGATCCGTCGTCCACGGCAATGATGTGAAACCTGACCCCAGCTTCGCGCTCGGCGTCGGCCAAGCGTCTGCAGAGCTCGGCAAAGCTCTCTCGGTCCTCAAAGACTGGCATGACGATGGCCACGGTCATGAGAGGACCCTAGTCAGCGGCGCCCTAAGCGTCGACCCCGGCGCTCGCCAAGCCATGTCGCTCACGACCATCAGGAATGCGGGAAAGAAGAGTGGTCGGAGTAGCAAGATTCGAACTTACGACCCCCACGTCCCGAACGTGGTGCTCTACCAGGCTGAGCTATACTCCGAGGAGGCGGGCTTATAGACCGGCCCAAACGGGGATGCAACGGAGTGCGGGAGGGCCCCAGCTGCCGTCAGTTCCCCGCGCCAGAGCGCCGCTGTTGCATCGCCGCCCGGGCGCCTCTAAGTACGCGCTTCGCCGGTTTTGGGGTGTCGCCAAGCGGTAAGGCAGCGGTTTTTGGTACCGCCATTCCTAGGTTCGAATCCTAGCACCCCAGCCAGCCCTCGCTGAGCGAAGGCCGGCCACAAGCAGACCTTACGCAGCGCCAAGCCTTACGGGCTTCCCCGATTGCACGACGCTGTCTAAGAGCATCGCCCTCCAAGGCGTTTCAGAACGGAGCGATGATGCCGCGCAAGAGCTATATCCCCGGCGATTTCGATTTGCGGGTCGGCCGATCCAAGACAGGCCTTGGCCTCTACGCCGAAAGCGAAATCCCAAAGGGCGCGTGCGTCATCGAGTATGTCGGCGTCGAGCTGACCAAAGAACAAGAAGAGAAATCCAACTCGAAGTATCTGTTCGAGATCAACGCCCGCAAAACCATCGACGGCACGCCGCGCTGGAACAAGGCGCGCTACATCAATCACTCATGCCGCGCCAATTGCGAGCCGAATATCCACAAGGCCCGCGTGTTCATTCACGCCAAGCGCAAGATCAAGCCGGGCGAAGAACTGAACTACGATTACGGCAAGGCCTATTTCACCGAGTACCTGAAAGACATCTGCGCTTGCCCGAAGTGCGAAGAAAAGCGCGCGGCGGCGAAAGCCGGCAAGAAGCCGACCGCCACTAAAGTCGCCAAGAACAAGGCGAAAGCTGCGAAGAAAAAGAAGGCCGCAAAAACCAAGAGCGCCAGCGCCGCGAAGCGGTAGATCAGAGACGCTTTACGTCAGCGCCTTCGCTGGTTCCAAGAATGACGGTTTGCGCGAGCGGCGATGCCTTTCAGCGCGGCGCCAAGCGCATCGGCATCGGGGATGCGCAGAGCGTGCGCATCCAGGATGTAGTTGCCGCCATCGGTAATAACCGGCTCGTTCGACTTACCCGCAATGCGCAGCGCCACTTCGTCGCCCGAGCATCCGGTTGCCCGCAGCGCTTCCTGAATGCGCGCCTGCGTGAGTGAAAAGCCAAAGCGCGTGACTTCGACCGGCAGCGGAAATGCGCCAAGCGTTTCCACCCACTTCGAACTATCGGCGATCACCACCATCTGCTTTGACGCGGCAGCCACGATCTTCTCACGCAACAGCGCCCCGCCGCCGCCTTTGATCAGCCGAAACTGCGGATCGACTTCATCGGCGCCATCGACATCAACGTCGATCGCCGTGACCTGCGAGATCCCGAGCAACGGCACGCCGTGCTGTTCGGCCAAATTGCGTGTCGCTTCCGACGTGGGCACGCCTTTGACTTTGAGGCCTTGCTTCACCCGCTCACCCAATTGACGCACGAAATGGGCCGAGGTTGAGCCGGTGCCGAGGCCGACGATCATGCCGTCTTCGATAAAGTCGAGCGCGGCGATTGCGGCGTTCAGCTTGGGATCGTTGCTCATGCCGGTTTGTCCTTGCGCTTCTTGGCGCGATTCTTATCCGCCCAGCCCTCGATGTTCGCCTGGCGCGCGCGCGCAACGCCAAGCGCGCCGTCCGGCACATCCTTGGTGATCACGCTGCCGGTGCCGGTGTACGCGCCTTTGCCGATTGTCACCGGCGCAACCAGCGCTGTGTCAGAACCGATGAAAGCATCTTCGCCAATCGTGGTGCGATATTTGTCGAACCCGTCGTAATTGCAGGTGATCGTGCCGCAGCCCAGATTGGCGCGCGCACCGATATCGGCGTCTCCGACATAGGTGAGGTGGCTCGCCTGCGCCTTCTCTCCGAACGTCGAATTCTTGATCTCGACGAAATTGCCGATTTTCACCTTCGGCCCAAGCTTCGTCCCGGGGCGCAGACGCGCAGACGGGCCCACATTGGCGCCCTCGCCGATCTCGGCGCCTTCAATGTGGCAGAACGCCTTGATGCGCGCGCCCTTTGCAATCCTCACGCCTTTGCCGAAGAACACGTTCGGCTCGATCACAACATCAGCCGCGATTTGGGTATCGTGCGAGAAATATACGGTCGCCGGATCGATCAGCGTGACGCCCGCCTCCATGGCGGCGATGCGCATGCGCTGCTGAAAACCGACTTCGGCCGCCGCGAGTTCAACTTTGGAATTTACACCTAGCGTATCCGCCTCAACGCCGATCACGACATTGGTCTGTTCACCTGCAGCGCGCCCCAGAGCGACCACGTCGGTGAGATAATATTCGCCCTTCGCGTTCTCGTTCTTCACTTGCGCCAGCAGCTTGAACAAAGTCCGCGCATCGGCGCACAGCACACCCGAATTGCAGAGCTTTACCCCGCGCTCCTGCGCCGTTGCATCCTTTTGTTCGACGATGCGTTCGACGCTGCCGTCCGCGGCAAGGAGCAGGCGCCCGTACCCAGTCGGATCGCGCGCCTCAAAGCCGAGGACCACAAGCCCGCCTTTTTCGGCGCGCAGCGCAAACATCGCTTCGATGCGCTCGACCGGAACGAACGGCGCATCGCCATAGAGGATCACGACATCGCCGTCGAAGCCCGCCATCGCTTGTTCAGCCGCGCGCACCGCATGCGCAGTGCCCAGCGGCGGGTCCTGGATCACCGAGGCATTTGGCCCAAGCGCTTTGGCGACGTGCTCGCCTACGATTGGAGAATGCGCGCCGGTGACGATGATGGTGCGTGCCGCGCCGGTGTCGGCCGCGGCCGCAATCGCCCAATCCAACATCGCGCGGCCGCCAACTTCATGCAGCACTTTCGGCAATGCCGATTTCATCCGGGTGCCTTGGCCGGCGGCTAGAATGATTGCTGCTCGTGCACGGCTCATATGTTGAAGCGCCTGTTGTCCGAATCCTGGGTAAGTTCTAGCCCACGGCAGGCTTGAGGGGCATCCCATGACCAGCGGCGAACTCGCCGACGCCACCATTGTTTTCGACCTCGACGGAACGCTCGTCGACACCGCGCCGGACCTGGTCCGTGCGCTCAACGAAACGATGGCGATCGAGGGCCTGCCGCGCGTGAAGTTAGACGCCGTGCGCTCCATGGTCGGACAAGGCGCCCGCGTATTGATCGAGCGCGCTGCGGCCCGGGCCGGGGTGAACTTTCGCGATGAGAAAATCGACCAACTGACCGAGGCGTTCGTGGACTTCTATCGCGCCGACATCGCCCGCGAGTCGCGCCCATTTCCAGGCGTTGAGGACACTTTGGCCGGTCTCGCCGCGATGGGCGCGAAACTGGCCGTGTGCACCAACAAGCGCACCGAGCTTTCGCTTCAGCTGCTGACGGCGCTCAACCTCACCGACTGGTTTGCCGCCATCGTCGGCGCTGACGCCGTGACGCAAAGAAAGCCCCACGCCGATCACTACCGCGCGGCGGTAGCGCGCGCGGGCGGGACGATCCGGCGTTCGGTCATGATCGGGGATACGGTCGCGGACGTGGCGACTGCGCGCGGTGCAGGCGCACCAGTGGCGGTTGTCGCATTCGGATATTGTGACGTCGGCGCCGAGAAGCTCGGCGCCGACGTTGTTCTCAATAGCTTTTCAGAGGTAGCGCCAGCTTGCCGGCGCCTTTTGGCGATCCGCCCTTAATCGCAGCCCTTATGCGATTTCGAGGGGTCCCCGTGTCGCTGGCGTCGTCCGCTGTTCGCGCTCGTTCGTGCTCGCACGCTTCGTCGGGAAACCATTGACCATGTCGCTACGGACATCCGTCCGTGCAGAACGCATCGCAGCAACGAAACCCGCCTCAATCAGCTTGATGTCGACTTGATAGCCGCGATCGCGCCAATATTCCTCGATCCGCTGCTTTAGGCGGCGCGCGCCGTCAGTATTGCAGAAATCGTGATCCATTACGCTCCACCACCTACATTTCTATCGGCGCCGGGCTGGCTCAAGGCCCCGTCCGTACACGCGGGATTTCGCTCCCACGCCTTAGCGTCAGCCCCCTGATCGCTTCGCAGCGAAGGCATATTCATCACCAAGCGAGGCGTGGATGTGGCGAGCGGGACAAGATCGTAAAACACGAAATCACGAACAGCTGATCGCGACTTCGCAATTTCAGCAATTTCGTGCCTCCCATCGCGCGGACGCCGGCATCGACGGCAACGAAAGCCCTCAAGGCGACGCAACATTTGCGCTTTCGAGGAACCCGGCGACGTTCGACTAGGCCGGAAGTGACCGGTAACGCACTACGCGATTTTTACGAGGCGCGGACTTCTCGGGGCGCCTTCGAGGATTTCGGCTTAACGCGCTGCTTCAGGCGGCGGCGGAATTCGCGCACCGCGCGCGACCTTCTAAAATCGCTGTAGATCCGGTCCAGCGTCGCAGGCGCCGCGCTGAGTTCCACGCGCACGGCGAGTTCCGCGCCGGGCGCGCCGCACTTTTGGATGGTCACCGTCTGGCGCAAAGCCTGCGGCGCCGAGGCCAACACCGCTTCCACCGATGTCTGCACCACGAGGTTCTGGGCGCTATCACCCAGGTTGAGCCCGAGTTCAAAACGCGAGCGTTGTGGTTTCAGCTGGTACAAGCGCTGGTAGGCGCCGATAGCGGCATCGGCGATGCCTGGCGTCATCAGGGCGTTTCCGATCCGCTGCGGATCGTTGAACATCGCAAGCGGGCCGCCCGCCTCGCCCTTTGGCAAAGCGCGGGTGACAAGCGTCGGCCCTAAACCCCAAAGCAGGGTCATGTCGGCCCGCGCCGTCGAGGCGGCGGTGTCGACGATGATATTGGTTCTGGCCGGCGCGAACCGCAGCGCGAGCAACAGCACGACGATTACGCCGACGGCGACGGCGCCCCAGACAAGCATGCTATCCCCTTTGCCAAACTCGATCGGCCACCCTCTTAGGCCGGCCCCGCGCCCACGTCTGCTTGCGTCCCCAACCAGCCGAAGAACGTCGCAAGGCTCTCACGTTGCGCAGGCGGCATATACTCGAAATTGCGCCCGCGATCGATGATTTCCCAAAAATCCTTGCTCTCGACGTTCTCCAACTGACGGCGGATCTTCGACAAACGCTCCTGCGGCTCATCGTGCATATCGTCGGCGATGGCGCGGGCCCGATCCAGCTGGTTGGTGGAGATATAGAAGGCGGCCAACTTCACCTGAGCTTTGCGGACGCCCATGAGCGCCTTTTCCTGCCCGCGCACAAAAGGCGGACGATCGAGTTCGAGAAATTCGGCGAGGATGTCCCGCTCGGCAGGCGACGCGACCTCATTTGCGATTTGCGCGATCGCCGATGAATCGTAAGCCACCGTCTCGGTGATGAAGCTTAGGTCCATCTCGAAACCGATGAGCCCGTAATACTTCATGTGGCGCACACCCTCGAGCGCGGCTTTGTGTTGGCCCTTGTGCAACATCGACTCGACCAGCTTCCGGTACTGATTGAGCACGTTGTAAGCCGTGCGCACATCGCGCGCGTTCAGGGTCGAGCGCAGATACGAATTCATAAACCGATAGACGAGGCCGATCAGCTCTTGATCATCCGCGTCGGCGGCGGCTTCGCCGATATAGCGCGTATCGATAGCAATCACGTAGGTGATGTCGCGCATTGAACCGAGCGCTTCATTGTAGATGCTCAGATACTGACGCATCACCTTCCATTCGATCCAGGTGCGGCGCTGCTCGAGATCGTGCAGCGACTCTGCGTCCATCGCGACGAAGTCTGGATTCTGGCGGATCTCCGGGCCGATCGAGTACCAAGTCTTACTCGCCTGCGGCTTCAGCTTCACATAATCGATCGCGAAATCTTTCAATGCGTCGACGGCCGCGCTGGCGATGATCTTGTCCTTGCCGGATATAGAATTGTTGGCGATGTCGGTGAGTTCTTCGAGCGCGAACAGGGTCTTGGCCTGAGCCTCAAAGCATTGACCCTGATCGTCTTCTTTTGCGCCATCCTCGGCGCGCTTGATCGCCTCTTGGCGGATGTGGGCAATCAGAGTTCGCGGCTCAAGAAACCAAAACACATAGCCGAAATACGGCATCGTGATGATGAGCCCGCCCATGGTCATACAGAGCAGCACCAGCAGCGTGATGCGTGGCACGTAATCGCTATGGCTAGCGGCAGACAACCAAACGCTCGCCACGCAGGTCACGACGTAATAGGCGGCGACGTAAATGTTCAGCCGGTCGCGCAAGAACATGCGGGCGACGCCGGTGTACCGCTCGGCCGACAATTGCACGATAATGCTGACGACGGTGATGACGATACCGAACACGGCAGCGTTGACGCCGACGAGTGTGGAGATTGAATCCGTTGAGGGATCAAAACTGAAATAGCGCGCGAGCGGACCGCCGGACTCCGCTACTTCGCTTGGCAGCAAGTAATAGTCGGCGATGTAGAAGGCCCAGAAAACGACAAGCGCGCCCCAGGCCAGCACCGCTGCTTGCAGCGCGAACCTTTGGTACGTTTCGCTGAAGCGGTTGGTCATACGCGTCCCACGCCACGGAATCCACGTGGCCCGATGGACTGGCGTGGGCGGCGGAAATCCACCGCCCACGTTTAAGTCAGATGCTCTCGAGACGCGACGTTACGATGCCGGCGATAATCACCGCCGCATAGCAAGCAAACATCAGCGCCGCGAATTGCGGGCCGAGCGAAGCGTCAAGGTTCGGAAAGACAAACTGGAAGCTGTTGATCGTGTAGATGCCGATCAGCAGACCTGGCACCGCCATGATCGACGCCGCTTCCGAACGGTCCGTCGGCGCGACGTTCAAAATCTTGAGAAACGCAAACGTCACAACCAGCAACACCGCCGGCAGGATCATAAACATCCAAGAGATGCCATCGCCGCCCGAGGTGAAAACCTGCTCACCCATAAAACGGAACCCAAGCGCAATCGCGATCCAAAGCAAAAAGCCTACAAGCAACCACCGCACGATCATGTCGAACTCTCCCCTACGACCCGACCGAACCGGGTAGCGTTTGATAATATTACATTTGTCTCATGCGGGCGGCAATCTGCGCCGATCCCTGATCCGCGCACGAAACGTGCGCAACGCAATCGCCTGAGCCGGGAAAACGGCGTGCGATGAGGGCCCAGAACCCCGATCACTTTTTGACGCCGATTGGGCGCGGAAAACCCCGTGTTTTCCGCGTTCTGAGCGTGACCGCAGTCACTCGAAAAACCCCGGAGCGTTCCCTAAGGCCAAGAAAGCATTGACGGGCGGTAATTATTGGCAGCACGTTTCGCCCGCGTGGAGGAGACCCTGAAATGAGCGATGACTCGCTTTCGAAGAACGCCAAGGTGGGCATCGCCGCCATGGGCGGGATTACACTCGTGGCGGTTGCAGCTTTGGCCGTAGGCACCGTGTTGCCGCCGCTCAGCAATCAAAGCAGCGGCACGATCGCACCGGCGGAGCGCTACCGTTCGGCGCAAGTCTCCGACGCAGATGTCACCCTTGGCGACGACGCCGTGCCGCTTCTTATGCAGACGGACGCGTTCGAGCTGATGATCAACGATCCGTCGTTCCGGGCCCTTGCATCGGATGCTGGCTTCGCAGCTCTCGCGCAGAACCCGCAAGCGCTTCTCGCCATGGCGCAGGACGCGCAGGCGTTCTCAGCTCTCGCGCGTGACCCGCAAGCCTTCGCGGCGCTCGCTCGCGCCGCAAACGCCGGCGCGGCCCAATCGATGGATGCGCAAGCCGCCAATGCGGAAGCGTTCGCCGCAATGGCCCGTCACGCTAACGCCTTCGAAGCGATGGCCCGCCAGCCTCAAGCCTTCGCCGCGATGGCCCGCCACCCTCAAGCCTTCGCAGCTTTGGCCCGTCACCCGCAGGCGTTCGCCGCAATGGCGCGCAACCCACAGGCCTTCGCCGCCTTCGCGCGCAACGGCAATTTCGCCGCCGCCGCACGCAACCCGCAAGCAACCACGGCAATGGCGCGGGACGCGCAAGCCTTCCAAGCCTTGGCCGGTGACGCACAAGCGATGAGCGCACTCGCTGCCGACGCGCAGGCGTTCCAGGCATTGGCTGCCGATGCACAGGCCTTCCAAGCGCTCGCGCGTGACGCACAAGCGTTTAACGCACTCGCTTCAAACGCTGCTGCTTTCGATGCGATGGCGCGCAACGCCGAAGCATTCCAGGCACTAGCACGCGACGCACAGGGCCTCAGCGCCATGGCGCGCAGCGCGCAAGCGTTCGACGCCCAAGCCCGGTTGGCCCAAGCGCTCGACGCTCAAGCGGTCGCCGCTTTCGGCGCCAACGCGCAAGCCTTCTCGGCAATGGCGCGTGAGCCGCAAGCGTTCGCGGCAATGGCTCGCCACCCGCAGGCGTTCGAGGCACTGGCGCGTCACCCACAAGCGTTTGCGGCAATGGCGCGCAACCCGCAGGCGTTCGCCGCTTTCGCCCGTGACGCCAACTTCGCTGCGGCGGCCCGCAACCCGCAGGCGAATGTGGCGATGGCGCGTGACGCACAGGCGTTCCAAGCGCTCGGCCGCGATGCGCAAGCGATGCGCGTGCTCGCTGCCGACGCGCAGGCGTTCCAGGCGCTGGCTTCCAACGCCCAAGCCTTCCAAGCACTCGCCCGGGATGCGCAGGCGTTTAACGCGCTCGCATCGAATGCACAGGCGTTCCAGGCGCTCGCTCGCAACGCCCAGGCCTTCCAGGCTCTGTCGCGCGACGCCCAGGGCCTAGCCGCCATGGCTCGTAACGCGCAGGCGTTCCAGGCGCAGGCTGCGGCGGCGCGCTCGGCGCAAGGCATCAACGCGCAGGCGTTCCAGCTGATGGCGCGTCACCCGCAGGCCTTCGCCGCCATGGCGCAGAACCCGCAAGCGTTCGAAGCCCTGGCCCGCAACCCGCAAGCGATGCAGGCGCTCGCCTCCAACGCTCAAGCGTTCACGGCGCTGGCCCGCAACCCGGCGTTCGCAGCGCTGGCGCGTGAGCCCGCGTTTGCCGCCATGGCGCGAGACGCGAGCTTCGCAAGCGCGCTACGGGCGAATTGATACGGCGCGGCGCATCGCTTTAAGCGATGCGCCGCTTCGTCCGCCCGAAGCCGTGTTAGGCAAGGAGCGTGGATATCCGTGGGGGACTTTTCCTAGCGAGCTTGTTGTTTGCGCCGATAGCATCGGCGCAAACGCCCGTCGATGACGCCCCGCAAATCGCGGTTGACCCACCGGCCGCCGATGTCACCGCGCCCGAGCCACCGCCGCAGCAAGAGCCGCCGAGCCGCGCACCAGAAGACATTCCCGTTATCGATCTCAGCCAAATCGAAACCGAAAATCTGCGCCTGCTCTTTTTTGCGCCGCAAGAGAGCTATCTCACGCCCTATGTCGGCCGCAGCTTCGAGAATGCGTTGGCGTACCAACAGCGCATGTTCGATTGGGAGCCGTGGGAGCCCGTCACGGTTCTGCTCAAGGACTTCTCGGACTACGGCAACGCCGCAGCACGCTCTTCACCCAACAACGCGCTGCTGATCGACATCGCACCGCTAAGCTTGGCGTATGAAACCTTCAGTCCCGGCGAGCGCTTCTTCACGCTGACCAATCACGAAGTCACGCACGTCGCTTTGATGGATGTGTGGAACGAGCGCGACGCGTTCTGGCGCCGTTTCTTCGCCGGCAAGCCGATGCCAGTGCAGGAACATCCGGAATCGATCCTCTACAATTATCTCACCACGCCGCGCGTAAATGTGCCGCGCTGGTATCTCGAAGGCAGCGCCGTGTTCATGGAAACATGGATGGCCGGCGGCTTCGGCCGCGCGCAGGGCGCCTACGATGAAATGGTGTTCCGCTCGATGGTGCGCGATGACGCGCACTTCTATTCGCCGGTGGGGTTGGAGTCCGAAGGCATCTTCGTCGACTTCCAAGTCGGCGTGAACGACTATCTCTATGGCACGCGGTTCTTCAGCTACCTCGCGCTCAACCACTCACCGGAGCAAGTCGTTCAATGGCTGCGCCGCGATGAAGATAGCGCCGCGTATTACGGCACGCAATTTCGCCGTGTGTTCGGTCTGCCGCTTCATCAGGCCTGGCAGAACTGGATCGAATGGGAGTTCGAATTCCAGCGCGAGAACCTGGCTTCGGTGCACGCCTACCCAACGACGAACGCCAATGCTCTCTCACCGCGCGCGCTGGGCTCAGTGTCGCGCACCTTCGTCAATCCGGAGACCGGCGGCCTGATCGGCGCTTTCCGTTATCCCGGCGTGATCGGTCATATCGGCGAACTCACGCCCGGCAGCGGCGACATTCGCCACCTCACCGATATCAAAGGTGCGATGCTCTATCGCGTCACCTCGCTCGCCTACGATCCCAGCACCAACACGGCCTGGTACACGACCGACAATTACGCCTATCGCGATATCATGCGTCTCGATGTGGCGACCGGACGCGAAGAGATGGTCCTGCGCGATGCGCGCATCGGCGACATTGTGTTCAACCCATCCGACCGCTCGCTCTGGGGACTCCGCCACCTCAACGGCTACGTCACGCTCGTGCGCATGCCCGAGCCGCATACGAGTTGGAATCAGGTCCACACCTTCCCGTTCGGGCGCGTGCCGTTCGATCTCGATATTTCGGCTGACGGCTCAATGCTCGCGGCATCCGTGGGTGAAGTGAACGGCGATCAGTCCGTGCAGATCTTCCGAATGGCGGACCTCACCGCTGGCGTCACCGAACCGTTCGCCCGCTTCAGCCTCGGCACATCAACGCCGGAAGGCTTCGTCTTCTCGCCGGACGGCCGCTACCTTTACGGCAGCGCCTACTACACCGGCGTCTCCAACATTTTCCGCTACGAGATCGCGACCCAAGAATTGGAGGCGGTCTCCAATGCAGAGACCGGTTTCTTCCGCCCGATCCCACAATCCGATGGCTCGCTCATTGTTTATGAGTACACGGGCGAAGGCTTCCGCCCCGCCGTCATCCAGCCAGAGCCGCTCGAGAGCCTCGGCAACATCCGCTTCCTCGGCGCCGACATCGCTGAGCGCCATCCCGTCGTGACAACGTGGACGGCCGGACCGCCGAGCGCAGTCGATTTCGACGCCATGGTCACGGCGCAAGGCCATTACCTGCCGCGTGATGAAATGACGTTAGGCGCCGCCTATCCCGTCATCGAAGGCTATCGCGGCCGCGCGGCGCTTGGCTATCACGTCGTGTTCGAAGATCCGCTGCAGTTCAATCAGCTGCACGCGACGCTCTCCTACACTTTGGACTCACCGTACGAAGATCAGGACTGGCACCTCGACGTCGAGTACCGGACGCTGAAATGGCGCTTCCGCTATTGGCACAATGACGCCGATTTCTACGACCTTTTCGGCCCCACTGAACGTGCGCGTGCAGGCGATGCGCTGATCGTCGGCTATCGCCATTCGTTCATCTACGACCCTCCGCGCCAACTCGATCTCGACGTCGAGGCGGCTTACTACACCGGGCTCGATACGCTCCCCGGCGCCCAGAACGTGCAAAGCCAGTTCGACACGCTGGCCTCGTTCAACGCCGAGCTTCATTACACCAACACAACGCGCTCGCTGGGCGCAGTCGATCACGAGCGCGGCTGGCGCTGGAATCTCGGCGTCGGCGCCGATCATGCCAACGGCGAGGTCTTTCCGAGCGTGCGCGGCGGGGTCGATTTCGGCGTGCCGCTGCCGATGAACAATTCCTCGATCTGGCTCTACACTGCGGCGGGCGCGGCGGGCGGCGACGAACTCAGCCCGCTCAGCAGCTTCTATCTCGGCGCCTTCGGCAACAATTACGTCGACGACCGCGAAGTGAAGCGCTACCGCGAGTTCGACAGCTTCCCGGGCTTTGAGATCAACCAGATCGACGCGCAAAGCTTCGTGCGCTCGGTAGCGGAGATCAATCTGCCGCCGGTGCGGTTCGAAGATATCGGCTCGCCCGGCTTTTTCCTCAGCTCAGTGCGCACGGCCGTGTTCGCCGGCGCCCTGGAAGCCGAGCCCAGCATCGGCGAGCGGCAATCTTATCAAACCGTCGGCATTCAGACCGATTGGAATTTCACCGTCGCGCACCGATTGCCGATGGTGCTGTCAGTCGGCTACGCTGAGGGCTTCGAAGACGGCGAGCGCCGCGGCAACGAGGTGCTGGTCTCGCTAAAGATCATGTGATGCTCGCTGACCTCGTGCTGAAAGCGCTGATCGCTGTGGCGCCGGTGCTAATACTGCTCCTGGTGTTCGATCGCCTGGACGTCTTCAATCTCATTCCGATGCGAGAAATCGGTCTGCTGACAGGTGTCGGCGCCGGGCTCGCTGTGCTTACATTCGTTCTGAACTGGCGAGTGATGGACGGCTTCCCGATCGGCTGGAGCGCCTTCACCCGCTACGTCGCGCCGCCAATCGAAGAGGCGATGAAAGCCGCGCCGATCATTTATCTGTTCTCGCGCAATCGCCTGGGCTTCAAGCTCGACGCCGCCATCGCCGGCTTTGCCGTGGGCGCGGGATTCTCTGTGGCGGAGAACGCCTGGTATCTCGTGACTCTCACCGGCACGAACGTCACCGATTGGCTGGTGCGCGGCTTCGGCACGGCGGTGATGCATGGCGCGGCGACCGCGCTGTTCGCGATCATCGCGCACGAAATGTCGGAAAAGCAATCCGAGAGCGCCGCGGCGCATTATAGCTTCAAGCCGCTGCTGTTTTTGCCGGGCTTCGCGGTGGCGACCGTGGTCCATTCAGCCTTCAACCACTTCCCGCAGCAACCGCTGATCGCCATGGTGCTCACGCTGCTGCTCGCGCCTCTTACGTTGTTCTTGACGCTCGCACGAAGCGAGCGCGCGACGCGCCACTGGCTCGCGGCGGACGCGGCGGCGCACCGCCAGCTGCTCGACGACATTCGCGCGGGGCGTTTCGCCGAGAGTAAAGCCGGCGCCGCGCTGCACGAGGCCGGCGCAATCGGCAGCGTACCCGCGGCAGAGGTTATGTCCTACGCGGAGTTGAAAATGGAAATGGTGCTGCGTGCGGAGGAGCTCATCCTCGCCAGTCATGAGGGTGAAGGCGCTACTGCGGGCGAACCTGAGCGCCAAAAGCTTCGTCACCTCGATACGCTGGAGCAGCGCTTAGGCAAAACCGTCGCCGCCGCCATAGACTCGCGCCTCGGCTTCACACGCAACGATTTGTACGAACTGAGCCGTCTGCGCGCACGCTTATCGGATTAAACCGCAGAACGCTCCGATCGAGCCTCAGCCCTACAACGGCGCTTGAAATATGCGCCGCCGGTGCGTCCTTGGAGAGCCGCGGCGATCCAAGTCAGGTTGCTGTTGCGGCCCGTGGTTCGCGCAAGTGTTTCAGCATGTAGGGTGTGTTCAACGCTCCGAACGCCAAAACGATCAACATGTTGCCAAGCTTCCAATTGGCCCAAACGTCCTCAGCGTCTTGCGCGCCAAACGTCAGTCCAAACCACTCATAGGCGCCGGCGGGCGCCACAGGAATTCCCGCCATCACAAGCGGCGCGTCGAACGCCGGCACATAGGTGCGCCACAAGAATTCATTCCACAGCGCCATTGCAATGAAGAACAAAGCCCAGCGGATCGCCAGCGTGCGCCATGCAAAATCCGGCAAGTCAAAGACTTTAGAGAAGAGCAACTTCCAGAGATTTTTGCCAAACAGCATTGGCGCCAGAATCATCACGGCCATGAAAAGCTGCTGAATGGTCGGCTTCACATAAATGAAGGCGCGCTCTTGCAGCAGAATGCCGATAAGGCCGAACCCGCCGACAATCGCCGAAGACAGCACCATCATCTGCGAGACAGGTTCGCCGACGATGATTTGGCGCGCCAAAAAGCCGAACGTGAGCGCAATCAGCACACCCGTCGCCCAGAACAGGGCTGTATCAGCGTTGATGAGGCCGCCAAACAACTCCACGCGCCGGAAAACATTATAGACCAGAACGAAGGCGATCACCGGCACGAAGTCGGCCCAAAGCTGGTTTGCCTTGCCAGCTGCGGTAGCCAGGCCATTTTGGGGTTTGTGGTTTTCAGCCATAGTTCGTCATACGCACACCAAGGCCGCCCGGTTTTCAGGGCGCCCCAACAAACTGCTATCGCACGAGTTCCGCGCCGCCACCCGTCAAGTCGGGCGAACACAGCCCCGGGCCGCTACTGCGCCGGGGTCATGGTCACGGTTGATGGGAATTCTGGATTTGGGGACGGTTCTTGCGCGGCCTCTGTCCAGGAGACGATGGTGCGAAGCGTGCGCGTTTGCGGCTCGTCCGCGACCATCACATCTTCCTCGTATTCCAAATCAATGCGTCCGGGCGATGCGGCGATCACGCGATAGTCGCGAAAGTCGCCGAGGAGAAAAGCCCTCTCATCATGCGGTGAGACGAAGGCCAGATAGACACGAAGGCCGTTCATGGCGGGATCGCCACTCCCCATTCCGTACATGCGCACCGCGGCGATGTTCGACATGTCCGGGAGAGCGTTAAACTTGACCACCGCTAGTGCTGCGATAGCTGGATCGTCTTGAGCGAGCGGGCTCCATGTTTGGGGCTCCCCATCGCCTTCAACGAAACGCGCC
>LNEK01000020.1 GCA_001464425.1 Alphaproteobacteria bacterium Ga0077535
AGCATCTTTGACTGACGCACAGCCGCGCCCGTCCGCCCATAGGCGAAGCACTTGCGGCTCTCGAACGCGTCGGCCAGCTCGTCTTCCTCGGACCAGACGCCGGAATCGATCAACTGATTGACGTTGGCGCCGTAAGCGCCGTCCGCGTTTGAGAACACACGTAGGGCGGCGGTTTCCAGGTCACAGCCATGGATCGCCTGAAGATCGAGTGCGTGCTTGCGGATATGGTTTTGCTCAAGCGGCTCGTCCGCGACTGCGGCAAGATATGCGGCCTCCGCGAGCATACGCACTTGCAACGCCAGCAAATCACGGAAGATGCCGGAGAGCGTCATCACCACATCAATGCGGGGGCGATTCAGCTCCGCGAGTGGGATCAACGCCGCGCCGCAGAGCCGGCCATACGAGTCAAAACGCGGCCGCGCGCCCATCAGAGCCAGCGCTTGGGCAATCGGGCCGCCCTCGCTCTTTAGATTGTCGGAGCCCCACAGTACCATGGCGATGGATTCAGGATAGGCGCCGCTGCGCTTGGCGTGCGCGGCCAGCAAGCGATTGGCTTGTAGCGCTCCATCATGGACTGCGAGCGCGCTCGGCAGACGGAACGGGTCGAAGCCGTGCATGTTGCGCCCGGTTGGGAGCACTGCGGGCGTGCGCACGAGATCGCCGCCCGGCGCGGGGCGGATGTAACGTGCATCGAGCGCGCGCAGAATTGCTTCGAGTTCCGCGTCGCGGGCGAGCAATGCGTCGGTCGCCTGCAGCTCGCGCATCGCGTCGAGCAGGGCGCGGGACTTTTTGCCAGCACGGCCCAGCGCGGCTTCAGGCGATGCGCCGGCGACCATGGCTTCGATCGCCGCGCGCGGCGGGGCGGCGCCTTTGCCCTCAGCAATCGCGAGCAGGAGGTCGGTGCGCTCGGCTGCATCCGGCGGCACGCCGATCGTGTGCAGGCCGCTTGGGATCAGAGCGTCTTCGATTTCGGTAACGCGCACCGTGAGAGCTGCGATCTCGGCATGGCTTTCGGCGGTCCATGCCGGCGAAGCTGGCGCCATCTCAAGACCAGACGCGGAGCTTTGGATGCTGGCAGCGAGCGTGTCGCGCTCGATGCGCGCTGCGCTATCCCAGCGGCTGATGAGCGCCTTCAGGTCTTGCAGGCTTTGATAGAGCCCTGATTTTGCGATCGGCGGCGTCAAATGGCTGATCAGCGTCGCCGAAGAACGGCGCTTGGCGATCATGCCCTCGGTCGGGTTGTTGCCGGCATAGAGGTAGAAGTTCGGCAGATCGCCGATGAGCCGATCCGGCCAATCTGAGCCGGTGAGGCCGACTTGTTTGCCCGGCATGAATTCGAGCGCGCCGTGAGTGCCGAAGTGCAGCACCGCGTTGGCGCCGAAATCTTCGCGCAGCCAACGATAGAAGGCGGAGAAGGCGTGCGTCGGGGCAAAGCTCGCCTCGAACATCAGGCGCATCGGGTCGCCCTCATAGCCGAAGCCCGGTTGCAGACCGACGAACACGTTACCGAATTGTGCGCCCAACACGAAGATCGAGCGGCCATCGCTGAGCTGCCGGCCAGGCGCCGGCCCCCACTGCGCTTCGATCTCGGCGAGATGCGGCTCGCGGCGCACATGATCGTCAGCCGGGATGCGTGTGTGGACGTTGGCGTCCGTGCCGTAGCGCTTGGCATTGCCTTCGAGCAGGCGGGTGCGGACTTCCTCCGCCGTGCGCGGCACTTCGACGTCGTAGCCGCCTGCCTTCAGCGCCGTCAGCGTGTTGTGCAGCGATGCGAAGACCGAGAGGTAAGCGGCCGAACCAACGGCGCCGGAATTTGGCGGGAAGTTGAAGAGAACAATGCCGACCTTGCGGTTGCGGCGTGTGCTGCGGCGCAGCGAGACGAGCCGGTCCACGCGGGCCGCTAGCATTTCGGCACGCTCTGGGCAGGCGCACATTTTCGATGCAACAGCTTGCGTCTCGAAGCGGCAACCTTTGCTGCATCCGGTGCAGGGCTCGCCAGAACCATCTGACCGGCCGCCGAACACGATCGGCGCGGTGGCGCCGTCAAGTTCGGGGATCGCAATCATGATGGTGGATTCGACAGGCGAGAGCCCGGTGCTGGATGCGCCCCAGCGCTCCAAAGTTTGGAACTCAAGTGGCTGCGCCGAGATGTACGGCACGTCGAGCTTGGCGAGAATTTCTTCGGCCGCCGCTGCGTCGTTGTAGGCGGGGCCACCGACGAGCGAAAAGCCGGTGAGCGAGACGACCGCGTCCACAACAGGCGCGCCGTCCTCAAGAAAGTATTTTTCGATCGCGGGGCGTGCATCGAGGCCTGATGCAAACGCCGGAATAACCCTCAAGCCGCGCGCTTCGAGCGCATCGATCACGCCATCATAGTGTCCAGCGTCGTTCGCCAGTACGTAAGAGCGCAGCACCAATACGCCGACAACGCCGGCCGTCGCCGAGGATTGCGGCAAGCTCTCAACAAGCTCGACGATCTTGGTCGCGGCGCGTGGGTGATAAAGCCCGATCTCTGGATATTCGCGCGGCGGGCCGGCAGCGATCCGTTCGCGCAGGACGCGCCGCTCGCCCTCGGCATAACGGCCGATCAAGAAGCGCACCATGTCGGCCACGTTCTCCGGCGAGCCGGAGAGCCAATATTGCATGGTGAGGAAGTAGGCGCGCAGATCCTGCGCCTTGCCTGGGATGTAGCGCAGAATTTTTGGCAAGCGGCGCAGCATGGCCATTTGGCCGGCGCCAGAGGAATTTGTCTTCGAGCCGCGGAGCTTCTTCAGCCACGCCATCGGCCCGCTCTGCGAACCGTCCATGTGGAACGGGCCGAGCTTAGTCAGCTTGATGATCTCGCTGGTCGACATCACGCAGATCATGGCGTCGCAAGCGTCGCGGCGTGCTTCCATCGCCGGCAGTACGGCTTGGACCTGATCTTCCATGAACAGCATGGTCGCGATGATGATGTCGGCCTTGCCGATGTCGGCGATGCACTCCGCGAGTGCTTTGGACTTGTCGCCCCAATCGGTGGAGGCGTGCAGCTTCAGGGAAAGCCCTGGGATCTCGCTCGCCAACGCCTTCTCCGCACGGCGCACGACTCCGGCGAGGTGATTGTCGAGCGTGACAATCACGACGCGGACGGAAGGCGTCTCAGCGTGCGTAGTGGCTTTTGGCGTCATACAACGTTTCGATCTGAATGATGGCGAGGCCCTGTTCGGTGGCGAAGCGCTCGGCGTTGCGGCGGGCCTTGCCGCGTACGAAGAACGGAATTTTGGTCAGCTCTGCTTCGGCCTCCTTGGACCAGATGATGTCGCTTGGCGCAGGCGCGGCGGCAGGCGGCGACGCGGGTTGATGCGCGGCAAGGTGCGAGGGGCCGGCGGCGTCGTTGAATTCGAAATCTTCGCGGAACATGGCGAGCAAGTGCTCTTCGAGGCCCATCACCAGCGGATGCACCCAGGTGTCGAACAGCACGTTCGCGCCTTCGAAGCCCATTTGCGGCGAGAAGCGCGCCGGATAATCCTGCACGTGCGCCGGCGCCGAGATCACGGCGCAGCCGATGCCGAGGCGCTTGGCGATGTGGCGCTCCATCTGCGTGCCTAGCACCAGTTCAGGCTGCAGCTCGGCGATGGCTTGCTCGACTTCGAGATAATCGTCGGAGATGAGCGCCGTGAGGCCGAGCTTTTCGGCAGCAGCGCGGACATCGCGCGCGAACTCACGGGCGTAAGTACCGAGGCCGACGACCTCAAAACCCAGTTCTTCCGAAGCGACGCGGGCGGCGGCGATGGCGTGGGTGGCGTCTCCGAAAATGAAGACGCGTTTGCCGGTGAGATAATTGGAATCGACGGAGCGCGACCACCAGGGCAGGCGCGCGTCAGCGTCGTTCAGCAACGGTGTTGGATCGATGCCGGTCAGCGCGGCGATCTCGTTGATGAAATCCTTGGTCGCGTTCTGCCCGATCGGCACGGTGCGGATCATTTTCTGGCCGTGCGTGCGCTCGAGCCAGCGGGCGGCGACGTCGGCGATTTCCGGATAGAGCACGACGTTGAAGTCAGCATCGGTAAGGCGCGCGAGGTCCGAGGGCGTGGCCTCCAGCGGCGCGGTTACGTTTACATCGACGCCAAGCCGCGCCAGCAGGCGTTTCACTTCGACAACATCATCACGGTGGCGGAAGCCGAGTGCGGTTGGGCCCAGGATATTGCAGCGCGGGCGCGAGCCGGGCGTACGTTCCGGTGCGCCTTCTACCTTCGGCGCGAAGGTGCGCACGAGCTGATAGAACGTCTCCGACGCGCCCCAATTTTCCTTCTTCTGGTAGGAAGGAAGATCAAGCGCGATAACCGGGATCGGCAGTTTCAGCGCGCGGGCAAGGCCGGCCGGGTCATCCTGAATGAGTTCCGCCGTGCACGAAGCGCCGACAATCATCGCTTCCGGCTTGAAGCGTTTATAAGCCTCCAGCGCTGCCGTCTTGAAGAGTTGCGCGGTGTCGCTGCCGAGATCGCGCGCCTGGAACGTCGTGTAAGTGACCGGCGGGCGCGCATCGCGGCGCTCGATCATCGTGAACAGCAGGTCCGCGTACGTATCGCCCTGCGGCGCGTGCAGCACGTAATGCAAACCCTTCATCGCCGTTGCGATCCGCATCGCGCCGACGTGGGGTGGTCCTTCATAGGTCCAGACGGTCAATTTCATCGCGTCAGACCCTCAACACGGAGCGGCGCGCGAACGGGCGCGCGAACAGAGCGGCGAGGTCGCCCGCTTGGTCGAAGCCGTGCACGGGCGAGAACACGAGTTCGATCGACCACTTTGTTGTCAGTCCCTCCCTTTCGAGCGGATTGGCGAGGCCGAGGCCGCAGACGACAAGGTCAGGGCGCGCATCGCGGCAGCGATCCAGCTGCTTATCGACATGCTGGCCTTCACTGAGCTGCGCACCTTCCGGCAAGCGCTTCAGCTCTTCCGAGAGCAGGTCGCGGTTGAGATAAGGCGTGCCGATTTCGATCGGCCGCATGCCAAGCTCTTCGGCGAGGAAACGCGCGAGCGGCGGCTCCAATTGCGAGTCCGGGAAGAAGAAGATGCTGCGGCCGTCGAGCGTTTCCTTGGAGCGCGCCAGCGCGCGTTTTGCTCGTTCGCGGTGCGGAGCGACGACGCGGCGAAAATCCATCTCCGGCACATCCCAAGCATCGGCGGCGGCCTTCAGCCAGTGCGTGGTGCCTTCAGCGCCGAACGGAAACAGCGCCGGCAAACGCTTTGCGCCACGCGCTTCGAGCGCGCGGGCAGTGTCGCCAAGGAACGGCTGCGCGATCAGCATGCGCGTGTTTGGGCCGACAGCCGGAATTTCGCCCGAGCGACGCGGTGGAAAAAATGCGACGGGCCCTATGCCAAGTTCAGCGAACAGGCGCGAGAACTGATCCTCGACGACATCCGGAAGCGCGCCGACGACGAGCAGGGAAGGGGTAGCGTCATCGCCGGCGCTTGGTGCTTCCGGAACCAGGGCGGCGAGGCATGCGTCCTCGCCTTGCGTGAACGTCGTCTCGATGCCGCTGCCCGAATAATTGAGCACACGGACTTTGGGCTGATGTTTCGTCGAGAGCCGCTGCGCCGCGCGCGAGAGATCAAGCTTGATCACTTCCGACGGGCACGAGCCCACGAGAAAGAGCAGTTTAATGTCTGGCCGGCGTTCAAGCAGGCGATCGACGACGTTATCGAGCTCTTCATTGGCGTCGGCGAGACCGGCCAAATCTTTCTCTTCCATGATCGCCGTCGCGAATCGCGGTTCGGCGAACACCATAACGCCAGCCGCGGATTGAATGAGGTGGGCGCAAGTGCGCGAGCCTACGACGAGGAAGAATGCGTCCTGAATTTTGCGATGCAGCCAGACGATGCCTGTAAGCCCGCAGAATACTTCTCTTTGGCCGCGTTCGCGTAAAACCGGGGCGGCCGCGCTGTCGCATCCGGCGTTGGGGGCGGCTGGAATCATGCTGCTTGTCGGTCCGCGCCGAGCGGCGTCATCGCCGTACGTTCGGCCTCCAGGCGCGCTTCACGCAGCTTCATCAGGAATTGGCCGGCATTGATGACGTAAGCGGCGTATGCCGCGACGGCGATCATCATCTGTTGCTGAGCCGTGCCCCAGCCCGCGAGCAGCGAGACCAAATATGCGGTCTGCAATGCAAGCACGAGCATGCTGAAAACGTCTTCCCAGAAGAAGGCGCGTGCAAAGAGGTATTTGCCGAAGACTTCCTTCTCCCAGATCGATCCGGTGATCATGATGAGATAGAGAAGAAAGGTCTTTGCCAGGATTGACGCGGTGGTGAGTTCGTAGCCGTCGCCCGTGACCAGGAAGCGGATCACTAATCCAAGGCTGATCGCGAACACGATGAACTGCAGCGGCGCGAGGATCGCTTGCACAAGAGTCCAGGGCGAAGCGTCTCGCTTTGCGCGCTCTTCAGGTGTGTACAGCGCGACTTTGCCGGCTTCGCTTTTCTCGCGCGACTCGATGTGCGAGCCGATGTGAGCGGGCCAGGGGCATGGCGCTATTGAATCGATCCAAGTGTCAAAAAAGTTGGGACGGTGCGAGCGATCCGCTGCCGGGCCCGGTGTGCGCGAGGGGCTGCCCCCTCCGGATTGCGGTCGCTTTTCGTACACCGCCGACCTCCCGAACAATCACGCGTCGTGGAAGGAAGCCTATCCGCGCATCTGATGTTGTCAAGGAAGTGGAACGTCCAATATTTTGGACAGATGCGCCGTTTGGACCAAATAAAGCTCGCCAGGTGTCGTTAAGTCTGCTTACCCTTTCGAACCGAGACCAAAGATCCTCGCAATGAGGGCGGGCGTGTCGGGAGGGAACGCCTGCTTTTTGGGCCATTGTTCTGGTCCAGCGTGCAGGAGCAGCGCAGTGCGGAGCTGCGTGACTAGGGAAACTCCGCGGGAAAAGGGGGCCCTCCATGGCCAGCCTTCCGCAGTCGCCGGCGTTCGATCTATGCGGCGAAGAACCAAAACGACTGGGGTCCCCCGGGCGGGATCGACAACCTGACAGCGCTCGAGGGCGGGCGCGATCGAGACGCGAACAATCCGAGCAGTTGGCGAGCCTTGTTGAAGGTGAGATTATCCCGCGCTTGATGCTGGTGCATGGCCAGGTTGGCGCCGCTCCGAAGTCGCGTGACGTTGTTGAGCTCGGCCCTGAAACCACTGAAAAATTTGCCCTTTACACGCTCTCGACCAGCCATGAATCGCTGCTCGCGATCATCGGCGGCTTGCTGCAGCAAGGCGTGTCTATGGAAGCGATCTACCTGGATCTGCTCGGGCCCACTGCGCGTCGCTTGGGTGAATTCTGGAGCGACGACCAAGTCTCATTCGCTGATGTCACCATCGCGCTCGGTCGCCTGCAGCAGGTGGTGCGCGAACTGAGTTTGCATGACCCCGTGGACGAAGGCTTCGTATCCAACGGCCGCGCGGCGTTGTTTGCGCCCGCCCCCGGCGAGCAGCACACCTTTGGCCTCGTGATCATCGAAGAATTTTTCCGGCGCTCAGGTTGGCGGACATGGACCGAGCTCTCCGGGGCGATCACCGAAATTCTAGGCGCTGTGCAGGCTCACAGGTTCGACGTATTCGGGATGACAGCCAGCTCAGACGAGCGACTTGATCAAATCGCGCCAATGATTATGTCCATTCGGGGAGCGTCAAGGAATCGAGACATCAGTATCATGGTGGGCGGGCGGCTCTTCCTGGAGCGGCCGGAACTGGTGGCGAGAATTGGGGCCGATGCGATGGCGGCCGACGCTAAGGAAGCTGTGCTGAAGGCTGAGGTGGCAGTGAGGCAACTCGCACATCGCTGATCTGCGGCGGCGCCAGAAGAAGGGCGAGTGCGAGTTCTGATGACTATCCACACGTCCCCCGCGGAGCGCGTCGAACCGAGGTTCGCGCGAAACCTATTGGGCGCCCTCGACGGCAAAGTCGCGGCCAAGGTCGTCGCCGCTGGCGGCGACGTCGCGATGATCATCGATCGTGGCGGTTTTATTCGCGATATCGCGGTGAATAGCCGGGATATGGTCAATGACGGCTTTGAAGGCTGGCTCGATCGCCGCTGGGCCGACACCGTTTCCACTGACAGCAAACAGAAAATCGAAGAACTTCTGCACGACGCGGCTAACGACGCGGGCGCTCGCTGGCGTGAAATCAATCACCCTATCATTGGCGGCGCCTCGGTGGCGGTGCGGTACATTGCTGTCAATGCTGGCGAAGACGGCCGCGTAATTGCTATCGGTCGCGATCATCGCGCAGCGGCAGAGCTGCAGCAAAGACTCATTCAATCGCAGCAGACGATGGAGCGTGATTACACGCGGCTGCGGGACGCCGAGTCGCGCTATCGCTTGCTGTTCCAGCTCGCGTCGGAAGCGGTCATCGTCATTGATGCGGCCACGCGAAAGATCATAGAAGCGAACCCGGCCGCTGAGAGACTTATCGGAGGCGTGTCTGCGCCGCTAATCGGGCGTGCATTTGCGGCTGCTTTCGATGGTGCATCACGCGACGCTGCGGTGTCTTTGTTGGCTATGGCCCATGGCGGCGGAAATCTCACCGCACAAGCGACTCTTCAAAGTGGCGGACGGACATTTAACGTTGCGGCGTCACTCTTTAGGCAAGATCGCGCGTCGCTCTTTCTGGTTCGACTGAGCGCGCGAGATTTGGACTTCGCGCGCGTCCCGGAATCTGCGCAGCGCCTCATAGATGTACTTGAGCGCATCCCAGATGCGTTCGTGGTGACGGACGAGAATCTCCGCATTCTTGCGGAGAATAATGCCTTTCTCGATCTCACGCGTTTGGCCAGCAAAGAGCAGGCGCAAGGCCAATCCTTGGAGAGTTTTCTCGGCCGCCCAGAGATCGACCGAAACATTCTTGTCTCGAGTCTGCGTCAGCACGGTTCGCTCAAAAACTTCGCAACGATTCTTCGTAACCGATTGGGTGAGCAAGAGGACGTGGAGGTGTCAGCGGTACACGTCGCTGACTCGGAGCAACCTTGCTTTGGCTTCTCAATTCGCAGCGTCGTCCGCACGCCCGTTGCGCGCCCAGGTGTGACCGGGGAATTGCCGCGTTCTGTGGAGCAGCTTTCGCACCTCGTCGGGCGTGTGCCCTTGAAAGAATTGGTACGCGAAACGACCGACTTGGTTGAGCGGCTCTGCATTGAAGCGGCGCTTGAACTCACCGGCAACAACCGGGCTTCAGCAGCCGAGGTTTTGGGTCTGAGCCGGCAGAGCCTTTACTCGAAACTGCATCGCTACGGGCTCGGAGATTTTTCCGGGAACGACTGACACGACCGTCAACTTTAATTGACAGTCTGAAGTGTCATTTGTAGCGTTCGGCATGGCTCCCACTACAGCCGCCGGCACCCTGAGATCTTTTCCTGCGCCAAGCGCAGTGCTCGAGCTGTTTAAGCCGATCACTTGGTTTCCGCCGATGTGGGCGTTCGGCTGCGGCGTGATCTCGTCCGGCGCCGATTTGGGTGCGCGTTGGCCAATGGCAGTGGCCGGCATCATCCTGGCGGGGCCGCTCATTTGCGCCACCAGCCAAGCCGTCAACGATTGGTACGACCGCGACGTCGACGCCATCAATGAACCTAATCGGCCGATCCCATCAGGCCGCATTCCCGGGCGCTGGGGGCTTTTCATCGCGATCGGTTGGACGATCGTTTCCATGCTGTGGGCCTACGCGCTTGGACCGTGGGTGTTTGGCGCTGCCGTGGTCGGCATGGGTCTCGCCTGGATTTACAGCGCCCCGCCATTGCGGCTGAAGCAGAGCGGGTGGCTGGGCCCAGCGGCGTGCGCGCTTTCTTATGAAGGCATCACATGGTTCACGGGCGCTGCAGTCATGCTCGGCGCCCTGCCAAATCCGCAAATTCTGATCGTCGCTGCGCTCTATAGTTTCGGTGCGCACGGCATCATGGTTCTGAACGACTTCAAGGCGATCGAAGGCGATCGCCAAACGGGCGTACGCTCGCTGCCGGTTCAATTGGGCGTCGATAACGCAGCAAAGGTCGCTTGCGCCGTCATGCTTGCGCCGCAAGCGGTGGTGATCGCGTTGTTGTTGGCCTGGGGTCAGCCGCTGCACGCCATCGCCGTCACCGTCTCGTTCGGCATTCAAATTTATCTGATGGCGCGGCTGATCACCGATCCGCGCAAACTCGCGCCCTGGTTCAACGGAACGGGCGTTCTTCTTTATGTTCTCGGCATGCTGGTCAGCGCGTTTGCTCTCGGCGGCCTCGCTGGAGCCGGCGCATGACCAACACGCATCTGAGTTGGCTTGGCATAATCCGGCTCGGCCTCGTGCAAAGCGCGCTGGGCGCCATCGTCGTTCTGACGACGTCCACGCTCAACCGCGTCATGGTGGTGGAATACGCTTTGCCGGCAATGCTGCCTGCGGCGCTGGTCGCTTGGCATTACGCCATTCAGCTCTCGCGGCCGCGTTGGGGCTACGGCTCTGACATGGGCCATCGCCGCACGCCTTGGATTGTCGGCGGCATGGGCATTCTGGCGCTCGGCGGCGTGTTGGCGACAGACGCTACGCTGATCATGGCTTCATCGCCAGTGCTTGGAATTTTGCTCGGCGTGCTCGCCTTCACCATGATCGGCGCCGGCGTCGGCGCGAGCGGCACCTCGCTGCTGGCGCTCCTTGCGACACGGACCGCGCCGCAACGCCGCCCCGCCGCGGCCGCAACCACGTGGATAATGATGATTGTGGGGATCGTCATCACTGCGGGCGTTGCGGGCGCATTGCTGGATCCGTTCTCGCCGCAGCGTTTGGCTTATGTGGCCGCAGGCGTAGCTGGCGCCGCGTTCCTCGTGACATTGATCGCCGTCTGGGGCGTGGAGCGCGAGCCAGAGCGTCAGCCGGAGACGCAAGAGCAGAAGCCGCCATTTGCGCAAGTGATGCGCGAGATTTGGGCCGAGCCGTTGGCGCGTCGCTTCACGATTTTCGTGTTCATTTCGATGCTGGCCTACAGCGCGCAAGATCTCATTCTTGAGCCGTTCGCGGGCTTGGTGTTCGGCATGACACCGGGACAGTCGACGCAACTGGCGGGCGTGCAACATGGCGGCGTGCTGCTCGGCATGATTTTGGTCGGTGTCTGCGGCGCCCGGTTCGGCGATAAGAAGCGCGCCTGGATGCGGCAATGGACCATCGCCGGGTGCGTCGGTTCTGCGCTTGCGCTAGGTGCGCTTTCCTGCGCGGCGCTTGTTGGGCCGGCATGGCCGCTACAGCCGACCGTGTTTGCGCTCGGATTCGCCAACGGTGTGTTCGCTGTCTCCGCAATCGGTTCGATGATGGGCCTAGCGGGCGAGGGGCGTAGTGCGCGCGAAGGCGTGCGCATGGGCGTATGGGGTGCGGCGCAGGCGATCGCCTTTGCGTGTGGCGGATTCGCGGGCGCGGCCGGCGTTGATCTTCTGCGGGCGCTGCTGGCCGAGACGTCCAGCGCATTCTTGATCGTCTTCTCGTTCGAAGCGGCGCTTTTTGTTTTTGCGGCGGTGCTCGCGAGCCGCCTCGATTTGACCGGCGCTCCGGCGCCGCGCGGAGAGGGCGCACCCGATGCGCTCGAAGGAGTGCGCTCATGATCAAGAGGCTGACTTATGACGCCGTCATCGTCGGCGGCGGCCCAGCTGGGGCGACGGCGGCGACTGATCTCGCGCGGGCAGGTTATAAGGTTCTGTTGCTCGATCGTGCAGGGCGCATCAAACCCTGCGGCGGCGCGATTCCGCCGCGTCTCATCCGCGATTTCGAAATTCCCGATCACCTGCTTGTGGCGCGCGCCACCTCTGCCCGCATGGTGGCGCCCTCCGAGCGCGAAGTGGATATGCCGATCGATGGCGGTTTCGTTGGCATGGTGGACCGCGAGCACTTCGACGAATGGTTGCGTGAGCGCGCCGCCGCCGCCGGCGCCGAGCGCCATGCTGGATCATTCTTACGCATCGAGCATGACGACGATGGCGTCGCCGTCGTCTGCTACCATGACAAAGATACAGACAAAGACATGGTGCGCCGCGTGCGGGCGCGCGTGGTCATCGGCGCCGATGGCGCGCGCTCCAAGGTGGCGCAGCAGACCGTGAAGGGCGCCGACAAAATGCCCTGTGTGTTTGCGTATCACGAAATCATTCGCTCGCCGCCGCAGGGCTTCTCCGATTTCGATGGGCGGCGGTGTGACGTCTATTATCAGGGTAAGCTTTCGCCGGATTTCTATGCCTGGATATTTCCGCACGGGGACACGGCCAGCGTCGGCGTTGGCTCCGCCAATAAGGGCTTTTCGCTCCGGGGCGCGGTCACGGCGTTGCGCGAAAGCTCAGGGCTTGCAGGATGCGAGACGGTGCGGACGGAAGGCGCGCCGATTCCGCTGAAGCCGCTGGCGCGTTGGGACAACGGCCGCGATGTCGTTCTGGCGGGCGACGCATCGGGTGTTGTGGCCCCTGCGTCGGGTGAAGGCATCTATTATGCGATGATCGGCGGGCGCGTTGCGGCGGAGGCGGTCGATACATTTCTCAGCACCGGCAAACCGCAGAGCCTCGCGAGCGCGCGCAAGACGTTCATGCGCGACCACGGGCAAGTGTTTTTCATCCTCGGCATCATGCAGCACTTTTGGTACCGCAGCGATAAACGCCGCGAACGCTTCGTCTCCATGTGCGCCGATCCTGACGTGCAACGCCTTACCTGGCAGGCCTACATGAATAAGGAATTGGTGCGCGCCGATCCTGCCGCGCATATGCGCATCTTCATGAAGGACATGGGGCACCTGCTCGGCATGTCGCCAACGACGTGAGCGGCAAATGGCGCCCGATCGCGGTCGCAGCGGCGGCGGCGGTCTTCGTGGGCGCGCTCGGCAGTACGGTGACGGATTTGGGCCCTTGGTATCAGGCTTTGCAAAAGCCGGATTGGCAGCCGCCTGGGCCGGCTTTTGGCGCTATCTGGACAACGATCTATGCACTGACAGCGGCAGCAGCCGTCGTCACATGGCGAAGAGCGCCCAAGGGCGCCGAGCGCGAATGGCTGATCGGCCTATTCGCGCTGAACGGCTTCTTGAACGTGCTCTGGAGCTTGCTGTTCTTCCGCGTGCATCGTCCGGACTGGTCGCTCATTGAGGTCGCGTTCCTGTGGCTTTCGATTGTGGCGTTGATCGTATTCACGTCTCGCCACGCGCGCCTCGCGGGCGTTTTGCTCACGCCGTACCTGATCTGGGTCTCGATTGCGACCGTACTTAACTTTGAAGTTGTGCGTTTGAACGGGCCGTTCGGCTAACGAAACCGGAGGCGCGCGCAATGCAGGACTTCGTACTGAGCGGTCGCGCGGTGGATGTCGTTCTACTGGTGATCGTGATCGAGTTCGTGGTGCTCGTGAGCTTGCGAGCAGGTCAGCGCAGGCGCGCGGCCGTGGACTTGTTCTTTGCGTTGATGCCCGGCGCCATTCTTTTGCTGGCGATCCGGGCGGCTTTGGTTGGAGCGGAATGGCCATGGGTAGCGTTGTTGATCGCCGCGTCGTTTCCGTTTCACCTGATCGATCTCATGCGCCGCCGGTGAGCCGACTGCCGGACGGCGCGTTTCGGATTGAAGAATTCCTGCTTGGCCGTTCCCGAGCAGAGGGCGTTTTCCAGGACTTCACCGGCCGGATTCGGCGCCGGTTCTCTGTCGAGCTCGAAGGCCGGCTCGACGATGGCGTGCTGGTCTTGAGTGAGGATTTTCTGTTCGATGACGGCGCGACCGAGCAGCGCGTCTGGCGGATTATGCCCGTTGGCCCCGAAGGCTATACGGCAAGTGCCGACGACATGATTGGTGAGGCGCACGGGGGTGTTCGGTCAGGCGTGCTGCGTTGGTCCTACCTGTTTTCACTCAAGCTCGGCGCTCGGAGTCTGCGGGTGCGCTTTCGCGACACGTTCGTCCAGATCGCGGAAGACGCGCTGCTGAACACTGCAAGCATTACGAAATTCGGCTTTGAGCTCGGGCGTACGACGATCATATTTCGCCCTATGCCCTGAAAAAGAAAGGCCGCCGACGCAGGTGCATCGGCGGCCTTCCAACTCGTGTCTCAGAAGCGCTTAGTTGGCAGTGGTTGCTTGGAGATAAGCGATCACGTCAGCGCGCTGTTGCGGATTGCGGAGGCCAACGAACGCCATTGTCGTGCCAGGGATCTTGGCGCGTGGGTTTTCGAGGTAGCTGAACAGCTCCTGCTGCGTCCATGTGATGTCCGAAGCCTGGTTCGCGGCGGAATAGCGGAAGCCAGGAACCGTTCCCGATGCGCGCCCGATGATCCCGTGCAGCGATGGGCCCACGCGGTTCACGCCGGCGTCCGGCGAATGGCAGGTTGCGCATTGAGCGAAGATGCGGCGGCCGCGCTCGGTATCGCCTGAAAGCTGAGCGCCGCTGGCGTCCGTGATGTCGAGCGCGATCAAAGTGGCGGCGGGCGGACCAGCTGGTGTTTCCGCGGCCGGGGGAGTTGCCGCCGGGGTTTCGGCTGTCTCCGTAGGAGGCGCTTCGGCCTTTTCGGCGGCCGGCGAACAGGCCGCGACGGCGAGAATAATGCCAAGCGCTGCGGCGCCAAATACTGAACGCATGAAAGCTCCTCCCAAAGAGTCTAGTGCCGGCAACTCCGACGCCTGAGCGACGAAACTGTCAAGAAATTTCGACAACTACAGCCGTCAGGGCGGTGGGTGCAGTAGTCCTAGTAGTGCTACGCGCGACAGCTGGTTTCGGTTCACCGATGTGCTGTTTTCGGCGTCTGGAATGTCAGTTGTGCAGTGCAGCGAACTCTGATGCGCGGTGTATCGTATACTAGCGGCGCCCGATGACGTCGACGGGCCCGGCGAACAGATAAGGGGCGGTCGATGCATTGGTGGCGGGCTTTAGGAGTTTTGGCTGCCGCGTTTGGCCTCGCGTCGTGCGCGCCCTTCAGCCGCGACATCCCGTATGCGACCCTAGAGAGCCGCTATGCGAGCGGGGCGTCGCAATCCATTGAGTTGTCCGACGGTGTGCGGATGCACTACCGGGTGCACGGGCGAGCGACTGCGCCTGTGCTTGTTCTCGTGCATGGCTTTGGCGCATCGCTGCACACGTGGGAGCCTTGGGTAGAGCGGCTGGAGACAGACTATCGAATCGTCAGTGTCGATCTTCCAGGTCACGGGCTCACACGGGCGCCGGCGCGTTACAGCTTCTCCGCCAGTTCAAACGCTGAGCTGATCGATGAACTCGCCCAGCATTTGAACGTTCGTCGCTTTACGATTGTGGGGCACTCGATGGGTGGCGCCGTTGCGGTGCGCTATGCGCTCGCGCACCCTGAGAAACTGGACGCGCTCGTATTGGTTGCCGCCGCTGCTTGGCCAACCGAAGGGCGCAGTGGACGCCCGCCACTGGCGTTTCAATTGCTGAGCAACCCTGTTGGTCGAGCAATTGTTCGCCACATCAATCCGCGGCTGTTTGCTGAACGTGGCCTCGTTTCGGCGTATCATGATCGAGAGATGGTGCGCGAGGAGGTGGTGGATCGCTATGTCGATCTGGCGCGCGCGCCGGGGCATCGCGCATTGCTTTCGTCTGGTCGAAACACTCGGGGCGAGGCGCCATTGACCTCCGAGACCTTTGCCGGGATCGCCATCAATACGTTGGTGATGCACGGCGAGAATGACCGGATCATCTCGGTCGAGGACAGTCGTGCGCTCGCAGGTGCGATGCCCCAGGCACAACTCGTGATTTACCCAAACACCGGACATATGCCGATGGAGGAGGCGCCCGGCCAATCTGCCGCAGACTTACGCACGTTTCTGGGCGAGTCTCGTTAGCCAACGCAGAGCGCAAGCCTTGGAAAGACAAGGGGCCCGCGGTTAGAATGAGAGTTCCCGCGCTGCCATCGTGGCTCCGCATCGAGACCGTATTCATGCTCGCGATCGAAAACCGGCTGCCGGCCGTGCTGTTAACGTGGGGGCAAGTTTTGGCGACGGTCCAGCGGGGGGCGGGCGCTTAAACGCGTGGCGAGCGATCAATCCAGCGGCGCCGAAATCGGCCTTATCGTTGTCACCGACGATCGATTGCACGCTCGCGACTTGGTCGCCGGCTTGGATCGCCAGCGCTATCAATATTCCATCGTAGAGCTGACGAACCGCGCCTCGGTTTTCTCCGATTTCGATGCGGCCGCAGCAGAGGCCCGTGGCAAGCGGCCGGTGATCGTTCTCCTCGATTGTGCGTTTCTTCGAGGTCAGGCCGAAGCGTTTGCGGCGCGTATCGTGGGCTTGCAGCACACCATGGCGATCGAGTGCGTCGCCACTCGCCTGCCGCCGGAAGGTCACCGCAGAACGCTTCTCGGCATGCTCGGCGTGTCCCTGTTTGGCGCGCGGACGGCTGAGATCATCCGAATTCACTGACGGCGCCTCGGCGCCTTTCAGGGAACTGAACCGGTCAATTACGCTTACCTGCCTGCATTAGCGGGGCCGTCACTATGCTGACTGAACAGCTCGATTTACGCGGCGGGCGCAATTGCTGGCGTCAGCCAGCCCTTGGCCCCGAGTCTGATGAAGCGCCCGCGAAGGCGGATGTGGCTGTCATTGGCGCTGGGGTGATGGGCGCAATGGTCGCCGAACGTCTTTCCGATATGGGCTTGAGCGTTGTGGTGCTCGATCGCCGAGCGCCCGCAAGTGGCGCGACCGCAGCCTCCACCGCGCTTGTGATGTGGGGCGCTGATGTGCCGCTTACGCACCTGGCCCGAACGGTCGGTGAAGGCGAGGCGGCAGAGAGATGGCGGCGCGTGTTCGAGGCTGTCCGAGCACTGGATCAGCGCATTCGAAAGCTCGACATCGACTGCGGCTGGCGTGCGCGGCCCGAACTCTACCTTGCGGGCGATGTACTCGACGATGCTGGGCTAAAGCTAGAGGCGGATGCGCGCGCCAAGGCGTCTTTGCCGTCGGAATTTCTGGCCGCAGAGGCGGTGCGCGAACGCTTCGATATAGCGCCACGATCTGCGTTGCTTTCTTCGGGTAGCTATGAGGTCGATCCGGTCGCGCTCACGCTCGGCTTGATCAATGCAGCGCGCGCCAACGGTGCAAGACTATGCTTCCCCTTCGATGTTATTGGCTTGGCGCGAGAAGCGGGCGGAGTGCGCGTCTGCGGGAATGACGGCGCTGATCTGCTGGCAAAGAGCGTGGTTCTCGCAAGCGGCTACGAGGCGGCGCGGCTATTCTTGCCGCAGCACTTTTCACTCTCTTCGAGTTACGCCATCGCCAGCAAGCCGGGCGCGGCGCCGGCGTGGAGGGAGAACGCACTGCTTTGGGAAGCTGCGGATCCCTACCTATACGCGCGCGCCACCAGCGACGGCCGGATCATCGTTGGCGGCGAGGATGAGGAGTTTGTAGACGCTATTCGGCGGGACGCATTGATACCTGCGAAAAGCGGGACACTGCAGGCTAAAGCAGCGAAACTCATTGGACGTGACGACATCGAGTACGATTGCGCATGGGCGGCAAGCTTTGGCGGCTCACCTGACGGTTTGCCGGCTATTGGCGCGGCGCGGAACATGGAGGACGTCACACTTGCCTATGGATTTGGTGGAAATGGTGTGACGTTTGCATCGCTTTGCGCCGAGCTAATCGCGCCGCGGATGCGCGGTGAAGCGGACGCCGCGGCCCGCTTTTTTGACCCTTATCGAGTGTTGTAGACGGGTGGGCAGCGACAACCGAGTTAGTCGCGACGCTGCAGATTTTTTATGTCGTACGTGAAATCCGGTAGCGTTTGACCGCAAATTTGGCGTTAAGTTCCATTTCCACCAAAAGCTAATCATCTTAGTTTACGCGAAGTAAGCAGCGCCGCCCGTACACCTTAAGCCGAAGATGGTTGGGACGGCATGGGTGCGGTTGCGCAAATTCGCGATGTTTGGGAGCGCCTTGCGCCACGTGGCGTCTGCGCGCGCGCGCTGACCTATGGGGTCCTGGCCTCGCTGTTCCCCCTCTTGGCTCTGCTCTACGTAAGCGCTGCTCCTACCGGTCCGCGGGCGATTGCTGCCGTCGCGCTAATTTTCACGCTGTTCAGCGTTGTGGGTTTGGTGCGCGCCTTGCGTCCGATAGCGACGGTTGCGCTGATGCTGGATCGCCATGCTCGGGGCAGTCATCGTAACGCTGGTCGCGCCAGCGATGACTGCCGTCAGATCATCGCGAATTTTCAAACCATAACCTCTCGGCTGGACGCCTCGAGCGTTGAGCCTCCGCGTCACGCTGTAAGCGGCCTGCCGCTTCGTGAGGAATTCTTGGGCGCGGTCGCGCGCGATTTGGCGTTCCGCTCTGATCCGGCCTTGCTTGGGCTGATACGCCTCGCAAACTTCGATCATGTCGTGGCGTTCGACGCTAACGCGGCCCAGCGTCTGCTGAAGGTCGTAGCCGAGCGTCTCACAAGCGCCGTCGGCCCGGCGCGGCCGGTCGCGCATGTCGACCGCGATTGTTTTGCGGTCTGGTACGCTGGTCAAACGGCAGACGCCGCACGCGCTGAGTTCGAAGCGCTGGGCTATGTGCTGATGCGCGAGATCGAAGATCAAGGCGGCGTCATCGTCCCCGATATCCAGCTCGGCTCCGCCCTTCATCCCGTTGATGCGGACGAGCCCGACAACCTTTTGAATCGCGCCTTCGTGTCTCTAGTGCGCCCGCAACGCACCGCCGAAGGCGCTATCGCTTTCTTCGCCCGCCCGACAGCGGCGCAGGCGCGGCGTCGCTTCTCGTTGGAGCAAAACTTGCGGCATGCCGTTCGCCGAGGTGAGCTCACACTACAGTATCAGCCGTTCATTGACCTTGCCGTGGGCGGGGTCACTGGCGCCGAGGCGCTCCTGCGCTGGCGTAGTAGCGGCGTTGAGGTTTCGCCGACGCAGATCGTGCCGATACTGGAAGAGAGCGGCTTGATCCATGAGTTCGGCCTGTGGACGATGAATGCCGCCTGCAAGCAATTGCGCGAGTGGCGCGACGCTGGCCACACCGAGATCAAGATGGCGGTGAACCTCTCGGCGCATCAGCTGAGGGATGGTGCATTGGCGAGCGCTCTTACGCGCACCGTCGCCTCGCACGGCCTGAACCCGGCGCAGATCGAGCTAGAGCTGACCGAGACCGCCGCGATGGGCGATGCGGATCGTACGCTGGCGATCTTTGAACAATTGCGCGAGGCCGGCTTCAGTTTGGCCATCGACGATTTTGGCAGCGGTTATTCCAGTCTGGCGTACTTGCGGCGGCTTCCGTTTCAGAAACTCAAGATTGATCGCGAGTTTGTCTCGCACGTCGATACGCGCGCCGACAGCCGCACCATCTGCCGAGCACTGATTGACCTTACCGCTGGGCTCGAACTCGCGGTGCTGGCCGAAGGGGTTGAGCGCATTGAAGAGGTCGAGACTTTGCGCTCACTCGGCTGCCAGACCTTCCAGGGTTTCTACTTCTCGCGTCCGCTCGCCGGAAACGAATTCATCACCACCGTAACTGACGCCGCATGGCTGGCGCGGACGCGTTCAAGTGTCCGCCGCCAGCACGACGAACTAAGGAGACGCTTGTCATGACCGGTCCATTTCGTTTGGGCTTGGCGGCGCTCGCTGCGCTTGCCGCTAGCGCATGTTCGCATTTGCCGGATGTCGCCACGAATATGCCTGGCGGCTTCGGTGCGCGCGTGACGCCAGATTTGGCGCCGCGTGAACGCGTGCGATTGGCAGTCGAACTGCTCGGGCAGGGTGATGAGCGGCGGGCCAAGGCCGAGTTGGAGGCGGCTTTGGAAGAGCAGCCGCGGCTTCCGGCGGCTCGGCGCCTGCTGGAGCAAATCGATGGCGACCCACGCGCTTTGCTGGGCGCCGATGCGCGCCCACACACTGTTCGCCAGGGCGAGACGATGTCGACCTTGGCTGAGCGCTATCTCGGCGACGGCATGCTTTTCTATGCGCTGGCGCGCTACAACAACATCGACGCGCCGAATGCGCTGACGGCTGGGCAAACGTTGATGATCCCGCGCCGTGCGGGCGCGGCGGTGGTTACGGCCACGGCCAGTGCGCCGCCAGCATCATCGGCGCCACCAGTGGTGAGTGCCGCACCAAACGCAGTTCGCGGTGTCGATCCAGCGCGCGCCAGTGAACTGCGCCTTCAGGCGCTGCGGCACATGAATGCTGGCCAAGTCGACCGGGCCGTCGTGCTGTTGCGGCAGGCCAGAACGCTCGACGCCGGCAATGCCAGCATTCAGCGCGATTTGGCCCGGGCCGAGCGCTTGCAGGCATCGCTCAGCGCACCCAGCGGAGGCGCAGTCCGATGAAGGTGGTGGGACGATACGAAATTCAAGCGCGCATCGGCCAAGGAGCGATGGCGAACGTTTATCGCGCCTATGATCCAAGCATAAACCGTGTGCTTGCGATCAAGGTTTTGAAGCGCGAGTACACGCGCAATCCGGAGTTTACCGCGCGCTTCCTGCGGGAAGCACGGGCCGCGGGCGCGCTCTCTCATCCAAACATTGTCACGATCTATGATGTCGGTGAGATTGCCGGCTTTCCCTATATCGCAATGGAATTGCTTGACGGCGAGCCGTTGGACCAAGCGGCCGAGCGTCAGGGCCGTTTCGCTGCCGGTGATGTGATTGAGATCGGCTGTCAGTTGGCTGACGCCCTCCGCTACGCTCACTCACAGGGCATCGTTCACCGCGATATCAAGCCGTCCAACATCATGCTTGGCAAAGACGGCCGCTCCGTGAAGCTGCTTGATTTTGGCATCGCTCGTTTTGATGAGTGCGCTGAAACGCAAGCGGGGCTCGCTGTGCGCACGCAGGTGGGCCAAGTTGTAGGCACGCCCCGCTACATGAGCCCAGAGCAGGCGCTTGGCCGCGAGCTGGATGGACGCTCTGACCTGTTCTCGGTCGGCGCGGTGCTCTACGAACTCATCACCGGTCGGCCGGCGTTTAATGGCGCCAGCGCCGCCACGCTCGCGCTCCAAATCATGCAGCAAGACCCGTCGCCGATCGACGTGATACCGGAATGCCCGCGCGGCCTGCGCTTCATCATCGAAAAGCTTCTTGAGAAGCGCCCGGAAAAGCGCTTCGCGCAGGGTGACGCTTTGCTGGACGCGTTGCGCCGTGAAAAGGCTGCACAAGAGCAAGTGCAAGCCGACGGTGGACGGCGTCGGATGTCGCTGCCCGTGAAGATGGCGCTCCTGGCGACCACAATCACGGCGCTTGTGTTGGCGGTGGGCATCGGCGTTGTGCTTAATCGCCAATACGCGGCGATGGAGCGTGTGGCGCTTGCTTCTGGCTCATCGATTGTCTCATTCGTCGCCAGTAATGCGGCGCTAAACGCCGCCGAGAATATCGCGTTGCCCCCGGAGGAGCGTGACTGGGTGCCGACGCAGGCCTTCGTCATGAGCGCGTCCTCCGATCCTGCAGTGGCGCAGATGTTGGTGGTTGATCATGACGGCGTGATCCAGGCTGCAAGTTCACCTGACCTCGTGGGCGCCAGATACATGGCGCCGAGCGGCCGCCGCGTGGTGCTCGACCGCCCGAAGATTTCAGTGACTACGATGCGCACTTCAGATGGGTCGCGAAACTTCCGCTTCGCCCGTCCGATCGAGTTCGCTGGCCGTCAGGTTGGCGTGGTTGAAGTCAGTGTGCGCCGCACGGAGCTGGACGCTGCCGCGGCTTTGACGCGGTTCATGCTCATTGGGCTTGGGCTGCTGACGCTCGCGCTTGTCGGCGGGCTCACAATGGTCGGCGTTAAGGTGCTCATGCAGCCCATGCGCCGGCTCCGCGCAGCGCTGACCGATGCCGCGGCTGGCGACTTGGATTTCCGTATTTCGCACCAGCGCCGTGATGAATTCGGCGACTTGTTCGAAGCCTTCAACGCGCTTGTCGCGGGCGTTCAGAAGCGAATGGAGGCCGGAGGTTTTGTCGCGCCGGCAAATCTCGACGCCACCATCGTCATGCGCCCCGCAAACGAGTCGGCGCCGCCTGCGCCTTCTGAGGAGAATGTGCAATGGTCACGCTGAGGCTGTTTCACACCGCTGATCCGTTTCGGCCGATCGATACGCGCACGCTGCTTGACGGCGAGTTGCAAGTCGGCCGCGATCCGCTCGCCGACTGGCCGGTGGAAGATGTCGCCTGCGAACTTTCACGGCGCCATTGTGCCATCGGGCTTAAAGATCACTCGCTCTATGTTCGCGACCTGAGTTCTAATGGCGTGTTCGTGGGCGAAGGGCGCCGGCGTATTGGCCGTGACTCCGAGACCGTTGTTGCGTTTGGAGAGGCGATCCACCTCGGCCAATTTCTCATCGTGGGTGAGGCGCCGGTCGCCGATAACGACCGCAGCGGCGCGTCGATTGACGCGCCGTTTCATGCGCCGCTCCTCGAGGAGCCTGCGCTCAGCGATGCTGACTTTGCGGTGCAATCCAAATGGTCGAGCGAAGCGCCGCGCAAAGCTGGCGCTCAACTGCCCGATGCCCCGTTGTTGGAGGCCTTCTGCGAGGGCGCCGGCTTGGATCCGTCCATGTTTGCCGGTGAAGAACCGACTGAAGTTTTGCGCCGCGCCGGCAGCGTGTACCAGCAAGCTGTGCTCGGCTTGAGCGATTTGATGAGCGATCGCACGTCGCTGAAGTCGGAATTGTCGATGAACCGGACGATCGTCGCTGCCGCCAATAACAATCCGTTCAAATGGGCCGAAGCTCACCGGGTCGCGGTCGATCTTCTGCGGTCGGGCAATTCTCCCTTTTTGCCGGGCGCTTCGGCGGTCAACGAGTCCTTTCAGGACCTGAAGAAGCATTTGTTGTGTCTGATGGCCGGTTCTCGCGCCGCAGTTCAGGCTGCGTTCGATTCAGTTGCTCCAGTGCAGGTCGAGGCGGCCGCAAAAGGCCAATCGCATTTGCTGAAGACCAAAGGCGAGGCGTGCTGGGGGCAGTTTGAAAAGCTGCATGCGGCTGCGGTTGACGAGGCCCACAAGAACGCAGGCAGCGCCGTCAACAGCGCTTTCAAGGCGGGATATGAGCGCCACGTTCGCCGCCTCGAGGGTCTGGGGACGCAAGTATGAACGCGTTTCAGCCTTTAACGTTCGGCGCCGCCCCCCGGGGCGACGTTTTGAAATTCTTGTCGGTGGGCAGAACGCATGTTGGCCGCGTACGCACGCTCAACGAAGATGCGTATCTTAATCGGCCTGAGATCGGTTTGTGGGCGGTGGCCGACGGTATGGGTGGGCACGATCGCGGCGATCTCGCCAGCCAGCGTGTGGTGGAGGCGCTTGAAGGTGTGACCGCGAGCCCTTCGGCACATGATGCATTCACGCAGGTGAGCGACGCCATTCAACGTGCGAACGATGGCCTCGTTGGCAACGTTGAGGAAATGAGCGGCGCGACGGTTGTCGCACTCCTCGCGCATCGGAACCGGTTTTCGTGCATATGGGCCGGAGACAGCCGCGCTTATCTCTACCGCAGCGGCGCGCTAAAGCGGCTCACCCGGGATCATAGTTTTGTGCAGGAGCTCGTCGACGCCGGTGCGTTGACAGACGATCAGGCGCGGCGTCACCCGAAGGCGAATGTGGTGACGCGCGCGGTTGGGGCAGGCCCCAGCCTCAAACTGGATGACGTATCCGGCGAACTCCAGTCAGGGGATCGGCTCTTGCTTTGCTCTGATGGGCTGAGCGGGATGCTGGCGGAGGCTGTCATCGCTGACGCGTTGCGGCGCGCGCCGCTTGAGTGGGCGGCACAAACCTTGGTCGACCGTTCACTTGCCGCGGGCGGCAAGGACAACGTCACTGTGGTGGTCGTGGGCGTGGAGTGAGCGCGGACTAATGGACGCGAAGCTGGGCCAGCGCAGCGCCTAGTTCGTCACGATCATACGGTTTGCGCAGTACTGGAAAGTCCTGAACGTCAGTGTCGCCATGGCCGCTATAGCCGGTCGTAAGCAGGACAGGTAGATCCGGGCGACGCTTGCGCAATTCTGTTGCGAGCTCGATGCCGTTCAACCCGCCCGGCATGATGATGTCGGTGAACACCGCATCTACAGGCAACCCGCGCTCGATCCGTGCTAGAGCTTCGTGAGCGTTTGGCACACGTGTGGCGCTGTAACCCAAGTCGCCGATCATCTCGCACACCACGGAGGCGACCCCGTCATCGTCTTCCACCACTAAGATCTCGCCGGCTCCAGCGGGCGTTGCTGGCGCCTGGGGTCGAGGTGCGCGGGCCGTGATCGCCTCGTCGGTCAGCGGCAAGAGCAGTGTCACGGTCGTGCCGGCGCCCAAAGCCGTAGACTTGGCTGAGTCCCAAACCGGTGCCTTTGCCGACTTCCTTTGTCGTGAAAAATGGATCGAAGGCTCGGGCGGCCACATCCGCCGGCATACCTACACCAGTGTCGCTGACGCTCACAGATGCAAACTCCCCATCTGCGCTGCGAAGGTTCTTGATGCGTAGCGCCACGATGCCGCCGCTCGGCATGGCGTCGCGCGCGTTTACTGCAAGATTGAGGATGGCGAGGTCGAATTGGCTGGGGTCAAGCCGAACCGCTGAAACCTCGTCCTCAAAGTCGATCTTGAGCGCGATATCTTCGCGCAGAGAACGCTCCAGCAATGCGCGAAGGTTGTCTATCCGGTCCTGCACCACCACAACCTCGGGCGAGAGCTTCTGCCTCCGAGAGAACGCGAGCAGCTGCTTTGTGAGCCCGGCGCCGCGGTCTACGGCTTGCTGCATCGACGCGACAATATTGGCTCGCTTTACTGGGGCCTCTCGGGACTCCAGTAGGCGCAGGCCGCTTGAGATCACCATGAGGAGATTGTTGAAGTCGTGCGCGATACCCCCGGTAAGTTGCCCAATAGCCTCCATCTTCTGAGCTTGCGCTAATGCAGTCTGCGCCTTTTGGCGCTCGGCTACTTCAAGCCTGAGCTGTGTGTTGCTTTCCGCTAGAGCATTGGCGCGTCGCTCCAGTTCTAGATTAGCGGCGCCTAAAGCGCGTTGCGCTGCTGCGACGAGCGCGATCATCAAGATCGCCATGATCAGTAAGAGAAAGACGCCGACGTATCGCATCCATCGGCCGGGTCCGGCGCCCGTGGATAGCTCAACATAAACTGCGCCCAGCCGGCTCTCGCTTTCGACTACGTCCATCGTCGCGTGGGCATTGTCGCCGGAATAGTCATGTGACGGCGCATCCGCAAAGGTTGACGGCAAGCTGCGGCCGGTGGTGCTGCCTGCAAAGAGCTCCCCCTGAGCGGTATATACACCGACGGCGACGACGTCAGGGTTTGCCTCAAGTGCGTCGACAGCGCGCTGCGCTTCAGTGATGTCGTCAAATGCCAGCGCCGCGCTAACACTTGCAGCGAGGACGCGCGCATGGGCGCGCACTTGCTCGATGTTCTGCTCGCGGAAATCGCGCTCAGCGAGCCAGGCCCCGGTCAATCCGGCAAGCAGCAATAGGATCGTTGCGACGATAGCCAGCAACGGCGAGTAACGCAGCAATCGGTCGCGCTTGAAGAGGTTCATCCATTCACCCCACTCACCGAGAGGGCGATGCTGAGCAGACGCGAACTGAGTGTGACGCCATTTCTTTCGGCAGCGCGCCGGTCGATGTGAAAGCGAACGCGGCCATCGCTGAGTACGAAGTGGATTGCGCCTCGGACGTTGCCGAACTGGCTATCCGTTACGGTTAGCACGGGATCGCCGGTCGTAGCCTGCAAGGCGTCGCGTGTGCCTTGGGCGGAGTCATATGCGATATACAGAATATGACAGCCAGTGCCGGGGGAAACGATCGCGAGATGGCGTACTCTGATAGCGCGTTCGGCAATCCGTTGGTTCCTTGCGCGCTCCTCGACCAAGTGCGCAAAGCTCGTGCTACCCGCAACGCAGATGACGATAGGCGCTGCTGGATCGGCGAGTGCGCCTGGGGGCCAATCGGCGAAAGATCCAAATCTGTGGAGGAATGTCGCCTTTACGGCGTCCTCAAGATTTTGCTGCGCGCGCGCGGGCTCCCGTCCGACCGCAATCAGGACGAGCGCAAGCAGCGCGACACGCCAGAGGAGAGGAGCGCGCCCGCCAATCATGTTCAGTAGGTCAGACGTGCGCTGAGCTGTACTGTGCGGCGGGCCTCGTAAACGGGGCCTTCGTCGAATGATTCTGGATGACTTTCGTCAAGAAGGTTATGACCTGCGAGGGCAATCTCGACATTTTCATTAACCCGCCAACCGAGGCGCGCCCCGAGTTCGACATAGGCCGGGATTTGCGGCGCCGGGCTATCTATGGCGCGGAGATCCAGGTCCAGAGTGAAGTCGGATGAGAGGTCAGCGCGGGATCGAAGGAATATCTGGTAGCTGGGATCGTAGCCTGACCCGTTGAAGTCGATCGCTAGAGGATCGGTTTTCAGATCGGATTCCAGAAGTGTAGCGCCGGCGCTTATCCGCCAATCCTCGTTGATGGCGAAATCCGCCCAAGCTTCGGCGCCGTAAATCCCGCCGTTCAAACCATTGCAGTAACAAGCCGGTAGAACGCCCGGCGGCGTGAGGTTCAGCGTCCGAACGCCCTCATAGTCATGGTAATAGAGATTGATCGAGAACGATGACCACGCGTTGGGTTGGCGGCGATAGCCCAGTTCGTAAGCTATGAGATATTCCGATTGGAATTGGCCGGGCACGACGACACCCGGAATTTCGAGTTCGTAGTCGATGCGGGACGGCGTTCTAACTGCGCGTGACACGGCTGCCCACACCAGCGAATTCTCCGCCGGATGCCAAGCGAGGCGTGCGCTGGGCATATATTCTAGATCGGTGAAGGTATGATCTTCGAGTTTCAGCCCTAGAGTAAGCGATAGGTTGTCGCGCAGGGCGATCTCATCTTGGATGAAGATGTTAGCTGTATGCAGCGTGTTTTGTGGCTCCGCCAACGCTGCGGGGCCAGGCGTTATAAATTCGCTTTCCGAAACCCGGTAGCCGCCACCCCAAACGATTTGGTGCGCACCGCCCACAGCGAAGGTGTGCTGTAGCTCGATATCCCACATGTGCAATTCATCTCTCACACTCCCAGCCGCGGCCGCAGTGTGGGAATAGAAGCCCTGCAGCTCAAAACTTGAGCCATCTTCGAGCAGGCGCCGCCAGCGGCCGAGGAGATGTGACCCTGTATTGTCGGATCTCTCGTCTAGGCGATCGTGATACGCTCCCTGCAGCATGAAGCTGTTGCTAAGTCCGCCCCAATCGCTTCGGAAGCCAACTTGTCCGAGTTGCCAGTCATCGTTCGCCTCGGCGCCCGTGGTCGTAAACAGAGAACCGCGATCGAGCGCTGAGGCATAAAGGCGATAGCTGCCGTTATCGCCGATGCGTCCGCCGTAACGCAGGTCAGCGCGGCTATCGACGTCGCCTGCGAAGATGTCTGCTTGGAAACCCTGGGTGTCGGCGGCGCTTTGCGTAATAATGTTGATGACGCCGTTTACAGCGTTAGCGCCCCAAAGCGTCCCGCCTGGTCCACTGATCACTTCGATACGCTCGATGTCTTGCAGCGGGACTTGTTGCTGATCCCACAGCACGCCGGAATAGAGCGGGTGATAGACGCTTCGGCCATCGATCAGAACGAGCAGCTTGTTCGAGGCTTGAAATGAGTTAAAGCCGCGTGCGCTGATGGCGTAATATTGGGAATCCACCCGCGCGACTTCGAGGTTTCGCGCGAGCCGAAGCACCTCCGGAAGGCTCTGCGCGCCCGAGCGACGAATGTCCTCGCTCGTAATCACCTCGATCGCCGCTGGCGCTTCCCAAATGGATTCCGGACGCCGCGAAACGGAGGTGACCTCCAAGTTGGCCAATTGCTCGATGGTAAGTTCATGAAGCTCATCGAGCTGTTCGGACGTCTCCGCCCGGGAAGCTCCAGCGCAGGCGCAAAACGCGCCGAGGGCGATAACGCCGCACGCAGAAATTCGTCGTTTCATGGCCCCTCCGCCGAACAACCGAGAGAAACGCGGGGGACGGCGATAGGTTCCTTAGAGGCAGCGCTCAAAAATCGTCGATGTCCACGACCCCGCTGGTGGGGTCGTCGCCGTCCTGGGCGAGATTTGCCAACAGTCGGCGGGCGGCTGCCTCGGCATTGGCGAGGTTCTGCTCGATTTCGTCCATTGCAGCGTGATCGTCGGTGATGATTTCGTCGATGCTCGCTTTGCACACGCCAATGAGGTTAAGCAGCCGCCGTATCGGTGGCGCCAAAGGGCGTCCGTCCGGTGGATCGGCCTTAATGGTGTTCAAGCTCGCCCCCAAACTCTGGAACCAAACGCGGCTCACGCCGCAACAACTCAGCCGTCGTCACCATGACGGCCCACTCGCCGAGCAGTGCAGTCAGCACGCTGTCGACAAGTTCGGGCGTGTGATGGGTGAGTGCCGAAGACGCGATGGCGTCGCTTACGAACACGAGTTGCGCGCCGGATCGCTCCGCATCGACGGCGCTGGCGAGACAGTCTCGGGCTGCGGTGAAGCCGAGCACGATCGCGTATCGCAGTGGCGGTCGAGCACGCGCAAGGTCGGTGCTGTCAAACAGCGAAGATGCCCGTTTGCGTAGTACGGGTTCGCTCGGATTTGGCTCAAAACCAGGTATCGGCGCAAAGCGTGGACCGTCGCCCGACGTGTGTATGTGCCAGACGCTCAGATCCTGCCGCCTGGCCCAAGCCAGACATGCGCCAGCGTGAATAAGCGCCGTATCGGCGCGTGGCGCAAAGCAGGGGTCGGCTGGATCGATATAGGCGCGCTGCAAGTTTAGGCACACGAGCACAGGCGCCGAACGTGATTGGATTAGGCTCATCGGCTGCGGCCGCGCGCGGCAGGGCGTTCCAGCACGCCGGGACGATCCCAGTCCCCCTCCGGCCTCAGCAGGACCATCGCGGGCGTGTCGCCGGAAATGGCGTTTGCCGGAGGCTCAAGGTCGCGCTCGATCTCGACATAGTCGAAGTCGGAAAACTTGAACGCCGGACGCCCGTCGCGCACCCGCACCTTGGCGGTACGCATCCAATATTTCAGCAAGCGTGTTTGGATGTGGCCCAGAACACGGCGATAGCCTTTGCGCGCAGCCAGTTCGAGCGCAGTTTTGACCAACGCTGCCGAAGCCTCGCCGCTGCGGTGGGATGGGCGGATAGCGACACGCTCGATTTTGGCGAAGTCGGCAAACCAACGGATGCGCATCGTTCCGACCGGCTCTTTGCCAATTCGTACGAGCAAGTGTGTAGCGCCGGCGAGATCGTTGCCGTCGAATTCCTCGCGGTACGGGCAGTTTTGCTCGCCTACATAAACCAGCGTGCGCACGCTCATGACTTCGAACAGTGTTTCGACATCTCTCACGACGGTGACGGTTACGGCTCTGTCGCGTTTGAGGGCGCGTGTCATGCGCGCACTCCAGCTGAGATCATGTTGGGCGGAATCTGAAAGAGGCCGTCCTGATTGCTGGCGATGAAGCCAATCGATTGCAGCGCCCGGACGCCGTCCGCAGTCACCGCACGTGCGAAAGTCGGCACCGCCCAGTAGAGCAGGCGATGAATATCAACGCTGGCTTTGAGCACCGCGCGGGCGCCGTCCTTGTTGGTGGCCGCAAAGCCCCAACCATAATACGCGGTCGGCTGTTCGCCGGCGCGCGCCACTAGAGCAAGGTCGAGCGCCACGGCGTTGAAGCGTCCTTGCTCAACTGCCTCGAGGCCAGCCTCGTTGAGGGGAAACGCCGCCAGCAGGCCACAGAGGGCGCCATCCTGGCGCAAGCCGAAAATGGACGCGCCGAAGTGCGCCTGCAGCGCCGCAAGATGGCCGTCAGTTGCTATGCCTTCGCCTATAAGTTGTGCTGCGAGGGCCCGCGCGTCACGAATGCCGTCTGCGTCCAAAGCCTCCAAACCATGCACGGCCGCCACCGCTGCAACATGAGACGGCAATGTGTTTCTGCCTTGCGTGGCACTCGCTTCTGCGAACACTTTCATCTTGCTACGCCCTTCAAACTCGCGCCTCATGGTTCTAGACAGCAAGGAACCGGCCACGCCTGAGCGGATGTCCAATGGGGGCTGACAAGAATACCGATAGCGCGGTGAGTTTGCCCGCGAGTGCGCGCGCCGACTGGGCGGATCTGCGTGTGTTTCTCCACGTCGCGGAAACCGGCAGCATCAGCGCCGCCGCACGCAGTCTGCAGCTGTCGCAGCCTACGGTTAGCCAGCGCCTGCGAGATCTCGAAGTGAGGTTGAACACGCAACTGGTTGCGCGTGGTCCGCAAGGTGTCGTGCTGACCGAAGCCGGCGTGCGTATCCGCGATCATGTGGCTGTGATGCAGCGGTCAGCTTCCGCCATCGACCGCCTGCTGCGCGAATTCGACGAAAAGCCGGAGGGTAGAGTTAAGATCGCGGTGCCGGATGGCATCGGTTCATTCTGGATCGCGCCTCGCATTCCCGCGCTTCAGCGCGTTCATCCAGGCGTCACGCTATCGATTGATGGCGGGTTCTGGTCAGACAGTACGTTGCGCGACGAGATCGACATCTCAATTCAGTATGACACGCGAGGCTTTGGCGAGCAGGTGGTCGAGCCGCTTGCGACCGTGCATTACGCGCCCTTCGCCGCCGCGTCTTACCTTAAGCTTTACGGTGTCCCGAAATCGCAAGCCGAGCTGGCGACGCACCGCACTGTGCATCACTCGGCCGTTCAATTGCAGAAGGAAACGTGGGATCCAAAAGCGGAGGCCGTGCGCACGCTCTCGGCGTACAATGTTGAAACAAACTGTAGCGCAACTTTGCTGATGTCTGTCATGGCCGGCGCCGGCATCGCCTTCCTACCGACCTGCGCCGCGTCATTCATTCCAAACTTGGTCATGCTGGGCGAAGCGCCTGCGGCCTCGCCGAAGCTCTATTTGGTTTATGACGCAGCAGTGGCTCGCACCACACGCGCCAAAAGCGTGCTGACCTGGCTGCAGGACATCTTTGCGCCAGCGTCTAATCCGTGGTTTGCGGACGAGTTCGTCCATCCGCGCGAGTTCAGTATGCACTCCGGCGCCGGAACGATGACATTCGAGCCCCCCGAATGAGGCGCTAGACGCGATCTGCGCAAAATCTGCACAATGAAACAGAGCTGCCTGCGCAGTTTCGCCATCGTGGCTGCGCGGCGATGAACCAGTTTGCCGCCCATGACGCAGCCTACCACTTCAACCGGTCCCGCGACGGCGCCGCCCCGCCCAGCTGCCCTGGCGCCGCGTGAGGGCGGCCGGTCCGCTCCCGCGAGCGACCGGCCGCTACCACAGCCAACCCGCAGCCGACGCTTCGACGACGTGTTCTGAGCCGCTGGCGCGATCGCGGTCGCGGACTATACTTGGCGCGGATTTTCACATGGCTCCTCGCATCCTCATCGTCGATGACGACCCGCACATACGCGACGTGATCTGTTTTGCGCTGGAGAAAGCGGGCCTCGCCGCAATCACCGCGCAGGACGGCGCCGAAGCCATGCGTCGCTTCGAGAGCGATAAGCCTGATCTCGTCGTGCTCGATATCGGCATGCCGGAGATGGATGGGCTCGAAGTTTGCCGCCGGATTCGCCGCCAGGGCGAGACGCCGATCCTGTTTCTCTCCGCTCGTAGCGACGAGATCGACCGCATCGTCGGCCTCGAACTCGGCGGCGACGACTACGTCACCAAGCCGTTCAGCCCGCGTGAGCTGGTGGCGCGCGTGACCGCGATCCTCAAGCGCGCCAAGGCCGCGGACGCGGAAGCGCCGGCGCCAGAGAGCGTGTTGCGGCGCGGGGAGCTTGCGCTCGATACGCCGCGCTTCGAGGCGTCGTTCTCTGGGGCCGTCGTTGCGCTGACCGCGCTTGAGTTTGCGATCATCCGAATGCTCGCGACGCGCCCCGGCATCGTTTTCAGCCGCGACCAGATCATGGATGTGGCTTACCCCGACAACGTCCACGTCTCTGACCGCACGATCGACAGCCACGTTCGCAACATTCGCGCCAAATTCGCCGCGGTCGGCTGCGCTTCGGTGATCGACACAGTGCATGGCGTCGGCTTCCGTCTCGGCGCGAAGGTTTAACGTGCAGCCCGCGAAGTGGCGGCCCAGCATCGGCATGATCACGGCGGCGATGATCGCGGCCGCGCTGCTATTGCCGCTGATAGGGCTGCTCTTCTTCCGCCTCTACGAAAATCAGCTGGTTCGGCAAACCGAGTCTGAACTCATCGCGCAGGGCGCGATGCTATCGGCCGTGTACGCCCGCGAGATTGAAGCTGCGGAGTCGGGCGCATTTCCGCTTGGCCCGCCACGCCCCGCCGCCGATCCGGCGATTGTCATAGATGAGCGCTACGCGCCGATCCTCCCCGCGCTCGATCTAGCATCCTCGCCGATCCTTCCGGCGCGACCTGCGCCAGCGCCCGCAACCGTTCCACCCAGCGCGAACGCGCTGCAGGTTGGGCAGACCTTGACCGCGATCACACAATCAACTCAGCGGACCACGCTCACCGGCTTTCGCCTTCTCGACGCCAACGGAGCGGTTGTCGGCGGGCGCGAAGACATTGGCTCATCGTTTGCCCATATCGAAGAAGTGCAGGGCGCCATGGCCGGCCAATTCCGCGTGGTCATGCGCGTGCGCGATGAGATGTCGGAGCCGCCGCCGATCTATTCGATCAGCCGCGGCGCCAAGATTCGCATCTTTGCGGCGTTTCCTGTTTTCGTGGACGATCGTGTTCGGGGTGTCGTTTATGTCTCGCGGACGCCGGATAACATCCTGCGAAATCTTTACCGCGAGCGCGAGAAGCTGCTGGCGGCTGCGCTGATGATGCTTGGCGCGGCGACTGTGATTGGGCTGGTGTTCGTGCGCACGATCGCCCGGCCAATGCGGGAGCTGGCGTCCAAGGCCGAAGACATCACCGCAGGCCGCGCCGAGGCCATTGGCCCGTTGCAGCGGCACGGCACCCGTGAACTGGCAAGCCTGACCCAGAGCTTTATGACGATGGCCAAGCGGCTCTCGGATCGCTCCGACTATCTCAGCGGCTTCGCCAACCATGTCTCGCATGAACTAAAATCGCCGCTCACCGCCATCAAAGGCGCGGCGGAGCTGATGCGCGACGCCGAAAGCTCGATGACGCCGGAGGAGCGCGAGCGCTTCTTGACCAATGTTTTGACTGACACGGACCGGATCAGCATCCTGCTCGATCGCCTGCGCGAAATGGCGCGGGCGGACAATCCCGAACTTGGCGGCTCCGCAAGTTTGCCGGCTGTTGTTCAAGGCCTACGCGAACGGTTCGAGGGGCTTGCGATCACGCTCGGCCAAGCGCCCACGCCGCTCGGGATGTCCGAGGAGAATGCCCAGATCGTCTTTGGTCATTTGATCGACAACGCCGTTCGCCATGGCGCCACCGGCGTCAGTATCGAATCGGTGGAGGAGGGCGGCACGGTGCGTGTCCGTGTTGCGGACAACGGTAGCGGCGTTTCCGCCGGCAATCGCGCGAGGATTTTCGATCCGTTCTTTACCACGCGCCGTGCTCAAGGCGGCACTGGCATGGGGCTCGGCATCGTCCGCGCGCTGCTGCGCGCACATGGTGGGGATATCGCGCTGGAAGGAAGCGAGACCGGCGCTTCCTTCGTACTGACAATTCCCGCTGCGCAAAGCTTGCACATAACATCCTGACCGGCTGCGCCGCGCGGCGCATGCCTCTGCACATCACGACGCCAATGTGTCGGCGTGCTCGTCTCCGCCCTCCCGCGCTTGGATCTCGGCCGCGCCGCATTCGCCGCCGCGATCCTCGTGTTGGCGGCGGGGCCAATCATTTGGCTGATCAACACGTGGCTTGATCCTGCCTTTGACTCGCATGGCTTCGTGTATTTCGCCGCCGTCGCGGCGCTTGCCGCTTGGAGCCTGAGCAGTCCGCGCCGGTCGACCTCCGGCCAAGACGAACGCATAGCCGTTCTGCTGCTGTCCGCTACGGCGCTTATTCGGCTCGTCTCCCAAGTCTCCGCCATCGATACGATCGGCGCGCTGGCGCTGGTGATCGATGTCTACGCGCTCGCCCGCCTCGCCGGGCTCCAGCACCGCACCAGGGCTCTCTCACCGCTCTGGCTTGCGGTCGCGTTTGCTTTCGCATTGCCGCTGGAGCGAATCGTTCAGCGCTCGATCGGCTTTCTGCTGCAGGAGTTCTCGGCGCAGGGCGCCTGCGCCGCGCTTTCGGCGCTGTTCGGTGATGTCCGATGCGCCGGCGTCCGCATCACCGTCGAGGGCGCGGACGTGTTGGTCGATCTGCCGTGCTCGGGGGCGCGTGCGCTCATCATGTTCGGCTTTGCTTTCGCTATCGCCGCCTCGTTGGCGCGCCCGCGGCTCCCGATGGCGCTGGTGGGCGCTGCGATTGCACTGGCGGCGGCACTGGCTGGCAACGTTTTGCGGATCACGTTGCTGGCGAGTGGTGTCGCTATCGGGCCAGAGGCGCTCGGCTTCGATGTTATGGCGCAGCCTTGGCACGATCTGGTCGGCCTGATCGCGATCGGCGCTGCCGCACCGGTGCTTTTCATTTGGGCGCGCCGCGTTCGGCCGCATGTTGTTCCGGTCAAAGCGTTTAAAGCGGGCGGCCAACGCAATCATGCTTGGCGGGCCGGCGCATTTCTCATCACCGCCATCGCTATCGTCAGCGCGCCGCGTACGCCGCTCGACGTTACACCGCGCGATGTCAGCATCGCTGCGCCGGAGCGCATTGGCGTGCATCGCGCGGTCGGGCTGCCGCTCACAAACCAAGAGCGCGCCTACTTCGAACAATTTGGCGGCGCGGCGGTGAAAGCCGCGTACGGTCCCAACGCTTTGATGTTAGCGCGCACCACATCGCCGCTGCGCCATCTGCACGCGCCAGATGAGTGTCTGCGCGGACTGGGCTATCGCGTCAGCTATCTCGGCATGCGCTTTACGCCAACGCCGACGGCGCAGTATCGCGCCGTCGATCCTGAAGGCCGCGCCTTCCGCGTCGAAGTCAGCTTCTTGTCCGATCGCGGGCACCGCGTCGCCAGTGTCTCAGAGGCCGTGTGGATTTGGCTGAATGACCGCTCGACCGTCTGGACCGCCGTCCAGCGCATCACGCCCGAATACACCGCCGAGTATCTCGCCTTCGACGCCGGCGTCTTCGCCGCGCTCGACCAGCCCACGCTCACCGCAGCAGGAGGAAACCATGCTCGCTAGACGTTTCGTTGTCGTGCTGTTGGGGAGCTTTGCGCTTCTCAGCGGCTCATTTGCGCGCGCGCAGGGCGCGGGGGAAGCGCCGCTCGACGCGCTTGGCGGCCATATGCGCGCTGAAGTGAATGGCGAGACCATGCTGCTGCCGCTTACCAACAGCGACTTTAGCGTCGCCGTGGATGGTGATCTCGCCACCGTCTCCTTGGTGCAGACGTTCGAGAACCCAACCTCGACGCCGATGAACGCGACCTATCTTTTCCCGCTCAACGAAGACGCTGCCGTCCACGCCATGACGATGCAGGTCGGCGACGAGGTGATTGAAGCACAAATCCGTCGCCGCGAGCAGGCGCGCCAGGAGTTCGAACAAGCGCGTGAGGAGGGCCGCGCCGCTGCGCTGCTCAGCCAGCATCGCCCGAACATGTTCACGCAAGAAGTCGCCAATCTGATGCCTGGCGCGACTGTGCGCATCACCATCCGCTATTCGCAAAGCGTGCCGCGGGTCGATGGCGCGTACGAATTGGTGCTGCCGCTGGTGGTCGGCCCGCGCTACAACCCGGCGCCGCGCGCGACAGCACAGCTGGTGAACGAGGCCGAAGCGCCAGGTCCGCAGACGGGCGTCTGGAACATCGGCCCGCCGCCAGCGCAGCCGCGCGGAATTTTCGGCCTCACGCTCCCCGGCGAGATCGCGCCTGAACGCGTCTCCATCGCCGTCGACCTCGAAGCCGGCATGAATATCGCCAATGTCGCCAGCGCCACGCATCGGCTCGACGTAAGCGGCCAAGGCCGTCAACGCCGCGCCGTACTGGCGGAGGACCGCGTGATCGACAACCGCGACTTTGTCCTGCGCTATACGCTCGCCGGCAACGCCGTGCAGGCCGGTGTGCTGACCCACGCGGATCAGCGCGGCGGATTTTTCAGCCTTGTGGTCGAACCTCCGGCGGCGCCGAGCGAAGCGCAGATCGTTCCGCGCGAACTCGTCTTCGTGCTCGACACGTCGGGCTCAATGACCGGCGAACCCATCGAAGCCAGCAAGGCTTTCATGCAGCGCGCGCTGACGACGCTGCGACCGGGCGACTATTTCCGCATCATCCAGTTCGGCTCGACGCCGCGCGAGTTCACCGATGGGCCGGTGCCGGCGACGCAAGCCAACATCGCACGCGCTGCGGCCTTCGTACGCGGCCTCAGCGCTGATGGCGGCACCGAAGTCGTGCCGGCGATGCAGCAGGCTTTCGCGGTGCGCCAGCAGCCAGATACGCTTCGCATCGTTGTCTTCCTGAGTGATGGCTACATTGGCAACGAAGCTGAAGTCTTGCAGTTCATGGCGCAGCATCTTGGCCGCGCGCGGGTCTATGCGTTCGGCGTCGGTTCATCGGTGAATCGTTATCCCCTGTCTGAGATGGCGCGCCGGGGTCGCGGCTTTGCCCGCTACATCGATCCGACTGAAACCGGCCTTGAAGCCGCGCATGACTTGGCCGATCGCCTAGACATGCCGGTGCTGACCGATATCCGCATCGATTGGGGTAATCTCGCGCCCACCGACGTGACACCAGCGATCATTCCGGATCTCTTTGCTGGTGACTCGCTGCGCCTCATGGGCCGCTTCACCGGTCAGCGTTCCGGTACAATTGTCGTGCACGGCAACGTCAACGGCCGCGCTGCGCGTCTGCCGGTGCAGGTGACGCTCTCGGATGCGCCGACCAGCGCAGCAGGCTCAACTTCCGCGATCCCGATCATCTGGGCGCGAGCGCAGGTGGGCGATTTGATGCGCGACTACACCAGCCCCGCTGAGCTCCGCACACTGCAGCTCAACACCGCGCAGTTGGAGGAGCGCGTCACTGCGCTCGGCCTTGAGTACGCGCTGGTTACGGACTGGACGTCGTTCGTCGCTGTTTCGCGGCGGATCGTGAACGCTGATCCGAACAGCGCGCGGAACGCCGACGTGCCGCTGCCAATCCCCGCCGGTGTCGGCCCTGAAGCGTACGGCATGTCGCCGGCCGGCTTCGGTGGCGCCTCGACGCCTGAGCCTGGCTTCTACGCACTTATGGCGCTGTTGCTTTTGCTGGGTTGGATCACTTGGCGCCGTCGCGCGGTCGTCGCGCATTGACTGATTGGGGTGGCGTGCCTGCGCGCCACCCCAACGCTCAGTTCTCGGTGTTCACTTGAAATGAGTACTCAACTTCAATCGTGCCGTCGGCAACTGAACGCCCATCCACCCTCTGCGGGAAAGCGGTCGTGCTCTGCCGCGCCAGCCGCTCTGCTGCATTTCCAAAACCCATATCCGGCGGGTTTTCGCGTGTGGTCACGCAGGTGTGCAGGTTGCCGTCGAGCGCCACGTAGCACCGCACAACCGCAGCGCCCGATATGCCGCGCTCCAGCGCGGATCGCGGATAGGCGCGCTGCATCTGCGTGGAGGAGGGTCGCTCGCGCACCTCGGCAGGTATGACCGACGGCGCTGCAATCGGCGGCGGCGTCGCGACTGACGGGGGCGGAAAACTTGTCTGCTGTTGCGATGGCGGCGGCGGCGGATCGAGTTCCTGAATGGCGGAGGTGTTATCGTCCTCGCGTGGCGTCGTCGCTGGGGGGCGCGCCGCGGTCGGAATGGGCGCTGGCCGATGTTTGCGCGCTGCGGCAAGGGCGGAATAGAAGTCGTTCAGGAAATTGTTGGGTACGCCGATGTTCGGCAATTCGTAGGCGGCCAGGTTCAATCCTGCCGCGGTGTCGTTCGGATCGACAAAGGCGAGCGAGACGCTCGCGCTGTTGACCTCGCCGATGACGACAAGCTGCGCCCCGTATTGTTCGCCGATGCGCCGCGCGCGCCATTACGGAGCCGGCGTTGCGCTCAAAGCTTGACACACCGCGCTCTGGCATCGCGATCTCTTCGGGCATCTTGTAGACGCGAAGATCGCCGGGCGCGTTTTCGAGCCAATCAACGAGCTGGCGTCGCACTTCGTCATCGAGATCGAAGCCAATCGGCTGTCCGCCGGCGCCCACGCCGAGATTCACATCGCCGTCGAGTCCGGCGACGATCACGCAGGTCGCCTGGCTTGGGCACATTTCGGGCATCGGTCGAAAAGGGGCGTAGGGATTGCTGAAATAAGCGGCGACCGCCAGCGCGCCGGTGCCGGCGACTCCAAGCAATTTACCCCAGCTATCTCCGAGATTCATCGCGACTACCCTCTGCAATCCAGGGTAAGCGCGGTGGCGGGGTAACGCCGATCAAATATTACCGCATTGAGAGATGGCTAGCCCTTGGATGCGATGAGTGCGTCGTCGATCTCACGCGCCTTGGCCGCGGCCGGCCGCGCTGAAATGCGTGCTACGTACGCCTCGAATGCCGGCCGTTTCTCGAGCGTGCCGAATTGCAGGCCCCACATGATTTGGGAGCCGAGATAGAGGTCGGCAGCCGTGAAGGTATCGCCGACGAGATAATCGCCCCGCGAAACCGCGAACTCGAGCGTGTCGATGACTTGCTCGCGGGAGCCGTAGCCGACCATGCCGCGCTTTTCGTCGGGCACGACAACGCCAAGCGCTTGGTTTGAGGCCATCGCCTCGACGGGCCCTGCGCCGTAGAACATCCAGCGATAATAGGCGCCGCGCAATTTGTCGCCGGTGGGTGGTGCGAGCTTCGCCTTCGGGAAGGCGTCCGCCAAATACGCGCAGATGGCGGCGCCTTCTGTGACTATAACGTCGCCATGACGGATCGCCGGGACCTTACCCATCGGGTTGATCGCTAGATAATCCGCACCCTTCATCGTCGTTCCGTAGTCCAGCACGACGGTTTCGTAGGGCTCACCCACTTCTTCCAGCATCCAACGAACGATGCGCCCGCGCGACATTGGGTTTGTGTAGAAGGTGAGCGTCGTCATCGGTGCTTCTCCTCGGTCAGTGGTTTTGGCATAAGCCGGCCATGGCCAAGAGCAAGCAGATTACGATCTACGGCATTCGCAATTGCGACACGATGAAGAAGGCGTGGACCTGGCTAGATGCGAAGGGGCTCGCTTACACGCTGCATGATTACAAAAAGGCTGGCCTCGATAAAGCCACGCTGGAAGCTTGGGCCGAGCAGGTGGGCTGGGAAGTTCTGCTGAACCGCGCCGGCACGACGTTCAAAAATTTGCCGGACAAGGACAAAGAGAACGTCACCGAGAAGAAAGCGATTGCGCTTATGCAAGCCAATCCGTCGATGATCAAACGACCGGTGCTCGATGTTAGCGGCAAGCTCATCGTTGGCTTCAAACCGGAGATTTACGCCGCCGCATTTGGCTAACCACGCGCGTGCATCCACTCCGCGGCGCGGTTCAAGACGTCCGCTAACAGCTCAGTATCCTTGCGGCCGCTTCGCGCGGGCACATGGAAGCTGTGATCGGCGTCCGGGTAGAGCGCCAGTTCCGCGCGTGGCCGAAGTGCGCTCACCATCGGCCGCAACAAGCTCAGATCCGCCAGCGCATCCTTCTCACCCTGCAGGAACAGCATCGGCACATCGACGTCGCTTAAGTGCGTCGCGCGCTCGTCGCTTGGTTTGCCGGCCGGGTGCAGCGGAAACGCGAAGAAGACGAGGCCTCGCACGCCAGGCAGCGCCGCCTTCGCTTGCGCTTGTGACGTCATCCGCCCCCCGAATGACTTGCCGCCCGCGAATGGCGGCAGCTTCGGCCCAAGCTTTCGCGCCTCTGCAACCGCCGCACGCACAGCCGCGTGCGCCAACGCCGGCGCGTCTGGGCGCTTTGAGCCGCGCTCCATATAGAGGAAATTGTAGCGCAAGGTCGCGACGCCGCGCGCCGCAAGCCCGTCCGCAATCGCCGCCATTGATTTGTGCGCCATCCCAGCGCCTGCGCCGTGCGCGAAGACGTAAGCCGCGCGCGCGTCATCCGGCGCAAGCCAAAGGCCGGACGTGGTCGCATCGTCGACTTGAATGGAGATTTGCTGAGGTGTCACGACGCCAATATGGACCGCCGCCGTCCCGCCGGCCAGCGTGGGAGCGTGCCGGCGGTACGCCTGCGGTTCGTGATGTTAGGCGCCTTTCTCGAGATGCTCGCCCAGTTTTTGGAGCAGCCCCTGCCATCCGGCTTCACGCATCTTGATGCCGTCAGCGCCGTCGAAGAACGCTCCGCTCTCGGAGAAGATCAGCCGCGTACCTTGCTGCGCAGACTTGAACTCCACTGTCGCAAGCGAGACGCTGAAGCGCACACCGTTGCGGTCCATCGCATAGGTGAAAATGATCCGCTCGTTGGGGACGATCTCGTTGAAGACGGTGTCGTTGCCGAACCAAGTCTCTTCGCCGAATGTCTCGACGCCCTTTTGGTGATGAAATTTGCTCCTCTCGGCGCCGCCTTCGCGGAAGTCGAGGTCGTAGGATTGGATGTCCCAGCCTTCGCCCTCCGCGAACCAGGCGCGTTTGGCGGCGGGATCGGCCCAGGCGGCAAACACGCGCTGCGGATTTGCCTCGTAGCGACGTTCGATGATGAAGCTGCCGTGTGTGGTGGTCGTCATGGCGCGCTCACGTGTTCAAGAAGGTTTCGAGTTGGCCGAGCAGGATGCGCGTGCCGTGTTCACGCTGGCCCGCGTCGTCGTAGCCATCGAGGTAGGCGCCTTGCTCCGTGTAGACGAGCTTTGTGCCCTTCCCGGAAGCCTCAAATTGCGTAGTGCCGAGCGAAACAGATATGCGCGTCGCATCGAGGTGCAGTTCGTAAGACATGACGATGCGCTCGTTTTCGATGATGTCCCAGTATTCGCCGCTCATCTTGTGGACCACGCCGCCTGGAGAGCCGCCGCTGCTCACCTCCTTGCCGCCGATGCGGAAGTGGAGTGTGTGGGTCGAATTCCACTCAGGCGGGCCGCCGAACCATTTCGACTTCTGTTTCGGATCGGCATAGGCGGCGAACACCTTCGCCGGCGGATGCGCATATTCGCGCTCAATCACGAAAGTGGCGTGCGTAACGGTGCGTGCGGTCATTGCGAAAATTCCTTGGCGAGATTGTCGAGCGCGGCGTTCCAGCCGAACTGGTAGCCTTTCTCCATCTCCGAACCGTCGAACGCCGCGATCTGCATCGTGAGCAACAGCCGTGTCCCTTCGCCAGCCGCGTCCAGTTCGACACCGATCAACGCTGCCGACACGCGCGTATCGCCGTGCGATACATCCTCGGCGAATACGATGCGCTGGTCGTGCTTGATATCGATGTAGTTCACGACCGCGATGTAGTCGACGTTGCCAGGTTCGATGCAGCGCGAGACATCTCGCCCGCCTTCGCGGAAATCCGCCGCTTCGTACTCGATCCGAATGTTGTCCGCCGGCGCTGACCAGCGTTTACGCGCATCCAGATCGGACCAAGCCTTGAAGACGCGCGCTGGCGCGGCGCCATATGTGCGCTCCATCACGATGGTGGCGTGTGTCAGGGCGGTCATGCTCACGCTCCCGGATACATATGAAACAGCGGCTCGGATTCCTTCACGGCGCGCGCAAAGGAAGGGCGCGCTTTCAGGTGCTCCAGGTACCCCACAATGCGCGGGAAGGCGCCGTCGAGCGGCACGTTGCGTGTGGCGTACCAGAGCGCGGGCGCTGCGGCGCAGTCGGCTAGGCTAAAGTCGTTCCCAACGAGAAATTCGCGCGAGCCGAGCTGCGCTTCGATGACGGCGTACATGCCGCGCACGACACATTTTGCTTCCTCGACGCCATACGGATCGCGTTGGCTATCGGGCCTAATGTTGTTGACAACGACTTTGCTCATCGTCGTGTTCAGGTGATCGCACACGCGGTCCCAGCGGCGCACTTCAAGCGCGGTGTCGAAGTCCGCTGGGATGAAGCGGGTGCGGCCAGGGTAATAGTGATCCAGGTATTCGATGATCACCGCCGTTTCTGTCACCATCGCGCCGCGATCGCTGTCCAACAGGATCGGAAACTTGCCCATCGGCCATTTGGCGATGAAGTCTGCGTATGAGTTCTGATCCACCGTGATGAACTCGAACGGCGTGCCGTTCTCATAAAGCGCGGTCAGCACCTTCCAAGTGTAGGAAGATATCGGGTGTCCGTAGATCGTGAGCATCAATCGTCTTTCGTTTCGTCGAGAAATTGTCCGAGCCGATCGAGGCGCCGCTCCCACAGCGCGCGCCGTTCGGCGATCCAGTGTTCAGCTTGGGTGAGCGCCTTGGGCTCGATCGAGCAGGTGCGGACGCGCCCGACCTTCTGGCTCTTCACGAGCCCGCTCGTTTCCAGCACCGCGAGGTGCTGCATCACGGCTGGGAGCGACATAGCCAACGGTTTGGCCAATTCACTGACCGTCGCCGGCCCCTGGGCCAAGCGCTCAACCATCGCTCGCCGGCTAGGGTCGGCAAGAGCCTGAAACGCGAGATCGAGAACAGCGTCCTGCCTAAACATATCACTTAAGTATGCGCTTAAGTGTTATGAGGCAAGCCTGTTCCGCATCCAATCCGGAGGGCCGTGGCTGCATACTGGCCGAATGCACGAGAGAGTCGGACGATGCTGAGTAACGGGTTTGAGAACTGGATGGTGGCGCTCTTCATTTTTGGAGCGGTAGCCATCTCGATGCTGGGGGCCGGCTGGTCGCAATGGCTGGAGCACAAACGCCGCGCGCAGGCGATGGACATCATCAAGGCAGCGCTGGAAGCCGGCAGGGAGCCGCCGCCCATTCTCTATGAGCAACTGGGTAAGACCAACACCAGCAAGCCGCCTTGGAGTGAGTTCGTCGTTTTCACCGCTCTCGGTTTTGGCTTTTGGATCGCTTACGCCACCGCCGATCCAGATCGCCAGACTGCGTTTCTCGTTATCGCATCGACGATGACCGTCACTGCGCTTGGTTGTCTGGCGCTTGCGTTGATGAATCCCGGCGGCGGGTCAAAAGATTCCGATGACGCCGCATGATGAGGCCCGCCTCATCGCCGCAGCGCGCAAAGGCGACAGCCGCGCGTACGCCGCTTTGGTCGATGCGCATCAGCAAGCGGTTCGCGGGTTTTTGCGGCGTTTTAACGGTGTTTGGGCCGATGCCGACGATATTGCGCAAGAGGCGTTCGTGACTGCGTGGGCCAAGCTTAATCGTTTCGAGGGCCGCTCCAGTTTTCGCTCGTGGGTGTCTGGCATCGGCTTTCGTCTGGCGCGTGATGCGCGACGCGCGCGCGGGCGGGCCGGGGCTCGCGATGCGGCTTGGCTACAAACCCAAGAAGTGGCTGAGAACGAGGCGTCCATTGAAGACCGCATCGCACTCGAGCGCGCCATGGCTGAGTTGCCAGACGAACAACGCGCCGCCGTCGCGCTTTGCCTCGGTGAAGGGTTTTCGCACGCTGAAGCGGCGGCGATCTTGAAACTGCCGCTGGGCACGGTGAAATCGCATGTGACGCGCGGGCGTGAAAAGTTGCTGCGCGCGTTGGAGACGTCAGATGGACACTGAAGCTCGCCTCCGCGCCGCTCTCCGGGCGGCCGCCGCGCCGGCCCGCGATCCGGGCTTTGCGCTGGCCGTCATCCGGGCTGCCGAGGCCGGGCGATATAAGAAGGAGGCCGCGCGGTCGGTCCTCCGGGCCGGGGGTGTCGCCGCCGCCGCTGCCGCCCTCGCTGCCCTTGGCCTGGACTGGGCTGCCGGCAACCCGGCCGCCTTCCAAAATGGCGTTCTCTCCGCCGCCGGCCTGATCAGCCTCGTGGGGCTAGCGCGACTCATGTCGGCCCGGGCTAGGGTGCTGCTGAAGCGCTGAATCTGGCTTGCATCCAATTCACCTGGATCGCGCATCCCAGATACAAAGGGGCAAAGACCCCGGGCTATGGAGTTCCTCATGGGTGCGGATGTTTTTGTTCCGTTTGTCTTTTTTGGCTTCCTCGGAGCCATTATTCTGGTGCCGATCTGGCTGAAAGAGCGCACGAAGCGATCGGCTCACGCGTTGATTTCGCAGGCTTTGGAGAAGGGCCAGCAGCTCGATCCCGCCATTTTGCGCCAATTGACCGAGGGGGCCACTAAGCCGCCGAAGGATCGTGCGCGCAGCACCTTGGGCAGCGGCGTGGTGCTTTTGGCCTTGGCGATTGGCTTTGTCATCGGCGCCTTCGCCCTCGATGATTTCAGCGGTACGGTCGAAGGCGGCATGATGGTTCCGGCTGCCATCCTTGGAGCCCTGGGCTTTGCCTTTATCTTGCTCGCGATTGTCGATTACTCGGCCAAGAAGAAGGAGCAATGAGTGATCCGTGGCGTCGCGGGGGTTCCAAAATCTGGGGGAAGCGACCGAAGCCGCGCTCATAATCGCGGCCCAGGCCCGGAACCAAGCGGCGTTCGGCGAGCTGGTAAAGCGCCGGCAAGGGTGGGCCCGCGCCCTGTTGAGGAGAATGTGTCAGAGCCACGCCGAAGCCGATGATCTTGCTCAAGAGGCGTTCATCAAGGCGTGGGATAAGATGGGTGATCTTGAAACCCCGGCGGCTTTTCCGGGTTGGTTTCGAAGGATCGCGGTGACCACGTTCCTGATGGCGAAACGCCGCCAGAAGGCCGTGTTCGAGGAAATCGATGACGCTTCTCCCATAGCGTCAGAGGAATCCACGCCGGAGGCCGCGGCCGGAGCTAAGATTGACCTGGAAAAGGCACTTGCCAGGTTGTCGGATGCTGAGAGACTTTGTGTGACGCTGAACCACGGAGAAGGTTTAAGTCACGCGGAGATAGTAGAAATCACCGGTCTTCCCCTCGGGACGGTGAAATCCCACGTACTAAGAGGGACGGAAAAACTGCGACGGCTATTGGAACCCCAATGACGGATTTTGACGCCCTTCTGAAGCGCTCCTTTGCGGAAGCTCATGAACCGGTCGATGACGGCTTCACCGTCAAGATCGGGCAGGCTGTCTCGCGCCGGGAGAACGCGGTTAAGCTGCGCAATCTGGCGCAAACAATCGGTCTCGCTGCGGCCGGCGCGGCGCTCGTTTATGGCGGGGCGACCTTCTATGGCGCGTTCGGCCAGGAAGCGATGGCGACAGCTGGCCTGGAAGTCGCCCGCGCCCATGGTGCGCTGAGCGCCACCCCATCTTTCGGCGTCGCTGCCCAGAGCGTCCTCCAATCGCTCGGAACCGGCATGACCCAGATCATTCTGATGACCGCGGCCGCTTTGGCCGGCGGCGCAGTGGTCTATCGCACCACGCAGGAATAACGGCTCAACACCGGCCAGAGGCAAAGGCGGCTCGCGAGGGCCGCCTTTCGTGTTTCTGCCGTCTGGGGTCGGCGCTGGCGCCGCAGCGCAGCAACGGCTAGGACTGGCGGTTCCGAACGAGGCCTGAACGCATGTCCCGCCACACTGAAATCCGTCGCGTCACCGCGCCCGACATCACGGCCCGAAAGGGCGGCGAGCCCATTGTCTGCCTCACCGCCTACACCGCGCCTGTCGCGCAGATCCTCGATCCGCACTGCGATCTGCTGCTGGTCGGCGACAGCGTTGGCATGGTCGTCCACGGCTTGCCCAATACGGTGGGTGTCACGCTTGAGATGATGATCATGCATGGTCAGGCCGTCATGCGAGGTTCTCAACGCGCCATGGTGGTCGTTGACATGCCGTTTGGCAGCTATGAGGGCGATCCGCGCGACGCGTTCGCCAACGCCACCCGGGTGCTAAAGGAAACCGGCGCCCAGGCCGTGAAGGTCGAGGCTGGGCCCCAAATCGCGGCCACCATCGCCTATATGGTCGATCGCGGCATACCGGTCATGGGCCATGTCGGTCTTCGCCCGCAGGCCGTGAATGTGGATGGTAAGTTCCGGGCCAAGGGCCGCACCCAGGATGAGCGCCAAAAAGTATTGGCTGAGGCCCGCGCCGCTGATGAAGCCGGCGCGTTCGCCATCGTTATTGAGGGGGTGGATGAGAGTTTGGCCCCCGAAATAACCGCCGCCGTCCGGGCCCCAACCATTGGGATTGGCGCGTCGGCCGAGTGCGACGGCCAGATCCTCGTGACCGATGATATGCTTGGCCTATTCGACTGGACGCCCAAGTTTGTCCGCCGCTACGGGGACATAAAGGGCGCCATCGACAAGGCCGTTTCCGAATATGCAGCCGACGTCCGGGGCCGCCGTTTTCCTGCCGCAGCCGAGACCTATGCCCTGAAGGTCAACGTGCCGCCGCAAGCGCGCGTTGCTCGGGGCGACAAGCGCGGCTAGCTTGCCGCCGATTTTAGGGGGACGAGTCCGCTGCCCAGGCGGGCCTGCGGGTTCGAGGATACCAACCGCGTGACCAACGAAACTGATAGTTTTGTCAACGAAGTCGATGAGAGCCTTCGTCAGGACCGCGCGCTCGCGATGGCGAAGCGTTACGGGCCTTACCTCATTGGCCTCTTCGTTATCATTCTGGCCGCCATGGCTGGCTTCCAATGGTGGCAGCGCCAGCAAGTTGAGACGGCGCGCGCACAGTCCGACGCGTACATGGCCGCGATCGAATTGGCGCAGGCCGGCGATTTCGACGCCGCCAAAACCGAGTTCGAGCGCTTGAGCGGCGAAGGCCCGCGCACCTATCGCGCCATGGCGACGATGCAGGTAGCGTCCATCCTTCAGGGCCAAGGCGATCTCGACGGGGCCATTGCGGCATTTGATGAGGCGGCTGAGTTGTCGCGCGATCCGATCATGCGCGACACTGCGCGCTTGCGCGCCGCTTACATCGCGGCCGAGACTCAAGACTTCGCCGCACTTCAAACCCGTTTGCAGCCGCTGATCGAATCCGAGACGCGTCTCGCCTATCTCGGTCGCGAACTGCTTGGCGTGGAAGCTTGGGAAGCTGGCGATCTCGATCTGGCGCGCAGCACGCTCCAAAATCTCACGCTCGCTTTTGAGGCGCCGCAAGGCGTGCAGCAGCGTGCGCAACTCGCGCTTTCCGTTATCGGCCCAGCACCCGCGCCCGCAGCAGGCGGCGCAGAGACCGCGCCTTCTCAAGGAGAAAATTGATGAGCCGTCACTTGGGCCGCTTTGGTCCGCTCCTCGCGATCGCGGCCGCCACGGCTTTGTCTGCGTGCTCTACGGTTGGCCGCATCGGTGATGCGATCAATCCCTTTGATGGCGGCAACAACGAGCAGCCAGCCACGCCGGAAGACGGCCGCGTGTCGATCCTCGCGTTCGAGCAAACACTGACGCCGGACCCTGCGCTCGCTGCGCGTCCAATTACGCTGCCGCCGATGACGGCTGTGGTGGATTGGAGTCAGCCTGGCGGCACCGCAGACAATTCGCCCCCGCATTCAAGCGGCTCAGCCGTGTTGGAAGAAGCTTGGCGCGCCAATCTCGGGCAAGGCTCCGACAACCGCGCGCAGATCGCCGCGCCGCCCGTGATTTCTGACGGCAACCTCTACTTCCTTGACGCCGATCACCGCCTGAACGCCTTCCGCGCCAATGACGGCCGCCGCTTGTGGAGTGAGCAACTTCGCCCAACCGAAGGCCGTGACCGCGTCGCGCGCGGCGGCGGCGTCGCCGCTGGCGGCGGCCGCGTTTATGTGACCACGGGCTTTGGCTTCATCGCCGCGATCGACGGCCAAACCGGCGACGAGATCTGGCGCACGCAGGCCGATGCGCCGTTTCAGTCTGCGCCAACGCTTGCGGGTACACGCGTCTATGCGATTACCAACGACAGCGAGTTGATGGCGTTCGATATCGCCACGGGCGCCGTCAGCTGGACGCACCAGGCCATCGCTGAGCCGGCGCGTATCCTTTCGGCCCCGAGCGTCGCGGTTGACGGCGAAACCGTCGTTGCGCCGTTCGCCTCGGGCGAACTGGTGGCGTTGCTTGCTGGGAACGGCCGGCGCCTTTGGTCTGACTCGCTTTCGCGCACAGGCCGCCTCACGTCGCTCTCCGCCATCAACGATATCGCCGGTCGCCCGGTGCTCGACAACGGCGTCGCGTATGCCGCCAGCCATTCTGGCGTGCTCGCTGCGATCGATCTACGCACGGGCCAACGTGGGTGGGCGCGCTCTTTCGCCTCGACGCAGACGCCGTGGATTGCCGGCGATGTGCTTTACGCCGTCAGTGTCGATGGCGAACTCGCCGCCTTCGACCGCCTCACTGGCAACGTCTATTGGGTGCAGCAACTGCGCCGTTACGAAGACGAACAAGAACGCAGAGGGCGCGTGTCATGGGTCGGCCCGATCATGATCGGCGGCCGCCTCGTGCTAGCCAATTCGGTTGGCGATGTGATCGCGGTGACGCCGGAGAACGGCCAAACCGTCGCTACAGCTGACGTGCGCCAACCTGTTTTCATTCCGCCAATCGCCGCCAACGATCAGATTTACATCGTGACCGACAGCGCGCGCTTGGTCGTGCTCCGATGAAACGCGGCCGCCCATGACGATCAAGCTCGCGATCGTTGGGCGGCCGAACGTCGGCAAGTCCACGCTGTTTAATCGGCTCGCCGGCAGGAGACTGGCGATTGTCGATGATACGCCGGGCGTCACCCGCGATCGGCGTGAAGCGAAAGGCCGTCTCGGCGACCTGGATTTCCAATTGATCGACACCGCCGGCTTCGAGGACGTGACCGACGCGTCGCTTGAATCGCGCATGCGCGCGCAGACCGAAATCGCCATTCGAGACGCCGACGTCATTCTCTTCATGATCGACGCGCGCGCCGGTGTGCTGCCGATGGATGAGGCGTTCGCCGCAATCCTGCGCCGCGCCGATAAGCCGGTCGTGCTGGCAGCGAACAAGGTCGAAGGCCGCGCTGGCGATGTCGGCATCAGCGAAGCTTACTCTCTTGGTCTCGGGGAGCCTATCGCGCTCTCGGCCGAGCATGGCGAGGGCATGGCCGAGCTCTACGCCGCCATCGTCGCGCACGAGGCCGGGCCGCCCACAGAGGAAGAGCATTCCGAGCCGCGACCGGCGCGTCCGATCAACATCGCCATCGTCGGCCGTCCGAATGCCGGCAAGTCCACGCTGGTGAATGCGCTGATCGGCGAAGATCGCCTGCTCGTCGGTCCTGAGGCTGGCATCACCCGCGATAGCATCGCCATCGATTGGCAATGGGGAGGCAAAACCTATCGCCTCACCGACACTGCCGGCATGCGCAAGAAGGCGAAGGTGCAAGAGAAGCTTGAGCGCATGTCGGTGGGCGACTCGCTGCATTCGATTCGGTTCGCGGATGTGTGCGTGCTGGTGATGGACTCCACCGAAGCCTTCGAGAAGCAGGATCTCTCCATCGCTGATCTCATTATCCGTGAAGGCCGCGCTCTCGTGTTCGCTTTGGCGAAGTGGGACAAGATCGAAGACACCCGCGCGGTCGCGGAAGAGCTGAAGCTGGTGGCGCGTGAGAGCTTGCCGCAAGCGCGCGGCGCCCCGCTCGTCACCATCTCCGCCCAATCAGGCGTCGGCCTTGATCGGCTCATGAAGGCGGTGGAGCAGGCGCATACCGATTGGACCGCGCGGGTTAAAACTAAAGACCTGAACGAGTGGCTTTATGCCTCCATTGCACGGCACCCGCCGCCAGCTGTGGGCGGTAAGCGCATCAAGCCGCGCTATCTCACCCAGATCAAAGCGCGCCCGCCTACGTTCGTGCTGATCGCGTCGCGTGCGGAAGAAATGCCAGAGAGCTATAAGCGCTATCTGGTCAATGGTCTGCGCGAAGCGTTCGATCTCCACGCGGCGCCGATCCGGCTGATTGTCAAAGCCGGCAAGAACCCGTTCGCCGACGATCCGAGCTAAGGCTCAGGACCGCCAACCCCGCGGGCAATCGCTTTCAAGCACCGCGCACATGTCGCGACGGATACGATTAATGATGTGCGGGCCGCCCACAGAGGCCGCGCCGAGATCATGCATTACTGCGCCCATCTCCCGTGCGCGCGCAGTGAACGCGCGTCCCGCCGGCGTCTGGTCAAAGGCCTCGGCTGCCGCCATCTCCGCCGCGCTTGGCTGCGTTCGCAAGAGTTCGCCGGTCGCTTCACGACGGACGCCTTCGGTGACGCTGCGCAGGAAGAATGAGGAGCCCTCGGGGGTTCGCATGAACGCGGCGATGTCGCGGAGGTGAGTCTCGCTGAACAACGCTGCAACACGCGGTGCGAACTGTTCGATAACCTGCGGAGCGCCGCGCAGCGCCTCCTCTTGGACCACCGGCCCCAAATTGTTCATGTACGCTAATAGCGCCTCCTGCCGCGCAGGCGGCAAGGCGATGTACATTTGCGACGCCAGTATAGGCTGGCGAAATTGATGCCCCATCAACTCGAATGCCTGGAGCGAACTCGTCTCCAACGTGCCTGTGTCGATCAGGAAAGCGTGCAGCATGTCGCGCGCGGCGGCGAGATGGCTTGGCGCATAGGCGCCCGTTGACTGCGTTGGGCTTTGCGCGAAACCTGGAGCAGGCGTCGCTAAGGCGACGCACGTCGCCACAAGAAGGGCGAACACAAAACGCATGACTGGCCTCTACAGTGTTCGGATTTGGTCGCGCAACTCGCGCGGGCAGCGATCATCCAGCGCCGCGCAGATCTCGACGGCGAGCCGTCGCTGAATGCGCGGCTGTAGCCGCGGACTGGCAGCGCGCATCTCGCCTACAAGCAAATTCATGAAGGCGCCGCCGTTCTCCATCAGCTGTGGGCTGAAGTGGGTTTCGGCATAATCATTCATCTGCGCCTCTTCTTCGGCGGAGAGGTCGTCAGCGCCGATGCTATCGGGCCCCTTATTGGCGCCCTGCAGCGCCATCCGCGCCATGAACGGGCGCCAGTTCGGATCGCGCAAGAAGTTGGCCAACATTGCGATGTCATTGGCAGAGAGCAACTCTGCGGCGCGCTCGCTCACATTGTCGGCCATGACGAACGTCTCGGCCATGATTTCTTCGCGCATGTATTGCGGTGTGGCCTCGATTACACGATCGAGCGCCTCGCGCCGTTCACCGCTTGCGCGGCGGTAATAGACTGAAGATGTAGCTTGCCGACGATACTCGGGCAGAAATTCGCTCGTCATCGTATCGAAGATGCCGCTGTCAAAGAACAGCGCATGATACACATCGCGCACAGCCGAATTGGTGCTGACCTCAGCCGGGGCCTCGACCGAGGTCGCGCTCGTTTGCTCCTGCGCCGAAGCCGCCCAAGGCGCGGCCAAAAGCGCCAAACCCAAAAGCAGATTGCGCAAGCTCATGTGATCCTCCCCATAGGGCCGGAGCTTAGCATCCGTCCGCGCGGCGTAAATCCGTCACGAGGCTAGGTCGAACACCAGTTCGCTGCGGGCCTCGTAAACCTCTCCGGGACGGAGCACAGTGCTTGGAAAATCTGGCCGATTGGGGCTGTCGGGAAAATGCTGCGGCTCCAAGCAGATACCGCTGCGCCGGCCAAAACCGCCGACTGAGCCATCGAGGTTGTTGCCGGTGTAGAGTTGCACGCCCGGCGCCGTCGTCCAAAGCGTCATCCGCCGCCCGCTAACTGCATCGCTGAGCGCCGCGGTGCGCGTGAGACCTCCGGCGCCGTTCAGAACGAACGTGTGGTCGTAGCCGCCAGCAATTTGGAGCTGCTCGTTTGCCGCATTAATGCGCGCGCCGATCCTGTGCGGCTGGCGAAAGTCGAACGGTGTGCCGCCGACGTCCCGCGCATCAAGCGGGATCAATTCAGGATCGACTGCCAGATACTTGTTCGCCTCAATCTCGAGATCATGTGCGCCGATATCGCGCGCGCCTCCGCTCAAGTTGAAGTAGGAGTGATGCGTGAGGTTTACATGCGTCGTCGTCCGCGTTCGCGCTTCAAACGCTATCACCAGCCGGTCGCGCCGTAGCAGATAAAGCGTCTCAACGCTCAGCTCGCCCGGATAGCCTTCCTCGCCATCGCGGCTGACATAGCGCAGCAGTACGCCGGGATCACCGTCCCGCATCACGGCCTCTGCATCCCAGACAGCCTTATCGAAACCACGTACGCCGCCGTGCAAATGGTTCGCGCCGTCGTTGGCGGCGAGCTTGTACGCCACGCTGTCGAGCGCAAATCGCGCGCCTGCAATGCGGTTTGCATAGCGCCCAACGATTGCGCCAAAGCACGGCGTGCCAATGAGATAGGGCTCAAGATGATCGAAACCGAGTACCACATTCTGGGAGCTACCATTCCGATCAGGTGTCTCCAGCCGCATCAGGGTTGCGCCATAGGTCATGACGTCTGCGCGCAGGCCTGCCGTATTGCGCAAGCTGAAGCGCGCGATCTCATAGCCTTCTGCGGTGCGCCCAATCGCATCGACCACGAGTGGATCAAACATCAGATCGCCTGACCCGCCGCCCAGCCACTCGACCAGGCCCACTGAAAATTGTAGCCGCCGAGCCAGCCTGTCACGTCCACTGCTTCGCCGATGAAAAAGAGGCCCGGCGCTTCCCGCGCTTCCATCGTTTGCTGCGAAAGCGCGTTGGTATCGACGCCGCCCACCATCACTTCCGCCTTCACGTAGCCTTCGGTGCCGACCGGCGTCAGCGGCCACGCTTTCAGCTTTCCCATCAACTCGATCAACACCGCATCTTTTAAATCGCCGAGCACTGTATCTTGAGCTGCGTCCGCCTCCGCCGCGAGCGCTATTGCGAGTCGCTCCGGCAACACCGAGGCAAGCGCTGTCTTCAGTTGTGCTTTCGGCCGCTCGCGCTTGCGCTCGATCAGTAAATGCTCGGCCGCATCCGGCAGCCAATTGAGATGGATCGCGTCGCCCGGCGCCCAGTAGGACGAAACCTGCAGCACCGCGGGGCCAGAGAGGCCGCGATGTGTGAACAAGGCGGCTTCGCGGAATGCCGCCTTGCCAGCATGCGCGCGGACGTCGGCCGAAATGCCGCTCAGCGGCCGCATCCAGGCCAAGTCGCGCTCGCTAAACGTCAGCGGCACGAGCCCTGGGCGAGTTGGCACAACCGGCACACCGAATTGATCCGCGATCTCGAACGCAAATCCGCTCGCGCCAAGCTTGGGGATCGGCAGGCCGCCGGTCGCTATCGTCAGCGTTTCGCCCTCAAACGCGCCCACGCTCGTCTCCACAACAAAGCGTTCCGCTCTCCGCACCGCGCTCACGCGCGCCCCGCACACGATATCGACGCCGGCCGCGTAACACTCATCCAGCAGCATCCGCACGATGTTCTGCGATGAGCGCGGCCCATCGCAGAACAATTGCCCAAGCGTTTTCTCGTAGAAGGCAATGCCGTGCTTCTTCACTAGCGTGACGAAGTTGGCTTGCGTGTGCCGCGCTAGTGCCGAGCGGGCGAAATGCGGGTTAGCGGATATGAAGCGTTCAGGGCTGGCCTGCAGATTGGTGAAGTTGCAGCGCCCGCCGCCGGAGATCAGGATTTTTGCGCCGACTTCCGAATTGTGCTCGATCACCAGCACGCGCCGCCCGCGCCGGCCGGCATGAAACGCTGCGTACAAACCAGCCGCGCCGCCGCCTATGATGATGCCGTCGTACGCGCGCACGGCTAGCGCCGCTCGAACTGCACCCAGGCGCCGTTCTGCGTGTAGCCGGGCTCAAGCATGTCGACGATCGAGGGCGCCACTTCGTCGGGCGTCGGCAGCGTCATCGGATCTTCGCCGGGGAACGCCTTCTGCCGCATCGCGGTGCGCGTCGGGCCAGGGTTGAAGAGGTTTGCGCGGATTGGCGTCACGTTGAGTTCTGCCGCATAGGACGTGACCATCGCGTCGAGCGCCGCCTTTGACGCTGCATAACCGGCCCAATACGCTTTCGGATTGCGCGAGGCGCCGGAGGTGACGAACACCGCGCGCCCCGCTTCGGACTCACGCAGCAACGGATGCAGTGCGCGGATGAGGCGATAATTGGCGGTGAAGTTCACAGTCATCGCCTCGTCCATGACGGCAGGCGTCAGCTGTTGTGTTGGCGTCAGCGCGCCGAGCACGCCGGCGCACGCGGCGAGCCCATCGATGCGGCCGAAGCGCTCCAGCAACGGCGCCGCAAGTTGATCGATGGATGCGAGGTCGCGCAGATCGAGTGGGATCAACGTCGCTTCGCCGCCCATGTCGCGGATGCGATCGTCCAATTGCTCTAGCGCTTTTTGCGCACGCGCCACCGCGATCACGCGCCAGCCGCGCCGCGCCAGCTCAATCGCCACCGCTTTACCAATGCCGCGCGACGCGCCAGTCACCAGCGCAATGCGTTTGTTGTCGGTCATATGCGGCTACTCCGCCGCTTCCTCGGCCAGCAGCGAGAGCTGGTAATCGCGCGATGAGCGATCGGTCGAATGATCGAGCAGCGGCGTCGGGTAGGCGCCGGTGAAGGGATGGTCGGTGAATTGCGGGTTGGCCGCGTTGCGCACGCCCGCGCCCATCGCGTTGTAGAGCCCGTCAACCGAGAGAAAGCCGAGCGAGTCGACCTCAAGCTGCTTGCGCATCTCCTCCAAAGTCATTTGGGCGGCCATCAATTGGTCGATGCTCGGCATGTCGATGCCGTAGAAATCCGGGTGCTTGATCGGCGGCGAGGCGCTGCGGAAGTGAACTTCCTTGGCCCCGGCTTCTCGCACCATCTGCACGATCTTTTTCGACGTGGTGCCGCGCACGATCGAATCGTCCACCAGCACGACGCGCTTACCGGCGATGACGTCGCGATTGGCGGAGTGCTTCAGGCGCACGCCGAGCGCGCGGATTTCCTGCTTCGGCTGAATGAAAGTGCGGCCGACATAGTGATTGCGGATGATGCCGAGCTCATACGGGATGCCGCTCTGCGTGGCGAAGCCCATCGCCGCCGGCACGCCCGAATCCGGCACCGGCACGATGACGTCGGCATCGACGCCGGTCTCGAGCGCCAGCTGGCGACCCATCTTTTTGCGGATGTCATAGACGCTGCGCCCGTCGATCACTGAATCGGGGCGCGCGAAATAAACGAACTCGAAGATGCACGGCCGCGCTGGCCGTCGCGGGAACGGGAAGTGGCTTTCAACGTGCGCCTTGCCGTTGACGCGGCTGATGACCACGACTTCGCCCGGCTCGATCGAGCGCACGAACTTCGCGCCGATCATGTCGAGCGCGCAGGTTTCCGATGCGAGGATCGGCGCGCCTTGAAGATCGCCCAACACCAGCGGGCGGATGCCGATCGGATCGCGCGCCGCGATCATCATGTTGGTGGTCAGGCAGATCAGCGCGTAGGCGCCCTGGATCTGGTGCAGCGCTTCGACGAAGCGATCGACGACCTTGGCCTTCTTCGACTTTGCGATCAGTTGGAGGATGCATTCAGTGTCGGACGTCGATTGAAAAATTGCGCCGTCCTCGACCAGTGACTCGCGCAGATAGCGTGCATTGGTGAGGTTGCCATTGTGCGCCAGCGCAAAGCCGCCGAGCGCGAGATCGGCAAAGAGCGGCTGCACGTTGCGCAGAATAGTCCCGCCCGACGTGGCGTAGCGCGTGTGGCCAATAGCAGAATTACCGGGCAGGCGCTTTGGCATGTCAGCGCCAGAGAAGTGCTCGCCGACGAGGCCGAGATAACGCTCGTGATGGAAGCGCCCGTCGTAACTGACGATGCCGCAGCCTTCTTGTCCGCGATGCTGCAGACCGTGCAGGCCGAGCGCCGTCAGAACCGATGCATCTTCAGAGCCAAACACGCCAAACACGCCGCACTCTTCGCGGGGCTTATCGTCGAACTCCCATTTATCGGCGGGGTCCGCCGGCGCCGTCTGGAAACGAAGGGAGGGGCGCTCGGCGGTCATGTAATCCTCAGCGTTACGGCGTCGGTTCCGTGGCCGGCTCGGCCGGTGCGTCGTCAGCCGGCGGAATAGGGGCCGACTCGCCCTTCTGCCGATTGATTATATCACGTGCGCGGTCCCCGGCCCGAGGCAGAACTGCACCAAGAGCGGAGGCCACACCCCCGTAAATAGGATAGGTGCGGGCGCAGCGCACCGCCGCCTGCACAGGATCGTATGTCGCACGGCATTGGGCGGGGTCAGACGGTGGCTGAGCGGGAACGCTGACATCAGTCGCTTGACGCATAACCAGCACCCCCAGCGCCACCACGATCACGCCCCGCAGGATGCCAAAAGCGAGGCCCGCGGCGCGGTCGAAGGAACCGATCTCGGTCGACTGGTGGGCAGTTTTCGCCACAGACGAAACAATCACTGTGATGATGATGAAAACCACCAGGAAGATGAGAAGCCCAGCTGCGACGGCGGCCAGCCATCCCGAAAGCGGGGTGAAGCTTTCCAGGATCGGCGCGCCGAGACTGGAGAAAAAGACGCCGGCAATAGCGCCGCCGATGAAGGCGATGATCGAAAACACTTCGCGGATCAGGCCTCGCGCGAATGCCATGACGCCAGAAAGGCCAAGCACCGCAAGCGCCAAGAAGTCGAACCAGGTCAGGCCGAGATCCATTGCGAACTCCCACTCCAAGCAGGCGTTTTGCCCGCCGCCCCATTGCCCGTGTCTGGCGGATGTTCCGCGATCCGCCGACGGGCGCAAGCGTTAGCTTCGGCCGGGGGCGAAATAAAGCCGGGCTGACGGCATACCGCAGCGCGATAGCCCCCGGATCGCCGGCTTCCGGCCGGTATTCAGTCGACCGCGCCGAGCGCCGCTGCGAGGTCGGCGATGTGTTTGATCTGGGTGATCTCGACGCCGCCCGCGCCGTTCTTCTTCTGCGGCGGCGCAAAGGCGCGCTCGAAGCCGAGCTTAGCCGCTTCCTTGAGCCGCAGATCCGTCCGCCCCGCTGGGCGCACTTCGCCAGAGAGCGCGACCTCCCCGAACACCACGCACTGTGACGGCAGGGCTTGGTCCACCAGCGCCGAAATCAGCGCCGCCGCCACCGCAAGATCAGCCGCCGGTTCGGTGATGCGCAGTCCGCCCGCGACGGAGAGGTACACATCCCGCCCCGAAAACGAGAGTCCGCAGCGCGTCTCCAAAACAGCCAGGATCATCGCCAACCGCGCGGAATCCCAGCCCACGACGGCGCGTCGCGGCGTTCCGTACGCGGTCGGCGCCGCCAGCGCCTGAATTTCCACCAGCACCGGCCGCGAGCCTTCGACGCCCGCGAACACAGCAGCGCCCGAAGGCCGCTCGCCCGCGCCGCCCAGGAATAGCGCCGATGGGTTTGGCGTCTCCACCAATCCCTGATCGATCATCTCAAACACGCCGATTTCGTCGGTCGGGCCGAACCGGTTCTTCACCGCCCGCAGAATGCGGAACGGCATGCCGCGCTCACCTTCGAAATAGATCACCGCGTCGACGAGGTGCTCCACCACGCGCGGCCCCGCGATTTGCCCGTCCTTGGTGACGTGACCAACCAGGATCACAACACAGCCGCTCTTTTTCGCGAACCGCACTAACTCATGCGCACAGGCGCGTACTTGCGCCACTGTGCCGGGCGCGGCTTCGACGCCATCGGCCCACAACGTCTGGATCGAGTCGATGATCATGACGTCGGGCTTCAGCGTCTTCAGGCCCTCAAGGATTTTGCGCAGGTCTGTCTCGGCCGCGAGATTGACGTTCGCGTCCGCCGCTTTCAGCCGCCGCGCGCGTTCTTGCACTTGTGCTTCTGCTTCTTCGCCGGTGACGTAAGCGACGTTCGCGCCGCCGCGCGCGATTGATGCAGCCGCTTGCAGAAGCAGAGTGGATTTGCCAACGCCCGGATCGCCGCCGATCAGGATCGCCGAGGCCGGCACCAAGCCGCCGCCGCAGACACGGTCGAATTCAGAAATACCTGAGGCAAGCCTCGGCGGCGGGTCGGCTTCGCCGGCGAGATCGACAAATGCCAACGCCTTGCTCTTCTTGCCGCCTGTGGGCGCCGCCAATGCGCCGGGCACAACCGAGCGTGCGGCGGTCTCCTCGACCAGCGTATTCCACTCGCCGCAGGCCTCGCACTTGCCGGCCCACTTGGGCCAAATCGCCCCGCAGGCTTGGCAGGTAAACACGTGATCCTTGGCCATTCGCCCCTCAAATCCCCGACTGCAGTTCCGTATTGCCCGAGTCGAGGGCGGAACAGATATAGAACGAATGCAGCTGCGCGAAAAGCTCCGGATTTTGGCCGACGCCGCCAAGTACGACGCCTCTTGCTCGTCCAGTGGCGGTAAGAAGCGCGACAGCCTTCAGTCCAAAGGCATCGGCTCGAACGAGGGTATGGGCATTTGCCACTCGTACACGCCGGACGGCCGCTGCGTGTCGCTGCTGAAAATCCTGCTGACCAACCAGTGCCTCTACGATTGCGCCTTTTGCATCAACCGCCGCTCCTCAAACGTCCCGCGCGCCAAATTCACTGTCGAAGAGCTCGTCCAACTCACGCTCGATTTTTACAAGCGCAACTACATCGAAGGGCTCTTTCTCTCCTCCGGCATCGTCAAGTCCCACGACGAAACCATGGAGGAGATGACGCGTGTCGCGAAATCGCTGCGCGATGAGCACAAGTTCGCGGGTTACATCCATTTGAAGCTGATCGCCGGCGCATCATCCGAACTGATCGCCGAAGCAGGGCGCTACGCTGACCGCGTTTCCGTCAATGTCGAACTGCCGCGCGAAGACACGCTGCAAACCCTGGCGCCCGAAAAGCGCGGCGACATCATTCGCAAAAGTATGGCGCGCGTCCGCCTCGGCATCGACGAAGCCAGCGACTTGCGCGCCCCCGCGTTCGCCCCTGCTGGCCAGAGCACGCAAATGATCGTCGGCGCCGATGGCTCGGACGATCGCGACATCCTCGCCGCTAGCCGCCAGCTCTATTCTTCCTACGGCCTGAAGCGCGTCTACTATTCCGCCTTCAGCCCAATTCCAGATTCGTCCGCGCGTTTGCCTTTACAAGCTGCGCCACTCATGCGCGAGCACCGGCTCTATCAGGCCGATTGGATGATGCGCTTCTACGGTTTCGCATCGAACGAGATCGTCACCGGGGCCGACGGCCTGCTCGATCTCGCCATCGATCCCAAGCTCGCCTGGGCGTTGGCGCACCGCGAAACCTTCCCCGTCGATGTGAACACCGCCGAGCGGGAAGTGCTGCTGCGCGTGCCCGGGCTTGGCGTCAAATCGATCGAGAAAATCATCGCCGCCCGCCGTCATCGCACCCTCGGCCTCGAAGACATCGCCCGTCTCACGCGCTCATTGGAAAAGTGCCGCCCGTTCCTGATCGCCCGCGATTGGCGCCCGTCGCTCTCGCTTACCGACGACGCAAACCTCCGCGCCAAGCTAGCGCCCGCCGTGCAGCAACTCGATTTGTTTGCATGATCGCCGCCAATCTTCCCGAACAGGCGACCTTCGAAGACTGGCGCCATGCCGCGCGCAATCTCATCGCCATCGCGGCTGAGCCGGAAAGCGTTGTCTGGCGCTCCGGATCGGAAACCGATCTCTTCGCCTCGGCGCCGACGCCCAATCTCCAGCCTGCAGTGGCGATGACTGTTCCGCGGATGTTTGTCGCCGTCGCAGAGAAAGCCACGCTGCATTCCGATCCGCAGCGCTTCGCATTGCTCTATCGCCTGCTTTGGCGCCTCCAGCGCGATCGCCATCTGATGGAAGACACCGCCGATCCAGACATCGTCGCGCTCAATGCGCTCGCCAAAGCCGTACGCCGGGACGAGCACAAGATGCACGCGTTCGTCCGCTTTCGCGAAGTGACGACTTTAGACGGCCCGCGTTTCGTCGCCTGGTTCGAGCCGCAACATAACATCGTCGCCGCCAGCGCCGATTTCTTCGTCCGCCGTTTTGCCGGCATGCGCTGGTCGATCATCACGCCGCGCGCGTCCATTCATTGGGACGGGGATCAGCTAAGTCACGGCCCCGGCGGCGTTCGGGCCGATGTACGGCAGAAGACGCTCGCGACGAAGATTGGCGTGCTTATTACCAAAGCATGTTCAATCCCGCGCGCCTCAAAGTGCAGGCGATGAAACGGGAGATGCCTAAGCACTACTGGAAGAACCTTCCCGAAGCGCAGGACATCAACACTCTCATCCGCGCCGCCTCAACGCGAACGGAAGACATGGTTGAGGCCGAGCCCACGAACCCGCGTAAACGCGCGGGCGCCGCCCATGCCAAGATCGCGCCGAAAGATTTGCTCGGTCGGCTTGCGCCCGTCGCCCAACATGCCGAGGCGCCGCCGTCGATCGACGATCTCAACCGCGCTTTACAAGCGTGCCGCGTGTGCCCGCTCTGGAAAGACGCAACGCAAGCCGTACCGGGCGAGGGCGCGTCCCACCAGCCGCTGCTCGCGCTCGTTGGCGAACAACCAGGCGACCAAGAAGATCTCGCCGGCCATCCGTTCGTCGGCCCCGCCGGCAAAGTGCTCGACCGCGCGCTCGAAGCGGCCGGCATCGATCGTACCGAAGTCTTCGTCACCAATGCGGTAAAGCACTTCAAGCACGAGCCACGCGGCAAACGCCGCCTGCACAAGCGCCCGAACGCTAGCGAAATTGAAGCGTGCCGGTGGTGGGTGAAGCACGAACTGGACTTGGTGCAGCCCAAACTCGTCGTCGCGCTAGGGGCCACCGCGGTGCAAGCGCTTTCGCACCATAAAGGCGCGCTTGGCGCAGTGCGCGGAGCGACGATTGCAACCCGAGAGGGCGCGCCGCTTCGCGCCACGATCCATCCGTCGTACCTGCTGCGCTTGCCGGACGAGGACGCCAAAGAGGCGGAGTTCGAACGCTTCGTCGCCGATCTGAAAGCCGCCAAGGCCGAAGCCGCTAAACTCTAATTCTTGATGACGCCACAAGCGCGCTTTGATAGGCAAAGTGCATGCTCAACACCCGCGCATTGCATCCGCTAAAAGGCGAGCGGGACTTTCAGTGGCGAGGCGCCAACCCAACGCGCGTCGAAGCGCTCACCGATATGGTTTTCGCGTTCGCGCTGACTTTGCTCGTTGTCTCCAGCGCGCCGCCTGGATCGTTCGCCGAATTGCAGGCGCAGCTCTGGGGCTTTCCGGGGTTTGCGGCGGCGTTCGCGATTCTGCTGCTGCTCTGGCATTCGCACTACATCTTCTTCCGCCGCTTCGCGCTCGAAGACGGCTGGACGACAACGCTGAACGCGGCTCTTCTCTTCCTTATCCTCTTCTTCGTGTACCCGCTCAAATATCTGGCGACGATGCTGTCCGCCTTCATCGCCTCGCTCGCCGCTGGCGCCCCTGAAGCCCCACTCTCGTAGGGGAAGCGCGTCTCGCATTGATGATGATGGCCGGCGGCTATGCGCTCGTGTTCCTGATGTTCGCCGCGCTTTACGCGCATGCCGCGGCGAAAGCCGATCAGCTCGAACTTACGCCGCGTGAACGGCAGCTCACCCGCTTCGGACTCTGGCAGCAATGGGTGCACGTCATTATCGGGGCTTCCGTTGTCGTTGCCGCCGCGGTGTTGCCGCTGCGGTTTGCACCGTTTGCGGGCTTTCTTTATTTCTTCATTGCTCCGCTTATGGTGATCGGCGGCGTTATTCTGGCGCCTGATCCAAAGCCGGCTCCCAAGCCCTCCCAATAACGGCGAACCATGACCAGCATTTACGACTTCACCGCGCGCGACATTGACGGGCGCGAGCGCTCAATCAGCGACTTCCGCGGCAAGGTGCTGCTCATCGTCAACACGGCGAGCCAATGCGGTTTCACTTATCAGTACAAAGGCCTTGAAGAACTCCACCGTAAATACGAGGCGCAAGGCGTCGAAGTGCTTGGCTTCCCGAGCAACCAGTTCGGCGCGCAAGAACCCGGCAACGCCGAAGAGATCAAGAATTTCTGCTCGCTCACTTACGACGTGACGTTCCCGATCTTCGCCAAGATCGACGTCAACGGCCCCAGCGCGCACCCGCTCTACGATTATCTCACGCGCCAGAAGGGCGGCGGTTTGCTCGGCCGCAAAATCAAGTGGAATTTCACCAAGTTCTTGATTGGGCGTGATGGAAAAGTCGTCCGCCGCTATCCGCCAACGACCAAGCCTGAAGCGCTCGAAAGCGACATCAAAAATTTATTGTGACGTCCTCCACGTCCCAATACCCGTTGCCCTTGTCCGGCACGCCGGGGAACGCCGCGCATTTCAGCTGCAGCCAAAGGCCGCGTTTTGAGATGCGGCCTGGGGGATCTTCGCTTGGCGGCGTGACGCCATCAGCGCCATCCGCCCAAAACTCTTTTTCCTCCCACGGCTCTTCGACCCACGCGCGAAATTTGAGTTCGCCGCTGATGTAAACTTCAGCGCGCACCCACGCGCTTGCATCGACGGTCAGCTGAATGTGGCCGTCGCCCTTGTCCGACGTGAAGGCGAGGCGCGCGCTGGTTTTGTCTTGCTGTGCCTTCCAGATGTGGCCGCTCGCATCGCCGCGAAAGTCGATCGGCGGGCTGACGAATCCGCATAGCGTATCGATCAAGCCGCTGGCGCAAACGTCGAGCGGCCATTGGTGATCCTCGTTCCAGATGTAATGCGGCTCGCGCTTCGGTGGGATCGGCACGTTCATGAGCCAAAGTTAGCGCGGTCGGTGCGCTCTAAACAACCGCCTGGATCGGCCCATCGGCGCGTCCCGCCACGAATTGCTCCACCATCGCATTGCCGCTCGTATCGAGCGAAGCCGTCGGCCCGCGCCAGACAATTTTGCCATTGTGCAGCATGGCGATCTCGTCAGCGATTTTGCGCGCGCTCGGCATGTCGTGCGTGATCGAAACCGCCGCGCAGCCGAGCTCTTTCACCATCTCGACGATGAGATCGTTGATCGCGTCAGCGGTAATCGGATCGAGGCCGGTGGTGGGCTCGTCGAAGAACAGAATGTCCGGCTTGGCGATGATTGCGCGGGCGAGGCCGGCGCGCTTTTGCATGCCGCCCGAGAGCTCGATCGGTCGCACATCGGCGAACTCTTGCGCTAGTCGCACTTTGCGCATCGCTTCGATGGCGCGCTCCTTCGCTTCGGGCCGCGCGATTTTGTCAGCATAGAGCAGGCGGAAGGCGATGTTTTCCCAAACCGTCAGCGAGTCAAAGAGGGCGCCACCCTGAAACAGCATGCCGAACTTGCGCATCACCCGCGCACGAATTTCCGGCGGCATCTTGGTGACATCGGCGCCATCGACCAGCACTTTGCCTTCATCCGGCTTCATGAGGCCAAGCGCGCATTTCAGCGTCACCGATTTGCCTTGGCCTGAGCCGCCGATAATCACCAGCGATCGCCGCGCCGCGACGTCGATATCGACTCCATCCAGCACTTGGCGCCCGCGCAGCTTTTTCTTGATGCCGATGAGCTGGAGTTTCGCCGTCATCTCGCTCACTCCACGAAAAACGCGGTGATGAGATAGTTCACCGCCAGGATGAGAACGATCGAACCTACCACCGCGTTAGTGGTCGCGCGGCCGACACCCAGTGCGCCGCCCGAAGAATTGAAGCCCTGATAAGCGCCCATGACTGCGATGATGAAGCCGAACACGGCGGCCTTCACCAAGCCAAGGACCACGTCCTGCGATTCCAGGAAGTTGAACGTATTGCGCAGGTAGGTCGCGCCGTTGAAATCGAGGCTGTAGGTGGCGACGAGATAGCCGCCCATGACGCCGATTATATCGGCGATCAGCACGAGCAGCGGCAAAGTCAAAGTCGCGGCCAGAACGCGCGGCGCGATAAGAAATTTGAACGGGTCGGTCGAGAGCGTTGTCATCGCGTCGAGTTGTTCGGTGACACGCATCGTACCGATCTCAGCCGCGATGCCGGCGCTTACGCGGCCTGCCAGCATGAGGCCGGCGAGCACCGGCCCGAGCTCACGCGTGATGCCGAGCACGACGATGTTCGGCACGAAACTTTCCGCATTGAAGCGGGCCCCGCCGACATAAATGTTGAGCGCCAAAGCCGCGCCGATGAACACGGCGGTGAGCCCGATCACCGGCAGTGAATAATAACCGACCGCCATGCACTGGCGCAGAAACTGGCCCAGAAAAAACGGTGGCGCAAAGCACGAAGCAGCGGAGCGTCCGGCGAAAGCGGCGAAGCGGCCAATCTCGGCCAGCCCCGCCAGCACGCCGCGTCCAATCGGAGCAAACGGATTGATCACCCGCGCACACCCATCTTCCGCACTGTCCCAGCAAACGTGGTCAGCACTTCATACGACGCGGTCCCCGCAAGCGAGGCGACATCATCGAGCGGCGCATTCGGACCGAGAAATTCGACCATCGTCCCAGCTTGCGCCTCGGCGCAATCGGTGACGTCAATGATGACGAGATCCATAGAGACGCGCCCAAGTATCGGGCGCTTTGCGCCCCCCAGAACGCCATAGCCGCGCCCGCTCAAGGAGCGCAAGTAGCCGTCGGCGTAGCCGAGCGCGACGGTGGCGGTGCGCATCTTTTTGGGCGCGGTGAAGGTCGCGCCATAGCCGAACGTTTCGCCGGCGTTCACGTCGCGCACCTGTAGGATCGGAGCATCTATGTTGACGGCGGTCGAGAGCGCCGGATTATTCGCGTCGAGCCCGCCGGAGCCGTAAAGTCCAACACCTGGACGGATGAGATCGAAATGATAGTCCGGCCCGATCAGCGCGCCGGCCGTCGCCGCCAGCGAGCGCGGGGCCTTTGGAAATAGTGTGGCCGCATCAGTGAAGCGCTTCAGCTGCAGCGCGTTCATCGGATGCTTCAGATCGGAGCCGCACGCGAGGTGGCTCATTACCAAGGTCGGCGAAACCTCCCGCAGCGCCATCATCGTCTGCGTAAGTTCTTCGGGGCCGATACCGAGCCGGTTCATCCCCGTATCGATGTGCAACCCCGCCGGCCCGCGCGCGTCCCAAAGCTTGATCTGCGCCAGCGAGTTCAAGATCGGCGTCAGCTTCGCGTCGCCATGGAGCGCAACGTCATCGGCGCTGGGGCCATTCAGCACAAAGATTTGCGGGCCTTCGCCGAGCGCTTTGCGCACCAACGCGGCCTCCGCCGATGTTGCAGTGAAGAATACGCGTGCGCCGGCCTGCGCTAACGCGCGCGAGGCGGGGATCGAGCCCAAGCCGTACGCGTCGGCCTTCACCACCGCGGCGATCGCGGCGGTCGGCGCCTGCTTTTTGAAGAAGGCCCAATTCTCTACGATCGCGCCGTAATCGACGCGCATGCGCGCGAGGCGCCGCGCTTCACGCGCGGGAGGAGAGGTTGCCGAATCTGGTGTAGCGGCTGTCAAAGAAGAGCTTCACTTTCCCGATCGGACCGTGACGCTGCTTGCCGATAATGACTTCGGCCTGGTTGCGCACTTCGTCCACTTGCCGCATCCACGCGATATGCTCGTCTGTGCCTTCGCGCGGCTCGGTGCGCTCTAGATAATAGCTTTCGCGGTACACGAACAGCACCGAGTCTGCGTCTTGTTCGATCGAGCCGGATTCGCGCAGGTCCGAAAGCTGGGGCCGCTTGTCCTCGCGGTTTTCGACCTGACGCGAAAGCTGCGAGAGCGCAATGACCGGGACCTTCAAATCCTTGGCTAGCGCTTTCAGGCCTTGGGTAATTTCGCTGACTTCCTGCACCCGGTTGTCGCCCTTGCGGGACGAGCCGGTGACCAGCTGCAAATAGTCGATGACGATGCAATCGAGGCCGCTGGTGCGCTGTAGGCGGCGCGCCCGGGCTTGTAATTGGGCGATGCCGATGGCGCCGGTTTCGTCGATATGCAGCGGCAGCTTTTGCAGGTTCACCGCTTCGTCGGCGAGGCGTTCGTATTCTTGCTTTGAAATTTTGCCGCGGCGGATGCGATCGGACTCGATCTCGGCTGCATCCGAAAGCAGACGCGTCGCCAGCTGCTCGGCCGACATTTCGAGCGAGAAGAAGGCAACGATGCCGCCTTTGCGCTCCGGTTTGTCGTGCTCGGGCGCGCGCTCGTAGTCCAAGCGGTTGCGGGCGATGTTGAAGGCTATATTGAGCGCCAGCGAGGTTTTGCCCATCGATGGGCGCCCCGCGAGGATCATCAAATCGGACGGGTGGAGGCCGCCCAGCATGCGGTCGAGATCGTCGAAATTGGTGCTGAGGCCGGAAACGTCGCTCTTGCTCTCATAAGCCGCCGCCGCCGTTTCAATCGAGTGCGCCAGCGCTTTCGAGAAAGGCGAAAAGCCCGCTGAAGCCGTGCCGTTTTCGGCGAGCGTAAAGAGGGTGCGCTCGGCTTCTTCGATAATGTCTTCCGCGTCGTGATCTTCGGGCGGATTTTCTGCGAGGTCGGCGATGATGTTGCCTACACGGATGAGTTCGCGCCGCAGCGCCAGATCGTAGATCAGGTCGGCATAGGATTGCGCTTGCGCCGAAAGCGGCGCTGCCACTTCCATCAGCTTCATCAAATAAACGGCGCCGCCGATTTCCTTGATGCCGCCGTCGCGGGCGAAGCGCTCCTTAAGTGTGATGCCGTCTGCGAGATCGCCGGCTGCGATCAGTTCTTGGCACGCCTGGAAGATGCGCCCGTGCACCGGATCGTAAAAGTGCTTGGCCTGCAGGCTTTGATTGATGCGGTTATAGGTCTCGTTGTCGAACAGGATCGCGCCCAGCAAGCCTTGCTCGGCTTCGAGATTATGCGGCGCCACGCGCGGCTGCGGAGCGGGCGCGGGGGCGCCAAGGGGGAGGGCGGGCTGCATCGACATCGCCAGCAAGATGGCGCGATTCGGGGCGGCAATCGTTTACGCGCCGAAACCTTGACGTCGGTTTTCGTGAGTCGTCCGCAACTCTTTGTTGTTGACGTGGAACGACGAGTCACTGTTGGACCGCCGGCGAAACGCCGGCGATCCAAGTCGAATTACCCCGCGCTGCGCAAATGCTGTTGCAAGAAGCGCAAGTACGCCTCCTGCGCGGTGACGCGATTCTCCTTCCGCAGAAAGCCGTGGCCTTCATCTGGGAAGAGCACATACTCCACCGGCACGTTGTTGGCGCGCACTGCGGCGACGAGTTCGTCGCTCTCCACCTGCAACACGCGCGGATCGTTGGCGCCTTGCACTACGAGCAGTGGTCGGCGGATGTTGGCGGCGTGGAAGAGCGGCGAGATGCGGTGGTGACGTTCTGCGTCTGTCGCCGGATCGCCCATTTCGTCATAGAGCGCTTCGCGGAAGCTCGCCCACCACGGGGGGATCGAGTTCAGCGTGCGCTGCCAATTGGTGACGCCGAAAATATTGATGCCGACATCGAACACGTCCGGCCGGAACGCCAACGCAGCCGCCACCATGTAGCCGCCGTAGGAGCCGCCCATGATGCCGATGCGATTATCATCGACCCAATCCAGCGACTGCAGATACGTGCGAGCATAGACGATGTCGTCGAGATCAACTTCGCCGTGCCGGCGATCATCCATGTGGAAGAACGTTTTCCCGTAGCCGGACGAGCCGCGATTGTTGGCGGCGAATACGGCGTAGCCGTGGTTTACCAAGTGCTGAATCATCGCTGAATAACCGCGTCGGCTTTGCCCGCCGGGGCCGCCGTGCACGAGCACGAGCGCTGGAACGGGCGCGGAAGCGCTGGCGGTGCGCGGGCGATAAAGGATGCCGGGAATGCGCAGGCCGTCGAAGCTCGGATAGCGCTCAACCGTCGCTTCCACGAGCATCTCTTCGTCGATCTCCGGATTGAGCGCGTGGGTGAGGCGGGTGGCTTCGCCGGTCGAGAGCGGCGCCGTGAAGATGTCCGATGGCGATGTATCTGACGCTACGGTGAAAGCGATCCGCGTCTCGTCGCGATTGAAGCGGACGCCGCCGAGATCGCCGGCTGGGACGCCGGTCAAGCGCACGTTGCGCTCCGTCTGCGTGTCGAGGATCGTCACTTCGGTAGACGCATCAGCGTTTACCGCCGAAACCCGGTAGCGCCCGCTCGGCGAGTGGACGACGAACATCACGTCCCATTCGGCCTGGATCAGCGGCGTCTTCGCAGCCGAGGCGAGATCGTAGCGCCAGGCTTGGTTGAACTCGCCGTGCTCGTCAGTGCCGTAGATGAGGGCGCTGCTGTCGGGCGTGAATTCATAAACGCCGTAGCTGATATTGCCGGTGTGCTCAGTAATCAGGCGCGGCTCGCGCATGTCGCGGGCGTGCAAATTGACTAGATAGATATTGGAGTCGGCGCTCGTGCGCGGCTGCACCAGCGCCAGCCAGCGGCCGTTCTTGGAGATGTCGGCGATCTCCATGCCTGGGTTCTGATACGCCAGCCGGCGCTCATAGGTGGCGGCGTCGTATTCGTAGAGATCGAACACTTGCGGATCGCGCTCGTTCGACGTCACCCAAAACGCGCCGCCATCGCCGCGCCAGCCGGCGAAATCGGCTTTGACGTTTTCGCCTGGAGTTAGGTCGCGCAACGTGCCGTCGCGCTCGCGCACGTAGATGTGGGTGAGTTCGTTGCCGCCGCTATCGGCGCTGACCAGAGCGCGTTCGTCACTCGGGAAATACGACACGGCGAAGGTCGCGTCCGTCGTCGATTGCGTCAGCGGCGTCGGCGCGCCGCCGGAGATCGAAAGCGCATAGGCGTTGAAGACGCCGCTTGAATCGTTCGACGTCAAAATTTGCCGGCCGTCCGGCGAGAACGCCAAGCCCGATGAGGCGGCCATGCCGAAGGCGGTGGTTTGGAAGAAAGCGGCTGCCGAATAGGTCTGGTGGGAGGCGGCCGAGCCGCCGCCGGAACTGGCGCAGCTGGCGAGGACGATCATCGAGGCTCCGAGCAACGAACGGCGTGAAATCATGTTTGGGCTCCCACTTCGCCGCGATCCTAATCGGGCGCGCGGCGAAGGGGACAGAAAAATTGACCCGAAATCCCCGCGCTTTGCGCTTACCCTTTTGATGCCGTTTTCTCGCACCCCTCTTAAGGTTTACGTCACCCAGATCGGGTTCCACGAAACCATAGTAGCTGCTTACAGCCAACGTGCTGCACTTGCCGCGTGGGGGGTAACCCGCAACCTCTTTGCCAGCGGCCGCGCCCACGATACGCGCGACGATGAGATTTGCCGGATCGCGTTGGCGCTGCCGGGGCAGGTGTTTGCGCGGCCGGCGGGCAGCGGCAAGCCGTTCCGTCCCGTCAGCGCCAATGATCCCGGCCCACAAAACGAACGGGCCGCCATCCGTGAGGATGACGGCCCGCCTGATGATCAGGACTGAACGCTGCGCGCTTATTCGGCGCGGGCGCTCGGATCGTTGGTGATCGAGTTCGCGGCCAATTCCTTGGCTGCGGCTTCGGCGTCTGAGCGGTCGGCTTCGATCGCCGCGGCGATAACGTTCTCGCCCTTGGCTTGGCGTTCGGCTTCGTCAGCCGAGCGCGCCACGTTGACCTTCACCGTCGCCGACACTTCCGCGTGCAGACGCACGCGAACGTCATAGACGCCGATGGTCTTGATCGGCTTGTCGAGAACGACCGCGTTGCGATCGATCTTGCCGCCGGCTTTGACGATCTCATCGACGACGTCGCGCGAAGACACCGAGCCGTAAAGTTGGCCGGCTTCACCAGCTTGACGGATCAGCACGTAGGAGGTGCCGTCGATCTTGCCGGAAGCCTTTTGCGCGTCGGCGCGAAGCTCGGCATTGCGGGCTTCGAGTTCGGCGCGGCGGGCTTCGAACACTTTGCGGTTCGCATCGGTGGCGCGCAGCGCCTTCTTTTGCGGCAGCAGGAAGTTGCGGGCGTAACCGTCGCGCACTTTCACTTCTTCGCCGAGGGCGCCGAGGCTTTCGACACGTTCGAGCAGGATGACTTGCATGTGACGAGTCTCCCTTACTGAACAGCGAACGGAAGCAGAGCGAGTTCACGGGCCAGCTTAATGGCGCGCGCGAGTTCGCGTTGCTTCTTGGCCGAAACGGCGGTGATACGGGCCGGGACGATCTTGCCCTTTTCGCTGATGTAGCGTTGGAGCAGCTTCACGTCCTTGTAATCGATCTTCGGCGAGGCGCTGCCCGAGAACGGGCAAACCTTACGCCGACGACCGAACGGGCGACGGGCCGGAATGTTCGAGATGTTGAACTTCGGGGCGCCCTTTTGAATCTTCTGAGCCATGGATTAATCCTCCCCGCCGTCAAAATCACCGCCGAACTCTTCACCGTCACGGCCGCCTTCACGGCGTGCGCGGCGGCGCTCGTCGCGATCGCGACGGGCCAAGATCGGTGACGGCTCTTCGTCGAGCTCTTCGACGCGGATGGTTTTGAAGCGCATGACGTCTTCGTTGATCCGCAGGCGACGCTCCAACTCGTGCACGGCAGGCGCCGGGGCATCGATATTGATCAGGCAGTAGTGGCCCTTGCGGTTCTTGCGGATGCGATAGGTCAGATTGCGCAGGCCCCAATACTCCGTCTTGGAGGTGTGGCCGCCCAGGTCCTTGATGGTTTTCGTGATATCCTCGATCAGCGCATCGACTTGCTGAGGCGAGATCTCGGGACGTGCGATAAGCACGTGTTCGTAAAATGCCATTTTTTCCTCTTCCGTAAGACCCGCGGCGCCCCTGCCGGGGAAGAACCGGCAAAAACGATGGACCCCGGGCAGCGAATGCCCCCGAGGCCGCGGATCGCGAAGGCGCGGAAAATACGCATTTCGGCCCCGGAAGCAAGGCTTGGCGTGATCGTAGCGGCAGGGCAGGGTTGCGGTTCTATGCGGGAGGCGGCGATGCAGCGGTTGGTATGGGCGCAACTGGCGCTTTTGGCCCTGATTTCCGCTGGGTTGGCGGCGCCGGTCTGGGCCCAGAAGCCCGATCTGCCCGCCGCAGCTGAAACACCCGCGCCGCCCCAAATTGCGTTTCCGGTGGCTGTCGATCCCCCGCCAGCGCCGCCCAACCCTAATATCCTCACCAATGTCGTCTGGCTGGATCGCCCTAACGCCAGGGAGTTTCTCCGGGTCTACCCGGCTGAGGCCCAAGCCGAGGGGTTAGACGGGCAGGCCACCTTAGACTGCCTTGTCGCGGCCAATGGTCGGCTCTCATGCGCAGTTGTGAGTGAAGAGCCTCCCGGCCGCGGCTTTGGCGAAGCCGCCATTCGCGCCGCGCGTCACTTCCGCATGGCGCCGGTGACCCGTGACAACATTGCGACTGCCGGCGGTCGCACCCGCCTGACGCTCCGATTTCGGGCCGACTGGAACGACAACTAGCTCTTCGCTTGCGCCAGGTCAGGCGCTGCTTTAGGGCGCCGCCATGACATTCGCTTTCATCTTTCCCGGCCAGGGAAGCCAAGCGCCCGGCATGGGCAAGTCCTTGTTCGACGGGTTCGGCGCGGCGCGCGAAGTTTTCCAAGAGGTCGATGAGGCCTTGGGCGAAAAGCTCTCGAAGCTGATCTTCGAAGGCCCCGCCGATGAGCTGACGCTGACCGCTAATGCGCAGCCCGCTTTGATGGCGGTCAGCCTCGCTGTTATGCGCACCCTGGAGCGCGAATTCGGGTTGAGCGCCAGTAAAGCTGCGTTCGTGGCGGGGCACTCGCTTGGCGAATATTCCGCGCTCGCGGCTGCCGGTGCGCTTTCGGTGACGGACGCTGCGCGGCTTTTGCGCGTGCGCGGCAATGCGATGCAAGCGGCTGTTCCGGTTGGCGAGGGCGCGATGGCGGCTTTGATCGGCAAGGTCGATGTGAAGTTGGCCGAAGAGATCGCGGCCGCCGGATCGAGCGCGGGGATTGTTGTCGTCGCCAACGACAACAACATCGGCAATGTCGTCATCTCCGGTTCGAAGGCAGGCGTCGATGCAGCACTTTTGGCGGCTAAGGAAAAAGGCGCACGCGCAATTCCGCTGAATGTTTCCGCGCCATTCCACTCGCCGCTGATGCAGCCCGCAGCCGATGCGATGGCGGAAGCATTGGCCGCTGCCGCTTTTGCGCCGTTCAATCCAGCGCTCGTCGCCAACGTAACGGCGCGTCCGGTGCAGGTGCCGGCGGCGGTGCGAAAGCTTCTGGTCGAGCAGGTCACTGGCCGCGTGCGCTGGCGCGAAAGCATCGAGTGGATGGCGGGCGAGGGCGAAGTTTCGCGCTTCGTCGAAGTCGGCGCCGGCAAGCAATTGTCCGGCATGGTGAAACGCAACGCGCCCGAGGCCGAAGCGCTTGCGCTCAACGAACCGGCTGAACTGGAAGCGTTCGCGAAAACCGTCTGATGCCGCGCCAAATCGCACTTCTGCGCGGTGTCAATCTCGGCAAGCGCCAGGTGGTGATGAGCGAGTTGCGCGAACTCGCTGAAAGTGGCGGCTACGAAAACGTCCGCACGCTCATTGCGAGCGGCAATCTCATTCTCGACGCCAAGCAGAAGGGCGCGAAGCTTGAGGCGGCGCTAGAAACGCTCATTCTCGACGAGCTTGGTCTGAAGACCAATGTCTTCGTTCGCGACGCCGCTGAACTCGACACCATTATCGCCGCCAATCCGTTCAAGGCTTTCACCCAAGCATCGCCGAACTTCATGGTGGTGAACTTCATGCGCGGCGCGGCCAGCGCCGAGGAGATGGACGCAATGAAGCGCACGTCGCTGACCGGTGAAGAAATCAAACAAGGCGCGAACTGCCTCTACATCAAGTTTCCAAAGGGCCAGGGTCCCTCCAAGCTTAAGACGCCGAAGCTCGCGACGGCGCGCAACTGGAATACCGTACTGAAACTCAAAAACGCGCTCGCTGACTAATTTTGGCTTTTCAGCCGCGGCGAATTTTGACACGCGCTTTCCGTCCATTTTTCGGGGAGGCGATGATGATGAAATTGATGCGTGCGGCGCTTGCGGGCGTCGGACTGATGTTTGTGGCTTCGTGCGCCAGCATGGTCACGGGCGGTCCGCTGGTGCGTCCAGGCGAGCCTGTTGGCGCGATCGACGTTTACAACGGCTCGTCCGCTACGGTGACGTCGGTGCTGATCTCGGATTGCTCGGCCAGCACCTACGGCCTCAACCGCATGCCCGAGGGCACAACCATCCGCCCTGGCCAAAGCTATCGCTTCACGGTGTCCGCCGGCTGCTGGGACATCATGGCCGGCTACGGCATGAGCAACGGTTACGCCGCTGCGCGTGATCGCATCCAAGTCCAACCGAACCGCGTGACCCCCTGGGGCGTCCGCTAAGTCTTGCCGGGCTCGCTGGGCGCCCTTAAGCGGGGCGTCTAGCGAGGACCCGTATATGTTCGATCTCTCAGGCAAAACCGCGCTCGTCACAGGCGCTTCCGGCGGCATTGGCGGCGCCATTGCGAAGGCTTTAGCCGCGCAAGGCGCACGTGTTGCGCTCTCTGGAACCCGCGTTGAGGCGCTGGAGAAGGTGCGTGATGAACTTGGTGGTGATCACCCTATCACGCCTTGCAACCTGTCGGATTCATCGGCTGTCGATGCGCTGATCGGCCAGGCCGAGCAGGCGCTCGGCGGGCGTCTCGATATTTTGGTGGCCAACGCGGGGATCACCAAGGATGGCTTGTTGCTGCGGATGAAAGACGAGGACTTCCAGAATGTCCTCAAGATCAATCTCGAGAGCTATTTCCGCCTCTCGCGCGCCGCTTTGCGCAACATGATGAAAAACCGCTGGGGCCGGATCATCGGCATCACCTCGGTTGTGGGCGTCACCGGAAACCCCGGACAGGCGAATTATGCGGCCTCGAAAGCCGGCATGATCGGCTTCACCAAAGCGATGGCCGCCGAGGTCGCCAGCCGCAACGTGACCGCCAATTGTATTGCGCCAGGCTTCATCGCGTCGCCAATGACGGATGTCCTCAACGAGGCGCAAAAGACTGCGTTGTTGGGCAAAATTCCGTCTGGACGCTTGGGCGAGGGCTCTGATGTAGCAGCCGCCGCAGCCTATCTGGCGAGTGAGGAAGCGGGCTACATGACGGGCCAGACACTTCATGTGAATGGCGGCATGGCGATGCTCTGAGGGGCGGCTTTGCATCCGTGGCGGCGAAAAGGGCTTGCGCCCGGACGTACCTGTGGTCAAAAGGCCGCTCACAAGCGCTCTTCGGGGCGTGACCAATTTTTCAGCACTTGGCGAGGCGTGCATGTCGGAAGTTTTTGAGCGCGTTAAAGCGATCGTGATCAAGCACCTCGAAGCCCCGCCGGAGAAGGTGGTCGAGAAGGCCTCGTTCATCGACGATCTCGGCGCCGACAGCTTGGACAACGTCGAGCTGGTTATGGCCTTCGAAGAAGAGTTCGGAATTGAGATTCCGGACGACGCGGCCGAGCACATCCAAACCGTCGGCGACGCGGTGAAATTCATTTCGGAGAAGCAGGGCTAAGCCCTGCGCACGCGCATGCGGCGCGTTGTCATCACGGGCATAGGGCTTGTTACCCCGCTGGCTGCGAATGCGCCGGCGTCTTGGGAACGGCTGATTGCAGGCAAATCCGGCGCGACGAAGATCGACCACTTCAAGGTGGATGATCTTCCCTCGCGTATCGGTTGCCTCGTGCCGCGCGTTGATGGCCGCGGCGGCGGATCGGGCGATCCGCACGCGTTCAATCCGGACAACACGCTCTCGCCGAAAGAGCAGACGCGTGTTGACGATTTCATTCTCTACGGCATCGCCGCCGCCGATGAGGCGGTGGCCGACAGCGGCTACAAAGCCGAGACGGACGAGCAGAAGAACCGGGCCGGCGTTTTGATCGGCTCGGGCATTGGCGGCATCAATGCGATCGCCAACAATGCGTTGCTGCTTGAAGAAAAGGGCCCGCGCCGGCTCTCGCCGTTCTTTATTCCGAGCGCGTTGATCAATCTGGCGTCCGGACAAGTTTCCATCCGTCATGGCTTTCGTGGGCCGAACCATTCGGTGGTTACGGCCTGCGCAACCGGCGCTCACGCCGTGGGCGATGCGGCGCGTTTGATCGTACATGGCGATGCCGATGTGATGGTCGCGGGCGGGGCGGAAGCTGCGATTTGCCGGCTCGGGCTTGCTGGTTTCTGCGCTTTGCGTGCGGTGTCGTCCGGCTTCAACGAAACGCCGGAGAAAGCTTCGCGTCCATATGACAAGGATCGCGACGGCTTCGTCATGGGCGAAGGCGCAGGCTGCGTCGTGCTTGAAGAGTACGAACACGCCAAAGCGCGAGGCGCGAAGATTTACGCTGAAGTCAAAGGCTACGGGCTTTCGGGCGACGCTTATCACATCACCGCGCCTTCTGATGATGGCGACGGCGGCTTCCGCGCCATGACGATGGCGCTGAAAGATGCGGGGCTTGGCGCCGGCGATATCGATTACGTCAACTCGCATGGCACCTCCACGCCGCTGGGCGATGAGATCGAGCTGAAGGCGGTTGAGCGCTTGTTCGGCGCTTCGGCCGGAAATCTCTCGCTGTCGTCGACGAAGTCGGCGATCGGGCATTTGCTTGGCGCAGCGGGGGCCGTTGAGGCGATTTTCTGCGCCCTGGCAATCCGCGACGGGATCGTGCCGCCGACGCTAAATCTTGAAAATCCGTCGGTCGAGAGCGCCATAGATTTGACGCCGCTCAAGGCCAAGAAACGGCCTGTGAAAGCTGCCATGTCGAACTCGTTCGGGTTCGGCGGGACGAACGCAGCGGTGATCCTGACAGCGGTGGATTAATGGCTCGGTTTGAACCTCGTCGTAGAAGCGGCGGGTTTGGCTCGTTTCTGTTTTGGTTGCTGGCGGCCGGTGCGGTCGCGGGCATTTTCGTATTTGCGTTTTTCTCCAGCGCGATCAGCCGGCCGGGTCCTTCCACGGAAGATACAGCGTTCGTCGTTGAACGCGGCGCTTCGGGCGCGTCGATCGCGGCGGCGCTGCAAGAACAAAATCTGATCACCGATCCACTGCTTTTCCGCATCGCCAACAGGCTGCATGCGCAAAGCGATACGTTGCAGGCTGGCGAATACAACATTCCGGCGGGCGCTTCGGTGAAAGAGATCGTCGAGATGATCTCCGGCGGTGAAGCGCTGCAGCACTCGCTGACGTTTCCGGAAGGCATCACCATTGATGGCGTGATGCGGATACTCCGGGAGTCCGAGGTTCTGACCGGCGAAATGCCGGAAGCGCCGCCAGAAGGCTCGATTTTGCCGGATACCTATCACGTGCAACGCGGCATGACGCGCGCAGCCTTGTTGCAGCAAATGCGTGATGCGCACGATGAGGCCGTCGCCGAGATTTGGGCGGGCCGCGCGCAGAATTTGCCGATCACCTCGCCCGAGCAATTGGTCAATCTGGCTTCGATCGTCGAACGCGAAACTGGCGTGGCTTCGGAGCGGCCCCTCGTGGCTGGCGTTTTCATCAATCGCCTGCGCCGGCCGATGCGTTTGGAAACTGATCCGACGATCATCTATGGCGTCTGCAAGCGCTACCCAGATCGCTGCCGCGATGGCCGTCTGGTCGATGCGCAGGGTAACCGCCGGACGATCCGGGCGAGCGAGATTGCGCTTGATACGGGTTACAACACCTATCGCATCGACGGCCTGCCACCGACGCCGATTTCCAATCCAGGCCGGGCAGCACTCGAAGCCACCGCAAATCCCGCGCAGACGAATGCGATCTTCTTCGTCGCCGACGGCACCGGTGGGCACATCTTTGCGGAAACCTTGGCTGAGCATCAGCGCAACGTCGCCCGCTGGCGCGAGATCGAAGCGGAACGATTGGCTGCCGAACGCGCAGGCCGTTGAGCTTAGCCTAGCGCGCGCATCAGGGCGTCGTGGAAGAAGCCAGCGACCATCAAGCTTATGAAGAGGCCAGCGAAGGCGCCCGAAAACGCGCTTTGCAGCCGCCGCCTGGATGCCCTGAGGCTGGTGACGAGTGCGCCAATGCTCATGCCCGCAAGCGCCTCGGCCCCGCCTTGGTCAAAAAACCCAACGGCAGCAATGACGAAGGCTAGGAGCAGCGTGGCCTCCAGCGCATGCGAAGTGCGCTGGGCGCGCCTGAGGCGAAGTCGTGACGGAAGGTTCGATCCAGAAACGGTTGCGAGCGCCATGGCCGTCGTCTCCGTGCTTTGCACGTCGCGCTTTTGGCTGAGTCGCATAAAGCCTGCGTGACACTTGCAGCAAAAATACGCGAAAAGGGGCGCATGACGATTTCGGGAATGACGGGCTTTGCCCGCGCTGAAGGTGAGCACCAGGGCCAGCGCTGGATCTGGGAGCTGAAGAGCGTCAACGGGCGCGGGCTCGATTTGAAACTCAGAACGCCGCAGGGCTTGGATGCGCTGGAGCCGCAAGCGCGTGCCGCGGCCGCTGCGAAATTCAAACGCGGATCGTTGCAGGCGAATTTGAGTTTGGCGCGTGAGGCTTCGGCCGCCGCTTCGTTGAAGATCGATTTTGCTTTGGTAGATCGACTGATCTCGGCCGGCGAGAACTTGGTGGCTGAAGGCAAGATCGAAAAGCCACGTTGGGACGGTTTGCTTTCGATCCGCGGAGTTCTGCAGAGCGAAGAGACGGCCGAAGCCAGCGAAGAAGAACGCGCGGCTCTGGAATCTGCGTTGATGGCTGGCTTTGCGCAGGCGCTCGAAGCTCTGGCTGAAGCTCGCCAAGCAGAAGGGCGCTCGTTGGCTTCTGTGTTTTCGGAAGCGGCAGATCGGCTCGAAGCGCTGATCGCGGCGGCTCGGCTTTCGGCTGCGGCTGCGCCTGCAGCGGCGTTGGAGCGGATTCGGCAAAAGCTTGAGGCTTTGGCGCCGGAGGTAAAACTCGATCCGGCCAGGCTCGCGCAAGAAGCGGCGATTGCGGCGACGAAGGCGGACGTGGCCGAAGAGTTGGAGCGACTCTCGGCGCATACGATTGAGTTGCGGTCGTTGATCACGAAGCCCGAGCCAGCTGGGCGGCGCTTGGATTTCTTGAGCCAAGAACTCACGCGCGAGGCCAATACCCTGTGCTCGAAATCGGCTGATCTCGAACTCACGCGCATCGGTCTCGATCTCAAAACGGTGGTGGACCAGATCAAGGAGCAAGCCGCCAATGTTGAATGAGCATGTCGCCCGCCGAGGCCTGATGTTCGTGCTCTCGAGTCCGTCGGGGGCTGGAAAGTCGACGTTGGCCAAGAAGCTTCTGGAAGCTGACGACAACATGTCGCTTTCGGTTTCGGCCACCACGCGCGAGCCGCGGCCGAGTGAAGTCGATGGGCGCGAATACAAATTCATGAAGCGCGAAGCGTTCGAGGAAATGGCCGATCGCGGCGAATTTCTCGAACACGCCCTGGTGTTCGGAAATCATTACGGCACTCCGCGTGCGCCGGTCGAAGCGATGCTGATCCAAGGCCGCGATGTTTTGTTCGACGTTGATTGGCAGGGGGCTCGGGCTTTGCGCGCCGGCGAGCCGCAGGACGTAGTGGGGATTTTTATTCTGCCGCCTTCGATGTCTGAACTCGAACGGCGTTTGAAGGCGCGGAATGAAGATAGCGCCGATGTGATTTCGAAGCGGATGGCGCGATCTCTCGATGAAATTTCGCACTGGGAAGAATACGATTACGTGCTGGTGAACACGTTGCTGGAAACGACGCTGGTGCAGATCAAACAAATCTTGGCGGCTGAGCGTTTGAAGCGGGCACGGCAGTTGTGGCTGAAGCTGCATGTGGAGCGGCTGAAGCAGGGGATTTGATTTTGTATGGACCGCCGGCGCCCTCGCCGGCATGGTGTTAAAGTCAAACCAGCGTCTTGTTATTTGGCGCTGTATGCCGGCGGGGCGCCGGCGGTCGATATTTGAAGCGCGCGGAAGCGGCGCCGGCTTGATGGTTCAAGCGGCGTGGTCGCAGCACGGATTTTTGAAAGCGTTCAACTTGTATCGAAAATGAGCGCGGCGTCGGCGGCGGCGCGATCGTAGGCGTCCAACGCGTCGGGATCGGCGAAGCGCGCGAGCTTGGGCGGTGTCGTGAACAGCTTTTGGACGGCGGCGGGCGTACGACGCAGGCGCCTCGCGAGGCGCGCGGCATAGGCGTGCGGATCGTTGAACACGCGGTGCAGTGCCTCCAGGCGCAAAGCGAGCGCCCACGCTGATGCGAAGCGCGATGGTCTTTTCCGTGATGATCGAACCTGCCGCTTGCGCTGCCGGCTGTCCAACAGGCAGCGGAAGTGGACGCGCCAGTCTTCGGGTTTGTCGGGATAATAGCTCACGAGCTTGCGCAGGCGCGGCGTCGTTGTGCGCCGCGATGTGCGTACGGGTGTCGGCACAAGTGCGGCGGCTTCGATCAATAACAGCCGGCGAAGCAGCGCCTCGGCTACGGTGATCCACGTGTTGGTGAGGCGCCATTCTGTGCGCAGCAACGTGTGGCGCGCGGCGAGGTCTTCGGGGCCGCCAAAGATGTTCACGATCGTGCACAGGAATTCGCGGAAGTGGCGCCAGAGATCTAGCGGCGCGGCGCGGGGGTGAGTTTCAGGGGCGAATGACATGGCGCGAGTTTAAGCGCGTTGGCAGTCGGTCGGATTGCGACGGGTGTATCCCCGTTTCTGCCTAAGACCCTGGGTGACAAATCAGGCCGCTGCGATGCTCAAGCGCGCGGACTTTCAGAACCCATCTGCAGCATTGCTCAATGGGCAGGCCAGCGGCGCGGGACATAAACTGCGCCGCGTCTTCATAATTGATGATTGGCCCGCCTTGGCTCGTGGTCTTTCGATATTCAGGAAAGCGCGCTTGATCCTGATCGCGATGGCCGTCGCAATCGTCGTTGATGCAGCCGATGAGCGCCTCATAGCGCCAATAGGCGGCGGCGAGCGCATCTCGCAGCGCCGGCTCTATGGCAAACACCTCGATCTCGGCGACCGACAGGCTCTGGAAGTCGCACGAGCAGCGCTCGCTCTCGCTCTGCAGAATTTTCGATCCTGACATTTGCGACTCCCTCTTGTTGGTTGGACTGCCTTTTCACAACCTTCGCCATGGCGCCAAAGCAGCTAGCGCTCTGCAGGCAAGACGGCCATCAGCGCTCGCGTGAAGCCGACCGGAGCGACGGTCAAGTGGTCTTCATTGTCCAGGATGATCGAACGAATTTGAAGGCCGGGATAGGCGCGCGACCGCAGCACACGTTCCATGGCTTGGACGCCGCCCACCATATCCACGCGCGTGTTGCGAGTGTTGTCGCCAGGGGTCTCATAGCTGGCGACGTACATAAACACGTCGGCAGATAAATCGCGATGGGCGCGCGCGTAGTCGGCCTCCATGCTCATGATGTGGCGTTGGTCGAACCAGAAGGATGGGCTTCCGAGGATGTAAGTGCGGAACAGAGTCGGTTCTGTGAACAGGATTTGAGCGCCGAGCAGGCCTCCATATGAATGACCCAAGAAAACGCGGCGTGCCGGATCGGCGCGGAAGCGACTTTCTATGAACGGAATAGCGTGCGTCTTCAGGTAGGTTTGATAAGCGGCGCCCTGGCCATGGACTATGTCGCGCGCGCTGCTGGGGCCGTTCGGCGTTGGCGTGTAGTCGCGGTTGCGACTAACGCGGCCGTCGTCACCGCGCGCATAAGATAGGCCGATGAGGATGAATTCCTCAATGACCGGACCTTCCAAATTCACCCGTCGTGCGATTTGGCGAATGATCGGAAACGCGTAGTCCGCATCGGTCACGTAGAGCACCGGATATCGACGCTGTGTGTTGGATTCGTAGCTCGCAGGCAGGCTGACGAAGACTTCGTAGTCACGGCCGGAGACTGGATCGGGCACCGTCCAAACCTGGGTGCCCGCCAACACATAAGGCGCGCCTTCGGTGGCGGTTCTGCCCGCCGGCGCCGATTGGCCGCCGGCGCTCTCAGTGCACGCTGACGCGAGTAAAGCCGCGAGAAAAACTCCAACCAGACCGAACGCTTTCACGTGCAACCTTCCTTAGCTTTGCGGAGACGTCAGGCCATGGCGGCGTCGCCGTCACAACCCTGTTCGTCTTAACTCGGAGCAGGACGCGATGGTCGGCTGCGCCGTTCTACGTGTGCGCGCGCCAAGCTTCTGCGAGTGCGCGGAAGCCGGCTTGGTCGATTTCTTCGGCGCGCGCTGTTGGCGTGATGCCGGCGGCGTTGAGCAGGGTTTCGGCGTCGGGCGTCATGGAGCGGAGCGCGGCGCGGAGCATTTTGCGGCGTTGGCCGAAGGCGGCGAAGGTGACGCGTTCGAGTGCGTCGAGATGCGGGTAGGGATCGGGACGATCCTTCAACGTGACGATGGCGGACGCGATCTTTGGCGGCGGAGTGAAGGCGCGTGGGCCGACGGTGAATTCGAGACGTGCGTTGCAGCGCGCTTGGGCGAGCACGGCGAGGCGTCCGTAGGCGTCGCTGCCAGGTTTGGCGACGATGCGTTGGGCGACTTCTTTTTGAAACATGAGCGTCATCGGCCCGCGCCAGGGGCCGGATTTGAGCCATTTGATCAGGAGAGGGGTGCCGACATTGTAGGGGAGGTTTGAGATGATGTGCGCGCTCGAAGCGTCCGCGAGCAGCGCCTCTTCGTCCACTTCCAGCGCATCGCCTTGGACGAGCGTGAGTTTGCCTTCGCTCCATGCGTTCAGCGGTTCCAGCAGGGGGATGAAGCGTGCGTCTTTTTCGATGGCGATGACGTGAGCGCCGGCTTCGAGCAATGCGCGCGTGAGGCCGCCGGGGCCGGGGCCGACTTCGATGATTGTTTGACCGTGAAGATCGCCGGCGGTTTTGGCGATGCGGCGGGTGATGTTGAGGTCGAGCAGGAAATGCTGGCCGAGGCCCTTATTGGCCCAGAGGCCGTGAGCTTCGAGTTCATCGCGCAAAGTTGGGAGATCGTCGGCGTTCATTGCGCGGACGCGCGCCGCTCGGCCATTTGCCATGCGAGCGTGAGGGCGGCACGGAAGCTGTCGGCGCGGGCGATGCCTTTGCCTGCGATGTCGAAGCCGGTGCCGTGGTCGGGCGAGGTGCGGATGATGGGTAGCCCGAGCGTGACGTTGACGGCGTCCCAGAAGTGCAGCGTCTTGATCGGAATGAGACCCTGATCGTGATAGAGCGCGATGACGGCGTCGTAGCTTCTGCGCGCGTCGTCGTGGAAGAGCGCGTCGGCGGAGCGGGCGTCGCTGATTTGCCAGCCTTCGGCGCGGAGCGTTGATGCGGCGGGATCGATGATCTCGATTTCCTCGCGGCCGATATTACCCTGTTCACCGGCGTGCGGGTTGAGGCCGCAGAGCGCGATACGCGGCGTGGCGATGCCGTAATCGCGTTTCAGCGCTTCACCGAGCACGCGGCCGACATGGACTAGGCGTTCGCGTGTGAGCGCGGCGGGGACTTGGGCGAGCGGCGTGTGGATGGTGGCGAGCGCGACTTTCAGCGTCGGGCCCGCCAGCATCATCACCGGGCCGCGGGCGTGAGGCCAGGGACCGTCAGCGGTGAGATGGGCGATGAATTCGGTGTGGCCGGGGAAGCCGAAATCGGCGGTGTGGAGAACCGCCTTGGCGATCGGGAGCGTCACGAGCGCTGAGGCGGCGCCGTTGCGAACGCCGGCAACGCCCTGTGCGATGGCGGCGATGACGGGTTCGGCGTTGACCGGATCTGGCTCGCCGGGGGTTTCTTCCATAGCGAGCGGAACGTGTAGGACTGTCAGTGCGTCGGCGCTGTCGCCGAGCTTTGCGATGTCGGTGGCGACATTTAGCTTAGGCGCGGGGGCGCCGATGCGGGCGCTGGCGCGTTCGAACGCGTCTGGATCGCCGACCAGAAAGAAAGGCGGGGCGCCGCTGCGCTCGGCCCACACGCGCGCCGCCAGTTCGAGGCCGATCCCGGCGGGATCGCCCATCGAAACGGCGAGCGGCTTCATCGCATCACTTATTGGGCGCGGGTGATGATGGTGGCTTCGCGGCGCAGGTTGCGCAGGTGGCGCTCGGACAGCATCGCCAATTCGGTTTCGCGCAAACGGCTTTCGATCTGCTCACGATCCGGCAGGCCGCCGCCGCCGACTTCGCGGTTGCAGACCACGATCGTGTTCACGCGCTCACCATCGACGATGATCGGCGTGGCGTTGCCGGTGGTGACGCCGGTGATGCGATCGCGGATGGCTGGGTTGAGCTCGGCTTCTTGCGTTTGGCCGAGGTCAGCGAGCTCGGCGCCGTCGATTGCGCCGGCGATGTCATCGATGTTGCCGCAGCCGTTGAGGCGGCGCAGGCCACGCTCTAGCGCTTGGCGGCGCGCGACCGGAGCGCTGATCTGGCGCAGCGAAACGATGGTCGTCGAGCCGGCAGCTGCGCCTTCGCGGCGTTCGCGCATAGCGATGAGATAAACGCCGGTCGGTGTGCGCACGGGCAGGGAGACTTGGCCGCGTTGGAGTTGCGCGGCGACGGACTGCAGTTCGGGCGCGAGGTCAGGCGCTGCGATCCAGCCGATATCGCCACCTGCTGCGGCTGACGGCGCTTGCGAGAACTGACGAGCGACGGCCGGGAATGGGGCGCCGCGCTGCATCTGCTCGAGCAGGCGCATGGCGCCCTGCTGCATTTCGGCGAATTCCTGCTCGGTTTCGGCCGGCAGGAAGATTTCTGAGATCTGATATTGCGGGCGAGTCGCGTTGGCGGCGATGCGTTGCTGGGTTTCGCGGATGGCGACTTCGGAGATGCGCACGCGCGAGCCATACATGCCGCCGATCAGACGCTGCCAGGCGACGTCAGCTTCGATCTGTTGGCGCAGCGTGCGGACGGAGACGCCGGCGCCGCCAAGCGAGGCGGTGAGGTCGGCGACGGTAGTTTCGTTCTGCCGCGCGATGTCGGCGAGGCGGCCGTCGATTGTTTCCGGCGTAACGGTGATTTGGTAGCGGGCGGCCTCTTCGATCTGGAGACGCTCATCGACCAGATCGCGCAGCGCCTGGGCGCGGGCGCGAGCCTGGATTTCAGGTGTTTGCTGCAGGCCGGCGGAGACCAGCAGCAGGGTGGCGCGCTGGCGCACGTCGAACGTCGAAATGACGTTGTCATTGACGATAGCGGCGACGCCTTCGGCGTTCTGTGCAGTGGCAGTGACCGGGGCCGCGCCGAGCGCGACCGCCAAAACTGCGGCTGAAACCAATTTCAATTTCATGTCTGTCTCGTCTGCTCCGCTTCAGCTTCCGCCGAACACCCCGAGCGAGCGCAGTCCGATGCGGATCTGCAGGCCCTCATCCGGGCCGATCGAACCAAGTTGAGTTTCCCGCCGGGTGTAGGAAATCTCAAGGAAGGTGCAATCGTCCTCGTAAATAGCGCGGATGTCCTGAAGCAGATTTATGTCTGAATCTAGGTCGCGTGTCAGACCGGCCTGCACACGCCAGCCGCGGGCCAGATCGACACCGATATGAGCGCTGATCTCCCGGTTGGGGTCCAGCGGGTTATTCTGAATGGCTTCGTCCACCGAATAATACCGCACATAGGTGCTGTAGCGGCCAGCGGCGGCGCGGACGGCGAGGTCGATCCGCTGCACATCCAGAGTTTCGTCTTCGAGGCGAATGCGGCCTTCAGCGCCGAAATTGGCCCCGAGATCGACTTGGCCAGCGGCGACCCAGTCGGTGTTTTCGCCGTCGAGATTGGTGGTGGGGCTGAAGCCTGGGGCCTGCTCGTCACGCCAACGGCGGCCGAAGATGAGCGAGGCGCTCTCGCCGCTGTGGGCGCGGGCGGTTGCGCGGACGCCGGCGCTAACGCGCGCGCCCGGTTCCCAGAGATCGTAGTTAGGCGCCGCGTTCGGGCGGAAAAGGTTCGAATCGTCGAGTTCAAACGCGAGGCTGTCTTCGTTGATGTTCAGCGGCGCTTGCGGATCATCGCTGGCGACCGAGGCCATGACGACCGGCTCGACAATCAGGTCGAAGCGCTCGCCCGGACGCATGAACGGCCAGCTGACCTCCGCGCCTGCGAGACCAAGCCCGCGCGTGAAGGTCTCGTAGCGATCTTCACTGATCTCGATCTGGTAGGCGTCGGCGCGCGCTTGTGCGAACGGGCTGAACACCATGCCTGGGCCAAAGATCGCATCGCGGCGCCAGGTGGCGCTGACCGACGCGCGTCCCGTGCTGCCTTCGAAGATTCCTGTGCCGGGGTTATCCTCGCGCGAGAGCAACGCGGTGTTGGCTTGCAGGCGGACTTGGCCATCGAGCACGGGCTCGTTGATGACAAATTCTGTTTCAGCGAACGGCAGGATCAGCGGCAGCAGATCCGACGTGTCCTGCGTACGAAGACCCTGGAAGCTGATGGCGGCAATCGAGCTATAAGAATTCTCGCTCTGGCCGATGGCGAAGAGTTGCGAGAGCAGCCGCGTCTCTTGGCCGACATAAGGCCCGCGGCGCTCGCCCGCGCCGTCAATATCGTAGCGGCGCAGGTACTGATCGTCGTAGGCGCGTTCGAGGCCGAAGCCCCAATCCCAGTAATTGTTGAGTTCAAAGCGGCCTTCGCCGAAGGCGCTAAAGCGGAACAGCTCGTCGCCGAAGCGATCGCCGTCATCGTCAAACAGCTGTTCTTCGGTGAATGTCGTCTCGATCGACATTTCGCCGGACCAGAAGCGCTTGCGATAGTCGAGGCCGATCAGCGGATTGACGTTGCCGTGCAGACGCAGCGAGGCGGTCAGATCCTGTGATGGCGAGATCGCCCAATAATAGGGCTGCTCATAGAATGTGCCGAGGCGGCGGTTGCGGCCGACATCCGGCGGCAGGAAGCCTGACGCGCGGCCGACGGTTGGATCCGGGTGCGCGAAGTATGGAATGTAGAGAACTGGGACGCCGACGATTTCAAGGACGGCGCCTTGATACGAAATCGTGCGGCTCTCGCGATCCTGAACGGCGCGGCGCGCGCGCAGACTCCAGGTCGGTGGGCGATCGCCAGATTCGCAGATCGGGCAGCTCGTATAGATGACGTTGCGCAGTTCGCTTTCGCCTTCGCCGTGGCGAAGCGCCTGGCGCGCGGCAAGCGTGCTGGAGTCGCCGAGGCGCGCGCGCAATTCGCTGGCGGCGCCGACATTCATCGCTTCGTCGGCTTCAATTTCTTCGGCGTAGGTGACCGAGCCGTCCTCAAGGACGATCTGCACATTGCCGGAGGCGCGGATGGCGCCGGTGTTGAGATCGTAGATCAGCCGATCGGCGCGCATCGTGCGGCCCTGATAACGGACCTGCACATCGCCTTGCGCGGTGATGGTGCGGGCTTCCTGATCGTCGATCAGTTCATCGGCTTCGAGGAGGACGCTTTCCGTCTGCGCGGTCGGCGCCGGCGCGGCGGTGACCGGCGTGGTTTGGGCGAGCGCAGTTGAGCTGACGGAGACCGCCAGCATAGCGGCCAACGCCGCCCAGCCGGACGGCGCCCGCTCGGCCATACGGCCAGCCATCTCCCCCGAACGGCTCATCCGCATCCCTTCGTGCGACTCCCGTATTTACCTAGACGGCTGTGGCTAGCCGCGTCCAGCGCCGGACGCCGCGCTGGGGAAGTCGCTCACATCATGTGGCCGATCAGCCGTCTTCCAGGAACGCAACAATCGCCAGGGCGATGAACATTCCCGCTAGAGGGGCGCTCCAGGCGGCGACCACGGCCGGAACCGTCTGAGTCATGGCGAACGCCCCAGCCAGCTGGCTGTAAAAGAAGAGGAAGAGGCCGATCCCGACCCCCATGGCCCCCCATTTGGCTAGGTTGCCGAGCCGCTGGAGTTGCAGTGAGAACGCCGCTCCGAGCCCGGCCATAACCGCCAGCAGCAGCGGGTAGGCCAAGAGGCTCTGCCACCTCAGTTCATAGCGGGTGGGTGCAAAGCCGGCGGCGCGAGCTTCGCGGATGAAAAACGGCAGCTCCCAGAATGAGAGCGTGGCGGGCGTCACGAAACGGTTGACCAGTTCGCTGGCGTCGAGCGTCGTGGGAATGGCGAGGTTGGCGTGACGCATCGGGCGGCTGCCGGGCGTTGCTTCGACCAGATCTGTCAGCTGCCAGAAGCCCCGCTTCAACTCGGCGCGCTCGGCGCGCATGCGGCGGGTGAAACGCAACGTGTCGTCGCGCACTTCAAAGAAGAGGAATGTCGCGCCCTGAAGAACGGCGCCGCTGGAATCGACGCCGTCAGCGTGGATGACGACTTGGCCTTGCGGATCGCCTTGGCGAATCCAAACGCCGTTGGCGCCAGCCTCCGCGCCGAGGCCCGCGCGCACATCTTCGCGTTCGGCTTCGAAGGCTTTGTAGAATTGCGCGCCGAGCGGGTTGAGCGCGGTGATGGCGATGAGGCCAAGTATGGCGCCGACGAACGCTGACGGCGCGAGGAAGCGCCAAGCTGATACGCCGGCGGCCCGCATGGCCACCAGTTCGCTGGATCGGTTCAAACCGGTGATAGCCATCATGGCGCCGGCAAGTACGACGAACGGAAGTGTCTGCTCCACGAGCATCGGCGTTTTCAGGAGCGTGAGCCGCAAGGCTTCGAGCGTGCCGATGTCGGTGACGGTGCGCATCTGCTCGACCATGTCGATCAGCAGAATGGCGGCGAGCACCGCAACAAGTGCGATTGCGACGCCGCCGATCACTTTGCCGATGATGTAATTGCCGAGTCGCGAGAAGAGGAAGTTCATGTGCTGGCCCCGCTGAGCACGGAAGGCCCAAGGGAGTGGCGTTTTCGCCGCGCGCCGCGTCCGCCCAGCGTGACGCCGCAGACGATGATCACGATGATGGGCAACGCATATTGAAGGGCGTTGAGATTGGGATCGTCTGCCGCGGCGGCCTGAAAGCCGAGCGCGCCTAGCCGGATAACCAGCGCCCAAATCGCAGCAAACATGATGCGCCGGCCATAGCCTCCGCGCCGGAATTCGCCGACCAGCACGCCGACGAGCGCGATCATGGCGAGCGCGATATTGAGCAAAGGCGCGGACAATCGCCCGTGCGCTTCGGCCAAGAATTGTTCGACGTTGCGTTGGTCGTAGTGCGATGTCGTGTCTGGGAAGAATAGTTCGTAAAGCGTGCGGTCGGACGCTTTCAGGAAGAAGTAGTCCGGCTCCTCGATCGCCTCAGTGCCCATCTGTAGGACGTAACGATCGAAATCGAGCACATCGACCGTGCCCTCGACGGTCTGGCGCTGAATCTGGCCATCACGGAGAACGATCGCTGGCGCGCCGTCGAGCGTGACGATGGCGCCGGCGCGGGCTGTGTAGGTGATTGGGAGCTCTTGGCGCGCATCGTTGATCAAGAGATCGCGCAGCTCGCCGCCGCCGCCGCGTTGACGGGCGTAGAGCGTAATGTCCTCGGCGGGAAACGTGAACGAGCCTTCTTCGATAAGGCTCGACGCAACATCGGTGCTGAGCGCGTAGAGAGTCTCTCGCCGTTCAGTGAAGGACCACGGCTGCACCACAGCGTTGATGGCGAGGTGCGCGAGTGCGGCGAGGACGGCGAGCTGAATGATTGGACGCGCGATGCGGCGGCGCGAGACGCCTGCGCCGTAGAGCACGGCGATCTCGCTTTCGCTCTGCATGCGGTTCAGCGCGTAGATGGTGGCGATGAACACCGCCATCGGCAGGATGAGCGAGATGAGCTGCGGCAGCGCTAGAAGCGTGACGTAGGCGAAGGCCCAGCCGGCGCGGCGGTTGGTGATGATGATGTCGAGCTGGTTCAGCCCCTGCGTCAGGATGGCGATCGCCGCCAGCGCGCCGAGGATGGCGAGCAACGGTCCCAGCGCCTGCCGGAAGATGTAGGCCGAAACCGTGTTCATCCCTGTCCCTTGCCGCCCCTCACGTGGAAATGGGGCGCACCCTGTTCCCTAAGCCCAGCCGTCAGCTTTTCAATTGCTTCCGGCATGGCTACCACTGCGCCGACCGAGGTTGAAGCAGGCGAAGAGCCCGCATTTCCCCAGAGGATATTTATGGACATCCGTTTTGTGGCCGCCGGCGGCGGCGATGTTGTGGCGATTATGGCGACCGAGGGCGGCGAGCTGTTGGAGGCCGGCAAGGCGCTGGATACGGCAACGGCCGGCCGTATCGGCCGCGCAATGAAAGCGGCGCGGTTCACGGGCGGCGCCGGCCAAGTGGCTGATGTGCTCGCGCCGGAAGGTGTGGATTTCGCCCGGGTGCTGGTCATCGGCGTCGGCAAGGCGGAAGCGGCGGACGGCATGGCGGTTGAGCGCTGGGCTGGGCACGCGGTGAAGCGCACGCTGACAGGCGGCTTTGAGAAACTGGTGCTGCAGCCGGATGCGCTGCCAGGCGTTTCCAAGTCGGAAGCGGGCGCGCATGCGGCGATGGGCGCGCGGCTGGCGGCGTATCGGTTCGATAGCTACCGCACCAAGCTGAAGCCGGAACAGAAGCCGACGCTGAAAGCTGTCGACGTGATGATGGACGGCACCGCGGCGGCTGCGGCGCGTGCGGAGAAAGATGAGGCCATCGTCGAGGGCGTATTCTTCGCGCGCGATCTGGTGAGCGAGCCGCCAAACGTTTTGTATCCGGAAAGCTTCGCTGAACGCCTGCGCGATCTGGAGACGTTGGGCGTTGAAGTCGAGATTTTGGAGCCCGCGCAGATGGAGCGGCTCGGCATGGGCGCGTTGCTTGGCGTGGCGCAGGGCTCATCGCGCGGCGGCCGGTTGGTGACGATGCGCTGGAACGGCTCGGCGCAGAAGAAGGCCAAGCCAATTGCTTTGGTCGGCAAGGGCGTGACGTTCGATACGGGCGGCATTTCGATCAAGCCTGCGGGCGGCATGGACGAAATGAAGGGCGACATGGGCGGCGCGGCTGCTGTCGCTGGCGCGATGAAGGCTGTGGCGCTGCGCAAGGCGAAGGCCAATGTCGTCGGCGTTGTGGCGTTGGTGGAGAACATGCCAGGCGCGAACGCGCAGCGGCCAGGCGATATCGTGACCACGATGTCGGGCCAAACGATCGAAGTGCTGAACACCGACGCGGAAGGCCGGCTCATTCTAGCCGATGCGGTTTGGTATGCGCAGGACAAGTTCGACCCAAGCGCGGTGATCGATCTGGCGACGTTGACCGGCGCGGTGATTGTTGCGCTCGGCAACGAACACGCCGGCCTCTTCTCAAACGACGAAGATCTGGCGAATGCGATTACGGCGGCGGCTTTGGCTGAAGGCGAGCCGGTGTGGCGCCTGCCGCTGTCGGCGGCGTACGATAAGCTGATCGACACGCCGAATGCCGACATGAAGAACATCGCTGGCAAGCCAGTCGCGGGTTCGATCGTCGGCGCGCAATTCGTGAAGCGCTTTGTTAAAGACGGCACGCCGTGGGCGCATTTGGATATCGCCGGCACGGCGTGGAAGTCGGGGCCGTATGATGATCCGATTAGCCCCGCGTGGGCGACGGGCTATGGAGTTCGGCTGCTAAACCGGCTGATCGCGAACCGTTACGAAGATTGATGGCTGAGCTCTGGTTCTATCACCTGGAGCGCAGTGAATTGGAGCGGGCGCTGCCGCCGTTGCTGGAGAAGTCTCTGCAACGCGGCTGGCGGGCTTTGGTGCGGGCGGGTTCGCCGGAGCGCGTCGAGCAGTTAGACACGGCGCTCTGGACGTTTCGGCCGGATAGTTTCTTGCCGCATGGTCGCGAGGGCGATCCGATGCGTCAGCCGGTGTGGCTGACGACGGAAGCGGGCAATCCGAACGGCGCGCAGGCGCTGTTCTTGGTCGATGGCGCCGAGCCCGGCGATATTTCCGGCTTCGAGCGCGCCTGCCTCCTCTTTGACGGCAACGACGCCAGCGCCTTGGAAATGGCCCGTTCGCGCTGGAAACAGGCGAAAGAGGCCGGCATTACGGCGTCGTACTGGAAGGAAAGCGCCGCGGGGCGGTGGGAGAAGCAGCAATGAAACGGACATTGGTTTTGGTTCTGGCCGCGGCGGCAATCGCGGGCGCCTGCGCGTATCAGGCGCCACTCTCGAGCCGCGAGTTGGAGAGCATGGCCAATCGGCAGCAGCGCGAGGCGATTTCGCGGCCGGAGCCGGATGCGTGCCAGGCGGCGGCGCATCGCAGTCTGGTCGGAACCGACGGCTCGGCGATCAGCCAAGCAAGTTTGCCGGCCGGCGCGCGGATCATTTGCCACGACTGCGCCGTTACAATGGATTACCGGGCCGAGCGTCTGAACGTCGAACTTGGCGCCGACGGCAAAGTCACCAATGTGCGCTGCGGCTAAGAAGGAGAAAGATATGCGAGCTTTGATGTTGACGGCGGCCGTGTTCGCCCTCGCCGCCTGCGGCCAGACGACCACAACAACCACCGAAACCCCAGTTGCGGAGACGCCAGTGGCCGCCGCCCCGACGACACGTGAAGACGCGACCGCGCAAGATGCGTGCGGCGCTGCGCAATATCGCACGCTTGTGGGGTCCAACTTCGCGGCTGTGACGTTGCCGGCCGATTCCGGCATTCGTATTATCCAGCCGGACACGGTTGTGACCCAGGACTTCCGCGCCGATCGCATCAACATCATCGTTGGCGCTGATGGGATCATCACTAGCGTGGAGTGCTATTAAAATGATCCGCGCCGCGCTCGCCGCCCTGGTTCTCTCTGTCGCCGCTTGTGCGCAGACGCCGCCCGCTTCGCCGCCGCAAACGGCGGAGGACGCGACGGCGCAAGATGCGTGTGGCGCGGCGCGGTTCGCTTCGTTGGTGGGGTCGCCGGCCGCTCAAATCGACCGCGCGACGCTGCCGGCGCGGACGCGGATCATTACGCCCGACATGATGGTCACTCAGGATTTTTCGCCTGAGCGGCTCAATATCATCGTTGGCACGGACGGCCGAGTGGGCTCGCTGCGCTGTTTTTGAGCGTTCGATCTTGAAGCATTTCTGACGCACTTGGCCCGGAGCCATCGCGCGGCTATAGACCCGGCTCCAAATCAAGCCGGAGCGCAGATACCCCATGGCCGTCGAACGCACTTTCTCGATCATCAAGCCGGACGCGACCAAGCGTAATTTGACCGGCGCGATCAACGCCGTGATCGAAAAGTCCGGCCTGCGCATCATCGCGCAAAAGCGGGTGCTTCTGTCCGAAGGCCAGGCAGAGGGCTTCTACGCGATCCACAAAGAGCGCCCATTCTTCCGCGACCTCGTGAACTTCATGATCTCGGGCCCGGTGGTGATCCAGGTTCTTGAGGGCGAGAACGCCGTCGCCGCCTATCGCGACGTGATGGGCGCGACCAACCCGACCAATGCGGCGCCCGGCACGATCCGCAAGGAATTCGCCGAGTCGATCGAAGCCAACAGCGTCCACGGCTCGGACAGCTTAGAGAATGCCGAGCGCGAGATCGCGTTCTTCTTCAACGATCAAGAGATCGTGGGCTGAGTTCGGATCGCAGGCCTTAGGCCCGCACTTGTTTCGTTTTACAGGAAGGGCGCTGCTTGATGGCAGCGCCCTTTTTGTTTGATGCACCGTGCGCGTCTGAAGACGCGCGGTCCCGGAGCTTATTTCTTTTTGCCGCCGGCGGGGCCTTTGACCGGGGTCGGGTTGGCTTTGGAGCCGCCGCCCGGTTTGCTGGTGGTGCCGGTTTGCTTTGGCGGCGGGCCGCTTGGTGTCTTTGCCATGTACGCGCTCTCCTTGGTTTGAACGCGACGACGACGGTACGCTTGGCGTTGGCGTGCGCAAGCTACTTGCGCGCAATTATTTCGAGCACGAGCGGCGTCACCATGAGCGTGCCAGGTTGCTGTGAGACGCGCTCGAATTCGTCGCGCATGTCCTTGGCGATTTGCGGCGTGATGCGATTGAGTTCGAGCAGGCGATCGATGTGGATGTCGAAAAAGCCGATTGGCCAGCGCCAGACATTGTCGTCCTTGGAGACGACATCGACGTAAGGCTTCAGGCTCTCGACCTTGAGGCCCATTTCGGTGAGCCACGCCGGCAAGTGGCGGGCGATGTCCGGCTCGCCGCCGGAGGCGCGCCAATTGGCGGAAACTTCGTCGACGAATTTTTCGAAGTTCGGCGCCGGCGGCGCGAGCTTCCAGGTTTGGTAGTCGATGTATTCGTGAAAGACGAGCGTGCCGCCGGGACGGACGGCGTCGACCAGTTTTTGAAGCGCCGCTTTCGGGTTGGGCAGGAAGGCGAAGATCCAGCGGGCCCAGGCGGCGTCAGCGCCGGTGACGGGGATGGCGTCGGTGGTGACGTCGATCTCGTGGGCTCGGACTTGGCCGAAGCCACGGGCTTTGGCTTGCGCCTCAAGCGTGTCGAGGAAACGCCGTGAGCGTTCGAGCGCGTGGATTTGGCCAGTCGGGCCAACCATTTCGGCGAGGTCCATCGTGGCGAAGCCAGGCCCGGCGCCGAAATCTATGACTTTACAGCCGTCGCCGATGCGGGCGCGGGCCCAAGCGTCGAGCGCCCGGGGGCGCCAGACGCGGTGCTGGAAGCCGAGCCGGTAGATTTCGTCGTCGTGCGTGCCGAGCACATAGTCGCGTTCAGCCATGGGAGTCTCCTTGGCGGAGATATAGGCGCCGGCGCGCGTTTCGTCGCGCCGGAAGCGGACACGGCGTTCATTCCAGCGCTTCTAGTTGCGCTGTGTGGAGCACGCGGCCTTCGCCGTCATGGAAGCGAACGCTTGGCGCCTCACCCAATCGGCACGAGACAAAGCCCAGGCCGCTGTGGGCGAACCGGGTCTGCGGCAGTGGCGCGCGCATGCCGCGGAACTCGGAGCCTGCGCCGGAGCAGATGTAGTTCACATCGCCGTCGCGCAGGAGTTCGAGGTCGTGGTCGTGACCGTTGAAATAGGCGTTCACATCGTAACGCTGCAGCAATGGCTGGACGTATTGCGCCAACATGTCGTCGCCGCCGTGCGCGCCGCTCGAGAGGATTGGATGGTGGCCCACGACGATCTTCCAGCGGGCGTGTGAGGCCGCGAGTTCGACCTCGAGCCAGCGGAGTTGGGCATGTGCTTCGCTGCTATCGCCCAGGATCGGCACGCGGGCACGGGCTGAGCCCATGTGGGTAAGCGGGAACGTGTCTAGCATGAAGAAGGACGCAGTGTCTGCGCCGATGGTTATGTCTTGGCGCCAATAGCGCGACGGCATGTGCCAACGCGGGCTTTCGATCGTGTAGTCGATCTCAGCGGCGATGGAGCCGCGATAGTCGTGATTGCCGAGCACGGCGTACCACGGCGTTTGCAGTGAAGGCGCGCTGAAGGCGCTTTCGAAGGTCTCGGTCCATTGCGGATCGTCGACGGACGCTACGCCGCGGGAATAGAAATTATCGCCGGTGGAGATCACGAAGGCGCTGCCGATCTCGGCGCCGATGCGTCCCATGGCGCCTGCGACGGCGTGCTGACCGTTTGAACTTTCACCCCAATCGCCAATCACCAGAAACGAGACGGAGGGCGCTTGCGCGTAAGCTTGCGGGATCGCGGCGAGACTTGCTGCGCCGGCCAAGAAGCCGCGCCGCGATGGCCGCGTGAAGGCGTGCATGATGTTTCTCCCGCGCGGGACTTGCGCGTGGAATGCGGGCGGAACGATGACGGGTAATTGCGAGTGAAAGTGCGAGCTAGTCGCTACTTGCGAAGCGCGCGCGCGAGGTCTGCGAGGCAGCGCGGATAGAGGTCGTGTTCGAGAATAAGCACGCGTGTAGCCAGCGTTTCGGGCGTGTCGGCGGGTTCGACTGGCATTTTCGCTTGGCCCAGGATTTCGCCGGCGTCGACTTCTTCGACGACGAGATGAACCGTGCAGCCGTGTTCGCTCTCCCCCGCTTCGAGGGCGCGCTGGTGGGTTTTGGTGCCGGGAAATTTCGGCAGGAGTGAAGGGTGAATGTTGATGAGGCGGCCGGCCCAGGCGCGGACGAAGAAGGGCGTCAGCACGCGCATGAAGCCGGCGAGGGCGACGATCTCGATGTTATGTTGGATGAGGAGCGCATCGAGATCGCGCTCGAAGGCTTCACGGTTTTGGCCGTAGGATTTATGATCGAGCACGATGCCTTCGACGTTGGCGGCGCGGGCGCGATTGAGGCCTTCGGCGCCGGGGACGTTGGAGACGACGAGCGCGATTTCGTAGGCTTCTTGCTCGGCGTCGAGCAGCGCTTGCAGGTTGGTGCCGCGTCCGGAGATGAGAACGGCGACGCGTTTCTTGCTCATGCTGCTTTCAGCACGCCAATCTTGAATGCTTGTTCGCCGGCGGCGTTGAGTTGCGCGACGACGCTATCGGCCTTCGCCGGTTCGACGATGAGGATCATGCCTATGCCGAGATTGAAGGTGCGGCGCATGTCTTCTTCGGGGACGCCGCCGGTGCTTTGCAGCCATTCGAAGACGGCAGGGCGTGTCCAGGCGGTCCAGTCGAAATCGGCGGCTAGGTGATCCGGCAGCGCGCGCGGCGTGTTTTCGACGAGGCCGCCGCCGGTGATGTGAGCGGCGCCCTTTGCGAGCTTGGCGGCGAAGATGGGCTTTAGCGCTTTGGCGTAGATGCGCGTGGGCGTGAGCAAAGCTTCGGCGAGCGTTTGGCCAGCGGCGAATGGCGCGGGCGCGTCCCAGGCAAGGGCGCTGCGTTCAACGACTTTGCGCACCAGCGAATAGCCGTTGGAGTGCGGGCCGCTGGAGGCGATGCCGACGATGACATCGCCGGCTTGCATTTCATCGATGCGCGGCAGCAGCGTGCCACGTTCGGCGGCGCCGACGGAGAAGCCGGCGAGATCGTAATCGCCTGTGGCGTACATCCCCGGCATCTCAGCCGTCTCACCGCCAGCGAGTGCGGCGCCGGCTTGGCGGCAACCCTCGGCGATGCCGTTGACGACTGCTGCGGCCTCTTCGGCGTTCAATTTGCCGGTGGCGTAATAATCGAGGAACATCAGCGGCTCGGCGCCCTGGGCCGAGAGGTCGTTCACGCACATGGCGACGAGGTCGATCCCCACGGTGTCGTGGCGGCCGCTTTCGATGGCGATCTTGAGCTTGGTGCCTACGCCGTCCGTGGTGGCGAGGAAGATCGGGTCCTTGAAACCGGCGGCCTTGGGATCGAAGACGGCGGCGAAACCGCCCAATGCCGCTTCCGCGCCCGGCCGGGCTGTGGATTTCGCGGCGGGCTTGATCAAATCGACCAGGCGCTCGCCCTCGTCGATGTCCACACCGGCGTCCCGGTAGGTCAGGCCATTTGTTCCGGCAGGGGTACGGGTTGAGTTGGTCACGCTATGAGTCCAGAAGCCGCCACATTGATAGGCGATTCCGCGCCGGGTAGGGTTCAATCACCCATCCAAAAGCGCGCAACGAGGTACCTGCTTATGAAAGCCACGCCCTGGGCTGCCTTCACTGCCCTGTTCCTGGCGGCCTTGTGCGCGTTCGCGCCAGGGGCCGCAAGCGCTCAGGCCCGCGACAATGTCTACGCTGTGAGCGGTGTTTATGTGGACGAAACAGCCGCCAATTCGGCGGCGGCGCAGCAGGCCGGCTTCACGGCGGCGTATCGCATGGGGTTCGAGCGGCTGGTGCGCCGGATCACGACAGCGGCCGATTTGGCGGCGCGCGGGATGCCCGTGGTTGAGGGGAACTCTTTCGATTTGCTGGTGATGAGCGTCGATGTCGAAGAAGAGCGCCGCTCCTCCACGCGCTACATTGGCCGGCTTACCATTCGCTTCAATCCGGAGACGGTGACGGCGCGGCTGCGTCAGCAAGGGCTGACTGTCATCGATATGCGCGGGCCGCCAATGCTGATCGCGCCGATTAGCGGCGCGGGCGTTGAAGAAGAGACAGCGGCGCTGTGGCGCGATGTCTGGACGCAAGGCGGTTTCGGCAACGAGCTTGCGCCGCTGCGTATTGCGCCGGCGGATTTGCAGGGCGCACCGGCTTGGGATGTGGCGGCGCCCTATGCGCAGCAAGCGGCGTCCGCGAGCGCGATCTACGCGACGTTGCGCGTGCAGGGTTCGACGGCGACGGCGCAGCTGGTTGAAGTCGGCGCCGACACGCGGCGTGATCGCGGTGAAGTGACGGCGCGCATTCAGGGCTCGGACGCAGCGGCGTTGCGTGCGGCTTTGGCTTCGCTGGCCGATCAAGCGAACGCGCAGGTGCAGGCTGATTGGAAAGCGCGCGCAGTTGTTGGCGTTGGGCCTGGCGGGCGCATTTCTGCTTCGGCGCTCTACAGCGATCAGCGTCAGTGGGAGCAGATTAAATCAGCGTTGGAAACGGCGGCGCAGACGATGGTTTCCGAGATCCGGATCGAAGCTGTCGGCCGCGAAGGCGCGCTCGTCTCATTCTCGTTCTCGGGTCAGGAGCAGCAACTCGCGGCGGAGTTGGCGCGGCGCGGCGTGACGCTGGAGCGGAGCGCCAACGGCCCGGTTCTGCGCGTGGCGCGGAGATAGGCTGATCGCCACAATGAGCGAGCAGCCGCGCCTGTTTGAATTCCGCATGGGCGAGCGATCGCCCGATACGCTGGTGGTGGCTGACGCCAATCGTGACGCGGCGCGGTTGTTGACTGACTGGCGCGCGTGGCCGGGCGGGGCGTTGGCGCTTGTTGGGCCGAAGGGCTCCGGCAAGTCCCACCTCGCCCTCGCCTGGGCTCTAGAAGTCGGCGCACGGCAAATGGATCAGGCAAGCGGGCCGGACGAGGCGGCTTCCGTCTATCGCGATGGCGGCGGGCGGCTCTTGATCGAGGATGCGGCTGCGGCCGGCGAAGCGGCGATGTGGCGGGTGCTCGATATGGCCCGGAGCGGCGGCGGCGCGGTTCTGCTAACGGGCGTTAAGGCGCCCGGAGAGTGGCCGGTTAGCCTGCCCGATTTGCGATCGAGGCTGGCGGCGTTGCCGGTGGCGCGGCTGAAAGAGCCGGATGAGGCGCTTTTGGACGTGGTTTTGCGCCGGATATGTCGCGAACAATTCATTCAATTGAGCGATGATGCTGCTCAATATCTGGTGCGACGGCTCCCAAGGACGTTCGCGGCGGCGCAAGCGTGCGCCGCGGCGCTCGATGCGGAACTGGTGCGCGGAGCAAAACCGGTTTCCCTCGCTGTCGCCAAAAAGGCGCTGGCGCGCATGGAAGCAAGCCGGGGTGGTGAGGACGGTTAAGAGATGGCTAAGCCGCGCAAGAAGACGCGCGCCGTGGCGAAGAAAGAAGCTTCGCCGCTGCTGACGAGCCCACAACGGTTTATCAACCGCGAGCTTTCTTGGCTGGCGTTCAATACGCGCGTGCTGGAGGAAGCCGAGAACCCGAACCATCCGCTGCTTGAGCGGCTGCGCTTTCTTTCGATCTCGGCCTCGAACCTCGATGAGTTTTTCATGGTGCGCGTCGCCGGTCTGCACGAGCAGATCAAGGCGGGCGCTCAAGTTCTGAGCCTCGACGGACTGACGCCCGGCGAGCAATTGGTGCGCGTCCACGCCGAGGCGACCAAGCTGATCGACCGCCAGCAAGTGCGCTGGCAGGCGTTGCGCGAAGAGATGCGCGGCGCGGGCATCGCGGTGCTGAATCCGGAAGAGCTTACGCGCGATGAGCGCGTTTATTTGAAGTCGTTCTTCATGGCGGAAGTGTTTCCGCTGCTGACGCCGCTCGCCGTCGATCCGGCGCACCCGTTTCCGTTTATTCCAAACCTTGGGTTTGCCATCGCGCTGAAGCTGAAGCGCAAGTCGGACGGGCGTGCGCTGAATGCGCTGATCCCCGTACCGAGCCAAGTGGCCCGCTTCATCGATGTTACGCAGGCGAACGCTGAAGACCTCGGCCCGGGCGAGCGCCAGCAGCGGCGCTTCTTGACGCTTGAGAACACGATCACGCTCTTCCTCGATGAGCTGTTTACGGACTATCGCGTGGAATCGCAGGGCGCCTTCCGCGTCGTGCGCGACAGCGACATTGAAATTCAGGAAGAGGCCGAAGACCTCGTGCGCGAGTTCGAGGCGCGGCTGAAAGAGCGGCGTTTGGGCGACATCGTGCGCTTGAAAGTCGAAGCTTCGATGCCTGAGGATTTGCGCGCGTTCATCGTGGGCGAGATCGAGGCCGATGCGCGCGATGTGATCCTGGTTGAAGGCATGCTGGGGCTTTCTGCGCTTTCGGCGCTGGTGAACGAGGATCGGCCCGATCTGAAGTTCAAGCGCTACGAGCCGCGCTCACCTGAGCGGGTCAAGGATTTCGGCGGCGATAGCTTCGCTGCGATCCGCGCCAAGGACATGCTGGTGCACCACCCGTATGAATCGTTCGATGCGGTGGTGCAGTTCGTGCGCCAAGCGGCTGCTGATCCGGCGGTAGTGGCGATCAAGCAAACGCTCTACCGCACCTCGAAGGATTCGCCGATTGTTGCGGCTCTCGTGGCGGCAGCGGAAGCAGGCAAGAACGTCACCGCGTTGATCGAGTTGAAGGCGCGCTTTGACGAAGAGGCAAACCTGCGTGTTGCGCAAATGCTGGAGCGCGCCGGCGCTTCGGTTGTGTACGGCTTCATCGACTTCAAGACGCACGCGAAGGTGAGTTTGGTCGTACGGCGCGAAGCGCACGGTTTGCGTACTTATACGCACTTCGGCACCGGCAATTATCACCCGATCACGGCGCGCATCTATCAGGACTTGTCGTTGTTCACCTGCGATCCGGCCTTGGGCCGCGACGCCAACCGCCTCTTCAATTTTGTGACGGGCTATGCGCGGCCGGCTGAGCTCGAAAAGATCGCAATGTCGCCGATCAATTCCAAGGCGACTTTGCTGAAGCTGATCGACGATGAGATCGAACATGCGCGCTCTGGGCGCGGCGGCTCGATCTGGGCAAAGCTCAATGCGCTGGTCCATCCAGAGATCATCGATGCGCTCTACCGGGCCTCGAACGAGGGCGTGAAGATCGAACTCATCGTGCGCGGCATTTGCTGCCTGCGGCCCGGTGTGCCGGGCATGAGCGAGAATATTCGGGTGAAATCGATCGTTGGGCGCTTTTTGGAGCACTCACGGATCGTCTGTTTCGGCAATGGAGCGAAATTGCCGAACGCGAACGCCAAAGTGTATATCTCTTCGGCCGATTGGATGCCGCGGAACTTAGAGCGCCGGGTTGAGGTCATGTGCCCGGTTGAAAATCCCACGGTTCACCAGCAGATACTCGATCAGATCTTGGTCGCGAACCTCAACGACGAGGCGCAATCCTGGTACATGGACCAGGATGGGGTATTCAAACGGGTAGATGTCTCAAAACTTGATGAGCCGTTCTCGGCGCATGTGTACTTCATGCGCAACCCGAGTCTCTCGGGGCGCGGTCGTGCGCTCAAGGGCGACGCGCCGGCGGCGTTCGATCACATCGGCGCACGGAACTACTAAGCGCACGCAGCGCCTGTCATGACAGGCGCCTTTCTCCGCGACGGTGACGACGCAGCCGTCATCGATGTCGGCTCCAACTCGGTGCGTCTCGTCGCCTATCGGATCGATGGGCGGTCGATGACGCCGACGCTCAATGAAAAAGTCATGGCTGGCCTCGGGCGCGATATTGGGCGCACGGGCGCCTTGTCAGAAGATGGCGTCGATATCGCGCTGCGCGCTTTGCGGCGCTTTGCGACTTTGATCGAGGCCTTGAAGATCGATCAGGTTTTTCCGGTCGCCACCGCAGCGGTGCGGGAAGCGTCTGATGGCCAAGCTTTCTCGGACATGGTTGAAGCCGAGACCGGCATCAAGCTGCGCATTTTGAGTGGAGAAGACGAGGCGCGGCTTTCGGCGCTGGGCGTCAGCGCTGGCGCGCCCGACGCGAAGGGCATCGTCGGCGATCTTGGTGGCGCGAGTCTGGAGCTTATCGAGATCGGCCCCAAAGGCGTTGGCCGCGGCGAGACGTTTCCGCTTGGGCCGCTGACGTTGATGCGCGGCGAAGAGATCGATTATGTGCGCGTCAGCAAACGCGTCGCGGAAGTGCTTGGCGGCACCAAATTGCTCGGCAAGCGCGGCGGTGATTTTTACGCGGTCGGCGGCGCTTGGCGTGCGTTGGGCCGGATCGACATGTCGTTGAAGAACCATCCGCTTGGCGTGCTGCATCATCACGAGATGAGCCGCGCGCAGGTGCTGAAGGTTGCGGAAGTCGTGCGCGGGCAGAGCAAGCGTTCGTTGGAAAAGTTGGAAGAGTCGGCGGCCAAGCGCGCGGAGACGCTGCCGTACGCGGCTGTGGTGCTGGAGCATGTGATGCTTGCAGGCCAGTTCGATCGCGTGGTGCTGTCTGCATTTGGGTTGCGCGAAGGCGTGTTGATCGAGCGCATGAGTGAAGCGGCACTTGCGGGGCATCCGCTGATTGCGGCGGCCGAGGCGCTGGCGGGACGCTGGACGCGCACGCGCGGGTTTGGACGCGCGTTAGAGGAATGGATTGCGCCCATTCTGGATGGTCAGGACAACGTGTTCCCGAAGAAGCGTGAGGAAGTCCTCCGCGGGGCGGCGGCGCGGCTGGCGGATGTCGGCGCGCCGCTGCATCCGGACCAGCGCGTCGAGGTGATGTTCGATCTCATTTTGCGCGCGCCGCTGGCGGCGATCAGCCACGAGGAGCGCGCCTTCTTGGCGGCGGCCATACACCACCGTTACACCAAGGCGCCGCCGCGGCACGCCGAGGCCTACACGCGCCTCCTCAGCGATGAGCGGCAAACCGCTGCCGCTGCCCTGGGGGCCACTTTGCGCCTCGGGGCCGATTTATCCGGCCGAAGCGAGGCGCTGCTCGCAAGTTTCGAGGCTGCTGCTGTTGACGGCAGGCTAGTGCTTCGGGTGAAGAAGAAGGCGGCGCACCTGGTCACGGAGACCGCCATGCGCCGGCTGGAGGCCGTCGCCCAGTGGCTCGGTCTAACAGCGGAGACAAAGATCACATGAGCGATGCGCCGCCCGACCGTCTTTCGGTCGATCCTGACAATCCCCATTACGACGCAGCCGCGCTGGAGCGCGGCGTTGGCGTGCGTTTCAATGGCAACGAGAAAACGAACGTCGAGGAATATTGCGTCAGCGAGGGCTGGGTGCGGCTGGCCGTCGGAAAGACCCTGGACCGGCGCGGCAAGCAGCTGACGATCAAATATACCGGCAAGGTCGAGCCGTACTTCCAGGACCTGCCCGCCGCCGACGAGGCGTAAACGCGCTGCCTTTGCCGGCCCCCGTGCTATGAGTGCGGCGAACAGCGAGGCGTGGCAGCGTGACCGAAGACCTGGGCCCCCGAAAGCTTGCGGCGATCATGTCGATCGACGTCGCCGGCTTTTCAGCGCTGACTGAGACCGATGAAGCGCGCGCGGTGGAACTCGTCTCGCAGCTGCGCGACTTGCTCATGAAGATTGCAGGCGCCGGCGCGGGCCGGGTTTTCAACACGGCGGGCGACGGCTTCATGCTCGAGTTCGCATCCGCCTCGGGCGCGCTAGCGGCGGCGGAACATGTCTGCGTCAGCATTGATCGCAAGAGCATTCGCGTCGGCGTCCATATTGGCGACGTGCTGATTTCTGAGACGGGCGATCTCTTCGGCCACAGCGTCAATGTCGCGTCGAGGCTGCAGGAATTGGCTCAGCCTGGCGACGTGGTGGTGTCGATGGATGTGCGCCGAGCCGTGCGTGGTCCCTTAGCGAAGCGGCTTCATCCCGCTGGCGCGGTGCAGCTCGATAAGATGAGCGAAGCGCTGGAAATCTTCACGCTGCAGCGGATCGGGGCGCCCGCGCCAACAAAGCGGCGAACTGAGCCTGTGCTGGCGGTGCTGCCGTTCGACAATGAGAGCGACGATCCGTCGATGGAGTATTTCGCCGAAGGCGTGGCCGACGAAATCATCATGACGTTGCTGCGCAATTCCAAGATCAAGGTGATTGGGCGCACGTCTGCATTTCAGTTTCGCGGCGCACGTAAGACGGACGCAGCGACGGTGCTGCGCGCGACGCATGTTCTGGATGGCTCGGTGCGCTGCGGCGGAAGCAAGCTTCGGGTGAACGCACAACTCATCGAAGCGGCGAGCGGCGTGGTGCTGTGGAGCGAACGCTTCGACGGCGATCGGGCTGACGCATTCGCGCTGGAGGATGAGATTGCCAGCAAGGTGGCGATGTCGTTGCGCCGTTCGCTGGCGCAGTCGGAGCGTGCGGCGCTCCGGATCGATCCGGCCGCCTACGAACTCTATCTGCGCGCGCGCCAGATATGGCTGCTGCTGAGCGATGTGGAGGAAGACCAGGCGGAGGTGCTACTGGAGCGCTGTGTGAGTCTCGCGCCAGACTTCGCCGATGGCTGGGCGGCGCTGGCGAGTGTGCGGGCGTTCTTGCTGCCGCGTGACCGCGACATGATTGGCGAGCCGCAGCATGACGCTGCGTTGGCGGCGGCTGAGCGGGCGCTGGCGTTGGATCCCGATTGCGCTCAAGCGATGGCGGCGCTGTCGTTGTTAAAGCCAGCGTTTGGCGATCATGCCGAAAAACTTCGGCTGGTGAATGAGGCGCTGAAGCGCACGCCGAACGATGCCTCGCTGCATGTGGCGCGTTCGGCTTGGCTCTACGGCGTTGGGCGCATGCGCGAGGCTGCGGCGGCGCTGGAGCTCGCGAGCCGGTTGGATCCGCTTGGTCCTGCGGTCGAGGGATTGCGCGCGAGTTTGATGACGGCGCGCGGCGAAGTGGAGACCGCGCTCGAGATCATGCAGGCGGCATGGGCGCGTTGGCCCGATTCCGCGTTCATCTGGTATCTGATGTGGAGCACGCTCTGCGCTGCAGGCCGCATCGACGAAGCGGAGGCGCTCGCGGCGCCAGGCGTACCGCCCCGCCGCGCCGTGACTGAGCGCGATGTCATGGTGTTGCGCAATTATGCGATGATGGTGCGGCTCGACGGTGAAGCGCGGAGCGCTGCCTGCGATCGGCTGTTGAAGCATGTGGCGCACGCTGAAGGGCCGTTGGCGCTCTCCACGATCCTTTTCGTGGCGAGCCATGGGTGTGCAGATAGCGCACTCGATGTGCTGGAAGCTGCGCTTGATGCAGGTCGCCCGCTGCGGCCGGACAATCACGACTCATTCGGAATGGCGCGGGCGCAATCGCCGCTGCAGCTCTTTGTGTCCAATGGCGGAACGCCGATTTGGAAGCATCGTCGCTTCCCAAAGATCGCAGCCCGACTTGGCCTCACGCAATATTGGATCGAGACCGGTAAGTGGCCCGATTGTGCAACGCAAGTGGACTACGACTTCAAGGCTGCGTGCCGTGAAGTTTTGTCAGCGCAAACCTAGCAGGGTTTCTACGTCGGCCCACGACACGTATTTGAAGTTCTGCAGCTCGGACGGGTTGGTATTGCGGTCGTCCTGCGCGACGAACAGCCCGCGGGGATAATTTGGTCCCAGTGGCGCAGAGACGATATCGATACCGTCGGTGCCTTGAACGCGGTCGGCGCTGCTGTCGATAGAAGGACCGATGGCGAAGGCGCCGCGATAGGCATTGGCGCCATCGCGGTCATAAACCGCGTAACGCGAAGCGCCCTGGACTGAGGCGACCAAATAACCGCCGCCATCCTCGCCGTTCCAAATCGTGAGGCCCTCAACGTCGGCAACGAGATTGCCGCCAGCGACCCGGTCAATCAGGCGACGGCTGGATCCGTCCGAGTCCTCGGCTTCGATGCGCCAGATGCCGACAAGTTCTTGCGCCACGTAGTAAACGCCATTCTCGTCATCAACGACGCAGCCTTCGGCAATGCTGCCGAGCGAGTAGGATGCGATGCGTTCTGATGCGATTGCGCCATCGGCAGCAATAGTTATGCGCCAAACACCAATGTCGCCGCTGTCGCGATCGGTGACGACGGCGACGAGTTCACCGCCAATGCGGCCAAAACAGAAACCGTAGACTTCCACAAGTCCGGTCGCGATGCGCGCGCGGGGGGTGGGATCCAGACGGCGCGTCACGGGATCAAAACGCCAGAGCACAATGGTGTTGTCCGTGCGGTCGCTGGCGCCAACTATAGGCGCGGCGCCGTCACTCCACGCAAAGCCCTCGCGGATGTCCACGTTGTTCGGCTCGCCGCCAGGCGCTTCCTGAACGATGTCGCCTTGCAGGTTGAAAATATAGAGCCCGCCCTTTTTCTGGGTGGCGATGACGAGACTTTGTTCGGGTTGTGATGCAACCCAGATGGCGGGATCGTCGGCGGCATCGCCGCTTTGCGCGACCGCAGCGGTTTCTCGTACAGCCGGCACGCTCGGCGCCGTTGCGCAGGCGGCCAGTGCCGACAAAGTGATGATCGCGATAACCAGCCGCATAGTGCCCCCGTTGATGTGCTATGCGCTTTTGCCCGGCATTTATGACAAAGGCATCACATAAGCTAAGTCAAACCGTCACAGCACCAATCTAATTGGCCCCAGGTTGGATCGTACACCCAGGGGCTCTTTCGATGTCATACTCCAGAACCAAGGCGTGGTTGCTCGGTGTTGCAAGCGCGGCTTTTGCTTTCACCGGCGCGGCGCAGGCGCAAGATACGCAGTCGGACCAAGAGGCGCCGACGCAAAGCGAAGCGATCGTCGTTCTCGGCGAGATCGAGTATCGCAATCGTGTTGAAGGTGCGCCGCCGGTTCTCGAATACGGCCTGGAATATTTCCAACGCTTCGAGCCACGCACTGTTGGCGACATGTTGCGCCGTACGCCTAGCGCGGCGTTCGCCGGCTCAGACATGGGCGAAGCAGATGACTTGCAGCTGCGGGGCCTGGGCGGCGGTTACACGCAGGTTTTGATCGACGGCGAGCGCGTTCCGGGTTCCGGGTTCGATCGGACGTTCTTTGTCGATCGCATTCCGGCTGAACTTGTCGAGCGTGTCGAGATCATTCGCAGTTCATCGGCCAATCGCTCGGGCGACGCCGTCGCGGGCGCGCTCAACATTGTTCTGAGGGACGCATATTCGCTAGAAGGCGGCTACATCCGCGCTGGCGCACTGCACTACAACGATGACGAGACAGAAGGCAGCGTTGCCGGGGTTTGGGGTGGCGCGCTCGGACCAGGACGCGTGCTCTTGGGCGGCAGCTTTCAGGGTCGACACAACCCGAAGGACAAGTTCAGCGAACGTTACACGACCCCGCCCGGAGGCGTGCACTGGGATGGTGATCCTTCGTTCGAGTTGCAAAACACCGAAGTGCAGTCCGATGTCCGCGATGGCGAAGACTACACGCTGAATGGCTCATTCTTCTTGCCGGTGGGCGAAGGTGAACTGCGCCTTTCGGGTGTGTGGGTGCGCACCGAGCGGGAAGAGATAGAAAACTCGTTTGAGTACGACGGCGGCGTAGACCTCGAAGTCATTGTGCCGGGCTACGCGTACATCGATCAGGAAAACACTGCCTTCCAACTTGACTTTGACCACCCTTTTCTTGGTGGCGAGATCAAATTTGATCTCGGTGTCGCTAGGTTCGAGGAAGACAGCATTGAGGGTGAATCGGAAACCGAACTCGACGGCGGCGGGCTGATCGACAGCTTCGAAGGCGACGACGAGCGGCTGCAGTTCACCGACGACGAGTTTAGCTTCTCGGTGGCTCAGGAATTCCGGCTCGGAGAGTCGATGCAAATTGAGTTCGGTGTTGATTACAACAACAAGCAGCGCGAGGGCACGTTGCTTGTGCGCGAGTTCGAATTCGATGGCGTCCCGCCTGTTGGCGATGCCCCGCCTTATGTCGGCGATCCGTGGACCGATCCGCTTGCTGATTTGGATCAGGAGATTCCTGACGGCGGCAACTTCGCCCTTGAGGAACACCGCATCGATCCGTTCGTAATGGTGTCCGGCGAGTTCGGCGCCTTCGAGTGGGAGACAGGCGTGCGTTATGAAACCACCGAGGTCGAGGTTACGGATGTCGAAGAGGCGGTCACCGAAAGCAACGAGTACGACATCTTGTTGCCGTCAGCCCACCTGCGTTGGAATCTGACCGAAGAAGATCGGATCAACTTCAGTATCGCGCGCACAGTGCGGCGGCCGAGCTTCCGTTTCATCATGCCGACCTTGTTCGAGGAAGAGTTTGAAGACAACGACTTTCAAGGCAACGCTCAGCTGTCGCCTGAGACGGCCTGGGGCGTCGATATTGGCTATGAACACCGCATTGGCCGCGCCGGTGTCATCGGCTTCAATTTCTTCTACCGCGACGTCCAGGACGTGATCGAGATTTTCAACACGGGCGCGTTCACGGAGGGCTACATTGACGATCCGGGCGATTACGATGCGCCGGTTTATGTCTATGGCGTCCGCAACACTGGAGACGGCCAAGTGTGGGGATACGAGGTCGATCTCTCGACTCCGCTCACCGCTCTCGGACTCGATGACACTGGCGTGTTCCTCAATTATTCCTGGCTGGATAGTGAGATTGAGGACGAATTCGGCGCGCGCCGTTTCAATAACCAAGCGGAATATGTGTTTAACGTGGGTTTCATCCACGACATGCCGCATTGGGACGCAGCCTTCGGTGCGACGTACCGCCAACAAGGCGACGCGCAGTCGCGGATCGTCACCGAAGAACAGCTTATTCAGTACGGCGCCGACCTGGAAATCTTCGTGGAGCGGCGGTTTGGCGAACGTTTCTCGCTGCGGCTGATCGGCTCCAACCTGCTCGACGCGTCGAAGGACGAAGTGTTCGACAAGTTCATCACCGAGGACTTCCAGCGGAGCCGGCTCTACGACGAGTACGAATTGGAGACGGAGAGCACCGGCCCGGTGTTCCAACTCGTCGGTCGGTACGCATTTTAAGCGCCTGGGCGGCGGTCGGTGTTCACCGGCCGCCGCTGCGCCCGATGCAAGGCGCCCCTTGCGGCCAGATAATCATCGTCGCTTCGCCCCAAGATCGCAACGCGGCTTGGCCTCACGCAGTACTGGATCGAAACCCGTAAGTGGCCCGACTGCGCAACGCAGGTCGACTACGACTTCAAGGCCGCGTGTGTGGGGGCGGCGAGCAGCTCATCGTAGTAGGTGAAACGCTGCGTAGACGATGGCTCCGTTTATGGCTTGGCCTGCGATGAGCGTGAGCAGCGCGGCCAATAGACGTCGCCACCAAGGACCGACCGCAAAGCTTGCCCAAGCCCACACAAAATAGAGTAGTGCGGCGATCGTGATCGGCACATTGGCGATCTGCGAGCCAGTCGCTGCCATGATCGCGAGAGAAAGCACGCCGAGTAGATTCACCTGACCTTGCGAGTAGAAAAGAACGATGAGCGCATCGATGTAGCGCACCTAGAGGCCGAGAAAACACAGCCGCATCGCGAGCGCCACAAACGGCAACACGAAGAGTGTGACGAGGGCCGCGTTGTCCAGCAGGAATGCGAGTTCATCAACTTGGGCGCTGATTCCAAGCCGCTCGCGGTAGTTCAAATTGTCGAGCACAAACCAAGTGGCGGCAACGTTCGCGAGTACGCCGAACAAAAGGTAGCGCCACGGCTTGGCCCATCGCTCGTCGCGCTCGAAAATAAAGCCGCGCGCAACGGCCCCGGGTTTCCAAACCAAGGCGATGAAAGTGCCGACTAAGCCGCGATCCCATTGCAGTAGATCGTCGCGCACGCCGCGGGCGATTTCGCCCAGTGTGACCGGGCCGCGCTCGGCCGGCTCAGTCACGTGATCGAGTCCTCCACGAAGACTTTGCCGTCGCGGAGCTTGAGCGCGAGTTTGCCGTGTTTCAGCGCCAGCGCACGTTCGCCGAACACGCCGCGGCGCCAGCCTTTAAGTGCGGGCACATTGGCGTTGTCGTCGGCGGCGATAGCCTCGACGTCGGCGGCGGATGCGATGAGACGCGGGGCGACCTCGTGGGTTTCAGCCTCGTAGCGCAGCAGTACTTTCAGCAGCTCGACCGTAGAGCCGAGGCCCGATGGCAAAGGCGGCGGACGGTCGTACTTGTAGACTGGGCGATTGGGGTCGCTGAACGCCTTATCAAGCGCTTGGATCAGCTCCTGTGCGGCGCGCGAATTGCCGAAGCCGCGCGGGACGGCGCGCATACGGTCAAAATCGCCAGCATTTTTCGGGCGCTGTTCGGCGATCTCGTAAAGCGCTTCGTCTTTGACGATGCGGCCGCGCGGAACGTCGCGCAATTGCGACTGGCGCTCGCGCCACGCCGCGGCGACTTGCAGGCCCAGCACGTAATCGGCCGTGGTTTTGCGGAGCTTCAGTCGCTTCCAGGCGTTCTCTGGCGTGGTGTCGTAGATGTCTGGGTTGAGCAGGTAGGCATGCTCTTCGTCGAGCCACGAGAGGCGATTGGCGTTCTGCAGCTTCTCGTAAATGCGCGGATAGATGTCCCGCAAATGGGTGACGTCAGCTAGCGCGTAGGTGAGCTGGTTCTCTGAAAGCGGCCGGCGGCTCCAATCGGTGAAGCGCGATGATTTATCGAGGCGGCGCTTCAGCACCTGCTGCACCAGCGCGTCATAGGCGACAGTGTCGCCGTAACCGCACGCCATGGCGGCGATCTGTGTGTCGAACACAGGGTGCGGCAACTGACCGCCGAGCTTCAGGAAAATCTCGAGATCCTGACGGGCGGCGTGAAACACCTTCAACACCTTGGTGTCGGCCATCAGGTCGAGGAATGGCGTCAGATCGAGGCCCTCTGCGAGCGGATCGATGACCGCTTCGAAGCCTGGCCCTGCGGCCTGGATCAGGCACAGCTTCGGCCAGTACGTCGTCTCGCGCATGAACTCTGTGTCGACGGCGACGAAGGGCAACGTGGCCAGTTCCTGGCGCAGCTCCTCCAGGTCCGACGTTTTGGTGATGACGCGCATCAGGGCTGGTTGGGACGCGCCGGGCCTGGGGTCAAGGCCGGGGCTGGCGCGCGGGTATGATTTGCCCGGAAAGACCGAATTATTGCGCTGCCGGGACGGTGAACTCCTCTCCTAGCGCGCCCGCCGCCGCCAGACCGCGGAGGTAGGCGTCGTCGTGAGCCGGAACAATGACCAGTTCTGGTTCCGCCGCTGCGAGGTCGTGGAGCGCGCGCAACTGGCGCAGCACCGCGGGCCGGTCGGGATCGACGCCGGGCATCATAAGGCTGATGAAGCGTGGGCGCCCGCGCGTGTTCTCGATGCTCGACATCACCCAAGCGATGTCTCCGATGAACAGATATTCGCGCGATGGCGTGCGCACGTAGATCAAGATGGTGCCGGCCGAGTGACCCGGCGCGGCGACGGCGACGATCCCGGGCGCGATGCGTTGCGGCGTGGCGAAGTCTGCGATGCTGATGCGCGCGATCGATGGGGCGAGTACGCCATCGGGCGCGTGGTCAGGCAGTGCAGCAAGTTGTGGCGCGGTGAGTTGCAGGCGCCGGGCGATCAGATCAGGCGCAGGATGGCGCGCAATGGCCATGACGTGATCGAGATGCTCGTGGGTAATCAGAACGCTCTGGGCGCCTGACATCGCATTGATCACGCGATTATAGGCGTCTTCCGAGAAGCTGCCTTCGCCGCGCGACATATCGTCGAGGGTGGCGCGGTCGACAGCGCCGTCGATAATGATGTCGCCTGTGGGCGTCACTAGCTGAAACGAATTGTACGAGAAGGTGCGCTGGCCATCGAAGGCGCCTGCTTCGGCCGCAAAGCTCGGCGCCTGGCTCTCGCCGACGAACTCGATGCGGACATCGCTCGGCAGGGTCTCGGGCGCATCGTTGGCGACGAGTGCGCGCATGGCGGCGATATCGATCACGCCAGGCGCGCTTGCAGGCGCTTCACCGTCGATCACGAAATACCAAGCCGCGCCAGCGAGTGCGGCCAGCACCACGAGCAATCCAATGAGCTTCTTCATATCAGCGCGTCCCCCGCCGGATCTTCTCTTGGGCCTGATAGCACGATCTTCATGCAGTCTGCCGGAAAAGGCTTGGCCAGCTCGAGGGCTTGTTCCGTGGGGGCTTCGAGCCAGGTGTCGATCTCGTCGCCGGTCAGCATCACGGGCATGGCTTTGGCGTGAATGGGGGCGACGAGCTCATTCGCCTCGGTGGTGAGAAAGGCGAAGAGCAGGTGCGTGCCTTCCTCCTTGCCACGAATGCCGCTCCACGGCCGCCAAACGCCGGCAAAGCAGAAAAGCGGGCGCTCTTCTGAGAGGGCAAACCAGTTCGCAACTTTGGGCGACGTGTCGGTGTACTCGCAAAAGCTGGTGACCGGGACGACGCAGCGGAAACGAGGCTGTTCCAGCCAGCCGCGCCAGTAAGAGGAGCTGGTGTTCCGGATATTGGTGACCGGCCGTGTGCCGCCGCCGGCGGGCGGAAAGCCCCAGCGCATCATGACGGCCTCGCGCAAACCTTCTTTTGAGGTGCCCACGACGGGCGCCATTTGGTCCGGGAAAATGGCGGGCAGAGGCGGCTGATTGGCGGTGCGATCGCGCATGGCGCGGGTATAGGCGACGAGCGCCTCACGCGATTTGGTCATGGAATAGAGGTTGCACATGCGCGGGGCTGTTCTGCCGGGTCAGGGCGCGCCTTGACAACCCGGCGCCGCGCATGCGCCTGTCGCGCGAATTTTGGCCCGTTTCCCGACTCGTGGAGCCCTTGATGCACGCCTACCGTTCCCACACCTGCGGCGCCCTCCGCTTGGCCGACGCCGATAAGGATGTGCGCCTTTCCGGCTGGGTGCACAGAAAGCGCGATCTGGGCGGGGTGCTCTTCATCGATCTCCGAGACCATTACGGGATCACGCAATTGGTCGCCAACCCCGGCTCGCCGGCGTTTGCGCTGTTCGAGCGGCTGCGGGCCGAGAGCGTGGTCAGCGTCGAGGGCAAGGTCGTCGCGCGTGTGGCCGAGACGGTGAATAAGGAACTGGCGACGGGCGAGATCGAAGTGCGCTGCGTCAGCGCGGAGATTCTTGGCGCTGCCGAAGAGCTGCCGCTGCCGGTGTTCGGCGAGCCGGACTATCCTGAAGAGATTCGCCTGAAGTACCGCTTCCTCGATCTGCGCCGCGAGAAGCTGCACAAGTCGATCCTACTGCGCAGCCAAGTGATCTCCAGCTTGCGCCGGCGCATGATCGATCAAGGCTTCACCGAGTTTCAGACGCCGATCCTGACGGCGTCGAGCCCAGAAGGGGCGCGCGACTTCCTGGTGCCGTCGCGTCTCCATCCCGGCAAGTTCTACGCGCTGCCGCAGGCGCCCCAGCAATTCAAGCAGCTGCTGATGGTGGCGGGCTTCGACAAGTATTTCCAAATCGCGCCGTGCTTCCGCGATGAAGACGCGCGCGCCGACCGTTCGCCGGGCGAGTTCTATCAACTCGATTTCGAGATGAGCTTCGTCACGCAGGAAGACGTGTTCAACGCCATCGGCCCGGTGCTCGCCGGCGTGTTCGAGGAGTTCGGCAACGGCAAGCGCGTGACGCCAGCCAACGAATTTCCGCGTATTCCGTACGCGGAGGCGATCTCGAAATACGGCTCCGACAAGCCGGACCTGCGCAACCCCTTAGTGCTGGCGGATGTCAGCGAGCATTTCCGCGGCGGCGGCTTTGGTCTGTTCGCCCGCATTCTGGAAAAGCCGAAGCATGCGGTGTGGGCGATCCCGGCGCCGAACGGCGGCTCGCGCGCCTTCGCCGACCGCATGAATTCTTGGGCGCAAGGCGAAGGGCAACCGGGCCTTGGCTATATCTTCTGGCGCGAAGGCGAAGAAGGCGGCGCGGGCCCGATCGCGAAGAACATTGGCCCGGAAAAGGCCGAAGCGATCCGTACTCAGCTTGGCTTGAAGGTCGGCGATGCGGCGTTCTTCGTCGCTGGCGATCCGGCGGTGTTTTACAAGTTCGCCGGCCTCGCCCGTAACAAGGTCGCCGATGAGCTGAATCTCTCGGACAAGGACCAGTTCAAATTCTGCTGGATCGTCGATTTCCCGATGTACGAGTGGAGTGAGGAAGAAAAGCGCATCGACTTCTCCCACAACCCGTTTTCGATGCCGAACTTCGATCACGAGAAGTTCTTGGCGCTCGATGTGAATGACCGCGACACGATCGAGAACATCACCGCGTTCCAGTACGACATCGTCTGCAATGGCGTGGAGCTCTCGTCCGGCGCGATCCGTAACCACAAGCCGGAAATCATGATCAAGGCGTTCGAGATCGCGGGCTACGGCAAGGAAGTGGTCGAGGAAAAGTTCGGCGGCATGCTGAACGCCTTCCGCTATGGCGCGCCGCCGCACGGCGGTTCTGCGCCGGGCGTGGACCGCATCGTCATGCTGCTGGCGGGCGTCGACAACATCCGCGAAGTCATCGTCTTCCCGTTCAACCAGCAAGCCCAAGACTTGATGATGAACGCGCCGGGCGAAGTGACGCCGAAGCAGCTGAAAGAGCTGCACATCCGCGTGGTGGAGCAGCAGAAGACCTAGCCGCTAATCGCACACCCGCACGCGCAGCCCGCGGGGCAAGCGCGTGCGGCGGTCACCGCAGGCGCGGTCGAGCTGTGGCTGGGTCAGCCCTTGAGCGGTGCGGAGATCGGCGCCGGAAATGTCGGCGGCTTCGAAATTCATGCGGCTGACATTGGCTTCGGTGAAGTCAGCGCGGCGGAAATTCGCCCCGCGCGCGTCGGCGTTATTCAGCATGGCGCGTGCAAACACAGCGCGCGGGCACACGGCGCCGACAAGGCGGCTGCGGCGCATATCGGCGTCGGTGAAATTTGCGTCGGCGAACTCGGAGCCGGAGGCGTTGGCGCGCATCAAGACGGCGCTCGAAAAATCGCTGTTGTTGAAATTGGAGTCGCTCAGCCGTGCGCCGGCGAGGATGCGGCCGGAAAGATCACAGCCTTCGCAGGCGCCGCCATAGCTCGGCGCGAGATCAACGCGCGGTTTGCCGAACGGCCAAAACGCAGCCGCGTCCGCTGCCCAGATCGCGGAAACCGCGATGGCCGCGACGAGGGCGGTGCGCAAATGTGTCAACACGGCGCCGGAATTAGGCGCGTTGGCACAAACTCGCTAGTGAACATGCAGTAAGCGAGAATTGTTACCTATTGTTTCAGCAGGCGGGGATAGTCATGCCTTGCGGAAGCGTGGTCGTTGCGTCGCCGCACGCGGTGGCGAGCTGGCCCTGTGTGAGGCCGATCGCTTCGGCCATCTCGGCGCCTGAGAAGTTAGCGCCGGTCAGAACGGCGCCGTTGAAGCGGGCGCCGCCGAGATAAGCGCCGACGAAGGTCGCGCCCTCGAGGTTAGTTTCGGTGAGATCAGCGCCGGAAAGGCGCGCACCGAAGAAATTGGTCAGCGACATGTTGGCGCCGTGGAAGCGGGCGCGATCCGCCGTAGCCAAGGAGAGATCGGCTTGGCGAATGCGTGCGCCGGAGAAGTTGCGCCCGGCGACCGATTGGTACGCCAGGTCGATCTGGAAGAGATCGCAGTTGGCGCACGGCGCGCCAGCGCGGACGCGGGCGGCGATGGCGTCGCGCTCAGTTTGATTGGTGATTGGGCCTCCTGTCGCCGAAGGCGCCTCGGCGAAGGCCGGGGTGGCGAGAGCGAACAGGCATGCGAAAAGCGCGGCGCGTTTCATAATGGCGCAACTCCAACGAGGTTGCGCGAAGCTTCGCAGGAGATGCGCCAAGCGCGGCAGTGCTCCTAGTGGCCGGCGCTCATCGCCTGCGCCGCCCGCGCCCGGGCTTGCTCAACGTAGATGGGCGTGACGCGTTCTTCGAGCGCCGCGGCGCGCGTCGCGGCGGCTTCGTCGCCGTGGGCGGCGGCGAGGGTGAACCAGAACAGCGCTTCGGCTGGATCAGCGGTGACGCCGCGGCCCTGCTCGTAAAGGACGCCCAGATTGTATTGGCTGTCGGTGAGACCGTGCGCGGCGGCTTGGCGAAACCATCGGAAGGCGGTGACGGGGTTGGCGTCGGCGCCCTCGCCGCGGGCGTAGTAAACACCGAGATCGTGCATGGCGTTTATCTCGCCGGCATTCGCGGCGCGTTCAGTCCAAGCGCGGGCTTCATCGAGATTGGCGTTCACGCCTTCGCCCCGTTCGTAGAGTTTGGCCAAATGATATTGCGCTGGGGCGAAACCAGCTTCGGCGAGCGCGCGCAGACGCGGAAGGCCTTGCTGTGGATCGGCGTCGAAAGCGGCGCGCGCGGCGGTGAAGGCGGCAGCGTGATCGATAGGCGTCATTGCAGGTGACGTGGCTTGCACGCGGGCTGGCTCGGCGGCCTGCGCTTCGGGGCGGAGGTGGTCAATATTCCACGCGCAGAGTGTGAGCATGACGACGAGCGCCGTCGCTGCGCGCAAGGCGGGACTGGTGCGACGTTGCTGTGGCGGCGGCGCCCGTTTGGCGCTTGCACGGGCGGCGTCGCGAGCGCGCGCCAGATAATCTGCCCCGCGCACGCCCGCTCGCCCACGCGCGTGTTTCAGCCGTTGGAGCGTACCGCGGACGCCTTCCGCAAGCGCCGCTTTCGGGAGCGCCTCGGCTTCAACGCTGCGGGACGTGGGTTCCGCGAGGGGGTCGCGGCCGGTGAGCAACGCGGCAAGTTCGTCGATTGCCTTCGCCATCTTCGAATTTGGCGCGACCTCGCCAATCATTTTTCCTTCAAGCGCGGCTTGTCCCAGCAGCGCCGGATCGAACGCGAACGAGAATGGCGGCTCAAGGCAGAGCGCGCCGGAAAAATCTTTGAACGTGATTTCTGGCCGCTTCGGAACGCCGACCATGGACATCACAACGATGGGCGCGATTTCGGGCCGCGCTGTCTTCAGCGCTTCGAGCATGCTTTTGGCGCTGCTCAAGCTTGCGAGATCGGGGCCGGTGACGATGACGACGTCGTCCGCTTTGAGCAGCGCGTCCTTTATCCAGCTTGTCCAGGCGTGCGGGAGGTCGAGGACAACGTAGGGACTGGTGCGGCGCACGCGGGTGATGAGGCTTTGGAGCGCCGTGTCTTCTAGCGCGAAAGTGCGCTGCAGTTTTGCCGGGGCGGAGAAGATTTGCAGGCGCGGCGTAGGGCGCGCGGGGATGGCGTCCAGCAGGTCTTCGTCAGCACTGGCGGCCTCCAGCACGTCTGCGAGTGAGCGGGCTGGCGTCTGCCCAAAAGCCAGCGCGGCCGCGCCGAAAGAGAGATCTAGATCCACAATAGCGGCGCCGGCGTGTTGGCGTTCGGCAATCGACCAGGCGAGATTGTGGGCGATCGTGGAGGCGCCGACGCCGCCGCGCGCACCGATGACAGCGACCACACGCGAATTGTCGGTCTCGGCGTAGAGCCGGCAGATAGACTGCGCGAGCGCATCCGCGCTGAGCGGCGGGACGATGTATTCGTTGACTCCGCGCGCTGCGAGTTCACGCAGCAAGCTTATGTCGTTCACGGCGCCGAGCACGATGATCTTGGCGCCTTGCTTGACGGCCGGGGCCAGCGCATCGAGGCGCGGCAGCATGGCGGCGGCGCTCAGGTTGGTGTCGATAACGAAGAGGTCTGGCGTGTCAGTGGCGACCCGCGTCGCCGCCGCTTCGACGCCGCCGCGATCGACGTCCATGCGCGCTCGGCGCAGGAGCGGATGGTGCAGCAGTGGCGCGACTAGGTTTTCTGCAATCTCGGTGCGGTCCCAGCACACGTAGATGCTGATTGGCGGCGCTGGGGCATGGGCGCCCGCTTCTTCCGCGCGGGGAGCGAGCGGCGCGACGATGCTCGGCGTTGTGAGCAGCAGCGCATCAGTTTCGGGGCGTTCGTCAGCGTTCAGTAGCGAAGGCTTATGGAGATGCGGCGCCTGAAAGATTTCATCGTCCATCTCGGGCGCATCGAAAGGAGGAGCATCAGTATCGTCCTCCGTGTTGAGTAGGAGCTCAGATGTGTTTGGCGGCGGCGCAGTGTTGTCCTCGAAGGCAAACGGCTCCGCAGTTTCGCCGAGGATGAAATCATCTTCGGCGTCGAACGCGACGTCTGCCGCGAACGCCGCCGTCCTACCTGGACTCACGAGCCGGCCGGCTTGTCGGCGGGAGCGCGAGCGGGCTTTTTTGCTTCCTGCGGTGAGCATGCGTGCGCGACTTGTGACCGTTGGGACCGCAAGCCTTCGCAAACAATCGTTGCAACGCGATTAGGGAACGTTGCTAATTCGTGTTCACCGTACGCGCACTAGCCGCCGCTCGCTTCGCCGGTTGCGCCGCAGGCGGCGCATTTTCCGGTCTGCTCGACGGTGAAGTGGCCGCAAGCGCCGCAAGGCTCGTTGCGATAGCCAGTCGCGATGGGTTTGGCTGGCGTTGGCGCTGCACCTTCTTTGCGATCGCGGATGTTTTCGACCACAGCGCGCGGACGCAGCATCACCAGATTGTCCGGCGAGGCGCCGCGGGCGAAGCCGCGTGAGATGAGGCGCGCGGCGCTCTCAGCGTCGATGGCGCGCTTGGAGAGGCCGTCGCCGCGCGCATCGAACGGATCGACTTGGGCGAGGTCCGTGCGGCCGAGATAGCTCACGGCAAGTTCGCGGAAGATGTAGTCGAGGATCGAGGTGGCGTGGCGGATGGTTTCGTTGCCTTTGACTTCGCCGGCTGGTTCGAAGCGCGTGAACAGGAAAGCGTCAACATACTCTTCGAGTGGCACGCCGTATTGCAGGCCGATCGAGATCGAGATGGCGAAATTGTTCATCAGCGAACGGAAAGCGGCGCCTTCCTTGTGAAGGTCGATGAAGATTTCGCCGAGCTCGCCGTCGTCGTATTCGCCGGTGTGAAGATAGACCTTGTGACCGCCGACGACGGACTTCTGGATGTAGCCCTTGCGACGCTCTGGCAGGCGGCGGCGCTGGTGATCCGTCGGTGGTTCGATGGGGTCGATAGTGCGCTCCGATATAGCCGGCGCGGCCGCAGTTTGGGCCGAGGGCGTCTCGGTATCGTCTTCGAATGAGAGCAAACTTTGAGTGAACGCTGGCGCTTCGATGCGTAGCGCGATCAGCCCGACGCCGGCCTCGCGTGCTTGAGTGAGCAGGGCGGCGCGGCGTTCGGCGCTTTCTGCGTTGAGCGTAACGTCCAGCGATGCGCGGGCGAACGGCGCTATGGCGCAGGCCAACGCAATCTGTGCTTCAGGACGAGTGACGCCGGAAATGGCAAAGATCGGCGCGTGCGCGGGATCGAGCGCGCGCGCGGCGCTGAGATCGTTTGCGCCCATGGCAAAGGCCTCTGCGGCGGCGATATCGTCTTCGCTGAAGCCGAGCGTCATCAGGAGATCGCCGCGCTTACCGGCGGCGACGTCAGGCGGCAGCTTCAGCACCTCTTCGCAAAGCTCAGGCCCGATGACGAGCGGGTGCACGGCGGCGCGCAAGTTGAAAGCGTCGGTGATGGCCTCTTCGATAGCGTCCAGCGCAGGTTCGGTAAGACCCTTAGCCGCAAGCGCATCGAGGCTAACGCCTGGCGCGCCTTTCAGCGTGCGGCGGCCCTCAATGTGCTGCGCCAAGCTTGCGATCGTGTCGCCATCATAGCCGAGTGCGGCGAGCGCTGCGCGCGCATCATCGGTTAGGAGCCGGCCGAAGCCACCATCTTCACGCAGTCCGAATGCAGAGACACCGGTGATCGGCGCCAGGCCGGGCGCCGCGATGCCAAGGCGTTGGGCGCTGCCATTGTCATTGGCAAAGGCAATCGAAACCGACACGCGCAAGCCGGCGTTCTTGGCGCCCGGCAATGCGGCGTAAATTGATTGTGCTTGCTCGGCGATTGCTCCGCTCAATGAAGCGGCTGCATCGCGCGCAGTTTTGACGATGACTTCTTCGCTACGTTTCGCACGCGACCATTCCGGGAAGGCCGATTTGGCTGCGGCGAGGCTCGCGCTTTCGGCAATGGCGGCGGCGTGGGCCAAGGCGGCGATGCTGGCGGCAAGGCCGCGGCCTTCGTCGCTATCGTAAGCGATGCCGGCACGGAGCAAGAGTGCGGAGAGGCCCTCGAGCCGGATCAGGATGGGCCGGCGTCCGGAGGCGTTCTGGCCGCCATGCGCAGCGTCGAGCACGCGGACAAGAAGCCTGATCGCGTCTTCGAAGGCTTCGGTGTCGAAGGTTTTGGCTTGGAAGCGCGGAAGCGCGAGCGAGGCGCCGATGATATTTGCCTCGGCATCGTCAGCAGCGGCGCCTGTTGGGTCCGTGGCGCCGCGCGTGAACGCGGTGACGGCATGCTGGCCAGCTTCGGGTGCTGCGATGACGATGCGTCGGCGTGCAGGTGATGCTCCTGCATCAAGCGCTGCGCTGTAGGCGCCGCGTGCGACGGCGCCAGCCATTGCGGCGATGATGTCTGCGTCGGGCGCGCCAGCGAGACGCGCCGCGGCGGCTTTGCGGCGAACGCCGCCGTGCTCAGTGTTGAGGCCATTGCGAACCGCTTCGATGGCGAGATCTGCGAGCGCCGCATCGAGCGCGCGGGCGCCGGCAGTGAGTGCAGCGTCGGCGCGGGTGCGCGCGGTTTCGTCAGCGAGCAATGCCGGCGCTTGCTCGGCGTCCGGCCGGATCAAGATCGAAGCGCCGTCCCGAGCTATCGGGTCGGCAAGGCGCGCGGCGGCGTCGAGCGCGTCCAGTGCTTGCGGCGACGGCGCACCGGCGATGCCAAGCTTTGCGCCGGCTGCGAGCAAAGTTTGTGCGCGGCTGACGGCTTCAAGCTCTTCGCTGCGCTGTTGCGGCCAATGGATCAGTGCGCTGGAGATCGCGAGTTCAGCGCCCGGCGAGAGCGCGGCGCGCATCAGCGGCGGATCCAGCGCGGCTTTGCCGCCGGAGATCAAAGCCGTCAGCGGCTTGCTGAGTGCGGGCTCTTCAGCCCAGGCGCCGATGCGCTTTGCGGCGCGGCTAATGGCGGCCGTGATGTCTTGTCCGGCCTCGGACTCAACGAAGAAACCGGCGTCCAGGGCGGCCTGGATCATGCGGTCGGACCATGCTTCTGGCGCGATCGCAGCCGGACGGATGTCCTCATCGCGGTCGTGTTCGAAATCCTGGGCCATTCAAGCGACTCCATGCAGCCGGCGCCAGAATGCCTCCTGGAGCCCCCTCAATCAATATCTGGTATGGAACGACCGAGGATTATCCCAAGATATTGTTTCGCAGCTGCACTGGACGCGGAGCGGACGCTTAGTCATATTCCGCCCGCTCGCTGCTTCGGCTGCCTCCCCAGCCGTGATCTCGGCGCGCGGGAGACAAAGAAAAGCCCATGCTGAAGCGGATTTTCACCTGGTGGAACGGCGCCACCCTGGGGGCGCTGTTCGATATTGGCCGCAGGGGCGCGCTCGTGGGCGAGGACGAACAAGGCAATCGCTTCTACGAGGAGCGCCGGCCGAGCCTTGAAGGCCGCAAGCGCCGCTATGTCATTTATAACGGCCTCTCAGAGGCCTCGCGGGTCTCGCCCGATTGGCATGGCTGGCTGCGCTACACGTTCGATGAGCCGCCGACGGTGGCGCCGCTGAAGCGGCAGGTCTGGGAAAAGCCACACGAGCCGAACATGACTGGCACCGTGCATGCGTATCGGCCGAAAGGCTCTCTCGCGCGCGGCGGCGTTAGGCAGGCGTCAACAGCTGACTACGAAGCTTGGACGCCTGACTCGGAGAATAAGTCTTGAGCAACACTTTCGAACGCTGGGGCGAGACGATCCTGGGCGCGGCTGTCGTAGTCGTCGCTGTCGGGTTTTTTGCTTTCGCCGCGGCGCAAGCGGGGCAGACCAGCGGCGCAGGCGGACGCTACGATCTGATCGCTCGGTTTCAGCGCGTTGACGGCGTAAATGTCGGCACGGACGTTTTGGTGTCGGGCGTGAAGGTTGGTGTTGTGCGCGATGTCTCGCTCGACACCGATACCTACATGGCGCGGCTGACGCTCAGCATTGATAATGGCGTTGAGATTCTCGATGAATCGAACGCGCGTATCGTTTCAGGATTGCTCGGTGGTTCTTCGGTTTCGATCGAGCCAGCGGGTATGGAGGCGCTGCCGGCCGGGGGGGAAATCCCGTACACGCAAGGCGCAATCGACTTCCTTAGTGTGTTGTCGAGTTTCGCACCGAGCGGCAATCAATCTGATTCCAGCGAGGCTCAAACGCCATGATCCGCACCATCGCCATTGCCTTGGCGTTTTTCGCAGCGACAGCGTCGCCCGCGCTTGCGCAGCGCGCCGTGATCCGTGGCCTCGATAAGGTCACCGGCCACGCCGACGATTATACGCTGACGATCGGGCGCGCGACGCGCATTGGCTCGCTCGAGGTCATCGCCCGCTCTTGCATCAAGAGCGCACCGGAAGAGACGCCGGAAGTGCGCATCTTTGTTGAAGTGTTCGACAATCCGGCAGTCCGCGCCGGTGAAGAGAGTGAACGGCGCGAAGTCTTTCACGGCTGGCTATTCGCTTCGAGCCCAGGGCTCAGCGCGGTGGATCACCCCACGTACGATATCTGGGCGATCGATTGCCGCTAGCCGCAATCGACTCGCAACGCCGTTCAGGCTAAGCGGGCCGCATGCGTATTCTCTGCACCAATGACGATGGCATCCACGCGACCGGGCTTGCGGTGCTGGAGAAGATCGCGCGCACGTTTAGCGACGATGTGTGGGTGATCGCGCCGGAGCAGGAACATTCCGGCGCATCGCGCGCGCTGACTTTGTCGGCGCCAGTGCGGGTGCGCAAAGCAGGGCCGAAGCGCTTTGCGATTTCCGGCACCCCGACAGATTGCGTGTTGTTGGGCGTCGAGCACCTGATGGAAGACCAGCCGCCGGACCTTGTACTCTCAGGTGTTAATCGCGGTCAGAACATTGCTGAAGATGTGACATTTTCCGGCACCATCGCCGGCGCCATGCAGGGCATGCAGCTTGGCATTCCAGCGATTGCGCTCAGCCAAGCGCGTGGCTTTCGCGGCGAAGAAGCGCCGATCCCGTGGGAGACGGCCGAGACGTTCGGGCCCGGCATCGTCGGCAAATTGCTTGAGCATGGCTGGCCTAAAGATGTTCTGATCAACGTGAACTTCCCTGATCTGCCGCCAGATCAGGTGAAGGAAGTTGAAGTCACAAGTCAGGGCCGCCGCGATCAGCACATCATCTACGCCGACAAGCGCACCGATCCGCGCGGCGGCACGTATTTCTGGTTCGGCTTTCGCGGCAAACTTTCCAATCCGCCTGAAGGCACCGATCTGCGCGCGATTTACGAGGGCCGCATTACGGTGACGCCGCTTCACGTTGATCTCACGCACATGGAAACCATTCACGCGCTGAAAGGCGTGCTGGGCGGCGCGCCGCCAAAGGCGCCCAAATGAGCGATCCGGCCCGGCTGATGCGGTTCGTCCTCGAACTGCGCCAGGCGGGCGTCACGGATGCGCGCGCGCTTTCCGCGATGGAGCGCACGCCGCGCACGCACTATGCGCCAGAGCATTTGGATGGGCTTGCATTCGATGACATTAGCCTGCCGCTCGCGCACGCGCAGACGATGACCAAGCCATCGGTTGTCGGCCGAGTGCTTTCGGCGTTGTCGCCGCAGCCGGGTGACACGGTGTTGGAGATTGGCGCAGGGTCTGGCTTTCAAACCGCGTGCATTGCGAGCCTCGCGCATAAAGTGGTGACCCTGGAGCGCTGGCGCGATTTGACGGCCGATGCGCGGGCGAAGTTCGGCACCGCACGGCTCATGCGCGTTCAGGCCTATACAGCTGATGGCCTCGATGGTTGGGCCGATGACGCGCCGTATGATCGCATCGTCGTCAATGGCGCGCTCTCCGATATTCCAGAGGCTCTATTGGCGCAGTTGAAGCCGGGCGGTGTGTTGATAGCGCCGCTCGGTGATGCGGATAGCCAACGTTTGATCCGGTATCGCAACGGCGCGCGCGAGGATCTTGGGCCGGTAAAATTCGCCCCGCTTGAGCGTGGCTTGCCGGATGAGGCGCCGCTGCCTGCGTGATTTGCGCCGGCGGGCGATTCCCCTGATCACTACGGCGGTGACTCGCGCCGTGCTCTTTCTCGCACTGCTGACGGCCGCTTGCGCCAGCGGACAGCCTGCGCCGATTTCTTACGGCAGTGGCGGCGCGCGAACTCAAGAAACAGCGGGCACCTCACCGCGACCATTGCAGAGCGCGCAACGCAGCGATCGCGGCGGCGCTGCGATCGAATATCGGGGCGCTCAGCAGGCTCAAGCGCAGCAGCAGCTGCAAGCGCCGAGTGAGGCAGTTTCTGAACCTGAAGCGCCAACACGTGCGTCGACGGTGCAGGAAACGCCGGACTGGGCAGCCGGCGAGGGCACGCCGCTTTCCGCTTACGCGCTGCAGCCTGATGAGGCGCAGCCTTATGATCCGGCGCAGTTGCCGCGCACGCATCGTGTCGGCGCCGAGGAGTCGCTCTACGACATCGCCACGCGCTATCAGGTGCCGCTGCGGGCGCTAATCGATCAGAACAATTTGGAGCCGCCGTTCGCGCTGTCGGAAGGGCGGGTGCTGCAGCTGCCGCCGCCGCGCTTTCACACCGTGGCGCGCGGCGAGAACTTTGAAGATGTCGCGCGCGCGTACAATGTCGATATGCGTTCGCTGGCGCTGCTGAACCGCATGGAGGCGCCGTACTCTGTGCGCCAAGGCGACCGCATCGTCTTGCCGGCGATGGCGCGTGCTGCGCCCGAAGTGATTGAGCCGGCGCCGACTCCAGTTGCGTCGCCGCCGCGAACCAACGCGAATGCGCGCTTTGCGATGCCGATGCGGGGCGCCGTGGTTGGCCGGTTTGGCCCAATGCAGGGCGGCGGCCGGCTAGAGGGCATTGAGATTGGCGGGCGCGAGGGTGATGCTGTCGCCGCGGCGGCTGACGGCGAGGTCGTTTACGCGGGCGACGATCTGCCCGCCTACGGGACGTTGGTCCTGGTGCGCCACGCGGACAATTATGTCACCGCCTATGGGTTCAACCGGCGCGCCCTGGTGCGGGAAGGCCAGAGCGTGCGCGCCGGGCAGCAAATTGCCGAACTTGGCGCACGCGCAGATGGGCGCGCGCGGTTGCTTTTCCAGGTGCGTCGCGGGGCTGAGGTGATTGACCCGGCGCCTTTGCTGGGGATCGGGGACTAAGGCTTGGCCCCATGTGCGGCGAAACGGCGCGCGCCGCCGGTTTCCGCCGATTGAAATGACGGGGCGTAACTATATAGTCCCCGCCGTTCCCGGATCCGTTCGGGCCTCAGTCTCAATTCGCAGCGGCCGCCTCGCCGCGCCGCCTCACGCGAGGATCAATGTTTATCTCTTCCGCTTACGCGCAAACGCCAGCCGGCGCCGACCCGACGACCGGGCTGATCATGCAGATCGCACCGTTGTTGCTGATCTTCGTCGTCTTCTATTTTCTGTTGATCCGCCCGCAGCAGCAGGCGCGCAAGCGGCACATGGAAATGGTCGCCAATCTGAAGAAGGGCGATGTGGTCGTCACCAGCGGCGGCATGATCGGCAAGGTGAAGTCGGTCGCCGATGATGAAGTCCGGGTCGAACTGGCCCCGAACGTCGATGTGCGCGTCGTCCGACACACGATCGCCGAAGTGCGCTCCAAGACCGACCCCGCACCGGCCAACGATTCCAAGCCCGTCTCAGCGAGTTAAGACAAATGCTGCAGCTCGCACGGTGGCGAGTGATCCTGGTGGCGGTTGTGACCGTCTTCGGGATCCTCTTCGCGCTTCCCAACTTCTTGCCCGAACGGGTGCGCGATAGCTTGCCAGCGTTCATGCCGCGGCAGACGGTCAATCTCGGCCTCGACTTGCGCGGCGGCTCGCAATTGCTGCTCGAAATCGACGTGGCGACGTTGCAGCGTCAGCAACTCGATAACGTCGCTGATTTGATGGCGACCGCGCTTCGCGATGCGACGCCGCAAATCCGCTACACCGGCCGCGCTGTCGTCGGCGATGCGGCGCGCATCCGCCTCGTTGATCCCACGCAGATGGAAGCGGCGCGCCGCGCGTTACGCTCGGTGGCGACTTCTCCGACCGGTGGGAACGACATTTACACCTTCACCGAGAGCGCTGACGGGCTGATCGAAGCGCGCATAACGCCGGTTCACTTGCGCGAGCTCAGCCGCCAAGCGGCGCAGCAATCCATCGAAGTCATTCGCCGCCGGATCGATCCGACCGGGACAGCGGAAGTGTCGATCGCGCGCCAAGGCGATCAGCGCGTCGTTGTTCAGGCGCCGGGCGTCACCGATCCGCAGCAATTGAAGGACCGCATCGGCCAAACGGCGCTGATGACGTTCCACATGGTCCGCGAAGTCGATCCAGGCGATGCGGCGGCTGGCCGTCTGCCGCCCGGAACGATGTTGGTGCAGCCGTCACCCGACAGCGATAACGCGCCGGAAATCGTCGAGCGACGCCCGCGCTTTACGGGCGAGCGCCTCGTGCGCGCCAATCCGTCGACTGATCCGCAAACGAATGAGTTTGTCCTAAGCTTTCAGCTCGACAGCGAAGGTTCGCGCATCTTCTGCCGGATCACGCGCGAGAACACCGGCAATCGCTTCGCCATCTTGCTCGACAACCAGGTGCTGACCGCGCCGCGGATCAACGAGCCGATCTGCGGTGGTTCTGGCCAGATATCAGGCAATTTCAGCGCGCAAACAGCTAACGATCTCGCCGTCATGCTTCGCGCTGGCGCGCTACCAGCGCCGCTGACGGTGATCGACGAACGTACCGTCGATGCGAGCCTCGGGCGTGATGCGATTCAGTCCGGCGGCTTGGCATCCGGGGTCGCGGCGTTGATCACCTTTGTGTTTATGATCCTGGCTTATGGCCTGTTCGGTGTGTTTGCTTGCGTTGCGCTGATCATCAACCTGACGCTCATTCTCGCTGGCATGTCGGTGGTGGGCGCAGCGCTGACTTTGCCCGGCATTGCGGGCCTCATTCTGACGATCGCGATGGCGGTCGACGCGAACGTGCTGATCTATGAGCGCATGCGCGAGGAGGCGGCGTCTGGGCGAAGTCCGGCGCTAAGCATCGATGCCGGTTTCAGTCGAGCAATGATCACGATCATCGACGCCAACCTGACGACGATCCTCGCGGCCATGATCCTGTTCCAGTTCGGCGCGGGGCCGGTGCGCGGCTTCGCCTGGACGCTTTCGATCGGCGTCATCACCTCGGTGTTCACCGCGGTTATGGTGACCCAAATCTTGATCGCTTGGTGGTTCCGCATCGCGCGGCCCAAGCAAATGCCAATTTAAGCGGAAGACCGAACCCATGTGGCCTCTCATCCGGCTTCTGCCCAAGAAGACCAACCTCACCTACGTGAAGTTCGCGGGCTTCGCGGCGTTCTTGTCCATCGCACTCTGTGCAGCTTCGATCGTTTCGATCTTCACCGGCGGCCTGCGCGAAAATCCGATCGAGGTGTATCAGCAGGCCGAAGGCACGCCGTTGCAACGCATCGGCGCGATCATGGAGCACGGCTTCAATCTCGGGATCGATTTTCGCGGCGGCACGTCGCTGCTCATCGAGTCGCCGCAACCGATTGACCAGGTCGCGCTGGAGCAATTGGGACGACGGGCGCAGGAAGGCAGCATTGAAGTGCAGGGCGCAACGTGCCGGCCTGCCAACGCGCCGCCGTACTGTGCCATTCTGAACTTTGAGACCGCGCCCGATCAGGCGGAGACGGTGGAAGAAATCCGGGCGGGCCTGCCGAGCGTCGCGCCGGGCGCCCGGATCGCAAACGTCGATTCCGTCAGCGCCAAAGTCTCTGAGGAGCTCTTTTCCGGCGGCCTGATGGCGCTCGGTTTGGCCATGCTTTTGATGATGGCCTACATCTGGTTTCGCTTCGAATGGCAGTTCGGCGTGGGCGCCATGCTGGGCCTGCTCCACGACGTGATTTTGACGCTTGGTGTGTTTTCGTTTTTCCGGATCGAGTTCACGCTCACCATCATCGCGGCGCTGCTGACCATCATTGGCTACGGCATCAACGACACCGTCGTCGTGTTTGACCGTCTGCGCGAGAACTTGCGCAAGTATAAGAAAATGCCGCTCGGCGAGTTGATCGATCTTTCCCTAAACGAAACGCTCTCGCGCACGATCATCACCGGCGCGACTGCAGTGTTCGCGCTGATCGGTTTGCTTTTCTTGGGCGGCGAGTCGCTTTCGGGCTTCGCCATCGCCATGCTTTTCGGCATTATCTGCGGAACTTATTCGTCGCTTTATGTTGCCGCGCCGGTGATTCTCCTGTGGGGGGTCAAACGCGGCACAGGCAAAACCGACGAAGCGCAGGGAGCGCCGCAGACGGCGGGCTAGGTCAGGGCGAACCCTGCTCCTCGCGCATGGGCTGGAGGAGCAGGGCATGGCCGTATTCTTAGGAAATATTCGTTACGTCGCTTGGACAGCGCTCGCGATCGCGGTGCTGCTGTTGATTTATTTCGCCGTCGGCGTCGGTGGTTTTGGCTTCGGCGATTCCATCTACTGGGAAGCGGTGCTGCGCTGGAGCCATGTGCTCGTCGGCATCATGTGGATCGGCCACCTCTACTATTTCAACTTCACGCAAATCCCGAACATGCCGAAAATTCCGGATGAGCAAAAACCGGCTGTCACCAAAGTGATCGCGCCGGCGGCGCTCTATTGGTTTCGCTGGGGCGCGATGCTGACTCTGATCACCGGCATTCTGCTCTCGTGGAACCAGGGTTATTTGCTGCAGGCGTACACGCTCGGCGCCGTCGAGGAATTCGGCGTGCCCAAGCACATCCTCATCGGCATCGGCATGTGGCTGGCGACGATCATGTGGTTCAACGTCTGGTTCATCATCTGGCCGAACCAGCAGAAGGCGCTCAACATCGACAACAAGTATCCCGATCTCGAACCCGCCGCGAAAGCTGCGGCCGGTAAGACCGCGATGCTGTTCTCGCGCACCAACACGTTCCTTTCCGCGCCAATGCTGGTGGCGATGACGGGCGCCAGCACGCTGTTCTAGGGACTAGTTTTGGGGTCGGGAATTGGGCGCTGGCTCTGACGCTGGCGCCCTTTTCTTTTCCGTTGCAACCCGCTCGCCAGTCCCTAATGCCCAATCCGATGGATGATCTCGATCAGCAGGTGCGGCGCGCCGACGAGGATCGCTGGTTAGCAAGCCGGTTTGCCGCGGCGGAGGTCCGCGCGCGGCTGATTGCGGTCTATGCGTTGAACTATGAACTCGCCCGCGTCGCCGACGCGGTTACGACGCCGGCGGCCGGCGATATTCGCTTCGCCTGGTGGCGCGATGCGCTTGAGGAGATTGCCGGCGGCGCCATCGTGCGGGCCCACCCAGTGCTACAAGCATTCGCGGGCGCACATGCGCAGACACCCTTCAAGCGCGATGCGCTCAAGACGCTGATCGAAGCGCGCATGCGTGAACTCGACGGTCAGCCGTTCACAACGATTGCGGAGCGCGAGACCTATGTCAGCGGTACAGCGGGCGTGACCGCTCGCCTTGCCGTCGTCGCTGCTGGTGGTGCGGACGCGACTGAAGAACTCGCGCGGGAGGCTGGCTTGGCCTGGGGCTATACCGGGCTGCTCCGCGCCGAAGCCGCGTGGCGGGCCCGCGGTTGGCGTGTGCTGATTGGCGATGAAACCAAAGCCGATTTGGCGGGGCGCGCTCTAAGCGCGCATCAAAGCTTGCGCGCCCTCGGCAAGATACCTGCGCAGCTCATGCCGGCGCTGGGTTACGTCGCGCTGTCGCCCAATTATGTGCGCGCGGCGATGCGGGGGGCGGGCTCGCCATCCTTGTTTTCGCGGCAGCTAAAGTTGGTTCAAACGGCAGCGAGCGGGCGCCTCTAGCGACCGGCGCGACGCTCACGCACGGCTTGGGTCGCCTCGCGTAAGCGCTGTTCCAACAATTCGCGATTATAGCCGGAGACGATCTCGCCATTGATCATGAAAAGCGGCGTCGCCGGATTGGAGACGACGTTGACGGCGTGAGCGCGGTTTTGCTCAAGCAGCGCGATAACATCTGGATTGTCCATTGCGCGGCGCATGCGGGCGACGTCGATACCGGCCCGGCGCGCCAAGGCGTCGATACGCTCGGTGGTGAGATCGCCGCGCTCGCCCATCAACGCTTGGTGGAAGGCCCAGTAGCGGCCTTGCGGCATCGAGGCGATGGCCGCGCGCGAAGCTTCCATGCTTTGGGCGCTGAGAATCGGAAGTTCCTTCAGCACGATGCGGACATCGCGTCGGGTGCGGGTGAGATCGGTGACCCATTCCAGCGCCGCGTGGCAGTAGCCGCAGCGATAGTCGAAGAATTCGACGATCACGATCGGTGCGTCGGCTGGGCCGATGGAGAAATCGCGCGGATCGGACCTGATCGCGGCCCAGCGCTCGGACTCGGTTCGCTCCTGCAAAGCGTCGAGCGCCTCACGTAACACATCGGGGTTGCGGACCAGATAGTCGCGGACGAGGGCGCGAATCTCGGCCTGTTCCTGAGCGTTGAAGGTTTGCGCTGCGGCGGCGGGCGCCAGGCAAAACAGGAAAACAAAGAAGGCGGTGAGCAGGCGCGCCATGCGGGCGTCTCCGTAACTGGAAACGATCACATGGCGGCTTTCCGCGGCGCGGGCAAGTTAGCTGCGGCGGCCGCGCTGTTGCGCTTGACGATCGCGCACTTCGTTGCCGGCGAAGAGGACGATGTCATTGGCGCGTTGGTAGGAGGGGGTGTTGCGCGGCAGTGTACGCCGGGCCCGCTCGGCGAAGCTGAGCGCGGAGTTGTAATCTCCGAGCGCGAAATTTTGTTCTGCGGAGGCAAGCTGGGCGAGGCCTTCTTCTCCGCGAAGATCGCGCGCCTGCGCCAGTTCGCGCCAAGCATAAGCGTTATCAGGCTCGCGTGCGACGGCAGCTTGGAGCAACGCGATGGACTCATCCGTGCCGGCGCGGCCCTCCGCGGCGTTCAGTGCGCGCGCCAGATTGATCTGCAGCAGCGGCTGGTTCGGCACGAGTTCCAACGAGCGGCGATGGTACGCGATCGATTCTTCGGCCCGGCCGTTCTCGAACAGGATCTGGCCCATCAATTCCTGGAAGTAGGGGTTGTTGGGATCTTCCCGCATCAGCACGTCGAGTTCGCCGCGCGCGCGGGTGAGATCGGAGACGCGATAATAGGCGACGGCGCGCGCGTAGCGGGCGGGCTGCGAGGTGTCGCGCAGCGGATAGCGTGCGAGCGTTTGGCCTTGCGTTTGGATGAAGCCGACAAGCTTGGCCTGCATGAAGCGGAAGCGGCGCAGATTTTCTTCACTGTCGGTCGCGTTGTAGTTCTCAGCGCTTTGTACGCGTTCACGGAGCGCTTCGACGCGGTCGGACGAGAACGGGTGCGTCATCATCCAAGGCGGCGCGCGCCGCGACATAAATTCGTAGGGGCGAATCTGCGTGTTGAAAAAGCTGATGAGGCCGCGTCCCGATTGGCCGGTGGCGTCGAGGAATTGCATGGCGGCTTGGTCGGCCGAGGATTCTTGAACCTGGGTGTGGCGGACGATTTCGCCCATGCCGAAGGCGGAACTGCCGGAGATCAGCGCTGCGCCCGCATCCGGCGCGCCAGCGGCAATAGCGAGAACGCCGAGGCCGATCGAGAGCAGCATAGGGCCGAGCGCGCGCTGCATGTCTTGCGAGCGGCGGGCGCCGTGGCCGCCGGAGATGTGACCGGTTTCGTGCGCAAGAACGCCGATGACTTCGTTGGGCGAGTCGGCTCGGAGGATGAGGCCGGTGTGGACGAAGATGTTCTGACCGCCAGCAACGAACGCATTCACCGACGCGTCATTGACGATGTAGAGATCGACATCAGCTGGATCGAGGCCCGCCGCTTCGAGCAGCGGGTTTGTGTAGACGCGCAGTGTCTCTTCGATTTCGGCGTCGCGGATTAGGCCTTGCGCGGCGGCGGGTGTTGCCGTGATCAGCGCCAAAGCGCCCAATGCTACGGCGGCTTCCGCAATGCGGCGACCGAACGCAGATACGACAGACGCGACCATGCGCGCTCCTCAAATTGCCTGTTGCCGCCCCAGACCGGTTAAACCCCGGTTTGCGGCGGCAACATGGCCTTCGCCTTATCGGATCGTAACCCGATTTATTTCTTCGACCAGCTTGAGAAGCGCGAGAAGAATTTGTCACGCCGTTCTTGGTCCGGCTCGTAGCTGAGCGCCGGTTCGTCGCGGGCCGGGGTCACGTCCGCCGCAGGTTCCACCGGGGCGACAGCTGCGACTACCCCGAGGTCTTCGTGGACGACCGGGGCCGGCTCCGCACGTGCAGCGACGGGCTCTGCGACAGCCTCCACCGCCGGGTGCATGACGATGTCGGCAGTCTCCGCTACTTCCGCAGCTTCATCGGCAATGATTGCCTGTTGGCGCGGCGCGCGTTCAGGACGTGCAGGGCGCTCAGGACGAGGCGTCAGGTGCTTTAGGTCGGCGCCGACGAAATCGAGCCATTCGCCGCCATCGACCTCATAAACGCGCCGGCTACGGCCGCGTCCGCGACGACGGCGGCGGCCATTGCGACCGCGTTCGCCGCGCTCTTCTCTTTCGACAGGACGCGCTTGCGCTTCCGGCGCTTCTTCGCGCGCTTCAACTTCGCCCTCGGTTTCGCCCTCGCCTTCGCCGCGACGACGACGTCCGCCACGGCGGCCACGACGGCGCCGGCCACGGCGTTCGCCGTCGCTCTCGGCGGCTGCTGCAGCGACCACGCGCGGAGGCTTTGCTTCCGCTTCCGCGTCTTCTTCCTCTTCGTCGAGATCGACGTCGACATCGTCCGGAATCGCGTCGTCCTCGATTTCTTCCGGCGTGCGTTCGGCGGCGCGTTTGCGGCCCTTGGTGGGTTCGGCTTCGACCTCCACGTCATCGTCTTCGAAGGTGTCGGCGCCGATATTGATCTCGAAGTCGCCCGGGTTCATGCCGCCGGAGGCGATCACGCGGACGCGTACGTGCCGATTGGCTTCGATCGTCGCCAACGCATCGCGTTTTTCGTTGAGCAGATAGAGCGCGACGTCGGTGGCCGTGCGCGCTTCGATCGTGTGGTGCTTTTGCTTGATGCTAGCTTCGTCCAGCGCCCGCAGGAGAGCGAGCGAGGCAGATTCGATTGAACGTACGCGGCCAGAGCCTTCGCAGTGTTCACAGACGTGGCTGGTGCCTTCGAGCACGCCGGTGCGGCGGCGCTGGCGGGATAGTTCGAGCAGCCCGAAGCCGCTGATTTTGCCCATTTGTACGCGGGCGCGATCAAAACGCAGATTGTCCTTCATGCGCTTTTCGACAGCGCGATCGTTCTTCGACTCTTCCATGTCGATGAAGTCGATGACGATGAGGCCGGCGAGATCGCGGAGGCGCATCTGACGCGCCGCTTCGTCAGCTGCTTCCAGATTGGTCTTAACCGCTGTTTGCTCGATGTTGCGCTCGCGCGTGGCGCGGCCGGAGTTGACGTCGATGGCGACGAGCGCTTCCGCCTGGTTGATCACGATGTAGCCGCCGCTCTTCAGGTGAACGACGGGCGAATAAATTGAATCGAGCTGCCGTTCGACGCCTGTCTTGGCGAAGATTGGTGTGGTGTCCTTCCAGAGCTGCACGCGCTTGGCGTGGCTCGGCATCAGCATGCGGACGAAGTCTTTGGCCTCTTTGTAGGCGGCTTCGCCGTCTACATGCACCTCATCCACGTCTTTGTCGTAGAGGTCGCGAATGGCGCGCTTAACGAGCGAACTTTCTTCGTAGATCAAAGCGGGCGCGACGCTTTTCAGCGTCTCATCGCGAATAGTTTCCCAGGCGCGTGAAAGATATTCGTAGTCGCGCTTGATCTCGGTCTTGGTGCGTTTGGCGCCGGCGGTCCGGATGATCAGGCCCTGGCCTTGCGGCACGTCCAGGTCCATCGCGATCTTCTTCAGACGCTTGCGATCAGTCGCTTGCGTGATCTTGCGCGAGATGCCGCCGCCACGGCCAGTGTTCGGCATCAGCACGCAATAGCGGCCGGCCAGCGAGAGATACGTCGTGAGCGCGGCGCCTTTGTTGCCGCGCTCTTCTTTCACCACTTGCACCAGCATGATCTGGCGGCGGCGAATGACTTCTTGAATCTTGTAGCGGCGCGTCAGGATGCGGCGGCGGCGCTCGTCGCGCGCTTCTTCATCCTCTTCGGCGCCTTCGCTCTCTGCCTCGGCGGCTGCGAGTTCCGCTTTGATCGCTTCCTGATCTGCGTGCGGGATCGCGTAATAATCGGGATGGATTTCTGAGAACGCGAGGAAGCCGTGGCGGTTGCCGCCATACTCAATGAAGGCCGCCTGCAGCGACGGCTCAACGCGCGTCACCTTGGCGAGATAGATATTGCCTCTGAGTTGTCGTCTGCTGGCTACCTCGAAATCGAAATCTTCAACCGTTTTTCCGTCGACCACTGCGACCCGGGTCTCTTCCGGGTGGGCAGCGTCGATCAGCATTGTCTTTGCCATCGAATAGGGCTCCGTGCGCGTCGCGCGCTCCCGAGCGTCCGGCGAGGGCCGGGGCGAGAGCGGCATGGCGACGCAAAGTTTTCAAGGATGACCCGGCGCGATAACGGGCCGGGGCTTGGGAGCCCTCGGCGCGGAAATCGATCGCGGTACGGATCATAGGTTGCTCCAGTTGGCGTAGCCGACCTGGCGACGCTTACGCTCCCTGGCGGAGGCCTTCAGCTCAGTGGTGGGCGCAAAGAGCGTGCGCGCCGCAATGGGCTGGTTCGCCGATCCGCGTGGCGGGAGCGCGCCGGGCGCTCATGGGGGACCCCCTTGCGGCGCACGCGACGATGACCGGTACATATGCATGATTTGTCACGCAGTGGAAGCGCCGGAGGCGGACGACTCGTCTTAAGGCGGCGAAGCGCGCTGCCAATCGGGCGCCAAGGTCAGTTGCCAGCCTGGTCCAGACAAGCCGTCTGGCGCGGGTTCGGCTAGGATGAGCTTATCGAAATTGGTCGTTATTACAGCGCCTTGCGTGGCGCGCGCCTCGCCCCAGCGGTCGCGAACAGTGAGAACGCCGTAATAGGAGCCGAGGCCCTCCACGGGCAGCACTTGGTTGGGGTCGAACTCCATTTGCATTTGCTCAAGCGGTAGTTCTTGGCGGGGACCGGTACTGAAGCGCTGACGCAGGTCGGCAAGCCGTTGAGCTTGCCGTTGCGTCCGTGTTTGCTCCTGCGCGGTCAGTTCCGTGCCGCCATAGCGCTCGGCGCTGCGGCGCAGGTCGCGGGCATCCAGGGCGCGGGCGCGGATGGCCGCGGCGAGTATGTCCGCCGGAGCGAACGCTCCCAACAATTGGCGCCAGTTGCGTTCGTACTCATCCAAAAGCAGCCCGTACGCTGGGCCTGTGGCGTAAGCATAAGCCCGCGCCAGCGCTTCATGGCTGTCATGGCGATCGAGGGTGCGGGCGGCGTAAATCTCTGGCGCGTCGACCGCAAGGCGGACGCCGGTATAGGCGGCGAGCCCCTCGTTACGATCGAGCGCCGCCTCCTGAGCGAAAGCGGTGGGAAATTCCATGTAACGGGCGCGGCGGAAGGCCAGGGCGTCCTCGATGCCGCGCTCACGGGCATTGCCGCTGGAGCGCAATGCGGCAGCCAGGGCGCGCATTTCTAGGCGCATGAAATAGCGGCCGCGCTCGCTTGCGAGATGGGCGTTATCGGACGGGCCCATCGGCAGGCCAAGCTGATCCTGGGCGCGATGCCAGGCCTCATGCGCGACTAAAACCCGGCGTTCGGTGGCGTCGGTTGGCAGCGGGCCGATCAGCATGATCCAGCGCACGCCCGCCCAATCGACCGCCGAATTGGCAATCGGCACGCCCGCCGGAAGCACGCCCGTCCAGCCTTCACCATTCTGGGCGAGCACGCCTTGGCCGTCGGGATCGCTTGCCCAAACCGCCCGGGTGGTGGGATCGGCTACGATCACCGGTCCGCACAGCGACACGCCCCAGAGCCGGCCGCGATCGGCCGCACAGAGTTCGCGAAGATCGGCGGCGGCGCGGGCAGACTCGTAGTCCTGGGCGGCCGCTGGCGTGGCGCACATGAGAGCCAGAAGAAAGGTGAGACCGCGCATGGCGTTACGTGAACCCACAATGGGCGGCGCGACAAGCCTGACGCGACAGTCGGCGCCGAGGGCAACTGCGGAAGAAGTGTAGTTACTGTTCTATTCACCCTCCTTTTCAACTGCCTAGCAAGTCGGATGAGGTACTTTCCCGGTCTTCATGGACCTTACTCGCCGCACCCTCCTGTCTGCCGGCGCGACCGCCCTGGGCGGTGTCGCGTTGAGCGGTCGCGCCTGGGCCGATGTTCCCGCGGTGGTGCGCGGGGTGCTGGTGCAAGAGAACGGGCAGGCCGCGCGGGTGACCGTTGCGCTCGATGCGCAGGCACAGGCGCGGACTTTTTTCCTATCTGATCCGCATCGTTTCGTCATCGACCTGGCCAACACGCGGCTGGGCGCGGGCCAAACGGAAAGTGTTGGCGCCGGCGTTGTGCGCCGCGTCCGCTACGGTGCGCAGCCCGGTGGGGTTTCGCGTCTGGTGCTGGATCTTGAGGCGCCTGCCCGCTTGCTGCGCCAAGAGCTGGGTGGGCGCCGCTCCCCCGAACTGAGTTTTGACATCGCGCCGACTGCGCCCTTCGTCGCCGCGCCGACCCAGCGGGCGACCGCGGGGCGCGGCCAGCGTCGCACGATCGTAATCGACCCCGGCCACGGCGGCCGTGACCCGGGCGCGATCGGGGTAACCGGCGTGCGCGAGAAGGACGTGGTGCTCGATGCCGCGTTGCAGTTGCGCCAGGCGCTCGAGAGTCGCGGCCAGTACCGTGTCGTGCTCACACGTGATGCCGACCGCTACATTCCGCTGGAAGACCGTGTGCCGATCGCTCGTCAGCACGATCCGGACCTTTTCATCTCGATCCACGCGGATTCCGCTCCGAACCGCGAGGCCCAGGGGGTCTCGGTCTATACGATCTCGGAGCGCGGCGAGGCCCGGGCGCAGAACATGGCGCAGAACTGGGATATCGATTTTGGCGACGCCCCACGCACCGGCGTGGCGCGCGACATTCTGCTCGATCTCTACCAGCGTGAAACGACCAATCGCTCGGCGCAATTTGCGCAGACGGTGATCCCGCGACTGGGTGAGGTGGCGCCATTGCTGCGCAACACACACCGTAACGCTGGTTTCATGGTGCTGTTGGCCCCGGATGTGCCGGCCGTGCTGATCGAGACTGGCTTTCTTAGCAATGTGACGGACGAGCGCCGTCTCTCCGACCCGCGCGCCCGCCAAGCTATGGCCGAAGCCATGGCGCGGGCGGTGGATGGCTACTTCGCCGCCCCCCAATTGATGGCCGCTGGCGCCTAAAAAGCGCGCGAATCTTAAACTATGCGGACTATGTTAGCGGCTCGAACTGGTCTTAATCGCGCCCTATTGGGAGGCGAGGCAGACAGCCTCACGAAGCGCGCAGAAGCGGGGCGGAATGCCGCGAAATACTAGCTACCGTGTCGATGACACCTGGGATGACGACGATTACGGCTACGATGACCGTACGCCTCGTCGTGGCTTTCGCTTTCCTGGCGGCGACGGCCCGCTATGGCAAAAGATTCTCTACGGCCTGCTGATCTTCGCCGGCGTCGGCTTCCTCGCGGTTGTCGGTTTCATCATTGCGGCGCTGCAGGGCCTGCCGAGCCTTTCCGATCTTCAAGACTATCAGCCGCCGGTTTCGAGCCGCGTCCACGCGGGTGACGGTGCGCTGGTGGCTGAGTTCGCCGATCAGCAGCGTGTATTCGTGCCGATCGAGCAAATTCCCGACCACGTTAAGAACGCGTTCGTCGCTGTTGAAGACGCGCGCTTCTTCGAACACTCGGGCTTGGACTATCAGGGTCTCGCGCGCGCCGTGCTGCGCATTCCGCTCGATGTCATTCAGGGCCGTCGCATCCAAGGCGCGTCGACGATCACGCAGCAGGTCGCGGGCAACATGCTCACCGGGCGTGCCTCATCTTGCCAAGGCGTGATTTGCGCCGTTTGGACGAAGTTGCGCGAAGGTCTGGTGGCCCAGCGGATCGAGCGCGTGCTCGATAAAGAGCGCATCCTTGAACTCTATCTGAACGAAATTTTCCTTGGCAATCGCGCTTACGGCGTTGCGGCTGCTGCGCTCAACTATTTCGACAAGCCGCTCAGCGAACTCACCGTTTCGGAAGCCGCTTATCTCGCGATCTTGCCGAAGGGGCCGGCGAACTATCAGCTGCCGCGCCACCGCGAACGCGCGATCGACCGGCGTAACTACGCCATCGGGCGCATGCTGGAACGCGGCTACATCACGGAGGCGCAAGCAGAGGAAGCGCGCGCTGCGGATTTGACGACCACCAACCGGCTCTCTGGCGACCAATTCATCGCGGCCTCGCACTTCGTCGAAGAGATCCGCCGCCAGGTGGAAAACCAGTACGGCGCCGATGCGCTGTTGCGCGGCGGCCTCTCGATCCGCTCGACGCTCGACACGCGCCTGCAACTCGCCGCGGCGCGGGCGTTGCGCAGTGGCTTGGAAGACTATGATCGCCGCCACGGCTGGCGCGGCCCGCTTGGTGCGGGCGATCCGTCTGGCGATATTCCGGCTCAACTCGCCGAGGCGCAGCGCGCGCCGGGGCTTTCGGGCTGGGTGCGTGCGATGGTCACGCGCGTCGCCAATGGCGCAACGACTTTGACAGACGAGAACGGTGAGACAGGCCGCTTGAACGCGGACGATGCGCAGTGGGCGGCGCAGGCCGCTCGTCGCAATCGCGAGCTTGGTCTGCAGCGTGGCTCGATCGTCTATGCGATGCGTTTGGCCAATGGCGGCTATCGTTTGAAGCAGATCCCGGAAATCCAAGGCGCGCTCGTCGCCATGGATCCGCACACCGGCCGCGTACTGGCGATGGTTGGCGGCTATTCTTTGGAGCAGAGCACGGGCCTGAACCGCGCAACGCAGGCGCAGCGCCAACCTGGCTCATCGTTCAAGCCGATCGTCTATGCGGCGGCGTTGGATTACGGTTTGACGCCCGCGACGCTCATCGATGACGGCCCACTGGCCATCGAAGCTGGCGACGGCACCAATTGGTCGCCTGAAAACTACAGCCGTGAGTTTTATGGTCCGACGACGTTGCGCCGTGGCCTCGAACTCTCGCGGAACGCGATGACTGCGCGTGTCGCTTACGAATTGGGTCCCGAGCGCATTCTCGATTACGGCCGCCGCCTTGGCATTTATGACGAGCGCACGCAGCCTGTGTTCTCGTTGGCGCTGGGCGCTGGTGAAACGACATTGATGCGGATGACGACGGCCTACGGGATGTTCGTCAATGGCGGACGCTGGATTCAGCCGGTTGTGATCGACCGTATTCAGGATCGTACAGGTCGCTCGGTGTTCCGCCGCGATCAGCGCGAATGCCCGAATTGCACGGCCGAATGGCGCAGCGGCATGCGCGCGCCGACATTGCCGGATACACGCCAGCAAGTGATCAATCCGGTCACCGCGTATCAGATCGTCTCGATGAGCGAAGGCGTGGTGCAGCGCGGCACCGCGACGGTCGTCAACTCACTGGGCTTCCCGCTCGGCGGCAAGACCGGCACCACTAACGATTACAAGGACGCTTGGTTTATCGGCTTCTCGCCTGATCTCGTGGTTGGTGTCTGGGCCGGCTTCGACCAGCCTCGCGACATGGGCGAAGGCGAAACCGGTGGCCGCATCTCCGCGCCGATCTTCCGCGACTTCATGCGCGTTGCGCTCGAAGATGAGCAGCCGACGCCATTCCGTATTCCATCGGGCGTGCGCTTGGTTCGCATCGACGCGATGACGGGCGGCTTGCCGACGGCGACCACGACGACAACGATCCTGGAAGCGTTCCGCCCCGATACGGAGCCAACAGCGGCGGCTTCTTCGTCGCCGTTCATTTTCGGCGGTACCGATCCGATCGATCCGCGCGTTCTATCCGGCCTGGATGATCCGGTGCCGGGGACTGGGGAGCGTCGGCGAGAACAGCAGGAATCTGAGGAACTCGGCGGCCTCTATTAGTCGCTGCGTCCTTCAAATCGAGCGTCAATCCTCCTCGGGCGTAAGCGCGGGGAGGATTTTCGTGTGAGGGCGCCGTTTGTGGTCCGAAGCGTTGGCGCCGATGCGCGCCATCGCCTATCTAGGCGGAAACATCCGGGGACTCAGCATGCGCGCCGACATCGTCACTCTCGCCGAACAAATCGAATCCGCTGTCGCTTTGCTGCGGAGGCGTCTTTGACTGGGATCGCGCCCAAGTCCGATTTGACGAGCTGAGCGCTCTCTCCGAGCGCCCCGATTTCTGGAACGACCCCGAAAAAGCGCAAAAGCTGATGCGCGAGCGCACGAAGCTGGAGTCGGGGATGAACAGCATCCTCGCGCTTGAACGTGATCTGCGCGACTCGATCGAGCTTGCCGAAATGGCTGAGGCGGAAGGTGACGCGTCGCTGGTCGACGAAGCGCACGCGACGTTAGTCCTTGCGCAGAAGCGCGCTGCCCAAGCTGAGCTTGAGGCGCTGCTCTCGGGCGAAGCTGATAGCAACGATGCGTACATCGAATTCAACTCAGGCGCTGGCGGCACCGAGTCTCAGGATTGGACCGAGATGCTGTTGCGCATGTATCTGCGCTGGGCGCAGGCCCGTGGGTTCAAAGCCGATCTTCTGGAAGAGCAGGGCGGCGACACGGCGGGCATCAAATCCGCGACGGTGCTGGTCAGCGGCGAGAATGCGTATGGCTGGCTGAAGACGGAAGCGGGCGTGCATCGCCTCGTCCGGATCAGCCCCTATGATTCAAATGCACGCCGACACACCTCGTTCGCGAGCGTCTGGGTCTACCCGAAGATCGACGACACCATCGATATCGAAATTCTCGACAAGGACGTGCGCACCGATACGTACCGCGCGTCCGGCGCCGGTGGTCAGCACATCAACAAGACCGACTCAGCGGTTCGCCTCACCCACATCCCAACCGGGATCGTTGTCGCGTGTCAGGCCGAGCGATCGCAGCACAAAAACCGCGCCGCGGCGTGGGACATGCTGCGCGCGCGTCTCTACGAAGCAGAACTGCAAAAGCGGGAAGCGGCGGCGCAGCAATTGGAAGACAGTAAGACCGAGATCGGTTGGGGCAGACAGATCCGGTCGTACGTCTTGCAGCCGTATCAGATGGTCAAAGACCTGCGGACGGGTGTCGAAACGTCTGATACGCAAGGTGTGCTGAACGGCGATCTCGATCAGTTCATGGCGGCTTCGCTGGCTGCGCGCGTGAGCGGCGCCAGCGATAAGGTGGTGGAAGACATCGACTAGCTTTGTCGGCCGGGGGGCGCATGAGCGAAGAAACCTTGATCGAGCCGGGTGGTTGGCTGGCCGAATATCAACGCGCCAACTGCAGCGGCGCGACCGCGCTCACGATGTATCAGGGCCTGATCGCGGACGAGTTCGTTCTGCCGCAGAGCGCTGCTGATGCGCGCGATCCGGCGCAATTGGTGATGGCGTGCGACGCGTTCGTGGATGCAGTGCAGACGCACGCGCTGCTGATCCCCGGCGAGTACGCGCCGGAGGCGTTGTGGAGTTTTTACGCGCACGACTACATCAACCAAGCGCGCGGCGGTGGTCACGATCAGTACTGGGCGAGCCGCGGCGGCAATCCGATCGCGCTCCGCGCATGCGCATCGGCGCTGAAAAGCATGCTCGCGGACCCGCACCTCGAAGTGTTCAATCTGTTGCTGCGGATAAAGCGCGCGAGTCCGCGCGATGTGCGGCGCGTGGTGAAGCAAGCTGGCTACGCGAGTGTGAAGCTGGCGCTGCGCGATCTCGACAAACGCGTAAATGACCTGGAGCAAAGAGAGCCACTCGCTGCACGTCAAAAGATGTGGCTGAAGAGTTTCCGCAAGCTGACGATCGCCCCAGACGCTGAACTGAGCGGTCACATGCGCCGGATCGCCTCGGCCAATCCGCTCTATCAGCGACGTCGCGCCGAGGCGCAGCGTGTGAGCGAGGAGCGTCAACGCAGTGATCCAGGGCATATTGCAGTGCGCTCGCTCTGCGAGATGGCCGGCTTGCGGCTGATCAGTGTTTCTGCGGGCGCGTTCACGCCGATGCGTGAAGTTTGGCCGGAGGGGCCCGACCGCGGCAGCTTTGGGTTTCGCGCGGAGACGGATGCCGGCGTGCGGTTCGCGCTCTTCTACAGCGAAGGCGGCTTCGTAAAGCGCCGGCTCGCGGTTCTGATTGCGCCCGGTCAGAACTTGCCGCTGGCATCGTTGACGCTCGCAAAACCCGAATACGAAGCCATCGTAGCCAGCACGCGCTAAGCGCCGCGAACTCAAAACCCTATTGACGCGCCGCTGGACTTGATTGAACATTCAAACAAGAGAGGGTCTATGGCATCTCGGCGTTGGATTTCAGCGGTTTTTTACGTCTTTGCGATGGCCATGGGGGCGGGAACGGCGGCGGCTCAGACCGTTTCAGAGTGCGCCACCCCGGGTGGCGCCCACGGGCTGTGCCATGAGGTGATGCTTCCGGCTTCACTCGATCAGGTCTGGGCGCTCTGGACGACGTCGGAGGGGCTCGCAACTTGGGTTGCGCCGGTGGCGGCGATCGACCCGGTCGCAGGCGGCGTGTTTGAAACTTCGTACGATCGCAGCGCCCGGATCGGCGACGCAGGCAACATTCTAAATCGCGTTGTCGCGATCGCACCTGAGCAAATGATCATTGTGCAAATCGATCGGGCGCCGCCGGGATTTCCGCATGCAGAGGCCGCGCGCGAGTTGATCACACAAATCCAGTTAGAGGGCCTCGGCGTCAATGAGACGCGCGTGCGGGTTCTCATGAGCGGCTTTCGCGTTGGCGCAGACTTCGACGCGCTGCACGCATTCTTTGAACGAGGCAACGCCTACACGCTGGAGAGTTTGGTGCGGCGGATCGCCGATGGCCCAATTGATTGGGCGAGCGCGCAGTAATGGCCCCGCAATCACCCCGCGATAAAATCGTTCATGCTGCGATGGAGCTGTTTTGGCTGAAAGGCTACAACTCAACATCGATCGCCGATTTGCTTTCACGCACGCAGCTGAATTCCGGCAGCCTCTATCACGTGTTTCCGTCGAAGCAGGACGTGCTGATCGGGGTGCTGGAAGCGTATCGCGATGGCATCCAAGAGATGCTGCTTGAGCCGGCGTGGGGCGCTGTTGACGACCCGATCGAAAAGATTTTTGCGCTGCTCAACGGCTATCGCACGATGATTGTGGAAAGCGATTGCACGTATGGCTGCCCGATCGGATCGCTGGCGCTGGAACTGCACGAGCCTGATCCGCAAGTGCGCGCCTTGTTGGCGCAGAATTTCGAGAATTGGACGGCGGCGATCGAGACGTGTCTGGCCGATGCCGGGCGGCGGTTGCCGGCGAATACGGATCACCGCGCACTTGCGCAATTTGTGCTGACGGCGATGGAAGGCGGCGTGATGCAAGCGCGCACGCATCGCGATGTCGCATACTTCGACCGCGCCGTTGCGCAATTGCGCGCGCATTTCAAACTCTTGGAGGAAGCGGCGAAATCCAAGGCTTAAACACGCGCCGCGAGCGGGGAGGCTCACATGGACATAAATTGGCTAGCGGTCGGCGCAGCGGCGCTGAGTTCGTTTCTGCTCGGCGGCGTTTGGTATTCGGCGCTTTTCGCGAAGCCTTGGCAAACTGCTGCCGGCCTCAGCGATGCGCAGATCAAAGCGGGCAACATGCCGTTGATCTTCGGCGGTTCGTTCGTGCTGGCGCTGATCGCCTCTGCTTCGTTTGCTGTGTTTCTTGGGCCTGAGGTCGATGCGGCTACGGGCGCGATGTATGGCTTCACGGCCGGCTTGTGCTGGGTGACGGCCTCGTTTGGGATCAACTATTTGTTCGAGCGCAAGAGCCTGACGCTATTCTTGATCAATGGCGGCTATCACACGCTCCAGTTTACGCTGATCGGGCTGATCCTTGGGGCGATGTGATGGTGCGGCTGCTGGCGGCGCTTCTGCTCGTAACGGCGTGTGCGGCGCCTGTAGCGCCGACGCGTGTTCAAAGCGCTGCGTCGGCGATGGCGCCGTTGATCGGCTGTTGGCGCGGTGTGTTCGAGGGCGTCGCTGACATTACCGACGAGCATTGCTTTGAGGTGCTTGGCGATCATGTCGTCGATGTTCACGCGGTGCGTCCGACACCGTATGGAGGCGAGACCACGTATCATCTGGACGATACGCAGGGCATGATCGTGTGGGCTTACGCTGCAAATGATGGCGGACGCTCGCACGGTTCGATCCGGCCGGTGGAGAGTGGCTTTGTTGTTGAGCCACACACGCATCGTGGCGCGACCGGAGAGGCCTACCGATTGCGCTCGGCTTGGACGTTCGAGGGCGCCGACCGATTTGTGATGACGACTGAGCGCGAGTTGGACGGCGCATGGCGTCCGTTTATGCGGACGCGCTTCACCCGCATGGCGACGCCAAATTAACGTCGCGAACCTTTGCAGGTGCTGAGGCGTTGGCTGGCGAAGGAGTATTCCCATGCCGGATCAACGTGACGTCGCAGTGCTTGTCGGAAGTTTGCGTGAGGGGAGCTGGAACCGCAAAGCAGCGGAGGCGCTGGCGACGCTCGCGCCATCGCACTTGAAGTTTAGCTTCGTTGACATCGCGGTGTCGCTTTACAATCAAGAGCTCGACACTGAAAATCCGCCCGAAGATTGGCAGCGCTTGCGCGGTGAAATCGCCCCGGCTGACGCGGTTTTGTTCGTTACGCCGGAATATAATCGCTCAGTGCCTGGAGTGTTGAAGAACGCGATCGACATCGCGTCGCGGCCGCCGGGGAAAGCGGCTCTGATCGGCAAGCCGGCGGCGGTGATGGGTGTGTCGCTTGGGCAAATTGGGACGTTCGGCGCCAATCATCATTTGCGGCAGATTACCGCCTATCTCGATATGCCGACGCTCGGGCAGCCGGAGATGTATCTGGGACCTGCCGACAAACTGTTCAGCCAAAGCGGCGAGATACTTCAGCCCGGCACGCGGGAGCTGATGACCAAGTTCGCTGCTGCGTTCAGCGACTGGATCGAACTGATGTGCGGACGCAGCAAGGGGTCCGAGCGCGGGCGATGACAAAGAAAAAGGCCCGGCTTCAAGCCGGGCCTTTAGTTTGTATTCCAACCCAAAGACGAAAAAACTTAGCTCGACGTTCCGGTCACGATGACGCCCGACACCATACGGTCGTCATTGCTCGGCTCGCCGAAGACTGAGCCTTGATTGCCGAACGCCGAAGCCGCCGGCCGCTCTTGCGGCGAGACGATTTGCGGCGAAGCCGGCGTACCCGGACCAGCCTGTGACAGCGGATCCTGGAGATAACGGCACTGGCCTTCGAAAACCGCACCCATCTCAACAGACAAAGATTGATGGACGATGTCGCCCAACACGTGAGCGTTACGAGCGAGGATGACCTTGCGCGCGCGCACCGACCCTTCGACGCGGCCATGAACGGTCACGCTTTCGGAGACCACGTCGCCCTTGACCATGCCCGTGTCGCCGACGGTGAGTGAACCGCCGCGGACGTTGCCTTCAATTTCACCATCAACCTGGAGCTCGGCGCCTTCGGCTTCGATCGTGCCGGTGATCTTGACGCCGTTCGCGATGATCGACGCGATGCCAGCGCGGCCCTGCGTCGGGCGGCGCTGTGGCGACGGATCGGGCAGGGCCGGCAAATTGCTATCGCTCGGTCTACCCTTGTTCGTGAACATGCCGTCCTGCCCTCAAAAAGCTAATCGGATCGACCGCGCGGCCGCGGAACCAGACTTCGTAGTGCAAATGCGTTGCGGTGCTGCGGCCGGTAGAACCCATCGAACCGACCCGCTGGCCGATTGCGACACGCTCGCCGGTGCGGACCTGGATATCGCGCAAATGTGCGTACCGAGTCTTAAAGCCGTGGCCGTGGTCGATCTCGACCGTATAGCCGTAGCCGGCGCGCGTTCCAGCGTAGACAACAGTTCCAGGCGAAGTTGCCACAACCGGCGCGCGCTCGAAGGCGGCAAGGTCGAGGCCCGAGTGGAAAGCCGGGCGGCCAGTGAACGGATCGACGCGGGCGCCGTAGCCAGAGGTTTCGCGGTAATCGACGGCAACCGGCGGGGCCAGCGGCGTCGAATTGGCGATGTCGCCAAGGCGGCGGGATTCGGTAACGCGGGCAGCCACTTGGGCGACGCGTTCGGCGAACGCCGGGTTCAGGCCGCTGTCGCGCAGATATGCGACGAAATCTTGCGGAACCAGCGGGCCGCCGCTTTCGACCTCATCAGAGCCGGTCAGCGAGGTCATTGAAACGCCAGTCAGGCGCAGCACGCCGCGGACGGTTTCGCTTTGCTCAACGACTGAATCTTCGAGTTCAGAGAGCGTTTGCTCCTGGTCAGCCTCGAGGTCGCGGGTGCGGGCGCGGAAGCCAACAGTGGTAACCTGATAAGGCTCGCTGGTGACGGCGCGGGATTGGCGCGGCTCGGCCTCGTCGATCGAGGCGGCCATAATGATGCGGGCGCCATCGCGCTCGATCGGGCGAGTGGCGGCGAGTTGGACGCCGTTGCCGCCGGCATATTCCAGCAACGAGCGCAGGACTTCGTGGCGGCTCTCAAAATCTTGGGTGGCGCGGTCGAACTGGCGGGTGCGCTCTTCGAGGAGGGCCTGGCTAGCGGCGGCCTGGGCGCGGCTTTCGTTCAGCCAGCGATCGTACTTTGCGCGCTCACGTTCGACTTCGGCGTTGGAGGCTGAGGCTTGTGGGCCTTCGAGCAGGGTATTGGCGCTCGCGTAAACGCACCAACCTGCGAGACCTACCGCTGTAAGTGCGAGGAGCGCCTGCTTTCCAGGCGAGAGAGAGACATATCGAACCGTACCACCGGATCGGTGATAGATCTGACGCTCTGGAAACGCGCGATCAAAGAACGCTCGCGCGCGTGATCCGAACTGGCTCATGGTCCGCCACCGCCCATTAACCGAAACAAAAAAATTACACTGGCCCCGCCAAGAAGTGATCCAACCTGAAACGCTCTTGAATTGCAACAGGCGGGCTGCTCCGTTTACGAGAATTTCAGCTTCTCTCAACGGGTTTCTGCGAAAGCCGGGCCAAAGCTGCGTTAACTAAGTAAAACGCGTCCGGAAGTTAATCGAGCGCCTTAACCGCTTCCAGAACGTCTTCGACATGACCTGGGACGCGGACCTTCCGCCAAGCTTTGGCGATCTTGCCCTTGGTATCGATCAGGAATGTGGCGCGCTCGACGCCCATATAGGTCTTCCCGTAGAGCTTCTTTTCACCCCAGACGCCGTAGGCGTTGCAGGCTGCGCCGTCCTCATCAGCAGCTAAGGTCACATTGAGGCCGTGCTTGGCGGCGAATTTTTCATGCTTAGCGACGGAATCCCGCGAGACGCCGATGACGGTGGTCTTAGCCGCGGCGAATTCTTTCGCCTTTTCAGTGAAGTTTAGTGCTTCTTGGGTACAACCGGGTGTGTCGTCCTTAGGGTAAAAATAGAGGACGAAGCGCTTGCCCTTGAGGCTCGCCAAGCTGACGCGCCCGCCCCCGGCCGTTGGTAGATCGAAAGGGGGCGCGGGGTCGCCAAGTTTGAGCTCTTTCGCCATTGCCGGCCTCCGGGTCTTCAAAAATGTCCAAGCCGCGGCGCAGTCCGCTGCTTGCTTGAAGCTTTGCATCACCCTGATTCCCCGCGCTAGACACGTGGACGGGGTGGCGGAGACGCGCGGATGATACGCCGCTCGACGCTCATTGCTGTCGAGATCTTACTGGGTCTGGTCGCGGCGCTCGTGATCGGGCTCGGCGTCGCGTGGTGGCGGCTGTCGCAAGGGCCGGTCGAACTTTCCTTCCTGCGGGAAGATATGCAAGCCGAGTTGAGCGCTGCCAGAAGTGGCCGGCCTGTGGGTCTCGAGCGCGTCGAAATCGCTTGGACCGAGCGTAATGCGCTCGAGCTGCGGGCAGTCAACGTAACGGTCGAAGACGGGCGCGGCGGGGTGCTCTCGCGCGCCGAGGAAGCGCGGATCGAGCTGGCTGTGCTGCCGCTGCTGATTGGGCGTATTCAATTGGTGCGGGCGGAGTTCGTTGGCGGCGAACTCACGTTCACGCGCAAAATCGATGGCGCGATGCACATTGCCTTCGGACCAGAAGGCGCACCGCCGGACATCATTATCCCGGCGTCACCCACGAACGAGTCGCTCGAACAGAAGGTCGTCCGCTGGTTGGACGGCATGGAGGCCGGCTTCCGGCCGATCGGACCTGGCGGGGGCTTGCGCGCACTCAGTGTGCGCGGCGCGCGCTTGGCGGTGATCGATGAAGGCGGCGGCGGTCGCTGGACCGCGCAGGGCGCCAACTTTGAACTTTCACGCCAGCGCAATGCGTTGGCGCTTTTTGCGGAAGCGCGTCTTGAGGGCGCTGAGGGCCTCGCGCCGGCAAGCTTGCGCATCACGACGGATACGGGCTTCCAAAGCGCGGTCGTTGAGTTTGGCGCAACTGATGTGCGCCCGCGTGCGCTGTTCTCGCCGGCTGCGCTTGGGCCATTCGCGGGCCTCGATGCGCCGCTGACGGCCACTGTGGTGATTGGGCTTGATCGCGCGACGGGCGTCAATCGCTTCGAAGGCGATGCGGTGCTCGGGCGCGGCACGGCGAACGCGGGCGGCGAGCGCTTCAGTCTCGACGGCGGACGCTTCCATGGCCGCTACGATATCGCCAGCGACGAGCTGATCATCGATCAGCTCGCGCTCGCGGGCGATACGACTGAGATCGGCGGCGAAATGCGCGTGCGCAATGTGTCCGCGATCCTGCGCGCTCGACCGAATGAGCTTGCAACGTTCAATGTCTCGTTGCCATCGCTGACGCTCGATGTGCCGGGGACCTTCTCGCAACCGGCGGCTTTCACAAACGTTGGTATTGTGGGCGCGATTAATGCGGCCGAGCGAAGTGTAGGTTTTACGCGCATTCATGCCGAGACCGGCCAGGGCGCTCTTAACCTGACGGGGCGGATTTATTGGGCCGAAGCTGGCGAAGATCGGCGGCTGCGTCCGGGCATCGAGTTGAACGGCGCGTTGCAAGGTGCAGTGGACGCGCGCGCGGTTCTCGCGATGTGGCCGATCGGCCTTGGCGAGGGCGCGCGATCCTATCTTGCCCGATCGCTCACGGGCGGGCGCGTCAGCGATGCGACGGTGCGTATCGATGTACGGCCCTCGGACATTGCCGCGGGCGTGTTGCGGGATGAAGCGATGGATATTCGCTTCAATGTCAGCGACGCGTCCATGCAGTTCATTTCCACGATGTCGCCGGTGACGCATGCGCGCGGATCGGCTGTGCTGCGCGGCAACCGCTTTGACATGACGATCCCGGAAGCGCGCTACCACAATATGGTGGTGACCAATGGCCGGGTGGAGCTGCCGCGGCTGAAGCCGAGAGGCGCGATGGCGACGATTTCGGCGCGCGTGGATGGCGATGCCCGGCATCTGCTTGAAGTGTTGGGCCAGGAGCCGATTAGTCTGGGTGAACGTTTGCCGATCGCTGCGGCGAGCGCGAGTGGGCGCGGTATCATCAACATTCGCATTCAGCGGCCGATGCTGAGTGAGGCGCCGTTCGAGACCTGGCGCTTCACCATCGATGGCGGCATTCGCGATTTTGCCGGCACGATGACGACGCGGCGGATGGCGATCAGCCAGGGCCAGTTGCAGATCCGCGGCGATCAGCGTGCGATAACGGTGAGCGGGCCGATCCGGGCGGGTGCGTCGGCGATCGAACAGGTGCGATGGACGGAGTACATAGGCCGCTCGGGACGTGCATCATCGGAATACCAAATCTCGGGTGACTTTACTGCGGATGATTTGGAGCGCCTGGGTTATCCGGTGGCGCGTTATGCACAGGGGCGTATTGGCGTCACGATTAGTGGCGAGGGCCGCGGCTTCGATGTCGACAACGCGCAGATCGAACTTGATTTGACCAATGCGGCGGTTGAGGCGCCGCGCCAATTTTGGACCAAGCGCGCTGGCCAAGCAGCCTCAGCGCGATTCAGAGTCGATCGCCAAAGCGACGGTGGGCTTGCGTTTACAAACATCGAAGCGCGCGGGGCCGGATTGAACACCCAAGGGCGTATGCGCTTGGCGCGCGACAACCGACTGATCGAAGTGGAGCTGACGCGGCTTGCCATTGAGGGCCGTTCGGATGCGCGGGTGACGGCGACGCGGGCCGCGGATGGCGGGCTCGACGTTGCGGTGCGTGGTGCGCTGTTCGACGCGGCGCCGTTTATGGGCAGCGATGAAGCGCCGGAGGGCACGAGTGCGGCAAGTGCAAGTGCGGGCGCGCCAGCTGCGCCGCTGCGGGCGAGCTTGGTCGTCGATCGTTTGAAGATGCGGGGCGGCGCAACGCTGAGCGATGCGCGTGTGCAGTTGGTGACATCGCGGGGGGCGCTAGCGATGCTGACCGTGGAGGGCCGCGCGCCGAGTGGGCGGGCGTTCTCGCTTGGGCTTGGACCGCGGCCGGGTGATGCGTCGGGACGCATTCGTTTGCGCTCGGATGATGCAGGTTTTGCAGTCGCAGCGTTGACGGGGGCGGATAATATCGTTGGCGGCACGGCCGCGGCGGATGGCGAGTGGCGCACCGGGCCGCCTAGCCAAGCGCGCTTCGACGTGCGGCTGCGTGATTTTCAGGTCGTGCGGTTGCCGGCGATGGCGCGGCTGCTTTCTTCGGCTGGGTCGTTGACTGGACTGGTCGACACGCTGAATGGCGATGGCATCGGCTTCACCGCGCTCGATGCGCAGATGGCGTATGCGAACAATCGCGTGACGTTCACCGAGGGGCGGATGGCGGGGCCATCACTTGGGCTCACCGGTTCGGGCGCTTACAATATTCGCGGCGATGATCTCGATATCGATGGTGTCGTGGCGCCTTCGCCGGTGCTCAATTTGTCGATGCTTGGTGAGATTCCGGTGATTGGTGATCTGCTCGTGTCACGCCGCGGCGAAGGCGTGTTTGGGATGACGTACTCGATCAACGGCCCGGCGGGTGAGCCGCGTGTTGGTGTGAATCCGATTTCGGCGCTGACACCTGGAATTTTGCGCCGCATCTTCGAACCAGTGCGCGACACGAGCGGCGCGCATTCGCTGCCGGCGCTTCCGGAAGAAACGCCAGTTGAGACGCCGCAAGAGCCGGCGCCAGGGCCGGTGACCGAAGCGCTGCCAGCGGCGAAGCAGGAAACTGTGGCTGCGAATTGAGCTTAACTTGAATCAGGTTTGAAGTGGCGCGCGCCGGCATAAGCGGCGTGGTCGCTCTCGATTTGTGCATCGCCGTCGGCGTGTGGCGAACGCGGCCAGCCTTTGACGGCGAGCTTGAGCGCCAAGTTCGGCGCTGTGTTGAGCTTGCGCGCGAGGCTGCGGACGGCGGCAATTGGTTTCGCGAAGAGGCGCTCCAGTGCGCCGATGCGGCGTGCGATGAGTTCGGCTTGGGCCGGGCGTGTGGCGCGCGCCATGTTGAGGCGGCGCATCATTGCGGCGCGCGCGTGGTCGCGGAAAATGTCGCGGACCAGCAGCGGCGGGCCGAGCTGGCGGATGCGTGCTGGCGGCGGAGGTGTGCGCGGCCAGAGGCGAAGCGCGTAGGTGCGCGACCGCGGTGTGGTGGATGTGCGGTGTGTGAGCCGCGCTCGCTTGACTCCTGCAGGTTCATTCGCGAGCGCCATTGCTTCGATCAGCACGATTTTGCGTACCAAGGCTTCGAGCGGTCGAACCGCGCGCGCATGCGCTCGATCTCGTATCGGCTGAGCGCTTGCGCCGCGATGTGACCTGCTGCGCGCACGCGCTCGAACATGGTTCGTGCGGCGGCCCAGAGTTTGGCGATGGTGGATGTGGTCATGGCGCGAGTATGCGCCGGGTTGGAAGTCGGTCGGATTGAGCGGGCGCTATCCTCGTATTTTGGGGGTGAGCGAGTGGGTTGGCGCCAAGCTTCTCGTGCGCTTGGCAGGGGGTAGCGCAAATGCTTGCAGAAGTAGCGCTCGCCCCTCCGGCCGCGAACGCTGTTCGCGGCCACCTCCCCCTGACGGGGGAGGACGGGAGCTAACGACCTAGGGTCTTTGCGCGCTCTTTCGCGACGCTGATGATGTGGTCGACAATGACGTCGGTGCTGCGCAGCATGTTGTCGTTGGAGAAGCGCAGCACTTCGTAACCTTGCGTGGCCAGCCAAGCCGTGCGCTCGGCGTCGTATGCTTTCGCTGAGGTTTGGTCATGCTGGTCGCCATCCAGCTCCACGATGAGCTTGGCGCGGCGGCACTCGAAATCAACGATGAAGCGACCTATCGGAGACTGGCGACGAAACGCGAGGCCCTGGTGGCGCATGTGACGGAGATTCACCCAAAGCCGGATTTCTGCGTCCGTCAGTCGCTTGCGCAGCGCGCGGGCGAGTTCTTTGGGCGTGCGGCGAAGGTAAGCGCCTTTTAAGAAGGTTCGCAACTCTCTCTCCCGTGCTCCCCCGTTAGGGGGAGCTGTCAGCGCGAAGCGGTGACTGAGGGGGCGGCGACGCTGCTTGCAGGGATTGGTGCTCGCCCCTCCGTCCGCGAACGTTGTTCGCGGACACCTCCCCCTGACGGGGGAGGACGGGAGCTAAATTATTCCACCCGCAACAGCGCGTGTTTCTTTTTGCCGAAGGAAAGTTTCACGGCGCCGTCGACTAAATCGGAGTCGCTTAGGGCTGCGGCTTCGTCGGTGACCAGTGTGTCGTTTACGCTAGCGGCTTTTTGTTGGATGGCGCGTTTGCCTTCGCCGTTGGAGCCGACGAGGCCGGCTTTTGCCAAAGCGGCGGCGACGCGCAATTGTGCGAATTCTGCACGCGGGATCACGATGGTCGGCAGGTTTTCGCTGCGGGCGCCTTGTTCGAATGTGGCGCGCGCGGCCTCTTCAGCTTTCAGCGCTTCGTCACGGCCATGCAGTAGCGCGGTCGCTTCCGTGGCCAGCACTTTCTTGGCGTCGTTGATCTCGGCGCCTTGCAGCGCCTCGAGGCGCGCGATTTCGTCGAGCGGCAGGTCGGTGAAAATTTTCAGGAAGCGGCCGACGTCGGCGTCTTCGGTGTTGCGCCAGTATTGCCAGTACTCGTACGGGCTCTTCATGTCGGCGTTGAGCCAGACTGCGCCATCGGCAGTCTTGCCCATCTTGGCGCCGGAGGACGTGGTGATGAGTGGCTGGGTCAGGCCAAAGAGCTCGTAGCTCTCCATGCGGCGGCCGAGTTCAACGCCGTTGACGATGTTGCCCCACTGATCGGAGCCGCCCATCTGCAAGCTGCAGCCGTAGCGCTTCTTCAGCTCCACGAAATCGTAGGCTTGCAGGATCATGTAGTTGAATTCGATGAAGCTCATCGGCTGCTCGCGCTCGAGGCGGAGCTTGACGCTATCCATCGAGAGCATGCGGTTGACGCTCATGTGGCGGCCGACCGTGCGCAGGAAATCGAGGTAGTTCAGTTTCAGCAGCCACTCGGCGTTGTCGACGAGGATGGCGTCGCTCTTGCCGTCGCCAAACGTCAGGAATTTCTCGAACGTGCCGCGGATGGAGTTGGTGTTCTTGACGATCTGCTCCTCGGAGAGGAGCTGGCGCATCTCTTCTTTGCCGGAGGGGTCGCCGACGCGGGTGGTGCCGCCGCCGAGGAGAACGATGGGCTTGCCGCCAGCCTGTTGGAGACGGCGCAGGTACATGATCTGGGTGAGGTTGCCGACGTGCAGCGACGGCGCCGTCATGTCGAAACCGATATAGCCAGTGATTCCGGCCTTGGCGGCCTTATCCAGGCCCTCCAAATCGGTGCATTGGTGGAACTGCCCGCGCGCGACGGCGGCGCGGAGGAAATCGGATTGGACGTTGGCGGTTTCAGCGGTCATGGCGTGGCGGGGTTAGCATGCGGCGTTCGGAGCGCAAATGAAGGTTCTAACGAACCGAAATGTTTTCGCGGGTGTCGCGCGGCGTGTGGCGGTTAATACGGCCTGGGCAAGCGTTTTTACGGTTCCAATCGTGGTGATCGGTTTGTGGAGGGCGCCGTGGGCCGTCTTATTGCTGCTGGCTACTCTCTCGGTGATTTATGCATTGGCGGTCTGGGGCACGGTGGCATTCGCAAAGTGGCTGATCCCCAAGAGCCAAAGAGAGGCTGAGTTCGAACGCGTCCCGGACGACGAGAAGGCGGCGTGGATCGTTGGTTGCGCTTGGTGGGGCTGACGCGTGGGCGCGTTACTGCGTTCTTAAGCGGTTCTTGTGTTAGGTGAGCGGCGTGCTTCACGAACTGATTTGCCACCCGGATACGCCCAGCAGCGCCGTCGATCGGATCGACGTGGCGATCGCGCGGCCGGAGCCGGGATTGCTGGCGCTGCGCTTTACGGTGAGCGGGCGGATTGCGGAGGTGCGGCTTGCGCCGCCGAGCGATCCGGTGCGCGCCGATGAGCTTTGGCAGACGACGTGCTTCGAAGCGTTCGTCGAGACGATGCCGGGTTCGGGCTATTACGAATTCAACCTGTCGCCATCGAGCAGATGGGCGGCTTATCATTTCACCGATTATCGCGACGGCATGGCGCTGGCTGAGCTTTCGCCGCCGGCGATCATCACCGGCGCTAACGCGACCCACATCGATGTCGATGCGCTGATCTATCTGCCGGCGAGCGATGCGCCGTGGCAGCTGGCGCTGACGGCGGTGATCGAAGAGACGAATGGCGTGAAGTCGTACTGGGCGCTGAAGCATCCGCCCGGCAAACCGGACTTTCACCACGCCGATGGTTTTGTGGTGGAGCTTCTATGAAATTCGGCATCGATCGTTTGCTTGAAGATGCAAACTTGCGCGCGCCGCTGGCAGGCAAGCGCGTGGCGCTCGTGGCGCATCCGGCTTCGGTGACGCGTGATCTGACGCACTCGCTCGATGCGCTGATGGCGTGCGGCGATATTCGCGTGACCGCCGCGTTCGGGCCGCAACATGGCATGCGCGGCGATAAGCAGGACAATATGGTGGAGTCGCGCGACTACACCGATCCGGTGCTCGGTGTGCCTGTGTTCAGCTTGTACGGCGATCAGCGGCGGCCGACCGGGCAGGCGATGTCGACGTTTGATGTCGTGCTGATCGATCTGCAGGATCTCGGCTGTCGCATCTACACGTTTATCACCACGCTTTTGTACGTGATCGAAGCGTGCGCCAAGGACGGCAAGGAAGTGTGGGTGTTGGATCGGCCGAACCCGGCGGGACGGCCGATTGAAGGGCTGACGTTGCGAGCCGGTTGGGAAAGCTTCGTTGGTGCAGGTCCGATGCCGATGCGTCATGGCATGACGCTTGGTGAATTGGGGCATTGGTTCATCGATCACTACAAGATCGATGTGAAATATCGTGTGATCGCTATGGAAGGCTACCGGCCGGACGAGGCGCCTGGGTATGGCTGGCCGATTGGTGAGCGCACCTGGGTCAATCCTTCGCCGAATGCGCCGAACCTTTGGATGGCGCGCGCTTATGCGGGCACGGTGATGGTGGAGGGCGCAACGCTTTCGGAAGGGCGCGGGACGACGCGGCCGCTCGAATTGTTTGGCGCGGCCGATATCAATGCGCGTGATGTGATGGCGGAGATGCAGCGCCTGGCGCCGCATTGGCTCGGCGGCTGCAAGCTGCGTGAGATTTGGTTCGAGCCGACATTCCACAAATGGGAGGGGCAGCTTTGCCATGGCGTGCAGATTCACTGCGAGGACCCGGCGTATTACGATCACGAGGCTTTCAAGCCTTGGCGCGTGCAAGCGTTGGCGTTTAAGGCAATCCGGCGGCTCTATCCGGATTACGAATTATGGCGCGAGTTCTCGTATGAATATGTGTTCGATAAACTCGCGATCGATGTGATTAACGGATCGCCGTTGCTGCGCGAATGGGTCGATGATCCGAACGCGGCGCCGGGCGATCTGGATGCGATCACTGTGCCGGATGAGCAAGCGTGGGCGGCGGAGCGCGCGAAGTATTTGCTCTATTAGCGTTCCAGCAGATCGCGGACTTTATTGTTGAAGACGCTGATCTCGAACGGTTTGGTCAGCACTTGCATGCCCGGATTCAGGTGGCCGTTGCCGACGACGGCGTTCTCGGCGTAGCCGGTGATGAACAGGATTTTGAGGTCGGGGCGCTTCTTGAGCGCAGCGTCTGCGACCTGGCGGCCATTGAGGCCCCCCGGCAGACCGACGTCGGTGATCAGCAGATCAATGTGCGCGTCGCTATCAAGAATTTTCAGCGCATTCGGGCCGTCGGCGGCTTCGAGCGTTTGGTAGCCGTGCTCTTGCAGGAGATCGAGCATCAGCATGCGCAGGATGGCCTCGTCATCGACGACAAGCACCATCTGGCCGTCGCCGCGTTCTACTTCTTGCGCCGGCGCGGTGCTGTCTTGTTCTTCGGCGTCGCCGAAATGGCGCGGGAAGTAGAGGCACATCGTTGTGCCTTCACCGACTTCTGAGTAGATCCGTACTTGGCCGCCTGACTGGCGCACGAAGCCATACACCATGGAGAGCCCGAGGCCGGTGCCCTGGCCGAGAGGTTTGGTGGTGAAGAAGGGGTCGAAGGCGCGTTCGAGCACATCCGGCGTCATGCCCGTGCCGGTGTCGGTGACGCAGAGGGACACGTACTGGCCGGGCGGGAGATCGCGTTCGCGCGCAGCGCGTTCATCGAGCCATTTGTTGGCGGTTTCGATGGTGAGGCGTCCGCCATCCGGCGCCATGGCATCACGCGCATTGATGCACAGATTGAGCAGCGCGTTTTCGAGCTGCGATGCGTCGATCTGCGCTGTCCAAAGGCCACCGGCCTGTACGACTTCGACGTGGATCGCCGGCCCCACGGTGCGGCGGACGAGTTCTTCCATACCGGCGACGAGCCTGTTCATGTCGATGGGGCGCGGGTCGAGCGTTTGACGGCGGGAGAAGGCGAGCAGGCGTTGGGTAAGCGCCGCGGCGCGGCGGGATGATTCCTGCGCTGCGGAGAGGTAGCGCTCGATGCCGGTTGTGCGGCCTTCGGCGATGCGGGTGGAGATGATTTCGAGGCTGCCGGAAATTCCAGCGAGCAGATTGTTGAAATCGTGGGCGAGACCGCCCGTGAGTTGGCCCACCGCTTCCATCTTCTGCGATTGGCGCAGCGCCTCTTCGGTCTGCATCAATTGGCTGGTGCGCTCCTGGACGCGGCGTTCTAGTTCGGCCGCGGCTTCTTTTTGATCGTGGATGTCTGTGTTGGTGCCGATCCAGCGGATGACGGCGCCAGCTTCGTCCTTAATCGGCGCCGCGCGCGCCAAGTGCCAGCGATAGGCGCCGTCCGCGCGGCGCAGGCGAAATTCGGTTTCGTAAGCTTCGCCAGTGCTGAGCGCTTCGCCCCAGCGACCGCTGGCGGCGGGGATATCGTCTGGGTGGACGATGCTGGCCCACTCGACACCATCAAGTGCGCCCTGTGCGGCGGCGCTATAGGCGTAAACCTGCTCGTTGAACCAATCGAGCAGACCGTTTGGCTGGGCGGTCCAAGCTTGGTTCGGCATGGCGCGCGCGAGCGTGCGAAAATTGTCCTCGCTCTCGCGCAGCGCGATCTCGGCGCGTTTGCGTGAGGTGTGATCCTGAAACAGGACCGCGACTTGCTTGCGGCTGGCCGGTTCGACGCGGAAGGCTGCAAGTTCGAGCCAGCGGCCCGTGGCTTCGAGTTCACGCTCGAAGCGGATCGGCGCTCCAGTTTCCAGGACGCCCCGATAGCGCGCCACCCAATCGTCAGCTTCCGCGCCGACCATCTCGCGGACTTTCTTGCCGACGACGTCGGGAATGCCGGCGTGAGTGGTATAGGCGGGATTGGCCTCGATATGGATGTAATCGCTGAGTTGACCGTGCGGGCCGTCGAAAAATTCGATGATGCAAAAGCCCTCATCGATCGCATCGAAAAGCGTGCGGTAGCGCCGCTCGCTTTCACGCAATTCGGATTCGGCGCGGACGCGTTCGATATGGACCCAGCAGCGCTCAGCCACTTCGCAGAGGAGCGACACGTCCTGCTCGCTCCAGACGCGCGGTGTCCTGTTGTGAATCGCCATGAGCGCCGTGAGCTGACCTTCTTTGACGAGGGGGGCGCACACGGTTGCGGCAACGCCAATGCCGCTGAAGGCAGCGGAGACTTGCGGAGGAAGTTGCTTGACTGAATCGTTGACGACGAAGGCTGAGCCAGCGTTCAGCGCTTTCACCGCCGCATCGCCGAACGCGGCCAAACTGTATCTGCCGACGATACTGCGCGAGCCGGGCGCAGCCCAATCGCCGCGAATGGTGAAATGGTCGCCATCGTCGTCCATGTCGGCATAGGCGCAGACGCCGACTTCGAGGTGCTCGCCGAGGATGCGCGTCGCGGCGGCCATCACCGCTTCGGCTTCGGCGAGCTTGGTGATTTCTTTGCCTAGCCCGTCCAGAAAGCGGAGCTGCTCGGCGGACGTATCGCGCGAAGTGGTCATACCGGCCTGAGACAAAGAACGCAGGCGTCACGACATAGCGCGTGGCGCCTGTCGGGGCGAGCGCTAATCGATCTTCTTGGGCGATGGAACTTTCCTGCTAACGCGGCGCGCGTTTGGCCAGGATGCGTTGCAGCGTGCGCCGGTGCATGTTGAGGCGGCGCGCGGTTTCCGAAACGTTGTGGCCGCAGAGTTCGTAGACGCGCTGAATGTGTTCCCAGCGGATGCGATCGGCGCTCATCGGATTGTCCGGCGGCTCCGGCGTTGCGTCGGGCGCGGCGAGCAGCGCTTTGACGATGTCCTCTGGGTCGGCGGGCTTGGCGAGATAGTCGAGTGCGCCGGCTTTCACGGCAGCTACCGCAGTAGCGATGGCGCCATAGCCGGTGAGCATCACAACGCGGCAGTCTGGGCGGCTCTTGTTCAGGGCCTCCACGACCGAAAGACCTGACCCGTCTTCAAGACGTAGATCGAGTACGGCGTAGGCGGGCGGGGTCTTGCCGGCGATGTCGCCCGCTTCGGCGACGCTGCCGACGGCCGTCACCTCGAAGCCGCGCGTCTCAAGCGCGCGTGCGAGACGCGTGCGGAACGCCGCGTCGTCGTCGAGGATGAGAAGTGATTTATCGCCTTCGAGGGGAAGAGCGGTGGTCATGAGAATCTAGCTCCGATGGCCTCTACGTAGTGCATTTGCCGCCAGATCAAAGCGAAGGCGCCTCAATCGATGTACGGGCCCACTGCGCTTTCACCATCGCACCCTGGTTAGGAGGCCTGCGATTTCGCACTTCTAGCTTAGCGCCGGTGCGTTCGAGTAGGGTTTTGGAGATAAAAAAGCCGAGCCCGAGGCCGCCGGCGACACCCTCGCGGTCGCGTTCCGTTAAGTATGGCTCTCCGAGGCGGCCGAGAATGGCGGAGGAGAAGCCGGGGCCGTCGTCGCGCACTGTGATCTTTATGGTCTCAGCGTCCCAGCGCGCTTCAATATCGACGCGTGAGTTGGCGAAGCCGACGGCATTCTCGATGAAGCCGCCGAGGGCGTGGACGATTTCGGGCATTCGCCGGATGTCGAGCGGACCATCGCCGTGTGCGTCGATGACGATCTCGGCGCCAAGGCCTTCGTGGGGCGCGGCGATCTCTTGCAACAACGCGCCGATCGGAGCGCGCGCGTGCATCACGTCGCCCTGATCGCGCATGGCCGAAAGCTGGCCGAGGATGGCGCGGCAGCGTTCGCTTTGGGTGACCAGCAGCTGCAAATCCTCGATGCGCGGATCGTCAGGTTTGAGATCGCGCGCCATTTCTTTTGCGACGAGATGGATGGTGGCGAGTGGCGTGCCGAGTTCGTGCGCGGCGGCAGCGGCGAGGCCGCCTAGCGCAGAAAGGGTTTGTTCGCGCGCTAATACTGCTTGCACGGCGGCGAGGGCGAAGTTGAGCCGTTCTTCTTCAGCCGCTACGCGCCAGGCGTAAACGCTGGTGAAGCCGAGGCCGACCAACACAGCGGCGGCGATGCCCATGAGATAGAGCGGCGGCAGTTCGAACGCGACGCCGTCCGGCCAGGGCAGCGGCAATCGCCAAACCGAGATGGCGCCGACGCAGATGAAGGTGAGCGCCGCCAACATCGCCGTGACCGCGGGCCGCAGAATGGTGGCCGAAACTGCGACGGGCGCGACAAACAAAAACACGAATGGGTTCTGCAGACCGCCGGTGAGCGCGAGCAGGAAGGCTAGTTGCAGCACGTCGTAGGTGAGCTGCGCCGCGGCCTCCCATTCCTTTGCCAGCTCCTGGGAGCGGCGCGAGGCGATGAGCCCAAGGTTTAGCGCAACCGAGATGCCGATAGCCGCCAGCGCGAGGGTAAGCGGGAAATCGACATCAAGGCCGTAGCGCACGAACAGCACGGCGGAGGTCTGGCCGATGATGGCGAGCCAACGCAGCAGAATGAGCGTGCGGATGCGGACCCGGCTCTGGGCGATCCAGAAGCTGGGGACGGGAGCGGGCTGGCGGGCGTCTTGGACGGCCATGAGCCCGTCATGCGCAGGGAAATCGCTCCGGCTCAAGGGTGCGGCGGAATGGCTGTCATTTCTGAGATTGATTCTGCGAAGCGTTCGCAATAAGAGTGCGGCTCTGATTGAGGAGCCGGGTGAATGGGGACGATGCGGGGAACGACGGCGCTAGCTTTGGTGCTGAGCGTTTTGGGTGGCGGCGCGGCGCAGGCGCAGCGGGCTGACGAGCGCCAGTACGCGGAGAACGAGATCACGGTGACGGCCACGCGCGTGGCGGCGGACACGTTCGAAGTGCCGTCCGTCGTGACGGTGATCGATGCGGAAGAGATCGAAAACAATCTCGTCACCGACATCAAGGACCTGATCCGGTTCGAGCCGGGCGTTTCGGTGCCGACTTCACCCTCGCGCTTCAGCGCAGCGCTTGGCGCGACCGGCCGTGACGGCAATTCTGGTTTCAACATTCGCGGCATGGGCGGAAACCGCGTGCTGTTTCAGGTCGACGGCATTCGCGTGCCGGACGGATTCAGCTTTGGCCCGAACGCGTTCGGCCGGGGCGATTACGTCGATCTCGATTTGCTGCAATCGGTGGAGATCGTGCGCGGGCCGGCGTCGGCGCTCTATGGCAGCGATGGTCTTGCTGGCGTTGTGAGCTTCATCACGCGCGATCCGGAGGGTTTCCTGGCTGAAGGCGAAAATTTCGGAGCGCGCGTGCGCGCGTCTTACGCAAGCGTCGATGATAGCTGGGCTGAGAACATCACGGCCGCGGGCCGTTTGAATGATCAATGGTCGGCGCTGCTGGCGTACACGCGCCGCGATGGCCACGAAACGGAGAACCAAGGCGAGAACGTTTCGACGACAACGTGGTCGGCGCGGACGGTGCCGAACCCGCAGGAGTTTGAGTCAAATTCTGTGCTGGGGCGGATCGTATTCCAGCCCAGCGATGCGCATCGCTTCCGCCTGACCGGCGATTACGGCGATCGCACCACGGTGACCGAGCCGCTCACTGGCCGCAGTGCAACGGTGCTCGATCTCGATGGTTTGGATGAGAGCGAGCGCTCGCGCCTGACGCTGGACTACACGTTCGACAACGAAGGCGGATTTGTCGACCGTGCGACGGTTGCGATCTATGCGCAAACCAGTTCGCTGTTTCAGTACACATATGAGGATCGCAGCCCGGCGGTCGATCGCACGCGCCAAACTACATACGATACCGATGTCTGGGGCTTCACGGCGCAAGGTGAGAGCCTGTTCGAAGGCAACGTGCAGCACCGGTTTGTCTACGGCGTCGATTATTCCACGACGACGCAGAGCGCGATCCGCGATGGCACGGTGCCAACGCCGCCGGCGGTGTTTCCCGATCGCCCATTCCCGGAAACGGATTATGAGCGCACCGGCGTCTTCCTGGTCGATGAGATCACGCTGCTCGACGGCGCGCTGACGCTGTTCCCGGGCGTGCGCTATGATTCCTACGAGCTTTCGCCGCAGGATGACGCGCTCTATCTCGGCACGCTGTCGGGCCAGAGCGATGAGCACATTTCGCCCAAGTTCGGCATTGTGGCGTGGCCGATCGATACGTTCGGCGTGTTCTTTAATTATGCGTCGGGCTTCAAGGCGCCGGCGCCGAATGAAGTGAACAACTTCTTCGAGAACTTGACGTTTGGCAGCTTCGGCCAGGCCTACACATCGGTGCCTAACCCGAATCTGACGCCAGAAACGAGCGAAGGTTTCGAGGCGGGTGTTCGCGGCCGCAATTGGCAAGCAGGCGGCGGCAGTTGGGATTGGAGCGCTTCGGCGTTCGCGACGTTCTACGAAGACTTTATCAGTCAGCAGGTCGTCAGCGGCTCTGGCTCAACACTCGATCCGTTCGTCTATCAGTACATCAATCTGAACGAAGTCGACATTACGGGCGCCGAGGCGCGCGTGCGCGGCTTCTGGGAAAACGGCGTCGGGCTCAATTTCTCGGTGTCGTATGCAGATGGCGAACTGCGCACGCCGCTTGGCACGGGGCCGTTGCAGAGCATCGATCCGTGGAAGCTGGTGACGGGCCTTTCTTATGACGAGCCGGAGGGGCGCTGGGGCGGTCACTTCATCGTGACCTATAGCTCAGGCAAAGCGGACGATGAGGTGATCGAGAACCGTGACGCCAGCGCGGCCAATGATCTGTTCACGCCGGACGCGTTCACGATCCTTGATCTGACTGCGTACTGGAACGTGACCGATGCGGCGACGCTGCGCGTCGGCGTCTTCAACCTGACTGACGAAACATATTGGTGGTGGAGCGATGCGCGCGGGTTGCCGCAGAGCTCAACCATCCTCGACGCCTACACGCAGCCGGGGCGCAATTTCTCGGCTTCGATTTCGTATCGCTTCTGAAGGAGGATCAGTTGAGTATGTCCATAACGCGCCGTGGCTCGGTGCTGGCTTTGGCGGGCGCCGGGATCGCAGCGGCAACGCCTGCATTAGCGCAGACGCGCGGCAGTCAGGTGGAGCGCGATCGCGCTTCGATTCTGGCGATGGCCGGCGATTATCACGTGCGGTTCAATTTCGATGAAACGGTGCCGTTCGTCAGCGATTACACGCCACTCGAGCCGAAAACGAGCGGCGGCTATGAGAGCGTGCGCGTCATCGCCGACACGGGCACGTTCATCCAGCTTCAGCACATGCTTGTGGCCGAACACGAGGGCCAGACCTTCGTGATCAAGCACTGGCGCCAGGACTGGACGTATCAACCGCGCACGGTGCTCGTGTATGACCGACGCAATTACTGGTCGTTGCAAACGGTGCGCAATTCCGAGCGCAGCGGCGCGTGGTCGCAAACTGTTTGGCAGACCGATGACTCGCCGCGTTATGGCGGCGTCGGGCGTTGGGATTACGCCAATGGACGCACGATCTGGATCAGCAACCCGACGGCGCGTCCGCTGGCGCGTCGCGATGCGATCCGCAATCCGCCGTATGAGCGCTACCTCTCGATCAACCGTCATGCACTAACGCCGACGGGTTGGGTGCATGAGCAGGACAACGAGAAGATCGGCACGCGTGATGGCCAACTCGTGGCGATCGTCCATGAAGATGGCGTCAACACCTATGACCGCTTCACTGATTATCCGATCGCGGCGGCGGATTCTTACTGGAACGACACGCGCGAATACTGGGCTGGCGTGCGGCAAGCTTGGGAAGATGCGATTGCGCGTCGTCGGGGCGTGTACGTTGAAGAAGAGGCGCAGAACGGCGCGGTGACGGGCCCGACTTTGATGGGCCTTGCGTCGCAAATCCACGACGGCGAGGTGCAAACCGCCTCGGCGTTGGCGGATGCGCGCGCTGCGATCCAGACGGCGACGAGCGCGGCCTGATCAGCGATCCAGGACGACGACCAGCGGGCCAAGCTCCTGGTTGTCGTCCTGACGATCGAGCGAAGGCGCCCAGAGGCTTGATACTGAGCCGTCGAGAAAGAGCGCGTCGCTGCAGCCGAGTTCGTCGCGGAAGAAGCGGGCGAAGCGGCCGAATGAGACAAAGCCGGAGCTGATGACGAAATAGGCGGTGCGGTTGTCGCTGACGCCGACACCGTTGCGCAGATAGCGTGAGGCGCCGTCTTCAGCGAAGCGCGGATGCAGAGCGCCGTTGATGAGCAGCATCGGGCCAGATTGCGTTGCGTAGCGTGGCGTTGGCGCGACCGCGACGTAATCGTCCGTGGTATCGATGTGAACGTCGCCGTTGTCAGCAACCCAGAACACGCCATTGGGCTTCATGTGAAAATTGCCCGGGCCATCTGTTTGCCGGATGACGTGCTGGCGGTCGCCGTCCTCCACGTAGAGCCCAATCGGCGCGCCTACGTCGTTGAACATGCCGGCGTTCATAGCGAAGCGAACGCGCTGTGCATCGCGCCCAAGCGCGCCCTCAAGCGCCTCGAAGCTGCGCAGATAGACGCCGGCGCTGTCGCGCGATGCGAGGCGCAGGTCGTGGCGGCTAGCGTCGTACGCGCAGACGATGAAGCGCGAGCCTTCGAAGTCGCGCGTCGCGCAAGGGCGCTCCGGCTCTGCTCGACCGGCATTGAACAACAACGCGGCTGCGCCAACGGCGACGAGAGCCAGCGCTGCGAGCATGAGCCGAAAGGGTGAAAGGCGCGTCATTTGGCTGTCACATGCGCTTATTCGGCGGGCAGGCTCAAGAGAAGCTGCGGCATTGCGCCCCCTGTGCGCTCGCGCCGCGTTGCTTGGCAAGCGCCGCCGCGCACAAGGTTTGGCCCATGAACGAGCCCGCCGAAACGCCGCGCCGGAATCTGACCGGCGCCATCGTGCCTGCACTGGCTGCGGCTGGGCTTGCCGCGCTTGGCGCGTTGGTTCTTGTCAGCCGCAACGGCGCCGAGCAAGCGACGCAAACTGCAGATTTGGGTCCGTGCATTCTTGAAAATGCCGACGGCGTTGGCGGGCCAATCGATCTCCTGGACAGCAACGGCGCGCGCGTAACGCAAGCGGATTTTGCTGGTGAGCCGGCCGTCATTTATTTCGGCTTCACGCACTGCCCGGATGTGTGCCCGGGCACGATGTATGCGGTGGCCGAGGCGTTGGCGCTCGACAGCGGATACGATGTGCAGCCGATCCTGATCACCGTCGATCCGGCGCGGGACACGCCTGAAGTGATGGGCCAGTACGCCAGCACCAGTGGGTTTCCGCCGGGCTTGGTGGGATTGAGTGGCAGCGAAGCGCAGATCGACGCAGCCAAGCGCGCGTTTCAGGTTTATGCGAGCCGGGCCCCGGCGAACGCCGATGGCGGCTACAATGTGGACCACTCGTCCTTGCTCTATGTGGTCGATAGCCAGTGGCGGACAGTGTCGATCATTCCGACGATGGCGCGGGCTGATCCGACCGACCCTCGCAGCCCGTTCGTGGCGACCCCGCCGCGGCAGGTTGCGGCATGTATTGCGGCCGGCCTGGAGCGTTCCGGGTCCTGAGCAAGCGTCTTGGCGCGCCCCGTAACCGTGATTACCTTAACACAGCGGGTCTGAAAAACGGGTGCGGAACCCGGATATCGCCCCGGTAGGACCTCTGGCCGAGTCGCCTCTATGGCGCCGCGGTGCAACAAACACGCCCGATCAGGCGTCTTACCTTGTTGGTAATGGAACGCGCCGCACATTGTTGCGGTGCAGCACGGAAGGGGCTGAATTGCTCTATTCGCTTTACGAGTTCGGGCACATGTCGGTCGCGCCATTTAGGATGGCCGCGCTGATGCAGTCGTCCATGCTGCGCTCGCCGTTTAACCCTATCGCTGGTTCTGACATTTCGCGCACCGCCGCGGCGGCGTCGGAATTGTTTGAGTCGGTCACGCGCCGCTATCGCAAGCCCGAGTGGAAGTTGCCGACCACCACGATCAACGGCGTGGACGTCGCGGTGACGCCGCGCAGTGTCTGGTCGACGCCGTGGTGCCGGATGCTGCATTTCGAGCGCGATGCAAAGGCGCTCAGCAATGCGCGCGGCGAACGCACCGATCCTACTGTGCTGATCGTCGCGCCGATGTCTGGCCACTACGCGACGCTGCTGCGCAGCACGGTGGAAGCGTTCCTGCCTGAGCACGAAGTCTACGTCACCGATTGGTCGGACGCGCGCATGGTGCCGGTGATGGCCGGGCGCTTCGATCTCAACGATTACATCGATCACGTCATGAACATGTTGCGCGCGCTTGGCCCGCAGACGCATGTGGTGGCTGTGTGTCAGCCGGGGCCGCTGGTGCTCGCGGCCGTTTCTCTGATGGCGCAAGCGGACGATCCGTGCACGCCGGCGACGATGACGATCATGGGCTCGCCGATCGATGCGCGCAAATCGCCGACGGCGCCGAACAAGCTGGCCGAGACGCGCGATCTGGAATGGTTCAGCCAGAACATGATCCATACCGTGCCGGCGATGTATCCCGGCGCATTCCGGCGCGTTTATCCAGGCTTCGTGCAGCTCGCGAGCTTCATGGGCATGAACCTCTCGCGCCACGTGGACGCGCACCATTCGTACTTCCAGAATCTTGTGAAGGGCGACGGCGACAGCACCGATAAGCACCGCGAGTTCTACGACGAGTATCTGGCCGTGATGGACCTCTCGGAAGAGTTCTACATGCAGACGTTGGAAGAGGTGTTCCAGAAGTACACGCTCGCCAACGGCACGATGATGCATCGCGGCGAGCGGGTTGATCCCGGCGCGATCACCAAGACAGCGCTGCTGACCGTTGAAGGCGAGAACGACGATATTTCCGGCATCGGGCAAACTCAGGCCGCGCACGATATCTGCGTGAACATTCCGGAAAGCATGCGCCGCGATTACATTCAGGCGGGCGTTGGCCATTACGGCGTGTTCTCAGGCCGCCGCTTCCGCACCGAGATATATCCGCGCGTGCGCGAATTCATGCGGGCGTTTCAGTCTGAAGCGTCGCGTTCGTCGAAGCGGGCGAAGCTCAAGGTCGTCAGCGAGTAATTACTCGCGCGGGCCGGACCACTCTTTGCGCGGGTTTGCGGCGACTACACTCATGCTGTGCCCTTCTGCGGCGCGCACTGGCATTCCAGTGGGATCGAAATTGTCGAGCGCACGCACGTTTATTCCGTAATGATCCGGCATCGAGCGCTTGCGGTGGAATGGATAGATGCCGCACACGCTGCAGAAATAGTGGCGCGCGATGCGGGTGTTCCACTGATAGAGCGAAAGCTTGTCGTCGCCGGCGAGGAGCTTGAAGCGGCTCTCATGCACGGTTGTCATCAGCGCGTTTTTCTTGGCGCAGAGTGAGCAATCGCACGTATAGAGATCGGAGATTTCGGTATCGATCTCGAAACGAATGGCGCCGCAGTGACAGCTTCCGGAATAGGTCGGCATCTCCTGAGGCTAGAGCGGCGTATGGGTCGCGTGAAGCGGCGGTTCGTGAGATTCTTCCGTATGCGCTTCGATTCGCGGCCGAAGGCCGGACCAACTCAGACCGAGATCGAAACGATCGATGGCCGCCGCGTGCCGGTGAAGCTGATCGTGAATCCGCGCGCGCGCCATGTGTCCGTGCGCATCGATCCGACACGGCGCGAGGCGATCGCGACGGCGCCGTCACAACGGCATCTGAAGCATGCGGCGCAGTTCGTGGCCGAGCGCGCTGGCTGGATTGCGCAAGAATTGTCGCGGCTGCCGCAGGGCGTCTTGCTGACTCCCGGCTCGATCGTGCCGCTGCGCGGTGTGCCGCATTTATTGGTGTATGAGCATGGCCGCGGCGCAGCGCGGATCGAGGGTGGAGATATTCCCCGGCTCATCGTGCCAGCGCCGGATGTGGCGCTGTTCGAGTCGCGGCTGCTGCGGTTTTTGAAGGATCAGGCGCGCGAGGATCTGATCGATCGCGTCGCCGTGCATGCGGTGGCGCTCGGCGTGCGGCCGGTGCGCATTCAGGTGAAAGAACTGCGATCGCGCTGGGGTTCTTGCTCGGTCGACGGGATGCTCTCGTTCTCGTGGCGGCTCATCCTCGCGCCGAGTTTCGTGCTGGACTACTTGGCCGCGCATGAAGTCGCGCACTTGCGCGAGATGAACCATTCACGCCGGTTCTGGGCGCACGTGAAGCGCTGCTTGCCCGACTTTGAGGTGGGGCGCCAATGGCTGCATGAGCGCGGCAGCGAACTCCACGCCGTGGGCCTCGTGCGCTAAGACTTCGGCGTTAGCATTCTGAATTCGCCGTTCTCGTCCATCATGACGTGCTTCAGCGCGCCGAGAATGTGGAGGGACAACAGGCCAACAATCGCCCAGCGGCCGATTGCGTGCATCAGCTCGGCAAACTCGTGCACGCCCTCATTGCGCGCAGCGAATGGGCTTGGGATCGAGAGCACATCGAACACGTTGATCGCGCGCCCGCCGGACCAGATCGCAAGCGGGCCGGAGATCACTTGGATGAGGATCGCGATCAGCAGCAATTGATGCGTCGCGCTGGACAGAAATTTCAGAATGGGCGCTTGCTCGGGCGGTGTCGGGCGAGGTTGGGCGTAACTTGAGGCCACGCGCGCGAGAAAAACGAGCGCGAACGTGGCGCCGAGCGAGATGTGCCAGCCCATGAGCAATGCCCGCGCTTCACGGTCGCCTGCTTCGCCGGCGAAGTCCGCGCGAAAGCCGGTTACGAGCAAGAGGGCGATGCCGATCGCTGCAAGCCAGTGAAGGCCGATCGAGAGCCAACCATAGCTGCGCTTGTCGTTGATCCACTGCATGCGCGCTTCTCCGGAGCTCCGTCGGCGAGGGCCGAGCGCTTGAGCATACGAGGTGACAAGACCGCATCAAGGCGCGCGGCGCGCTTTCTGAATTGCGTTTGCGTGGGATTTGCAAGTGTCCCCGCTACAAGAAAAAAGCTCCCCGCGTTTCCACGGGGAGCTTCGTTCTAGGATTGGATTTGGATTTAGTTGCTTGCCGCTGGCGGCGGGACGCCCGGGCCGATGTGCTGGTTGAAGAACGCCAGCGCTTCGGTCAGCACCGTCCGCCAAGCTTCGCCGTTTTGCGGCGAGGCGTAGTGGTCGATGTCGACGAGCGTGATGAGACGCGCCTCTTTGCCGGCGCGTTGCATCGCCTGTTGCATCAGGATGCTCTGTTCGATCGGTACGGTGATGTCTTCATCGCCGTGGATCATCAGCAGCGGCATGCCAACACGGGCGGCGTTCTGCGCGGCGGAGACCGCGTCGAGGCCAGCGTCGTCACGGCGCGGATCGCCGATAGCGTCGGTCCAGTATTGGTAGGTCGGCGAGTTCACGCCGCCGCCGCCGCCGCCGCCCTGCACGTCGCCGCGATCGCCTGAGCGAACCCAGCGCAACATGGCGCGCAAGTCCGAAACGCCAGCGCCCGCGACCGAGCACTTGAAGATGTCGGCATTCATGAACGAGGCCGTGAAGGCGACATAGCCGCCGTAGGACCAGCCGTTGATGCAGACGCGGTTAGGGTCGGTGATGCCGGATTGGATGAGGTGACGCGTTGCGTCAGCCACGTCCGCCTGCATGCGTTGGCCCCATTGGCCGTGACCGGCCACCACGAAAGCGCGGCCGAAGCCGCCGCCGCCGCGGAAGTTCGGCTGGAACACCGCATAGCCTTGGCTGGAGAACGATTGCGCGAACGGATCGCTGCCCCAAACGTCGCGCCCTTCTGGGCCGCCGTGCGGAACGACGATCGTCGGCAAGTTGCGCGCTTGCTCGCGGCTGACGCCCGGCGGCAGCCAGAGATAGCCCCACTGACGTTGGCCGTCCGAGGTCGTGTATTCGACCACGTGCTGCGTCGGCAGCAGGTTGGCGTTGATGTTGGAGCGCTGCGAGATGATCGAGTTCATCGTGCGCGTGGAGTGGTTGTAGAGATAGTAAGTGCCGAGGTCCTGCGGGCCGTAAGTGTAGATCAGCCACAGATTGCCGTCGTCCGAACGGTCAACGAGCATCACGTTGCGCTGATCGCCCAGCGCGGCGTTGATCGACGTCCAACGTTCGCCGAAGGCCGGGTCTTTGGCTTCGCAGGTCCAGCGATAAGCCCACCAGCAGGCCGCCTGCAGAACGTTGTTGGCGGTGTCGAGTTCTACGGCGGTGACGTCGAAGTTCGGGTTGGTTTGGATCGTCTGCGTGTATTGGCCAGTGGCCGTGTCGTAAACGTAGAGGCCGCTCGTGTCGGCGCCGTCGCGGCGGGCGAGAACGAACACTTGGCCGGGTTGCGTGGCAGGACCAACGGGTTGGAAATCCGGACCCGAATTGGCGGCCGCCGCGCCGCGATAGCGGGCGATTTCAGTCCAGCCGCGTTGGCCAGGGCCACGGCGCAGCCAGGAGAAGCCACGGCCGTTCTGCACGCTGTCCTGACGCAGGACCGGCGTGCCGTTCAGATCGACTTCCCAGTTGAAGGTAAACAGCGTGCCGCTTTCGACGCGATCGAAAGCTGCCGTGTTGACGTTGACCTTGCGCAGTTCAGCGCCGCCTTGCGTCGGTACGATGAGCAGGATGTTGTCATCGTCGCGCGGCAGATCGCTGATGATGCCGGCGTCGAGATATTGCGAGAGCGCTGACGGATCGTAGAGCTGCAGCAAGTTGGTGCCGTCGAGGTTCACGGCATAGATGCGCGTGTTGGTCTCGAAGCCATCGTCCATACGGCCGCGATTGCGGACCATGCTGCCGCCTGTGTCGGCGACGACGCGGTTGCGTTGAACGAGGCGGAACACGATCCGCGCGTTGCTTGCAAAGCCGACTTGGCTGATCTCGAGGCTCTGGTCGGCGCGGGCGCGTTGGATCGGCGTCGCGCGGCGGGTTTCCATGTTCACGACCAAGAGGACGTCGCCCACTTCGTCACGCCGCAGGACCGCGAGGTGGCGTCCGTCCGGAGAGAGCGTTGCCCCGCGGAACTGGTCATAGCCGAGGAACCAGTCGAGCGGCGCGCGCTGTTGCGCCGCCGCTGGCGTCGCGAACGCCAGCATGGCGCCGACGAGCAAAAGCAATGTTCGGATCATCATATTACCCCCATACGCCGTAGATACGGGCGTCACCGGTTTTCGGTTTAGCCCGGCGGCGAGCCTTTTGTCAGCCTACTGGTGCAGCGGAATCGAAGCTTGCGACGATCGGTACGTGGTCGCTGGCTTTCTCCATACCCCGGGCTTTCTTGAAGATTTCCACGCCTTTAAGCCGGTCCGCAGCCTGGGGCGACAACAAGACGTGGTCGATGCGGATGCCGTGGTCCTTCTGCCAGGCGCCGGCCTGATAGTCCCAGAACGTGTATTTGTGCGCGCCGCCGTCCGCCTGCATGTAGGCGTCGGTGAGGCCCAAGTTTTGGAGGGCCCGGTAAGCGGCGCGGGTCTCTGGTTGGAAGAGCGCGTCGCCTGTCCATACCGCCGCGTTATGGCAATCCACTTCGCGCGGAATGACGTTGTAATCGCCGGCGATCATGAAGCGCTCTTCGAGCGCGAGCAGATCGCGCAGATGCGCGTTGAGCGCTCCCATGAAGGCGAGTTTGAATTGGAATTTTTCAGTGCCGATTGGGTTGCCGTTCGGCGCGTAGATGGATGCGACGCGCACTGGCCCATCTGGCGCTGAGATGACGGCTTCGATGTAGCGGGAGTGTTCGTGCTCTAGCCCGGGTATGCCGCGGATGGTTTCTTCGATGCGATGCTTCGAGAGGATCGCGACGCCGTTATAACTCTTCTGCCCGAACGTTTCGACATTGAAGCCGAGCGCCTCGATCTCGAACCGCGGGAAGCGTTGGTCTTCGCATTTGATTTCTTGCAGGCACCAAATATCGGCGTCGACTTGCTCGAACACCTTCAGCGCCGTCGGCAGGCGCGCGAGGATGGAGTTGACGTTCCAGGCAGCAATTTTAAGGGCCATGGCCGGGGCTTAGCCGCCCCAGCGCTGAGGTTCAACCAAACCAGCCCATCGCGACGGCCGTGAAGCCGACAACCACAAGAACCAGCCCGATTACGAGTATATAGCGAAGGTGGGTGCCGGTTTGACCAGCACGGGCGTCTTCTTCCTCGATCTCGATATGATCGCCGACTTTGCGTCCGGTCATGGTGAGCTCCAATTTTGGCCCCGCGCGGTAGCGCGCCGGCGGGACAGGTTGTGCGGCGGCGTGTTAGAACCACGCCCATGACAGTAATCCTGTGGGCCTTCACGTTGTTCCATGTCGTGGTTGGCATGGCGAGTTTAGCGACCGCTGTGCGGCTGCTGGCGCCGGAAGAACGGGCTCATTGGCGCTCCCCGGTCGCGCTGCTGATCGCCGAATTCATGTGCTGGATTTATCCGATCACGGCGTTCGTGTCGGTGCGGTCGGCGTGGGGGGCTAACGAGGCGGGCCATCCGTTCGCGCTAGTGATGATCCTCGCCCCTATCGCGTGGCTGGTGGTGATGGGCGTCGCCTTCGCGATCGTGGATTTTGCTGAGGACGGTGTCCTGGGCAACGCGCGCGAGGCTTGATCAGAAGCCTTTGAAGGTCGCGAACTCATCGACGCTGGCGCGGTCGCTGCGCAGGGTGTTTACCGGTTTTGTCATGTCGGCGTAGCCGAGCGCCATGCCGCAATAGATCATCTCAGTTTCCGGCAACGCGAAATGCTGTGCTAGCGGGATGCGCATACGCGCCCACGCTTCCTGCATGCACGAGTGCACGCCCCGCTCCAGTGCGGCCAACGCCACGCTTTGCATGAACATACCAAGGTGCGCCCACTGGCCGTGGCCCATGCCTTTATCGATGACGAAAAAGAGCGCGACGGGCGCGCCGAAGAATTGGAAGTTCTGCGCGAGATGCATGAAGCGCGCGGGCTTGTTGTCGCGGCCGATGCCGAGCAGCGCGTACATGTCTTCGCCGACTTTGTAGCGGCGCGAACGGTAGGGTTCCCAGAGATCGGCTGGATAAACCGGCCGATCATCTTCGGCGCCCGGCAAATTGGCTTGCGCCAGCGCGACGACGGCATCGCGCTCCGCCCCCGATACGGCGATCACTTTCCAAGGCTGGAGATTGCCGCCCGACGGCGCAAACCGTGCGACATCGAGAATATCGCGCACGAGCTGCTCCGGCACAGGATCGGGTTTAAACGCGCGGATAGAGACGCGGGTCTTGATCGCTTCATCGATATTCATGAGCCGATGATGGACCGATGCGCCGACGCTCGCCAGCGATCACGTGGCGGCAATCAGCCGGGGCCGCGGGCGCGTTCGCGGATATCTTTGACGAAGCCGCGGCCATATTTCTGGGCTTCGTCGATTTCGCGGGCGGTCATTTCTTTGGCGAGGGCGGCGGCGCGTTTGCGGGCCGCATCGTCGCCGGCGAAGGCAACGCTCGCGTAGAGCCAGGCCAGGGCTTCGACGGGATCGCGCGTCATCAGGAAATCGGAGAGGTGCAGCATCGCAGGCGCATATCCGTTTTCGGACGCCCGCGTGAGCCAGCGGCGCGCATCGTCAGGCTCGCTCATGGTCGCCAATTGCACCATCGCTTCGCCGTCACCTGCGCCGGCGGCGGAGCGGAAGTGCTGTTGCGCCAGATCGTTGTTCTTTGGAACGCCAACGCCTGATCGCAGCGCGATGCCGTACGCGGTCTCGGCCCCAGGGTGGCCGTCTTTCGCGGCGCGTGTAAAACAATCGACGGCCGCAGTTTTGTCGGCGGCGCCGCCTAGACCGCGCCAATAGAGCAGGCCGAGATGATAGTGGCCGGAGGCGCGTTCCTCTTCCTGTAACGCTTCTTCAAGCAGGCGGCGTGCGCGCTTCCAATCGCGGCGCTCAAACGCGTCGAGCCCGCGATCGAGTTTGGAGCGGGCGCCGAACATCAGACCGAGAAGCTGACGCCGCAGCCGCAACTGGATGTGGCGTTTGGGTTGCGCACCTTGAACGAGGCGCCGATCAGCTCGTCGACCCAATCGACCTCCGAGCCGAGCAGGAACGGCAGCGAGACCGGATCCACGAAGAGGCGGGCGCCGTCGCGCTCAATGACGTGGTCGTCGGCATTGGCGGCAGGGGCCACGTTGATTTCGTACTGGAAGCCCGAGCAGCCGCCGCCTTCGACAGCGACGCGGAGGCCCGCGCCGGCAGGCTCGCCGACAACCACACTTTTGATCCGTTCCGCAGCCGAGGCGGTGAGGCCGATGCTAGTCATTCGTTAACGCAAACCTTTCAGCGGTTTCTCAAGCGTCTCTGCCCCATATATGGTCTGAACTCTGGCATGAGGAGAAGCGGTTCGGTGGCGGACTCGCAGAAAGCAGCAGCGGCAAAACGGGTGAGGGCGCCGAAACCGACGTCCACGCCCTATGAAAGGCCGCCGAAAGCGCCCTACGCCACCGATTTCACCCGTTCGCGGGGCCGTCTGCACCCCGAGGCGGAGAGTCGGACGCGGACCCCCTTCGAGCGCGATCATGACAGGATCGTTCATTCGAGCGCGTTTCGGCGCTTGCGCGGCAAGACCCAGGTGTTCGTTGCGCATGAGGGCGATCACTACCGCACGCGGCTGACGCATTCGCTGGAAGTGGCGCAGATCGCCCGCAGCGTGGCGCGGGTGATGGGGCTCGATGACGATCTGGCCGAGACGCTCGGCATTGCGCACGATCTCGGCCATCCGCCGTTCGGGCACACGGGCGAGGATGTGCTCGACGCCTGCATGGAGGGGTTTCACGGCTTCGATCACAACGCGCAGACGCTGCGTGTGCTGACCAAGCTAGAGCGCAAGTATCCGGCGTTCGATGGCTTGAACCTTACATGGGAGACGCTGGAAGGCGTCGTGAAGCACAACGGCCCGCTGATCCGCTATGGCGCGACGCTGAAAGATTTGCCGATCGCTATTCAGGAATATGTCGCGACACACGATTTGGAATTGGATTCGTGGCCGGGCTTGGAAGCGCAGGTCGCGGCGCACGCTGACGATATCGCTTATAACAATCACGATATAGACGACGGCCTGCGGGCTGGCCTCTTTTCGCTGACTGAGCTGCGCGAAGAAGTGCCGATGGTCGAGCGTGTCTTGCTCTTGGTAGAAAAGGATCATGCCGGCGTCGATGAGTTTCGCATCGCGGCGGAGACGATCCGGCGGCTGATCGGCGTCTGGATCAATGATCTGGTTTCGGAAAGCGGCAATCGTATCGCCGACGCCAAGCCGCAATCCGTGGAAGACGTGCGCGCCGCCGGCAAGCCGCTGGTGGGGTTCTCGGATGAAATGAACGAGCACCAAGCGGTGCTGCGGCGCTTCCTGATGGCGCGGATGTATCGGCACTGGAAGGTCAATCGCTCGCGCAGTCATGCCAAGCGAATCCTTGCGCAGCTGTTCGAGCTCTTTGTGAGTGAGCCGGAACTTTTGCCGCCGGCGTGGCAACAGGGTGGCGATGGGCCGCGCGGTCAGCGCACCGCACGCCGGGTCTGCGATTATATCGCCGGGATGACCGATGATTTCGCCATCGATGAGCACAGGCGGTTGTTCAATCTCGAGCGATGACGAGGGTTTAAGGCTCGCGTGAACGACTCCGTTACGCCTACGGAATTATGGATTCTGAATGGCTGCTCTTCGGCCCGTTAAGCGGACATGAAGGGCAGGCGTGGTAAACGCCATCTGAATTGATTCCGTGGAGCACTCTGGTGAGCACTCGTTACGATCCGCGTATGCACGCGTACGACGATCAGGCGCGTCACGCCGGGATGATCTATATCCTGATGTTGGTGGTGGCGGTCGCGTTCGGCGCGTTCCTCTGGCAGCTCTACAGCGCGCCGGAAGTCCCGCGTATTGAAGCTCCGGCAGGGCCTTATAAAATCGCACCATCGGCGGAAGCGGCGATGGCCCCGGACGCAGTCGAAAGTGAGTTGGCGCCGGCGGCGGAAGACGTTGTCGCGCCCACCCCTTCGCGCACCGAGCCGGTGCAAGCGCAAGCGCCCGCGACTGAGGGACCGCCGCAGCTGCCGTCTGCGCCGCAATTTGTTTCTAATGGCCCGTACGTCGCGCAGCTTGCGGCGCTGCAATCGGAAGCGGCAGTGGAGCAATCCTGGCGCAGGCTTTCGTCGCGTGCGCCGCAGCTATTTGCTTCCGCACGATTGGACGTGGAGCGCGCCGACTTGGGCCAGCGCGGCATCTACTATCGCGTCCGCGCCGGCTATTTTCCTGATCGCGCCAACGCCGCGCGCTTCTGCGATCGCATCCGGCAAATGGGCCAGGACTGCATCGTCGCGGCGCGCTAAGAGCGGGCGATGAGTTTGCTCTCTGTTTCGTTCGGCTTGCGACAGGCCAAGCTCGACGCTGATACGCGCGCGTTTTTCCGCGAGGTGCGGCCGTGGAGCTTTATCCTGTTTCGCGAAGCGTGTGTGTCGCGCGTGCAGGTGCGCGCTTTGTGCGAGCAATTGCGCGAAGCTGCCGGCCACGATGCGATCGTTTGGATCGATCAAGAAGGCGGACGCGTTGCGCGCTTGAAAGCGCCCGAATGGCCAGTGTGGCCGGCGGCTGCGAAGTATGGCGAGATTTACGCGCGCGATTTCGAGTTGGGTTTGGAAGCGGCGCGGCTAGGGCATCGCTTGATAGCAGATGAGCTAAAGAGCATCGGCATCGATGGCGATTACGCGCCGGTGCTGGATGTGCCGGTGGACGGCAGCGACAAGATTGTCGGTGACCGCGCCTTCTCCGCCAAGCCAGGCGAAGTTGCGACCTTGGCGCGTGCCGCGCTCGAAGGGCTGCATGAGGGCGGCGTCGCGGGTTGCATCAAGCACATGCCCGGGCATGGCCGCGCGACGGCGGACAGTCACTTCGCATTGCCGCGGGTGAGTGCAAGCGAGACTGAGCTGGCCAACGACGTCGCGCCATTTGCGGCGCTAGCGGACGCGGAAGCGGCGATGACGGCGCACATCGTTTTTGACGTTTGGGACCAGGATCGTCCGGCCACGTGTTCGTCTTTTGTGATCGAGCAAATCATTCGCGGGCGCATAGGGTTCAATGGCCTGCTCATGAGCGACGACCTCGACATGAAGGCGCTCCAGTTTGCGTTGAACGGTGGCCTGCAGCAGCGCGCTGAAGCGGCGCTGGGCGCCGGCTGCGATATGGTGCTGCAGTGCTCAGGTGAGCTCAAAGAGATGCAGGAAGTGGCCAAAGGCTGCCGGGGGCTGGACGGCATGGCGCTGGTGCGGGCGCGGGCTGTGGAGGCGTTCGCAAAACGCCCAGCGCGCGAATTTGATGCTGACGCCGGCTGGGCGCGGTTCAAGGAATTGTTGGCGTAGGCGCGGTAATCGGCCGCCCCATTCGCGGTCTGCCTATGCTAATATCATCCCAATGAGCGACGCAGACGACCAGATCGAGCTTGATCTCGCCGCCGCCGAAGAGGCGGATGAGGGCGAGGCGCTCCGCGTGGCGCTCGATGCGTTCGAAGGGCCGCTGCACATCCTTTTGGAACTGGCGCGCGCGAAGAAGATCGACATCGCCAAGGTTTCCGTGGGTGAGATTGCCGATCAGTTCCTCGCCTTCATCGCCGAAGCGCGCGCGCAGAACATGGAAATCGCCGGCGACTATCTGGTGATGGCGGCGTGGCTGGCGCTGCTGAAATCGCGCCTGCTGATTCCGAAGCCGCAACTGCCGGCGGATGAGCCTGATCCGCAGCAGCTTGAAGAGGCGTTGCGTCAGAAGCTGCTCAATCTGCAAGCTGCGCGCGCGGCGGCGAAGAAATTAGAAGAGCTGCCGCAGCTGGGGCGTGACGTGTTCCTGAACGGCCAGCCGCAAACGACTGTGCTGACCAAGACGACCACCTGGAAGGCCGATCTCTACGAATTGCTCAACGCGTATTGCGCCGATCGCACCAAGCTTGTCCGCAAGCGCGCGTACACGACTATGGTGCGCCGCGCTTACCCGCTCGAAAGCGCGCGCAAGAAGCTGGAGCAGGCGCTGGTGCGGCTCGAGGACTGGAGCGCGATCGAATCCGTCGCGCCGGTTTCTTCTGACACAAGCGCCGATGCGCCGCCGCAGGAGAGCTATCTGGCTTCGACCTTCGGCGCGGCGCTGGAACTGACGCGCGAAGGCAAGATGGAACTGCGGCAGACGGAAGCATTTGCGCCGCTGTTCGTGCGTGCGCGTCCGGTTCAGGCTAAAGGAAGCCGCGAATGAACCCGTCCGATCCGCCCCTCGCCGACACGATGCGCCGCATCGAAGATGCCTTCACCGAAGGCGAGCATTTGCGCGCGGCCCCGAGCGCCGACGCGATCCGGGCGGCCGAGGCGCTTCTGTTCGCGGGTGGCGAGCCGATTAGCGCGAAGACTTTGGGCGAAAAGCTCGGACCGGCCGTGGATGTCGCGGCGGTGCTGATGAAGCTGAAGGCGGACTACGCCGACCGCGGCGTCCAATTGGTGGAGACTGGGGCCGGGTGGCGTTTCCAGTCCGCACCCGATCTGGCGTCCCTCTTCACCGAGACCCGGGAAGCGCCCAAGCGGCTCCCGAAGGCGGCCCTGGAGACCTTGGCGGTTATCGCTTACCACCAACCCGTAACTCGGGCGGAGATCGAGGAAATTCGGGGCGTCAGCCTCTCCCGGGGATCGATGGAACTCCTGATGGAGATCAATTGGATCAAGCCGCGAGGCCGGCGACGGACGCCCGGCCGGCCGCTCACCTTTGGGACGACGGACGCGTTTCTCAGTCATTTCGGCCTGGCTTCGCTTGACGCGCTGCCAGGCAAGGATGATTTGAAGGCTCTGGGGCTTTTGGACCCCCGCGCTGCCGCGCAGCTTGACGTGCCGCGCCCAAGCGAGGATGCCGCCTCGGACGAAGAGCCGCTGTCAGAAGGTGACGACGCGGCAAGCTTTTTCGTGGATCATCTGGACCAAGATGAGTGACACGCGCCCCCCCGCGCGATGGAGTTTTGACGATGCATATGCCCGGGCTAATCCCGCTCCTGATCGTTCTGGTGCTTGCCTTTTTGCTGTTCTCCAAGCCGGGCCGGATTTCCGGTCTGATGGAAGATCTCGGCAAAGGCATCAAAGGCTTCCGCAAGGGCCTGGGCGACGAGCAGAATTCGGCCAACGCCGCCGCTGAAGAGCCGCCGCGTCAGGTGCCGGATCAGAACGCCCAACCGCGCGAGACCGACCGCGCGCAGAACTGATGCGAGGCGATTGAGCGCGTATGCTTCCGAGCCTCGGCTTCAATGAGATTATCATTCTCGGCATCCTCGCGCTCGTCGTGGTGGGGCCGAAGGATTTGCCGCTGCTGTTCCGCAAGCTCGGACGGTGGACGGCGAAGCTGCGTGGCATGGCGCAAGAGTTTCGCACCGGCTTCGATGAACTTGCGCGCCAGGCTGAACTCGATGAGCTGAAGAAGGAAGTCGACGCACTAAGGCGGACGACATCGCTGCAAGAGCTGCGCAACGAGTTCACGAAGCCGCTGCCGACGCTTGAGGATTATGCAGGCATCAAATCAACGCCGGCCATTCCCGCGTCTGCCGTAGCACCGGTTGTGACTTCCACTGTGGCGGAAAACGCCGAAGACACGGACGACGTCGCGGCGGAGAAGGCTGTGGATGAGGTCGCGGCCGCCAAGCCCGAGGGTGTGCCCGAACATGCGGACGTAGCGCCGATCGTGAGGAGCGCGCAGTGACGTCCGCCGCGAACAAGAAAGTGCTCACGGACGAGGATGAGATCGAAGCCTCGCGGGCGCCGCTGCTCGATCACCTCGGAGAATTGCGCGACCGGCTGGTGCGCTCGATCATCGCGGTCGTCGTCGGGTTTGTGATCTGCTTCATTTTCGTCGACGCGCTGTTTCTCTTTCTGGCGCAACCGTTTCAGACGGCGATGGCAGTCGTTCATCCCGAGCGCGCCGGCCAAGCGATTGAACTTATCAACACGGGCGCCTTCGGCTTCTTTTCGGTGAAGATGCAGATCGCGCTGTTCGGCGGGATCGTCTTGGCTTTTCCGATCCTCGCGTGGCAGGCCTACGCGTTCATTGCGCCTGGGCTCTATCGCAACGAGCGTGCGGCGGCGGCGCCGTTTATGATCGCGGCGCCGGCGATGTTTCTGCTGGGCGCCGCCTTTGTGTTTTACGTGGCGATGCCGTTCGCGTTGAACTTTGCCTTGCATCAGGAAGTGACCGACGGGCCGGTGCGGGTGACGTATCTGCCGAAGGTCGAGGAATATATGGGCCTCGTCACCACTCTGGTGTTGGCCTTTGGCTTGATGTTCCAGCTGCCGGTGGTTTTGTCGCTCCTGGGCAAGATCGGCGTCGTCTCGACCTCATTGCTGCGCAAAGGGCGCCGCTACGCCATTGTCGGCATCGCCGCGTTCTCGGCGCTGGTGACGCCGAACGACGTCATCTCGATGTTCGTCATGGCCCTGCCTGTCTATGCGCTCTACGAAATTTCCATCTGGATCGTTGCGCTGATGGAAAAGGATCGCGCGAAAAAGGAGGCGGCGGAGGCCGCCGCAGCGCCTCCGGCCCCATAGCGCGTACGCGCTGCTTCGGCTAAAGCACCGGCATGCACGATATCCGCGCCATCCGTGAAAACCCTGATCTTTATGACGCCGCGTGGGCCCGCAAGGGGCTCCCACCGCAAGCGCGCCAGATCATCGAATATGATACGAAACTCCGCGCCGCCTTGACGGCGAAGCAGGAAGCGGAGGCGCAGCGCAATGCAGCTTCCAAAGCTATTGGCGCGGCAAAAGCTCAGAAGAACGATGCGGAAGCTGACCGGCTGATCACGCAAGTTGCGGCGCTGAAGCAGCGGATTGAAGAGACAGGCGTCGATGAAGCCAAATGGCTGGCGGCGCGCGATGAATTGCTGGCGGGGCTGCCAAATCTCCCTGCGCACGATGTGCCGGATGGCGCCGACGAGCACGGCAATGTCGAAGTCCGACGCTGGTACAGGTCCGACGGCGCTGGCCCGCCGAACGTTGAGCTGAGCGCCGATCACGTGACGCTGGGCGAGGCGCTCGGACAGATGGATTTCGAAGCGGCCGCGCGGCTCTCAGGCGCGCGCTTTGTCGTTCTGCGCGGCCAGCTGGCGCGGATGGAGCGGGCGCTGGCGGCGTTCATGCTCGATCTGCACGCGAGCGAGTTTGGCTATACCGAAACGGCGCCGCCGTTGCTGGTCAAAGATCACGTGATGTTTGGCACCGGTCAGTTGCCGAAATTCGTCGATGATCAATTCACCGCCGCGCGGACGGTCAGCCGTCAGGAATTGCTCAACGAAGCTTTGGAGCGGTTCGACGAGGAGTTCGAAAAGCGTGCTGGGAAGGCCAAGCCAACCGAAGTGCTCCACGAAATTCTGGAGCAGGCGCCGACGCGCGAAGACTTCTGGCTAATTCCGACGTCGGAAGTGGCGCTGACCAATTTGGTGCGAGAGCAAATCCTGGACGAAGCGCCGCTACCGCTGCGTATGACGGCGGATACCCCGTGCTTCCGCGCGGAAGCGGGCGCGGCCGGGCGCGACACGCGCGGCATGATCCGCATGCACCAGTTTCGCAAGGTGGAGTTGGTTTCTGTGACGACGCCGGAGCAGAGCCATGATGAGCACGAGCGCATGGTGCGCTGCGCTGAAGAGGTGCTGAAGCGATTGGAGCTGCCGTTCCGCACGATGTTGCTCTGCGCGGGCGATATGGGCTTCGGCGCCAAGCGCACCTATGATCTCGAAGTGTGGCTCCCGAGCCAAGGCAAATATCGGGAGATCAGCTCGTGCTCGAACTGCGGTGATTTTCAAGCGCGGCGCATGAATGCGCGTTTCCGCAATAAGGACGGCAAGACCGAGTTCGTGCACACGCTGAACGGTTCAGGGCTTGCCGTAGGGCGCACATTGGTTGCGGTGCTCGAGAATTATCAAAACGCCGACGGCTCGATCACGGTGCCGAAAGCGCTCGTGCCGTACATGGGCGGCCTGGAGCGGATCTCACGCTGATTGCTTGGCCCAGCGGCCGTGCAGCACGAAGGCGACGATTGCGAACACAAATTCGATGGCGCTGCCTGCTGCTGCGCTCACAAGCGGTTGCGCATTGAGCATCGCCAACGCAATGCCCGCACCGGCAAGAGCAAACCCCAGCACCCAATAAAAGCGCATGCCGTAGATCGTGCCGAAGGTGAGATAGCGGCCGCCGATGATCAGCAACATTGCCGGAAAGAACCATTCGATTTGCACAATCGATGCGACGTAGGCGAGCGGCAGACTGAGGATCATCCAGAACGTGGTCGCCCCAGCTAAGCCGGCGAGCGGATTGCCGCGTGTGTGTGACCCCGGCGCGCCCAGCACTTTGCTGATCAGGAGACTGGCCGGGTAGATCAACGCGCCACCGATGAACAGCACCCAGACGGCCTGCTGTGGCGACAGGAGATACACGCATGCGGTGGCCGCCGCCCACGCGAGTGATGACGCCAGAATGCCGGTGGCGCCGCTCATGTATCCGCGACGCATGTCGCGCTGCGCTTCCGAAATGTCCATGGGCCGACGCTTTTGCTTGCTGGCGCGCCAAACCGCGCCGCGTTGACGCTAGCGGGCGGAGAGTATTGAGATCAAGTCGTTACCCTTGGTCTCCACCGGGAGCGCAGCGAAGTTGGCGTTCGTCTCCAACGCTACGCCGAGCAGAGATTGAAAAATCCGCCGCGGCAGGGTTTGTGCGTTGAATTGTTCGAGGTGCGGGGTGGTGAATTGCGCATCGAGCAGTTTGAAGCCGCCATGTCTGAGCCGCGCCGCGAGATGCACCAAAGCGACTTTGCTGGCGTCGGTGACGCGCGAGAACATGCTTTCACCGAAGAATGCACCGCCCATCGCAACGCCGTAGAGGCCGCCGACAAGTTCGCCGTCCACGCGCGTCTCAACGCTGTGCGCCAAGCCTTGCGCGTGCAGCGATTGGTAGAGCGAGCGGATGTCGGTGTTGATCCAGGTGTCTTCGCGATCGGGCCCGGGCGCGGCGCAGCCCTTGATGACGGCGGAGAATTCGCGGTCGATGGTGAAGGTGAACCGGTCTTGGCGCAGGGTTCGCGCGAGGCGCTTGGGGACGTGGAAATCGTCGAGCGGGAAGACGCAGCGCCATTCGGGATCGACGATGAAGAATCCGTCGTCGTCACGACTTTCCGCCATGGGAAAGACGCCGCGCCGATAGCAGGCGAGCAGATCGTCGGTCGAGAAGGCCTTCACGACGCCGGAGTGTGCCAAACGGCAGTACCGGCGTCTATTTTCTGGCTACTCGGCGAGCAGTCGCGAGCGCAGGGTGTCCGCGCCGATCGGGGCGCCGTGGAACTCAGGCTGACCTGACGCTTCGGCCGGGATCGGTGCGATCATCGCCGGGCCATAGGTCGCGACCGTGGTTTGTGCGGAATTGGCGCAAGCGGCGAGGGCCAGGACCATGAAAGTCAGGACAACGAGTACTGCGACGCCCGCGAATTGTTGATGTGCCATACCAAATCAGCCCTGAAAGAGTTTCCAGGGGGCGCTTTGCAATGGCCGGGCCGTTGGCTCACTCGCCAGAAAGGCCCATGAGTTCGGGGGGCGCCCCGTAGCGGGTGGGCCAGTCGCCATAGGCGACATCGCTCGGGCCGACGACGAAATCGAGTACGCCCCAAGCACCGTTCTCGCGCTTCAGCAGCGCGTACGTTCTACCGCCGCCGTCGAGCACCCCTTCGGCGGCTTGGACGCCGTACTTTGTCTGCGACCAGTCGATGTCGCCGCCGTCGGTTGTGTGGGGTTGGACGACGAGCCAGGCCCAATCGTTATCAACACTGACAGTCTCGATGGTGAACGACACGTGCTGACCGATGTCGGTGGAAAGCACAGGCGTCAGAGCGTCTATCAGCTCCTGGCTCGCCGCTTCGGGCGCTGCAGGAGCGGGGGGCCCCGCTTGGTCGGTAGGCGCTTGCGGCGAGCAGGCGACAAGGGCAAACGCCGCGAAAAGAGCTTTGATCTTCATTTCGCGGGCGCCTCTGCTTCTGCTTTGGCCTTCAGATTTTTCTCCAGCCAGTGGATGGAGTAGTCGCCGTTGATCACGTCCGGCTCGTTCATCAAATCGCGGAAGAGCGGCAGCGTGGTCTCGACGCCGGTGATGACCATTTCGTTCAGCGCACGGCGCAGGCGCATCAGGCATTCGGCGCGGTCGCGGCCGTGGACGATGAGCTTGCCGATGAGCGAGTCATAGTTCGGCGGGATCGCGTAGCCGGCATAGATGGCGCTATCCAAGCGCACGCCGAGCCCGCCGGGCGGGTGATAGCCGGTGATCTTGCCGGGTGACGGTCGGAAAGTTGCCGGGTTCTCGGCGTTGACGCGGCACTCAATGGCGTGGCCGTTGAACTTCACGTCCTTCTGCTTCACCGAAAGCGGCGCGCCATCGGCGATGCGGATTTGCTCGCGCACCAGATCGATGCCGGTGATCATCTCGGTTACCGGATGCTCGACCTGCAGGCGCGTGTTCATCTCGATGAAGTAAAACTCTCCGTCCTCGTAGAGATATTCAACTGTGCCGACGCCGAGATAGCCGAGCTTCTGAATGGCTTCGGCAGTGACGCGGCCGATCTTGGCGCGGTCCTCGGCGTTGAGCGCGGGTGAGGGCGCTTCTTCGAGCACTTTCTGGTGGCGGCGCTGCAGCGAACAATCGCGCTCGCCCAGATGGATGACATTGCCGTGGCTGTCCGCGACGACCTGGATTTCGATGTGACGCGGATGCGTCAGATACTTCTCCATGTAAACTTCGTCGTTGCCGAACGCGGCTTTCGCTTCAGCGCGCGCGGTGGAGAAGGCTTCGCTGACTTCTTCGGCGCTGCGCGCGACTTTCATGCCGCGCCCGCCGCCGCCGGCTGCGGCTTTGATCAGCACTGGATAGCCGATCTTCTTGCCCCACTTTTTGGCGTCTTCTTCGGTGGCGATGCCGCCGTCAGAGCCGGGCACCACGGGCATGCCTGTGTCGATCGCGGCCTGCTTGGCGGCGATTTTGTCCCCCATCAGGCGGATGTGTTCGGCGGTGGGGCCGATGAAGGTCATGCCGTGTTGAGTGACGATCTCGGCGAACTTGGCGTTCTCCGAGAGAAAGCCGTAGCCCGGATGGATGGCCTGCGCGCCGGTGATTTCGGCGGCGGCGATGATGGAGGGAATGTGCAGGTAGCTCTTCTGCGCCGGCGGCGGGCCGATGCAGACGCTCTCATCGGCGAGGCGCACGTGCATGGCGTCCGTATCCGCGGTCGAGTGCACGGCGACGGTGGAGATGCCCATCTCCTTGCATGCGCGATGGATGCGAAGCGCGATCTCGCCGCGATTAGCGATCAGGACTTTTTCAAACATGATCGACGTAGACTCTTTGCAACTCGCCGCTCAGCACCATGGAAAAGGCCGCGCCCTCTTCGCCGTGCGGGACGTGATGGTTGTTGACCTGACGTGTGAAAACGCAAGCAAGCGTGTGTTCGGCTTTGAGAGTCACTGAGAACGACCAGCTCTCTACCCAACCTTGGCCAAGCGGGACGGTGGGCGCCGCGTCAATCGCTGAAATGACGGCGCTGTTTCCGAGCCGGGTGATGAAGAACTCGCCGGGCTTAATCTCTTCAAATACGTCGCCGTCATCTTCACGCAGAAACACGCGCACGGTGTCGCGAAGTATGATTAGTCTAAAAGGCTCCCATGCTTCGTCTGCGACCGAGAGGTCCTGGCCGCGGAGAGGCGTCAGCACCCCTTGCCAAGCGCCATCAAGCGCTTGACCCACTTGCGCGCTGGCAGGCGTTGCCGCGAGTGCGAACGCACTTGCGGCGGCGAATGCGACATGGCGGCGCGAGATTTTCATCTTACTCGAGAATCACGAGCGGCTCGCCGTATTCGACGGGCTGCGCATCGTTGACGAGGATCGCTGTGATCTTGCCGGCGCGTGGTGCTGGGATCGGATTGAAGGTCTTCATCGCTTCGACGACCATCAGGGTCTGGCCAGCAGTGACGGTGTCGCCGATTTTGATGAACACCGGCGCGCCGGGCTCCGGCGAAAGATAAGCGGTGCCGACCATCGGTGAAGGCACGGCGCCAGGATGCGAAGCGGCGTCCGCAACCGGCGCAGGGCCAGCGGCAGGCGGCGGCGCTGCCGGCGCGTGTGCGACTGGCGCTGCGGCGACCATATGCGTGACCGGCGCGGCAGTCAGCGTGCGGGCAATGCGCAAGCGCAGTTCGCCGTGTTCGACTTCAATCTCCGAGAGCCCGGTGTCGGAGAGAATCTTCGCTAGCTCACGCACGAGATCGGGATCGATCGCTTGCTTCTTGTCGCTCATGTTCTGCGGTTTCCTGCTCACGCGCTTTTAGCTCTCGTTCGCCAGCAAGGCTGCAGCCTCGATAGCCAATAAATATGATGTCGCCCCAAAGCCGGCGATGACGCCCTTTGCGGCTTTGCCCACTAACGAAACGTGACGGAAATCCTCACGCGCGGTGGGGTTGGAAAGGTGGGTTTCGATCACCGGAACGGCGATCGCCTTGATCGCATCGTGCAGCGCGACCGAGGTATGGGTGTACGCCCCGGCGTTTAGAACAACCGCCCCGGCCTTGTCGCCCGCCTCTTGCAGCCAGGTGACCAACTCGCCCTCGATATTGGACTGGCGGAACACAATGCCGCGCCCCAGCTGCGCTGCGCGCTCGGCGCAGGCGACCTCGATCTCAGCCAGCGTCACGCGGCCGTAGATTTCAGGCTCCCTGGTCCCCAACAGGTTCAGGTTGGGGCCGTTCAGCACGTAAATTGGCTTTGCGTCCGGCATCGTCCTCTGCACGGGCGGATGGGGGCTCCGTTGAACCCCGGCTCAAGGGGCTCTAAGTCGGGCGGATAGGAAGGCCTATGCGTCTGACCGTCAATGGAGAAACGCGAGATGCGCCCCCCGGGGCGACCCTCGCCGACCTGCTCGCCTCGCTGGGGATAGAGAGCGGCCGCGTGGCGGTAGAGCGCAACCGCGAAATTGCGCCAAAGAGCCTGTGGTCTGAGATCGCACTTGAGGACGGCGATCAGCTGGAGATTGTCCAGTTTGTTGGGGGCGGGTGATGCGGACACTTCTTACAGCTTTGCTGACGCTCATTTTTGTCTTTGCGCCAACGGCTGATGCGCAGGACCGGCGTCAGAATGGGTGGTCCGAGCGCGGCGTGTTTGTGTTTGGCTCCTACTATTTCGATTTCTGGCGCGGCGTGTCCGGGCCTGCCGGGTCGCACATGGTTTCGTCGCTCGTGGACTGTTCGACCGAGGAGTTCTATTGCCTGCGCGAACAATGGTTCAGCGTCGTGCTGCCGAAGCGGTGCGCTCCTGTTGAAGTCGGCGATGCATGGACAGTGGGCGCCACGACAACGCGCGTCGTTGCGCGTATCCCGATCACGCGCGGTCCCCATGATATGGGAGACCCAGACCACGCCTTCGCGGTCGCCACGGATGGCTACAACACGGTCTTCTTCTACGATACCCAGCGTGGCGTGAGAGCAATTTACCAGGGCTGGCCATTCCACACCAGCGCCGAGGCGGCTGTACAAGCAGATCGCTCACCCCAGATACCGCGCCGCGATGCGCGCGCACTTGCTGTGGAGGGCCGACTGCTTGAAGCGGACAATGGCTTTAGCCCCCTCGCAATCGTTTCACCCGATGTTTTCGGCCCATGCTTGGAAGGCCGCTCTCAATGACCGATACACTGAATATCGCCGGCAAGGCTTACGCTTCTCGGCTCATCATCGGCACCGGTAAATACAAATCCTACGCCGAGAACGCTGCCGCCCTCCAAGCTAGCGGTGCCGAGATCGTCACCGTCGCGGTGCGGCGCGTGAATATCTCAGATCCCACCAAGGAGCGGCTCACCGATCACATCGATCCGAAGAAGACGACGTTCCTGCCCAACACCGCCGGCTGCTTCACCGCCGACGAAGCGTTGCGCACGCTCCGCCTCGCGCGCGAGGCGGGCGATTGGAAGCTGGTGAAGCTCGAAGTCCTCGCCGACCAGAAGACGCTCTATCCGGACATGGAAGAGACGCTCAGCGCCGCCAAAATCCTCGTCGCCGAAGGCTTCGACGTGATGGTCTATTGCAGCGATGATCCGGTCTATGCGCGCAAACTCGAAGACGCGGGCTGCGTCGCCATCATGCCGCTGGGCTCACTGATCGGATCCGGTCTCGGCATCCAGAACCCGGTGAACATCCGCCTCATCGTCGAACAAACCCGCGTCCCCGTCATCGTCGATGCCGGCGTCGGCACCGCGAGTGACGCGGCCATCGCTATGGAGCTCGGCGTCGACGGCGTGCTCATGAACACCGCCATCGCCGAAGCGAAGGACCCCGTCCGCATGGCGCGCGCGATGAAGCACGCCGTGATCGCGGGGCGGGAAGCGTATCTTGCGGGGCGGATGGGGAAGAAGAAGTATGCTGATCCGTCGAGCCCGCTGGGTGGGCTGATTTGATGATGCACAAGCCGTTGCTCGTGTTCCTGTTTAGCGCCGCGTTATGCGGGGTTGCCGTGGCGCAGGAAGGGACGATGCGAATCGAACTCGACTTGCAAGGAGATAGGCCTGAGGCGCTCTCCACGCCGGAAAAACCGTACGTGGCCCTGATGACCGAAAGCCTAGCGTCTTCTCTATCGTCATTTATCAATGCACGCGGATGCGAGAATGTAACGGCGCGTTCAACTTCTTTTACGGATGTGAGCCAATCCGATCAGCTCACGCAGCAACTCACACGCGACGGCGGTCGCATGTACAGTGAGCGTCTGTTCGTCGAAATCTGCGGTGCGCAGTACATCTCGAACTATTATGTATTGGCGCGTCCCGGCGCGCCGCCTTCTGTCGTGAGCGGCGTGGCCGGTCAGACGCGCGCAAGTCCAATGCTGCAGCGCGACGTGCATCCACACGTGATACGTGTGGCGAGGACGCTAGCGGAGTGCCCCGAGCCAAATGCTGTTGGCGTGGCACACACGACGGCTCAGGACACGCCCGCAGGAAGCGCCTGGCAGGAAACGTGGCTCATTAGCGCGTGCAATAAGGTTGTGGAAATCCCAATCTCATTTACGCCTGCAGCCCAGGGCGGGCTCAACTACGGAATTAACGGAGAAGCCGCGCGCGTACGCTAGCTTGTTGCGTCGATCACCACGGCACTTTCGATTTAGCCTTCAACGCCAGTGAAGAAGTACGCCGATCCGAGTTCGCCGCTGGGTGGGTTGATCTAGGCCGCTCTGCTGGCTGCGCCCGTGAGGCGAGCGAGTTCTACAAAGCCGATGTCGCTGTGCACGGCGGCGATCTCTTCGCGCGTGAACAGGTCCGCCGCGTCATTGAGGTCGGCGACGAGCATGAGGTCTGCGCCCTGGCCGTCTCTGGAGTGACGGTCCTTCAGCCAATACTCGACCACACGACAAGCAGCCGCGTCGCGGCAAACCCAGACAGAGCGTCGCAACAGGAAAAGATCGAGGCCTTCGTGCAGAGCGCGATAGTGGTCGCGCAGAACGTCGAGCTTGCCTTCGGTGAGATCGGAAAGATCGGCGCCTTCATCGACGATATAGAAGGTGTCGGTGGCGGCCCAATCTTGTCGCTCGCGATGGCGCGCGCCAAGTTCGCAAAGCTCGGCAAACATCACCCGCGCTTCGAAGCGGACGACATGCAACTTCAGATCGCTGTTTTCGCTAATGATGATAGCCAAGCCAGCCTCCGGAACGGGCAGTCTCCGCGAAGGCGCCAAATATTAGGTTAAGGCGCCGAGCCACCCCCCCAAATCCCCCAACGCCCGTTCCGCCATCGCCAGCTTCTTGGCCCGTCCGCGCTCTTCGCCCTTGAGCTTCTTCCCATCCGCCCCATGCGTCGGCGCATCTAGCGGGGGAAACAGCCCGAAGTTGACGTTCATCGGCTGAAAAGAACCTTTGCCGTCGCCGATATGCCCGCCCGTCACGTGCGCGAGCAGCGCGCCGAACGCTGTTGTGTGCGGCGGTGGTTCGATCGCGCGCCCCAAACGCTCCGCCGCCGCAAAGCGCCCCGCCATCATCCCCATCGCAGCGCTTTCGACGTAGCCCTCAACACCAGTCACTTGCCCCGCAAAACGCACGCGCGGCTCGGCGCGCAAACGCAGCGTGCTGTCGAGCAACTTCGGCGAATTCAAAAACGTGTTGCGATGGATGCCGCCCAGCCGCGCAAAGCGCGCGTTCTGCAGGCCGGGGATCATGCGGAAGATTTCTTCCTGCGCGCCGTATTTCAGCTTGGTCTGAAAGCCGACCATGTTGAACAACGTGCCGAGCTTATTGTCCTGCCGCAGCTGCACCACCGCATGCGCGCGCTTGCCGACGCGCGGGTCCAAGAGCCCCACCGGCTTCATCGGCCCAAACCGCAGCGTCTCTGGCCCGCGCTCCGCCATCACCTCGATCGGCAAGCAGCCCTCGAAATAGGGCGTGTTCTTTTCCCAATCCTTGAACTCAGTCTTCGCGCCCGCATTCAGCGCCGCGATGAAGGCATTGTACTGCGCCTCATCCATCGGGCAGTTCACATACGCCGCCTTATCGCCGCCCGGACCTTCCTTGTCATAACGCGACTGCATCCACGCAATGTCGAAATCGATCGAGTCCGCATGCACGATCGGCGCGATCGCATCGAAGAACGCGAGCGAGTCTTCGCCGGTGAGGTTGCGGATGGAGTCCGCCAGCGACGGCGAGGTTAGCGGCCCCGTTGAGAAGATGACGCTGGCGTCGTCGCTTGTTAGCAATGCATCGAGCGACCTGACTTCGCCGCGCTCAACACTGATCAACGGATGCGCTGTCAGCGCGGCTGTCACGGCATCGCTGAACACGTCGCGGTCGACTGCGAGCGCGCTGCCTGCAGGGACTTGCGCTGGCACGGCGCAGGTCATCACCAGCGAGCCCAAGCGGCGCATTTCTTCGTGCAGTAGGCCGACGGCATTGCCGCGCCAATCGTCGCTGCGGAACGAATTGGAGCAGACCAGTTCAGCGAACTTATCGGTATGGTGCGCGTCGGTTTTCACGACCGGGCGCATCTCGTGCAGCACCACGGGCACACCGGCATTGGCCAGCGCCCAGGCGGCCTCGGAACCGGCCATGCCGCCGCCGACTACGTGAACAGGTTTCATAAGTCTCGCGGGGCGGCGGTTTTCGGGCCATATAGCGCGTCCCAACACGGAGATGCGGGAATGGCGACGCCGGAAGGCAAAGTGCCGATCGTGGAGAGTGCAGGGCAGGCCGTGCGCTTTTTGCGGGAGCATTGGCGCTTTGGCCTCAGCGTTGCCGCGATCGGCGCGGCGGTTCAGACGGGGGCGTTTGCGCTTTTCGGCGTGACCGCACTGTGGATCGTCGTTGTCGGCATTGTCAGCGCCTTCGTACATGCGGCTTTTCTGAACGTTGCGTTCAACGGGCCGGTGGGCGTGGGCGCGCGCTTGGCGGGCGATGGGCTGCGCGTGTTCGCGTCCATGTCGTTCGTTGGCTTTTTTATCTCCATCGTCATGTTCATGGTGCTCTACGTGGCGATGAGCATCCTCATCGGGCCCTACGCGGAAGAGGTGCGCGCTGCGGGGCAAAACAACGAACAGCTGATGGCGATCATGGATCGCGCCGTGGCGGCGCAGCCAAACGTGATGTTGTGGGCGCTTGGTATCGCAGGCGTTTTGGTATTGCTGCTGACATCGCGTCTTTATCTCGCGGCGCCTGCAACGGTGGAGCAGAACCGCATAAAGGTGTTCGATAGCTGGCGGTGGACGAAGGGCAATTTGCTGCGCATTGCTGCGACGCGGGTGCTGCTTTTGGCGCCGGCGCTGATCCTAGTCGGTGTGCTGCAATCAATCGCAGCGGCGATCTTCGGCGCTCCAGCGAGTGATCCGGCGGCATTGGCGGCCAACGCGCAGACGGTTTCGGTAATAGGGTTCTATTTCCTCGCGGGTCTCGCGCAGTTGCTGATTTACGGCATGTTGGAGGCGGGCCTGTCGGGGTATCTCTATCGCGGCCTTCGCCCCACGCCGCCGCCCGCCGCTTGAACCTCGACCGACTCAGACGGCTCCGCTAGGCCTTCGCGCTCATGGCCTTCTCACGCTCTTACGTTGCACCCTTGTTGCGGATCGCCGGCCCGGTCGCGCTCGCGCGGTTGGGTATTATCGGCATGGCGCTGGTCGACGTCGTGATCGTCGGCCAATTGGCGGCGGCGGAGTTGCCGCATCAGGCGCTTGGCTGGGCGCCTACAGCCGTTTTTCTCGTCGCAGCTATCGGGCTTCTTCAAGGCGTGCAGGTGTTGGCTGCGCGCTCTCTTGGTGAGGGCAATCCTGATGGCGCGGGTGTCGCACTGAGACGCGGCCTCGTGCTGGCCGGTTTGGCTGGCGTTTTGTCTGCGGCCCTCATGTGGTTTGGCGGAGAGCGCATCTTCACCGTGTTCGGCATTGATGCGGAGCTTGCGGCGCCATCAACGCCGGTGATGCGGGTGCTGGCGTTTTCGATCCCGCTTCATCTGCTCTTCGTCGCCGGCACATTCTTTCTTGAAGCGATCAAAAAGCCTGGCATCGGCACTGCGGTGATGTGGGGCGCCAACGTCGTCAATTTGGCGCTCAATTTGATTTGGGTGCCTGATCTCAGTGTCGGCACGACGGTGGTGTGGGCTGAGCCGCTTTATGCCGCGATCCGCGATTGGCCAGTGTTGAGTGCAATCCACGCGCTGGCGCCTGAGCACGGCGCGGTGGGCTCTGCGTGGGCGACAGTCGGCGCGCGGGTGTTTCTGGCGGGCGTGATCCTTGCGTGCATCTGGTTCAGCCGCGATAGCTCGAAGTATCGCGTGCGAACTTTGAGTTCGAACGGGCCGACCTATCGAGCGCTGCTTGGCGTGGGCATCGCTGCCGCTGTCAGCCAAGCGGCGGAAGCTGGCGCGTTTTCGGCGATGACGGTGATTGCCGGCCGGATCGGCGCGCTTGAGGTCTCCGGCTATCAGATTCTGCTCAACCTGATGGCGTTCGTGTTCATGATTGCGCTCGGCGTTTCGGCGGCGGCGGCGGTGCTGGTGGCGGAAGCGACGGGGCGCCATGCGCCCGCGGACGCAACCCGCGCCGGCTGGACAGCGCTTGGCATCAACACGGTCGGGATGGCGATCACCGCGATCCTCATTCTGATTTTTGCACGGCAGATCGGCGGGCTTTACACCGCCGATGTCGAACTGGTGGCCATGCTCGCCGGGATCATGTGGATTTGCGCTTTGGTGTTGATCCCCGATGGCGGCCAGGTGGTGATCGCGGCGGCTTTACGCGCGCGCGGCGACAATTGGTTTCCGACGTTCAGCCACATCCTTGCATATCTCGTGGTTATGCCGGCGCTTGGGTTCTGGCTGGCCGAGGGACTGGGCATGAAGGTCGCGGGGCTGCTGTGGTCGATCTTTTGGTCGAGCATGCTTTCGGTCGGCATATTGCTCGCACGCTGGTGGTGGCTGAGCAGCCGGCCTGCGCGCGAACCTTTAGGCGTTGACGCCTAAGATCCAGCCTTCTTCGTGTTCGACGATTTCCCGCCGCGGGTCATCCTTGCTCGGCCCGAACAATGCGGCGAGCTGACCTTTTTCGTCGAGCGCATTGAAGCGTTCGCAGGCGGTGCGCACTTGCGCTTGGTCCTTCACCTCGCCGGCAGCGGGTTTCGCGCCGAACAGGCTTGGATAAATCTCCGCGAGCACGGCTTCGGTGTCCGCGACATCGGCGCTGGAGAGCGGGCGCCAGCCAGTTTCAAACGGCCACACTTTCGCAGCACGCGTATCTCGCAGGCGCTTGATCACCGGCAGACCGGTCAGCGCCTGTCCGCCGACGGAGCCCTGGTAGTAGAGTTTCCAGATCGGAGAGGGGCCTTTAGTGGCCTGCTCAGTGAGACGCAGCTCGGGCAGATCGCTGGGCCCGTGTTCGCGCGGGCGTTTGGCAGAGAGCATGGTTTGCTCGTCGCGCGCGGGCGCGCCCCAGAATGGAAACGCCTCGCCCGTCATCAGCCGGTTCATCTTAGCGCCGACTTGGAAGCGGTTGTTCGTATTGTCCGGCTTGTCTTTGATCTCCTTCGCCGTGAAATCCATCACGGCGCGCCAAGGCTCGCCGCTGAGTTTCAGCGCCGCGGCGGTGCCGCGTGGAAACGCCAGCGGAAAGTCGAAGCCGACAAGCACCCGTTCGCTTTTGCGCTTCAATTCATCAAGGATGCTATTGAGCAACTTCTCCGCATCAACCCGCGTCCCTGGATTGTGCGCTTCAAACGCCATCTGAAAGCGCACGTTGCGCTTTAAGACCCCGATCCAAATTGAATCGGGGCCGGTGGTCGGCTTGGAGGCAGCGCTCCAATCGACCATGACGTAAGCATGGAACAGACGTTGAGACATATCAGCCGAGTTTCACGAGCATTTTGCCCGTGTTTCCTCCACTGAAGAGATTGAGAAACGCTTTCGGCGCGTTCTCAATGCCGTTCTCTACGGTTTCTTCCGACTTAATCTTACCGTCGCGCACCCAGCCGCCCATCTCGGTGAAGAATTGTTCGCGCATGTCCATGAAGTCGGACACGATGAAGCCCTGCATCTTGATGCGTTTGCCGACGACGTAGCTCATGTTGCGCGGGCCGGGCGCCGGCTCTTTGTCGTTATAGATCGAAATCATGCCGCACTCGATGAAGCGCGCGAACGGGCGTGCGACTTCGAGCGCCACTTCCAGATGCTCGCCGCCGACATTGTCGAAATAGATGTCGATGCCCTTCGGCGCTGCGGCGCGGACGTTCTCGAGCAGATTGCCCTTCTTGTAGTTGACCCCGGCATCGACGCCGACGCTCTTCAGCCACGCGAGCTTTTCGTCGGAGCCGGCGGAGGCCACGACGGTGCAACCGCGCAATTTGGCGATTTGACAAACTGCGGAGCCCACGGCGCCTGCAGCGCCTGAAACAAAGACGACGTCTCCAGCCTTAGGCTCACCGATGCGATGGAAGCTGGTGTAGGCGGTCATGCCCGGCATGCCGAGCACGCCGAGGAACGCTTGCGGCGGGACGCCGGTGGCCGGCAGCTTGTTCAACGCGGCGCCGGCGGCGACGTACGCTTCACGCCAGCCGTTCATGCTCTCGACCCAGTCGCCTTCTTGGAATTTCGGATCGTTGGACTTCACAACTTGCCCCACGGCGCCGCCCTGCAGCGGCTGGCCGATTTGGAATGGCGGCACGTAGCTCGGGCGGTCGTACATGCGGCCGCGCATGTACGGATCGACCGACATCCACGCATTGCGCACCAAAACTTCGCCCGGGCCCGGATCGGGCAATTCAACTGTGGCCAGCTCAAAGTTTGCAGCTTCGGGAAGGCCGGTGGGGCGGCTTTTCAAGCGGATTTCGCGCGACGTGGTCGCCATGGCGTGCTCCTCGTGGGTTTTGCGGCACCCTAGAGCGGCGTTGGCGCGAAGCAAGCTGGACAGGGCGGGGCGGCGCGCCGCATAAACCCGGCCTTCCCGCAAAGAGTCCTTACGTAATGTCCATCCGCCTCCGTTTCGCGCCGTCCCCTACGGGACGCATCCATGTCGGCAACGTACGCACTGCGCTGATGAACTGGCTCTTCGCGATCCCGCAGGGCGGCAGCGTCCTCTTGCGTATCGACGACACCGATCTTGCCCGCTCGACCAAAGAGTTCGAGCAAAGCATCGAGGATGATCTCAGATGGCTCGGGCTCCATTGGCAGGAGCGCGCCAACCAATCGCACCGCTTCGCCGAGTACGAGAAGGCCGCCGATAAGTTGAAGGCGGCGGGGCTGCTCTATCCGGCGTACGAGACCGAGGATGAACTCGACCGCAAACGCAAGATCGCGCAAGCGACCGGCAAGCCGCCGGTCTATGATCGCGCTGCGCTGAAGCTCGGCGCCGAAGACCGCGCCAAGCTCGAAGCGGAAGGCCGCAAGCCGCACTGGCGTTTTAAGCTCTCCGGCGCGCGCAAGGATTGGACCGATCTTGTGCGCGGCCATGTCTCGATCGACACGGCCTCGCTGAGCGATCCTGTGCTGATCCGCGAAGACGGCGCCTTTCTTTACACGCTGCCAAGCGTCGTTGACGACATCGACTTCAAGATTACGCACATCGTCCGCGGCGAAGACCACGTCACCAATTCTGGTGTGCAGATCGAAATCTTCGAAGCGCTCGGCGGGCCTGTGCCCCTCTTTGGTCACTTCCCGTTGCTCGTCGGCGCCGATGGCAACGCGCTTTCAAAGCGCATCGGCTCACTCGGGGTCGGTGAACTCGCGGCCGAAGGCTACGAGCCGATGACTGTGCTCTCACATCTCGCAAAGATCGGCACCTCTGATCCGGTCGAGGCGCGCGCCCAAGATCGGCCGCGCCCCCGCGCGCTTCGACCCCGAAGACCTGAAGCGCGTGAACGCGCAGCTTCTGCATCAATACGACTACGCGGTCGTGAAGGACCGTCTCGCTGCTCTAGGCGCAGACAAGGGCGAAGCGTTCTGGAACGCGGTGCGCGCGAACCTTGTGCTGCTCAAGGACGTGAAGGACTTCGTCCGCATCGTCGAAGGCCCGATCGAGCCGATCGTGCCCGACGCCGCGTTCGCCTCCGCCGCCGCCGAAGTGCTGCCAACCGGCGCTTACGACGCGACAACGTGGCAAGCTTTCACTAACGCCGTCAAAGAAAAAACCGGCGCTAAAGGCAAAGCGCTCTTCATGCCATTGCGCCAAGCGCTCACGGGCATGGACCATGGCCCTGAAATGGCTGCGCTGTTTCCGCTGATCGGCGAAGAACGCGCGCGGAAGCGCCTCATGGGGCAGGCGGCGTGAGCGCGCAGATGACGCGAGCGGGATGACAATCCCGCATCTCTTCCTCAATACCTCGCGCCGCCTCCGCAGCGGCTGGTGGGTCGTCATCTTTATGGCGGTGCTGACGGCGTTTTTGTTTCCGGTGATCTTGCTGGGGCAGCGCAGTGAAGGCGGCGTGCCGGTTTGGCAGCAAGCGTTGGTGGTGCTGTTTGCCTCGGTGCTCTGCCAAGCGCTGCGGCGCAAGCCGATGTCGGATCTGTTCGGTGCGTTCGATGCGCGCTGGCTTGGGCAATTGGCGATCGGCGGTGCGCTGGGCGCTGTGGTGATGGCTGTGCCTGCGGTGATCATGACGGCGTTCGGTTTAGTGGCGTGGCGCGTCTCGCCGGACGGGCTCTCGGCGCTGGGGCCGGCGTTGCTGCTGTTTCTTGCCGTAGCTGTCACCGAAGAGCTGATGTTTCGAGGTTTTGTATTTCAGCGCTTCATTGACGGGCTCGGCGCGTGGCCCGCGCAACTGATCGTCGGCGCGTTCTTTGTGCTGACGCACTCAGCAGCGCTGCAAGACGCCGGCGCGCTCGCGCCGATGGCGGGCGTAAACATCTTTATCGCTTCGATCATGTTCGGGCTCGCGTATTTGCGCACGCGAAGCCTAGCGATGCCGATTGGGATTCACCTGATGGCGAACTTTGTTCAAGGCGGGGTGTTGGGCTTCGGCGTTAGCGGCAATGAGGAGCAGGGCCTGCTTGCGCCCGCACTCAGCGGTCCCGATTGGCTGACGGGTGGTAAGTTCGGGATCGAGGCGAGCTTACCGGGATTGGTTTGCCTTCTCCTGCTGACATTCGCGCTGCTGCGTTGGCGTGGCGTTCAATCGGCGCGCACCTGATCGAGCGCTGCGATCTCGGCGTCGAGGCGTTTCACAGCTTGCGCATTAAGCCAGGCAATGACGGCGAACACGGCAGCCATGAGTGCAAGTCCAGCCAGGAACACAGCGAGGCGCTCTGGGAAGGGCGCAGGATTGGCGGCCGTGAAGGAAACGCCTGCCAAAAATACCAGCATGCCCGGCACGAACGGAGCCAAATACCAACGCCACACGGTGCGGAGCGCAGCGCCCTGGCGCGTGAGTTCGGCGCGATGGAACGCCGCCCAGCTTTGCGCGCCGGCGTTTAGTTCATCACCGGACGCAGCGCGTCCGAGCTGGTGCAGTTTCCAGCACACGTAAAGTGCGCCCAAAGCAATCAGCACAGCGCCGATTTGCACGATCGGCTCCGGCACGGTCGCGGCCATCCAGCCGAAGAACACCACGACGAAGCCGGCGGCGGCGTACTCGATCCAATTGCGCGTGCGGATGCGCGACTGGAAACGTTCAGCGCGCGTGTGAATGTCGGCGAGGCTCATTGTGAATTCCTCTTGGCTTTGGTTCTGCCAAATCGATTGAAGGGGATCGCGGTCAGACATTGGCGTGCTCATGAAATTTGGCGGCGAGGTGGATCTTCAGCCGTGAGATGCGGGTGGCGACGGCGCCGGAGGAGAGGCCAGTGATTTCGGCGATGGCGGCGGCGTCGAGCTCTTCGAGATAGAGCGTGATGATTTGGCGGTCCGGCGCTTTGAGTTGGCGGATGAGCGCGTGCAAGCGGGCGACGGTTTCGCTCTCCTCGACATCGGCAGCGATGCTGGTGGAATCCGGCAAGTGTTCGATCTCGTCGATCGTGACGGCGCCCTTGTGTGTCCGGCGCTCCTTATCGACGTAGCTGGCGGCGACGTTGTGGGCGACGCGATAGACCCAGGTGCGCACTGAGCAGCGATCATCGAAGGCGGCAAAGCTGCGCCAGAGCGCGACGTGCATATCTTGCAGGAGGTCGCGGCGGCGTTCCGGGTTCGCCTCGAACGCGCCGGCCAGACGCTGCAAAGCGGGGCCATGCGCCTCGGCGGCGGCAAGGTAGCGCGCATCTTGGTCGGGACTGATGCTCATGGCGGGTTAGTCTAGGGCGGGCCGAGTTTCTGTCGCGGGCGCCCTGAAAAATTAGGCCCCGCGGCCAGTGCTGCGCTTTTGCCAGGCTTCGACGATCTGTTTGGCGAACTGGCCCGCCAATAGCTTTACCTGCTCGCGGGCGTCATCGCGCGCCTCGTTGTAACCGTTAAAATTTCCGGTTCGGGCGGCCTCATTGTGAGCGCCGTTCATGTTCAGCTGACATTCGTCCATGAGCCGTTGGGTGGCTTGGATAAAGGCTGGAATTTCCCCGTGGGGGTGCAGGGCGATGTCCAGCGCGGCGGCCGTGCGCTCGTCGGCGGCCAGGAACATGACGTTCCAATTGTCGTGCGCGTAAAGATCGAGGGTCTTCATCAGGAACGAACCTGTAGGACCCTCCCAGCAAGTCTCGGGTATCAGAAAGAATGGGCGCATCTTTGCGCCGGGCAGAAGGGCTTCTGTGCTGCTTTGGAGTTGCGCGTGGCGCGCTTCCATCGCGGCGCGAGCCTGATCTAAGCGGGCGTCGGGGCTGAGATTGGTTTCGCTGGGTCCTACCGCGGCTGTCGGCGCCTGACGACCCACCGGCGAATCTGGCGTGGTCGGCGTAGGCGCTGGAGCAGAGGATGGCCGTTTGCCAAAGCCCATCGTTAATCCCCGTTTACCGGGAACAGGCTACCGTGCGCCCGTTAACGCGAGGTTCAAGTCGAGGCGGGGGCGCCTAAGGCCGCGAAGCAATCCTCGATCGTGCGTGCGTAGGCGACGGCGTCGTTGAAGGCGGCCGGCGTGAGGTTCGCATCGATGGTGTGCTGCATCAGCGTGAAGAACGGCGCCCAGAAATCGTCCTCCGAAAGAAAGACGACTGGCTTCTTGTGCAGATCGAGCCTGCGCCAAGAGAGCGTTTCCACCGCTTCCTCTAGGGTACCGATGCCGCCAGGCAGAACGACGAACGCGTCGCTTTCCTCGAACATGATGTGTTTGCGCTCGTGCATGGTGTCGACCATGCGGTGCGGCACGTCGGCGTAAACGATTTCGCGCCGCTCCAGGAAGCGCGGCATGATGCCGAGGACTTCACCGCCAGCTTCGTGCGCCGCTCGCGCGCAACGGCCCATCAGGCCGACGGCGCCGCCGCCATAAACCAGGCGCAGGCCGTTTGCCGCGAGCGCCGCGCCAAAGCGCGTTGCGAGGTCGAGATATTCGGGCTTCGTCGTCTCGGATGAGCCGCAATAGACGCACACCGAGCGCACTGCGGGGCCGAGCGGACTGGAATCAGCCATGGGCATACACCAAGCTTAGCTCATCATACGCCATTGCGGGGGAAATCACCCGCGCCTAAGTCGTCCCTTCAAGGATTGTTCCAAATGGTGCGCGGTGAAGGAAAAGTGGTGTCGAAGGCGGAACCGTCCGTCGACGTCTCGCCGCCGATATTGCGGACCATCGGCCAGCTGATGAGCCTGATCGGCGGCCTGGAGGGGCCGGGCTATCGCTTGCGCCTCGGGGCTGCGTTCGTCCTCACGCTTTTGGGCAAGGTGCTGGCGGTGTTTTCTCCGTTGGTTTTGGCCGACGGCATTAACGCGCTTGCGGCGGGCGATGCGCGCGGGGCGCTGCCGATGTTCATCGGGCTTGCTGGATTCTGGGCGGCGCTTCGCTTCGCCTCGACTGCTGGTCCCCAGATTCGCGACGCCATCTTCCAGCCGATCAGCGAAGAGGCGCAGCGGCGCGCGGGTACGCGCGTGTTTACCCACGTGCATGCGCTTTCGGTACGCTTTCACCAATCGAAGCGCACGGGCGCCGTCTATCGCACCATCGAACGCGGCGTACGCGCGATCGACTTTTTGCTGCGCTTCTTGGCGTTCAACATCGCGCCCACTGTAATCGAGCTATTGCTCGCGGCGGGCGTGCTGGGTTTCAAATACGGTTGGCAATTCTCGCTCATCGCGGGGCTGACCGTTTGCATCTACGCGTGGATCACGTTCGGCGTGACTGAATGGCGGCTCAAGCACCGTCGCGAGATGAACGAGGCCGACACCGAAGCGGCGGGCCGCGCGGTGGATTCGTTGCTCAATTTCGAGACGGTGAAGAGCTTTGCAGCCGAGAAGCGCGAAAGCGAGCGCTATGACCGCGCGCTTGCTTCGTACGCCAACGCCGCGGTGCGATCGAACACCTCGCTTGTGCTGTTGAACGTGCTGCAGACGGTGATCATGAATATCGGCCTCGTCGCCATGGTGGTGGCGGCGGGCGTGCTGGTGGCGCGCGGCCCGATGGGGCCGGGCGACATCACCGCCGTCATCTTGATCATGACCAATCTCTACGCGCCGCTGAACATTCTCGGCTTCGCCTATCGCGAGATCAAACAGACCTCGATCGATATGGAAAAGATGTTCACGCTGCTCGATGAGGCGCCAGACGTAGCGGATGCGCCGAACGCGAAAACGCTGAAGCCCGGGCCGGGCGAAGTTGTGTTCGATCGCGTCAACTTCTCGCACGAAGGCCGGGACCAAGGGCTGCATGAGGTTTCGTTTACGGCGCTCGCCGGGAAAACGACTGCCGTGGTCGGCCCATCCGGCGCGGGCAAATCGACGATCCTGAAATTGCTATTCCGGTTCTATGATCCGGCCGGCGGCGAAGTGCGCATCGACGGGCAAAATTTGCGTGATGTGACGCAAGCGAGTTTGCGCTCGGTGCTGGGCCTCGTGCCGCAGGATGTCGTCCTGTTCAACGATACGATCCGCTACAACATCGCCTATGGTCGCCCCGAAGCGACACAGGCTGAACTCGACGAAGCAGCGCAGCGCGCGCAGCTGTTGCACTTCATTCAGGAATTGCCTCAGGGCTGGGATACACGCGTCGGCGAACGTGGCTTGAAGCTGAGCGGCGGTGAGAAACAGCGCGTCGGCATTGCACGCGTGGTGCTGAAAGATCCGCGCATTTTGATTTTGGACGAGGCGACCTCGTCGCTTGACAGCGGCACCGAGGCTGACGTGCAGGATGCGCTGGAAGCAGCGTCACGCGGGCGCACCACTATCGTCGTAGCGCACCGTCTGAGCACCATTGCAAACGCCGATCAGATCGTCGTGCTTGAGGATGGCCGGGTGGTCGAACGCGGCACGCACGCGGCGCTAATCGCAAAGGACGGCCTCTACGCCAGCTTGTGGAAGCGTCAGGCGGAGGAGCCGGAGGCCATCGCTGCGGCCGAATAAGCGGCTTTCCCAACGTTAGGTTCCGCGCTAGCGTCGACCTCAGGGACGCTATCGGGGAGAACGCCATGCGCTTTGCTCTTATGTTCGTCGCCACTCTGTTCGCCGCTCTCGCTGCAACATCCGCCGAAGCACAGACGCGCTATCCACTGCATTGCCGCGCCGGCGGTGACATGAGCGTAAATGTGCTGGGCCAAGAAACGGGTGGCGGCACTGAAGTCGTGGTCAGCTTCCGGCGCTCCACCGCAACACGAGGACTCGCGGCGGGCCAATGTTCTTGGCACGATCGCGTCGTCAACGCGCGTGAGCCTACGTCATTCCGCGTGATCTTCCGCGCGCGGATCAGCGTCGATTATCGGCCGCGTCCGGGCGACCATGCCGGCGACCGTGCGGACGCCTTTGTCACCACGGGACCTGAGGCTGCCTTGGCGCGCACCTTTATCGAGACGCTGAAAGCCGGCCGCTCATTTGAAGTGCAAGCATTCAATCCTGGGCGCGCACCAATGAATGCGATCAGCTTCCGAGAGATGCCTGCGCGCTAGGCATTACTGCGCGAGAAATTCGCCGACGTTGAGCACCACCGTGCACTGATGGCGCGCGGCTGCGCCTTCACCCTCGCGGCGGCAGAAATCGACGAAGGACGGGTTCTCTCGGATCGGCGTGCTGAAACGCCAGATCGCGCCGTCTGCATTAATTTCGGACCCGGCTTGCGCGCTCCAGCGGGCGAGGCCGTCGAAGAAAGCTTGCGCCGGCACGCCGTTGCAATGGAAGCGGATGACGTTGCCTTCGCGATCGTAGGTGTTGGCTTGTGACGCCTGCGCGATGCAGTCGACATAGAAGCGCGCCTGTGGCGGCGCCGGCTGGCCCTGTGCAATTTCAAGCGAAGGCGGGCCGGCGGGCGTGTTATCTGCCGAGGTGGCGCATGCGGCAAGCGTCAACACGGAGGCGAGAGAAGCCAGAAGTTTCATCCGAGTCTTCCTCCGCGCAGATCCCGCGCAACGACTTTGGCTGCATTGTGCCCCGGTGCGCCGGTGACGCCGCCGCCGGGATGCGTGCCGGCGCCGCACATGTAGAGGCCGGCGATCGGCGCGCGGTAGTCGCCGTGGCCAAGAACAGGGCGGGCGCTGAACAGCTGATCGAGCGAGAGCGCGCCATGCATGATGTCACCGTTGACGAGGCCGAACGTGCGTTCGAGATCGAGCGGCGACATGATCTGGCGGCCAAGCACGCTCTTAGCGAAACCAGGCGCGTGCTTGTCGACCGTCGCGATCATCAGATCGGCGACCTCATCGCGGTGATCGTCCCATGAGCGGCCGTCCGAGAGTTGCGGCTGCACGTGCTGGCAAAAGAGACTGGCGACATGCTGGCCAGGCGGGGCGAGGCTATCGTCCAGCGTTGAGGGTATCAGCATTTCAACGATAGGCTCGCGTGACCAGCCGTGGGCGCGCGCGTCGTCGTAGGCTTTTTCCATATAGCGCATCGACGGCGCGATGATGATGCCGGCGGTGAGGTGGTCGCCCGGCTCCGGTTTGCAGGTGAAGCGGGGTAGTTCGGAGAGCGCCACATTCATGCGGAAGGTGCCGGAGCCGTTGCGATAGCGCGTGATGCGTTCGCGGAAATCATCGGGTAGGGCGCCGGCAGGGACGATCTTTTCGAACAGCAGCTTTGGATTTAGATTGGAGATCAGCGCTTTGGCGCGCAGCGTCTCGCCCTCCTCGGTGACGATGCCCACGGCGCTGCTGTTCTCGATGATAACCTCTTTGACCGCCACGCCGGTGCGAATTTCGACGCCGCGCTCGCGGCAGCAGGCGGCCATCGCTTGTGTGATTGCGCCCATGCCGCCGATAGCGTGACCCCAGAGGCCCTTCTTGCCGTTCACTTCGCCGAAGACGTGATGCAGCAGCACGTAAGCCGAGCCGGGCGTGTAGGGGCTGGCGAAATTGCCGACGATCGAGTCGAAGCCGAACAACGCTTTGATCGGGTCGCTTTCGAACCAGCCGTCGAGCCAATCGCCGGCGCTTTCGGCGAAGAGGTCGAGCAGGTCGCGCTTGCCGGTGATGTCGAGCTTGTTTAGGCGGCCGCCCAGCTGCGCCGCGCGGAGCGCCTCTTCGACGCCGCGTACGAAGCCGTGTTCGACCAGATTGGGTGGCTGCTCCAGCAGCAGCGCGCGCACAACGTCAGCGATGACTTCGAGACGCCGTTCGTATTCGGGCAGGCGCTCGGCATCGCGGGCCGAAAAGCGGCCGACCTGTGCTTGTGTGATCCCCGGCGCCGACATGAAGTAATCGCCGTCCGGCAGCGGCAGGAAGTTGGAGACTTTGCGTTCGACGATGCGCAGGCCGTGGCGCGCAAGATCGAGGTCCGCGATGACCTTGGGGTTGAGCAGTGAGACGGTGTAGCTCGCCACCGAATTGCGGAAGCCGGGATGAAACTCTTCCGTCACCGCAGCGCCGCCGACGACATCCCGTCGCTCTAGCACCAGCGCCTTGTACCCCGCGTCCGCGAGATAGGCAGCGCAGACCAAGCCATTGTGGCCACCGCCGATGATGATGACGTCGTGCATGTGCCCTCCGCGGCTCTCATGCCCTGCCGGGGGCTTCAGCGAAAGCCCGCAGTCTCGACCCTGCGCTCGGACGGGCCTAGGCTGCCGCTATGAGCGCTTTACCCAACCTCGACCCGAACGCCGCCGCTTCGTTGGAGAAATGGCACGTCATGGTCGCGAGCAAAGACCTCGCCCAGCTCGATGCGATCATCCATCCGGACGCAGTGTTTCGTTCGCCGATGGCGTTCAAGCCGTATCAATCGGCGCAGGCGGTGGCGTTGCTGCTGCGCACGGTGCTGACCGTGTTCGAGGACTTCACGTATCATCGCCAACTCGTCTCCGCGGATGGGCGCAGCGTTGTGCTGGAGTTCAGCGCGCGGGTTGGTGAGAAGCAGCTGAAAGGTATCGATCTCATCCAGTTCGATGCGGACGGGCTAATCACCGACTTCGAAGTGATGATCCGCCCGATGAGCGGGTTGCAGGCGCTGGGCGCCGAAATGGGTGCGCGGCTCGGGCACTTGCTGCCGGTTTACAAGGCGGCGACCTAGCCAAACAAAAGCCCGCGGCGAACGCCTGCGGGCTCGAGCCTGATGAAAAGAAAATGGCTCCCCGGGTAGGATTCGAACCTACGACCATCCGATTAACAGTCGGATGCTCTACCACTGAGCTACCGAGGAACACTTTCGCCAGCGCGAAGGCCAGCGGCGGGCTTACTATCAAGTTCGGCGCCAGGGGAAAAGCCCCGGATGCCAGCTATCGATAGGCGAATAGCCACACTCAAAGGAAAACGAGGGCCCCTTGCGGGGCCCTCGAAGGCGTTGGGTATGGTGGGGTGTCTCCAAGGGAAGACAAGGTGAAGATCGCACTAACCGGTAAACGCGGGGTTAATGCGGAAGGTTTGGTTCACCAATTTTGCCAACGTCTTGAAATCGAGCGCTATTGCAGCTGCTTCGGATTTCGAAGGGAAGGTTGGAGGCCTCGCCCGGAATTGAACCGGGGTTCGCGGATTTGCAGTCCGCTGCGTCGCCACTCCGCCACGAGGCCTTACCACCGCGATATGGGTTCGGTGGGGCGGCACTCCTAGGCGTGTCGGGTGCGGACGGTCAAGCGTCGCAAGCTCGCGGGGCCTTGCTGATCCGAGTCTGGGCGCCAGTTCTTAGCGAGCATGGATGCGGCGAAGCGTTGGCTAATCTGGGTTGCGGTGCTGGCGGCGTTGGCGTTCGCGGCGTGGCGGGGTGTCGAGTGGGTGCGGGCGCTGCCGTCTGAGCGCTCGCCGTTCAGGAGCCTCGACATCGAACGCCCGATCGGCTGGGCGACGGCGATGCAATTCGACCGTGTCCGGGGCGATTCGGCGTTGTGCCGCGAGACCTTGGCGGCTTCAGCGCTGCAGGTGGAGCCTATCGCGGACAGGCGTGAGGGCGCCGAAGGCCAATGCGGCTTCGCCGACGCCGTGTCGGTGAGTCAATCGATCTTGCCCTATTCCGGCGCCGTGCGCGTGAGCTGCCCGTTGGCGGCCGCGCTCTACATCTGGGAGCGCGAGATTGTCATTCCTGCCGCGGCTGAGTGGCTGGAAAGCCCCGTGGCCCGAATCGAGATGATTGGAACCTACGCATGCCGCAATGTTTACGGCCGGTCAGAGGGGCGGCTGAGTGAGCACGCCAGCGCCAAAGCCATCGATATTTCGGGCTTTCGTTTGGAGAACGGCCGCGTGGTCAGTGTGCTGCGGGGCTGGGACGGACCGGAGGCGGACGCGGCCTTCCTCCGCCAAGTCCGCAATGGAGGTTGCGATGTGTTCCAGGGTGTTCTGTCGCCCGACTATAATCAGGCGCACGCCGATCATTTCCACCTCGACATGGGGCCTTTCGACATCTGCCGTTAGGGCGCGGCAATGGGCGGCTTGCGGACAGAGCCGGGGCGGCTTAACCGGGGCCGACTTGGAGACCGGTACGTATGGATTTGGCGCGCGCTCGCGACATTATGGTGGAAAGTCAGGTCCGGCCTGCGGACGTGACCGACAGCCGGATTATCCAAGCCATGCGTCATCTGCCGCGCGAACGCTTCGCGCCGGCGCACAAGCGGGCGCTGGCTTACGCTGATCTGGAAGTCGAAGTCGCGTCTGGCCGCGTCCTGTTGCGGCCGCGCGATCTGGCAAAGCTCATCCAAGCGCTGGCGCCGCAGGCCAATGAGCGGGCGCTCGAAGTTGCTGGCGCCACCGGCTACGGCGCGGCCGTGTTGGCCTCATGCTGCAAAGCCGTCATCACGCTCGACCCGGACGCGGATCTGTCGTTTGCGGCTGGCGCTGCCCTAGAGTCGTGCGGATTGGCGAACGTGAAGGCCGTTTCCACTGCGGTGGTCGACGGATGGAAAGATGAGGCGCCTTACGACGTCATTCTGTTGAACGGTGCGACGGAGATCGTTCCGGATGCGTGGTTGCAGCAACTCGCACCGGGTGGACGCCTCGGCGCGATCGTACGCGACGGCGCGGCAGGCGCGGCGCGAATCTATACGCGCACTGGAGATTCGTTTTCGCATCGCACGGTTTTCGATGCGTTCCCGCCTTTGACGCCGGGCCTTCAGCGACCGCGCGCCTTTGCGTTTTGATCTCGCTGCGTGCGGAAACGCCGCGCGCGCGTGAACTCACGTTAACGCTCCCTTATCTGATCCCGTCGAGCATGCGCAGCAGTTGGCGAGTCGCGTGTGCGCGCTGTTTTGCACGAGTGGACGGGAATCGCTGTGATCAATAACGTTTGAGTCGCAAGCGACTCGCTTGGAACTCGTGAGGCTCAAGATGGCGCTGCAAGAACCGCAAGCCGAACCTTCCATGGAAGAGATTCTGGCGTCGATCCGTCGGATCATTTCTGAAGAGGAGCAACCGTCTGAGCCGGTGCTCGATCTCACGCAAACCGACGAGCCAACGCGTGCTCCGGCGCCGGTTCACACCGCTACGCAAACTGTTGATGACGACATTGTCTTCGAAGCGGTTGAGCAAGTTGTAGCGCAAGAAGTGGCCCCCGTTCCGGAACCCGTTGCACCGCCGGTCGCGCGTACGACCCAGGTCGTGCAGGAAACCGTCTCGGTGACTGACACGATCGTCTCGCCGCCTTCGGCCACGGCGGCTGCCGGTGCTCTGGCGCGTCTCGCCGGCTCACTCCGCATTGCTGAAACCCCGAACCAGACGGTTGAGGGGGTTGTGCGCGAGCTCTTGAAGCCGATGCTGAAGGAATGGCTGGACCGTAACCTGCCCGCTATCGTCGACGCGCGGGTCGAGGCGGAAATGGAACGTATCTCGCGCCTGGCGCGGTAAGCTCCGCAGCACCAGAACACGAAAGCGCCCTGGCGGAAGCCGGGGCGTTTTCATTTTTGGCGGTTCGCAGGTGCGAAATGCCGTCTCCCTGCCGCGCCGCGACCCTGCTATAGCCCTTCGCATGATCGAGACGACGTTCAATCCAAAGCAAGTTGAGCCGCGCTGGAGCGAGGCTTGGGAGAAATCCGGCGCCTTCAAGCCGAAGAACGACCCGAAGGCCGAGCCCTTCTGCATTGTTATCCCTCCGCCCAACGTGACGGGTTCGCTCCACATTGGGCACGCGCTCAACAACACGCTGCAGGATGTGCTCGTCCGCTTTGAGCGGTTGCGCGGCAAGAGCGTGCTTTGGCAGCCGGGAACAGATCACGCCGGCATCGCGACGCAGATGGTGGTGGAGCGTCAGCTGGCGCAAGCCGGCAAGAATGAAGATCGCCGTTCGCTTGGGCGCGAGGAATTTCTGAAGCGCGTGTGGGCGTGGAAAGAAGAAAGCGGGGGCACGATCCTCAATCAGCTGCGCCGGCTGGGGGCCTCGTGCGATTGGTCGCGCGAACGCTTCACGATGGATGAAGGGCTTTCGGCCGCTGTCCTGAAAGTCTTCGTGCAGCTCCACAAGGAAGGCCTGATCTACAAAGACAAGCGCCTCGTGAACTGGGATCCGCATTTCGAGACAGCGATCTCCGATCTAGAAGTGGAGAACCGCGAAGTCACGGGGCATTTCTGGCATTTCAAATATCCGCTCGAAAACGGCGAGACCTACCAATTCCCGATCGCGCACGACGACGAGGGAAAGCCGACCGAGTGGGAAACGCGCGACTACATCGCCATCGCCACGACGCGTCCGGAAACGATGTTGGGGGATGGCGCCGTCGCCGTGCATCCAAGCGATACGCGTTACGCCGGCATCGTCGGCAAACGCGTGCTGCTGCCGCTGGCGGATCGCTACATCCCGATCATCGCCGACGAATACCCTGACCCCGACTTCGGCTCAGGCGCAGTGAAGATCACCGGCGCGCATGATTTCAACGACTACAAGGTCGCGCGTGCACATGACCTGCCGCTCTACATTCTGATGGACACCAAGGGCCGCATGGCTGATGCCGCGCACGTGCCGGCGAAGTATCGCGGGCTCGATCGCTTCGAAGCGCGCAAGCGCGTGGTCGAGGATATCGAGGCGCTCGGCCTGCTCGACCGCATTGAGAATAAGAAGATCATGCAGCCGTTCGGCGATCGCTCGAACGTCGTGATCGAGCCGATGCTGACGGACCAGTGGTATGTGAACGCCGGTGAACTGGCGAAGGCGGCGATTGCGGCGGTTGAAACCGGCAGGACCAAGTTCGTGCCGGAGACGTGGACGAAGACGTATTACCAGTGGATGCGCAACATCGAGCCGTGGTGCGTCTCGCGCCAGCTCTGGTGGGGCCACCGCATTCCGGCCTGGTATGGGCCCGATGGTCATGTGTTCGTCGAAGAAAGCGATGCGGCAGCCAAGAGCGCGGCGAAGAAGCACTACGGCAAGGACGTCGCGCTTCGCCAAGACGAAGACGTGCTCGACACTTGGTTCTCATCCGGCCTCTGGCCGTTCTCGACTCTAGGTTGGCCGGAGAAAACGCCAGAGCTGAAGCGTTTTTATCCCACCTCCACGCTCGTCACCGCGCACGACATCATTTTCTTCTGGGTGGCGCGGATGATGATGTTCGGCATGCACTTCATGAAGGAAGAGCCGTTCAAGGAGGTCTACATCCACGCTCTGGTCCGCGACGCCAAGGGCCAGAAGATGTCGAAGTCCAAGGGCAACACGATGGACCCCTTGGATCTCATCGATAAATACGGCGCCGACGCGCTGCGATTCACGCTGGCCGCGATGGCGGCGCAGGGCCGTGACATCAAGCTCAGCGAGCAGCGCATCGAAGGCTATCGCAATTTCGGCACCAAGCTCTGGAACGCCGCCCGCTTCGCGCAGATGAACGAATGCGCGGTGTGGGACGAGTACGATCCGCGTTCGCCGGAGCAGACGGTCAATAAATGGATCGTGGGCGAGACAGCAAAGGCTGCGGCGGCGGTCACGCGAGAGTTGGAAGCTCGGCGCTTCAACGAAGCGGCCGGCGCGCTCTACAAGTTCGTGTGGAACGTCTACTGCGATTGGTACCTTGAGTTCATCAAGCCGCTCCTGAACGGGGCGGATGAAGCCGCGAAGACGGAAACGCGGCGCACAGCAGCCTGGGTGCTCGATCAGATTTTGATCATGCTCCACCCGTTCATGCCGTTCATTACCGAAGAAATCTGGACGCGCATGGGCGAGTTCGGCCAGCGGCGTGAAGGCATGCTGATCGTCGATAGCTGGCCTGAGCTCAGCGACGATCTGATCGATGCTGATGCTGAAGCTGAAATTCAGTGGATGATCGATCTGATCGACGAAACGCGCTCGACGCGTTCAGAGCTGAATGTGCCGGCAGGCGCCAAGATCCCGCTGCTGCTGATCGGCGCTGGCGCGGATGCGGAGCGGCGCTTGGAGCGTTATCAGGATCTGATCGATCGCATGGCGCGGCTCGAATACTCGACCAGCGCCGAGGCGGCGCCGGCGGGTTCGGTAACGTTCGTGCTTGCGGGTGCAACCGTAGCGCTGCCGCTGCAAGGCGTTGTCGACCTGCCGGCCGAGTCCGCTCGCCTGGCCAAAGAGATCGCCAAGCTCGAAGGTGAAGTCGCGAAGATGGATGCAAAGCTCGGCAACGCCGATTTCGTCGCCAAGGCGCCGGAAGAGGTTGTCGAGGAATTGCGCGAGCGCCGTGCCGACGCGAGCGCGTCGGTGCAAAAGCTTTCGCATGCGCTGACTCAGATCAAAGGCGGCGCGTAATGCGCATCTTCGTTACTGGCGCGTCCGGCTTTGTCGGCGGCGCGGCGACGAAGGCGCTCGGATTGTCGGGGCACGTGGTGCGGGCGATGTCTCGCACGGCTGCATCCGATCCGGTGATCGCCGAACGCGGCGGAACGCCGGTGCGATGCGATCTGGAGAATGTAACGGCCGCCCACATCGGCGATGCCGAAGCGATTGTCCATTGTGCTGCGTTCGTAGAACAATGGGGTCCGCGTGACGCATGGAAGCGCTTCAACGTTGATGGCACGGCGCGCATGTTGGCCGCTGCGCGTGAAGCGGGCGCTAAGCGCTTCATCCACATCAGCACTGAGAGCGTGTTGTGGCGCGGCCAGCATTTGCGCGGTGTCGACGAAACCTACCCGCTCGCGCCGAACTCGCCCTATCCCTACGCCGCGACCAAAGCGCAGGCGGAGGTGCTGGTGCGCCGCGCCAACGCGCCGGGTTTCGAAACGATCATCCTGCGCCCGCGTTTCATATGGGGCCCGGGCGACACCACACTGCTGCCTACGATCGAGCGTGTCGCGCAATCGGGACAATGGGTGTGGGTCGATGGCGGTAAGGCGGAAACCTCGACCACGCACATCGACAACCTCGTTCACGCTATTGAACTCGCGCTGACGAAAGGCGACGGCGGCGAGGCCTACTTCATTCTGGACGATGGAGTACGCACGATGCGCGAGATCATCACCGGCATCGCCACGGCGCGCGGCATTACGCTGCCCGATCGCAATGTCTCGTCTGGTATCGCCGATGCGCTCGGCGCGACGTGCGAATTTCTCTGGCGCACCTTCAATCTGAGGGGCGAGCCGCCTTTGACGCGGTTCAGCGCAATGATCCTCTCTCGCGATTCTGTTCTGCGCGACGCCAAGGCGCGGGCTGAGATGGGCTACAGCCCCGTCATTTCCGTCGAAGAAGGCCTGCGCGCGTTGGGGAACGCCTAAGTGCCAGGCTGAATGTAAGGCACTCTGGCGAAGAGCTCCCGCTCCTCGCGGCGCGGATCGCTGACGACGCGTGACGTCGTGTCGAAGATCATGGTTTGGCGCTCTGGGAGCCTATACGGGGGCCAGCCCGGGTCACCAACGCGTGCGAAGCGGATGAGCGTGTCCATCATCTGCGCTGACATCGCTTCCGCTTCCGGTGACCGCGCGCCGATCCAATGCGACTGCTCCAGATTTCCAAACACAAGCGGGATATCGAGCGTGTGCGGCGCGCCGAAGATGCCGCCCTCGGCCGGCGCGCGCCAGTCGAGCTGATAGGCGTACGCGGGCGCGCCTGCTTCCGCGCGCGCCTCAAGTTCAATCAAAGCCCCGCGCCATGATCGTGCTGCGGTTGAGGCTGCGAAATAAACATCGCTTGGAGAATAGTGGGGATAGAGACGGCGATACTCCGCAACCACTGTGTCCGGCAAAATATCGACCCGCATCGCCGTGGCGAGCAGCCGGGGCAGTTCGTTCCAGCTCATGCCAAACATGGCGCGGTCGTCTCCGACAAAGCCGCGCGTCTCGTCATGGGTGTTGCCGATGAGCAGAGGGATGCCTAGCGACTGCGGCGCTGCAGCTGGATAGAACGGATGGCGTGTCAGATGGCGCTCATCGAGCACTGGACCGAAATAGAGAGATCCAAAGCCGAGCACCGGATCGATCATCGTTGAAGCTTGAAGGATGAGATCGGCGGGTACAGTGGCGAGCTCACGCGGTGTTGGCGCTACGCGGTGCAGAGCGTTGATCAGTGCGTCGGTGCGGCGTGTGGCATTGAGCGGACCAGAGGCGGTCACCTGTTGGCCGCTCATGGTGAAAGCGCGATGGAAGAGCCCCGCTGCCGCCGGCATCGCCATCAAGGTTGCGATCTTCGCGCCGCCGCCGGATTGGCCGAACACCGTCACGTTGCCGGCGTCGCCGCCGAAGTGCGCGGCATTTCTTTGAACCCATTGCAAAGCCAAGATGAGATCGAGTTGTCCCGCGTTGCCGCTGTCGGGAAACCCGTACGCAGCGAGGTAGGCGTAGCCGAACGCATTTAAGCGATGGTTCAGCGTGATGACGACGGCGTCGCCGCGTTCGGCCAGGCGCGCGCCATTGGTGATCGGGCTCGAACCTGACCCGGTATTGTAAGCGCCGCCGTGGATGTAGAGTAGCACCGGCCGCTGGCCCTGCAGCGATGGCGTCCAGACATTGAGAAAGAGGCAGTCTTCGCTTTGCGGTTCGCTCTCGAGTCCACGTTGTGGGCAAGCGGGCCCGTACGCTAGCGCATCGCGCACGCCGCGCCAGGGCGTTGGTTCTCGCGGCGCCATGAAGCGCTGCGTCGGCGCGCCGTAGCGGACGCCCTTGAAGCTCAGCACCCCGCCTTCCGTGACGCCGCGCACGCGGCCGAAGGTGGTGCGGGCAATTGACGCCGCCTGGGCGTGGACGTCAGGCGCGGCGGCGAGCGCTAGTCCAGAAGCCATCAGGGCGCGACGATCAATCTTCTTCATTGGCGGATTATGCGTGCAGCGCCCGCCGTTGCAATCGGCGGTGAGTCTGCACAAGAAAGATCGTGGAGGGCCGGCCCTTGAACGATGCGACGCAGCTGATCGATTTGGCGCACCTGGACGACGCGCTTTTCGCGCGCCTCTACAAGGATCGGATCGAGCCGTGTTTCCACGCCAATGAAGAGCACCGCTTGGAGGCAGTGAAGAAGTTCAAGACGGGCGTTGCGATCTCTATCGCCGTTGCGGCTGCGGTGGCCGTTGGCGCGGGGCTGATGACGCAGGAGTTGGGCCCCGGTCTCATTTTCGGGTTGGTCGCTGTGGTGATTGGGTTGGTAATCGCCTATCAGCCGCTGGCGAAGCTGGCGAAGAAGCTGAAGCAGGAATATTGCGCCGCGATCGCCGAGGCGATGGGCGCTAGCTACGCCATCGCCGGTTTTTCGCCGCCAGCGCTGCCGCGGCTCAAATCTCTCAAGCTCTTGCCTAGCTATGATCGATCCAATTTCGAGGATTTGTTCAGCGGCGCGCACAAGGGTGCGCGCTATGAACTTTACGAGGGCCATCTCGAGACGCGAAGCACCGACAGCAAGGGCCGGACTAGGTACACAACAGTGTTTCGCGGTCAGCTGATCCGCATGCATTTTCCGCGTGAGTTTCTCGGCGTCACCATAGTCCGACGCGATGCGGGTGTGTTCAACGCATTCGGCGGCGGCCAGTTGGACGGCAAGAAGCTCGAGCGCGTGCGGCTGGTAGCTAGCGAGTTCGAGAAAGCCTTCGAAGTCTGGGGCACGGACCAAGTCGAAGCCCGCTACTTGTTGCATCCGGTGATGATGGAGCGTCTGATCGCGCTCGAAACCGGGCTGCACGGCAAGCGCATTCGGTGCGCGTTTGAAGGTGGTGATCTTCTCGTCGCGGTCGAAGGCGGAAATCTCTTTGAGCCCGGCGACATGTTCAAGCCGTTGGTCGATCCGTCGCGTGCACGGCGCATCGTCGATGAGATCGCGAGCGTGGTGAAGGTAATGGATCAAGTGCTGACAGCTCAGACGCTCCGGAGCTGATGTGAGCAGCCTACCTGTCGATCCTGGCGTTATCGTGCCGTTCCTTATCGCTGTGAGCCTGATTGAACTCACGCCCGGGCCCAACATGGGATATTTGGCGGCGCTCTCTGCTGCTGAGGGCCGTGTCGCCGGTTTCAAAGCGGTGCTTGGCGTCAGTGCGGGGCTTGCGTTCTACATGATGCTCGCCGTGTTCGGCGTGGCGGAAGTGATCGCATCGGCGCCGCTCGTGTTCGGCGCGCTGCGATGGGCGGGCGTTTTCTATCTGCTCTACCTCGCCTGGGAGGCTTGGCGCGGTGCGCGGGAAACGTCTCCCGGTCACGCGCGCGACTTCGACAACGCGCCGTTCTGGCGAGGTTTGCTCGCCAACCTGCTGAATCCCAAAGCCATGGTTTTCTACGTTGCGTTGTTGCCGAGCTTTATCGCGGCCGATCACGCGCCGTTTTGGGTCCAAGCGCTTGTACTTGGCTGCGTGCACTTAGCGATAAGTCTGATTGTTCACAGTTTGATTGTCGTGGGCGCGGCGCGCGCTGGCGCGCTCATTGTTCAGACCGAACATGCGCCGCTGGTGCGGCGCCTGCTGGCGCTCGGGATTGCGAGCATTGCTGTGTGGCTTGCCTGGGAAACGCGCTGACTAAACGTCGACGATCGCTCCGCGCCCGGCTTCGTCGCCAAGCGCGATGCGCTTGCCGTCAGGGCTCCACGCTAGGGCGGTGACCGCGCCTTCACCCGGCTCATCCAACTCCATGCCCATGCTGTCGCTGAAGCGTACGATCATGGCGGCGCCGTCAGCATAACCGATGGCGAGGATTTCCTCAGTGGGATGGAAAGCAACCGCGCTGACGAGCGCCTCGCGTTCTCCGGGTTGCAGGGGCGCTTTGCTTTGCGGGCCGAGTTTTCCAACGAACGGCCAAACAATGGCGCTGTTGGCGCCGGAGGTGGCAAGCCAACGGCCGCGTTTATCCCAGGAGAAGCTCCTAGTCTTGGACGGGTAGCCGTCCATGCGCAGATCCGTCTTGTCCGGCAGGCGCCAGCCGTGCAGCGCGTTCTCTTGCATGCCGGTGACGACATAATCGGCATCGGGCGACATCGTAACCGCGAGGTGTGAGCCTGCCCAATTGAGCGCAGAGCCTTTGTCATCTGCGGTCAGCACGTAGCGCAGTGTGGCGCCATTATAATGAGTGGCGACGAGGCGGCGGCCTTTGGCGTCGAGCGCGAGGCCGCCGATGCTGGTCGGATGTGCGTAGCGATGTGATTCCTTGTCGCCGCGAAACACGATCGCTTCTTTGCCGACGCCCGCGACAACCACGCCGGTAGCCGATGCGCTAACGACGTGATCGACCCATTTGCGCAGTTCAGCCAAAGTAGCGACAGCCCCATCGGGCGTGACCACGTTCAGCCGGCCGTCATCGCCCCCCGTAACTAGGCGCTTGCCGTCGGGATGGATCGCGGCGCTCAGGATCACGCCGTCATGTGTGGCGATGCGGCGAACTTCCCCCTCGCGTGCTGCGCATAGAACCGTGCCGTCGCCAAGCGCGAAGCACGCTTCTTCGCCGATCCAATGTGCGGATGTCGCCGCTGCGCCGAGCGCAAGGCGTCGGCCGGTTTCATAAACCTGCGCCGTCACGCCGCGCACGCCATAAGCGCCGCTTCCAACTCGGAGCGATCGAGGTTGCGGCCAATGAACACGATGCGCGACACGCGCTTCTCGTCTTCGCGCCAATCCCGCTGTGTATCCCCTTCCACGATCATGTGGACGCCTTGCACGACGAAGCGTTTCGGCTCGTCGGGAAAGGCGAAAATGCCCTTGAGGCGCAGGATATCGGGGCCGCGCGTCTGGGTAAGTTCATTCAGCCAAGGCAAGAGCTTTTGAGGATCGATCAGTTTCTCGGTGGAGAGCGCTATGCTGGAGATACCCGCCGCCGCGACGTGGTCGTCGTGATGATGGTCATGATCGTGATGGTCGTGATCATGGTGGTCATGATCATGATGCGCGCAGGCGTCATCGCAATCGTGGTCCGGCAGAAAGTGCGGATCGATCTCGGTGACGCGGTCGAGATCAAACGCATGCAGGCCGAGGATCGCATCGAGCGGCACGTCGCCGCGTGACATGCGGTGGAGCCGGGCGGTTGCGTTCACGCCTCGAAGCCGGCGCTCGATGGCGGCGAGTTCGTCCTTTGAAACCAGGTCGGTCTTGTTCAGCAGAATGACGTCGGCGAAGGCGATTTGCTCGACCGCTTCTTCGGAACTCTCGAGCTGCTGCATTACGTGTTTGGCGTCTACGACCGTCACGATCGCATCAAGCTTCGTTTTCGAGCGCACGTCGGCATCGACAAAAAACGTCTGCGCGACTGGCGCCGGTTTGGCCAATCCGGTTGTCTCGACCAGGATCGCGTCGAAGCGGCCTTTGCGCTTCATCAAACCTTCAATGATGCGGATGAGGTCGCCGCGCACCGTGCAGCAGACGCATCCATTGTTCATTTCGAACACTTCTTCGTCAGCATCGACGATGAGGTCATTGTCGATCCCGATCTCGCCAAATTCATTGACGATAACGGCGTACTTTTTGCCGTGCTGTTCGGTCAGGATCCGGTTGAGCAATGTGGTTTTGCCGGCGCCTAGGAAGCCAGTCAGCACGGTAACGGGGACGGGTTGGGTCATGGGCTCCTAGATAGCTATTCCGGCCCGATCCGCCAGCGGCTAGGGTGAGGCGAAAGTCGTGGGGAGTTCGGCATGAAATCCTGGATGCGGTGGGTGCTGCTGATCGGCGGCGGCCTCGTGGCGGCTGTCTTTATTGGCGCCGGGGTGCTGACTTGGCTCGTCCTGCGGCTCGATGTGCGGGCCGAGGTGGAACGCGCCGTGGAGGCGGGCACCGGCCGCGACGTGACCATCGCCGGGGATGTGGGTGTGAGCTATTGGCCGGTCTTGGGTCTGCGGGCTCACGACGTCACCTTGTCAAACGTCGAGGGTGGCCGCGCGCCATCCTTTATCGCGGCCGACGAGATCGATATCGGCGTGGAGATACGGCCACTGTTCGATCGCCAGGTCGTGGTCCGTCGCCTCGTGCTGCAACATCCACAGATTGCGCTGGAAGTGGATGCGGAAGGCAAAACCAATTGGACGCTCACGCCAGTGCGCGCCGATGGACCTGCGCCGCCGCCGTCAACAACACCGACACAAGCCTCGCGCACGACGCTGCGTGAGGTGCGCGTCATGAATGGCGAGGTCAGCTATTTCGACGCCCGCAACGGCTCTGGCTGGGTCGTGGGCGACGTTGATGTTAGCACCGCGTTCGATGGCATGAACGAGCCGATGCGGCTTGCTGGCTCGGTGCTCTATGCTGATCAACGCGTGGAACTGGAAGTCGAAGTTGAACGCCCAGGCGCTGCCATGCGCGGTGAACTTACGCCGGTTACGCTGAAGATCGAGAGCGAGCTTCTCACCGCCGAGTTTCAAGGGCAGACCATTTCTGGCGCCGGTGAAATCGTGGGAACCGTACGCGCCGATGGTCCGAGCCTGCGCCGGCTCGCCGCTTGGATGGGCACGCCGATCAGAGGCGGCGTTGGTTTTGAAAGCTTCGCGGTTTCTGGACGGCTGCAAATCAGCGACGGCGCCTACAGCTTTAGCAATGCCGGCTTTGGGCTCGATAGCGTCCGTGGGCGCGGGGACTTTGTGCTGTCGGAGCGCGCGGGCCGGCCATATCTGAGCGGCCGGCTGGAGCTCTTCGACTTCGATCTGAACCCCTATCTGTCTGGCGAAGCGCCGCAACAGACGCCGTCAGCCGAGTTGGCTGCCGCTGCCGCTGCGCCGGACACTGCGCAACGCGATGCTGCGGCGGAGATCGCTGCGGTCGCGCAAGAGCCGGCGGCTCGCGCAATTGACGTGCGCGAGGCGCCGTCCGCCACCCCGATCGACTTCTCGGGTTTGAAGGCGTTCGATGCTGATATCGAATTGGTGACAGCCGTCGTCCTGGTGCAGCGCATGCGCATCGATTCATCGCGGCTGAACCTTGTCCTAAACGAAGGCTACCTCGCCGCCACGATGCACAACATGGCGCTCTATGGCGGCTCCGGGCGCGGCCGGTTTGAGATTGATGCGCGCGACGCAAACTCGACGCGCATCGTGCAGGACATGGCGTTTAATGGACTTGATGCGCGCCGCTTTCTCACTGACGCGATCAACTTCTCCAACATTGAGGGTCGCGCGGAAGTCAGCCTCAACGTGCGCACGCAAGGCAGGACGCAGAGCGAGTTCTTGGCGGCGCTGAATGGACGCACCCACATCGAAGTGGTGTCGGGCACTCTGCACGGCGTCGATCTTGGCGGCGTTTCTACGACAATCCGCAACGCGCTGCGTGGCGAACTCATTGCGCCTGAAGCGCGGACGGAGTTCCTGGGCTTTTCGTCGACTTTTGCGATTTATAACGGCGTCCTGGCGACCGACGATTTGAGCTTTAACACCGCAGATTTGCGCATTCCAGGCATAGGGCTGATCGACGTGCCCAACCGGCGCTTGGACATGCGTTTAGCGCCGCGATCACCTCGCGGCGGCGTGGTGGTGCCGTTTTCGGTGCGCGGTCCATGGGGGCGGTTCGAATACGCCAGCGACATCCGCGACACGGCACAGCGGGAAATTCTGCCACGCGTGCGGGCAGTCGAGGCTGCGCAGCGCAGTGGAAACTAGCTAGCGTTGTTCGAGTTCGTGGATGAGCCAAGCGCGGGCGGCGCGCCACTGGCGCTTCAGCGTGCTTTCGGATTTGCCTTCTGCGGCGGCGATCTCTTCGATCGTTAAGCCGGCGAAAAAGCGTTGCTCAACGAGGCGCGCACGATCTGCGTCGATGCTTTCGAGTTTGCTGAGCGCCGCGTCCAGCGCCTCTAAATCAAGCGCGGCGTTTTCTTCGCCCGGCCAAAACGTGGTGACCGGTGGCGCCTGGCGCTTGGCGGCGCGGACGCGCCGGACCTCATCCATCAAAATCTGTCGCATGATCCGCGCTGAGAGCGAGAGGAAGTGGGTCCGTCCCTGAAGATCAATGCGATTTAGCGAGAAAATCTTGATCGCGGCCGCGTGAGCGAGATCGGTTGGCTGTAGTTGGAGTGCCTGTGCGTCGCCGTTGAGCACGCCGCGCGCGACGCGGCGGAACTCATCGTAATGCTCGGCCAGTAGCTGTTTCTGGTCGGCGGCGGGAGTGGCTGCGGACTGTGACATTGCCTGATTGAGACAAAGTCTTACGTCTCGGGCCGACGCTGGCAATCCTCCACCCCAAGCCGCAGGCGAAATTTCTTCGAAATGTCAAAGATTGGAACCGAGGCCGGCATGGGGCGGGTTGCAAGATCGGGCGACATAATCCTGGGCCGAGGCCATTGAACGTGTGCGATCGGTCTCAGCCAGTACGCCTTCGCGTTCGAGCCCCGTAAAGATGCTGAGCGCCTCCCGCCAGCGCTCGCACGCTCGGTCGAACTGGCCGCCATTGTAGAAATTGCCGCCATTGGTCATGAGCGTGACGGCCAGGGTCCGCCGCGCGCCGGCAGCGCCTTCCGCTCGGACAACCAAATCGCGCTGCGCCGCGACCACCTCTTCACCCAGAACAAAGCTCTCATCAAAGCGTCGCGCATCGGCGAGGATTTGCGCGTAAACTTCGCCGACGGTGGCGACGAGGCGCAGTGCGCCCGCATCGTTCGGGTCGCGCTCACGCAACTGCCGGGCATTGGCCATCGCCTCTTCGATAGACTGACGCGCGAGCGCATCGCGCTCGTTTGTCCGATGTACGACCGCGCGATACCAAAGGGCTACCGTGAGGCCGCGCACGAACGCGGGGTTTTGCGGCGCGCCATCACGCACTGCCCGAGTGTAGGTTACAGCGGCGTCGATCGCGTCGCGCGCCTCGTCGGTCATGCCAAGGCGGTGATAGCTTTCACCAAGCAAGCGTATGTTCGCCGCGCGTGCCCCCATCACGGCCGGGTCGTCACGCAAGGCTTGCGGCAAGCCGGCGGCGAACGCTTCGGCGCGCTGATGCTGGTCGCGGGCGGCTTCAAAGTTCTCTTCCCAACCTTCAGTGTCGCCCAGCGCCCGGATCGCATAAATGTAGGCGCGCGCCGCTTTTGCGTCCTGACGTGCATACGGTTCAATGATCTGGGCGGCGCGCGCGGCCTGTTCGCGCGCAAGTGCGACCTCGTTGTGGGAGTAGAGGCTGGCCCCTGATTGCTCGAGCAATACTTGCGTCATCGCGCGCGCGACCGCTGGGTCGCTGGGGTGTGCCGCGTAAAGCGGAGAGATAATGCGTTCGGCTTCAGCCAACAATTCAGCAGCGTCGGAGAAGCGGCCAAGTTCGCCCGCCTGGCCGCCGCCGACGACCTGCGAAAGCCTTACAAAACCCACCGCCGTTTCGACACGCACCTCAAGCGGCGCGCTCTCATCCTGCGCGAGCGCCTCAAGATAACTGAGGCCAGTGCGCGCCAATCTTTCGCGCGCGCTCGTTGAGCCGGGAATGGCGGACACTTCGTCGAACACCTCAAACAGAAGCGAGTTCGCAATTTCGCGCGTTTCTTGAAAGCGCGCTTCCGCCTGCAAACGAGCCCGCTCGGCTCGGACGTTCGCCGCCAACGTAAAGCCGAGCGCAGTGGCCAGCAGGACGAAAGTCGCGCAGCCCGCGAGAACAGCTCTGCCGTGCCGCGCCGCGAACTTGCGGAGGGCGTATGTACGCGCGCCTGAATAGGCGGCGACGGGCCGTGCGTTTCGCCACGCTTCGATATCGGCCATGAGGGCTTCGACACTGGCGTATCGTTGGCTTGGTTCGGTTGCGCTGGCGCGCGCGATAATGGCGCGCAATTCCGTATCGCGCCGATCGGGCCGGAGCAGATCCTGGAGTAGCCGGCCCAGCGAGAACACATCAGCTGACGTTGAGACCTGAGCACTGATCAAGCGTTCCGGCGCGCCGTAACCTGGCGTCATTGTCATTGCCGCGACGGCTGCGTCGTTAGGGGAAGTCGTGTTGGTGTCGGCAGCTTTGGCGATACCGAAATCGATCAGCTTCACCGCGCCATCATCAGTTATCAGAACATTCGCGGGCGTCAGATCGCGATGCACGATCAGGTGCGCGTGTGCGAAAGCGACCGCGGCGCAGATGTCGCGGAAAATACGGATGCGTTCGGCGCGAGGAAGGGATCGCGCTTCGGCCCACTGCAAGAGCGGCTGGCCGCTCACAAACTCCATGATGATGTACGGGGCGCCGTCTTCAGTTTGGCCGCCATCATAAAGGCGGGCAATGTTCGGATGCGCCAGCGCCGCCAGAATTTGCCGCTCGCGCTGGAAGCGTTCGACGACGTCCGGTGTGAACAGGCCAGGCTTGATGACCTTGATCGCAACAGTACGTTCGAAGTCGCCCGTCTCGCGCGCAGCGCGATAGACAGCGCCCATGCCGCCGCGCCCGATGCGCTCGATAATCTTGTAAGCGCCAATGCGTTCGGGGATGATGGCGTCTTCCAGCGCGTTTATGGCGCCGCCTGTCGGCAGCGAACCGCTCCGATCCGCTGTTTCAAGTGCGACCAGACGGGTTCGAAGAGCAGGGCGGCCACTGGTGTGTGCTTCGATCCAAGCTCCGCGTTCCGTCTCGGGAACGTCGAGCAAGTCTTCGAACAAGCTCATCACTTCGCGTTCAAGCGCGACGTCAGACATGTCGGCTTCGCCCCCCATCCCGCGCTGTTCGAGCGCGGACGGAATGAAGCGCATTCGCGGAGGGGCAGTCAATTTGTTCGCGCGAAATAAAGTTTGACCCGTTTTCCGGCCGTCTCGCGCCTTCAAGTCATACAGGCAGAAACCGAGCCCTCATGGCGTGTCGGTCTGCCAAGGAAGGGGGAATTCAATGAAGATGCGCATTCCACTGATGATTGGTGCAGCCTGCCTGATGCACGTGATGATGACTACAAACGCCTTCGCGCAATCCGACGCTGGCGATTATGAGACGGCCTCCATCGCTGTCGGGCACAGCGATCTCGATCTGAACACACAGGAGGGCTCGTCAGCCATGTTGCACCGGCTGCGCAGCGCGGCGTACCGGGTCTGCGAAGGTTCTGGCGATCGCACGTTGCGCCAACGCCGCCAAGTGCGCGCATGTGTCGATAACGCGATGAACAATGCCGTCACAACCGCGAACCTCACGACGCAGTACGCGGCGGGCGGCGCGAACGTCCAGCCAGTTCGGGCCGTAACGTTCGACTCGAACGGCGCGCGGGCGCGCGTCTCTTATGCTGATCTCAATCTCAACTCGGCGAGTGGCCGGGTCGCATTGGAGCGCCGCATCGAAAGCGCCTCGCGCGCGGTGTGCGGCCAAGGTTTGATGCGGATTCTCTCCCGCGCCCAGCGTAATTGCATGAACGAAGTTCGCGAAGATACCGCCCAGCAGATCGCTGCTGTCACGTCGCAGCGTCAACTCGCTGCGGCGCAGGCGCCGTCGTCAGAAGCGCAAGTCGCGCCAGCCGCCATCCAGACGACGACTGCCACTGCCGCGCCGGTGGCCCAGCCGGCGGCGCTCGTCGTCCCGGCAGATGCAAGTGCGAGCTATGGCGTGTGCGATGCGCGCACCCATGCCGCCGCGTTCAGCGGCGCCGTTTTGGGCACGCAAGCGCGTCGCGAGATCGGCTACGCCATCGATGCGGCTTCGGTCTGCCAGCTGGAGAGCGCTGTCATCGAAGCTGATGGCTCGGCACTGTCTACCCGTCGCGCTCAGGCGCTTCGGGCTGCTCTCATCAGCCGCGGCGTTCCGGCCGAGCGCATTCAGGTCGTGCGCAGCGCTGATGCCGGCGCGACCGGGGGTGAAGTCCGCATGAGCTTTAGCGGCGTCGCCCACAGTGCGCCGGAAACGCGTCACGCCGACGCCGGCGCCTAATAGGCCGGTTAGCCCCATTGGCGTAACGAGCGGGGACGGCCCTCCAGCCGTCCCCGTTTTCGCGCGTGCTGAAGGGGTGGAAAAGTCCTATGCGCCGCCGTGGACAGAGCCGGGCCGTCCCGCTATAGACCCTCGCTCCGCGGCGGCCCGCTTCCGGCCGGCGGACGGACGCCTGGGTAGCTCAGTTGGTAGAGCAGCGGATTGAAAATCCGCGTGTCGCTGGTTCGATTCCGGCCCCAGGCACCATTTTTCCGTTTTCATTCCGATGCAGCCTTGCCTTGGCGCGCCAGGGGAAGAAAGTAAGCCTGACTTGAAACCCGCGAGGGGCTGAGGAGAATTGTCATGTGTGAGCAAACAGCCGGCGAAGGCGCCAAGCTCGTAGATGTCACTAAGCTGGAACGGCGCGATGTGTTGCGCGGTCTGGCCAGCGGCACACTGGTTCTGGTTGCGGGCTGCGCCACCAATGAAGTGACCGGTCGTCAGCAGTTCATCATCATCGACGAGAGTCAGTTGCAGCAGGCGTCGCTGCAAGCCTGGGCGCAAATGCGTCAGCAAACTCGCACCTGGAACAATGCCGCGGCGCAGCGCCGTTTGGAGACCGTTGGCCGCCGGATCGTGCAGGCTGCGGGACGCGGCAATCAAAGCTGGGAATTCGTGCTGTTCGATAGTGATGACAAGAACGCCTTCGTGCTGCCCGGCGGCCAGGTGGGTTTCTATCGCGGCCTCTACGAAATCTGCGAGCGAGACGATTGGATGGCGACGGTGTTGGGCCATGAAGTTGGGCACGTAACCGCGCGCCATGCCGCAGAGCGTTATAGCCGCGAAGCTGCGACCCAGACGGCGTTGCAAGTCGCGGGCACTCAGCTCAATAGCCAAATGGCGATGGCGGCCCTGGGTTTGGGCGCTCAGGTCGGCTTGAGCCTGCCGTTCTCGCGCGAGCAGGAGGCTGAAGCCGACATTGTCGGCATCCGTTACATGCAAGCAGCGGGCTACGACCCAAAACAGGCGGTGCCGTTCTGGCGTGCGATGCAATCCGGCGGCGGCTCGCGTCCGCCAGAATTCCTGTCCACCCACCCAGACCCCGACAATCGCATCGAGCGGCTGCGGAACTACATCAACGAGCAGGGCTGGGGGCCGGTCTAACTTCATGGAATCAAGCGTTTGGCTCCGCCTTGCTTCGGCGCGGGGCCGGCGCTAGGTTCCGCGCCCCGGATCGCTTGCCAAAGCGGAGCGGGAAAATTGGAATGTGCCGCCTTAGCTCAGTTGGTTAGAGCACTGGTTTGTGGAACCAGGGGTCCCCGGTTCGAGCCCGGGAGGCGGTACCATTTTCTCCTTGGATAATGCCTCCCTTCTGAGCGCCCAAGCGCGTTATGCGGCGCACACAGCGAAGATGTGCGGTTACACGTTCCGCTCACTCGATGGGGCAGATGGATATCTCTTTGAAGTTTGCGACGGCGCCCGGCGCGCGGAGTTCGCTGCGGGCGCGGCGACGCCGTATGCACTGAACGACGCGCGGGCAGCGTCGATCGCGCGCGACAAGGCGTTCTGCGCTGCAGTGCTGCGTGAGCGCGGCGTGCCCGCATTGCCTGGCGAAATGTTCTTCGTGACGCCGCGTTGGGCGGAGATGCGCCATCCTGGACGCGAGCCGGACGACGCACTCAAATTTGCACAGAGTGCTGCGTACCCGATCTTTTGTAAGCCTGTGTCCGCGTCCAACGGCCTGTACGCCGAAGTTGTTGAAAGCCCCGAAGCGTTCAGTGATTTTATGCAGCGCGTCTCGCGCGAGCATTTTGCAATTCTTATCCAACCTTATGTCTCAGCTGCGGAGTATCGCGTTTTCGTGCTGCAGGGCCGGGCGCTGTTCTCCTACCGCAAGCACCTGCCGTCCGTAGTGGGAGATGGACGGCGCACATTCGCGGACCTTGTCGACGCATTGCCGCGCGAGCCTGGTGCGCCGCATTTGAGGTCGCGTGGCCGAGATAATGAAGGGCGCTCAATTGCGCAGGATGAGCTGGTGGCGGCGGGCGCGGTTGTGACACTTGAAGGACCGGCAAATCGTTCAGCCGGTGGCGGTGCATCGGCGCTGCAAGATGGCGCACGTGAGGATTTGGCGCACGTCGCGCTTGCGGCTGCCTCGGCGCTTGGGCTTGGCCTAGCGGGCGTCGACATCTTCGACATCCACGGCAGTGGTCCGACGGTTTGGAAGATCACGGCCGCTGGGATTTGATCGAGACAATCTGGCGCGCGAATTTCGCTGCGGCCCTGCGATGAATACGTGGCGCATTCCTTACCCCAAGTTTGGTGAGGGGCCAGGACTTCAGCGCGTGGCCGCAATCGCAGCAGAGCTGGGCGTTGATCTCCGCGGCTTCGGCGCGCACGGCGCAGTTATTGTCGGCTCCAATGGAAAGGGCTCAACGGCCGCCATGACTGCGGCGCTGTTAGAACAGGTTGGCGGACCGGTTGGCCTGTTCACGTCGCCGCATTTGCTCGACTTGAACGAGCGCTTTCGAATCGACGGGGCTGACATCGACGATGTTGCCCTCGGCGAGCACTGGCGCCGCGTGACGGACGCCGCAACACGCGCCGGAGAGGCGGCGCGGCTGGGTGCGTTTGAGTTCCTTTTCCTAATTGCCGCCGATTGGTTCGCTGCACGGCGTTGCACGCATACGGTCTGGGAGGCCGGCATCGGCGGGAGGCTGGACCCTGTGCGGCTGATCGAGGCGCGGCGGCTGGCGCTTACGTCGCTTGATTACGAGCACACCGCGTTGCTCGGTGAGACGCTTGAGGATATTGCGCGCGACAAGTTGGACGCAGCGCCGTCAGGTGCGTTGGTGCTTGTGAGCGAAAGCTGCATGGCGCAACGCGCGGCGATTGAAGCGCATTGTGACGAGCGCCAAACCAAATGCGCATGGATACGCGCAGAGCGCGAGGCGCCTTTGCGCGGCGCCTTTCAGCGGCAGAATGCCGGCTTAGCGCTGCGTCTCGCGCAGGACCTAGTGGAGTTGAATGAAGCGCAAACAAAGGCGGGGCTTGCCGCAACGCGCTGGCCGGGCCGGCTTGAGCAATTGTCGGCTGAGCCGCTGGTTATAATTGATGTTGGCCATACGCCTGCCGGAGTGGCCGCGGCGCTCCAAGGGTTCGCGGAGCTTCGGGGCGCGCGCGATGCGGCGCTGGTCGTCGGTGTGTCACACGACAAAGACGCCGCAGCGATCATCGGTGCTCTCGCGCCAAACTTCGACGTGATTGTCTGTGTGTCGGCGGATCACAAAGGAGCGCCGGCGGGGCTCGTTGCGGCGCACGCCTCTGCGGCGAATCCGGCGGCTGAAATAATCGTGGCGGAGAGTGTCGCTGAAGCGCGGAAGCTCGCTCTGCTGAGGGCGCGCAATGGCGCTGTTTACGTCGCCGGTGGGTTATTCATCGCCGCCGAGTTCAAGGCTGTGCATCTTGGACGCGATCCCGCGCGCTTGGGCTTCTTTTAAAGCGGCCACGTGGTTAGATTGGCGGCGAGGGAAGAATGCCCAGAACGCTGTTCGAGCATCTGTCGCCAGACACAGGCGCAAAGCGCATCCTTGCGCTCGATGGCGGTGGCGCCAAGGCCATGCTTTCTCTCGGCATGTTGAAGGTGCTTGAGGGTGAGTTGCGTCGCCGCGCTGGCGGCGGCTTGGATTTCCGGCTTAGCGATTATTACGATCTTATTGGCGGCGGCTCGAGCGCTGCCGTTCTCGCTGCGGGCCTCGCGCTCGGCATGAGTGTTGATGACCTGATCGAGTTTTATCGCCGCCATGGCCCCGGCATTTTCGGCCGGCGTCCGGATGACGGGCTGATTTTGCGGCCGAGACTAAACGCCAATCGGTTTCGGCGTTCGGTGCAGGGGCTGCTTGGAGCGCGCACGCTCGGTTCAGATGAAATCAAAACCGGTCTCGCCTTCGGCCTGACACGCATTGATGCCGGTACGACCTGGATCGTGACCAATCACCCGCTCGGACGCTTTTATGATCAGTCCGAGACGCACGCCTTCGCGGAAAAGCGCTACCGTTTGAGCGACCTTGTGGCTGCGAGCGCAGGCGGCGGCGATATTGCCAGCGATGTTGCGATCGACGTTGACCTCGACGAAAAGCGCCGTGCAGCGGGTAAAGGGCACTTCGTTGACCCGGAAGGCGCCGCCAATCCGAGTCTCGACCTATTCTCTCTAGTTCTTGATTCGGCGCAGCGGTTCAGTTGGAGCGCTTCTGCCGCCACATTGATGTTGACATCGATTGGCGCAGGGATGCGCAAGCCTGCGATTGAAGGTGCAACATTTCGTGCGCTGCCCGCAAGCGCACGTGCGGCGCATGTGATCCGGACGCTAGCGCACGAGGCCCAAGTGCAGAGCGTTAAAGTGATGCAAGGATTGTCCGCGCCGAAAACACCCTGGCGTCTAAATGGCGAGAGTGACGAAGCAACCAACGCCGCCTATGTCGCACAACCGCTGCTCGACTACCAACGTATCGACGTGATGCTCGACACCAAGCCAAAGCCGCGGCGCGCGGGCGATCCGCAGCCACCCATTACTGCGCTGGAGCGCGTGCTCGGCCGCGAACTAGATGCGGACACACTGCACGGCCTTAGCTTGGTGAACAACGCCGCCAGCGCCAATCTCGAACTCATGCTCGAGATAGGCGAGTCCGTTGGACGCACGTTTGTCGGACCCGCGTATCCTGATCCGAACTTTGATCTTCCGGAGTGGCGGGGGTGAGCGTGATGGTATGGCCGCTTGCCAGTGTGACGGCGCTCCGTTAGCGGGGCGCTATGCTTAGCTCGAATGGATCGCATCGCGCATGAAGCGTGTCGTTGTAGTTGGCGGCGGCGTCGTTGGGTTAAGCTGCGCCATCAGGCTGCGGAAAGGCGGCGCGCACGTGACGCTCCTTGAGGCCGAACGCGAACACCCGAGCGTGTATGGCCCGATCGCTTCCGCTGCGGCTGCTGGCATGCTGGCGCCGTTGGATCGAACGCCATCACCGCACGATCGCTTGGCGCTTCAATCCTTCGACTTATGGAAGTCGCGGCAACCGGGCGCGGAGTGGGCGGATGGCGTGCGCTTCGACGGCGCAGTGGTCTTGAATGCGGACATGGAAGCCGCGCGCTCATTTCTTGATCGGGTCACGGGTTTGGATCGGCGCGCATCAGCGCTCTCCAGTGGCCAGGTACGCAAGCGCACAGGTTTGTCGGCCAAGATCGAGCACGCTGTGTTCGTAGAGGACGAAGGCGTCGCTGATCCGCTGCGCGTGCTGACTGGGCTTGCGATGCAGGCGCGCTCAATGGGCGTGTTGGTAGAGTTCGAAGCCGACGTCGCTGATGTCACCGCCTCGGCCGCGACCACCCACGACGGCCGCGTCTATGAAGCTGACGCGCTCGTGCTTGCGCCTGGTGTGTGGGCCACTGACAAAATGATACAGGCGGCGCCGGCGCTGAAGCATGTTCGTCCAGCCAAAGGTCAGCTCGTCGCCATCGAACTCGATCGCCCTCTTGGCGCCACCATGCGTGCGGGCGAATTTTATATCTCTCAGCGCCGCGAAGATGTCGTGCTCGGCGCCACTTTGGAGTTCGACCGGTTTGATCGCATGGCCGACCCGGGGCGGACGGCTGAGTTATTGGCGGCGGCGGAGCAGGTTTTGCCAGGCGAGGTTAAGCCAGCGGGCCGCGCGTGGGCCGGTATCAGGCCCATGTCGCCCGATGGCTGGCCCATGATCGGGCCCACGGGTGAGGGCCTCTTCGTCGCGGCAGGGCATTCCCGCAATGGTTGGCTCTTGGCGCCGATAACGGCGGAGATCATAAGCGCATACGTTTTTGGCGGTGAGATTGCGCCCGAGTGGGCGGCGCTCGCGCCTTCAAGATTTGGACGCACATGACCTTCGCCCTCGACCTCACCGAAGAACAAGTCGCTATCAAGCACGCGATCGAAGAGATCTGCGCCAAGTACGATGATCATTATTGGTTGAAGACGGACGAGAGCGGGAAGTTTCCGGAAGAGTTCGTTGCCGACATTGCAGCTGGCGGCTGGCTCGGCGTTGCAATGCCGGAGCGCTTCGGCGGCGCCGGGCTAGGGCTGACCGAAGCTGCGCTGATGATGCAGACGGTCGCGCAATCAGGCGCGGGCTTTTCAGGTGCAAGCGCGATTCACCTTAACATTTTCGGCCTGATGCCGATCGTGAAGTACGGCACTGAAGAGCAGCAGCAACGCTTCCTGCCGCCTGCGATGGACGGCACGGACAAAGCTTGCTTTGCGGTGACCGAGCCAAACTCCGGGCTCGACACTGCGAGCCTCGAGACGCGAGCGGAACGCACCAACACGGGCTATCGCATCCGTGGCCGCAAGATTTGGACAACGAACGCGCAACGCGCCAACAAGATTCTGCTGATTGCGCGGACAACGCCGAAAGAGCAAGCGAAGCGTCCGACTGAAGGCTTGTCGTTGTTCTACGCCGACTTTGATCGCAGCAAAATTGAAGCACAGCCAATTCCAAAAATGGGCCGCAAGGCCGTCGAGTGCAACACGCTCTTCATCGAGGACCTTGAAGTCTCCGACGCTGAATTGATCGGCGAAGAGGGCGCGGGCTTCAAAATCCTGCTGAGCGGCCTCAATCCTGAGCGTGTGCTGTTCGCTGCCGAAGCCATTGGACTTGGCCGGGCGGCGTTGAGGCGGGCCGCGCAGTACGCCAAGGAGCGCGTCGTGTTCGGCCGGCCTATCGGTCAGAACCAGGGCATTCAACACCCTCTGGCAAAGTGTTGGGCCGAGTTGGAGGCGGCGGATCTTTTGGCGTTCAAGGCGGCGGCGCTTTACGACGCCGGCAAAGAATGCGGCGCTGAAGCGAACGCTTCTAAATACCTCGGCGCCGAAGCTGGTTTCCGAGCGTGCGAAGCCTCCGTCCTTGCTCATGGCGGGATGGGCTACGCGAAGGAATACTTCGTCGAGCGTTACTTCCGCGAAGCGATGATTGCGCGTATCGCGCCCGTCTCGCGCGAGATGATTTTGAACTATATCGCCGAGCGCGTGCTTGGACTGCCGAAGAGCTACTAGTTCCGCGCGGCGGAACCGATCACCGCCACTTGCGTTCCACCCGTTCGTGCTACCGTAATTGAACGGCCTGATACGGGCGCGGGGAGCATTCGCTTGAACGAGGACGGCCGAAATTCGGCTGACGAGAGCTTTGCCGCCGTGGCCGAGACCACGCCAGCAATGCTGTGGCGCGGAGACGCGACCGGCAAGTGCGTCTACCTCAATCGCGCGCAACGGATTTTCTGGGGCGTTCCGGACGACGGCGTCGAAAGCTTCACTTGGTCGTCCACGTTGCTACCCGAAGATTCCGAGAAGGTGTTCGCGCCGTTCAGTCGCGGCATGGAGCGACAAGAGGCCTTTACGTGTGAGGCGCGCTATCGCCGATACGACGGCGTCATCCGCATCCTTGCAACCCGGGCCGAGCCAAGTTTCAATTCTGCCGGCGTTTTCACCGGCATGGTGGGCGTCAACCTTGATGTCACGGACGAACGTGCGGCGCAGTCCGAATTGGCTGAGAGCGAAGCCCGGTTGCGTTCACTTGCCGACAATCTCCCATTTGGGATGATCTACCAAATCGTCCGCGATGATCAGGGCGTGCGGCGCTTTTCGTATGTCTCAAGCCGCTGCAAGGAGCTGAACGGCGTAGACCCCGAAGCTGCAATGGCCAATCCGGCGCTGCTGCATAGCCAGATCATCGAAGAGGATCGCGACGCGTTCGAAGCCGCTGAGGCCGCTGCCTTTGCTGCGATGAAGCCGTTCGAAGCGGAAGCGCGCATTCGGAAGCCAGACGGCGAAGTGCGCTGGTTTAGGGTGTCCTCGGCGCCGCGCACGCTCGCGGATGGCAGCGTTGTCTGGGACGGCGTGCAGGTCGACATCCACGACGCGAAGATGGCCGAAGAGCGTCAAGGTTTGCTGATGACGGAAATGGGTCATCGCATCAAAAACAATCTATCCACGGTGTTGTCGATCGCAGCACAGACCGGACGCTCCGCTAAGACGTACGAAGCGTTCCATGCATCGTTTCAGGCGCGGCTGATGGCGCTGGCAAAAAGCCATGACCTTCTCTTGCGCGACACAAGCGATAGCGCCGACCTGCGTGACATCCTCGAAAGCGAGCTGCGGCCCTATAGCGCCGAAGCGGGAGCGCGGTCGCTCATGTTGGAGGGCGAGCCGATGCGGCTGCCCGCGCGCGCCGCTGTTGCGGTGACGCTGGTCGTCCACGAGTTGGCGACCAACGCGGCCAAGTACGGCGCTTACGCCGCCGGCGGCGGGGAGATTCACGTGGCGTGGCGCCTCGGCGAAGACGGAATGGCCGCGCTGACATGGCGCGAGCGCGGCGGGCCGATCGTGACCACTCCCAATAAGCCGGGTTTTGGCAGCCGATTGATCGAGAGCATTGTGCGCGGTGAGCTGGAGGGCGCTCTGGCGCCGCGCTTTGGACCGCAGGGCTTTGAGGCCGACCTTACATTTCGTCCTGCCGGCAAACTGCCGTGAACACGGGTCGTTCGGCTCGCGGATCAAATCGTTAACGTTGCGTTTACCAAATTGGCCGAGCGCGGAGGGATGAGCGATCCTATCGCGCCTGCAGGCCCCGACGTCGTTCGCGCCGCGATCCGCCGAGCAGCGGATGCGACAGGTGTGGACTTTTCATTGCTGGTGCAGACGGCGCGTCGCGAAAGCGCAATGAACCCGAACGCGCGCGCGAGCACCTCAAGTGCGACTGGTCTCTTTCAATTCATCGACAGTACGTGGCTCGATATGGTCCGTCGCCATGGCGCGGAGCATGGCCTCGGCCCGCAATCGGCCGCGCTGCGCAACGGCGCCGACGCAGCAACGCGACGTGAGATATTGGCGCTGCGCAGCGATCCGGAACTCTCCGCGCGGATGGCGGCAGAGCTTGCACGTGAAAATGCGCAGACTCTCCAGTCGCGACTCGGACGCGCGCCGAATGCGGGTGAACTCTATGCGGCACACGTTATGGGATCGGGCGGCGCGATCCGGCTGATCGAAGCGGCGGCCAACGGCGCACCGGATGCGTCAGCGTTGTTTCCGCGCGAGGCGGCGGCTAATCGCGGCCTCTTCTATGCCGATGGTGAGCCACGATCGGCGCAGGGTCTTTTGGATCGCCTGCAACTCGACGCGGACGCCACCGTGGGCGTTCCATCTCAGCGGGGCGTTGGTGCACCGGAGGGCGACGGCGCCATGTCGCCCGCGCTCGCACGTGCGCTGTTTGCCATGGCGCTTTTGCCGCTTCTGCGCTCTGGCGAGGACGAGACGGCGCGCGATCCGATGCAGGCGCTGAACGCCTACGCGCGTGCGAGCCGCACTTAAGCGGCTGCGCCGCTCGCATACATTGCGTCGATCTCGGCGGCACTGAACCCAGCTTCTGTGAGCACCGCGCGCGTATGCTCACCAGGGCGCGGCGATGGCCCCTTTGGACCATCGTCTGCGCCTGGAAAACGAACAGGGGCCGCTGGCGCGCTGATTGTGCCGCCATCATGGGTCGGTGTTTGCACGACGCACCCAGCGGCGATTGCCTGAGGATCGGCAATTGCTTCCGTCGGCGTCAGCATCGGCGCCCAGATCATTTCCTCTGCGTCGAGCGCCGTTGCGATCTCCGATAGCGGCCGCGCGGCGAAGGCTTCGTCCAGCAACGGCACTAAGGCGCTGCCATGCTCGCGCCGTGCACGGTTATTGGCGAAGCGCGGGTCGTCCACGAGATGCTCGACCTTCAACGCGCGTGCGAGTTTGGGCCAATCCTTCTCGCCTTGCCGCTGCAACAAGCTGATCCAATGATCGTCGCCAGTCTTGAAATAGTTGATCAGCGGATTGGGAACGTCCTTACGCGCGCGATTCGAAGCGATGCGCCCGCGCGTGTGCTGAATGGCGAAGTCGCTGCCGCCGACATAGTGGGCGACACGCAAAAGCGATGCGTCGACGAGGCGGCCGGCGCCGGTGCGATGGCGCTCATGAACCGCCGCAAGCACAGCCGAGATGATTGCGAGCGATGCGACGTGATCGCCGAACGCCGTGCGCAGCTGGACGGGATCGCCGCCCTTCGGCCGGAACATCGCTGCAAGGCCGGAGCGCGCCCAGAAGGCCGCAGAATCCATACCAGGACGATCCGCGTCCGGGCCTTCGAGCCCATAGCCTGTAAGCGTCGCGTAGATGAGGCGCGGGCAGCGCTGCATCACCGTCTCATGATCGAGCCCCGCGCGCTTGAGGCCGCCAGGGCGGACGTTGGTGAGGAAGATGTCGGCCCCGTCGATCAGCTTCAGCAACGCATCGCGGCCGGCTTCTTGTGCGGTATCGAGAATGATCCCGCGCTTGCCGCGATTATCGAGATCGAACACCGGGTTGAACGCATCGTCGACGCCAAGCGAAGAAAAGAACATCCGGATCGGGTCGCCGCCGGGCGGTTCGACCTTGATCACGTCAGCGCCCCAGTCGGCCATCACGCCCGCGGCGCCTGGCGCAGCGACATAGGTGGCGTATTCAACGATCTTGAGGCCTTCGAGCATTCCGTTTCCTTCTCGCAACGGTCGTCTGTGGTCAAACATTCGTTAAGGCTGCCGCACGAGGGTAGGGGCGTACGCGGCGGAGTCGCCGCCGTCCTTAGCGCGAGCCTCTCATGTCTATCGTCACCATGCGCGCCAATCTCACGGATAGCGACATCCGGACCTTGATCAAGGGCCCGACCGAGGACGACCGCGCCCAAGCCGCTCACAAGATTTGTCGCTGCATCGACGAGGCTGAGCTTTCCGCGGAGGAACGCGCGCACGCTGAAGGCATCATCGCCATCATGGCGCAGGACGCGGCGGTTCTCGTCAGGCGTGCGCTTTCAGTGGCGCTCAAGAATTCTCCGAAGCTGCCGCGTGAGATCGCTAATCGGCTGTCGCGCGATATCGATAGCATCGCGCTTCCGGTGATCATGAATTCTCCGGTGCTGACAGATTCAGATCTGGTTGAAATCGTGCGCGCCTCGCCGCCATCCAAGCAAGTCGCCGTCGCGAGCCGTGAAACCTTGTCCGTCGCAGTCACCGGCGCCATCTCCGAGTACGCCGTGTCTGACGCGGTTGAGCGGGCGTTGGCGAACGACAACGCAATGTTCGATGAAGCGGGTCTCGGCACAGCGCTTGAGCGCTTCCAGGAGATTTCATCCGTTACGGCTGCGATGGTGCGCCGCGACGTTCTGCCCGTCAGCGTCACTGAAAAGCTTGTCGCCATCGTTACCGGCGAGCTGTTCGATCAATTGGTCAACAATCACGAATTGCCGCCGCAGATCGCGATCGATCTCGCTATGGGCGCCCGAGAGCGTGCGACGATCGACATCGTCGAGCAGGCCGCCCGGCAGCGAGATCTCGGCCGCTTCGTGCAACAGCTCAATCTCAATGGCCGACTCACACCATCCTTGTTGATGCGTAGCCTCTGCCTCGGCCACCTCGATTTTGTCGAGCACGCCATGGCTGAACTGGGCGGCGTGCCGCACCAGCGCATGTGGCTCCTGATGCACGATAGCGGCCCGCTTGGTTTAAAGGCCGCCTTCGATCGTGCCGGATTGCCGCCACGGCTCTACCCATCGTTCAGAGCGGCGGTCGAAGTTTATCACAGTGTGGACAGAGAGGGCGTCGCGCAGGACCGGATCACATTCCGCAAGCGCATGCTGGAGCGCACGCTGACGCTTTTCCAATCCGTGCCGAAGGACGATCTCGACTATCTGTTGGACAAGCTCGATGCGTCCGGTCTGCAGTCGGACCGCGTCGCCGCGATCTAGCGTAACCCAGCTTCCGCGAACGGGCCGCCGCCGCGGTCGAAGCCGGCGATGGCGAGCGTGCGAGCTTGAGACGCGCTGTTCACGTTCTCTGCGGTGACAACGAGGCCCGCAGCCTTGGCGGCCAACAAGCGGCGTCCAAGCGGCGTGCGGTCGCCGGATTCCAGCGCCAGAAAAGGATCAGGTTGCGTCGGCGCGTCGACCACGATTTCGCTATAGAGGGAGCGGGCGCGCGCGCCGAAGGGCAGTGGGCATTCATCATCGCCGCGCAACACGACGTTCCAACCACGCGCGCGCAATCCCTCAGGAAGTCCAGGTCCGTCGGCTACGATCTCGCGTTCATTCAGCTGAAAGTTGAAGGTGCGGCGTGTGCAGCCGGCCTCAAGTGCAGCTTCATTGAGCAGATCGGCCTCAAGCATGGATTGGACTTCAGCCGGCACGGCAAGCGTGAACGTCGTCCGCACGCCGCGCTCTAGCGACGCCATACGCGCAGCGCGCAGTAGGCGAGCCAGATGAGAGAAGGCGAAAGACTCGTGCGCCGGCCCACGCGGGCGCACAACAGCAGACGCGAGAGCGCCAATGCGCAGATCGACGCGGGCGCCGATGGCGAAGGCGAGCGGCTCGGGCTCGCTGCGGGGGCGGAAGGGAATAACGTTCATGGCGGCAATTCAGCCGCCCTTATTGCACGCGCACGGTTAAAGATCGGCGGGCGAAGAGGGTGAATGCTGCGTTAGTGTTTCAACGCGGCGCCACGCCAAGGCGCTCAACGTGGGACGCCAGCGCCTGCAGCAAGGCGTGTCCTATGGGATGGCTTGCGTCCACAATGCGCTCGCGCGCCGCCGCACGCAGGGCGTCCGCATGTGCGCAAACTAAAGCCGGGTTGGCGCGCGCGGCGGCCTTGCCGGCGTCGGTTTCTATTAGGCGGCACAAAGATGCGGCGATATCCGAGATAATGGGAAAGCCATAAGTGGCGCCCATACCCTTCAGATCGTGAGCAGCGCCCAGCATTGGCTCAAGCGCTGCGTTGCTCCAGCCGGCGCCTTCAGCGTTAAGGCGGGCTTGGTGCAGACGTTCGATGTCGGCGTCGAGCCATTCGCCCATCGAACTGCCGAGCGCAGTCAGGGTCTCCTGGGCGCGCGCAATCGCAGCTTCATCAAAAAGCGGCGCCTTGAGTTCGAGGCGGCGGCCCTCGGTGCGCGGGTCGATGAGTTTGGCGCTGGTCATGCGCGTGCGAGCATGGGCGCGGCTGGTGAACAGAGCGTTGACGTTCAGACGCTGAACTGTTCGCGCAGCACGCGCTCGTCGAGAGCGTGGTCGGGGTCAAAAAGCAATGTTAGCGGCTGTGCCGGGTCCTCATGAATCTCAACCGCGCGAACATCTCGGGTTTCGCGATTATCTGCGGCGGCGCTGACGCTGCGGCGCTCAAACTCAAGGACTTCGATCCGGACCTTCGCCCGGTGGGGCAGGAGCGCCCCGCGCCAGCGCCTCGGTCTGAAAGCGCTAATCGGGGTCAGCGCCAGGAGCCGGGAGTCGATTGGCAAGATCGGGCCATGGGCGGAAAAATTGTACGCGGTGGAGCCCGCGGGGGTCGCCACCATGACGCCATCGCAGAGCAGTTCGGCCATGCGCTCGGCGCCGTCGACGCTGATGCGAAGCTTGGCGGTTTGGGCGGTTTGGCGAAGCAGCGAGACCTCGTTGAAGGCGCGCTCCTCGATAACGCCGCCAGCAGTCTCGCACCGCGCTACCAGCGGCCGGATGCGGACCGGCTGCGCCAGCGCTAGGCGATCGAGCAGGTCGGCCTCTCGATAGTCATTCATCAGGAAGCCGACAGTGCCGCGGTTCATCCCGAATACGGGCTTACGATCCGTCAGCCGCCGCCGGAGCGTCTCCAGCATCAAGCCGTCGCCGCCGAGCGCGACGATGATGTCCGCCTCGGCCTCTCCCACCTCGCCGTGCGCATGGCGCAAGCGGCGGAGGGCGTCTTGGGCTTCGGGGCGGGCGCTGGCGGTGAAGGCGAGTTTCATATGGCCGCCACTATAGCGACGCGCCCGACCTGGGCCATGCGGAAAGAAGGTTTGGTTGAGCCGGCGTCATCTTCGGTCTAGGCTGGCCCACGGAGGATCAAATGGCCGACGACGTTGGAGCATCCCTGAAGGGCCGCGTGAGCGCCGAGGAATGGCAGGCGCGTGTAGACTGCGCCGCCCTCTATCGGCTGGTGGCGCTGCACGGCTGGGACGACATGATCTTCACGCACATCTCGATGCGCGTGCCGGGGCCGGATCATCACTTCCTGATCAATCCGTACGGGATGTTCTTTGAGGAGATCACGGCTTCGTCGCTGGTGAAAGTCGACCTCGACGGCAACATCGTTTCGCCGACGCCGTACTACATCAATCCGGCGGGCTTCACGATCCACTCCGCCATTCACGCCGCGCGCGAAGATGCTCTGTGCGTCATTCACTTGCACACCGATGCAGGCGTAGGTGTCTCGGCGCAGAAAGATGGTCTGCTGCCGCTCACGCAAAACGCGCTGCTGATGCTGCCGAACCTCGCCTATCACGGCTATGAGGGCGTGGCGCTCAATCTCGATGAGCGCGAGCGTCTGGTAAAAGACATCGGCGACAAAAAACTGATGCTGCTGCGCAATCACGGCACGCTCGCCGTTGGCGGAAGTGCCGCGGAAGCGTTCGTTGGAATTTTCTTCCTTGAGCGCGCGTGCGCGCAACAAGTGGCTGCGTTGAGTGCGGGTCGTGACAACGTGTTGATTGCGCCGGAAGAAGCGCAAGAAGAAACGCGGAACGGCCCGGCCAAGGGTTTGGGCATGGTGTCGGGGCTGGCGTGGCCAGGGCTGAAGAGAAAATTGGATCGAGCGCTGCCGGGCTACGACTCTTAGGCCTAATTGCAGCTTTGACGCCTGTGCCGGCGCATGCCGGCGCTTGCAGAGAATTGGCTCGCGATGGGCCAAGTATTTCTGGACTCCCAGCGAGAGGATGAGGCGGTCATCCGAGCCCAACTCACCATGGTTCATTTCCGCCCCAGCGGTAGGGGATTTCAGCTGGGCCTGCGCGGCCGGGTCGATGGAGAGGCCGAAGAGGTCGCCGTGGTGGTAGGCTGGTGGGGCAGGGTAGGCGATTGATCGCATCGCGCCGGCCGCCCGTAATGTTAGACATAATTCGGCAAAGAGTTTGGATGTAAGGTCCGCTACATTATGTTGGGGATGTTCAAACGCTATGGCTTCGCGGCCGTCGTCGCCGTGGGGCTCGGCCTGATGACGCTTGTCGTCGCGGGCAAAGCGTTGCTGTCCGGCGCTGAGGAGCAAGGTTCCGCTAAGGCAGCTCAAGCGGCGGGCGGGCGTCCTGGCGGGCCAAGCGGAGGTGCTCCAGCCGTGCTTGCGGCGACCGTAGACATGCATGTCTTCACCGATGGTCTCCAGGCGCTTGGCACGGCGCAATCGCGCGAAAGCATCGTGCTGACCCCAAAGGTCGCCGACACCATCCGGGCCATTCGCTTCGATAGCGGCGACCGCGTGCGGCGCGGCCAAGTGCTGGTCGAAATGTCGAGTGTGGAGCAAGCGGCCGATCTCGCCGAAGTGCGCGCCTCAAACCAAGCGGCCCAGGAAGAGCTTCGCCGCTACCAAGAGCTTTATGATCGCGGCTTTGCCTCGCAAGCGCGGCTAGACACGGTGCGTGCTGCAGCGGAAGCGGCTGAAGCGCGGCTTAACGCGGGCGGCTCGCGTATCGCGGATCGAACCATCCGCGCACCGTTCAATGGCGTGGTCGGACTGCGCACGGCGAGCCCTGGCCAATACATGCGCCCCGGCGATCAAATCGGGACGCTCGACGACATCACCGAGATCAAACTCGATTTCGATGTGCCGGAAACGCAGATCGCGCGGCTGACGACTGGCGTCGAGATCATTGCGCGGACATCTGCGTACCCCGACCGTACATTCACTGGCCGGATCGCAAACGTGGATAGCCGTATCAATGCAACTACCCGGACGGTGCGGGTGCGCGCCATGCTACCAAACGCGGATGAGCATCTGCGTCCCGGCATGCTCATGACGGTGGACGTCCGCTCCAACCCGCGCGAGGCCCCCGCCATTCCTGAAATTGCTATCCTCGATCGGGCGGACGGCACCTTCGTGTATCGCATCGCAACCGTCGACGGCGTGCAGCAAACCGATCTCGCACGTATCACGACGGGCGCACGTAGCGGCGGTATGGCGGAAGTGCTCGAGGGCCTGAGCGTCGGTGATCAGGTGGTCACTGAAGGCCTTCAAAGTGTGCGGCCGGGCCAACCCGTGCAAATCGCGCCGGCGGCCGGTGCGGCGTCCGATGACGCTGCCGAGATGCCGCTTCGGCCACGCGGGTAGGCCGCGAAGATGACGCTCTCCGATCTTTCCGTTCGCCGGCCAGTGCTGGCGATCGTGCTATCGCTGATCATCATCGCTTTTGGCGCCGTCGCCTTCACGACGCTGCCGCTGCGCGAACTGCCGGATGTGGATCAGCCGGTGGTGTCGATCAATACCTCGTATCCAGGCGCCTCAGCGCAGGTTGTTGAAACTCAGATCACGCGCATCATCGAAGACCAGCTCTCGGGCATCGAAGGCGTTGACGTCATCAATGCGGTCAGCCGTGACGGTCGCTCTTCTATCAATATCGAATTCACCCTCGACCGCGACCTCGAAGACGCTGCGAACGACGTGCGCAATGCCGTGAGCCGCGCGCGCGGCAATTTGCCTGCGGACGTGCTTGAGCCGGTGATCAGCAAGGCCGATTCAGACGCCAGTGCGATCATGTGGTTCAGCCTCAACTCCGACCGGCTGGACACGGTTGAGCTGTCGGACTTTGCGCAGCGTTACATCGTTGACCGCCTGGGCGTCATCAACGGTGTCGCCAATGTGCAGATTGGCGGCGATGCGCGCCGTGCGCTGCGCATTTGGCTGGATACCAATGCCTTGGCGGCGCGCGGCCTCACTGTTCAAGACGTTGAGACGGCGCTGCGCGCACAGAACCTCGATCTGCCTGCGGGCTATGTGCAAAGCCAAGAGCGCGATTATCAGGTGCGGGTCGAGCGTCCGTTCCAAACGCCGGAAGACTTCGCGCGCATGCCGCTGCGCGCCGCGTCCGACACCGATGAAGCCGTCGTGCGGCTTGGCGATGTGGCGCGTGTGGAGTTCGCTCCTGTCGAGGATCGCCGCATTTTCCGCGCCAACCAGCGCGACCAGGTCGGCATCGGGATCGTGCGCCAATCACAATCCAACGCGCTAGATGTCGCGCGGGCGGTAAAGGCCGAAGTAGAGAATATCCGCCAGACACTGCCGGAGGGCGTAGAACTTGGGCTCAACTTCGACGGCACCGTTTTTATCGAGCAGGCAATCTCGCGCGTCGTGCAGACGCTGATCGAAGCGACGGTGCTCGTCGTGCTCGTGATCTTTCTGTTTCTTGGATCCTGGCGCGCGGCGTTCATTCCGACAGCGGTCATTCCCGTCTGCTTGATCGGCGCGTTCCTGATCATGTCGCTGTTCGGTTTCACCATCAATCTGCTCACGCTGATGGCGCTGGTGTTATCGATCGGCCTTGTCGTCGACGACTCGATCGTGGTGCTCGAAAATGCGCAGCGCCGCGTCGATACGTTGGGCGAACCTCGCGTGGTGGCGGCGCAGCGGGGCGCGCGCCAAGTGTTCTTCGCGGTGGTGGCGACGTCGGCGGTGCTGGTGGCGGTCTTTGCGCCGATGCTGTTCGTCGGCGGCTATGTCGGCAAGTTGTTCGTTGAACTCTCCGTGACGATCGCTGGCGTCGTCGTGATCTCTGCATTTGCGGCGCTGTCGCTGTCGCCGGTCATGTGCTCGATGTTGCTTAAGCCGGCCGCGCAATCAACGCCGCTCGCGCGCTTCGTAGATCGCACGTTGGATGGCATGCGCTCTTCGTATCGCGCCTCGCTCGAGGCGGCCATGAACGCCAAACCGCTGGTGTTCGCGATGTTCGGCGGCGTGCTGCTCGGCGGTGGCTTTCTGTTTTCGCAACTGTCCAGCGAACTGACGCCAGCCGAAGATCGCGGCCAGCTCATGGCGTTTGTGAACGCGCCCGAGGGCTCCGGCTTCGAATATAGCAGCCGCGTGATCGAGCAGGTCGAAGGCATACTCACCGAGTACGTAGACTCAGGTGATCTCACCCGCTTCATGGTGGTGCTGCCCGGCTTCGGTGACGCCGGCACTAATCGCTTCTCCAGCGGCTTCGTCATGATGTTCATGGAGCCCTGGGGTGAGCGTAGGCCTGCAAGTGAGCTGATGACGGAGCTCAATCAGCGCCTAAGCCAAATTCCGGGCGCCACCATCCGCGTTATAATGCCTAATTCCTTCCAGCGTGGCGGCGGGGATGGCGCATCCATTGTGCTGCTGGGGTCCGAGTACGAGCCGCTCGCCGAGACCGCCGATCGGATTATGGACCGGCTGCGGGAGAACCCGAATTTCTTGCGCCCGCGCATGAATTACGAACCCACATCGCCGCGCGTGCTGGTTGATATCGATCGCGAACGGGCCGCTTCACTCGGCATATCGGTGCAAGCGATCGGCCGCACGCTCGAAGCCACGATGGGTTCACGCAGGATCAACACGATCAGCGATCGTGGCGAAGAATATTACGTCTATCTGCAGGCCGAGCGTGGCGAACGCTCTGACATTAGCGATCTCACCAACAAGTTCGTGCGCTCAGACCGGACGGGTGAATTGGTGCCGCTCTCGACAGTGGTTTCGCTCCGCACCGTGGGCGATAGCGCCGAACGGCGCAGGATGAACCGCCAAGCTGCGGTGACGATCGGCGCTTCAATCCCAGGCGACCTGGCTCTTGGCGACGCCATGAGCCAGCTTGAAGAGATCGCGCTTGAAGAGATTGGCGATCAGCCAATCGCCATCGACTATACTGGACAAGCGCGTCAGTTCCGGCAGGCGACAGGCGCGGTCGGCTTCGCATTCGGCTTCGCGTTGATCATCGTGTTTCTGGTGCTAGCGGCGCAATTCGAGAGCTTCGTCCACCCGATTGTGATCATGCTTTCGGTGCCGCTGGCGGTCGCGGGCGGACTGTTTGGGCTTTTCCTCACCGACGGCACGCTCAATATCTATAGCCAGATCGGCCTCATCATCCTGATCGCGCTCTCGGCGAAGAACGGGATTCTGATCGTGGAGTTTGCAAATCAGCTCCGCGACGAGGGCAAGAATATCCGTGACGCTATTCTGGACGCATCAGACCTCCGCATTCGGCCGGTCTTGATGACGTCCATCGCGACTGTGGTCGGCGCCATTCCGCTGATCATCAGCCACGGCGCGGGATCGGAAAGCCGGGGCACCATCGGCGTCGTGATCTTCTTTGGTTTGCTCGTCTCGACGCTGCTGACGTTGTTCGTCGTACCGGTCTTCTATGACTTGTTGGCGCGCTACACTAAATCGCCTGAAGCGACTGCAAAAGCGATTGAAGAATACGAACACAACGAGGCGCTCACGCGCCCCGCCGAGTGATCAGTCCTCAGCCGATTCAATCATCAAGTAGGCAATGAGATCGCGGCGCTGCTCGTCGCTACGGACGCCCGCAAAAGCCATGCGGTTGCCCGGCAGAAAACTCTGCGGATTGGCCAGCCAGTCGTCCAGACGATCGGCGTCCCAAACGAAATCCGCGTCCTGGACCGCTTGCGAGTAATTGAAGCTGGCAGCGGTACCGACTTCGCGCCCGAAGACGCCGTGCAGGTTCGGCCCAACGCGATTGGCGCCGCCGGCATTGATCGTGTGGCATGAGCGGCACTGCGCAAAGGCGCGGCGCCCTTCATCATAATTCGCGTCGCTGTACGGAGCGGGCAGCGCTGCCAGCGCCGCTTGAATTTCATCTGTAGAGCGCGCGCCCGGGGCCTGTGGTGTGGCGCTCGTCGGCGTTGTGCTTTGGCCGCAAGAGGCGAGGGCTAGAAGGGAAAGTGTGAGTAGAATCTGGCGCATGTGGAGAAGTACCCACGCGCATGTGCGCGGCGCAAAGCGACGGAGCGTCCCACATTTCGCAGATGGTGCCGCCAGAGGGACTCGAACCCCCGACCCCCTGATTACAAATCAGGTGCTCTACCAGCTGAGCTATGGCGGCGCCGGGCGAGCTTTTGCCAGCACACAACCGGCGGCGAAAGCCCAGATTGGCGCCTCGCAGCGATCTCCCGTTTGCCCCAAAGGCGCGATATGGTTAAGCCCGACCCGGTGGGACGCATGCTTCGTGGGCTTGAGGGCCGGGCGCGGCGCTTAGCGCGACACGGCAAAAGGGGGATATCATGAGCTTCTGGGGTTCCGTGTTCCGAGCCGTTTTCGGCAGCCGCGGCTCTTCGCGGCCGACGTCCCCACCACCGCCGCCGCCGCCCGCGCGTCCTCCTGTGCCGCCGCCAGCGGCGCCGCCCGCGCCGCCCGTTTCGCCGCCGGCCACACCGCCGGCGCCACCTCCGGCGACGCCGCCAGCGCCGCCGCCTGTGTCGCCGCCGGCAACACCGCCCGCGCCGCCGCCCGTGGCCCCACCTGCGCCGCCGCCCGTTACGCCACCTGCGCCGCCTCCGGCATCGCCGCCGGCTGCGCCGCCACCGCCGCCGCCTGCAGAGCCGCCGCCATCAACCGGTGCGCCAAGCGGCTTCGCTCTGGACTCACTGCGCGTGCAGGACGCAACGCGCGTCAGCGATGCTGACATCGAAGCAGCTGCTCAACGTCTCGGCGTTGAAGCCAACGTTCTGCGTGCAGTCATCAAAGTGGAAAGCGCCGGCCCAGGTTTTGGCGCCGATGGCCGCCCGCTGCTTTCGTTCGAGCCGTATAATTTCAGCCAGACCACCGGCGGACGTTTCGACGCGACAAACGCGAGCGTTTCGCAAGCCTCTAACCGCGCATATCTGGGCGGAAACCAAGCATCGCGTTGGACGAAGTTGTCCGAAGCATACGGGCTTGATCCGGCGGCAGCGCTGGGCGCCGCGAGTTGGGGCGCGTTCCAGTTACCAGGTCGCTACTACGCGGACGCAGGCTATCCGAGCGTGTTCGCATTCGTTGCTGATCTTTCGCAGTCGGAAGCACGTCAGCTTGCGGCGTTCGAAGCCTATTTGGTGCGCAAGGGTCTCGTCGACGAATTGCAGCGCAGAGACTTTGAGACTTTCGCGCGCGTCTATGAGGGCGAGCACGGCGCGGGCCAGTACGCCTCGGCTCTTAGCCGCGCCTACGCTTCATTGGCGCCGCCGAGCGACGGCTACCTGGAAGCACTCGTCGCAGGCAGCACCGCTGCGCTTACGCGCGCTGATTTTGAAGGCATCGCCGCAGAACTCGGTTGCGAAGTGGAGGCCGTTCAGGCTGTCGTGCAGGTCGAGAGCGGTGCGCTCGGCGCGTTCGCGGCCAATGGCAAGCCGGTCATCTTGTATGAGCCGCACATCTTCTCGCGCCGCACCAACCGCCAGTACGACGCCAGCCACCCGACGATCTCGTATCGTTCGTGGGACGCCTCCAAATACCCGCGCACTCAGGACGGGCGTTGGGCGCAGCTGCGTGAAGCTTACGCGCTGAACCCGGAAGCAGCGGTCGCGTCGGCGAGCTGGGGCCTGTTCCAGATCATGGGCTTCAACCACGAGGCGTGCGGCTTCCCGAATGCGAAGGCGTTCGTGACGGACATGTGCCAGTCGCAGGCGCAGCAGCTGAAGGCGTTCGCCAAGTTCGTGAAGTTCAACAGCCTCGACGATGAGTTGCGGGCCAAGAACTGGGAAGGCTTCGCTGCGGGCTATAACGGCCAAGGTCAGGTCGAGCGCTATGGCCGGTTGATGCGTGAAGCCTACGATCGTTTGAAGGCGACCAGCTAGGCAGCTTGCGCGAGCGGGGGCGGACGTCCTAGATCGCGGGCCTTATGGCTCGCTATCTCATCACGTCCGCGCTTCCGTACATCAACGGCATCAAGCATCTCGGCAATTTGGCCGGCTCGATGCTGCCTGCGGACGTGCACGCGCGCTTCCGCCGGCTGCAAGGCCACGAAGTGCTCTACATCTGTGCGACCGATGAGCACGGCACGCCGGCCGAACTCGCCGCTGCTGAAGCAGGGCAGGACGTCGCCACGTACTGCGCGCAGCAATTTCAAATCCAGAAGGACGCGTGCGACGGTTTTCGCCTCTCGTTCGATCACTTTGGCCGATCGTCCAATCCGCCGAACCATCGGCTGACGCAGCATTTTTGCGAGACTCTCGAAAAGAACGGCCTGATCGAAGAGCGCGTTTCCAAGCAAATCTACTCCATCGACGATAAGCGCTTCCTCCCGGATCGCTATGTCGAAGGCACATGCCCGGTGTGCGGCTTCGAGCGCGCGCGCGGCGATCAATGCGACAATTGCGGTACGCTGCTCGATCCGATCGAGTTGAAGAGCCCGCGCTCAAAAATCTCCGGCTCAACCAACGTTGAGCCGCGCGACACCGCGCATTTGTTTTTGAAGCAACCGCAAATGCAGGAGCGCATTCGCGCCTGGGTCGACAAGGCGACGGAATGGCCGGCGCTGGCGCGTTCGATTGCCTACAAATGGTTGGACGAGGGGCTGATCGATCGCTCGATCACGCGCGATTTGTCATGGGGCATCAAAGTCACGCAGAACGGCCAGCCGCGACCGGGCTTCGATAACAAGGTTTTCTACGTCTGGTTCGACGCTCCGATCGAATATATCGGCTCGACCGTTGAATGGGCCGACGCACACGGCGGCGATTGGGAGCGTTGGTGGCGCACTGACAAAGGCGCGGATGACGTCACCTACGTCCAGTTCATGGGCAAGGATAACGTCGCCTTCCACACCGTAAGCTTCCCCGTGACCATCATGGGTTCAGGCGAGCCATGGAAATTGGTCGATCGCCTCAAGGCCTTCAACTGGGTCACCTGGTACGGCGGCAAATTCTCAACCAGCGAAAAGCGCGGCATTTTCATGGATGCGGCGCTGGAAATTCTGCCGAGCGATTATTGGCGCTGGTACCTGATGGCGAACGCGCCCGAAAGCTCCGACGCCGCGTTCACGCTTGAGCAATTCCAGCAAACCATCAACGCCGACCTCGCCAACGTCTTCGGCAATTTCGTAAACCGCATCACGCGCTTCGCGGCTTCGAAGTTCGACAGCCAAGTGCCCGACGGCGGAACCCCCGGTGAAAACGAAGCCAAGCTCGCGAAGGAGTTCAGCGAGCGGCTTGCGGCGTTGACGCAATTTCACGATCAGATGGAAATGCGCAAAGCCGCGGCCGAGTTGCGTGCGATCTGGGTGGCTGGGAACGAATATCTGCAGGTCGCGGCGCCATGGACGGCGCTCAAAACCGATCGCGATGCATCCGCCATCGGGGTGCGCACTGGCCTCAATGCATGCGCGTTGTTCGCAATTCTTGCACAGCCTTTCATCCCCGATGCTGCGAAGGTCGTCCTTGATGCGCTCGGCGTGCCGGAAGGCAATCGCAAGTGGCCCGATCCTGCTGACGCCAGTGTGTGGGACGCGCTGCCGCGCGGGCTCTCTTTCACGCCGCCTGACGTTCTGTTCAAAAAGATCGAGGACACCGACGTGGCAGAGTGGGCCCAGCGCTTCAGCGGCGGCGGCTGATGCACGTCCGCGTGCTGACGCCGGACGATCTCGCGGCGTACCGCGCACTGCATCGTTTCGCGCTCATTGAAGCGCCGAACGCTTTTGTGGCGACGGCAGAGAATGATGCGGCGCGGCCCGACGAAGTTGTGGCCGATCTGCTGGCGCGCGGCGAAGCCTGGGGCGCGTTCGAAGGTGAACGCCTAGTCGGGCAACTGGTGATCGATGCGCTTCCTTATGCGCGGCTCGCGCACACGCGCTGGCTGCATGCGGTCTATGTCCATCCTGACGCGCGCGGCACGGGTGCTTGCGCGGTGCTGGTACAAACCGCGATTGACCACGCGGTCGCCAACGGCGCACGCCGGATCGCCCTCTGGGTCAACGAACGGAATATCGCGGCGCGGCGGGCCTATGCGCGGCTTGGATTTGTTGAAACCGGACGTGTGCCCGGCGGTATTCGCGACGCCCATGATTACGTCGACGACGTTCTCATGTGCCTCAAAGTTGGGGCCTGACGTCTGGACGGACGCGATTTTGGCATTAACAATCCGGCCGCCGGCGGGGACGACCGGCGCATCGTCGAGGGGGCGGTCACATGGAATTGGTCGATCAGGTGGTCGCGTATCTGCGCGAGGGGTTCGCCAACATCAATAATCCCAAGGGCCTGCTGATTGCGCTCGCCGCGACGGTTTTCCTTGGCTCGTGGAAGCAATGGTTTCCGATCTCGCTCGTTGCCGTGATCGTGCACATCGCGATCGAGCAATTGGCGCCGGTGCTGGCTGGCGAAGGCGGCGCGGTGATCTTGCCGGACCTTACGAGTGAAGCGTTCTGGACGCGCAGCCTCGTTCTGTTCTTGGGCTACCTGATCATCATCGGCATCTTTTACTTCGTGAAGCGGCTGCTCTTCCGAGGCGGCGCCGCTCACCACTAGCTTCTCGCGCGCGCCGCTTCGTAGAGCGCGATGGCGGCGGCGACGGAGACGTTCAGGCTTTCCATGGTCGCTGAGATCGGAATGCGTGCGCGCTTCTCGCACGCCTCCGCGACGCCTGGGCGCAAGCCTTTGCCCTCCGCACCCACAACAAGCGCAGTAGGCCGCTTGTCGGTGAGCGCATCCGCCAAGCTGAGTTCAGCTTCGCCTTCGAGCGCAACGGTATTGTAGCCGTGCGAGCGCAGCGTCTCCACCGTGCGGCTGAGATTGATCACGCGCACGTGGGGGATGAGTTCGATCGCACCTGCTGCAGCTTTCGCCAGCACACCGGTTAGCGGCGGCGATTTGCGATCTTGCAGGATAACCGCGCGCGCGCCGAAGGCGGCCGCGGAGCGGAATGCGGCGCCGACATTTTGCGGATCGGTGACGCCGTCAAGAATGAGTACGCTTCGTCCATCAGCCGGCGTGCAGGCGGCTTCGAGCGAGATCGGCTCCAGGGGAAACGCGCGGACGGCCAGACCCTGGTGCAGCGCGCCAGGCGGCAACATGCCGTCGATCGCGTCCGGCTCGAGAATATGCGGTTCGACGCCCGGCGGTAGTCGCGAGGCCGCATTGCGGCTCGCTACAACGCGCTCGATCCGGCGCGCCGGATTGGCCAGCGCCGCCAATACCGCGTGGACCCCCCAAACCCAGGACGGTCCGCCGGTCTCGGCCTCGAACTCCCGGCGCGGCAACGGGTTTATCGGCCGCGCACGGTCGGCGCTGACCTGCGGGGCGCCGCGCGGTGGTTTCGATGAGTGAGGAGGGCGACTCAAGAAAAGATATCCGGATGGTGGAAGGGGCTGGATTCGAACCAGCGTACGCTCGCGCGGGCAGATTTACAGTCTGCTGCCATTAACCACTCGGCCACCCTTCCAGCCGGAGCGCGGCTTCTAGCGGGCAAGTTCGGTGGGGGCAAGGACGCAGTGCGCGGCTTTTCACATCGGCGCTAAGCCTCGACGAAGCCACCTTCTGGCGCTAATCAGCCGGTCGCGCGCGGGTATAGCTCAATGGTAGAGCAATAGCCTTCCAAGCTAAAGACGAGGGTTCGATTCCCTCTACCCGCTCCAATCGCCGCGCCAGGCCGCCTGAAATCTGGGCGCCGGCTGTTGTTTTCCCCGTAGAAGCGATCACTCCACGCGCGCGGCGGTTTGCGTTGGCGAAAGCTGGGTCAATACTGCTCTGTCCTTTGGCGGGGAGAGATTGGGATGACGCTGACGACAACAATCGCGCGTCTGGCGGTTGCAGCGCTGGCGTTGGCTCAAGCGGGCTGCGCCTTGGCTGAGATGTCCGCTGAATCCGAGTACGCGCGCCTGCCGCGCGACGTCCGCACCGGGATTGCCGAGATGGCGATTGAACGCGTGGAGCAGGACGTCTCGCGCGAGGAGGTTACAGCCGCGGTTCAGACTTTAGTCGAAGCTGAGCCGATGTGCTTCAGCTGGCCGGGCCTTTGGCTCGACGCCAGCAACCGGCGCAATTTTTACTTCGTGCGTTACGATCTGATGGCGCGCGACTGGGGCGCAGAAGTCGCCGATGCGGGTCGCGCGCGGATGAACGAGTTCGTCGAACTCGGCTTCCTGGTCGCCCGCGAGCGGCCCGATATCGCACCTGGCGTGATCGAATACACATTGACCACCGATGGCGTGGCCTACCTGCGCGGCTCGCCCTATGGCGGCGAGCGCCCCTCATTCTGTGCGCCGTCACAACGCCGCGTCGTCGAGATCACGTCGATGGAGTGGGGGACATATCCGTGCGGCACGCTGCTGGTTCGCTTCAATCACGTCGCCGATGATTGGCCGACATGGGCGCGCACGCCCACCGCACGCAATCGCGTTGCGAGCACTTGGGCGCCTGTAGGTGTGCCGGCGGCAGGTTCAGTGTCGTTAAGCCGGCAATGGTTTCACCCAAGCCGTATTCCGTCAGACGGGCGCGCCAACGGCGCATTGAGGTCGGTCTGTTACGACTCCGCGCGGCAAGTTGTCAGCGGCGACGATCTCGAACTCGGGGCTGAGCAGCCGTAGTGGAGAAGCTCCCCATTTGCATGGGGAGCTTTTCGCTTCATCGTCTCAGTCGGATGCCTACGCTCAAGGTTTGTGGCGCGCCGGCGAAACCGTTGACGGGCTCGTATTCAACGTCCGTTAAATTCTCCGAAGCGAGATAGAGCTGAACGTTCTCGCTCGCCGCCCACGCGAGCGAGGCGCGGAAAAGTTCGTATGCCGGCGTCACGCCGACGCCCTGATAGAACCCGTCATCGCCATAGATCTGATCGGCGCGTTCGCCGATGTGACGCCACCCGATCTGACCTGTGAACGCTCCGCGCGTGGCGTCGACCGAGACATTCCATGTGTTTTCCGGCCGTCGCAGCAACGCAGCGCCCGTGGTCGCGTCTTCCGCTTGTGTATGCGTGTAAGCGATACGGCCGCTGAGCCAAGCAAGCGGCCTCAATGTCAGTGTGGCTTCCGCGCTTTCGATGTCGGCGGCGTCGATATTCACGTAGGTGAAGAACGGCCCGAAATCGATCAGATCGGTGATTTCTTGGCGGCGATACACCAGACTAAACTCAAGCCCATCCTGGCTTGCAAATGCTCCAAAACGCGCATCGCCGCCGACTTCCCAGGCTTCGCCCCGCTCAGGCGCCAAGTTTGGATCGCCGAAATAGATGAAGCGTTCGTACAAGGTAGGCGCGCGGAACGACGTGCCGTAAGCGCCGTACACGCGTACGTTTTCAAGTACGTCGATCGAGGCGCCAGCGCGCCACGTTGCTTCCTCGCCGAAGCCTTCATAATCATCGACTCGGACAGCACCGGTAAAGGTCACGCGGCTGATATCGCCCTGTGCGGTTACGAACGCGCCCTGATGGTCCTGCGCGGCAATCACAGTGGCGAAGCCCTGATCGATATCGACTTCCTCGCTTTGTGTTTCGTACCCCGCGATAACGCCAACGTTTTCGAACGCGCCCAGGCTGCTCGGTCGCCACTGCAGTGTCACATCGCCAAAGTCGCGCTGGCCGTCATAGCTTGAGGTGGTGAGCCCGCCGTCCTCTTCACGGCGATCTTGTCGCAACGCGCCAGTCGTGGCGCGCAACTCCAGCACTTCGTTGAGCCGCCACGTCAGGCCAACGCGCGCAACGCTCAGATCGTTTTGCGCAATCTCAAGATCAGCATCGTCGGCGCGCTGTTCGTTGAAGGTTGGCGGCGGATAAATAAAGGCGTCGAAATCGGCGCGCGCCTGACGATGGCGTACAAGCAGATCCAGCGTGAGAGCCTCGGTGACGTCTAGGTCGAAAACCCCCGCAAAGGTGGAAGATTCGGCGCCATCGGCATGCCCCGTGCGCGTACTCATGCGTTCCGGAACGAGGTCGTAACCGTCAGTGACGTAGCCGTCGGCGGTGAGCGCGTAGCGCAGCGCGCCAAATGAGCCGTCAATCCCGGCGCTGGCTTTGAGTGCGCCGAACGAACCGCCGCCAATGTCGAGGCGTGCTTGCATTGGCCCGTCTTGACCGCGCTGGGGCAGAATATTGATCACCCCGCCGATCGCATCAGAGCCGAATACGGCGCTCATCGGCCCTTGCACGATCTCGATGCGATCAAGCCCAGCTAGGGTGTCTTGTCCTCCATCGAATGAGGAGCCGGGCGTGGACGGATCGTTGAGCTGCAGCCCGTCAAACAGAACTAATGTGTGGTTCGAGTTTGCGCCGCCCGAGAAGAGGCTGGTCTGCTGACCAAAGCCGCCCGAGCGCGCCACCTCAAGTCCAGGCACGTCTGCGAGCGCATCGGCGATATTCGTGATGCCGCGACTTTGCGCAGCCTCGGCATCGATAACGTCCACGTCGGCGGGCAAGCGTTCGATAGGGCTCGCCAAGCGGGTCGCGGTGACGACGAGTTCATCGTCCTGCGCAAACGCGGATGTGGCAATCGAAGCAGCGGCCGCCAGCAAGACGGCTTTGTGCGTAAAACGCATAGGAGCGTCCCCAATTTGGGCGCACCCCGACCCCGCGAGCGCGCCAAGCAGCGACGAGCGGGCGCGCAGAATGCACGAGGGCGCCCGCGTCGCTGCGGCGGAGACGTTCCGGTTCGACGGCTGGACCCGGCCGGGCGAACGAGCGACGTGCGACGGCAGGTCTCCTGGCTCACGGCTCGATCGCGGCTCCGCCGCCTTCCCATCCGATTTCTCAGACAGTGGCGTGATGGCGGAAGCGCTCGCCGCTTACAGTTGCGGGCACAGCCGCGGATTAGGGGTTGGAGGCCCCGCACCGCGTTCCCATTTAGCGTCCTTCACGGACAACCGTCGCAATGCTGCTATAGCCGCGGCTGAAACGTCCGCCAAGCCGCATAGGGCTTGACGTATCCATAGGCGCGGCTAAAGACGCGCACCTTACGCGCGCTCCGGCCGGGCCGAAGCGCCGACCATCATTTTTGGACGCCGGAGAGACAGGACCTTACAATGGGCAAGGAAAAGTTTGAGCGGAACAAGCCGCACTGCAATATCGGCACGATCGGTCACGTCGATCACGGCAAGACCACGCTCACGGCAGCCATCACCATGGTCCTGGCCAAGAAGGGCGGCGCGAAGGCCATGTCTTACGCCGACATCGATGCGGCGCCGGAAGAAAAGGCCCGCGGCATCACCATCAACACGGCTCACGTCGAGTACGAGACGGCTGACCGTCACTACGCGCACGTCGACTGCCCCGGCCACGCTGACTACGTGAAGAACATGATCACCGGCGCCGCCCAAATGGACGGCGCGATCCTGGTTGTGTCCGCCGCCGACGGCCCGATGCCGCAAACGCGCGAGCACATCCTGCTCGCTCGTCAGGTCGGCGTTCCGGCGCTCGTGGTGTTCATGAACAAGGTCGACATGGTCGATGACCAAGAATTGCTCGACCTCGTCGAAATGGAAGTGCGTGAACTTCTCTCCTCGTACAACTTCCCGGGCGACGACATTCCGATCGTGAAGGGCTCGGCCCTCGCTGCCGTTGAAGGCCGCGATGCGCCGATCGGCGAAGACGCGATCATGAGCCTCATGACCGCCGTCGATACCTACATCCCGCAACCGGCGCGTCCGCTCGACCTGCCGTTCCTGATGCCGGTCGAAGACGTGTTCTCGATCTCGGGCCGCGGCACGGTCGTGACCGGTCGCGTCGAGAAGGGCATCATCAAGGTTGGCGAAGAAGTCGAAATCATCGGCATCCGCCCGACCGTGAAGTCGGTCTGCACCGGCGTTGAAATGTTCCGCAAGCTGCTTGATCAGGGCCAAGCTGGCGACAACATCGGCGCGCTGCTGCGTGGTATAGATCGTGAAGGCGTTGAGCGCGGCCAGGTTCTGGCCAAGCCGGGCTCGATCACGCCGCACAAAAAGTTCGAAGCGGAAGTGTACATCCTGACGAAGGAAGAAGGTGGCCGCCACACGCCGTTCTTCACCAACTATCGTCCGCAATTCTACTTCCGCACCACCGACGTGACCGGCATCTGCAACCTGCCGGACGGCGTCGAAATGGTTATGCCGGGCGACAACATCAAAATGACGGTTGAGCTCATCAACCCGATCGCGATGGATCAAGGTCTCCGTTTCGCCATTCGCGAAGGCGGCCGCACCGTTGGTTCGGGCGTCGTGGCGAAGGTCATCGAATAGTCGCTAGCGATCTGCGCTAAAAGGAAAGCCCTCGGAGCCTGCGCTCCGGGGGCTTTTTCTTCGCTAAGCGACAAAAAAATGCCCCGGCTTTTGGCCGGGGCATTCGCGTTTGCAGTTCGGACTGGTTTTACCAGATGCCGTACAGGCGGTTGGCGTAGCCCGTGTTGGTGTCGAACGGCGTGGCGTTGTTGCGCTCCTGGAGCGTGCCGCCGCCGAAGTTCCAGCGGGCGCCGATTGAGAAGGCGTCCGAGCTCACGTCGGCGTCATCGATCTCGAAGTTGTTCCACGCGAGCGTGATCGAGACCGGCGCGGACCAAGGTTGGAACTCGCCATTGATGCCGAACGAAGTGGTGTCAACGTCGCCGCCGCCGCCATCAACGTTGCCGACGCCGAAGAAGCCGCCGAAGCGGATATTTGGGCTGGCGTAGAAGTTGCCGCCGAAGTCCCAGTTCGACAGGTCTCCGTCAGCGCCGCCGAAGTCGACTTCGCCAATTGTGTAGCTGCTGAAGAGGTTGGCGCTCGGGCCCAAGTCCCAGGTGCCTTCAACGCCATACTGAATCTCGTCCAGCTCGCTGCCGCCGTCGTCTAGATTCGTCGTGGTCACGACGCCGCCAAGACGCCAACCGCTGCCTTGCCACCAAAGGTGACCGCCCAGCGTGTAGGCATCGACATCGTCCGTATCGGTCGAGAGGTTGCCGAAAGAAGCGTCGAGTTGAGCGCCCCAGCTGCCGGTGCCGCCAAAGCCAAACGCGCCTTCGCCTTGCCAGCCATCGGTTTCGAGGTCGGGGCCGCCGAAGTCGATGTTGCCGTTGCTATACTCAAGGCCGAGATAGCCCTGCGCCGCAGCAGGCGTGGCCATCATCATTGCGGCTGCTGCCGCAAGTAATGCAGTTTTCTTCATTAGGATGCATCCCCGTGGATTACCGGCGGAGGGCCGGATGCAGATTTCCTGCGGCAGCTTTTCTATCGTGGTTAACCATATACGCGAACCCTAATCCGGCGACATGCTCGGATTGGGGTTCGCGTGTGCGCGGGCGGCAACACAGTCAAAGGTTTTGGCGTAGCAATGATTACGCTCATTCGTCGGGTGACTTGCATCCAGTTTAGGTGTGTTCGGCATCCGTTGACTAAGTGCGCCTGGCCGGCGCGAGGGAGAGGTTGATGGAGCGCTTTGTATTCGTGTCGGCGATCATATTGGCGGCGTGCTTTGGCATTGCAGCCTTAGTCGGCAACAGCTCGCATTTCAGCTTCAGCATCGATGATGAGGGCGGTTCGGCGCCGATCGTCGATGTGGCCGCTGGCAGCACCCAGGCGCAGACCTATCAGGGCACCGAACTTCGGCTGAAGCACCTCGCCGCAATCGTGACCATCACGCCCGAGGATCGCACCGATTTCCTGATCGAAATCAATAGCCCCGGCGGCACGCCGATGCCGACGGTTTCGGCCGAGGAAGGCCGCGTCGTAGTCGATGGCCAGCTCCGCGGCCGCATTTCGGGCTGCGCCGACGATGGCGGGGCTTCACTGCGTGGCTACGAGAACGTCACCGTCGATCAACTGCCCCGAATCACCATTCGCGCTCCCCGGACACTAACGATTGCTCGGAGCGGCGCGGGCACAACTGAAATCGGCTCAACTGAGACCCTGGCGCTCGAGATTGCCGGCTGCGGCGACGCCACGATCGGCGATGTCGCTGGCGAATTCCGGCTTGAAGCAGCTGGCGCTGGCGATGTGGCGGCCGGCGCCGTGCGCCGTGTGGAGGCTGACATTGCCGGCGCTGGCGACATCTCCGTTGGCGCGGTGGCCGAAGCCGCGAATGTGGAGCTCGCAGGGGCCGGCACGTTCACGATGGCCTCGCTGACGGGTGAGCTTTCACTAAGCAGTGCAGGCGCAGGCGACGTGGTTATTTCCGGCGGTTCTCTGACTCGCGCCGACATCGAGCTGGCAGGTGCGGGCAATGTTCGAATTGCAGCGCCCGTGCAGGTGCTCGACGTTCAGATCGTGGGTGTCAGCGACGTCGACGTTACTGGCGCAGTTGGCGATTTAGACGCAGAAATCGCGGGTCCGGGCAATGTCACGGTCGGTTCTGTCACCGGCACGCTGCGGCAGGACATCGCGGGCCCGGGATCGGTTAACGTAGGCAGCCGATAAGGCGCAAAACGCGCCTTGACGCCTAGTGTTCGCCTCTGTAGGACACGCCCCTTCGAGCCGGCCGTAAGCTAAAGCTTAGACGCGGTTCGCAAGCTTCGCGGGCATCCCCTGGATCAGTGGGATTGAGCGCGCGGGACCGATGGTCCCGTATCGCCCAGCGTTTTTTGCGGATCAATGTCTTGCGGCAAGCGACCGGGTCGAACCGGCGCAGAAATCGTCGGCGTGGGCCTCTCTAGGCTTGCGCCGCCGTGTTTTGCGTCTCAGGCGCGGGTTCTGCGCTTTAGGGAATTCGAGTTCGGGAAGATTTGGCGATGATGCAGCAAAATATCCGGATCAGGCTGAAAGCCTTCGATCACCGCACGCTCGATCTTTCGGCGAAAGAAATCGTGTCGACGGCAAAGCGCACCGGCGCGACCGTGATCGGCCCGGTGCCGCTGCCGACGCGTATCGAGAAGTTCACCGTCAACCGCTCGCCGCACGTCGACAAGAAGAGCCGCGAGCAGTTTGAAATCCGCACGTTCAAGCGCGTGCTGGATATCGTTCAACCGACTCCGCAAACGGTCGATGCGCTGATGAAGCTCGACCTGTCGGCCGGCGTCGATGTTCAAATCCAAGTGCTGGGTTGATAGCGATGGCTAAGGAAGCTCCCAAAGAAGCTGCGCGTCGCACCGGCGTCATCGCGCGCAAGGTCGGCATGATGCGTGTCTTCGGCGAAGACAACGCGCACATTCCGGTCACCGTGCTCGATCTCGCCGGCTGCCAAGTCGTCGGCCGCCGCACCGTCAATGCCGAAGAGTTCAAGAACTCCGCTGGCGAAGCGGTTGCGCTGAAGCCGAAGAAGTCGCGCAAGAACGAAAAGAACGCCGCTCCGGCGCGTGAAGCGAAAGGCGACGGCTACAATGCCGTTCAGCTCGCAGCTGGCGCGACGAAGGCGAAGAACAAGACGCAAGCCGAGCGCGGCCAGTTCGCGCGCGCCAACGTCGAAGCCAAAGCCGTGATCCGCGAATTCCGCGTCAGCGAAGATAATCTGCTGCCGGTCGGCGCGGTGATCTCCGCCGAGCACTTCGTGCCGGGCCAAAAGGTCGACGTGGCAGGCATCTCGATCGGTAAAGGTTTCGCCGGCGCCATGAAGCGCTGGAACTTCGGCGGCCTGCGCGCCACGCACGGCGTCTCCGTTTCGCACCGCTCGCACGGCTCGACCGGTCAGCGCCAAGATCCGGGCAAGGTCTTCAAAGGTAAGAAGATGGCCGGCCACTTGGGCGATGAGCGCGTCACGACACAAAATCTGCAGATCGTCCGCGTCGATGCCGAGCGCGGACTTTTGTTTGTCCGTGGTTCTGTTCCTGGCGCCGATGGCGGCTGGGTTGAAGTCCGCGATGCGGCCAAGACGGCGCTTCCGAAGGAAGCCCCGAAGCCGGCCGGCATCGTGCAGACGCAAGCCGCGGCTGAGTGAGGGCGAACATGAAACTCGACGTTCAAACTCTCGACGCCAAGACGGCAGGCTCCGTCGATCTCGACGACGCCATCTTCGGCATCCAGGACGTCCGCAAGGACATCCTGCATCGCATGGTGAAGTACCAACTCGCCAAGCGTCGCGCCGGCACGCACAAGACCCAATCGCGCGGTGAAGTCTCGCGCTCGCACTCCAAGCTTTATAAGCAAAAGGGTACGGGCCAAGCGCGCCACGGCGCTGCCAACGCCCCGATCTTCCGCGGTGGTGGTCACGCCCACAACCGTTTGCCGCGTGATTATTCGCACGAGCTCACGAAGAAATTCCGCGCCCTGGCGCTGCGCCACGCGCTCTCCGCCAAAGCCAACGCCGGCGACATCATCATCATCGACGCGCTGACGGTGAAGGACGGCAAGACCTCCGCGCTGAAGACGTCGCTGAGCAATCTGAAGCTTGAGAAGGCGCTCTTCATCGCCGGTCCGGAAGTGAACGAAGATGTCGCCCGCGCCGCGCGCAACATCCCGTACATCGACGTGCTGCCGAATGCGGGCCTCAACGTTTACGACATCCTGCGCGCCCAAAAGCTGGTGCTGACGCAAGACGCCGTGAACGCCATCCACGAGCGCTTCAAGGACAAAATCGGCAAGGCCGAAGCTGCGCCGAAGAAGCGCGCCCCGGCGAAGAAAAAAGCCGAAGCTGAAGGAGCCGCGGCATGACCGCGATCAAACATTACGACACCATCCTCGCCCCGGTGATCACCGAAAAGGCGACCCTGCTCTCCGAGCAGAACAAGGTCGTCTTCCGCGTGCCGCTGACCGCGACGAAGAAGGACATCAAGGAAGCTGTTGAGGCTCTCTTCAAAGTCAAAGTGGGCGCGGTGAACACCATCGTCCGCAAAGGCAAGACGAAGAACTTCCGCGGCACGCCGGGCAAGCGCTCCGACCACAAGAACGCGGTCGTGACCCTGCTCGACGGTTATTCAATCGACGTGACCACGGGGCTCTGAGATGGCGCTCAAGCAATTCCGCCCGACTTCGCCGGGCCGTCGCCAGCTGGTGATCGTCGATCGCAGCGAGCTGCACAAAGGCAAGCCGGTTAAGGCGCTCACCGAAGGACTGACCAAGTCCGGCGGCCGCAACAATATGGGTCGCCTCACGGCGTTCCGTCATGCCGGCGGCCACAAGCGCACCTATCGCGTGATCGACTTCAAGCGCCGCAAGTGGGGCATTGAAGCGAAGGTCGAGCGGCTCGAGTACGACCCAAACCGCACCGCTTGGATCGCGCTTCTGAAGTACGCCGATGGCGAGCTTGCCTACATCATCGCGCCGCAGCGTCTGAAGGTTGGTGACACGGTCATCGCCGACGAGCGCGTCGACGTGAAGCCGGGCAACGCGATGCCGCTGAAGTCGGTCCCGGTCGGCACCATCGTGCACAATATCGAGCTGAAGCCGCTGAAGGGCGCGCAGATGGCTCGTTCCGCCGGCACTTATGCTCAGGTCGTTGGCCGTGACGCCGGCTACGCGCAGCTGCGCATGGCCTCCGGCGAAGTGCGAATGGTCCAAGACGTTTGCATGGCCACGATCGGCGCCGTCTCGAACCCAGACAACATGAACGAAGTCTGGGGCAAGGCCGGCCGCACCAAGTGGCTGGGCCGCAAGCCCTCCGTTCGCGGCGTCGCCATGAACCCGGTCGATCACCCGCACGGCGGTGGTGAAGGCAAAACCTCAGGCGGCCGTCACCCGGTCACGCCTTGGGGCAAGAAAACCCGTGGTCCCAAGACCCGCAAAACCAAGCCGTCGGATCGCTTGATCATCCGTCGTCGCCACTCGAAGAAAGTGAGCTAATCCAGATGCCGCGTTCTGTTTGGAAAGGCCCGTTCGTCGACGGTTATCTCCTCGCCAAAGCCGAGAAGGCTGCGGGCGGTGGCGGCCGTCGTGAGACCATCAAAACCTGGTCGCGCCGCTCCACCATCATGCCGCAATTCGTCGGCCTCACCTTCCAAGTCCACAACGGCAAGCAATTTACGCCGGTGCTGGTGAGCGAAGACATGGTCGGCCACAAGCTCGGCGAATTCGCGCCGACGCGGAATTATTTCGGCCACGGCGCCGATAAGAAGGCCAAGAGGAAGTGAGATGAGCAAGCCTAAATCTCCTCCCAAGCAGGCATCGAACGAAGCGCGCGCAGTTCTGCGCACGCTCCGCACCAGCCCGCAAAAGCTGAACCTGGTCGCTCAGTCGATCCGCGGTTTGAGCGCTGAGAAAGCGGTGAACGAACTCCGTTTCTCGCAAAAGCGCATCGCCAAGGACGTGCTGAAGTGCCTGAAGTCGGCGATCGACAACGCTGAAAACAACCACGGCCTCGACGTCGACGGTCTGGTGGTTGCGCAGGCGCATGTCGGCAAGAACATCACCATGAAGCGCATGCACGCTCGTGCGCGCGGTCGTGGCGTTCGTATCGAGAAGCTGTTCTCGCAAATTACCATCGTGCTGCGCGATACGACCAAGCAGCCCGAAACCGCTGAGGCCGCGTAATGGGTCAGAAAGTCAATCCGATCGGTCTGCGCCTCGGCGTCAACCGCACCTGGGACTCGCGTTGGTACGCCAACACGCGCGATTTCTCGCGGCTGCTGCACGAGGACATCAAGATCCGCAAATTCGTCCGTGAAAAGATGAAGGCGGCCGGCGTCTCGAAGATCATCATCGAGCGCCCGCTGAAGAAGTGCCGCGTCACGATCTTCACGGCCAAGCCAGGCGTCGTCATCGGCAAGAAGGGCACCGACATCGAGAAGCTCCGCAAGGACCTCGCGAAGATGGCGCCGGGCGCCGAAGTGCACCTGAACCTCGTCGAAGTGCGCAAGCCTGAAACCGATTCTACGCTCGTCGCTGAAGGTGTGGCTCAACAACTTGAGCGCCGCGTTGCATTCCGCCGCGCCATGAAGCGCGCGATGCAATCGGCCATGCGCCTCGGCGCGCAGGGCATTCGGATCAACGTTTCGGGCCGCCTCGGCGGTGCTGAAATCGCGCGTATGGAATGGTATCGCGAAGGCCGCGTGCCGTTGCACACGCTCCGCGCTGACGTCGATTACGGCTTCGCCGAAGCCGACACCGCGTACGGCAAGATCGGTGTGAAGGTTTGGATCTTCAAAGGCGAGATCCTCGAGCACGACCCGATGGCGCAAGATAAGCGTTCGATGGAAACGGGCGAGAACCGTGAGCGTCGTGATCGTGACGATCGCGGCCCGCCGCGCTCGCGCGACGATCGTCCGCCGTCGGGTGATCGTCCGCGCCGCGGCCGTCGTCCGCCGCGCGGCGAAGAATCCAGCTCAGACTCGGGGGCATAACTCACCATGATGCAGCCGAAAAAAACCAAGTTCCGCCGCGCCCACAAGGGCCGGATCAAAGGGAACACCAAGGGCGGCGCAGCGCTCAACTTCGGCCAGTTTGGCCTGAAGGCGCTTGAGCCGAACCGCGTGAACGCGCGTGAGATCGAGGCGGCCCGCCGCGCGATCACCCGCGAGATGAAGCGCCAAGGCCGCGTTTGGATCCGCATCTTCCCGGACGTGCCGGTGTCGCAAAAGCCGGTCGAAGTCCGCATGGGTAAAGGCAAGGGCGCGGTTGAGTATTGGGCAGCGCGCGTGGCGCCTGGCCGGATCATGTTCGAAATCGACGGCGTGCCGGAAGCGGTTGCGCGTGAGTCGCTGCGCCTCGGCGCCGCCAAGCTCTCGGTTCGCACCAAGATCGTCGCTCGGATGGAGGGCCTCTGATGAAAGCCGCTCAGAACGACGTCAAAAGCGTCCGCGAAAAGGACGTTGATCGTTTGAAAGAAGAATTGGTCTCGCTGAAGAAAGAGCAGTTCAACCTGCGCTTCCAGCAAGCGACCGGCCAGCTCGAAAAGTCCTCGCGTATCCGCGAAGTCCGCCGCGCCATCGCGCGCGTGCAGACCGTGATGCGTGAAAAGTCACCGAAAGCGAAGGTTTAAGTCGATGCCGCGCCGTGTAATGACCGGAACCATCGTGAGCGATAAGGGCGACAAAACTGTCGTCGTGCAGGTCGAGCGCACCTACCTGCACCCGCTGCTGAAAAAGACCGTTCGTCGGTCGGCGAAGTTCCACGCCCATGACGAAGCCAATGCCTACAAGGCTGGCGAGAAGGTCAACATTCAAGAATGCCCGCCGAAGTCCAAGCTGAAACGCTGGGAAGTCGTCGGCCGCGTCGGAGCATGATGCCATGATCCAGATGCAAACCAATCTCGAGGTCGCCGACAATTCAGGCGCCAAGCGCGTGATGTGCATTAAGGTGCTCGGCGGCTCCAAGCGCCGCTACGCCACCGTGGGCGACATCATCGTCGTTTCCATCAAGGAAGCGATGCCGCGCGGCCGCGTGAAGAAGGGCGATGTCCGCAAGGCGATCGTCGTGCGCGTGTCGAAGGACATCAAGCGCAAGGATGGCTCCACCATCCGCTTCGATTCCAACGCTGCGGTGCTGATCAACAATCAAGGCGAGCCGATTGGCACGCGTATCTTCGGACCGGTGCCGCGCGAGCTGCGCGCCAAGAACCAGATGAAGATCATCTCGCTCGCGCCGGAGGTCCTCTAATGTCCGCCCGCATCCGTAAGGACGACACCGTCATCGTCATCGCCGGCAAGGACAAAGGCCGCTCGGGCCGTGTTCTGAAGGTGTTGGTGAAGGAAGAGCGCGTCGTCGTCGAAGGCGTGAACATGGCCAAGCGCCATACCAAGCCGGATGTCGCCAACCCGCAGGGCGGCGTCATCGCTAAGGAAGCGTCGCTGCACGTGTCGAACGTCGCGCTGCGCGATCCGCAAACCGGCAAGCCGACCCGCGTCGGATTCAAAGTCAACGACAAGGGCCGTAAGGTCCGCGTCGCCAAGGGTTCTGGAGTTGAGATCGATGTCTAAGGACCCGAAGGAGGCTCAAAAGGCCGCCGACATCGCGAAGAAGCAGGAGCGCAAAGCCGCTGCCGCTAAGCGCGCGTCGGAGCCTTCCAAGCCGCGTACGCCGAAGCCGGCCGATTACACGCCGCGCATGAAGCAACGCTACACCAGCGAAATCCGCGCGAAGCTGAAAGAAGAGTTCAGTTACACGAACGAGATGCAGATCCCGCGTCTCGAAAAGATCGTGATCAATATGGGCGTCGGTGAAGCAACCGCCGATTCTAAGAAGCTCACTTCGGCAATCGAAGCGCTGACCGCCATCGCCGGCCAAAAGCCGGTGATGACGAAAGCCCGCAAGTCGATCGCGGCGTTCAAGCTGCGCGAAGGCATGAACATCGGCGCGAAGGTCACGCTTCGTAAGGATCAGATGTACGAGTTCTTGGATCGCTTGGTCACGATCGCGCTGCCGCGCGTGAAGGACTTCCGCGGCCTCAACGGCAAGAGCTTCGATGGCCGCGGCAACTACGCCCTCGGCGTCAAGGAACACATCGTGTTCCCCGAGATCAATTACGACCAGATCGATCAGATCTGGGGCATGGACATCGTCGTCTGCACCACCGCGCGCACCGACGCTGAAGCCAAGGCCTTGTTGAAAGAGTTCGATTTCCCGTTCCGGAACTGATCGCGACAGCGATCCACCCCAGAACGCACCGGGAGAGAGTGAAAGAGTATGGCGAAGACAAGTTCTATCGAACGCAACAAGAAGCGCGAGCGCCTGACGAAGCAGTACGCTGCCCGTCGCGCGAAGCTGCGCGCGACTGCGTTGAACGAAGACCTTCCGCTGGAGGAGCGCTTTGCTGCGCGCCTGAAGCTCGCGCAATTGCCGCGCAATTCGGCCGCCACCCGCATTCGCAATCGTTGCGAGCTGACCGGTCGTCCGCGCGCGTTCTACCGTAAACTCAAGCTGTCACGGATCGCGCTGCGCGATCTGGCCTCCAAGGGTCAGATCCCCGGCATGGTCAAGTCGAGCTGGTAAGGGAGCGTCGATAGATGAACATCAACGATCCCGTCGGCGATCTGATCACCCGCATCCGCAACGCGCAGATGCGCGGCCGCTCGAAGACCCTCTCTCCGGCTTCGACGCTGCGCGCCCGCGTGCTCCAAGTCCTGAAGGACGAAGGCTACATCCGCGACTTCCGCGAGATCGAAGTCGAGAACCGCAAGGAACTCGAGATCGAGCTGAAGTACTTCGAAGGCACGCCGGCGATCCACGAGATCCAGCGCGTCTCGAAGCCGGGCCGCCGCGTCTATTCGTCGATCAAGGACCTGCGCCTGGTGCGCAACGGCCTTGGCATTTCGATCATCTCGACCCCGAAGGGCGTGATGAGCGACGCTGCCGCTCGCGATGCGAACGTCGGCGGCGAAATCCTCTGCGAGGTCTACTAATGTCGCGCCTCGGTAAACGACCGATCCCCGCTCCCAATGGCGTCACCATTACGGTGAAGGGCCAAGACGTGAGCGTGAAGGGCCCGAAGGGCACGCTGAACTTCCGCGCGCATGACGATGTTGAAGTCACGTACGGCAGCAGCGGCGAGCTCCTGGTGAAGCCGCGTCACGAGACGGCGCGTGCGCGCGCGTTGTGGGGCACCACCCGCGCCGTGCTCGCCGCCAATGTTAAGGGCGTCACCGAAGGGTTCGAAAAGAACCTTGAGATGACCGGCGTTGGCTATCGCGCCGCGATGCAGGGCAAGAACCTGCAGATGCAGCTCGGCTACAGCCACGAAATCATCTACGAGGCGCCGGAAGGCATCACGCTGGCGACGCCGAAGCCGACCGAAATCAAGGTCAGCGGCATCGACTCGCAAGCAGTTGGCCAAGTGGCCGCTGAAATCCGCTCCTACCGTCCGCCGGAGCCCTACAAGGGCAAGGGCGTGCGCTATGCCGGCGAACGCATCCGCCGCAAAGAAGGCAAGAAGAAGTAAGCCATGGTTCGGAAACTCAATCCCACCGAGCGCCGCGCCCAACGCAACCGCTCCCGGCTGAAGAAGCTCGCTGGCGAAGGCCGGCTGCGCCTCTCTGTCTTCCGCTCGTCGAAGCACATCTCGGCGCAACTGATCGACGACACCAAGGGTGTCACGGTCGCTTCCGCTTCGACGCTCGAAGAGGCCGTGAAGGCCAAGAGCTCGAACAAGGAAGGCGCTGCCGCCGTCGGCAAGCTGATCGCCGAACGCGCCCTTGCCGCTGGCAAGAAGAGCGTCGTTTTCGATCGCGGCCGTTATGTATTTCATGGCCGGGTGAAAGCCCTGGCCGATGCCGCCCGTGAGGGCGGTCTCGAATTCTGAGGACGTTGAGATGACTGACGATACCGCAGGCGGCCCGCCGGCCGACGCTCCAGGATCAGATCAACGCCCGGCGCGCGGCGCACGTGGACCGCGTCGGAGCGGCCCAGGCGGCGGCGGTGGTCCGGGTGGCGGCGGTGGCCGTGGCCCTGGCGGCAACAATCGTGGTGGCCCGCGCCGTGACGACCGCAATCGCGGTGGCCAAGAAGAACGCGCTGAAGGTGAATTGGTCGACAAGCTCGTCGCCATCAACCGCGTCGCTAAGGTCGTGAAGGGTGGTAAGAACTTCGCGTTCGCCGCGCTCGTCGTCGTTGGCGATAAGAAGGGCCGCGTTGGCTTTGGCCACGGCAAAGCCCGTGAAGTGCCGGAAGCGATCCGCAAGGCGACGGAAGAAGCCAAGAAGTCGCTCATCCGCGTCCCCCTGCGCGAAGGCCGCACTCTGCACCATGACGGCAACGGCCGTTGGGGCGCAGGCAAGGTCATGCTGCGCGCAGCGCCGGCCGGTAAAGGTTTGATCGCGGGCGGCCCAATGCGCGCCGTTCTCGAAGTGCTGGGCGTTTCTGACGTCGTCGCCAAGTCGAAGGGTTCATCGAACCCTTACAACATGGTGCGCGCCACGTTCGACGCTCTGAAAGAACAAAGCTCGCCGCGCCAAGTCGCGAACCGTCGCGGTCTCAAGGTCGCCGACCTCGTGAACCGTCGCAAAGACGGTGCGAGCGTTGGCGAAGTGCCGGCGGAGGGTTGATAGATGGCTGCGAAAAAGAAAGCCGCGGGCGGGACGATCAAGGTGCGCCGTATTGGCAGCCCGATCCGTCGTGACTCGAGCCAGCGCGCAACGCTTCTGGGCCTTGGCCTGAAGCGTGCGCATCAAGTGGTCGAACTTGAGGATACGCCTTCGGTGCAGGGCATGATCCGCAAGGTCAACCATCTCATTGAAGTCGTGGAATAAGGACGGCCTCGCCGTCGGAGCAGAACGATGAAACTCAACGAATTGGCCGATAATCCGGGCTCAACCAAGAAGCTGATGCGCGTTGGACGCGGCGTCGGCTCCGGCAAGGGCAAGACCGGCGGGCGTGGCGTGAAGGGGCAAAAGTCCCGTCGCGGCGTCTCGATCAATGGCTTCGAAGGCGGCCAGATGCCGATCCACATGCGTATGCCGAAGCGCGGCTTCAACGCGCTGAACGCCAAGACGCATCAGTGGATCAATCTGTCGACGCTGCAAAACGCCATCGATAACAAGATGATCGACGCCAAGAACGACATTACCGAGGACACGCTGGTGGAAGCCGGCGTCCTGCGCCGCAAGAAAGACGGCGTGCGCCTCCTTGCGCGCGGCGAGCTGAAAGCCAAAGTGAACATCACCGTTTCCGGCGCCTCCGCCGCGGCCATCGCCGCTGTCGAGAAGGCCGGCGGTAAGGTGACGTTGCTGAACCCGCCTAAGAGCGAAGAAGCAGCCGCCTAACGTTCGCTCTCCGGTCGGGGAGTTATCCGGCCTCGCCGGGATAAGATTCGGAGCAGCGCGCCCACATGGCTTCAGCCGCAGAACAACTTGCCGCCAACATTAACTTCGCGGCGTTCGCAAAGGCGACCGATCTGCAAAAGCGGATCTGGTACACGATCATCGCGTTGGTGGTTTATCGCATCGGGACGTTCATCCCGATCCCGGGCATCGATCCCGCAGCCTTCGCGCAGGCATTCCAACAACAAGCCGGGGGCATCCTCGGCATGTTCAACACGTTCTCCGGCGGCGCCGTGGAACGTATGGCCGTCTTCGCGCTGAACGTGATGCCGTACATCTCGGCGTCGATCATCATGCAGCTGATGTCGACCTCTGTGCCCTCGCTTGAGCGGCTTAAGAAAGAGGGCGAAGTCGGCCGCAAGCAGATCAATCAATATACGCGTTATCTGACGCTGCTTCTGGCAGTTGTGCAGTCGTACGGCATCGCGATCGGTCTGCAATCGAGCGCCGGTGTTGTCTCCAACCCGGGCCTGTTCTTCGTCGCCTCCACCGTCATTACGCTGACGGGCGGCACGATGTTCTTGATGTGGCTGGGCGAACAAGTCACCGCGCGCGGCGTCGGTAACGGCATTTCGCTCATCATCTTCGCCGGCATCGTCGCCGAACTGCCGCGCGTCATCATGTCGACGTTGGCGCTCGCACGCACGGGCGACATCAACCCGTTTGCGATTTTCGCCATCATCGCCGTGATGCTCGGCGTCATCGTTTTCGTGGTGTTCATCGAGCGCTCGCAGCGCCGCCTCGTCGTGCAGTACCCGAAGCGTCAGCAGGGCAACCGCATGTTCATGGGCGAGAGCTCATTTCTGCCGCTGAAGATCAACACCGCTGGCGTTATCCCGCCGATCTTCGCGTCGTCCTTGCTGATGTTGCCGCAAACCATCGTCGGCTTTGCCGGGATGGGCGCGGACACGCCGGAATGGGTCAACCAGCTCCAGGGCTTTATCGGCTACGGCCAGCCCGGGCACATGATCCTCTACGCGCTCGGCATCATCTTCTTCTGCTTCTTTTACACCTCGATCGTGTTCAACCCGGAAGAGACGGCCGACAATCTGCGCAAGTACGGCGGCTTCTTGCCCGGCATCCGCCCCGGCAAAAAGACGGCCGAATATCTCGATTTCGTGCTCACGCGCCTCACCGTGATCGGCGCCGCCTACATCACTGCGGTCTGCTTGCTGCCTGAAATCCTGATCTCCTATTACGGCGTGCCGTTCTATCTCGGGGGCACCTCCATCCTGATTGTCATTTCAGTGACGCTCGACACTGTGGCGCAGATCCAGTCGCACCTTGTCGCGCACCAGTACGAAGGCTTGATCAAGCGTTCGAAACTGCGCGGCTCTGGCGGCGGGATCGTCAAGAAATGAACCTGATCCTGTTCGGCCCGCCGGCCGCCGGCAAGGGCACCCAAGCCAAGCGCCTCACCGCCGAACGGGGTTACGTGCAGCTCTCAACGGGCGACATGCTTCGTGCGGCCCGCAAATCAGGCTCAGACCTCGGCGTGAAGGTCGCCGCGATCATGGATTCCGGTTCGCTCGTATCCGATGAGATCGTGATTGCGCTGATTGAAGAAGCGTTGGCGAGCAATGCAAGCGCCGCCGGTTTCATCTTTGACGGCTTCCCGCGCACGGTGGCGCAGGCTGAAGCACTCGACGCCATGCTTGCCAAGCACGGCAAGCAGATCGATTGCGTCGTGAAGCTGGAAGTCGACTCGCAAAAGCTCATGGACCGTATCGCCAAGCGTTTCGCCGAAGAGGGCAGGGCTGACGATAATCCCGAGGCCTACAAAGTGCGCCTCGACGCCTACATCGCTCAAACCGCGCCGCTCGTGCCGTACTACGAAAAGCAAAATAAGATGCATCGCGTCGACGGCATGAGTGACGTCGAAAGCGTTGCGCGCGCCATCGCTTCTGCGATCGACGCGCGCTGAGGCTTTGACTTAGAAGCTGAGGGCCGGCTGCTTTAGCCGCTGAGCCCAGTCCGCAAACTTCGCAACCCAATCGGTCAGCAAAGTGCGCAAGCCTTCATCAGCGATCTCACCATTGACGATCTGGCCTTCGCGGAAGTTCAGATAAATCTCCGGCTGCGCCAGGACGCCAACTCCAAGCACGCTGGCGACGCTGCGCAGATGCGATTGCGCCACCGCCGTGCCGATCACGCCAAGCGTAGCGCCTACGATCGCGCCAGACTTACCGGCCCATGAGTTCTTGCCCCACGGACGCGAACCCCATTCAACGGCGTTCTTGATTGCGGCCGAGAAGGTGCGGTTGAACTCCGGCGTCACGAACAGCACCGCATCGGCGCCTTCGATCTGGCTTTTGAAGCGCACGACACTCGCCGGCAGCTCGCTTTCGAGGTCCTGGTTGTAGAGCGGGAGATCGCCGATCTCGACGATCTGGAACTCAAGTTTCGGCCGCGCCAGCTTGCCCAGCGCCTCGGCGAACTGACGGTTCACGGAGTCTTTGCGTAGGCTGCCAACGATAACGGCGACTCTGGTAGTCATTTTCGATCCCCTAGTAACGATAAGTAACTAGGGCTATATGAGTGCCTATGAAGACGGCTCAAGAACGCACACCAACCTCACCAGGGCACACGCGTGTGTCCGACATTGAATCCCACGACTGCCGGGCCGTGAGCGGGATCCTTGGCCGGATCGGCGATAAATGGAGCGTGCTGATCATTCAGCGTCTGGGCGAGGGGCCCCGAAGGTTCAACGAAATCAAACGCATCATAGGCGGTATCTCGCAGCGCATGCTGACTCTCACGCTGCGCAATTTGGAGCGGGACGGCCTCGTCAGCAGGACGGTGACGCCCACGGTCCCGCCGCGTGTCGATTACGCCCTGACCGAGCTCGGCAGAGACCTCCTGGTCCCGGTTTCGGCCCTCGGGCAGTGGGCGATCGAGCATACCCCTTGTATTGAGGCGGCCCGCGCCCGATTTGACGCGGCTGAGACGGCGCAAACGCCGCATCAGGAGCGCATTTCGGCTGGTTGACGCGGCATTTCGCCCCGCTATAACCGCCAACTTCGCGAACACCCAACGCGCGATGTCCACCGGCCAAAGGCCGGGAGGCATCCGCGTCTATTGCGTTTTGGAGCATTGGCCTCATGGCTCGTATCGCCGGCGTAAACATCCCGACCCAAAAGCGCGTCGTTATCGCGCTGCAGTACATCCACGGGATCGGCCAACACTACGCCAAGGAAATCTGTGAAAAGGTCGGCATCGGCGCCGAGCGCCGCGTCAGTGAATTGACCGACGCCGAAATTCTCCAAATTCGCGAAGCGATCGACCGCGACTACACGGTCGAAGGCGATCTTCGCCGCGAGACCGCAACCAACATCAAGCGCTTGATGGATCTCGGTTGCTATCGCGGTCTGCGTCACCGCCGTGGCCTCCCGGTCCGCGGTCAACGCACGCACACGAACGCGCGCACGCGCAAAGGCCCGGCGAAAGCGATCGCCGGCAAGAAACAAGCGACCAAGAAGTAAGGACACGCCGCAATGGCTAAGGAATCCACGCGCGTTAAAAAGCGTGAACGTAAGAACATCGTCACTGGCGTCGCGCACGTCGCGGCGTCGTTCAACAACACGATGATCACGATCACCGACGCGCAAGGCAACACGATCTCGTGGTCGAGCGCCGGCACGATGGGCTTCAAAGGCTCGCGTAAGTCGACGCCGTACGCTGCGCAGGTCGCCGCTGAAGATGCGGGCCGCAAGGCGATGGAGCACGGCATGCGCACCGTCGAGGTGAACGTGTCTGGTCCGGGCTCGGGCCGCGAGAGCGCATTGCGTGCGCTGCAAGCCGTGGGCTTCACCGTGACGTCGATCCGCGACGTGACGCCGATCCCGCACAATGGCTGCCGTCCGCCGAAGCGCCGCCGCGTCTAAGCGAACGTCGCTGGTGAAATTTTCGGGCGCGCGAGTAGCAACGCAGCGCCTCTGATTGGATAGAGCATGATGTCGATCGAAAAGAATTGGCTTGAACTCATCCGGCCGAAGAAGCCCGTGATTGAGCACGCGTACGACGCGGCCAAGCGCGCGACTTTGATCGCCGAACCGCTTGAGCGTGGCTTCGGCCTCACGCTCGGCAACGCGCTGCGCCGCGTTCTTCTGTCGTCGCTGCAAGGCGCCGCGATTCAGTCCGTGCAAATCGACGGCGTCGTGCACGAGTTCAGCTCGATCCAGGGCGTCCGCGAAGACGTCACGGATATCGTCCTGAACCTGAAGCAGGTCGCCATCCGCATGCGCGGTGAGGGCCCCAAGCGCGTCATGCTGACCAAGACCGGTCCGGGCGAAGTGAAGGCCAGCGACATTCAAACGGTCTCCGACATGGAGATCCTCAATCCCGAACTCGTGATCTGCACGCTCGACGAAGGCGCGAACCTGCGCATGGAGCTGACGATCAACAACGGCAAGGGCTACGTCCCGGCCGAGCAGAACCGTCCGGACGACGCGCCGATCGGCCTCATCGCCATCGACTCGATCTATTCGCCGGTTCGCCGCGTTGCTTATCGCGTCGAGAACACACGCGAAGGCCAGGTGCTCGATTACGATAAACTGATCATCGAAGTCGAAACCAACGGCGCGATCCGTCCCGAAGACGCGATCGCCTACGCCGCGCGCATCCTGCAAGACCAGCTGCAGGTGTTCATCACGTTCGAAGAGCCGAAGCAGAAAAAGGAAGGCGGCGAGAAGCCGGACCTCCCATTCAACCCGGCTCTGCTCAAGAAGGTCGACGAGCTCGAGCTTTCAGTCCGCTCGGCAAATTGCTTGAAGAACGACAACATCGTTTACATCGGCGACCTCATCCAGAAGTCGGAAGGCGAAATGCTTCGCACCCCGAACTTCGGCCGGAAGTCGCTGAACGAGATCAAGGAAGTGCTGGCTTCTATGGGCCTGCACCTCGGCATGGCGGTCGAGAACTGGCCGCCGGACAACATTGAAGATCTCGCCAAGAAGTACGAAGATCAGATCTAACGGAGAGCCGGCTTAAGCCCGGCGGGAAAAGACAATGCGTCACGGCTCAGGACATAAGAAACTCAACCGCACGGCCAGCCACCGTCAGGCGATGTTCGCCAACATGGCTGCCGCCCTGGTGAAGCACGAGCAAATCGTGACGACGCTGCCGAAGGCGAAGGCCTTGCGCCCAGTCGTCGAGCGCTTGATCACGCTCGCGAAGAAGGGCGATCTCGGCGCACGCCGGCTCGTACTTTCCCGCATGCGCGACGAGACGCAGACGAAGAAGCTCTTTGAGACGCTCGCGCCGCGCTACAGCGCCCGCGCTGGCGGCTACACCCGCGTCCTGAAGGCTGGCTATCGCTACGGCGACAACGCCCCGCTCGCGGTGATCGAACTCGTTGATCGCGATGAAGCGGCCCGCGGCCAGGACAGCGGCCCGCGCCCGGAAGCGATCTACACCGACGAAGGCTAAGGTTCGCGTCAGCTCAAGTTTCAACGGGTCGTCCTCACGGGCGGCCCGTTTTCGTTTGACCATATAGTTGCTTTAAATTAGAAATATTCCGAAATACAGAAAGGAATGCGCGATGTCGGATTTGTATCGCCCAAAAGGGCTCTCCAGCGCCGTCTGCTACGTGGACCCGAAGGCTGCGTTCCGCTGGTTGGAGGAAGCGTTCGGCTTTGAGCCGTTGATGGTAATCCTCGATGAGAACGAGAACCTCGTTCATTCCGAGATGAAGTACGGCGATAGCGTTGTGATGGTCGGCAATGAGTGGAGCGCCGATCACAAGAGCCCGAAATCGCTAGGCGGCAAGAATACGCAAACCGTGCACGTGCAGCTCACACGCGGCGAAGATGTCGATGCGCACTGCGAACACGCGCGCAAAGCCGGCGCCGAAATCCTGGCGGAGCCAGACACGCAATTCTACGGCGACCGCACCTATCGGGCCCGCGATCCGGAAGGCCACATCTGGACCTTCGGCGTTACGCTTGAAGAGATGACGCCGGCCGAGTGGGACAAGGCCGCTGGCGGCGCCATGAAAACGCAGACCCGCCTGTGAGCGCACCCCGCACCATCGATCGCACGCTCGCCGCGCTCGCCGATCCCGATCGCCGTCGTGCGGTGGAATTGCTCGGCCAACGCCCGCGCCGTGCGGGGGAGCTAGCCGAGGCGCTCGGCCTCCCAGCCCCCGCGATGAGCCGGCACTTGCGCACGTTGAAAGAAAGCGGGCTGGTTGAAGAAACGCACCCCCCGTTCGACGCGCGCGTGCGCATCTACACGCTGAAGGATGGCGCCATGGCAGATCTGAAAAAGTGGCTCGCCGACACTGAGCGTCTCTGGAGCGATCAGCTCGCTTCGTTCAAGGCGCACGTGGAGAAGAAGCGCACGTGAGCGCCGTCATCGTCTCGTTGCGCGTGAAGGCGACGCCGCAAGAGGCGTTCGATGTGTTCACCCAAGAGATCGGCGCCTGGTGGCGCCCGAGCGAACTCTTTCAAATAACCCCGCGCGGCGACGGCGTCCTTAGCTTCGAAGGTGAGCAGCGGCTGATCACAACGCTGCCCAATGGCAAAGTGTTCGAGATCGGCCACGTCATCGCCTGGGCGCCGGGCGAGCGGCTGGCCTTCTCCTGGCGCCAAGCCAGCTTCGCGGCTGAGCAGGTCACGCACGTGGAGGTGCGCTTCGAGCCGGTGGGTGAGGAGACCCGTGTCACAGTCGAACACCGAGGTTGGGACGCGATCCCGCAGGATCACGTCGCCCGCCACGGTTTCCCGCTAGCCGCCACGCAAATGCGCCTGGCCGAACATTGGCGCGCGCTGCTCGCCGCTCTCTCGGCCACTTTCAACGCCGCCACCTGACACGCCGCCGCCATGTTTCTGCCCAGTCGACGGGCAAAATCGCGCCCGCAATAGGGGATCGGTCCAAGTGGATTCAGCGTCGCTTTATAAGCCTCTCTTCCGTGGCGTGGCGGTGGCCGCCGTTTGCGTGAGTTTATTGTCGCCTTCGGTGGTGTCCGCACAAAATCGTAGCGCGCCCACGAGCCGCGCCGAAGTGCAGCTCTCATTTGCCCCGGTTGCCGCACGCGCTGGCCCCGCCGTCGTCAACGTCTACGCCCAGCGCGTCGTCCGCAGCATGTCGCGCGATCCGTTCTTCGGCCGCTTCAGCGGCCCACGCATGGAGCAATCGCTCGGTTCGGGTGTCATTGTCGGCGCCGACGGCATCATCGTCACCAACAACCACGTCATCGAAGGCGCCCAATCTCTGAAAGTCGTGCTTGCCGATCGCCGCGAGTTCGACGCCGAACTCGTGCTTGCCGATCCGCGCGTCGATCTTGCCGTGCTGCGCATCAATACTGGCGGCGAGCGTTTGCCGACGCTGCAATACGCCAACACCGCCGACGCCCAAGTCGGCGATCTCGTTCTCGCCATCGGCAACCCGTTCGGCCTGCAACAAACAGTGACCAGCGGCATCATCTCGGCGCTCGCGCGCACCGAAGTCGGCATCAGCGACTACGCGTTTTTCATCCAGACCGACGCCGCCATCAATCGCGGCAATTCCGGCGGCGCGCTCGTCGACATGAACGGCGCGCTCGTCGGCATCAACAGCGCCATCGCCTCAGAGAGCGGCGGCTCCAACGGCGTCGGCTTCGCCATTCCATCCGAGATGGTGCGCCGCGTGGTGGAATCCGCCGTCTCCGGCGGCAGCACCGTCATCCGTCCGTGGCTCGGCGCGCGGCTCCAAACGGTCACGTCCGATCTCGCGCGCTCGCTCAATCTGCCGCGTCCAGAGGGCGTCTTGGTGAGCCAGCTCTATCCGCGCTCTTCCGGCGAGCGCGCCGGTCTGCGCTTGAACGACATCATTCTCTCGGTCGGCGGCGTTGATGTTCGTGACGACGCGGCCGTGCGCTATCAGTTTGCTACACAGCGTCCAGGATCGCAGGTGCCGCTCGTGGTGCTGCGTGGCGGCAGGCAGATATCGCTGACCGCGGTGGCCGAAGCTCCGCCCGGCGGCGCGCCCGATCCCGTCTTGCTCGCCGGCCGCCATCCGCTGTCAGGTGCGCGTGTCGTCACGCTGACGCCGGCGACTGCGGAAGCCTCCCGTGTCGATCCGTTCGCCGACGGCGTCTTTATCCAAGCGCTCGATCGGCGCGGCATCGCCGCCCGCATCGGCTTCCGCGTGGGCGACATCATCGACGAGGTGAACGGCCAGCCGGTGCGCGACGCCGCTCAGCTCGATCGCCTGATGGCGCAAGCGCGCACCTGGGTGATCGGCGTCGAGCGCAACGGCCAGCGTGCGGAGTTGCGCTTCTAGGCGGTATTGCTGGGACGACCGGGAAAGCCATCGTTTCTCTCCCGCGAAGAGCCTATCTTGGCGCCATGAGCGATTTGTTCGAAGCCTCGGGCCTTGGTCAGGCCGCGCCCACGCCTCTGGCGGAGCGCCTGCGCCCGCGCAAGCTCGATGAGGTGGTCGGCCAAGATCACTTGCTGAAACCAGAAGGCCCAATCGGCCGCATGGTGGCGCAAAAGCGGCTCGCGTCGATGGTGCTCTGGGGGCCGCCCGGCGTCGGCAAGACCACGATCGCGCGCTTGTTGGCGGAAGAAACCGGCCACGAGTTCCAACAAATTAGCGCCGTCTTCTCCGGCGTCGCCGATCTCAAGAAAGCCTTCGAGACCGCACGTGGCCGCCGCGCCTCTGGCAAGTCGACATTGCTGTTCGTCGACGAAATCCATCGCTTCAACCGCGCCCAGCAGGATGGATTTTTGCCGTACGTGGAGCAGGGCGTCGTCACCCTCGTCGGCGCGACCACCGAGAACCCAAGTTTCGAGATTAACGCGGCCTTGCTCTCGCGCGCGCAAGTGTTCGTGCTGAAGCGCCTCGATGAACCGGCGCTCGATCTCTTGTTACAGCGCGCGGAAACGCTGCTGGAGCGCAAGTTGCCGCTCACGGACGACGCGCGCATCGCGCTCACCAATCTGGCCGATGGCGACGGGCGCTATCTGCTAACACTCAGCGAAGAGCTCTTCGCGCTCGAAACCCAAACGCCGCTCGACGCCAAAGCGCTCGGGGAACTCCTGCAAAAGCGCGCGCCCGCCTACGACAGGGATCGCGAGGAGCACTACAACCTCATCTCCGCGCTGCACAAAAGCATCCGCGGCTCCGATCCCGATGCTGCGCTCTATTGGCTCGCCCGTATGATTGATGGCGGTGAGGACTTGCTCTTCATCGCGCGCCGCCTGGTGCGCGCCGCCGCCGAAGATGTCGGCCTCGCCGATCCCACCGCGCTCCTGGTGTGCAACGCCGCTAAGGACGCCGTCCACTTCATCGGCCCGCCGGAAGCGGAGCTGCACCTCGCCCAAGCCGTGATCCACCTCGCCACCGCGCCAAAATCCAACGCCGCCTATGTCGCCTGGAAGCAAGCCAAAACCGCGGCGCGCGAAACCGGCGCACTCGGCCCGCCCATGCACATCCGCAACGCGCCAACCAAGCTGATGAAGGATTTGGGTTACGGCTCAGGCTATGCGTACGACCATGACGCGGAGGGCGGCTTCTCGGGTCAGAACTATTTTCCCGATGAAATGGAGCGCCGTCAGTTCTACGCGCCGGAAGGCCGTGGCCGCGAAGGCGTGATCAAGGAGCGCTTGGAGCACTGGGCCAAGTTGCGCGCCGAACGCAAAGACTAGGACGTAATTTTCCGCTTGAGCTGGCCCCAGGGGTTGGCTTCAAACGCTGAGCGGCGCCACGGAGGCGTGGAGGGAATGAAGATGCTGATCCGCCGCGCGGTGCTCGCCGCACTCTTTTTGGTATCGGCGTGCGTATCGGCGCCGCAACGCGTGATTGACGCGGGCGATCCGGTGACCGCGTTTCGCAATGTCACCGTGGTGACCGAGTACGGCGGCGAACGCCTTGCGCGCCACACCGTCGTCGTGCGTGGCGATCGCATCATTGCGATTGCGCCTGATGACAGGGTTTCGCTCCCCGAGAACGCTACGGTTATCGACGGCGCAGGGCGCTTGCTCGCGCCCGGTGTCGCCGACATGCACGTCCACTATCAGGAACCTTCGGTCGGCGTGCTGATGCTGGCTAATTCGATCACCACAATCCGCAACCCGTCCGGCTTCGGCGGCGGCAACGGCCCTGGCACCACGCTCGATCTTGCCGCCCGCACTGTGAGCGGCGAGGTGGTTGGCCCCTACGTTTACTCAAGCGGACAACTCATTGACGGTCCCGGCTCGTTCTGGGGACCCGGCGTTGTTGTCGAAACCGTGGAAGGCGTACGAGAGCGTGTCCGCCAGGACGCCGAGGCCGGCTACCTCGCGATCAAACTCTACGCCCAGCTGACGCCCGAACAGTTTCGAGCCGGTGTCGAAGAGGCCCGGGCGCACAATCTCCAGATTTACGCGCACGTTCCGGCGTCAATGACGCTGGACGAGGTGCTCGATCTCCATGTCGACAGCATTGAGCATCTTGATGGCTACGAGCGTGCTCTCGGTGGCGAAGGGCAAGGTGTGCAGGCGCGCTGGCAAGGCGCGCAGGCGGATCTGGTCGCACCATTGGCGCAGCGCGTGTCCGCGAGCGGCGTTTGGCAAGTGCCGACGCTGATCGTCCATCTTGCGCCCTCGCGCGCGTTCGTGGACATCAACGCCGCCGATGCGGCTCCCGAGCTACGCTATGCGCAACAGGGTTTGCTGGACTTTTGGCATAGCTACACCACGCGCATTCCACCGGGTACCGATCTCGCGGCGCGCTATCGCGTCACCCAGCAGGCGCACACGCGGCGTATCGAAATGCTGCGGGCGTTGCGTCAAGCGCGCGCCGCGCTGCTGATCGGCACGGACGCACCAAATCCCTATGTGATGTACGGCTTCGCAATTCATGAAGAGCTGGGGTTCTTCAGCGAAGCAGGCTTCAGCAACACGGAAATTTTGCGCATCGCCACTTTGGACGCCGCGCGCTTCCTTGATAAAGCGGGTGAGTTTGGCGTCATTCGTGAAGGCGCGCGCGCGGATTTCGTTTTACTCGCGGGCGATCCGGAGCGCGACTTGGGCGTTTTGAGAACGCCACAGGGCGTCATGGCTGCCGGTCATTGGTATGATCGTGCGCGACTGGATGCGTTGCTCAGCGAAACCGAACAATCCGCCGCGCAATCCAGAGTGCGGCCCGCGCAGTGAGTCTGGCGCCGCACGAGATCGAGTTCGCGCGTGGTTTGGTGATCGCGGAGGACGCGCACCTTCTAGCGTTTAACAAACCCGCCGGCCTCGCCGTGCAGGGCGGCTCCGGCGTTCAACGCAGCTTCGAAGATTTGCTCGAAGCGTTCGCAAAGTCTAACGGCAAGCGCCCGCGTCTCGTGCATCGTCTGGACCGCGACACCTCCGGCGTCCTCATCGCCGCGCGCACCAAACCGGCGGCGGCGTTCTTCTCCGAAGCGTTCGCTGGCCGCGACGTGCGCAAGACCTATCTCGCAATCGTCTGCGGCGGCGCGCCAGAACCTGCCGAGGGCGCCATCGACCTGCCGCTGAAGAAGTCCTCGCGCAAAGGCTTGGACATCATGGAAATCGCCCGCCCTGGCGAGACCGGCGCGCAATCCGCGCTGACGGCCTATCGCACGCTTGCCGCCAGCGCCGCTGCCGCCTTGGTCGAACTCCAACCCGAAACCGGCCGCATGCACCAACTCCGTGCGCACTTGGCCGCGATCGGCCGGCCCATTGCGGGCGACGCCAAATACGGCGGGCTCTTTCATCTGGCCGGTACCGAAATAAGCGGTCTGATGCTCCACGCCGCCGTCCTCGATCTGCCCCATCCCGAGGGCGGTAGGCGCGCATTCAGCGCCCCGCCGCCTGCCGCTTTTCAGCAAACGCTCGCATCACTCGGACTTGAGGCGCCCAAGGGCTGACTTAGCTGTTAGAACACCCATTGAGGGAATCCGCCGAGGACCAAGCCATGCTGAGACAACTCGCATTCATCGCCGCCGCCACCGTCCTGTCCGCCTGCGCCTCGTCCGGCCCGCCGCCGTATGCGGCCGCTACCGGTCAAACCAGCGCCGGCTATTCCGAGACCCAGATCGAATCCAACCGCTACTTCGTCACCTATCGTGCGCCGGGCAGCGCCGAGGCGTCCGTGCTCGAGGATTATGCCTTGCTGCGCGCCGCCGACCTGACGCTGCAGAATGGCCGCAGCTGGTTTTGGGTCGATCGCCGCACGCTCGACGAACAGAATTCGCGCTCCTCCGGCCCAAGCATCGGCATCGGCGTCGGCGGCGGCAGTTATGGCGGGCGGAGCGGCGTCAGCGGCGGCGTCGGCTTTAACATTCCGCTCGGCGGCCAACGCGCGCAGCGCGCGCGTTCGGCCACGCTCGAAGTCCGCTTCGGCGAAGGCCCAAAGCCCGATGAGGCGAACGCCTACGACGCACGCTCGACTTCGACCAATCTCCGCGCCCGGATCGCGCCCGCCGGATGATGCCGGTGCTGTGGGTGGCTCTGGGTGGGGCCGTCGGCGCCGTTGCGCGCTATGGCGTCGGCCTTGGCGCGGCGCGGTGGCTGGGGCTGGCGTTTCCGTGGGGCACTTTGATCGTCAACGTCCTCGGCGGTTTTGCCATGGGCTACCTCGCCGCGCGCGTCGGGCCTGAGCAAACCGCGCTGCGGCTCGGCCTCGGCGTCGGGGTGCTGGGTGGTTTCACCACGTTTTCGGCGTTTTCGCTGGAGACGGTGAAGCTTATGGAGCATCAACCCGGCCTTGCAGCACTCTATGCGTTGGCGTCGGTCGCGTTGTGCGTCGGCGCTTGCTGGGCCGGTTTGGCATTGGGGCGAGTATGAGGTCGGTCGAGACCGTCGAAGTCGGTGAGGACGATGGCGTGGCGCGGATCGACCGCTGGCTGCGCCGCCGCTATCCGCAACTGACGCAAGGCCAGGTCGAAAAGATGCTGCGCACCGGCCAAGTGCGCGTCGATGGCGCGCGCGTGAAAGCGTCCGACCGCGTCTGCCCTGGCCAAAGCGTGCGCATCCCGCCGCTGCCCGATCCGCCGCCCGCGCAGCCCCCCGAGGGCATGACGCGCAAAGACGAGGACTTCATCCGCTCGCTCGTCATCCATCGCGATGACGACGTGATTGTTCTGAACAAGCCGCCGGGCATCGCCGTTCAAGGCGGCCCAAAAACCGTGCGCCACATCGATGGCTTGCTCGCTGGTCTAAAGTTCGACGCTGAGAAGAAGCCGAAGCTCGTCCATCGCCTGGATCGCGACACCTCCGGTTGTCTCGTGCTCGCGCGCCATCCTCGCGCCGCCGCGTTCCTCGGCGAAGCCTTCCGCGACCGCGACACCGATAAAATTTACTGGGCCATCGTCGTCGGCTCGCCGCGTCCGAAGATCGGTGAACTCCGCAGTTGGATTCGCAAAGCCCCGGGCGTCCACGATGCTGACCGTGAGATGATGCAGCGCGCGCTACAAACCGACGAAGGCGCTGTCCACGCCATCACCCAATACGCGCTCATGTCCGAAGCTGGCGGCCGCGCCGCCTGGCTTGCGCTCCGTCCAGTGACGGGCCGCACGCACCAATTGCGTTTTCACATGGCCGAGATGGGCCACGCCATCGCCGGCGATCCAAAATACAAGTGCGATCGCCCGACGCCGAACGATCTGAACGGTGCGCTGCAACTCCACGCGCGCGCCATCCGCATGCCGCACCCATCCGGCGGCGAACTCAAAGTCATCGCCAAACTGCCCGCGCACATGGTGCACACCTTCAATCTCCTCGGCTTCGACGAACGCGAAGCCCGCGATCCGTTCGCGCCGTTCGAGGGGACGCGATGAAGCCAGCAGAGGCGGCCGCCATCGCTAACGCCAGCCGCGAGCTGCTTGGCCAAGGCGACGCGGAAGGCGCCGAACGTGTGCTTGCGCCAATACTCGGCGCTTTGCGTACCGATGCGCCGACGCTTCATTTGATGGCGCTGATCAAGAAAGCGCAAAACCAGCTCGACGAAGCTGAGCGCTTGATGCGCAGCGCCATCGCTCACGCCCTCAGCGAAGGCGCCTACTACAACGATCTCGGTGTCGTGCTGCAAGCGCGCGGCGAATACGGCGAAGCGATGCGCGTCTACCGCGCCGCCATGGCGCTCGCGCCCGAAACCGCCGCCGTCCGCGCCAACATCGTCCGCTGCCTCATCGGCGCCGACGATTTACAGCAAGCCGAACGCGAAGCGTCCGCCTTCGTCGCGGCACAGCCAAGCCCAGAATCGTGGACGCTTCTCGGCCAAGTTCAGCGCGCCATGGAGCGTCACGATCAAGCGCTCGGATCCGCGGAAGCAGCTCTGAGATGCGCGCCCAAACTGCGCGGCCTCCAATACAATTACGCCATGGCGCTCGAGCGCGTTGGACGAAGCGGCGAGGCGCTCGAAATTTATGAGCGGCTCGCGAAAGTCGATCTCGATACTGCGGAGCTTGCGCTGAACTACATCCGCGCACTGTTCGCAGCCGGCCGCAAGAAGGACGCCGAAACCGTCGCCGAGCAGTCTATCCAGATGTGGCCCGGGGTGACGACGCTCCACACCGTTCTTGCCCGCATCCGGTGGCTCCGCGGCGAAGGCGAGAACTGTACAGAACTCACGGAGGCCGAATTGCTTTGGCGTCGCCCCAGCGATCTGGCGCTTCGCCTCGCATGCGCTGATGCACTGCATCGCGGCGGTCACTTCACCAAGGCGTTGACCGCGCTTGATGAAGCGCTGCGCTATGCGCCGCAATCGGGACAACTGCTCAGCGCTAAAGCTGTGATCCTGGATGAGCTTGATCGCCCAGACGACGCATTGGAGCTGTTGCGCGCCGTAGCGGAGGCAGCGCCGCAAGCGCGCTCGTCGCGGCGCAACATGCTCTCGGTTCTGCTGCGGTGCGGGCGCGCAGTTGAGGCGCTCACCCTTGTGCGTGAACTGCGCGCGCAGGAGCCCGACGAGCAATATCTTCTCGCTTGCGAGTGCACGGCGCTGCGTATGCTCGGAGATCCGCTCTATCGCCAATGGTGCGACCATCAGCGATTAGTGCGGACCTATACAATCGAGGCGCCCGAAGGCCATTTCACCGCTGAGAGCTTCAACGCGAGCTTCGCCAACCTGCTGCGCGGCCAGCATCGGAGCAGCGCCAATCCGTTGGATCAGCCGCGGCCGAACTTCAGCCAAACCCCGCGCAACTTGCTGACGCACACCGATCCGCTGTTCAAAACTTTCCTCTCCGCCGTCGAGCCGCATGTGCGCGACTACATCTCCCGCTTGCCTGAGTCAGCAGGCTCCATCACGGCGCGGCGTGGCAAGCAGTATCGCTATACCAACCTCTGGTCCGCGCGGCTGATCAAGGAAGGTTTCCAGCCGAGCCATGTTCATGACCGTGGTTGGATCAGCGGCATCTATATTGCGGCTGAGATGCCGGACGAGGGTGGCCAAAATCCCCATTCGGGTTGGTTGAAATTTGGCGAGCCGAACAAGCCGCCGCCCGAATGCGGCGTTGAACGCATGATCGAGCCAAAAGCCGGCCAGCTTGTGCTGTTTCCATCCTATATCTGGCATGGGATAGCGCCCTTAGGCGGTGATGAATTGCTGACCGCCGCCTTTACTGTGGCGCCAGCCTAGGGCGGGCAATTCGTCCGCGTGCGGGCCGGCAGAGGTTCAGCTAAACAAGGCTATGACGACGAGCGGCATGAATACGAATGCGCGGCGGTTCTACGAGACGGTAAGCGTCGTCGAGGCGGATGGCGGCTTTTCTATCGCGCTGGATACAAGACGCGTGCGCACGCCCGGCGGTGCACACTTCGTTGCGCCGACCAGGGCGCTCGCCGAAGCGTGCGCACAGGAATGGGCGGCGCAAGAAGTCAACATTGTCCCTGCCGCCATGCCTGTCACTCAGTTGGCCTTCGCCGCGATCGATTGGACCCGTCCGGCGCGTGAGGAGCGCGCCGACTTCGTCGCGTCCTATGTGCAGACCGATATGTGCTGCTATCGCGCCAGCGCGCCACGCGAATTGGTCGAGCGTCAGGAGCGGGCCTGGCAGCCGGCCGTTGATTGGGCGCAGGAAGCTCTGGGACTCAAGTTGCCTGTGGTCGTTGGGGTCAGTCCTGCGGAAGCGCCGCCTGGCGCGCGCGCGTCAGTGCGCGATCAAGCGCTCGCCTTCGATGATTTTCGCCTCACTGCGCTCACGCAAGCGACCGCTATCTCAGGCTCGCTGATCGTCGGCTTTGCGCTGACGCAAGGTCGCCTGAACGCCGAAGAGGTCTATCTCGCGTCGGTGTTGGACGAGCTTTGGGCGCTTGAGCGCTGGGGTGATGACGAGGAGGCCCGCGTGAGGCTCGAGCGCATACGTGCAGAGCTTGATGGGCTGGCGCGATTCCTAGAGGCTCTCGCATGAGCGCCGATCAGGTCCTTGAGGAAGCGGAAGCGATCCTGCGCCGCGGCGATGCGCTTGGCGCCGAACGCAAGCTCTCCATTTGCTAGGCGCGATCAGGCGCCTCCAGCGCCGTGTCCCGGATGCGGAGCGCTACTTCCGCCGCGCTATCGCCGCCGAGCCCAACGTGGCGCGCCACCGTTTCGCGCTGGGCGAGTTGCTCGCCAGCGTTCAACTTCACGGCGACGCCGCCGATGCGTTTGCGCAGGCGTTTCGCCTTGATCCCGAGTCGCTGCCGATTGCCCGCGCATTTACGCGCAGCGCGTTGGCCGCTGGCCGTGGCGCCGACGCCGAACGTGTCGCGCGCGCGCTCACCATCGCCGCGCCTAGCGCAGAATCCTGGAATTTCCTCGCCAGCGCACTGCGCGCGCAAGATAAGCTGGAAGAGGCGCTCGAAGCAGCGGAGCAGGCCGTCGCCAGCGATCCCAATGACGCTGCAGCAGCGCACACGCGCGCGACCATCCTTACCCGCATAGGCCGCAACGAAGATGCACTCGCGGCGCTGAACGCCTTGAGCGCGCGCGGTGTCACCGCACCGGCGATCGTGTTCACGCGCGGCACGGCGCTCTTCAACATGACGCGCGCTGCCGAAGCAGAAGCCGCGTTCGCCCAGGGCGTAGCGCGCTGGCCAGCTGACGCGAACCTGCACACGGCGCTCGCCAACGCTCGCTGGATGCGCGGCGACGAAGCTCGCTTCACGCGTGACTTTGAGGCCGCCGTCGAGCGCCAGCCGGATAATGTTCAACTTCGCCTGATGTGCGCCGATCTGCTGCGCCGCGCTGAGTTCAAGGATCGCTCCGAAGCCATGCTCCGCGCCGGCCTGGAGCGCGCGCCCAGCGATATTGCGCTGACTCAGTCGCTCGGCGTTTTGCTCGATGAGATGGGGCGCGCGCCGGAAGCCTTGCCGCTGTTGCAGCGCGCTGCCGCCGCCGTGCCCGGCATGATGCAGGTGCGGGGCAATCTGACGAACGTGCTGCTGCGGCTTGGGCGCGGCGACGAGGCGCTGCGCGAGATCGAAGTCGCCCGTCGCGCTGCGCCGCTCAATCAAGAGTGGATTTGCTACGAGACCATGGCGCTGCGCCAACTCGGCGATCCGCGCTACCACGCGCTCTGTGATTACGAGCGCATGGTGCGCCCCTACGATCTTTCGCCGCCGGCCGGATACGCAAACATGGCCGCCTTCAACGAAGCGCTGGCCGCCAGCCTTGCGCGCTTGCACGTTCTGGAGACGCATCCGCTCGATCAATCGCTGCGCGGCGGCTCGCAAACCTCGCGCAGCTTGATCTATGTCGATGATCCTGTGATCCAGTCCTATCTGCGCGCTTTGAGCGATCCGATCCTCGAATACATCGCGTCCATGGGCGCCCCCGATCCCGCCCATCCCTGGAGCGGGCGCAAGACCGGCCAATTTCGCCTCAGCGGCGCATGGTCGGTGAAGCTCAAAGCCAATGGCTTTCACGTCAATCACCTGCATCCGGCCGGATGGATCAGTTCCGCCTATTACGTGTCCTTGCCCAAGGTGATGGAGTCTGGCGCCGATCAGCAGGGCTGGATCAAATTCGGCGAGCCGCGTTTGCCGACGCCCGGATGCGCCGTAGAAAAGGTGGTCCAGCCCAGGAGCGGGCGCCTCGTGCTTTTCCCCTCATACATGTGGCACGGCACCATTCCGTTCAGCGAAGGCGAGCGCCTGACCGCGCCGTTCGACGCTGTCCCAGCCTGATGCAAAAGCTTGTCTGCCTGCGCGCCAGCCGATAACCCCGGTGACAAGAGTGACGGAGAGATGAGATGAGCGAAGCTGTGCTCAGCAAAGCTGAAGAACACCTTGCAGCCGGCGATTCCGCAGCGGCGGAACGAGCGCTGAGCGCAGAATGGCGCGACATCAAAACCGCTCCTGCTGAAGCAAAGCATGCAATGGCGATGGTGCGCGCGCATCAGAAGCGCTTTGCCGACGCCGAGCAATTGCTCCGCAGCGCACTGACGGACGAGCCGCAATCGCTCCGTCACAACATTGCGCTCGGCCACATCCTGACGCTGAGCGAAAATCCCACGAAAGCCTCGGAAGCCTACGCCGCAGCGTATCGCATCGATCCCGAATGGCCGGGTCTCCTCAACAATTACGTCACCGCCTGTTACGGCGCCGGCCGCTATGACGAAGCGGAAAAAGGCGCGCGGCTCATGATCACGAAAGCGCCGACAGCAGGCGCATGGGATTTGCTTTCGTGTTCGTTGCGCGGGCAGGGGCGTGCGCAAGAAGCGCTCGACGCCGCCAACGAAGCGCTGCTCACCAATCCCAATCATGTGGGTGCGCTCCACAGCCAAGGGGCGGCGCTGCTGAAACTCGGGCGCGCCGCCGATGCGCTTACGGCCTTCGATCAGGTCGAGGCCAGTGGCGGCTCTGGGGCCGCGCTCTCGTTCAACCGCGCAGCGGCGCTCGAAAAGCTGGGCAAGCCGAAGGAGGCCAAGGCTGTGCTGGAGGACGCCGCGCGCCGCTGGCCCAACGCCAAGCGCCCGAACTAGGCCCGCTCTTGCCTCGCTCCAGCGCCCCGTCTAACCCGATGGCGGTGTTGGGTCGCCGCGGGGAGCGTCCGGTGAAGGCTTTTCTGACGTGTGTCGCGTTCTGTGCCGCGCTGACGGCGGCGCCGGCTTGGGCTGAGCAATCTCCGGCCAGCGCAGCATGGACCGATCCCACCGGCGCGTTTTCCATCGACTACGAGGCGCAAGGCTGGACGCCGATCGATCCCGCCGATCTCGCGCCGCAAGATGGCGACGTCCTCCTCATCGAGCACAACGGCTTTCAAGCCAGCGGCCAGATGCGCATGTGCGGCGTGCGCAGCGTTGTCGTGCCGAATGCGCCGCCCAACATGCCGCAAGCCCGCGCCAACCTCGCCGTGGCCAATCGCACGCAAGCGGATTTCGAAGCCATCACCAGTGCGCCGCTCTCAAGCTTTGAGCGCACCGAGTTGAACGGCGTCGCGGTGGCGAGCTTTTCCTTCGAGCAGGGGCGCTATCTGAATTTCTGGCGGCTCTTCTATCTCAGTCACGGCACGCAGACGCTGCAGGTCAATGTCACCTGCGGCATGACCAGGCCCGCAAACGATGCAGAGATCGCCAACGTCAACGCCGTACTCGGCACGCTGCGCATCCACGGCGCGGCGCAATGAGGACGTGGGCGGCTGCATTTGCGGTGTTCGCTCTGTCGGCCGGGCCAGCCTTGGCCCAATGGGAGCGGCCGTGGGCGAGCGCGGACGGCGCCTTCCACATGACGCTCCCAGAAATGTGGAACATCGTCGCCAACGACGATCCGGACCTCGTGCTTTTCGTGCGCTCGCTCGGCCGCGGCCCAGCCGGGCCCGCCGAAATCGTCTGCGCCGTTGAAAAGCAGGTCGTCCCCCAAGACATCGTCTTCAACCGCGACCAGCTCAACGCCATCACCGCCGAAATCTTTCCCAGCGATCTCGCCCGCGAAACCGATCCTGTCTCTTCGATGGAAACCATCGACGGCGTCAGCGTCGGCGCCTACGAAGTCGCCGGCAGGAGCGATGATCTCTACGAACAGCGCTTTGCGCGCATCTTCCTCATCGGCCAGGGCGACAGCATTGCCCGCTACACCGCCGTCCGCACCGTCCGCCCCGGCGGCGACATCGACTTCGCCTCGACGCGCGCGTTCCTTTCCTCACTCCACTTCAACACTGAGACCACCGAATGAAAGACATCATCGCCGCCCTCGAAGCTAAGCGCGCTGCGGCGCGCGCGGGTGGGGGCGAAAAGCGCCACGCGGCCCAGCACGCCAAGGGCAAGCTCACCGCGCGCGAACGCATCGATCTTCTGCTCGACGAAGGCAGCTTCGAAGAGTTCGACATGTTCGTCGAACATCGCAGCCACGAATTCGGCATGGAGAAAACCAAAATCCCCGGCGACGGCGTCGTCACCGGCTGGGGCACCATCAATGGGCGCCTGGTTTACGTCTTCTCCAAGGACTTCACCGTCTTCGGCGGCTCGCTCTCCGGCGCGCACGCAGCCAAGATCGTCAAAGTCCAGGACATGGCGATCAAGAACGGCGCGCCGATCGTCGGCCTGTTCGACGCGGGCGGCGCGCGCATCCAGGAGGGCGTTGAATCGCTCGCCGGCTACGCCGACATTTTCATGCGCAACATTCTGGGCTCGGGCGTCGTCCCGCAAATCAGCGTCATCATGGGGCCGTGCGCGGGCGGCGATGTCTATTCGCCAGCGATGACCGACTTCATCTTCATGGTGAAGGATACGTCGTACATGTACGTCACCGGCCCCGAAGTCGTGAAAACCGTGACGAACGAAATCGTCACCCACGAAGAACTCGGCGGCGCGCGCGTGCATGCGTCGAAATCCGGCGTCGTCGACGGCGCCTACGAAAACGATTTCGAGACGCTGACGCAGATGCGCCGGCTCATCGATTTTCTGCCGCTCTCCAACCGCGAAAAGCCGCCGACGCGCCCGCACTTCGATGACGTCACGCGCGAAGAGCCTTCGCTCGATCGCCTGATCCCCGATAATCCGAACAAGCCCTACGACATGAAAGAGCTGGTCGAGAAGGTCGCCGACGAAGGCGATTTCTTCGAGATCGGTTCCGAGTTCGGCAAGAATATCCTGACCGGCTTCGTCCGCCTCGACGGCTCAACCGTCGGCATCGTCGCCAACCAGCCGATGGTGCTCGCCGGCGTGCTCGATATCGACGCCTCCCGCAAAGCCGCGCGCTTCGTGCGCTTTTGCGACGCCTTCAACATTCCGATCGTCACTTTCGTGGACGTGCCGGGCTTCCTGCCGGGCACCAAGCAAGAACTCGGCGGCCTCATCAAACATGGCGCGAAGCTTCTGTTCGCTTACGGCGAAGCCACGGTGCCGAAAGTCACGGTGATCACGCGCAAAGCCTATGGCGGCGCCTATGATGTCATGAGTTCAAAGCATCTGCGCGGCGACGTGAATTACGCTTGGCCGAGCGCCGAGATCGCGGTGATGGGCGCCAAGGGCGCCGTCGAAATCATTTTCCGCGCCGACATCGGCGACCCCGAAAAAATCGCCGCCCGCACCAAGGAATATTCCGACCGCTTCGCAAACCCCTTCGTCGCCGCCAGCATGGGCTATGTCGACGACGTCATCATGCCCCGCGAAACCCGCAAACGCATCATCCGCGCCCTCGGCACGCTGAAGAACAAAAAACTAGAGAACCCCTGGAAGAAGCACGACAATATTCCGTTGTGAGGGTGTGTGTCGACGCTTTACGCCTTCTTTTGCTCCGATCCGCTGAATCCGCGCGCGCCCGAGCCGGATTTCGAGGCGGAGGTGCAGGCTGCGCGGGATCAAGGTTTTGAAATCAAGCTGATTGACCACGACGAGTTAGATCACCGGCGTGATCCGGCGGCGGCGCTCGGGAGGTTCAAGTCGGGAGAGGGCCGTGGCGTCTACCGCGGTTGGATGCTTAGGAGCGATGCCTTCGCGGCGCTTTATGGCCTTCTCGCCGAACGAGGCGTGAAGCTTCTGACCGATCCCTCCGCCTATGAGCGGTGTCATCACGCGATCGGTTCGTATGAAGCGCTCAGCGCGTATTCACCGGCTGCCAAGTGGGTCGACAAGGAATCGCTCGATGATAAGGCGGCCGTGTCGGCTGCGCTCAGCCAGTTCGGATCAGCACCCGTTATCATCAAGGACTGGGTGAAATCGCAGGCCTCCGGCTACTGGTCGGAAGCGTGCTTCATTCCCGACGCATCCAACTTTGATCAGGCCGCGCAAGTTATTCAGCGGTTCCGCGAGTTGCAGGGTGACTCTCTCGTGGGTGGGTTGGTGATCAAGTCCTACGTTTCGCTGAAACCTTTAGGCCAGCCTGCGTTTGAGTACCGCGCGTTCATTGTTGATGGCGCCGTTGTGGGATGTTGGCCGCGCTCTGAATCTGCGCGCACTCTTCCCGGGCCTCCTGGCGCCCTGTTGCATGAAGTGGCGATACGTCTTCCAAGCCCGTTCGCATCGGCGGACTTCGCGCTGGATGAAGATGGCGAGTGGTGGCTTCTTGAGGTTGGGGATGGGCAGGTGTCGGGAATGCCTGATCAGTCGGCACCACAACTGGTCTTCACCGCGCTACACCAGGCGTTGTCAAAGTGACCGGTGTTGAAGATCAGCGGTCATTTTCAATCTCCCCCCTCGCGGGGGACAGGGGACGAGCCGCGCTCTATCCAACACTTTCCGCTCCTAAACGCTTGCCCCACAAGCAAATCCAAAAAACGTATCCCACACCCCAAAACCGCGCGCATAATGCACCCATCCCCCGCACGAGAGGTTCATCGTGCTAGCCGAGCCGAGCGAAGCGGGGGACGTGATCGAGCGTGAAGTGCTGTCCGTAACTCGCCGGCTACCCGGCAGAGGCGGCGTGCAGATGAGGCGGGCGCGCCGAAGTTGAGCGCTGCAATTCCTCCGCAAAACGGAGGCGACAGATCAACACTGAAGCCCGCGGGTAAGCAGCGTAAGGCGCCAACCGCGGGAGCGTACCGGGACCTCGAACGGCTCGAGGCCTGCACGCCGCCGGGGACCTATCCAGGAGAGTGAAAAACCTCCCCGTGACGGCCCGGCGAGCACAGATCATGACGGGGCGCGTGCGATGCGCGGCGTTGGTCAGCGATGATCAGCGCAACTCGGAACTAACCCGGCGCATCCCACGCGCCCCGGCCTCTCTTTCTCCCGCATGCGCACGCGCGCGTGACGGACGCGCAGCGCATGTTTAAGCTGCGCGCGAAGGAGAAATCTCATGCGCGCTTTGGTTTCGCTCTTGGCTCTCGCGCTTGTCGCGTGCGGCCAACCCCCTGAACCGGCGCCAGAGGCGCCTGAAGTCGCGTTGGAGGAGGCCGCGCCGTCGCCCTTCATCGGCGCCTACACCGCGATGTCGACCACCGCGATGAGCATCACCGGCGATCTCGACGCAAGTGCGGACGTGCTCTCCTTCGGAAAAGGTTTCCGCATCGAAGGCGGCCGCGTCGATGCGAATCTCGCGGGCGACACCGATCTCTCCGCGGGCGGCGGCACGATCAACAGCGGCAGCGGCATCCAGGTTTCGGACGTGGAACTGCGCCGCATCGAAAACGTCCGCATCGCCGCCAATGCGCCGTCGCCCAATCTCTGCGGCGGCGCGAGCGCAAGCTACGTCATCCTCGGCCGCAACGCCGATACCCTGACGCTTCAGATCTTTTCCGGCGCCGACGCCCCAGGCCCCAACGCGCACGACACGCAACTCTGCGGCATCTACAATTACATGCCCGCCGCCTGACCATGCGCACGTTCTTCGCCGCGATCTTCTTGCTGCTTGCAACGCCAGCGCTCGCGCAAACCGAGCTCGCACCGCGCGTTGAACGCATCGTCAGCGAAGACAGCGTCTCGTTCGAAGCGCACGTCTTCGATACTGGCGCGCGTCAACGTCCGCGCGGCGCGATCGTGTTGCTGCACGGCGGCGGCTGGGTCGCCGGCGACGCCACCTGGGTCTATACGCGCGCGCGCCAATTCGCCGAAGCCGGCCTCGTCGCCGTCGCCCTGGACTATCGCCTCGGCGATCCGCGCCGCGCCAGCGCCGATACGCGCGCCGCGATCCGCTGGCTCCGCGCCAACGCTGTAGGACTGAACATCGATCCAAACCGCATCGCCGCCTACGGCGTCTCCGCCGGCGGCCAGCTCTCCGTCACCGCTGCACAAAGCGAAGACGAATCCGCGCGTCCCAATGCGCTTGTCTTGCTTTCTCCCGCGCTCGATGTCGGCCGCGATGGTTGGTTCGCGCGCCTGGTTGGGGGCAGGGAAACGGCGCAGCAGCTTTCGCCGCTCGAACACGTCCGCGCCGGCCTGCCGCCCACCTTGATCCTGCAAGGCGATGTCGACAGCGAAACGCCGCTCCCCGGCGCCCGCCGCTATTGTGAAGCGATGCGCGCGGCCGGCGGCGAATGCGTCCTCAAAGTTTATATCGGCTACGGCCATCTCTTCACGCCCGCCGGCATCAATGATCGCGATACGCCCCAGCCCGACCCCACCATCTCCGCGCAAGCCGGCGATTTCGCGTTGGCCTTCCTCCGCCACCGCGGCTTCATGGACTGAAGCGCGACGAGGCGCGCCGCTTCTGCGATGGGCCGTGTCGCGGTCATGGCGGGCCGGGCTTATGGTCCGGCATGCGTATTGTGCTCGCAGCCGCCTTGCTCGCCGCGCTCGCCGGCTGCAGCGAGGCACCGTCACAAACGGCGGAGCCTGCGTCGTCCGTGATGCCGCGCGGCCCCTACAACGCCGCCTCCGCCAGTGCGCAGCAGCTGACCGGCAACATGCGCATCGAGCGCGCCGGCATGCTCTTTGACAGCGGAATAACGCTGTTTACACGCACACTGGATCCGCTGCGCGGCACAGATCGCATCGCACGCGATGGCGATAGTTATGCCGCCGCCGCCTTCGGCCCGAGCGATCTCCTGGTGGAGCTCCGCCGCGTCACCGAAGAAGCGCCCCGCAGCGATGGCGCGAAGCTCTGCGGCAGCGCGCGCGTCGAATACATCGCCACCGTCTACGACGCGCGCGCCACGTCGCTGACTTTGCTGGCCTTCACCGGTGCTGAACCGCCCGGCCCACAGGCGACGCAAAGCCGGATCTGCGCGCGCCTCGGCTACTCGGCGCCGCACGGCGCGCGCACGCGCGAAGGTGTGGTGCTCTGACTAATCAGCTTTGCCGTACGGCTTAATCGGCTCGCCGAGTTCGTAATACTCGGCGCCTTTCTCGGTCTGCATGATGAGATAGCGCTTGTCATGCTCAGGGTAGGAGACAACATCGATCGGCTTATCTTCGCCGCCCATCAGATAGACGCACTCTTCCTCGAACGTATTGCGCAGAATGTGCGGCACAGCCGGGGTCGCAAACCCCATGAAATCGCCTGGGCCGACCTCGGTCGTTTTGTCGTCGATCTCAGCGACCGCGCGCCCTGAGAGAATGTAGATCCATTCCTCCTCCAGCATGTGGGCATGATAAGCGAAGCTGTCCTTGCCCGGGGGTAGCCGCACGAGGCTGACATGGGCGCGGCTCATACCCGCAAGGCGCGACAGCCCCGCAGCGCGGAAGAACGAGTTGGCGTTGAGCCGTTGTGTGAAGGGCCGCATGGCTGGCGCGATTTCGCCGGCGCGCCATAGGGACTTTTTCGACTCAGCCATTTGTCACCTCTGCCGCGAGCTTATCCTACAGCGCCCAGGCCGTGGGATGATGCGGCTGAGGATTTCAGAACGCGACCGGTTCGAACGCCCGCCACTCCCCCCCGAGCAGCACTTCAAGCGGCCGGAAGCTCGCCTTGTAGTCCATCTTGTCGGAGCCCGGGATCCAGTAGCCAAGATAGACATGGGCAAAGCCCGCCGCGCGCGCTTGCTGGATGTGATCGAGGATAGTGTAGATGCCGAGGCTGCGCCGCGCTTCGTCGGGGTCGAAATAGGAATAGACGAGCGAGAGTCCGTCGCCGAGCACGTCCACCAGCGCAGCCCCCGCCAGCGTCCCACGCGCGGGCCCGCTGCTATGCCGATACTCGACAATGTGCGTGTGCACCGCCGTCTCTTCGACCATCGCGGCGTAATCGCTGAACGTCATGTCGGCCATGCCGCCGGTGGCGTGGCGGGATCCGAGATAGCGGCGCAGGAGCATGAATTGTTCTTGGGTCGCCTGCGCTGGGCGCAACGTGCGCGTCAGGTCGGCGTTGCGCGCCATGATCTTGCGCCAGCGACGACTAAAGGTGAAACGCTCGACCGGCACACGCGCCGAAATGCATGCGTCACACCCTTCGCAAGACGGGCGGTAAGCAATGTTCTGGGAGCGCCGAAAACCGACATTGGTCAACGCGTCGTGAAGCGTTTCGGCGTCGAAGCCATCAAGGGCAGTAAATATCTTGCGCTCGCGCTTACCCGGCAGATACGGGCAGGGCGATGGCGCCGTGAGGAAGAACCTGAGGTTCTTGGTCGGAAAGGGCTTGGTCACGCGCTGTCCATGGTCGTTGAACCTGTCATTCCGTCAAGCCAGCGCGCGCATTGCGCGCTGTTAGACTTAACAAACGCTTTCAAGTTCCGATGCCGATCTAAAATACGGCCAGAGTTTGCGATTATACCTCCAGCTTGGGGAAAAAGCTGGTACGGTGCTTTTGGATACGCCGTTCGGACAGGGGGAGCTGTTCGGCCTGAAACGAGGGAGAGCGCTCATGGCGCAACCTGTGACGGCCATCCTTTCGCGCCAGGGCGAACTCGCCGCGGCAGCATGGCAATTCACGCGCGACACCAATGAGGCCAATCTTTTGGTCGGCAAGGTCGTGTCACGCGCACTGATCCACTTTACCGAAGCGGCTGCGGACGAGACTGTCGTCAGTGAAATGCGGCGCGAGCTGGATCGTCTGATCGAGCAACTGCGCCGCACCCGTCATCACTGATCTGTCGGCTCGCCGCGACCAAGCGGATCAGGCAACGGCTCGCCATCCGGCGCAAACTGCAGCGACGCGGAATTGATGCAATAGCGCAGCCCGGTTGGGCGCGGGCCGTCCGGAAACACATGGCCCTGATGGCTGTCGCACCGTGCGCAACGCGTTTCGACCCGGCGCATACCGTACGAATTGTCCTCGATTCCGATGACGTGTTGCGGGTCGATCGGCGCTGTGAAGCTCGGCCAGCCGGTGCCACTCTCGAACTTGGTGTCCTGTCGAAACAGCGGCAGCCCGCACAAGCGGCAACAATAGACGCCCGGCTTCTTCTGATTGAGCAGGCCGCCGCAGAAGGGCGCTTCGGTGCCGTGATGCAGCAGCACCCGGCGCTCCTCATCATTGAGGCCAGCTTCAAGCGCCACGCGCTCTTCGGCGCTGGGCGGGGTGAGATCGAAACCTGATTTGGAGAATGTCATGAACAAATCCTGGGGAGGCGGCCCAGGTTCGTCCAGGGGTGCGCTGCGGTTACACCACGGTTTCGCTGTCGCCATAGAGCTTGGCGAGTTGCGTCACGAGGCTCTTGGCGCCGGCGCTTATCTGTTGATCCGAGAACTTGGTCCGCAATTGCCGCGTAGCGTCAGCTAGGCCCTTGGGCTGGAAGCCCAGCTTGCGGCGGTGCTTCTTGGCGATGTGCTCAATGAGCAAGTCGGCCTTCTCCTGGGCTGGGCCCATGATCGGCTTCAGCGTCTGCTCCAACTCCCGCACCAGCGGGTCGCCCTTGCGCTTGGCGGCGCGTTTCTTGGGCGGCAGGACTGCCGCCAGGAGTGTGCGGTCCTCGTGCGCGCGGATCAGCGCAAACGCCTTTTTCAGCTCTGGGCGCGTGCGACTCTTGAGAGCAGCCTTGAGCGCCTTTGCGCCGTCGGCATCGAGCTTCTTCATGACACAGCTCGCCGCAGCACAGCGGCCGCCGCGTGCGTGAGCGCCTCTTTGGCTGGCCGCCCGCCGACCCGCATCATGGCGCTGACGTTGATCGGGTTGGCCGCAAACCGATCGGTCGGCGCCGATTTGAGTACGGCAGAATACGGGATTTCATCTGGCAGGAGTGCTGAGCCGAAGAACGGCGCGTTGCTGATTTCGTTGCGTGTGAACGCATCCGCATCATTGGTTTCGCCGGATCGAGTGCGGTCATTCACGCCGTTAAGCAGCACCGAGAACTCGTTGGACCGCAAGGCTCTTCCCCTCACTTCACGCACGACGTGTTCCAGCATGTTCAAACCAGTGAGTGAATACTTCTCCGGGCGAACCGGAGCGATGATGTGGTCAGCGGTCGTGATCGCTAGGCGGGTGAGGAACGTGGCGCACGGGTTGGAGTCGATGACCACCGCATCCGAGCGCGCCCGCAGCGCAGATATCAGCGCCCGAAATCGCGTGAAGGCTTCGGCTTTGTCCCGATCGGAGCGCGTATCGAGGGTAAACTCGAATAGCCGTTCGTCGCCTGCGATCAACTCGAAGTTCGGCTGCTTGCCGCCGCCGCGACGCACACGGTTCAGTGGAATAGCGATGGCGGCGAGATCATTGCGCGGAACGCTCGCGTCGCCGCGTGGGTTCAGTACGTTGTAGATCGTGTGATTACGGTCCCGAATGCGATTTCGTTCGCCGGGCGAGAGAAAATACTGCGTGAGATTGTGCTGCGGATCGAGGTCGATAAAACTGACAGAACGCTTGTCGGCCAAGTGCGCCGCGGCGAATAGATTCGCGGCCAACACGGTTTTGCCCACGCCGCCCTTGATGTTGAGCATTGCGAAAACGCGACCACGTCCATTCGCCGCCCGGGCGCGGTCGACGATCTGGGTGAGGGTTTCTGAACGGGGCCCGCGGCGCAGATCAACGGCGGTGGCGGTATCGAGTGTGGCGTGGATCCATGAATCTGCCGGCAGGTCGCCTGTCATCACCACAATGATCGGGCGTCCATTGTTTAGAGCGGCCGCCATTTCGCGCTGCAGCCAAGTGCTCTCCTGCGCCGCGAGAGACGCCAGCACCACGACAATGCCAGCTTCACCAATAGTTTGGACAAGCGCCGACAGCTTTTCCTGGGCGCGCAATTCTGGCCCCGAAAGCGTTATGCTCCAGCCATGGCGCTCAAGTTCCGCCGCAATGGCGCGAGCAGCGTCCTCGTCTGCTGATTCAAAGGCGAGGTACGCCGCAATCGCCATAAAGTTTCCCCACGCTCTGAAGGGAAACCCTAGTCGGGCGTATTACGCCTTGGCAATGCTATCGCCTCGCCTCAAAGGGGCGGCGCGTGGCCGCGCAGCCCGCCGCTTTGCACCATGCCTACGACCATGCCCGATCCGCTCTTAATCGATATGTTTCAGCGCCTGGCGATGGCGCTCGGGATCGGCTTTTTGGTCGGCGTCGAGCGCGGTTGGCAGCATCGCGGCGCGCCGGACGGCACGCGCGCTGCGGGGCTTCGCACCCACGCGGTGATCGGCCTCATGGGCGGGGTCGCAGGCGCTATGCTGCCGATGATTGGCCAGATTGGTTTTGCGGCTTTGACGCTCGTGTTTGCGGGAGCGTTCGTGGCGTTCAAGCTGCGCGAGAGCTTCAAGGACCACGACGTCTCCGTCACGGGTACGATCGCTGGCCTTCTGGTTTATGCGCTCGGCGCCTACGCGATGTGGGGTGATCTCCGCATCGCTGCGGCCGTGGGCGTCGCTCTCGTCGGGTTGCTGGCCTTTAAGGAAGCGCTGCACGGGTGGCTCGATAAGATCACCTGGAAGGAGCTGCGCTCTGCGCTGCTAATCCTCGCAGCTACGGCGATCGCTCTGCCACTATTGCCCGATCGCACAATCGATCCATGGGAGGCAATCAATCCGCGCGAGCTTTGGCTGCTGACCATCCTCGTCGCCGGCGCATCTTTCGCGGGTTACATCGCCGTGCGCGTTCTGGGTGACGATGTCGGCGTACTCGCCGGTGCGGCAGCGGGTGCGTTCGTTTCATCCACCGTCGTCACTGCTGAATTGGGTCGGCGCGTGAAGCGCGGTGAAAGCCACGCACTGGTTGGCGGCGCTGCGGCCGCGATCGCGGCCGCGATCAGCGTAGCCCGCGTTGTCGCTTTGCTAGCGGTCACAGGCGCGGCGGTATTGCCGGAAGCCGGACCGGCCCTCGTGACGGCCTCGGTGGTCTTTGGCATCTCCGCGTTTGCGATGCGCTATTTCGACCGCGCCGACGCCGGCGACGGTGACGATGGCCGCGGCGAACTCCGCAGCCCGCTAGATCTGTGGTCCGTGGCGCAGTTTGCGCTCTTCCTCGGGGCGGTGATTGTCGTTGGACGCATCGTCGCGGACGCCTACGGGCAGGCGGGTCTCTTGCCATTCGCGGCTACCGCCGGGCTCGCGGACGTGGACGCGGTGACATTGGCCGCCACTAGTCTCGTGCGCGGAGGCTTGGACCCCAGCGTCGGGGCGCACGCGGTCATGATCGCCGTTCTGATGAACTCCCTGTCCAAGGGCTTCATCGCGGCTTTCACGGGCGGCTGGCGCTATGCGGGGCTCTATTTCGCAGCGGCGGCGACGGCCACGATCGCGGCAGGGTTGGTCTGGCTCTTCGCCACCCCATTTTTAGCGCCAATCTTCAGCCAAGGGGCCTCGCTTGCGCCCCTTTCCATGAGCTAAGCTGTTCGCAGATGCGAGATAAATGGACCCCCGCCGGCTGGCGCGCTCTGCCCGCCAAGCACATCCCGACGGATTACCCAGATCCGGAAGCGCTGACGCGCGTCGAGCAGCAGTTGCGCTCGTACCCGCCGCTCGTGTTCGCCGGCGAGGCGCGCAATTTAAAGTCGCGGCTCGCTGACGTTGCCGCGGGCAAGGCGTTCTTGCTTCAAGGCGGCGATTGCGCTGAGAGCTTCAAGGAATTCCATCCCGACAATATCCGCGACACCTTCCGCACTTTGATGGCGATGAGCGTCGTTCTGACGTTCGCGGCGTCGCGGCCGGTGGTGAAGATCGGACGCTTGGCAGGCCAGTTCGGCAAGCCGCGTTCGGAGCTGACTGAAACGCAAGGCGGCGTTACGCTCCCCTCTTATCGGGGCGACAACATCAACGGTATGGACTTCACGTTGGAGTCGCGCACGCCCGATCCGGAGCGTCTGCTGAAGGCATACTCGCAATCGGCTGCGACGCTGAATTTGATCCGCGCCTTTGCAAACGGCGGCTACGCCGACTTGCACAACGTGCACCGCTGGATGGTCGGCTTCGTCGCCGACAGTCAGCAGGGCAAACGCTACCAGGAGATCGCCGACCGCATCTCCGAGGCCATCGACTTTATGGGCGCTTGCGGTATCACGCCGGAAAGCGTGCCGCAGATGAAGCAGGTCGATGTTTACACAAGTCACGAAGCGTTGCTGCTTGGCTTTGAAGAGGCGATGACGCGGATCGATTCGACGACTGGCGATTGGTACGACACCAGCGCGCACTTCGTTTGGATCGGCGATCGCACACGCCAATTGGACGGCGCCCACGTTGAATTCGCGCGGGGGATCAAAAATCCCATCGGCCTCAAATGTGGGCCGAGCCTCGATGCAGATGAGTTGCTGCGGTTGATCGATGTCCTCAACCCGAACGATGAGCCTGGCCGCCTCACGCTGATTGCGCGCTTCGGCGCCGACAAAGTCGAGGCGGGGCTGCCGAAGCTTGCGCGCGCGGTGACGAAGGCGGGCCGCTCGGTGGTTTGGTCGTGCGATCCAATGCACGGCAATACCCTGAAAACCGATAGCGGCTTCAAGACGCGTCCGTTCGATCGCATTCTCGCGGAGGTGCGGGCGTTCACGGACATCTTGCCAGCGGAAGGCGCCTACCCAGGCGGCGTCCACGTTGAGATGACCGGCCAGCAAGTCACCGAATGCATTGGCGGCGCGGCGGCTTTGAAGGAAGAAGACCTTTCCAGCCGCTATCACACGCACTGCGATCCGCGCCTAAACGGCCAACAGGCTCTGGACTTGGCGTTCCTGATCGCCGAACAGCTCCGCGGCGCACGAGACGCCGGCCGCAAGGCGCGCGCCGTCTAGCGCGCCGCGCCCGCTAGGAGAGCACATGAAATCGCTTCGCGTCGCCGTGCAGATGGACCCCATCCAAACCATGGTGGTCGAGCGCGATACGTCGCTTGCGCTGATGATTGAAGCGCAAGCGCGCGGCCACGAGGTATCGTGGTTCACGCCTAACGAGGTGTTTTACGATTCCGGTGTGGTGAAGGCGCGGTCGCGCACCGCAAAAGTCAGCCTAGACGGCAAGAAGCATTACGAGAACGGCGCTGATGCAATCCGGCCGCTGGACGATTTCGATGTCATTTTGGTGCGCCAGGATCCGCCCTTTGACATGGGCTACGTTTCCAACACCTATTTGCTCGAACTCACCAAGGCGCTGGTGATCAATCCGCCGCTGGGTGTGCGCAACATCTCCGAGAAAATGTCGATCATGCATTTTCCGGAGCTGACGCCGACGACTTGGGTCGGACGCGATCTCGATGCGCTTCAAGCGTTTGCCGAACGCTTCGACCAGGTTGTTCTGAAAGTGCTCTACCTGATGGGCGGCGACGGCGTCATCAAACTGAAAGCGGCGGACACTGATTTCCGCGCCCGCGCCGGCAAGTTTATTGAAGCCGCAGGCCGCGAGCCGATCTTGGCGCAAGAATTTCTGCCTGCTGTCAGCGGCGGCGATAAGCGCGTCTTCGTACTGGGCGGTGAAGCGTTTGGCGCCGTCCGGCGCATGCCGCAGGGCGGAGACTTCCGCGCCAACCTTCACGCCGGTGGCATAGCTGAAGGGGCCAAGCTTGAGGCTAGCGACCGCGCGATTGTTGATGCGGTCGCGCCATTGTTGAAGCGCGAAGGGATCTTATTTGCAGGGCTCGACGTGATCGCCGGCAAACTTATCGAAATCAACGTTACGTCGCCAACGTTGGTGCAGGAATTGAAGCGCTTCAGCGGCCTCGATTTGCCGAAGGCGTTCTGGGATCGCGTGGAGGCAATGCGCGCGTGACGCTCAGCCTGCAGCGAAAGCAATGATGAGAACGATCGCAGCGATGTTGAGTCCCAGCCCTACGCTGAGCATCCGCTTCAAGGTCAGCATACCGGAAGAATAGGCGATGGCGTTAGGCGCCGTGGCCACTGGCAGCATGAAGGCAAAGCTTGCGGCGATCGCGACGGGGAAAGCCAATTGCTGCAGCGGTGTATCCGTCGCGGTGGCGACGGCGGCGACGACCGGCAGCATCGATGTCAGTGTCGCGACATTGCTCGCGAGTTCGGAAGGCCGAGCGCCGAAACGCCGTCTAAACCTGCAACCCACTCGCCGATCCAGGCTGCGAGTCCGGTGGCCTCCATGCCTGCGGCGAGCGAGAGTCCGCCTCCGAACAAAATCGCGATGCCCCATGGGATGCGTTCTGCGGTCTTCCAGTCGATCAGCTTCTCGCCGCCGCCGCGCCCTGATGGAATGAAGAAGAGCGAAAGCGCGCCCATAATGGCAATTCCGGTGTCAGTGAGCGCACCAAGCCCTGGGAGCTTGTTGAGTTCTGTGCGCGTCATCCAAGCCAACGCCACTAGTGCGAAGACAATCCCGATGCGTGTCTCCGGGCGTGTAAGAGGCCCGAGCGCTTTCAGCGCCGTTTTCACGACCTCACCAATGGCTTCGTAGCGCGTGTGTGTGCTGCGCCGAAATAGCGGCAGACAGAGCAGCAACCAGGCAAGTGGCAGCATGATCAGCATCATCGGCAACGCGCGCGCCATCCAATCAATGAAGGCGATCGGCTCGCCCGCACGCTCAAAGAACGCCATGGCGATAAGATTGGTGGGCGATCCGACGGGCGTGCCGACGCCACCAATGGTAGCTGCATGCGCGACTCCGAGCGTCAACGCGCCGCCGAGCGCCAAGTCTGCGCTGCCGCCGCCAGACATCGCGCGCGCCGCGCCGATAGCGATGGGGACAAGCATTAGCGTTGTCGCGGTATTTGAAATCCACATCGAGATGAGCGCCGAGGCGATCATGAAGCCGCCGACCAACGCGACCGGTCGGCCTCCAGCCACTGACGCAATCGAAAGCGCGATACGCTCGTGCAGTCGCCAGCGTTCGACGCAGGCTGCCAGAATGAAGCCGCCGATGAACAAAAAGACGATGGGGTCGGCGTAAGGGGCCGCCGCTTGCCCCATGGTGGTTGCGCCAAGCAGGGGCAACGCAGCCAGCGGCAGAAGCGCCGTAGCGGAAATCGGGATCGCCTCGGTGACCCAGAACACGACCATCAACGCCGCCAGCGAAACGACCCGCCACGCTTCAACTGAAAGCCCCTCCGGCGGCGGCAGGAATTGGAGCCCGATCGCGAGCGCCGGGCCGAGCACCAGACCGATCCAGCGGCCTACGCGGCCAAAGCCCGTCTCCTCGGCGGCGATCGCCGGTGCGTCGGTCATGCGCTTCCCCCGCTGCCGGATTTGACACCGGCTTTCTGGCCTCATACCTCAGCGCCTCGCCTTTGGAAGCCCCAGTCGAGCGTTGAAGAGACGCAAGTTGATGCGCTAAAGGTGCGTGCGTTGCCCCTGTGGTGGAATTGGTAGACGCGCCGGACTCAAAATCCGGTACCGCAAGGTGTGTCGGTTCGACTCCGACCGGGGGCACCATCGTTCGCTCGCGATAGCCAGTCGACGATGTCATCTTGTCAACGCGGCTCCTGACGTGGTTGTCGAACCGTGCTAGCCGCACGGTAGAACGTTGCGCGAAAAGGCATCCATGTCCGCCACTGACACGATCCGCGACGACACCGGCCGCAGCTTCATCACCGTACTGCAAAAGATCGACGCCGCTGCGGGCGAGGAGGGCCTCACCGTTGGCGAGATCGTGGACCGGCTTGATGAGCGTGCGTTCGGGCTGCTGATTTTGTTATTCGCCTTGCCGTGCTTGGTGCCGGGGTTGCCGGGCGCGCAGATCATCGCTGTCCCGATCTTTTTGCTCGCAGTGCAAGTGTTGATTGGCCGCTCGGAGCCTTGGTTGCCGGGCTGGTTCATGCGCGCGCGTGTAAAGAAGGGTTGGATCAGTTCGATCGCCGGCTTCGCGGACAAGCGCCTGCGCTGGACTGAAACACTGTCGCGCCCGCGTTGGCGCTTCTTTGCTGCTGGCTTTGGTGAGAAACTTGCGGCGCTGCTTATGGCGCTCGCGGCGATCACCGTGATGCTGCCGATCACCAATACGGTTCCATCTGTGGCGCTGACCTTGATGTCGGTTGGGCTTATCCAACGCGATGGCGTTTTCACCGTCTTTGGCATGCTCGTCGCGTTGGGCTGGCTGACGCTTCTGGCGATCCTAGTTGGCGGGCTCGTCGTCGGCGCTGGCTTTGCCGTAAATCTCTTGTCGGAGCACGCGCCCTGGCTGCGAGACATGTTCGGCGGCTAAGCATGCGGCGGGGCGCCGCGCCATTGCTTGTGTAAGCTGGCGGGGCCTTGCTCTAGGATGGGCCAATGAACCTGGTTTCGCGCCTGCGCCCCCTCTGGCCATTGCTGATGATGCTGGCCTCGGGCGCTATGCTAGCGGCGGCGCACGCGTTTCAACGCTTCGGGGGCCTGCTGCCGTGCCCCATGTGTCTCGACCAGCGCAATTGGCATTGGGCCGTGGTTGGCGTTGCGCTGATCGCCTTGATCGCGACACGCGTCAGCGCCCGCGTGCAACGCGGGGCGGCGATCGTGCTGGGTCTCGTCTTGCTCGGCAGCGCAGCGCAAGCGTTTTACCATGTGGCTGTCGAGCAGCACTGGGTCGTCGGTTATTGCGACGCGCGGATCGATATGGACGACATCCGGCCCATGGATTTTGACGGCGCCGTAAGCGCGCCGAAGTGCGATGAAATCGCCTGGCAGATGTTCGGCATTTCGATGGCTGGATACAACGCCATCATCTCGACGCTGCTTGCCCTCGCCAGCTTTGCCGTAGGGCTTTTGCCGGAGCGCAAATCATGAGCCGTATTTCGCCGCCAATGCCAGGAGAAGGCGCGCGAGAGCGACGCTTGGCGGAAATGGTGCGCGTCGATCACGCAGGTGAGTTTGGCGCTGTGCAGATCTATCGCGGCCAGCGCGCCATCTTCGGCCGCAGCGAGGGCAAGGCGCACGCTGCGCGTCTCATTGGTGAGATGGAAGCGGGCGAAGCCGAACATCTGCGCACGTTTGACCGGTTGATCGCCGAGCGCGGGGTCCGGCCGACAATCATGGCGCCTGTTTGGCGTGTCGCGGGGTTCGGTCTTGGCGCGGTCACTGCGCTCATGGGCGAGAAGGCAGCGCACGCCTGCACGGAAGCGGTCGAGAACGTCATTGAAGAGCACTACGCGCGCCAGAGCGAAGCGCTCGCGGGTGTTGATGAGGAACTCAAGGACGTCGTGGATCGCTTCCGCGAAGAGGAACTCGCGCACCGCGATACGGCGATTGAGCAGGGCGCCAAGGATGCGCCGGGCTATGCCGTGCTTTCTGCCGTGATCAAGTTCGGCTGCCGCGCGGCGATCCGCATCTCCGAAAAAATATGAACGTCCCACCCACAGTGCGCATTGCTGGACCAGCGGAAAAGGACGCTGTCGCGGCTGTGCTGCACGATGCGTTCGTGGACGAAGATGGGTTGAATTATTGGCTGCGGCAGGGAGCAGCAAAAGAGCGCGCTCGCCGCCGGTTTTTCCACGCTGCTGTGCGCGACACGCTGCATCCAAATCGTGAGCTCTGGCTGGCTGAGGCGGATGGGCTGCACCTGGGCGGCGCGATTTGGCTGCGCCCAGGTGACAAGGCATTTGACCACTCGCCGCTGCAAGAAGTGATGCTTTTGCCGTTGCTGTACTCGATCGCGGGATTTGAGGGGCTTCAGCGTGCGCGTGCATTGGGCGGGCGCTTGGCGGCGCATCATCCGCGCGAGCCGCATGCGCATTTGTCGTTCCTCGGCGTGGCGACCGCGGCGCAGGGGCGTGGCGTAGGCTCGACCTTGTTGAAAGCTGCGTTGGCGCCGCTCGATGCGGCAGGGGTGACGGCGTACTTAGAAGCATCGAAACCGCGGAACGTGGCGCTCTATCAGCGACACGGTTTTGAGGTGACGGGCGAGTTTGAGCTGCCAGGCGTCCATTTCTGGTGCATGACACGCAGACCCAGAACCTAACTGCCGTCTGGTTTTTCGCCGGCCGATTGTTCGGGAACGCCTAAAGCATCTGCGAGCCGCGTTTTCGCGCTACCTGGCCTTAGTGGCTTTTGTTGACTCTCATGCGGCGCCCAACCGGTTGCAGTGAGGATTTCGAAAGTTGCCTTTGCGCGACCCTCGTCGTCGCTGAAGCGCTGGCGATAGATCTCAAACGTTCGTGCGAGAACGCGGCGGCTGAGGCCCCGCGCGCTGCGTTGCGCCAAGGCGGAGGTTTCACCCATGCCTCTGAGGTCGCCCAGTAGGCGCAGCGGATCGCCGTAGCGCACGGTTACCAAATCGCGGTCGGCTGCGGGCAGCGCGTAGCCAGCGCGTTGCAGAAGGCCCGCCAAATCTTGGAGCGTCGCGAAAGGCGCAACGCGTGGCCCGGCGCCGCCGGTGATCTCCGATTCCGCTTCGATCAGGCTTAAGCGCAACTCAGAGAGGGTGTCGCCGCCAAACAGAGATGCGAGCAGCAAGCCATCGGGCTTCAACATGCGGCGCAGCTGGATCAGCACCCCGGGGAGGTCATTCACCCAGTGAAGCGCCAACGGAGAAACGATTAGGTCAAAGGCGCTATCGGCGAAGGGCAGCCGCTCCAAATCGATTTCCACCGCACTGCCAGCGACGTCGGCCTCAACGATTTGGCCAATCCGCGCCATCAGGTCAGGCCGGGCCTCCACTTCCGCGGAAAACAGGCCGCCCCCGCCAAGCGCCAGCGCGCGCGCGAATGGGCGCGGGATCGCCTCTAGCCTGTCGGCCAAATCGGCCGCCACGCGCGCGTGCAAAAAAGCGGCGCCGGCGAACCCCGCGCGCGCGCGGCGCTTGCGTAGCCGATGCAAGCGTGGCTCGAATGGAGCGGATGGAGGGGGCGGGGCCGTCATGACGCAATCCTATCGCGCCGGGCCGGGTTTTCGAAAACGCGGTGTGATCTCGCGGCTGTCGGACCTCATATGGCCGCCGCGTTCGCTTTTGTCGGACGAAATCGTTGATCGTCCCGGCGTGATTGAGCCTACACTCTGGGGCGAGCTCAAATTCATGTCCGAACCGCTCTGCGCCTGCTGCGGCTTTCCGCTACCCGACCACGCCGGCCCAGGAGATCAGTGCGGCCCCTGCCTCAGCGGCAAACCGGCATTCGACACCGCCCGGGCGGCGCTCGCCTATAATGACCATGCACGGCGTCTGGTGCTGGATTTGAAGCGGGGTGGTCGTCGCGACGGCTTGCAGGTGTTTGCGCGGTGGATGGCGACGGCGGCCGGTGAAAACTTGGCGCGCGCCGATTTCTTGGCCCCGGCGCCCATGCACTGGACGCGGCTCGCCGTCAGGAGCTTCAACCAGGCGGCGTGGCTAGCCGAGGCTCTGGCGAAGGCGAGCGGTAAGCCTTGGAAACCGGGCGCACTTACACGTGTGAAGCGTCGGAAGAGCCAAGCGGGACTTTCCGCCTCGGAACGGCGCCGGAACGTTGGCGGCGCAATCAAGGCTTCCGCTGGGGTCAAGGGCAAAACGATCCTTGTCGTGGACGACGTTTTCACCACCGGCGCGACTCTGGAGGCGTGCGCCCGTGCATTGCGTAAAGCTGGGGCTGCAGAAGTGCATGCAGTAACCCTGGCCCGCGTGGTGCGTTCGACTGATATCCTGATCTGAGGAGAAGTTGAGTCGGATGAAGCCGGTCACAATCTACACACGCGCTTTTTGCCCGTATTGCACGCGGGCCATGGCGCTGTTGGAGCGGAAGGGCGCGCGGGTTACCGAGATCGACGCCAGCGACCCCGATAAACGTCAAGAGATGATTCAACGCTCTGGTCGCTGGACGTTCCCGCAGATTTTTGTCGGTGAAACCCATGTCGGCGGCTGCGATGATTTGCACGCGCTCGAACAGCGCGGCGCGCTCGACCCGTTGTTGACCAGTCCATGACGCGAAAGCTTAGGGTAGCAGCGATCCAACTGCGCTCCGGCATCGATCCGGCGGCAAATCGCGCAAGCGCAATGCCATTGTTGCGCGAAGCGGCGATCGCAGGAGCGCGCTTTATTGCGACGCCCGAAAATACGATGCGGCTCGATCGGGATCGCGCACGCATGTTGGCGGCGGTGGGGCCGGAGGAAGGTGACGCGGAGTTGAAGGCCTGGGGACGCGCCGCGCAGGAGTTGGGCGTGTGGTTGCTGCTCGGCTCGGGCGCCATCGCAACTGGAAGCGGCAAGGTCTTCAACCGCTCTTTTGTGTTCAATCCCGACGGCAAGATCGCGGCGCGCTACGACAAGATCAATCTGTTCGACGTCACGCTCGGCGGTGGCGAGACGTATCGCGAGAGTGAAACGGTTGAGGGCGGCGCTAAGGCGGCGGTAGTCGAAGGGCCGATGAGCGCCAAGATCGGCCTCACGATCTGCTACGATCTTCGCTTTGCGTCGCTCTACAGCGCGCTCGCAAAGGCCGGCGCCGAGATCATCACTGTTCCGGCGGCGTTTACGGTGCCAACCGGCCAAGCGCATTGGGAAACGCTGCTGCGCGCCCGGGCCATCGAGACGGCGGCGTTCGTGATCGCGCCAGCGCAGGGCGGCCGCCACGAGGATGGACGCGCGACTTACGGGCATTCGCTGATCGTCGATCCTTGGGGCAAAGTTATCGCCAAGCTGGATCACGATGAGCCGGGCGTGCTGGTAGCTGATCTCGATCTCGACATGGTTGCAGCCGCGCGTGACAAGATACCTGCTTGGCAGGGCGGTCAGGATTTCACCGGGCCATGATCCGCTACGATCTGCGTTGCGCCAACGGCGATGAGTTTGAGGCTTGGTTCGGCTCAATCGCCGATTACGACAAGCAGGCCGAAGCGGGTCAGGTCGAATGCCCGCATTGCGGCTCCTCGCACGTCACCAAGGCGCCTATGGCGCCAGCGGTGCGCACCGGCCGTGCCAAGGATGCGCAAAAGGAGCGTGCTGTCGCCATGGCAATGGCGGCCAAGGTGCGCGACCACATCAAGGACAATTTCGACTATGTCGGCGACAAGTTCGCCGACGAGGCGCGCAAAATGTACGCCGGCGAGAGCGAGGAGCGCGCGATCTGGGGGGAGGCGACGCCCGAAGAGGCGCAATCGCTCGCGGAGGATGGTATTCCCGCCGCGCCGCTGCCCCCCGATTTGGCCCCCGTCACGCCAAAAAAGCTGAACTGACCTGCATTCGGGGTTCCCTTGCGTTGCCAAGGGCCTGCCTCTATATCCGCCCCTCACTTCGCACGTGGGAGCGGCGGGGCGGCCTGAAAGCGGCCGTTTCCTCCATCCGGTCCTGGGGTACCCAGGTCTTTCCCGCGGCGGCAAACCGGAAAAGGAACGATACGATGGCGCTGCCTGAATTCTCTATGCGTCAGCTCTTGGAAGCTGGCGCCCACTTCGGCCACCAGACCCACCGCTGGAACCCGAAGATGGATCGCTACATCTTCGGCGAAAAGTCGAACATCCACATTCTCGACCTGTCGCAGACGGTGCCGTTGCTGCACCAAGCGCTGCTGAAGGTCCGCGAAGTCGCTGCAGCTGGCGGCCGCGTGCTCTTCGTCGGCACCAAGCGCCAGGCGTCGGAACACATTAAGTCCGCGGCCCAACGCTCGGCCCAGTACTTCATCAACCAACGTTGGCTCGGCGGCACGCTGACGAACTGGCAAACGGTCTCGAAATCGATCGCGCGCCTGCGTGAGCTCGAGGCGATCCTCGCCGGCGGCGCAGTTGGCCTGACCAAGCGCGAAGCGCTGAACCTGCAACGTGAGCGCGATAAGCTCGACCGTTCGCTCGGCGGCATCGCGGCGATGGGCGGCGTGCCGGACCTGATGTTCGTGATCGACACTAACAAGGAAGCGATCGCGATCCAGGAAGCCAAGAAGCTTGGCATTCCGGTTGTCGCCATTGTTGATTCGAACTGCGATCCGGATGCGGTCACGTTCCCGATCCCGGGCAACGATGACGCAGCTCGCGCGATCCAGCTCTATTGCGATCTCATCGCTGACGCAGTGCTGGACGGCCTCACCGAGAGCCAGGTGCGTGGCGGTAAGGACATCGGCGCTTCGGAGCGTCCGCCGGTCGAAGCGGCGGTGCGTGAACGCCCACGCGATCCCACGCCGGTGGAAAGCCCGCTCGATGGGCCGACCGGCGCGAACTACTGACGCAAATTACCTAGGAGTACGAACATGGCGGAAATCACCGCTGCGCTGGTCAAGGACCTGCGCGAGAAGACCGGCGTCGGCATGATGGACTGCAAGAAGGCGCTCGCCGAGAACAACGGCGACCTTGAGGCATCCATCGATTGGTTGCGCGCCAAAGGCCTTTCAAAGGCCGCCAAGAAAGCCGATCGCGCTGCTGCTGAAGGTATCGTGTCGATCGCGCTGGACGGTAAGCAAGCAGCTGTCGTCGAGCTCAATTCTGAGACTGACTTCGTCGCCCGCAACGCCGACTTCCAAAAAGCGGCGAGCGCGTTTGCCAAACTGGCGTTGACCGCCAACGACCACCAGGCGCTGCTTGATGCGCCGCACGCCGGCGCGAAAGTGTCGGATGCGGTCACGCAGTTGATCGCCACGATCGGCGAAAACATCACGCTGCGCCGTTCGGCCAAGCTTGGCGTCGAGAACGGTGTGGTCGCCGCTTACGTACACACCAAGGTGGACGGTTCGGATAATCTCGGCCGTATCGCTGTCTTGGTTGCTCTGGAGTCGACTGGCGACAAAGCGGCGCTCGAGAGTCTGGGCAAGAAGATCGCCATGCACATCGCCTCGGCCAATCCGCTGGCGTTGACGGAAGGCGAAATTCCCGCCGATCGCGTCGAGCGTGAGAAGGCCGTGATTGGTGAGCAGATCAAGGAAGACCCCAAGGCGGTCGGCAAGCCGCAGCAGGTGCTCGACAAAATGCTCGAGGGCCGGATGCGGAAGTTCTTCGAAGAATCCGTGCTGCTGAAGCAGGCCTTCGTGATGAACCCCGACCAAACCGTGGAAGCCGCTGTGGCGGAAGCCGCGAAGGCTACCGGCGCTCCGATTTCGGTGAAGGGCTTCGTGCGCTTTGCCGTTGGCGAGGGTGTGGAGAAGCGGGTGGACGATTTCGCAGCCGAAGTGGCCGCGATGCAGAAGCCCGGCTAAGCCCGCGCTTAAGCTGGAACACGAGGGCGCGGGCTTCTGGCCTGCGCCCTTTTGCTTTTTAAGGCGCAGATTAGCTGACTTGGCGGGCGGCGCTGGTCTATAGAGTCGCCCATGAGCCTTGCCGAGCGATCAGAGTCCGCCCCGCGCGCCTACAAGCGCGTCTTGCTGAAGATTTCAGGCGAGGCGCTGATGGGCGAGGGCCAATACGGCATCGACACGCATGTCTGCGCCCGGATCGCTCAGGAGGTCCTGGATGCGGTCAACAACGGCGCCGAGATGTGCCTGGTCATTGGTGGCGGGAATATTTTCCGCGGCATTCAGGGCGCCGCCAAAGGCATGGAGCGCGCCAGCGCCGACTACATGGGCATGTTGGCTACCGTGATGAACGCCCTGGCCATGCAAAACGCTATCGAAGCACTCGGCGGTCAGGCGCGCGTTCTTTCTGCCATTCCGATGACGACCGTGGCCGAGCCCTACATTCGCCGGCGCGCTCTGCGCCACATGGAGAAGGGCCGGATCGTGATTTTTGCCGCCGGCACTGGCAACCCGTTTTTCACCACTGACACCGCCGCCGCCCTGCGTGCTGCGGAGATGGGCTGCGACGCGCTCCTCAAGGGCACGCAAGTGGACGGTGTTTACACCGCTGACCCGAAAAAAGACGCCAGCGCTACGCGATACGATACGCTGAGCTATCACGAAGTGCTGGCGCGTGACCTCAAGGTCATGGACGCCTCGGCGATCTCACTGATGCGCGACAACAGCATTCCGATTGTCGTTTTCTCGATTCACGCGCGCGGGGGTTTGGCCGATGTGCTCGCCGGCCGCGGCGTGTGCACTACCATCACCGACTAGGGACGAACGCTCATGGCCGCACCCGCGCCTTTCAAACTCGAAGACTACAAGAAGCGCATGGATGGCGCGCTTACTGCGCTGAGCCATGAGTTCGGCGGCCTGCGCACTGGCCGCGCCTCGCCGTCTCTGCTCGATCCGATCACGGTTGAGGCGTACGGCGCTGTATCGCCGTTAAGTTCGGTCGCGAGCGTCAGCGTGCCTGAGCCGCGCATGATTACGGTGAACGTGTGGGACAAATCCGTGGTCTCGGCTGTCGATAAGGCTATTCGTTCCGCCAATCTTGGCCTCAATCCCATTGTTGATGGCCAATCGCTGCGCATTCCGATCCCGCCGCTGACGGGTGAGCGTCGCACCGAACTTGCGAAGATTGCTGGCAAGTATGCCGAGCAGCAGCGCATCGCCGTTCGCAACATTCGCCGCGATGCGATGGATCATCTGAAAAAGCTCGAGAAGGATCACGCCATCAGCGAAGACGAGCACAAGCGCTTCGGCGCTGAGGTGCAAAAAGCCACCGACGACCACATCAAGAAGGTCGATGATCTGCTGCGGCACAAGGAAGAGGAGATCATGCAGGTCTAGGACCCGCGATCTCCCATGGCGCAAACCGCCTCCACCGCAGCGGTGGCGCAAGCGCCGCGCCACATCGCCATTATTATGGACGGAAACGGCCGCTGGGCGCGTATGCGTTCACGCCCGCGCACGTTCGGCCACAGTGAGGGTGTCGAGGCTCTGCGCCGCACCGTCGAAGCCGCTGGCGAGTTGGGTGTTCGCTATCTAACGGTTTTTGGCTTCTCGACGGAAAATTGGCGGCGGCCGGTCGAAGAAGTAAACGCGCTTTTCGATCTCTTGCGGCTTTACGTTGCCCGCGATCTTGATCGGCTGGTGAAGGAAGGCGTGCGCGTTCATGTGATCGGCGCGCGCGAGGGCCTGCAGCCCGATTTGCTGCGAATCATTGACGACGCAGAGACGCGCACGGGCCACAACGACAAGCAGCATCTCATCATCGCTTTCAACTACGGCGGCCAGGACGAGATCGCACGTGCGGCGCGCCGGATCGCCGAAGATGCCGCTGCGGGAAAGCTCGCGCCGTCAGAGGTAACCGTCGAACGGTTCGGCTCCTATCTTGACACGGCAGACGTCCCGCCACCGGATTTGCTGATCCGAACCTCCGGGGAGTTACGGCTCTCCAATTTCATGCTCTGGCAGGCGGCCTATACGGAACTGGTTTTCGTCGACGTGTTGTGGCCCGACTTCGACAAAGCGGCGCTCCAGTCCGCCATCGACACCTACCGCCGCCGCGAGCGCCGCTTTGGTGGGGCTGACACTGAGCAGCCCTGAACTCGCGCCCGCGCCCGCGCGCGGTGATTGGTCCGACCTAGGCGCAAGGGTGCTCTCGAGTCTCGTTCTCGCGTCCCTCGGTGTGACCGCGGCGTGGTTTGGCGGTCCCTGGCTTGCCGCTGCTTGCGGCGCTGCTGTTGTCGCCATGAGCTACGAATGGGCTCGGATGAGCGAGCCGAACGCGATCATGCCTGCGTTTGCATTCGCGCTGGCTGGATCGCTTGGGGCGGTGATGTTCTCGAGCTGGCAGCATCTGGCTTACGCCTTTGGCTGGCTGGTGCTGTGTTCGTGCCTCTCGGCTTTGCGCAGGCGCACTCTTGCTGGTGTGATCGAAACCGCCGGCGGCGCTGTTTATATCGGCCTGCCTGCCGCGTTGTTTGTCTGGTTGCGTGATCGTGGGCCAGAGGGGCTAGAGACCATCCTCGCCTTATTCGCAATCATCTGGGCGTCGGACATTTTCGCGTACTTTGGCGGCAAGATGATTGGCGGCCCGAAAATCGCGCACGGCTTGTCGCCCAACAAGACCTGGTCTGGCATCATTTCTGGAGTGCTCGCAGGTGCGGTGACGGGCTTCGGCTGCGGCTATCTGTTCCACGCTGGCGAGGAATTCCGCATGGCATGGTTGCTGATCGGCGCATTGATCGCGTTCACGGGGCTCATGGGCGATTTGTTCGAATCCTTCTTGAAGCGCCGGTTCGGCGTGAAAGACGCAAGCCGCCTGATACCGGGGCATGGCGGCGTATTGGATCGGATCGACAGCCTGATGGCGGCGACGTTGCTCGTGGGCGCTGCGCTCGCCTTTGGGCCGCGGGCGACGTCTTTGCTCTTTGGCGCAGGCTTGTGACGATGCGCACCGTATCCATTCTCGGCGTTACCGGCTCGGTTGGTCAGTCCACGGTCCAGGTCATCGAGGAACTGCGCGGGCAGGGGGCCGAGATTGCTGTTGAAGCTGTCACAGCGGGCGGAAACCTCAGCGTGCTCGCTGATGCTTGCCGTCGGTTGCAACCAAAGTTCGCCGTTGTGGCTGATGCCGCCCAGTTGGGCGCGGCTCGCGAGGCGCTGGCGGGACTCAATGTTGAAGTCGGGGCAGGGCCAAGTGCGCTTGAGGAGGCGGGCGCTCGCCCCTCGGACTGGGTCATGTCAGCTATTGTGGGCGCGGCCGGTCTGCATCCCACGATGGCGGCGGTACGGCGCGGAGCGACTGTCGCGCTCGCCAATAAGGAGTGTTTGGTCTGCGCCGGCCCGCTCTTCATCGAGGCCGCGGCCAAACATGGCGCTCAGCTGCTTCCGGTCGATTCCGAGCACAACGCGATTTTCCAGGTGCTCACCCACCCGGCGCGTGTCGAGAAACTGACCCTGACCGCCTCCGGCGGACCTTTCCGGACCTCGAGCCACGAAACCATCGCCGCCGCCACACCCGATGAGGCATGCGCCCACCCGCGCTGGCGCATGGGGCGGAAGATTTCCGTCGATAGCGCGACCCTCATGAACAAGGGTTTGGAGCTGATCGAAGCGTCCTACCTCTTTGGTTTCCCTTCAGAAATGATCGACGTGATCGTCCATCCCGAGAGCGTAGTGCACAGTTTTGTGCATTACGTGGATGGCTCCGTCCTCGCCCAACTTGGGTCTCCGGACATGCGCATTCCGATTGCTTTTGCCCTGACGTGGCCGGATCGCGCCCAGGTTTCGACGCCGAGGCTCGATCTCGCAACGCTCGGCTCGCTCACCTTCGAAGCCCCCGATACCGCAAAGTTCCCCGCCCTCAAGGTGTGCCGGGAGGCCCTAAAACGCGGCGCTTTGGCTACGACGGCGCTGTCTGCGGCCAATGAAGTGGCGGTCGAAGCGTTTCTGGATGGGCGAATCCGCTTTCTCGACATCTGCCGTATAGTCGAAGACTCACTATCAGCGCTGGAGGGGAATGGGGCAGCTTCAATCGCAAAATCGCCTACTTCCTTCGATGAGGTGGCGGCGGTGGATCAGGCCGCGCGCGATGCGGCGCGACGGATTGCGGGAAGTCTGGCGGCAGCCTAAAGGCTGACGGGCGCTCCATTACAAAAAAGCGCGGGAGGAAGCGGTCGAATGCCGGATGTGCTGCAGGGCATACAGGATTTGGTGATCTACCTCGGCGCGTTCGTCGTGGTCCTTAGCGTTGTCGTGTTCGTGCACGAGTTCGGCCACTTCCAAGTCGCCCGCTGGCGCGGCGTCGCGATCGACACCTTTTCAATCGGTTTCGGCAAAACCCTCTTCGGTTGGCGCGACAAGCAAGGCGTGCAGTGGAAGATCGGGGCGCTGCCGCTCGGTGGCTACGTCAAGTTCGCTGACGACGCCGATGCGATGTCGACTGCGCCACGCGAAAAGATCGAGGATCCCGCAGCGTTGGCGGAAGCGCGCAAGCGCGGACTCTTTCACGCACAGCCGCTTTCGACACGCTCGCTCGTGGTCGCCGCTGGGCCGCTGACTAATTTTGTATTTTCGATTCTTGGCTTCGCAACGTTGGCGTTGGTCTGGGGCAAGGATGTCACTGATTATAGCAGCATTCCGGCGCGCATTGGTACGGTGGCCGAGAACGGCGCGGCGGCGGATGCCGGGCTGCGGCCGAACGATATCATCAGAACGATAAACGGCGCTGGCATCGCGAATTTCACCGATTTGCAGCGCATCGTATCGGCGTCTGCTGAGCAAGAATTGACCGTTGGTGTCGAGCGAAACGGAGGCGCGTTGACGTTGACCGTCACGCCCCGCCGCGCCCCCGCCGCCACGGCCGACGGCCCGCGCGCAGGTCAAGGCATTCTCGGTGTCCAAGGTCCGCTCGTATTGCCGACTGAGCGGCAGTTTGAGCGTTACGGTGTTGTCGATGCGATTGGTGTCGGCGCACGCAATACATGGGGCATTGTTGACCAGACGGCGGCGTATATTGGCGCGATCTTTGCCGGGCGGGAGTCCGGCGATCAGATCGCCGGACCGCTGGGCATCGTCAACGTATCCGGTCAGGTCGCTTCTTCGGCGCTGAGTGGCCCAGACGAATCTTTCTTCGGGAAGCTCGGCACGCTTGCTCTGGCGCTGCTTGGTCTTGCCGCGGTGCTTTCCGTGGCGGTTGGCATCGTCAATTTGCTGCCAATTCCGATCTTGGATGGAGGCCATCTGCTGTTTTACGGGATCGAAGCGGTGCGCGGCGGGCGGCCGCTGCCGGCTTCGGCACAGGAGTGGGCCTATCGTGCTGGATTCGCCGTCATGGCGAGTCTGTTTCTATTCGCGACCTGGAACGACATCACGAGGCTCTTTCCGGGTGCTCAGTAACAGCGCCTCGTCCTTGTCTTTCCAGACGGGATGGGGTCTTACAAACACGGCGCTGGGGAGCGCCGGGACGTCGAGGGCTTGATGAAGCTGGATCTGCGGGATGTCGTGCTCGGCGCGGCTTATGGCGTCGCTACAGTGGGGGCCAGCGTTGGCGCACTGGTGGCGACGGCGTCTGACGCGTACGCACAAGAGGGGCAACGTGCGCCGGCCGCTGCGGCCCAGGCGCCGGCGGTGCAGCAATCCGGCGTCGCTATTCGGCGGGTTGTGGTCGAAGGCAACCAACGGATCGAAGCGGCGACGATCACGTCGTACCTTCTGGTCCGCCCAGGCGATACGTTCGATCCAGAGCGGATCGACTTGTCCCTGAAGACGCTGTTCGCAACCGGCTTGTTCGCTGACGTTCAGATCGAGCAGCGCGGCGGCGATTTGATCGTCGCCGTGATCGAAAACCCTGTGATCAACCGCGTCATCTTCGAAGGCCTCGACACGCTCGACGAGGAAGATCTCGAAGATGAAGTGCAGGCGCGTCCGCGCTCGGTCTTCACGCCAGCGCGTGCGCAGGCTGATGTTCAGCGCATCATCGAAGTCTATCGCCGCTCAGGCCGCTTTGCGGCCCAGGTTACGCCGCAGGTGCGTGAGCTTGATCAGAACCGCGTCGATCTGATTTTCGAAGTTGATGAGGGCCCGGTGACGGGCGTCCGCGATATCAACTTTATCGGCAACGAAGTGTACTCGGATCGCCGCTTGCGCGATTCGATCGTGACCACCCGGTCCAGCTGGTGGAATCTCTTCCAGTCGAACGACAACTACGATCCGGATCGTCTCGAGTACGATCGTGAGCAACTCCGCCAGTATTACAACAACCGTGGCTATGCTGACTTCCGGGTTGTTTCCGCGGTGGCTGAACTGACGCCGGATCAGCGCAACTTCTTCATCACGTTCACCGTCGATGAAGGCATCCGTTATGAATTCGGCGAGATACGCGTCCAAACGCAGCTGAACAGGCTGCCAGAGAGCCTGCTGCGGTCGGCCATCCCGATCCGCACCGGCGAAGTTTTCCGCGGCGAACTCATTGAAGACGCCATCGACTCCATGACGTACGTCGCGGGCACGGTGGGATACGCCAACGTAGACATTACGCCGGTGGTCGAGCGCGATCGTGAAAACCGCGTCGTCAATATCACTTTTGAAGTCAACGAAGGCCCGCGTGTATTCATCGAACGCGTCGATATCGTCGGTAACACCCGCACGATTGACCGCGTGATCCGTCGCGAGATGCGCGTGAACGAAGGCGACGCCTTTAACCGCATTTTGCTGGATCGTTCGCGTCAGCGAATTCAATCGCTCGGCCTGTTCAGCGACGTGACGGTGGAAGACGCCGACGGGTCTCAACCGGACCGCGCGGTCGTCACGGTGACCGTGGAAGAACAATCCACCGGTGAGTTGGCGTTTGCTGCGGGTTATTCTTCGACCGAAGCATTCTTGTTCGACGTGTCGGTTACGGAGCGTAACCTGCGAGGTCGCGGTCAGTTTTTGCGTCTGCGCGCGTCATCGAGCCGTCAGCGCCAGCAAGTGGACCTCCGCTTTACGGAGCCGCGCTTCTTGGGCCGTGAGCTCTCCGCCGGTTTCGATCTTTATTCGCTGCGAACCGATTTCCTCGATCAGTCTTCGTTCGAAAACCAATCGACCGGCATCGGCCTGCGCGCTGGTTTCCCGGTTTCCGACCGCACCAGTCTGGGCCTCACGTATTCGCTGATCCAGGATGACACCGAGGTCGCGGACGTACTCGTCGATCATGACAACGATACCACAACGGCCGCGATTGATCAGTGCGATCCAGCCTTCAGCGGGCGCACGTTCTTGTGCGACCAGGAAGGCTCGTTCTTGACGTCTGTGTTGGGCTTCACGGTGAACTGGGATCGTCGCAACGAGGCGGTTCGTGCAACGCGCGGGTTCGATTTGCAGTTTAGCCAGGACGTCGCCGGGCTTGGCGGCGAAGTGAACTATCTGCGCACCGAGCTAGAGGGCGGCGTCTATTACGGTCTCCCGTATGGGTTCCGTGCAATGTTCCGTGGTTCCGCTGGCTATATCGCCGGCTGGGGCGGCGATGATGTCCGCATCAATGACCGCTTCTTCAAAGGCGGCTCGTCTTTCCGTGGCTTCGACGTCGCCGGCATTGGCCCGCGTCAGGTCGTCGTCAACGCAACGACGGGCGAGATCGAGGTGGACGGCGATTCCATTGGCGGCAACGCTTATGCAATCGGCACGATCCAACTCGACGTGCCGCTGCCGTTGCCTGAGTCATTCTCGCTGGGTAGCGCACTATTCGTAGACTTTGGCACGTTGGGCATCGTCGACTCGGCGAGCCGGCAGTCTGTGCCAATCGATGTTGACTCCAATCTCATCGTTGAGGACGAGTTGAGCTTGAGAGTGGCGGCTGGGGTGTCTGTGTTCTGGGATTCGCCGTTCGGCCCAGTGCAATTCGATTTCGCACAACCTCTGCAATATGAGGATTACGATCGGCGCGAAGAGTTCAGGTTTTCGACCCGGACCAGTTTCTGAGGAGAAGGCGCATTATGCGTTTGCTTAGCATTTTTTCCGCTGCCGCTATCGCGGTTGCGGCCATCGCAGCCACGTCTGATGCATCCGCGCAGCGGAACCGCAACAATGGCCAAGCGACCACGTCGGTTGTCATCAACTATCAACGCGTCTTGGCGGAATCCGCTCTCGGCCGCGACCTGCAGGCCAAATTGCAGACCGTTCGTCAGCAGATCAGCGCCGAAGTGCAGGGCCTCGCGCCCGAGCAACAAAGCATCGAGCAAGAGGCGCAGCGCCTCGCAGCCTCGACGCGTAACCAATCGACCGAGCAATTGCGGAACAACCCGCAAGTGCAGGCGCTCGCGCAACGCCAGCAACAATTGCAAGCTCGCGTCGCTGGGCTGCAAGGCGATATGGAGTGCACACAGATCCTCTCACGTCTTGACGTGAACCGTCTGGTTGAACCCGTGGTGCGCTCCGTCATGCAATCGCGCGGCGCCGGCATCGTCATCGACTCATCGAACGTCAGCGTTTCGGCGCCGGAGTTCGATATCACGGCGACCGTCATTCAGCAGCTCGACGCCAACCAAGCAACGCGCGCGACCAACGTGACGCGCCGTCCGGTTGCCGAATGCCAGGCCCAAGGCCAGCAAGCGGCTGCGCCGGCCGGTCAATAGGCGGCACGGCGTGACTTTGGGCTTCGGCGGCGCCAAATAGTCGGCGCATGATCGATCCCCGCTTCTACGAGGCGCTCGGACCGGTAACGGTCCGGGCGCTTGCGCCTTCTGGCGAGATTGGCGGCGACGCTGATCGCCCCGTTTCCGGTGTCGCTAGCGCTGACCGCGCTGGCCCCGGTGACCTCTGTTATTATGAGCCCAAGAGCAAAGGCGCAGTCGCGTTAGCTACGTCGCCTGCCGCGTGCGTCATTGCGCCGGCCCTGGCGCACCTAGCCCCGAATGCAGCCGCTCTCATTCTCGCAGAACGGCCGCGCGCACTCTTTGCGAGGCTGGTTCCGCTCCTCATTCGTCCACGTGCGGTCGATGGCGACAGCGCGATCGATCCAGCAGCGCGGCTTGAGGACAATGTGCGCATCGCACCCGGCGCCGTTATAGGCGCCGGCGCGCAGATTGGCGCCAATTCCTTTATCGGTCCGAACGCGGTGATCGGCCCTGGGGTGACTATTGGGCGGCGCGCTCGCATAGGCGCCGGTGTCTGCATTTCTTTTGCGCTTATCGGCGATGACGCGAACATACTTGCGGGCGCTGTGATCGGTGAGCAGGGTTTCGGCGTTGCGGGCGACGCCTCTGGTCCAGTCGACGTCCCTCACTTGGGGCGCGTGATCATTCAGGACCGCGTCACGATAGGCGCAAATTCGTGTATCGACCGCGGCGTGTTCGATGACACCACCATCGCCGAGGACGTGAAGATCGATAATCTCTGCCATATCGCGCACAATTGCAGCATCGGCCGCGGAGCGTTGATCGCCGCGTTTGCCGGCATTTCTGGCTCAACCATTGTGGGCGATGGCGTGACCATGGGTGGCCGTGTTGGCATTGCCGACCATCGCAAGATCGGCAAGGGCGCTACGATTGCGGGCGGCGCTGCAGTGTTTCAAGACGTGCCGGCGGGCGAGGTGTGGAGCGGGTATCCAGCCAAGCCGCTGCGCAAGTGGCTGCGTGAGGCAGCATGGCTGAGCCGCAGAGCGGCAGGGGCGCGCGATGAAGGCAAATGATCTGACCGAGCAGCAAAAGACGACCGATGACGTCATCGAGATCGGCGAAATCCTGCGGCGTCTGCCGCATCGATATCCCTTTCTGCTGATTGATCGGGCCATCGACTACATCCCGAATAAATCCATTCGCGGAATCAAGAACGTCACCATCAACGAGCCCTTCTTTCCGGGACACTTTCCGGGAGCCCCGGTGATGCCGGGCGTGCTGCAGATTGAGGCGTTGGCGCAAACTGGCGCCGTACTGATGTCGAAGACGTTGAACGCCGACATCACCAAGCACCTTATCCTTTTCATGTCCGTCGAAAGCGCGCGGTTCAAAAAGCCGGTGATGCCAGGCGATACTATGGAGATGTTCGTCGAGGTGCTCTTTCAGCGCCGCAACATCTTCAAGTTTCGCGGCCGTGTTGAAGTGCGCGGCGAACTCGCGACCGATTGCGAGTTCGCAGCGATGAAGGCGGACCGCCCGCAGGATTCGCTATGAGCGCAAAAATTCATCCCACGGCTGTCGTTGATGACAGCATTGAGTGCGGCCCTGGCGTTGAAATCGGACCTGGCTGTGTCATCGGGCCGAATGTGAAGCTTGGCGATGGCACCAAGCTGATCGCTCATGTGTTCATCGAGAGCCACACGGAGCTTGGAAAGAACAACACCGTCTTTCCGTTCGTAGGGCTCGGCGGCGCCCCGCAAGATCTATCGTACAGAGGCGAACCGACGCGGCTCGTGATTGGCGACAACAACGTGATCCGCGAACACGCCACTCTGCATCGCGGCACCGCCCGCGGCCGCTCGGTGACGACGATCGGCAACGATTGCTTGATCATGGGCAATTGCCACGTCGCGCACGATTGTGATGTCGGCAATAACGTCATCATGGCGCAGACCGCGACGATCGGTGGCCATGTCCAGGTGGGCGACTTTGCGTTTCTTGGCGGCCTCTCTGGTGTGCACCAGCATGGGCGTGTCGGCCGGTTCTCATTCGTGGGTGCTTCCGCGTTGATGACGACCGACCTCATTCCCTTTGGCTCAGCAATCGGCAATCACGCGCATCTAGGTGGGCTAAACGTTGTCGGGCTCAAACGGCGCGGTTTCACGCGTGATCAAATTCACGATTTGCGCGCGGCCTATCGTCTTCTGTTCGCAGAAGAAGGCACCTTCCAGGAGCGGATTGAGGATTGCGTTGAAGCATACTCGGGCAATCCGCATGTTATGGAGATCGTAAGCTTCATTCGGGCTGATGCGGCTCGTCCGCTTTGTATGCCGCGGGATTGATATGGCGAGCTGGCTCAAGCTCGGTGTGATCGCGGGTGGGGGCGAACTGCCTGTCGTGCTTGCCGAACACTTGGCGGCGAGCGCGCAACCCTATTTCGTGGCGCGCATTACCCCGATGGCCGACAGCGCGCTTGAGGGCCATCCCGGCGCCGGTCATGGACTGGGCGCGATGGGCGCGCGCATGCAAGCGATGCGCGAAGCTGGCTGTGATGCCGTGGTGCTGATCGGGCAAGTGGCGCGGCCAGACATCGCAACGCTTGAGTTCGATGACGCGGCGCGCGCTATGCTGCCCGCTCTCCTCGCGGCAATGCCTCAAGGCGACGATGCTTTGCTTCGCGCCGTTTTGGCCGAACATGAACGCGCTGGTTTCCGCGTTATCGGTGTCGAAGAAGCGATGGTCGATTTGCTTGCGCCAGCGGGCGCATGGGGTGAGGTCATGCCAACCCCGGCCTTGATCAAAGATATTGCGAAGGCCGCGAAGGTCGCCGCTGTGAGTGGCGCGTTCGACATAGGCCAAGGCGTTGTCGTTTGCGATGGCTTGGTGCTCGCAGTCGAAGCGCAGGAGGGAACAGATGCGATGCTCCGTCGCGTCGGCGAGTTACCCCAGCCTGTGCGTGGCACACCCGCGCATCGCCGCGGGGTTCTAGTGAAGCGTCCAAAACCCATTCAGGAGCGGCGCGTCGATCTGCCAACGGTCGGCGTGCGCACGATTGAGACGGCGGCTGCCGCGGGTCTTGCCGGTGTCGCAGTCGAGGCGCGTGGCGCATTGACTGTGCGGCGCGACGCCATCGTGGCTGCTGCAAACGCGGCCGGAATGTTCGTCTACGGATTCACCCCCGAAGAAGTTGGCGAGATTTGAGCGCGCGCATTTTCTTGGTCGTGGCGGAAGCGTCGGGTGACGCACTCGGCGCCGATCTCGCGCGTGCGCTGAAGGCTCGTGATGGCGCTATTGAGCTTTCCGGAGTGGGCGGTGCGCAGATGGCGGCCGAGGGCGTTCCGAGTCAGGCTGATATTTCCGGGCTCGCGGTGCTTGGGTTTGTTGACGGGTTGCTGGCGTACGCGCGTGTCAAACGCGCGGTCGCGGCGACGGTGGAGGCAATTCTTAAAGCTAAGCCGGACGTCGTCGTGCTGATCGATTCCTGGGGCTTCACGCTACGTGTGGCTCAAGGCGTACGCGCCGCTGCGCCTGACATAAAACTCGTGAAGTACATCGGACCGCAAGTTTGGGCGACGCGGCCCGGGCGCGCGAAGACGCTTGCGGCAGCTGTCGATCACTTGATCTGCATCCACGATTTCGAAACGCCGTTCTACGAACCGTATGGATTGGCGTGCACTGTGTGCGGTCATCCCGCTCTTGGCCGTTTCACGCCCGGTGACGGTGCGGCGCTGCGTGCACGACAAGGTTTCACGCCGACCGAGAAGATCATCTTGGTGCTGCCGGGCAGCCGTACTGCAGAAATTCGCCGTATCGGGCCAATCTTGTGGCAGGCCGCGGAATTGCTGGATCGTGACAGGGATGTCCGCATCATTGTCGTCGCCGCCGGTAGTGTGGCCAAGCAAGTTACCGCGCAGGCGCCGGCGGCAGTACGCATCCTGGATGAGCATGAGAAGGAAGACGCGTTCGCGGCAGCTACCGTTGCGCTCGCTGCTTCTGGCACCGTGACAACCGAGGTTGCGCTGCAAGGCACGCCGCTTGTGATCGGCTACAAGCTCGGCTGGATCACTTGGGCAATCGCGCGCGGACTCTTGTTCAAGGGGAAGTACGCCACGCTGATGAACGTCGCGGCCGATGCGGAAGTAGCGCCCGAATTCATCCAGACGCGATTCACAGCCGAAAACGTAGCTGCTGCCGCGGCGCCCTTACTTGACGATGAAAGCGCACGCCAAGAGCAGGTGCGCCGTCAAGATGACGCGTTGGCGAAGATGGGAAGAGGGGGCACGCCGGCGGCGGAGATTGCCGCCGACGCTGTGCTCGGTGTGCTTGCTCAGCCCCGCTTGCCGAGCGCGACGTAGTCACGCTGCGGCGCGCCCGTATAGACTTGGCGCGGACGGCCAATCTTCTGGCTCGAATCTTCCATCATCTCGGTCCACTGCGCGATCCAGCCGACAGTGCGCGCCACCGCGAACAGCACCGTGAACATTGAGGTCGGGAAGCCCATCGCGCGCAGCGTTATGCCGGAATAGAAATCGATGTTCGGATAGAGTTTGCGCGAAATGAAGTATTCGTCGCTCAGGGCGATCTTTTCAAGTTCCATCGCCACCTTGAGCGTCGGATTGTCCTCGGCGCCGACTTCCTTCAGGACTTGGTGGCAGAGCTTCTGCATCGCCTTCGCGCGTGGGTCGTAGTTTTTGTAGACGCGGTGTCCGAAGCCCATCAGGCGGATATCGTCGTTCGGGTCTTTCACGCGGCGGATGAATTCCGGAATCTTATCGACCGTGCCGATCTGCTCGAGCATGTTCAGCGCCGCTTCGTTGGCGCCGCCGTGCGCCGGGCCCCAGAGGCAGGCGATACCGGAAGAAATACATGCAAATGGGTTGGCGCCCGACGAGCCTGCGAGACGCACCGTTGAGGTGGAAGCGTTTTGCTCGTGATCCGCGTGAAGGATCATGAACACGTCCATGGCGCGCGCCAGCACCGGGTTGATCTTGTAGTCCTCGGCCGGCACGGCGAAGCATTGACGCAAAAAGTTCGACGAATAATCCAGTTCGTTGCGCGGGCTAATGAACGGCTGGCCAATCGAGTACTTGAACGCGCGTGCCGCGATCGTCGGCATCTTCGCGATTAGGCGATGGCTTGCGATCGTGCGTTGCTGCGGGTCATTGATGTCGGTGCTGTCGTGATAGAACGCGGCGAGCGCGCCGACTGTGCCGACCATGATCGCCATCGGATGCGCATCGCGGCGGAAGCCTTCAAAGAACCGGTCGAACTGCGCGTGCAGCATCGTGTGATATGTAATGTCTTTGTCGAAGCGCTCGAACTCAGCCTTGTTCGGCAGTTCGCCGTTGGCGAGCAGATAGCAGACTTCCAGGAAGCTAGAATGTTCGGCTAGCTGGTCGATCGGATAGCCGCGATAAAGCAGGATGCCCTCATCGCCATCGATGTAGGTGATTTGGCTTTCGCACGATCCCGTTGAGGTGAAGCCCGGATCGTAGGTGAAGACCTTGCCTTCGCCGTAGAGTTTGCGGATGTCGATCACATCTGGGCCAACGGTGCCGCCATACACAGGCAGCTCAAGCTGCTTGTTGTTCACCGTGAGCGTGGCCGGTGCTTTTTTCGTGAGTTTGCTTTGCATGCCGTCGTCCTCAAGTCTGGTCGGCGATGCGCGCCAGCGCTTCATCGCGGCCGAGTAATTCCAAAGCTTGGCCCAGATCGGGCGCGGGCGTTCCGCCAGTGAGCGCCGCCCGCAGACCGGGGCCGATTTGACCCAATCCAACGCCTTCGTCGGTAGCGAAAGCCTTAAGCGCGCTGGCAAGAGCTGCGTGCTCCCAGGCGGGCTCTGCGGCGAGTTTCGCGCGCAGCCGGCCAAGGCGTTGTTTGAAGTCGTCTTTCATCAATGATTTAGCCGCCTCGTCAAGCGCGAGCGGTCGTTTAGCGAGGACGAACTGCGCTTGGTTGGCCAAGTCCGGAATGTTTTTTGCCCGCTTTTTTAGCACCGGAATGGCGCGTGCCAGCGCAGCCTGTGCATCATCGCTCAAGGCCGCGCCATTGCGCGTTTCAAGATGCTCACTCAGCAGGCGGGTGAGACGGGTATCGTCCGCGAGCGCGAGAAAGTGCGCGTTGACCGAATCCAGCTTTTTGAAATCGAGCCGCGACGGCGCTTTGCCGATCTGGCTGATCTCGAACTGGGGGATTGCTTCTTCCTTCGTCAGAATGTCGTCGTGCCCGGGGCTCCAGCCAAGGCGCATGAGATACCCATTCATGGCTTCCGGCAGATAACCCATGTCGCGCCACTCGTGCACGGCTTGGGCGCCATGGCGCTTGGAAAGCTTCTTGCCATCCTCGCCATGAATAAGTGGGACGTGTGCAAACAGCGGCGGGGACCAACCCATTGCTTGGAAGATCGGAATTTGCCGAGCGGCATTCGTCAGGTGGTCATCGCCGCGGATCACGTGCGTCACGCCCATGTCGTGATCATCGACCACGACCGATAGCATGTAGGTGGGATTGCCGTCGGCCCGTAGCAATACAAGATCGTCGATATCGGCAGCCTTAATGCGCACGTCGCCTTGGATGAGATCGGCGTTCAACACATCGCCATCGTCTGGCGCCTTCAAGCGCACCACGAACGGCGCGTCAGGAGCGGGCGGCGCCTTTCCGTCTCGGTAGGGCGAACGAATGGCGCGGCCCTCTGCGTGAGATTGCGCGCGCGCCGCATCGGCCTCCTCGGTCGTCATGTAGCAACGGAAAGCAGTGCCGCGCTCAATCATGGCTTCGGCGGCCTCGCGGTGCCGCGGCGCGCGGGTGAACTGGTAGACGATTTCGCCGTCATGCTGGAGATCGAGCCAGTTGAGGCCATCCAAGATCGCCTCGATTGCCTCCGGCGTGGAGCGGGCGCGATCGGTGTCCTCGATCCGCAGCAGGAAGGTCCCGCCCATCTTCTTGGCGAACAGCCAGTTGAAAAGCGCCGTGCGCGCACCCCCGATATGGAGGTAGCCTGTGGGCGAGGGGGCAAAGCGTGTGACGACGCTCATTGCGGGGAGCACGAAGGGTTCAAAGCGCGCGCGTGGTAGCACGGCGGGCGGGGTGTCTCCTAGTCGCCTGCTCGGCGGCATGTTCGCGCTGCAGCGTGACCGTTGGATACTCTGGCTGCCCGCGTCGGGATGATTCTTGGCGCTGCAGGATGGCTCCTGGCGGCGCGCGATCCTCCTGTTTGGATCGGGCCACTCTGCTTCGTCTTGGGAACTTCCGGCGCGATTGGCTTTGCAGCCTGGCCTAGCGCTCAAGCTACGGGCTGGGGCGTTGACTTGCGGCGGTGTCTAGCAGGCCTGTGCGCGCTCGCTGCGGCATGCGGCCTCGGCGCCATAGCCGCGCAGCTTCGCGTGACGAGTGTGGCTCAATCGGCCTTCAGCGGCGACGAGGCGCCTGTGCGCGTCGAGGGCTGGGTGGTCGCCAATGACGCGAGCGATAATGGCCCAAGACTGCGGCTGCTGGTGCGCAGCATCGAGGGCGTGGAAGGTCCGCCGCGTTATGTCCGCATGTCAGTGAGCGACGCCGGCTTACTGAGCCCCGGCCGCGCCGCGCGCTGTCGCGGCGTTCTTGGGCCGCCCGCCGGACCGCTCGCGCCGGGTGGGTACGATTTCGCCAGGCGCGCCTACTTCGAGCGACTAGGGGCGACAGGGTTTGCATTCGGCCGCTGCCGCCCGATCGCGATAGAGCCGCCGCCGAGTTGGCTAGACCGGCAACGCCTGTGGCTCGCGGCAGTTCGCGCCGATCTCGCGGCCGCCATTTATGATGCCGCGCCGTACCGCGGCGGCGCTATTGCCGCCGCCTTGGTGGCGGGCGATCGAAGCCTGATCGACGAAGAGACCAACATTGCGCTGCGGGATTCTGGGCTGGCGCATTTGCTTTCGGTGTCTGGGATTCACATGGGCGTCGTCGGCGGCTTGGTGTTCGCTATGCTGCTCTGGACGATGTCCTTGATCCCGCCAATCGCCCTGCGCGTTCCGGTCAAGAAGGTTGCGGCGGTCGGCGCGCTCGTCGTGCTGGCCGCCTATCTCATCGTTTCCGGCTCAAGCGTGCCGGCCATTCGCGCGTTCGTGATGGCCTGCGTCGCGTTCGGCGCCATCCTGCTCGATCGTCCAGCGATCTCGATGCGCGGCCTAGCGCTCGCTGCTTTGGTGGTCGTCATGATTTTCCCGGAGTCGGTGCTTGAACCGGGTTTTCAGATGTCCTTCGCCGCCACTATGGCGCTGGTGGCGCTGTTCGAAATGCTGAAGCGCGCGCCGCACGAGCCGGTGCTGCCGACACCCGGCCCAATCATTGGCGCGTTGCAAGCCACGACGCGCGGCATTGGCGGCGTGCTGCTGATTTCTTTCGTAGCTGGCCTCGCGACCGATCCGTTCGCGATCTACCATTTTCAGCGTTTCGCTGTGTACTCGCTGCCGGCGAACCTGATCACCGCGCCGATCATGTCATTCCTGGTGGCGCCGATGGCCGCTGCTGCTGCAATCCTCGCCCCGTTTGGACTTGCCGATCCCGCTCTAGAAATCATGGCCAGCGCACTCGATCTCATTGCGGCTGTCGGTCAAACTTTTGGCGAGCGCCCGGAAGCTGTGCGGGCAGTGCGGCGTCCGCCGGAGATTGCGTTCGTATTGTGTGTGGTCGCGCTGTTGTGGGCTTGCCTGTGGCGCGGTGCGCTAAGGTGGGGGGCGCTGCCAATCTTTGCTGCGAGCCTCGCTCTCTATGTCGCCGCGCCAAGACCGGTGCTCGCGTTCGACGCCGATCTTCGCGCCAACTATGCGCGCGACAACGATCGCTGGACGTTGCTAGCCAGGGAGGGGCGCTCAACGTTTGCGCGCGATCGCCTCGGCTCGATGCTCGGCCTTGCTCCGGCGGAGATCGAGCGGCTGGCTCCGCCGGAGGCGTGTGGCGATGGGCTCTGCCAATGGCGCCGGCCTGCCGGAGACATTTTCCTAGTTCGCGATCCAGGCCAGGCCGAACAAGCGTGCATTGCACGCGCCATAGTCCTGACGACCGCAGCCATGCCACCGGGGTTCGCGCGACGCTGTCGGCTTACTGTCCTCATCGATGCTCAAAGCTTGGCGCTGTTGGGCGGGGCGACGGTCACTGAAACGCCTCTCGGCCCGCGTGTAGCGCGTGCGTGGTCAGCAGATACACAACGACCCTGGACGCCAGCCGTGCAGAGCGCCGATCAGGAATAGCGGCGGATCATCGCGACCAGCTTGCCCTGAATGCGCACACGGTCTGGGCCAAAGATACGCGTTTCGTACGCGGGGTTAGCAGCCTCAAGCGCGATCGAATTGCCGCGCTTGCGCAGGCGCTTCAGCGTTGCCTCTTCGCTATCGATCAACGCAACGACGATATCGCCGCTCTCGGCAACTTCCGTTCGTTTGATAATCACTACGTCGCCATCGAGAATGCCGGCCTGGATCATCGAGTCGCCTTTGACTTCGAGTGCGAAGTGATCGCCTGACCCGAGTAAATCTTCCGGAGCAGAGACGCGTCCGACTTCCTGCTGAAGCGCTTCGATCGGGACGCCGGCCGCGATTTGGCCGAGGATCGGAACGCTATAGCCGTTGCCACCGGAGCGACCCTCCGAGACCACACTGGGGCGGAATGCGCCGCGGCCCTTGGGCGGGGCAGCGGTAGCGGCGCTGTCCGGCATCTTCAGCACTTCAAGGGCGCGTGCACGGTGCGGCAGGCGGCGGAGGAAACCGCGCTCTTCGAGTGCCGTGATCAGCCGGTGGATGCCGGATTTAGAGGCCAGATCGAGCGCCTCCTTCATTTCATCGAAAGAGGGCGAAACGCCCGTCTCTTTGATCCGCTCGTGAATGTAGAGCAGCAATTCTTTTTGTTTCGCTGTCAGCATGGCCTGGGACCAAATAGTGAACGATGAGGTGTTCTATATCCGTTCCAAACCCGAGGTCAAGTCTAGTTGGGTTAACGGCCCAATAGTGATCGTGTGGCGCCCTCGACATCGTCTTGGCGCATCAAACTCTCACCCACGAGGAAGGCCCGCGCCCCAGCACGCTGCAAACGGGTGATGTCGGCGTGCGTGAAGATGCCGGACTCCGCGACGAGCAAGCGGTCGTCATGCGGCAGCAGCTTCGCCAGGCGCTCGGTCGTGCCGAGATCTGTTTCGAAGGTGACAAGCGAGCGGTTATTCACGCCGATCAGGCGCGCATCCAGTTTAAGGGCGCGCTCCAACTCCAACTCGTCATGCACTTCGACCAGCGCATCCATTTCGAGATGCACCGCGATGTCGAAGATGTCTGCAGCGCGTTGATCATCCAGCGCAGCCATGATGATGAGAATAGCGTCTGCGCCCAAAGCGCGGCTTTCAAAAATTTGCCAAGGATCGACCATGAAGTCCTTTCGCAGGACGGGCAGCACACACGCTTGGCGCGCTTCGATCAGAAATTGCTCGGCGCCCTGAAAACTCGGTGCATCAGTGAGCACAGACAAGCATGCTGCGCCACCCGCCTCATACGCACGCGCAAGCGCCGCAGGCTGAAAGTCTGCGCGGATCAGGCCCTTCGAAGGCGAAGCCTTTTTAATCTCCGCAATCAGCGCCGGCCGATCACTAATTTTTGCAAGAGCGTCATGGAAGCGGCGAGGGGCCGGTTGATCGTTTGCTTCGCGCTCAATCACGTGCTGCGGCTTTGCTGCTTTGCGCGCTGCTACCTCGTCGCGCTTATACTCGATGATGCGCTCCAGGACATTCACGGCGCGCTCCTCGATACGTCAACAAGTCGCGTGAGCGCGTCTCGTGCGGCGCCGGAGTCGAGCGACTGGGTCGCGAGCTCATACGCTTCGATCACGTCCGCCGCTTTGCCGGCGGCGAATAGAGCGGCGGCAGCATTGATCAAAACGGCCGCCCGGTGGCCGGGTCTTCCGCCACCCTCGAGCATTGCGCGCATTTCGGCCGCGTTATCGTCTGCAGCGCCGCCGCGCAGATCGGGGTGAATCTCGGCTGTTTGCGTCGCGGTTTGCAGCGTGATCGCGCCGTCCGCCAGAGTGGCTACGGTGTTGGCATCCTTGCCGGCGGCCGAGACTTCGTCGAGCCCGCCTGCACCGTGCACGACGAGCGCTTTCTCACATCCGAGTTCTTGGAGCGCGTGCGCAACAGGCAGAACGAAATCGGCGCTAAACACGCCGACCAATTGGCGCGTCACGCCCGCCGGGTTCGATAGCGGCCCAAGCAGATTAAAGATGGTGCGCTTGCCAATTTCGCGCCGAGCTAAAGCGACGTGGCGCATGGCTGGGTGATGGTTCTGCGCGAACAAGAACGCCACGCCTGCTTCCGAGAGGCAACGCTCTAGCGTGCCGACATCGCCGGTCAGTTTCACACCGAGCGCTTCCAGCACATCGGCCGCGCCAGACTTCGAACTCATCGCGCGGTTGCCGTGTTTGGCCACCGGCACGTCGCAGCCAGCGACAACAAAGGTCACGGCTGTCGAGATGTTGAGCGTATGCGCGCCATCGCCGCCGGTGCCGCAAACGTCTATCGCACCCTCTGGCGCCTTTACCCGCACCATGCGCGAACGCAGCGCGCGCGCGCCGGCGGCGATTAACGGCGCGTGGCCCATCAAGGGGACAGTCAGCGTCAGGAAGTGCTTGATGTCTTCATGGGCGGCTTGCCCATCCATGATTTCCGAGAACGCGCCGTCCATGTCGGCAGCTTGCACCGCAGCGCCGTCGCGGAGTGATGCGAGTGTTGCCTACAATCGCGTGCCCATGCTCAGAGGCGATCGACTCCGGGTGAAACTGGACACCGAACACCGGTCGGCTCTTGTGCGAGAGTCCCATGACTTCGCCGTCTGCTGTCTCTGCGTCGATGATCAGCTCTTCTGGGAATGTCGCGCGGCGCACTGCGAGCGAATGATAGCGCGTCGCGCGGAAAGGCGAGGGTAGACCTCGAAACAAGCCGCCGCCGCGGTGCGTCACTTCGGAGACCTTACCGTGCATGATCTCCTGCGCACGCACCACTTCGCCGCCAAACGCTTGGCCCATGGCCTGATGGCCGAGGCACACGCCAAACAGCGGCAGGTCCTTGGGCGCCTCAGCGAGCAATTGCAGGCAGATGCCGGCTTCGTTCGGTGTGCAAGGGCCGGGCGAGAGGATCACCGCCTTTGGCTTCTTGCGCAGCACGTCCGCCACGCTCAGCGCGTCGTTGCGCACGACCTCTGCTTTCACGCCGAAGTCCTCGACGTAGTGCACGAGGTTATAAACAAAACTGTCGTAATTATCGATGACGAGGATCATGGGCGAACGGCCTTTCGCGTTGACGAGCAAGTTCAGTGCGTCGTCAAGCGCGCCATCGTGCGGGGGCCGGCCAAAGCGTCATCGCGCGGCACTCTAGCGGAAAACGCGGGCGTGCAAACTGGCTTCGCTCAGGAATAGCGCCACGCCTCGCTAGCCGCCCGAAACAGCGCTCGAGACTTATGGAGCGTCTCCTGGAGTTCGGCTTCCGGATCGCTATCCAACACCACGCCGCCGCCAGCCTGGACGTGCAACGCCCCGTCTTTGACCACCGCCGTGCGGAGCGCGATGCAGGTGTCCATGTCGCCGCCGGCGCCAAAATAGCCAACCCCGCCGGCATAAACGCCGCGCTTGTGCGGCTCGACCTCGTTGATGATTTCCATGGCGCGTACTTTGGGCGCGCCGGTGACGGTGCCGTGTGGGAAGCCTGCGAGCAACGCATCAAGCGCGGAGAGGCCAGGCTTTAGCTCGCCCTCAACGTTGGAGACAATGTGCATGACGTGGCTGTAGCGCTCAATCGTGAAGGCTTCTGTGACACGCACATGCGCAGAGCCCGCGCCAGCCGCCGCTGCATTCGAGCCCGGCTTAGCGCCGCGAATAGCCACGCGGCCAAGATCGTTGCGTGCGAGATCGACGAGCATCAGGTGCTCGGCGCGCTCTTTCGGGTCGGCGAGTAATTCTTCTTCGAGTGCGTGATCTTCAGCAGGCGTTGCGCCGCGCGGGCGTGTGCCGGCGATCGGCCGGATGGTCACCGTATCGCCGCGCAAACGCACCAAGATTTCAGGACTCGAGCCTACGAGCGAGAAGTCAGCGAAGTTCAGATAATAGAGGAACGGCGAAGGGTTCATGCGACGTAGGCTGCGATACAAAGCAAACGGCGGCGCGTTGCACGGCGCCGAGAAACGCTGGCTCGGCACCACCTGAAACACGTCGCCCGAGCGGCAATACTCTTTGCATGTGCCGACGAGCGTCCGATAGGCGTTAGGCGCGGTGTTAGAGCGCGGTGTGATCTCCTGCGGCGTCGCCTCAGGTTGGCGTTTGCGAGGCGCGGGACGGTCTAGTGCGCGCCATATTCTTTCCAGCCGTGTGCGGGCGGCGCTGAGGGCGTCGGCCTCGCTTTGACCTGAACGCTTACGCGCCGGCGTGATGAGCGTGATCTCGCTGGTGACGTTGTCGAACACGGCGACGATCGTTGGCCGCAGCAACATCGCATCTGGCGTGCCGAGCGGGTCAGGCGCTTTGTCGGGCAGCCGCTCAACGAAGCGCACCATGTCATAGCCAAGATAGCCAAACAGGCCTGCGGCCATGGGCGGAAGATGCGGCGGCAATTCCAGCGCCGAGCGCGCCAAGAGTTTCGCGAGGCTCTTAAGCGGCGGATCGCGCTGACGCCGGAAAGCGCTGTCGGCGAAACCGCCACGACTAATTTCAGCTGCGCCGTCTTTCACGCGCCAGACGAGATCGGGTTTGATACCGATGATAGAAAAGCGACCGCGGAAGTCGCCGCCTTGCACGCTCTCCAGCAAAAACGCGCCCGGCTTGTCGGCGCCGAGCTTCAGAAGGGCGCCGACGGGCGTTTCCAAATCACTGACCCGCCGCGACCACACCACGCCGCCGCCTTGTTCATAGGCGGCCAAGCTGAGCTGATGCGGCGAGGGGCTCGCCGCCTGGCTCATTGACCCTGGTCGGTGCTGGTGGCGGGAAACATGCGCTCCATCAGCGACGTGTTGCGATTGACGCGTGCGCGATCGACGATTTCGTTTTGCAGCGCCTCGGCGAACGAACTGCCAATGCTGTCCTGCAACTCGGTGCGGGCGGCCTCGACGACTTGTGGCGCTGCGCTTGGGTCGGCGCGATTGATCCGCTCGACTTGGGCCACAAGCACACCTGGCTGATCGCCGCGCATATCGGTAACCACCTCACCCTGCGCCGCCGCAAAGATTTGCGTTGGGAGGCTGCGCGATGGGATCTGCGCTGCGGCAGCTTGGCGGTTCACAGCTTGCGAGGTCACGCGCACCGTGAAGCCATTGGCGCGAGCGGCCGCCGCAAAGGTCTGACCGCCGCGCACAGCTTCAACCACTTGGGCGCCGCGTTCGCGCAGGCGGCGGCCCAACTCACGGGCCGTGAACATTTGAGTGAGCTGAGGGCGGACTTCCTCCAACGGCCGAACCGTGGCCGGGATGATGCGCTCGACGGAAACGATCACATCAGCATCGCCGACCGGCATAAAGTCACTGGCTTCGCTCTCAGGCGTCTGGAAGGCAGTTGCAAGCACCGCCTCATGATCGGCGAGCGCTTCGATCGGCTGGCCGTTTTGATCCAGCCCGTCTTGAGTTGTGCCCGCGATGGTGACGATCGTTAGGCCGCTTTGGCGGGCTGCTTCGGCGAAGGTCGCCCCGCCAGCGCGCGCATCCTCGAATACGCCAATTGCGGTGTTGAGCAGGTCGGCAGCTTCGTCAGCCGCGATCGCGTCACGGATTTCGCTACGCGCCGCAGCAAAATCTGGTTCGACCGCTGCAGTGATGGCGTCGACGCGAACCACCGCCCACGGCGTCAATTGCCCCTGCACCGCGCGCGCTTGACCGCGCGCCTGCGTGAATACGGCCTCACCGACACGTGCATCTGGCACTTCCGAGCGCGCTTGATCGGCGCCGCGCGTGACCTGCAGGCCAAGCGCTGCTGCGACTGCATCCGGCGTCTCACCCCGGTTGAGGCGCGCGGCAGCATCGTTCGCTTGCTCTTGGCTCTGTGCAGAGAGGCGCACATAGGTGCGGCGCTCTGGGCGCGTAAGCGCTGCGCGGCGGTCGTCGAATTCCTCACGCAGACGCTGCTCGGGAATGTTCACCCGCGCCATCGCGCGGAACTCAGGCACCCGAAGCTGCTCTTGAACCTCTTCCCAAAGGTTCTGGAGTTGCGCTTCGGTCGGCGCTGGGATGGCGCCGACGACGGAAGCAGGTGCGTCGGCGATGCTAATCACACGGGTTTCAGTTTGATAGGCGAAGGCGAGCGCGCCATAGCTGGAAGGTGCACGAATGCCCGAAACGAGCGAACCCATGGTGAGTTGGGTGGTCAGCTCTTCGCGAATATCGCTTTCAAATTCGGGCTGGGCATAGCGCATCGTGCCGAGAAACTGCGCGTAAGCCGCTTGATCGAAACTTCCGGTGATCGGATTCAGCACGCCAGGGATTTCGCGGATGTAGGCTGCGACCTGAGCGTCGCTCGCACTAACGCCAGCTTTATCTGCAAACGCAAACATCGCGTTGCGGGCGATCATGGAATCCAGAATCTGTTCGTGGAGGCCGGCTTCGATCGCTTCCTGCTGAGAGATGTTCTCGCCGTTGTTGCGGCGCGAGCGCAGCGTCAGTTCGAGTTCGCGCGAGAGCTGCGACGGAGTGATCTGCTGGCCGCTCACAGTGGCGACGCTGGCTGAGGGCGAGAAGTTGAGTCCGCCGCTCGGGATCAAGAACAGCACCATGGCGCCGCCTACGAGAAGGAGGATGATGATGGCGATGCCGCCCCGCGAGAATTTTCGAAATTGCAGCAGCATGGCGTCGTCCGTTATGCGTAAAGGCGGCGGACAATAGGGGCGCCCCCCAGCCGGGGCAATCGCTACCGCATGCCTGAAACGCAGCTGGGGGAGGGACGTATGGCCGCGCGCAAGCCTTTGATCGCCGGGAACTGGAAAATGTTCGGGCGGCAGGAAAGCCTGTCCGAGATCAAGGCGCTATGGACGCTGGTCGAGTCGGTCTCGGCCAACGTGGATGCACTTATTTGCCCGCCCAGCGTCTACGTTTCGCAGGCTCTCTGGGGCGCGCGCGGCACGGGGGTGGTGATCGGCGCGCAGGATTGCAGTGCGGCGGCGGAAGATTCGGCGCGCACGGGGGAAGTCAGCGCAGCGATGCTGGCTGATGTGGGCGCCAAGTACGTAATCGTCGGCCATTCGGAGCGTCGGGCTTTCCATGCCGAGACGGATGAAGTTGTTCACCGCAAAGCCGCGGCGGCTCTGGCGGCGGGACTAACTCCCATTATCTGCGTGGGCGAAACCCAAGCGGAGCGGACGGCAGGGCGAGTAGCGGAGGTCGTCAGCGCTCAAGTCCGAGCGAGCGTGCCAGAAGGAAATAGTGCCGTGGTGGTGGCTTACGAGCCGGTTTGGGCGATCGGCGGCAACAGCACCCCAACAATTCCAGAAATTGCGGAGGTCCACGCTCTTGTCAGGGATACTCTGAAAGAGCGTTTCGGCGATGAGGCGAACGGTATCCGGATTTTGTATGGCGGTTCAGTCGGACCCAAGAATGCAGCGGAGATTTTTGGGGCGGAGGGCGTTGATGGCGCCCTTGTGGGGCGCGCCAGCCTGAAGGCCGCTGACTTTGCTGCAATAATTTTGGGCCATCCGGCTGCCAAGTGATGGTGCGTTCGGGCACACTGGCGTTTAAGCTAGGGGTCGGCTATTGAGCGCCCCTTCGTGCGCGCCCACTTGAGGGGCGCGGCGCGAGCGGGGCTGGAGACAGACAAAGTATGGAATTGATCGTTCTGAGCATTCATTTGCTCGTTTGTCTTTGCCTGATCGGCTTGGTTCTGCTGCAGCGCTCGGAGGGCGGCGCCCTCGGCATGGGCGGTGGTGGCGGCGGCTCCCTGATGAGCGGCCGCGGCGCAGCTGACGCGCTGGCGCGCATGACATCGGTCGCCGGCGGCTTTTTCCTTGTAACATCGCTGGGCCTTACGATTCTTTCCGGCGCCGACAACGATCAGGGTCGTTCGGTGTTGGACGGCTTCCAAGCCCCGATCACCGCGCCGGCCATTGCTCCGGCGCCGGCCCCGACCGAGCCCACCGAGTCTCGTCCAGATCCGACTGAAAGCAGCATCCCGGCGACAACCCAGCTCGCGTCCGTGGTTGGTCCGCCCGCCGCTGCCGCCTCTGAAACGCCAGCGCGCGCGGCGCCGCTTGACGGATCGACCGCGCCGCGGCCGGCAGTGACGCGTCCTGTGCAGACTGCGGCCGTGACCACCCCGGCCCGCCAGCCGGCGCCACAGCGTTCCCCACCTGCAACGACCACTGACGGCGAGCGGGCGCTTGTCCTGCCAAATACGTCGGGCTCCGTTTCAGGCATTTCACTCAGCGACGCGGCAAATCAGTCCGAATCGATTGATGTAGGAAACGGGCTTGAGGCCGTTCGGCGCGATCAGCGCGCCGGCCCCGATCAATAAGCACGCCGTCCGGCGAGCTGGGGATAGACGGCGGCTGATCGGAAAGGCCAATGGCGCGCTACGTGTTCATTACCGGCGGGGTGGTTTCTTCCTTGGGGAAGGGCATCGCCTCCGCCGCCCTCGGCGCGTTGCTGCAAGCGCGCGGATACCGGGTCCGACTCCGCAAACTTGATCCGTACCTCAACGTCGATCCCGGCACGATGAGCCCGTATCAGCACGGCGAAGTCTTCGTCACGGATGACGGCGCCGAGACCGATCTCGACCTTGGTCACTACGAGCGTTTCACCGGCGTATCGGCGCACCAGGCAGACAACATCACCACTGGGCGCATCTATCAGGAGATCATCGCCAAGGAACGGCGCGGCGATTATCTCGGCGCCACCGTGCAGGTCATCCCGCACGTCACCAACGCCATTAAAGAATTCATCCTCTCCGACCACGGTGATGCTGATTTCGTCCTGTGCGAAATCGGCGGCACCGTTGGCGACATCGAAGGCCTGCCGTTCTTCGAGGCGATCCGCCAACTCGGACAAGAACTCGATCCCGGACAAGTCGCGTTCGTTCACTTAACGCTGCTGCCGTACATCCCGTCAGCAGGCGAGATGAAGACGAAGCCGACGCAGCACTCCGTAAAAGAGCTTCGCTCCATCGGTATTCAGCCGAACATTCTGCTCTGCCGCTGTGATCGGCCGATCCCTGCCGACGAGAAGCGCAAGATCGCGCTCTTTTGCAACGTGCGCGAAAGCGCCGTCATCGAAGCGCGCGATCTGCCGACGATCTATGAAGCGCCTATCGCCTATCACCTTGCCGGTCTCGACACGGAATTGTTGAAGCATTTTGGCGTCACGGTCGCGCCCCAGCCCGATCTCACGAAGTGGGAAACGATCGTGAAGCGGCTGAAGTCGCCCGACGGCGAAGTCACCATTGGCGTTGTGGGAAAATACACCGAACTCAAAGACGCTTATAAGTCCCTGATCGAGGCGCTTTATCACGGCGGCGTCGCCAACAACGTCAAAGTCAACATACGCTGGATCGAGTCCGAGAAGTTCGAAGAACTTGGTGACGCCTGGCACGAAGATCTGCACGGCGTGCACGGCATTCTTGTCCCGGGCGGCTTCGGCGAGCGTGGCAGTGAGGGCAAGATCGCCGCCGTTACGTTCGCGCGCGAGCACAACGCGCCGTTTTTCGGCATTTGCTTCGGCATGCAGATGGCCTGCATCGAAGCGGCGCGGAATCAAGCGGGGCTGAAAGGCGCAAGCTCAACGGAGTTCGGCGAAACCAAACACCCCGTCGTCGGCCTGATGACCGAGTGGATGAAAGGCAACGAGCTGGAAAAGCGCAACGCCGTTGGCGATCTCGGCGGGACCATGCGCTTGGGCGCCTACAAGGCGGCGCTCGATCCGGAGAGCAAAGTCGCCGCGATCTATGGCGGCACCGAAGTTTCGGAGCGTCATCGCCATCGTTACGAAGTGAACCTGCGCTATCGCGATAAGCTGGAAGCGACGGGTCTCATCTTCTCCGGCATGAGTCCGGACGGCGTGTTGCCAGAGATCGTCGAGCGCCGCGACCATCCGTGGTTCATTGGTGTGCAATATCACCCGGAACTTAAGAGCCGTCCGTTCGAACCGCACCCGCTGTTTGCGAGCTTCATCGGTGCTGCGGTCGAACAATCGCGTCTCGTCTGACATGGGTGCGATGTCGACCGGCGCGTTCGAGCATGCCAGGGTGGCGCAATGACTGCTCCAGAAACTACGTCAGTCGCTGACGCCGGCTCCGCCGATCCTGCCGGCGGTGCGTTAGCGCTTTTCATCGTCGTCGCGGCGGTTGTCGGCTGGTTTGCGCTGCGCACGCTGGTCCGCGAGTTTCGTGCGCGGAAGACCGAGCGGACGGTAGGCCGAGACTTTAGCGAGTACGCGCTCGAAGTGCTGGTCAACGCCGCCAAGATCGATGGTCGCGTCAGCGATCCCGAGCGCGCCGCGATCGCGCCTGCGTTGCGAGACCTGGGTGTAAGCATCGAAGCGGAGAAGATCGACGTCGCCTTCGCCAATGCACGCCTAAGTAAGGATGAGTTGATCGCCTACCTCGCCGCAAAGTCCGGCGCGTTCAGCCGTGAGCAGAAGACTGGGTTGTTAAGAGCGCTGCTCTCGGTGTTCGTTGCTGACGGCAGCTTCGATGAAATCGAACATCATGCGTTGGTTGACTACACCGCTGCGGTTGGTTTCGATCGTCAGAGCGCCCCAGACATGCTGCGTGGCATCGCTCGGGACTTCAGCCGCGGCAACATAACTTAGGCCGTTACGCGACGTGCGAACGTCGTGAGGTCTTCCAGCGTTGGCGCCCGGCCTCGCAACGGCCTCGAAAGCGCAAGCATGATGTCCACGTGATTCACGCCCGCATAGATCTTTGTTTCCACCGCGCCGTCGGCCGCACGCATAGCCGCCTCAAGCGAGCGTAGATTACGTGGGCCCACGGTCGTGTCGGCATCACCCCACAGCAGCAGCAAGGGCGGCGCGTCTGCACGGGCGAAGTTCACAGGCTGTGTCGACCGCAGGTCAGCCGCTTGGCCAAACGCGTTACGGGTAGCGTCGACGTCAAACGGCAAAAAGTCGTACGGCCCGGCGAGGCCGGCGACGCCGCGTACTGAACTTGGCGCGACGCCAGCCTCATTTAGATATGTCGCATCGAGTGCGAGCATCAGAGCATTGTAGGCGCCGGCCGAGTGACCAGTGATGACGATCCGTGAAGGATCACCGCCGAACTCGGCAGCGTGATCGACAACCCAGCGTACAGCTGCCGCACAGTCTTCAATGAATCCTGGAAATCTCACCTCCGGCACGAGCCGATAATCCGGGATGATCGTGAGGAACCCTTGCGCCGCCAGGGCGGCACCGGCGAACGCGTAGTCCGCCTTTGCGCCCGAAGCCCAGCTGCCTCCGTAGATGAAAACCACCACTGGAAGCCGCTCCCCACCCTGTTCAGGGGCGTAAACGTCCAGCTTTCGGCGGGGCCCCACACCATAGGCCTGATTTTCCGCGACCCGCCGCGCGCCCGGGTCGCGCGGCGCAAGCGCGTTGAAGGCGCCGAGTGTGGGGGTGCACGCCGCAGCGAGCGCAGTCAGGCCAGTCAGGAGAAATCTGCGATCCATGGCGACCATACGGCCAGCGCCCGGCCATGGATGCAAGCCGTGCATCCAATCCATCCCCTGGACGCATCCACCCTACGAAATATGAATTCGGAGGGAAGTCATGAAGCGCCTACTCATCACCGCGGCCTTGGCCGTATTGCTGGTTAGTCCCGCGTCCGCAGAGACCCGCAACCTGCGCGGGTTCGACGCGGTTGGCGCTTCGGATCAGACCCGAGTCGAGATCACCGTTGGCGGCGATTATTCGGTGGAAGTTGTAGGCCGTGACGCTGGGCGCGTTCTGACCGAAGTCGATGACGGCACGCTCACAATCCGCCAGCGCAACCGGCCCTGGTTCGGCAGCAACCACCTGGACGCGACCGTTCGGATCAGAATGCCCGAATTGGAGAGCGTCGCTGCCGCGCGGGGCGTAGAACTCACGGCGACTGGCGTGGATGCGATCTCCTTTGAAATCGCCGCGGCGATGGGCGCGGAGGTACGCGTGAGCGGTACCTGCCGCACACTGGAAGCGGCAGCGGCCATGGGCGCGACGATCCGCGCCGACGAACTCCTTTGCGAAACGGCAGATGTCGCGGCCTCAATGGGCGGCACTGCTCAGGTCTATGCCAGCCAGACGTATGAGGGCGCGGCCTCTATGGGCGGCACCATCAACATCTCTGGCGATGGCGCCAGTCGCGGCGAATCGACGGCCATGGGCGGCACGATCAACGACTAGGGAACAACGGCCGAGAGCGAGCGTTGGCGGGCGATGGAACCCACGCTCGCTGCTGAAGTCGCCCCTAAGGCGCGGAAAAGACCGCTGCCCGACAAGACGCGGGCGTTAGTGTTATTCAACCCCAAGGCGGGCAGCGTTCAACCGGGCGATCGTGAGCGCTTGGTTGAAACGCTCAACGAAGCCGGTGTAGCGAACCACGAGATCGTCCCGGTCGAGCACATGTCTCGGCGCTTCTTTGCGAAAGCAAAAAAGTTTGACGTGATCATCGTGCTGGGCGGCGACGGCACCGCGCGTTCGGCCGCCGAGTTCTCTTCGCGCGATGGACCGCCGCTCATTTTGTTGCCGGGTGGAACGCTCAATATTCTGCCGAAGGCGCTCTATGGCGAACTCGCTTGGCCCGAAGCGCTGAAGGCGGCGCTTGAGCGCGGTGAGGTTACGCGGCTCACAGCAGGGCGCGCCAACGGCGAAGCGTTCTACGTGGCGGCGCTCTTTGGAGCGCCAACGCTGATGGCCAAAGCGCGAGAAGCAATGCGCGCCGGCCGGCCGCTTGCCGCTTGGCGGCGTCTTCGCCATGCGATGAAGCGCTCTTTTGCGCGCGGCCTGCGCGCCAGACCAAACCGGGAAGCAATGCGCAGAGCTGAGGCCATCGGCATTCTTTGCCCGTCCTTTTCAGGAGGCATACATGCCGATAGTCTCGAATGGGTGAGGCTTGATGCAAAACACCTGCTGGATCTCGCGCGCGTGAGTGTGATGGCGATCACCACGGCGTGGCGGAATGATTCAAGCGTCGAGATCAGCACTTGTCGCACGAGCGACATTGTTTCTCTTGGGGTGATACCGGCAACGTTGGACGGCGAACCGCGGACTTACTTTCATCGCGTGCGGATTATCTACGAGCCAAAAGGCCCGCGGGTCATCGCATTGCCGCAGGAGAGCTGAGCAGGTGGAGTTGGTTCACCTGACGGATCTGCATTTCGGCTGCGAGGATCGGCAGGCGCTCAATGCAGCGGCGAAGTTCATCGATGAGCGCAAACCCTGGCCTGCAGAACGAGCTCGACGATGCGTGTGCATGGATGCGCTCGCTCGGCGTGCCGGCGATGCTCACACCCGGCAATCACGATGTGCCGTATTACGAAATGTTGGGGCGGGTGTTCTTCCCCTGGGACCGCATTCGCCGGGCGCAGCACGGGCTGCAAGTGGACGCGTGGCACACGCCGGAATGGTCGATCGTGCCCGTGAACACCGCGCGACCTTGGCAATTTCGTCTTAACTGGGCGCAGGGTGAAATCTCGCGCGGCCAGACGGCGATTGCCGCGGCGGAGTTGCAGAAGGCGGCACCCGGCGCATTGCGCATCATTATCACGCATCACCCGCTCGATTGGCCGAACGATGCGCCGATCAAAGGCTTGACGCGCGGCGGGCCCAGGGGCTTGCGTAAGCTCGCTGACGCGGGCGCCGAACTCTTTTTGAGCGGGCATTTGCACTTTGCTTCATCGCGCCTGTTTGAGACGCGTGCGCTCTCCGTGACGAGCGGCACGCTTTCGCAACGCCTGCGGCACGAGCCATGCGCATTCAGCGTCATTCGTCGTCCGTCGCCAAACACGATCGAGACGGAAGTGGTTCATATCGTTCAGGGTGTTTGCCAGACCGCGAGCGTTCGTCAGTTCACGCTCAACGCGCCCGCAGAGCCCGGCGCGCCGGCCGAACTCCACGCGCGCGTGTAGCTTAAGCGCGGCCCTCGATGGATTGGCTGCGGGGCCCGCCCGGGCGGGTGATCGCATCGAGCGCTTCACCGGCGTCTTTGGCGGCGCTATCGGCGATGTCCGCCAGGGAGATGATCCCGACCAGGCGTTTGTCGGCGTCGACCACTGGCAGGCGGCGGACTTGGAGATCCGACATGTTTTCGCACACGTCGGAGACTTCATCATCGGCGCGGCAGTAGAGGACCTCGTGGGTCATTACTTCGCCGACCGTGGCGTCGGGGCCTTTGCCGATGGCGAGGCCGCGGATGACGATGTCTCGATCGGTGACCATGCCGGCAAGGCGATCGCCGGAGGTGACGGGGAGGGCTCCGATATCGCCGTCGGCCATCATACGGGCGGCGTCGCGGAGGGTGGCGTCTGGCCCGACCGTGCGTACGGCGGGCGTCATGGCGTCGCGGATTTTCATTGGGGTCTCCCGGGAATTCTGGTTCTAAGCTCCCCCAATCGGGCCAACGCGAGGGTCCCAGTGCTGTTCCGGGGCTGGTCTGGACTTGCTCTAATCGGGCCTTTGGCCTATCAGCCCCGCTTTCCCGCGGGTCGCGGGGACCAGGAGTTTTCCGGCCATGGCCGTTCCGAAGCGAAAAACCTCGCCCTCTCGCCGGGGCATGCGCCGGGCGCACGATAAGCTGCCCAAAAACACGTACGTTGAAGACGCCGAGTCCGGCGAGCTTCGCCGTCCGCACCACATCGACCTCAAGACCGGCCGTTATCGCGGCAAGCAGATCTTGAAGGCGAAGGAAGACTAAGCGCTTCTCTGAAGTCTGATCGGAGCTCCGCGTAAAGCGCATAAGCGCCTTGCGCGGCTTCCGCTTGCCTTTTGCGGCGCCTGGGTCTCCAAAGGCGCCATCCAAATTCAGTTTTCCGCGAGACCCTCCTCATGACTGGCATCGCCGACATCGTTGGCCGCGAAATTCTCGATAGCCGCGGCAACCCCACCGTTGAAGTCGACGTGACGCTGGAGGACGGCTCGTTCGGGCGCGCCGCCGTGCCGTCGGGCGCATCGACCGGCGCGCACGAGGCAGTCGAGAAGCGCGATGGCGAACCGGATCGTTATCTGGGCAAAGGTGTTCGCGACGCGGTTGAAGCGGTGAACGGCGAGATCGCGAATGCGATCCTCGGCTTGGATGCGGAAGAGCAACGCCGGGTCGACTCAATTTTGCTCGAACTCGACGGCACCGAGAACAAGGCGCGGCTTGGCGCGAACTCGATTCTGGGCGCTTCGCTTGCGGTTGCTAAGGCGGCGGCGGCGGCCAATGGGATGCCGCTTTATCGTTATTTGGGCGGGGTGCAGGCGCGCATCTTGCCGACGCCGATGATGAACATCGTCAATGGCGGCGCGCATGCCGATAATCCGATCGACATCCAAGAATTCATGATCATGCCGATTGGCGCCGAGAGCATCGCCGAAGCGGTGCGCATGGGCGCGGAAGTTTTTCACACGTTGAAGAAGCAGCTTAAAGACGCCGGCCACTCGACCAATGTCGGCGACGAAGGCGGCTTTGCGCCGAACTTGGCGAGCGCAGATGAGGCGATCGGCTTTATTCTGAAATCGATCGAAAAAGCCGGCTACACACCGGGCGAAGATATTGCATTGGCGCTCGATTGCGCGGCGACCGAGTATTTCAAGAACGGCAAGTACGAGCTTGCTGGCGAAGGCAAATCGCTGAGCCCGCAACAGAACGCCGATTATCTGGCCGACCTCGTCTCGCGCTATCCGATCATCTCGATCGAAGACGGGATGTCGGAAGATGATTTCGAAGGTTGGGCGGCGCTCACGGAATTGATTGGCGATAAGTGCCAGCTCGTGGGCGACGATCTCTTCGTCACCAACATGAAGCGGCTCGAGCTTGGGTTCGAGAAGGGCCTGGCCAACGCGATCCTGATCAAGGTCAACCAGATCGGCACGCTCACGGAGACGCTCGACGTCGTCGAGATGGCGCATCGCGCCGGCTATTCGGCGGTTATGAGCCATCGCTCGGGCGAGACGGAAGATTCCACCATCGCCGATCTCGCGGTGGCGACCAATTGCGGCCAGATCAAAACTGGCTCGTTGGCGCGCTCGGATCGGACTGCGAAGTACAATCAGTTGATCCGGATCGCCGAGATGCTGGATGAGCAGGGCTCTTACGCCGGCGCGGGTACGATCATCGGGCGGTGAACTCGGCTCCTGCGCGGCGCTGACGCCCCTCACCAACACCTGATCGAAGGATCGCGCAGCGTTTGCGTTCCCTCTCTCACAAGGGGAGAAGGGCGAGACGGCGCGCTCGACTGGTGCTGCTTAGCTTGTGTCGTGTGCGCACTTCACGGCGCGCGCGCCGATTTCATCTTCCAGTCTTGAATCCGCGAAGCTGTGGCGCGGTGGGCGTTGTGCCGCGATTCGTTGCGCTGTGGCGGGTGAGACGTGCAGTCGGCGCGCGAGGCGGCGTGCGGCGCGCTCTGGGCGCGACAACACGCGCTCGAGCGCTTCGATGCGGCTGGCAATGCGTTGTGGTTCGGGCGTGCGCATGAAGCGCGCCGCGTTGAGCCGCTGCGCTTGAACGGCGCGATTTTGATCGCGCCAGATGTCGCGCACGAGAACCGGCGGGTCGAGCATGCGGATGCGGGCGGGATGCGGCGGCTGACGCGGCCAGAGGCGAAAGCTGATGCGGTGCGCGCTGGCGCGTTCTGCGGGTTTGGGCGCGACGAGGTTCGCGAGCCTGACGATGCGCGTGGCGAGCGCGTGCGCGCGGCGCCTCAACGCACTGGCCTCGATGAGCACGATCCGGCGCACCATGACTTCCAGCGTGCGTAGCCAGCGGCGCGCCTCGGTAAGTTCGTGTTGGGGGAGCCGGTCGCGCTTGGCGATGTTGGCGGCTTCGCCGATGGCGACGCGCATGCGCTCGAAGAGCGTGCCGGCGGCGGTCCAGAGATGGGCGCGGGGGCTTGGTGCTGAGGTCATGGCCGGGAGTGTGCGCCCGAAGTTGTTCGGTCGGATTGGTGCGGGGCTATCCTCGTATTTTGCGGATGTTGGCGCGGCTGCTCTTCGCCGAAAGGCGTCTGTCACGCTGCTTGCGCCGGAGGCGGTGCTCCGTGAGGATGAGGGCGCGAGGTGTTGATGGTCTCGATTGAACGGGAGATCGAAGCGGTCTGCGCCGTGGCCGAGCAGCTTGGCTTGAGGCGCTTTTCGCCCGTCGTTCTCGGCGGTTATAGCAATACGCTGATCCGGTTGGCGCCATATCCGATCGTGGCTCGTGTCGCCAAAGCGACGGGAGTCAGTCGCGACCTCAATGATCTCATGGCGCGGGAAATCGCGTTCGCCGAAGCGTTGGCCCAGCGCGGTGCGCCGTCGGTGCGTGTGAGTTCGCTTTTGCCACCGGGGCCGCATTCAGAATCAGGCTTTCATCTCAGCTTTTGGGATTTTATCGAGGTGGAAATTGAGCGCCCCGGCCCTGCCCAAGCTGGGGCCATGCTGCGCCAGTTACACCTCACCCTCGATGACGTGAGCGCGGTAAACCTGCGTCCGCTGTCTCTTTTCTACACGGCAGCGGAAATCGCAGCCGGGCCCCTTGCCGAGCGACTTGGCGCGGAGTCCAAGAAGCTTGTCCGCAACACGTTCGAGCGCGTGCAGCAGGATCTCGCCGCCATCTCCACGCCGTGTCGGCCGCTACACGGGGACGCCCACCACGGCAATCTTTGGGTAACGCGAAATGGCATGGTCTGGGGGGATCTAGAAGACGCGTGCGCCGGGCCCATCGAGTGGGACCTAGCATGTCTCACCGCGTCCTCGGTCGTACTTGGCACGCGTTGCGCCGCCACTGAAGCACTGACCTCATATGACCGCCCCTACAACAGTTCGCACCTCGACCTGTTGATCATCGCCCGAACCCTTCAGGCAATCGCGTGGGCGCTGGTCGCGCTCGAGAACATCGATGGCAATCCACGTTTGCTTGCTCGGCTTGCCTGGATTCGTGCGCACGCTTGAGGGCCAAGACCGTTCCACCAAGTGTCCGCATTGGCCAAAGGCGGAAGTCGACGCATTAAACACCGACGTCACCCCGGCCGTAGCGAAGCGGAGAGCCGAGGCCTAGCAGTGACAAAGCGCTTTGCGTTGGCCCTGGGTCCCGGATCGCGCTTCGCGCGTCCTGGATGGCGGTGGTTGGTGTGGGGCCACCTCGGGCGAATAGTCCCGTGCCATCCGTCACATCGCCCCGCCAATCCTCCCGATAGCGTCTGCCTTGTCGCTCACGCGATCAGATAAGGAGCCTGCCATGTTGATCCGCTTTAGCTGCCTGATGCTCGCGCTGGTCTCGTTCATGCCGGGCGCTTTTGCGACTTTGAACCAAGCCGCGGCGATCGTGGCGTGAGCACTCATCTCTCCTGAGGCCACTCGGGCGCGCGCTACGGCTCGCGCCCATTTCTTTTGTGCGCTGAGTCCGAAACGAGAACAAAGATCGTTTCGGGGCCGATGCGCGCTTGGCGCTGCAGATTTTTCCTAGCGACTTGGACGCAAGCGGATGGGGTCGCCTTGGGGTAGCGGCCCCAAGCACTAGTCGATTATCCCTAAGTTATTGATTTATAGCAAAAAGAACACCTTAAGAACATTTCGGAGTCTTTACGATTCTTTAACCGCTTCGACTCAACGTGCCGCCGAATCGAGGGTGTTAACGATGGGTAAGCGCGGTTCTACGGCGGTGAGCTTGGGGTTGGGGGCGGCGATCCTCTACCTCGGCGCGCATGCCGTAACCGGGCATCAGGGCCTGCTCGCGTACATGGACGTGCAGGCCGAAGAGCGCGTTCTGGAGGCTAATGTCGCCGCGCTCGAGAGAGAAGAGGCGGCGCTGGAGCAGCGTGCAGCGCGGCTGCGCCCGCAGAGCCTCGATCTCGACTATCTCGACGAGCGCGCCCGGATCACGCTCGCGGCTGGCGATCCCGATGAGATCGTGTTCGCGCTGGAATAGTCCTGCTGCAATGCAGCATCGCAAAGCTTCCTAGCGAGCCAAGTCATTCCCGCATAAGAGGAACGCGCCTCGCGGCGTGGACAATAGGTCCGCGCGCGTCATGTCCTAGAGGCGGAGGATGACGACGAATGGCCAAAGCGAACGGCAAACATGCCGCTGAAGCGACCAAGGACGAGTTGCTCCAGTATTACCGCGACATGCTGCTGATCCGGCGCTTCGAGGAGCGGGCCGGGCAGCTGTACGGGATGGGGCTGATTGGGGGCTTCTGCCACCTCTATATCGGCCAGGAAGCTGTCGTCGTCGGCATGCAAGCGGCGCTGAAGGATGGCGACCAGGTCATCACCGCCTATCGCGATCACGGGCACATGTTGGCGGCCGGCATGACGGCAAACGGCGTCATGGCTGAGCTCACGGGGCGCAGCGGCGGCTACTCGAAGGGCAAGGGCGGCTCGATGCACATGTTCAGCATCGAGAAAGCGTTTTACGGCGGCCATGGCATTGTCGGCGCGCAGGTGTCGCTCGGCACGGGACTCGCGTTCGCGAACAAGTATCGCAGCGATGGCAAAGTTTGCCTCACGTACTTTGGCGACGGCGCGGCGAACCAGGGCCAAGTGTACGAGAGCTTCAACATGGCGGCGCTGTGGAAGCTGCCTGTCGTCTACATCATCGAGAACAATCAGTACGCGATGGGCACGTCGATCCAGCGCTCATCGTCGGAAACGCATCTCTACAAGCGCGGCATCAGCTTCAATATTCCGGGCGAAGAAGTTGACGGCATGGATGTCGTCGCGGTGCGCGAAGCGGGTAAGCGTGCCGTGGAGCGCGCGCGTGCGGGCGAAGGGCCGTATCTTCTGGAGATGAAGACTTATCGCTATCGCGGCCACTCGATGTCCGATCCGGCGAAGTATCGCACTAAGGAAGAGGTCGACGAGAAGAAGGCCAAGCACGATCCAATCGAGCTCGTGAAGAAGATGCTGATCGATGCGGGGCACGCGGATGAAGCGGCGCTGAAAGAGATCGACCGCGAAATTCGTACGGTGGTGAGCGACAGCGCGACGTTCGCGCAGGAGAGCCCGGAGCCGGATCCGAGCGAGCTAATGACGGATATTTATATCGATGCGTGAAGCGCGATTGTTGTTGCTGGGGGAATTTTGAATGACGCCTGAACTTACATATCTCGCCTACACGATCGCGCTCTTTTTCGTGGTGGTGTTGGTGCAAGCCACAGCAGGGATCGCAAACAATGGCGGCCTCGCCATGGCCAACAGCCGCGATAATCTGAAGCCGCCGACGGCCTTTCAGGCGCGCACCAAGCGTCTCGTCGATAATTTCCGCGAGAATCTTTGGTTCTTCGTGCCGCTGGTGCTGATCGCGGCTGTGGCCGGCATTTCCAATCAGTGGACGGTGCTCGGCGCGCAGGTGTTCTTCTTTGCGCGCCTGGCGCACGCCGTTTGGTACATCGCCGGCTGGCCGATCGTGCGACCGCTCTTTTGGCTCGCGGGCGTTATCGGCTGCGCGCTCATCTTCCTTGCCCTCTTCGGAATTCTCAACTGATGACGCAAATCCTCATGCCCGCGCTCTCGCCCACCATGGAAGAGGGCAACCTCGCCAAATGGTTGGTGAAGGTCGGTGACCGAATTGAGCCCGGCCAGGTCATCGCCGAGATCGAGACCGACAAGGCGACGATGGAAGTCGAAGCCGTCGACGAAGGCACGGTGACGGAGCTGCTCGTCGAAGAAGGCGCGCAGGGCGTGAAGGTGAATACGCCGATCGCGGTGCTGGGCGGCGAGGGAGAAGCGGCCGCGCCGGCGCCGAAGCAAGAGGCCAAGCAGGCGCCGCGGCCTGACATGAAGGAAGAGCGGGTTAAGACTGCGCGGCCTGAGCCGTCGAAGCTGTCGACGCCGACGCCGCAAGGTGACACGGAAATCCCCGCCGGCACGCAGATGATCAAGATCACGCTGCGCGATGCGTTGCGTGATGCGATGGCCGAGGAGATGCGCCGCGATGACCGCGTGTTTCTAATGGGCGAGGAAGTGGCCGAGTATCAGGGCGCGTACAAGGTCTCGCGCGGGCTGCTCGAAGAGTTCGGGCCGATGCGCGTCGTCGATACGCCGATCACCGAGCATGGTTTTGCCGGCTTGGGTGTCGGCGCGGCCATGGCGGGCTTGAAGCCAATCGTCGAATTCATGACGTGGAATTTCGGCATGCAAGCGATCGATCACATCATCAACTCGGCCGCAAAGACGCTTTATATGTCAGGCGGGCAGATCAAATCATCGATCGTGTTTCGCGGGCCGAACGGCGCAGCGAGCCGCGTTGCTGCGCAGCACAGCCAGGATTATTCGTCTTGGTATTCCCACATCCCCGGCCTGATCGTGATCGCGCCGTACGATGCGGCGGACGCCAAGGGCTTGCTGAAAGCCGCGATCCGCAATCCGAACCCGGTCGTCTTTCTCGAACACGAGATGCTTTACGGCGTCGAATACGAAATCCCAGACGTCGAGGATTGGATCGTGCCGATCGGCAAGGCCAAGGTGCGCCGCGTCGGCGCCGACGTCACCATCAGCACGCACTCGCGCATGGTCGGCCACGCTTTGAAGGCGGCCGAACAGCTGGCTGAGCAGGGCATCGACGCTGAAGTCATCGATCTGCGCACACTGCGGCCGCTCGATATCGCGACAGTGATCGAGAGCGTGAAGAAGACCAATCGCCTGGTCACGGTCGAGGAAGGCTGGGGTCAAAGCGGCGTCGGCGCTGAAGTGTGCGCGCGGGTGACGAACGAAGCGTTCGATTATCTCGACGCGCCGCCGACGCGCGTGCACCAAGTCGATGCGCCGTTGGCGTACGCGGCGAACTTGGAGGCGCTGGCGTTGCCGAACGTGGATCACATCGTCGATGCAGTGAAAGCGGTGACGTATCGGTGATCTGGCGAACGACGCCCAGCGAGTGGATGCCACTCCCGTCCGCGATTGACGGCATTCACTTTCCCAGTCTTGAGATTGTGGACGGCGGCAGCGGCTATCTGGGCATTGTCGTGAGCGAATGGCGAGAAGGTGAATGCAAGAGGGCGTACGCGTTGCGGTTCTATCCAGAGGCATACTGCGCAGTGGATGAGGCAACCTACTCACTCCGGACACCTGACGCATCTATCGATCGAACAAGCTATCTACAAGTGGCCCCTCTGTCCCCAGAACTCAGCGGACTGGCAGAGACTCGGAGTATGATCGTAGGAAAGAACATCACCCTGAAACAATATCTGCTCGTTGGCTTGAGTGAGTGTCTCGAGGTTTTTTCTGAAGAACCGCCACGCGTTACTTCCCACGCAACTTACGAGGCAGCACGGATTCACGCTGCCTCCCGCGAGATGGCGCAATGATCTACTGCGGCGCCTGTCATTGCGGCGTGGTGCGCGCCGAGTACGAGACGGATGCGCCAGTGCGCTTGCGGCAGGATGGTTGCTCGTTTTGCCGTGCGCGCGGCGTGAAGTCGGCTTCTGATGCGGCGGGCGCATTGCGCATCAAAAGCGAGCGGGCGCTGATCCGCTATCGCTTTGGGCACAAGACGGCGGATTATCTGATCTGCCCGGAGTGCGGCGCGTATGTCGCGACGTTTATGGTTGGGCCGGATGGGCCGGTTGGGGTGGTGAATGTCGTCGGGCTCGACATCGCCGAGTTGCGCGATGAGCCGGCAACGTTGGCCAGCCTTGACGGTGAAACGCCGGATGAACGGATCACCCGGCGGCTCTCGCGCTGGACGCCAATGACGTTGATAGAGCCGGGGGCGGTGACATGACCGAGGGCGAAGTTGTCGAGCAATTGGTCGAGTATATGAGCATCGTCATTGCTGGGATCGCGCTGATCTTCAGCGTTGTCTCGGCCTATATCGTTGCGCTGAATTATTTCGTCGGAGATGCGCTGTTCGTGGCGCGCGTTGGCGCGTTCGCGTTCGTTGGCATGATCCTGGCGCTTTTGATGGTGGTTATGCTTGGGGCCGAGCAAACCCACGCTGGCCTCATCGCGCGTCTCTTCGAACTTGAAGCCGCGGGCCAGATCACGGCAGCCGGGCGCGGCGTGCTCGAAAACGCACGCGAAGGCATCGACGGCTTGACCCGTAATTTGCTCTGGGGCGGCATGATCTCGCTCTACGCCGTGCTCGCCTACATGACCTTCCTGCACCGTTGGAAGCCCGACGTCGTCAACGTTGCGCTGCTGAAGAAAGCTCCGGAATGACCAATCAGATCGGGCAACCTTGCGAAGTGGCACGTGAAAGTGGGCGACACGATTGAGCCTGGGCAAGTCATCGCCGAGATCGAAACCGATAAGGCGACGATGGAAGTGGAAGCTGTCGATGAAGGCGTGATCGAGGAATTGCTCGTGGAGGAAGGCGCGCAAGGCGTGAAGGTCAACACGCCGATCGCGCGGCTGAAGGGCGAGGGCGCGGCGGCTGTGCCGGCGACGAAGAATAAAGCTGAACCCTCCCCCCTTGCGGGGGAGGGCAGGGAGGTGGGTGCAAATGCAAGCACTTCTAAGCGTGATGCTCACACCCCCACCCCCGGCCCCTCCCCGCAAGGGGGAGGGGAGAGAGTTCTCGCATCACCACTCGCGCGCCGGCTCGCTGAACAAGGCGGCATTGATCTTTCGGGTTTGCGTGGCTCGGGCCCCAACGGCCGCATTGTGAAGGCGGATATAGAAGCGGCGGCGAAGGCGCCGCGTCAGCAGCAGACGTCGCAGCAATCGCGCGAAGTCGCGATCGGCAAGGGCGCGCCGCAGCAGGCGCCCACGCCGCACAAGTCGCTCGAGCAACAAGGCATTCGTGCCGGCAGCTACGATCTCGTGCCGCTCGATCTGATGATGTGCCGCACTTTCCGCTTACGATCGACATCGAAATTGACGCGCTATTGAAGGCCCGCGGCGACATCAACAAGCGCTTCGCCGACAATGGCGTGAAAATCTCCGTCAACGATATGTGCATCAAAGCGGCGGCGCTTGCGCTGAAGCTGGTGCCGGAAGCGAACGCTTCCTACACGCCCGACGGCATTGCCCAGCATCATCACGCCGATATCGCCGTTGCGGTCGCTATTCCTGGTGGCCTGATCACGCCGATCGTTTGGCAAGCGGAGACCAAGGGCCTTGCTCAAATCAGCCATGAGATGGCTGATCTCGCTGAGCGCGCGCGTAACAAGAAGCTGAAGCCGGAGGAGTTTCAGGGCGGCACGTTCTCGATCTCGAACATGGGCATGCTCGGCATCAAGAACTTCGCTTCGATCATCAATGAGCCGCACGGCATGATCATGTCGATCGGCGCCGGCGAAAAGCGGCCCGTTGTGCGCAACGACGCGCTCGCCATCGCGACCGTGATGAGCGTGACCGTGACGTGTGATCACCGTGTGGTGGATGGCGCGCTTGGGGCTGCGTTCTTGAAGGCCTTCCGCAGCTTTCTGGAAGACCCGATGGCGATGCTGCTTTAACGGCGCCGTCGCGTGGGGGAGGGGATGATGGATAGTCTGAACGCAGTGTTCGATCTCACAGGCATGCTGTGGGTTTATGCGCTGGCGGCGGCATTCGTGGCGATGATCGCGGAATCGGCCAAGCCGCCGCGTGGCGAGGAGGGCGAAGAGCCGCCTACGCGCGGCTTCTTAGGCATCGTGCTTGGCTTTGCCGGCATGGCGACGATCTTTATGCTGGCTGTGCACGGCTATTGGTCGGCCTTCGTCGTGCAGGCGATGCCGCAGCAATTGCTTGCGCTCGGTGTGGTGTTCGCCGTCGCGATCGCCGCGTCTATCATTGGGCTTGCACTCGCGCGGGCGCCCGGTGTTTCACCGGTGCTTTATGCCGTCGCGCCGTTTGCAACGCTCGCGGTGTTTGCCTTCACGGCATACGTGACGTGGGAGTCCGTGGGCGCCGCGCTTGATCTTTGGGTGCTGCAGAACCTTTAGGCGGCTTGCCGGAGTTTCTTGGTGACCATCACGCTGAGCTGCTGCGTCACGGTCTGGCGTACTTCGGCCTGCGAGTCGGGCAGTTCTGTGAGTTGCACGATGGCCGCGAGGTGCGCCTCGACGACTTCGGTGTTGAGCACTGATTCAGCGCCGACGCCTTTGACGTAGTTGAACATCGACGAGGCGGCGGAGAGCAGCAGGCGATCGCTCATGTCGTTGGTCAGCGCGCTGAGCTGGCCGCAGGCGAGGCAAAGATCGCGCATGCTGTCGGTGTTGGCGGCGCTTACGGCGGCGAGCAGGGTGGTGATGCGCTCGCAGTACATGCGGGCCAGCCCCTTGCGGATTTGGACCTCAGGGGCGTCGGCATCCTTCTGTGCGGCGTCGAAGAGGCGCCGGCGCGGTCCGTCGTATTTCGCCGGGCGCACGCGGCGGCGGCAGGGGCCGGCATAGCGTGGGCTCTCAATAAACTCGCGGCGCTTGGCGCGGACTGCGAGTACGCGTTCGATCATTGTCGCGGTTGAGAATGGGCGGATGACGAATTCATCGACGCCGACATTGCGGGCGCGCTCCAAATCACGTGTGCTCATGCGCTCGGCGGTGGTGATCACCGGCACGCGCCGGAAGTCTTCGCCCACTTCGCCGGCGCGAATGCGTGCGACAAGCGCCAGGCCATCGCAGTCCGCGAGCCGCCAATCGATGATCAGCATGTCCGGCTGCGCGTAATTCAGCGCCAGGAGGCATTGTTCGCCGGTTTCGGCGTACGTGATCTCGACGCTGCCCAGCGTGCGAAGCGTCTCGCCGACGAGCCGCCGCTGGAAAGCGAGGCCGTTCACGACCAGAATTCTTGGAGTGCCGCCCGTAAGCTCGTTCATGATCGCCATCGCGGCGTACTCATAGAACGGGAACACTAAGAATTTTGGTAATGCCGCTTACTAATCGACGTAAACAGGCAGTGAATCGGTTAAGGGGCGTTGATGCTTTCTCTGCTGCTCGCTTCGTTCGTGACCTTCTTCGTGGCCATCGATCCGGTGGCCATGGCGCCGATGTTCTCGACCATGACATCGCGGATGACGCCGGCGTGGCGGCGCTACATGGCGTGGAAGTCGGTCGCGATCGCTACGGGCATTTTGCTGGCGTTTGCGTTCGGTGGGGCGTGGCTGCTGCAGCAGATCCACGTCTCGATGGATGCGTTCCGGATCGCGGGCGGGATTCTGCTGTTCTTGATTGCGGTGGACATGCTGTTCGAGAAGCGCTCGGAGCGGCGGGACGAGCGGGCGGAGAAGGTGGCGCAGCATCAGGCGGACCACCCAGAGCAGCAGGACGATATTTCGGTGTTCCCGCTCGCCATCCCGCTTATCGCGGGGCCGGGCGCGATTGCGTCGATCATGCTGTTCTTCGCGCAATACGATGGGTTGGCGGAGCGCTCCATGGTGTTGCTGGGCGTCGGCGCGAACTTGGCGCTTTGCTTGATCGCATTTCTGGCGGCGGGTCCGCTGTCGCGGTTCATGGGGCCGACGGTGGGTTCGATGCTGACGCGGGTGTTCGGCATTTTGCTGGCGGCGTTGGCGGCGCAGTTCGTGGTGGACGGCATCCGCAACGCGTTCGGGATTGGCGGCTAGTTTCGCAACGCAGCATCGCGGCTTGGCGCCTTCACCTTGGCGGCTGGGCTGCTAGATAGCTCTTATGAGCACATCCTTCGACGTCATCATCATTGGTTCGGGTCCGGGCGGCTACGTGACCGCTATTCGCGCTGCGCAACTCGGCATGAAAGTCGCCATCATCGAGCGCGACCGCTTGGGCGGCATCTGTTTGAACTGGGGGTGCATCCCGACCAAGGCGCTGCTGCGCAGCGCTGAGGTCTATCGCAACGCGCAGCACGCGGATGAGTTCGGGCTTTCGATCGAGGGGTTGAAGTTCGATCCGCAAGCAGTGGTGAAGCGCTCGCGCGGCGTGGCTGGCCGCATGGAGAAGGGCGTCCAGTTCTTGATGAAGAAGAACAAGATCACGGTGATCGAGGGCGAAGCGCGGCTCGAGAAGGGGAGTGCTGCGCCGAAAGTGATCGTGAAGGGCAAGGACGCGAAGGATGCGGCGTACGAGGCCAAGCACGTCATTCTCGCTACCGGCGCGCGGGCGCGGGAGATTCCGGCGGCGGGTTTGAAGAGCGACGGCAAGCGCATCTGGACATATCGCGATGCGATGAACCCGCCGGAATGGCCGGAATCTTTGTTGGTGTTCGGCTCGGGCGCGATCGGGATTGAGTTTGCGAGCTTCTACGCGGCGTTCGGCGTGAAGGTGACGGTGGTCGAGCTGCTCGATCGCGTGCTGCCGGTCGAGGACGAGGAAATCTCGGCGTTCGCGAAGAAGCGCTACGAGAAAGAAGGGCTGACGATCCGCATCTCGACGGAGGCCAAGTCTCTGAAGGCGGGCGCGAAGGGCGTTGAGGCTGTGGTTTCGTCTAAGGGCAAGGATGAGACGCTCGGCGCGTCACACGCGATTGTTGCTGTTGGGATCACGGGGAACGTTGAGAACCTTGGGCTTGAGACGCTCGGCGTCAAAGTCGAGAAGGGCCACATTGTCACGGACGGCTATGGCAAGACCAACGTCGCTGGACTTTACGCGATTGGCGATGTCACCGGCGCGCCGTGGTTGGCGCACAAGGCGTCGCACGAGGGCATCATCTGCATCGAAGCGATCGCGGGGCAGAAGCCGCACGCGATGATCAAGGAACGCATTCCGGGTTGCACGTACTCGCACCCGCAGGTGGCGAGTGTCGGTTTGACCGAAGCGAAGGCGAAGGCCTCTGGCCGTGAAGTGCGGGTTGGCCGCTTTCCGTTTGTCGGCAATGGCAAGGCGATCGCGCTCGGCGAAGATCAGGGCATGGTCAAAGTCGTGTTCGACGCGAAGACCGGCGAACTCCTCGGCGCGCACATGATCGGCGCGGAAGTGACGGAGCTGATCCAGGGCTACGCGATCGCGATGTCGTGCGAGACGACGGAGCAGGAACTCATGGAGACGGTTTTCCCGCACCCGACACTGTCAGAAATGATGCATGAGGCTGTGCTGGATGCTTATGGGCGCGTGCTGCACGTTTAACAAGCGAGGGCGACCTAAGCCGCCTTCGCCTCAGCAAATTGCTCCGCCGCCGTACGCTGCAGTGCGACGTAATCCGTTTTGCCGCTGCCGAGTACGGGGATCGAGTCGATCACCACGATCCGCTTCGGCACTGCGAGTTCGCTGGCGCCGTTGGCTTTACACCAGGCGAGCAGCGCCTCCGAGGTTGCGTCGGCGCGGTCGGTGAAGAGGATGACGCGCTCGCCTTTGCGGCTGTCGGGCAGCGCCACGGCGGCGTGGAGGTTCTCCGGCCAGACATTGGCGGCGTAGGCTTCGACGGCGTTGAGCGAGACCATTTCGCCCGCGACTTTGGCGAAGCGCTTCACGCGGCCGAGGATGCGGATGAAGCCATCCTGATCAACGTCCACCACATCGCCGGTGTCGTGCCAGCCTTGCGGCAGGAGGTCTATGCCGAACGGCTTGGTCGGGTCGAGATAGCCGCGCATGACGTTGGGCCCGCGCACAAAGAGCTTCTGGCCGCCTTCGATGCCTGGAACGTGCTCAAGGCGCCATTCGATGCCCGGCAAGAACGGGCCGACAGTGCCGTGCTTGTTGCGGCCCGGGATGTTCACGGAAATGACTGGTGACGCTTCGGTCGCGCCGTAGCCTTCGAGCAATTCGATGTTGAAGCGCTGCTTGTAGATTTCGCGCGTTTCCGGTTTCACGCGTTCGGCGCCGCAGACCATGAGCTCGATACAGTTGAGATCGCCGTCCTTGGCGTTGCGGGCGTATTGCATCGCGAACGTATCGGTCGCGAAGAAGACGTTGGCGCCGGTCTCTTTGATCAGTTTCGGGATTTCCTTCACCTGCAGCGGGGAAGGGAAGAGGAAGGTTTTGTGGCCGGTGAACAGCGGCAGCATCACACCGCCGGTGAGGCCGAAACAATGGAACATCGGCAACGGGCAGAAGAACGACCAGTTGGGGTCGAAATCGATGTGTGCGTGCACTTGCTCGACATTGCCGACGATATTGGCGTGGCTCAGGACCGCGCCTTTCGGCGTGCCGTACGAGCCTGAAGTAAAGAGGATGACGCCGGTGTCGTCCGGGTTGCCCTTGGCCGCGAACACGCGCGGCATCGCGCCTTTTACGAGCGCGACGAGCTTATCGCCAAAGTCGATCGTCTTGCGGACATCCTCAAGATAAATCAGCCGCACGTGCTTGGAGAGTTCCGCTTCCAGCGCTTCCAAGCCCGCAAGCTTGATGAACATACGCGAGGTCAGAACTTTTTTTACGTTGGCAGATTGGCAAGCGGCTTTCAAATTCATCGCGCCGGCTGTGAAGTTCAGCAGCGCGGGCGTGCGGCCTATGGCGTGCAGCGCAAAGAACGTGGCCACGCAACCGACGCCGGTCGGCAACATAATGCCTGCCGTCTCGTGGCGCTTGATCAAAGTATCGAGCTTGCCGCCAAGCGCGAACGCGGCGCGTACGATATCGTCGTACGAGAGCACCTTGCGCTCGTGGTCTTCGAGAATGGGATATTTGCCGCCTCTGGCGTCACGCGCCCGGAGGAGTGCCTCGAACAAGGTGACGCGGGTGCGCGCCAACTCGAACGTGCGATTTGACATCAAGCTGCCTCCCCTGACCCGTGATTATTGTTTCACGGTTGTAACAGGACACTATCGACGTGGATAAAGTTGGGCAAGATGTCGCGCGTTAACCTCTTGCTTCGCAAGGGAGGTCTGCCGCCCAGCCGTTGCGGTAGGCCGCCGGGAGGGTCATGTTCGGAAGATGCCGACGCTGATCGATTTGCGCCAATCTGGGGAAGAGCCGGGGAATACTCGCCCGCGGCACCCTGAGAAGCAGGCGCGGCCGGATAATGCCTCGCCGCGCAAGCCGGACTGGATCCGCGTTAAGGCGCCGACCAGCCTCGGTTACCACCAGACGAAAGAACTGGTGCGCGAGTTGAAGCTGCACACGGTCTGCGAAGAGGCGGGCTGCCCGAACATCGGCGAGTGCTGGAGCCAGAAGCACGCGACCTTCATGATCTTGGGCGGCATCTGCACGCGCGCTTGTTCATTCTGCAACGTGGCCACCGGCAAGCCGCTGCCGCTCGATGCGAATGAGCCGGAGAATGTCGCCTACGCGACGGCGCAGATGGGGCTGAAGCACGTTGTCGTCACCAGCGTCGATCGCGACGATCTCGACGACGGCGGGGCCGAGCACTTCGTGCTGACGATCCAAGCCATCCGCCGCGCCGCGCCGGATACCACGATTGAGATTCTGACACCGGATTTTCTGCGCAAGCCGTGTGCGGCAGAGCGCGTCATCGATGCGGCTCCGGACGTGTTCAACCACAATCTGGAAACCGTGCCGCGGCTCTACCACTCGATCCGCCCTGGCGCGCGCTATTACCAATCGCTGCGCCTGCTGGATTCGGTGAAGCAGCGCGATCCGAAACAGTTCACGAAGTCGGGGCTCATGGTCGGCCTCGGTGAAGCAAAGGACGAAGTGCTGCAGGTGATGGATGATCTGCGTATCGCGGGCGTCGATTTCCTCACCATCGGCCAGTACCTGCAGCCGACGAAGAAGCACGCCGCCATCGATCGCTTCTGGACGCCTGAGGAATTCAAGGCGCTTGAGACAATTGCCTACGCCAAGGGTTTCCTGATGGTGTCGGCATCGCCGCTAACGCGTTCGTCGCACCATGCGGGCGAGGATTTCGCGCGGTTGAAGGCTGCGCGCTTGGCGCAAGCCAACGCCTGAGATGTCTCGCACCACGATCGAAACAGAGCGCTTCCTGCCTTATGCAGCCGACGATCTATGCCGTCTTGTCGGTGATGTGCGCGAGTATCCGAAGTTCATCCCGTTTCTGAAAAGTTTGCGTGTCGTGCGTGAAGAAGCGCGCGAGGGCGGGGGCTGGGAGGGCGTTGCGACGGCGCTTGTCGGCTGGAAGGCGATCACTGAGCGCTTCTCCACAAATGTGCGCTGCGAGCCGGCCAAGGGGGAGGTGGATGTCTCGCTGGTTAGCGGGCCACTCCACGCGCTCGACAATCGCTGGCGGTTCGAAGCGAAGGACGGCGGCACGCGCGTTCGCTTTTGGATATCGTATCACTTCAAGAACCCGCTGCTGCAAGCAGCGGTGAGCGCCAACCGCGATCGGCTCGCGCAGCGGATCATGACGGCGTTCGAACAAGAGGCGCGCCGGCGGCTCGGCTCAGTCCAGGATACGCCCCGCTAGCTGCAACGCGGCGACGACCGAGTCCGCTTGCACACGGTGGCGGCCAATATCTCCGAAGCGATGCTCCTCGTGGAGACGCGGCCCGTTGCGGCGCGCGACGGCGATGTGAACCAGGCCCACCGGCTTTTCGTCACTGGCGCCCCCAGGGCCGGCGATGCCGGTGGTGACGATGGCGATGTCGGCGGGGCTGTGCTTCAGCGCGCCGTCGACCATGGCGAGCGCCACTTCCATGCTGACGGCGCCGCGCCGCTCGATCAGATCGGCCGGTACTCCCAGCATCTCGACCTTTGCTTCATTCGAATACGTAACGAACCCGCGTTCGACCACGAGCGATGAGCCGGGCACGGCTGTAAGAGAGGCGGCGATGAGACCGCCGGTGCAACTTTCAGCGGTAACGATTCGGAAGCGGCGCTTCTTGGCTTGCTCGAACAGAGCTTGCGCTTCTTGCACTAGGCGGTCGGCGATCATCTGCCGATAGGACATGGCGCGGGGGCGATTGTCCATTCCCATGAATCGCAGCGGGTGGCAGAAGCGGCGCCGAATGAGGGGAGGCACCATGGAAGCCGTCGCGCGTCGCGCCGCAGCACCAGTATTCGTGCTCGCGCTGTTCTCCAGCGCGGCGCTGATCTTTGTGTTGCAGCCGCTCTTCGGGCGCATGGTGACGCCGCTTCTTGGGGGAAGTCCGCAAGTCTGGAACACGTCGATGGCGTTTTTCCAGGCTGCGCTGCTCGCGGGCTATCTTTACGCGCACTTGCTGGCGCGGGTGAAAGATTTGCGCGTGCAGGCTGGCATTCACGTGGCTGTGCTGGCCGCTGCTTGGCTCGTGCTGCCGGTTCAAGTCTCGACGGCGCTAGGGGCGCCTAGTTCAGAACATCCGTCGCTCTGGTTGATTGGCGTGCTGGCGCTTTCAGTTGGCGCGCCCTTCGCGGCAGCATCCGCAACCGCGCCGCTGCTGCAATCTTGGTACGCGCGCACGGGCCGCGCCGACGCGCACGATCCGTATTATCTCTATGCCGCCAGCAATCTGGGCAGCTTCATCGGGCTCTTAGCCTATCCTGTTCTGATCGAGCCGCTGCTCGGTGCGCAGGCGCAGAGCCAAGCGTGGTCAGCGGCGTATGTGGCGGTGCTGGCGCTGATCCTGCTTTCGGCGGCGTTGGCGGTCACGGCGAACCAAAACGCTGTCAGTGTTGCGCAAGCGCCGGCGGCGCCAGTCGAGCCAGCGCCAATCACGCCAGCTGTGCGCGGCAATGTCTGGCGCGAGCGTGGGTATTGGATCGCCGCCGCCGCTGTGCCGTCGGCGCTTTCACTCGGCGTGACGCAGCACATCTCCACCGACGTCGCCTCTGCGCCGATGCTTTGGGTGGTGCCGCTGGCGCTCTATCTCGCGACGTTCGTGCTCGCCTTTATGAAGGGGAGTCACAAACTCGAACCAGCGACGCTGCTGATCCATCCGTTCGCGCTCGCGCTGCTTGTTATGTCGTATTACGCGTCCGGCAATTGGCTGGGCTCGATCTCCGGGATTCTAGCCGGCTTCTTCTTCAGTGCGCTGGTTTGCCATCTCGCGCTCTCGCGCTCGCGTCCGAGCGCTGAACGGCTGACCGAGTTTTATCTGTTCGTATCGATCGGCGGCGTGCTTGGGGGCTCGTTCGCGGCGCTGCTGGCGCCGGTCATTTTCAACAATGTCTACGAGTATCCGCTCGCGCTCGCGGCGGCTTGCCTGTTCCGGCCGCGCAGTCCGACGGACATGCCGCGCATGGCGGATGCAACCGTCGCGGCTGCGGTGATGATGGGCCTCACTGGCCTTGCCATGGCGGTGATGAACCTCAACGCGTACGTGGCGCCGCCGCTATGGTCGCGGCCGGCTGGGGAGACGACAATCGGCCCGCGCCGTTGCGCTATGGCTTTCTGGCGTTGGCCGCGGTGCATGCGGGGCTCGTGATCTGGGTCGCATTCAATAGCGACAGCGTCTTCCTCGGGAGCATTGTTGAGGGTCGCACGCGCATGAGCATCACCTCGCCTTGGGGTGCGCTGCTGGTTGCGTCGAGTCTCGTGATGCTGATGTTCGCAGTCCACGCGACCATCCAACGGCGGCGAGACAACAGCATCGTCGCCGATGTGGCGTACGGCGCTGCGCTGCCGACGTTCGTGCTTATCATCATGCTGATGCTTCTGCGCGAGCAACTCGGCGATGAACTTCTGACCGCAATTGCGATCACGTTCTGCGGCGTAGCGATCTTCATCAATCGCGGCCGGCCAGTTGTGTTGGCCGTCACGGTGCTGATCTCGTTCGCGATCATTTTCCTCGACGACGCAAGCGGCTCACGGATCATCACCCAGGAGAGGACCTTCTTCGGGGTTCTGCGGACGCGGGTTTACGAGGTGCGCGATGCGGCGGTGCCGCCTCTGCGTGTGCTGCTCCATGGCACCACCTTGCACGGTGCGCAGATCGATGAGCCGGTGCTCTCCCGCCAGCCGCTCACCTACTATCATCCGCGCACGGCGTTGGGCGAAGCGATTACGGTAGGCTTGGCTATGCGCGATCAGTCGCGCTTGGCGCTGATTGGTCTCGGCACTGGCTCGACCGCGTGCCTCATGCAGGCGGATGATGAGTTGACGATCTATGAGATCGATCCAGCTGTGGTGCGTCTGGCGGTTGAGCCGGGCGGTGATTTCACCTTTGTGCCGCAGTGCCAGCCGAATGCGCGTGTCGTGATCGGGGATGCGCGTCTTCAGATCGCAAACGCGCCGGACGGCGCCTATGATGTCGTGGTCGTCGATGCGTTCTCGTCGGACGCCATCCCCGCACACTTGCTGACGCGAGAAGCGATAGCGCTCTATCTCTCCAAGACGAGCGAGAACGGCATTGTGGTGCTGCACTTGTCGAACCGGAATCTCGCATTGGTGTCTGAGGCTGCGCGGGTAGCGCGCGATCTGAACGTGCCGACGCTTTTCCGCCTCAGCAACGCGTTCGAATTGCCGGGCGCTGCGCTCTATGGCGGTTCAGCCGCGAGCGTGATGATCGTCGCACGTGATCAAGCGACGTTGGATGCTCTGCCGCTGGTCAATGACGACTGGCGCGTCATGGTAGCGCCGGCAGGGCGTGGCTGGACTGACGATTACATCAACGTGCCGCGCGCTCTCTGGGATCAGATGACAGGCGTCGAGACGTGCTGGCTTTATCCTGAGCAACCCGATTGCGGCGGGACGCCCGCTACGCCTGCGTCACCTCCGCCAGCGGCGGCGAACTAGACAGGGCGATCCAGGGTGGCTGTTGCTTGAGCGGCCAAGCCTTCCTCGCGGCCCAGGAAACCCATCCGTTCGGTGGTGGTGGCCTTTACGCTGACGCGTGAGAGCGGCAATCCAAGAACTTCGGCGGTGCGTGCGCGCATGCTCTCGCGGTGCGGCCCAATCTTCGGCCGCTCGCACACGAGTGTGATGTCCACGTGCGAGATGCGTGCGCCACGTTCGGCGGCGAGTTCTGCAGCGTGTCGGAGGAAGCGCTCGGAATCAGCGCCTTTCCATTGCGGATCACTGGGCGGGAAGTGCGCGCCGATATCGCCTTCGCCAAGCGCGCCGAGGATTGCGTCGACGAGCGCATGCCAACCTGCGTCAGCGTCCGAGTGGCCGACCAGACCTTTGTCATGCGGGATCTGAACGCCGCATAACGTCACGAACGCGCCAGGCCCAAAGCGGTGCGCGTCTATGCCGGAGCCAACGCAAACGATCCGCTCTCCGCCCAAAATCCGCTCCACTATCGCCAAATCCTCCGGATGCGTGATTTTCATCAGGCGTTGGTCTCCGGGGATGACCTTCGCCTGCACGCCGAACGCACGCACGACGCCGATATCGTCGCCAAAGGCGGCGCTTTCGCCGGCCGCTGCGTACGCGGCGCGCAAAACATCGCCGCGGAACGCTTGCGGTGTCTGCACACGCATAGCGCCAGCGCGATCGATCTCGGCTTCAACGTGCCCTTCCGCGTCGGTGCGAAGCAAGGAGTCGGCGACGGGTAATGCCGGCGCTGCAGCGCTGGCGCCGCCTTCGATCTCGTCAATCAGCGCGCGAACCATCGCGTTGGTAAGGCCTGGCCGGGCCGCGTCGTGGATGAGGATGATGTCGGCGCTTCCAGCCGCCGCTAGCCCGGCGCGCACTGAAGCCGTGCGTGTCGCGCCGCCCGAAACGAACTCGACCTGCCGCCCGTGAGTGGCGGACTCAGCGAGGGTCGCATGCTCAGCAGACCGCACGACGACGATCTGGTCGACGCCCGCCATCGCGAAAGCCTCGACCGACCACGCGAGAACAGGCTTCCCTAGGAGCCGCTGGTACTGCTTTGGCAGCTCGCCCCCGGCGCGCTCGCCCCGGCCACCGGCGACAATGATCGCTGTGATTGTCATAGAGTGCAGAAATCTGACATCACGTGTTGCATTGCAGCATAAAACCCTTGGCGCCCGCTTTTTGGGCGCCCTAAGCTCTGTTCCCAGAAGGCGGAGCCCAATGCTCGGTTTGGATCAGATTCCAGAGTTTGTCTTGCCCGCGCCGGGGGGAAAGCCCCGTTGAGCGATCCTATTCTCCGCACGCCGCCGCTCCGGCTCTCCGCGCCCGACGCCGAACTCTGGTTGGAAGCGCTGCCCGCGCCGGTTTTGGGGATAGACGCCGGTGAACGCATCCGCTTCGTCAATGCGGCAGCCGCGGAACTTCTGGCCGGCGTAGGCCGTGGCCTGCTGGGCCGCCGGCTCGACGAAATATTCGGGGCCGACGCGCCCCTGATCGACTTGGCGCGCCGGGCGCTGAACGGCGGCTCGGGCGTCGCCGAGAGCGACGTCGCATTGGTCGGGCCCGGCTTTGCCCTCGGCCGCGCGGCTGTCGCCGCCGGGCCGGTGGGGGACAATGGCTATATCGCGCTGGTGCTGACGCGGCCGCCGCGGGCGCGCAATGCGCCGCCGATCGCGGGCAATTCCGCCGCGCGTACATTGGCGCATGAGGTGCGCAATCCGCTCGCGGGTATTCGCGCCGCAGCACAGCTCATTTCACGCGGCGACGATCCCGACTCCGCGGCGCTTGCGACGCTGATCTGCGATGAAGTCGATCGCATCCATCGGCTCACCGACAAGATCGACCCGATGGCCGCCTTCGAGCCGCCGCGCTTTGAACTCTTCAACATTCACGAAGCGCTTGAGCGCGTGCGTAAGCTGGTCGGCTCAAGCGCGCCGGACGTGATGATCCGCGAACGCTACGATCCGAGCTTGCCGCAAGTGCGGGGCGATCTGGATCAGCTGATCCAAGCGTTCCTGAATATCGCCAAGAACGCCGCCGAAGCGTTGGCCGGTCAGCCAGACGGCGAGATCGCGATTATCACGTCGTTCCGCTCGGGCGTGAAGTTTCGCTCAGCCGCCAGCGGCGCAGCCCGCGCGCAACTGGAAATTCAAATCGTCGACAACGGGCCGGGCCTGCATCCTGATGTAGCCGATCGCTTGTTCGAAGCTTTCGCCACGACCAAGCCGAGCGGTATGGGCCTTGGGCTCACAGTGGCTGCCGACATCATCGCGCGCCATGACGGGCGCATCGAAGTTGAAAGCGCGCCCGGCCGGACCGCGTTTAAAATCCTCCTCCCGATCGATCCGGAAGCAAGCTCATGAGTGCACGCATTCTCTTGGCTGACGATGATTCATCGCTACGCTTTGTGCTTTCGCAGGCGCTTGGCAAAGAGGGGTATGCGGTACGCGCAACCGGCAACGTCGCAACGCTCAGCAAATGGGTGCGAGAGGGCGAAGGCGATCTGGTTTTGAGCGACGTTTATATGGGCGATGAGTGCGTTTTTGACGCCCTGCCAGCGATGCGCACAGCTAGACCCGATCTGCCCGTCATCGTCATGAGCGCGCAATCGACAGTCGCAACGGCGCTCTCCGCCGCTGGCGCGGGCGCATTCGATTATGTGCCGAAGCCATTCGATCTAGATGAGTTGATGGCGGTGGTGCGCCGCGCGCTGGACGGCGGCCCCGACGCGAAAACCCGTGCGCAAGCCAATAAGGCCGAGAAGGATGAGCGTTTGCCGCTCATCGGCCGTTCGGCGGCGATGCAGGACGTCTACCGGGTGATGGCGCGCGTCGCAGGCACCGACCTCACTGTGTTGATCGAAGGGGAGAGCGGCACCGGCAAGGAGCGCGTCGCACGCGCTATCCATGATCACAGCCGACGAGCGAGTGGTCCGTACGAGACTTACAGTCTGGCTGGCGTCGGCGCCGCGCAGATCGACCGCGATCTCTTCGCGACAGGTGGCAAGTTCGCTAAAGCCAGCGGCGGCACGCTGTTTTTGGAAGACATCGACGAACTGCCAAGCGAAGCGCAGACGCGGTTGGCAGGTCTGTTACACGCTGAGGATCCCGGCGTGCGGCCAAACACGCGCTTGATCGTGGCGGCGCAGCGCAGCCTTGCGGGTTTGGCGCGGCAGGGCGCATTCAGGCAGGACCTCTTCTATCGCCTCAACGTCGTCGCCATTCGTCTGCCGCCGCTGCGTGATCGGCTTGATGATGTCGGCGATTTGGCTCGGGCGTTTCTGCTGCGCGCTAAGCGCGAAGGACTGCCGGAAAAATCGATCGACGCGGCTGCGATTGAGCGACTCAAGGCGCACGCTTTTCCGGGCAACATCCGCGAACTGGAAAATCTGTTGCGGCGTGCAGCGGCGCTGAGCCCGGCGGCTGTGATTACGGCGCGTGAAGTTGGCGCAGAACTCGGGGCGGATGCGCGGGAGGCCGCTTCGATCGAGAGCGATGAAGGCTTCGAGGCGGCGCTCTCACGGCGCGTGGCGGGAGAGTTCTCAGCCGCGAGCCCAGACATGCCCGCAGCTGGTCTCTACGACCGCGTCTTGGCCGAGGTCGAGAGACCGCTTATTCTGCAAGCGCTGACCGCAACACGCGGAAACCAGATCCGCGCCGCTGCGGTGCTCGGTATTAACCGCAATACTTTGCGGAAGAAGATCCAGACCCTGGGCATCCGAACTGGGCGCGGCGATTGACGAGAGCGTGATATTGGTTCAACACCTATGTTGCTTTATCGCAACATAGGTTCCCTCCTCTATGGTGCACCAAATCGCGGCCGATCAGCCCGCAGAAACAGCGGTTCTGAGCGACCGGCCTCAGGGCCGTAGCGCTCTCCTGTTTCTCATTGGGCTCGGCGTTGCGATCTTCCTGACCGGCGCAGCCACGATCGCGCTACTCCTCGGCGAGGGGCTCGCAGGCGGCGCCAGCGCCACCATCCGCGGTCTATTGATCGCCAGCCTTGTCATTTCAGCCGCACTCGCCGGCATCCTGCTGCACCGGCTGATGCGCGTTGCACGCGCCTGGCGTTCAGCTGCGACCGGCGCGCGGCTCCATGTGCGCTTTGTGACGCTGTTCGTGCTGGCTGCTTTGGCGCCCGCCGTGATCGTTGCAGCGTTTCTGGGATTCACATTCAGCCAAGGGGTCGAACGCTGGTTCAGCGACCGTGTCGAGAGCGCAATCGAGAGCGCAGCGAACGTCGGCCGCGCCTATGTCGACCTCGCGTCCGGCGACCTCACAGGCGAAGTGGAGGCCATGGCTGTCGACCTGAACCTCGCGCAGCGAGGTTTGGTCGAAGATCGCGAGCGCTACTTCGCCTTTCTGGAAGCGCAGACCGAGCGCCGCGAGCTCACCGCGGCCCTGGTGATCGACTCGCAAGGACGTGTGCTGGCGCGCGCCGGGGTATCATCGCCGCCGCTGGTGACGCCGGATCGCGCTGCGTTCGCCACGGCCAATGAAGGCGATATGGCGGTCACCTTTGATGATGCGAACGATCGGATGGTGGTTCTCTATCGCCTCGATGCGTATCAGAACGCCTATCTCGCGGTGACACGTAATTTGGAGCCGGGACTCGTCGCGCAACTGCGTAGCTTCCGCCAATCGGTGGAAGAGTATCGAACAGCGCAGGCGCAGCAGGCGGCGCTGCGTGGCCTCTTCGGACTCGCGTACTTTTCGACGGCGCTGATTGTGCTTTTGGCGGCCGGCTGGGTTGGGCTGACCAGCGCCTCACGCGTCGCCGAGCCAATCGGGCGCCTAGTTGGCGCTGCGCGCCGTGTGGCGTCGGGTGATCTGAAAGCCCGGGTCGCAGTCGGCGAAGAGCGCGATGAAATCGATGCGCTCGCGACCGCGTTCAACCGCATGACGGCGCAACTTGAAACGCAGCGCCGCGATCTGGTGAGCGCGCAAGAAGACGCCGAGAGCCGCAGCCAGTTCACCGAAGCTGTTCTTGGCGGCGTCAGCGCCGGTGTGGTTGGTCTGGATCGGGACCGGCGCATCACCGCGGCCAATCGATCCGCCGGCCAATTGCTCGGTCACGGCGATGAACAAATGGTCGGACGGCGGCTCATAGATCTGGCGCCTGAGTTCGCCGATCTTCTCAATCAGCCGGCCCCTGCAGGGGAGACCGCGCCGCAACGCGTCGATCTGATGCGTGAGGGCGGCTCCGTGAACCTCAGCATTCGCATGAGCCCTGACGCGGAAGGCGGGCTCGTGCTCACTTTCGACGACATGACCAAGCTGATCTCGGCTCAGCGCCAGGAAGCTTGGAAAGACGTCGCGCGGCGCATCGCCCATGAGATCAAAAATCCGCTGACGCCCATTCAGCTTTCGGCTGAGCGCCTGCGCAAAAAGTACCTCGCCGAAATCAAATCCGATCCTGACACGTTCTTAAAGTGCACCGATACGATCCTGCGCCAGGTCGCTGACATTGGGCGGATGGTGGATGAGTTCTCATCGTTCGCCCGCATGCCGACGCCGCGTATGGCGTTTGCCGATATGAGCGATGTTGCGCGCTCAACTGTGTTTGGTCAGCGACTGGCGTTCGCTGATCTGCGTATTGAAGTCGAAGGCGTCGATCAGCCGATCGGGCTGGTCGTGGATGAGCGCCTGATTGCGCAAGCGCTTCTGAACTTGATCAAGAATGCTGCAGAGAGCGTGCAAGCGCGGCGCGCGCGCGACGGCGAGCCAAAGGACGGATTTGTGCTTCTGCGTCTGCGCGATCTCGATTTTGGCGTGCAGTTCGAGGTGATCGATAACGGGCTCGGTTTCCCCGAAAAGGATCGCCATCGCCTTATCGAACCATATGTGACGACGCGCACGAAAGGCGCGGGCCTGGGGCTCGCGATCGTTGCGCGCATTATCGAAGACCACGGGGGGCTCATTGAGTTGGACGACGCGCCGGGCGGAAGCCAGGGCGCTATCGTTCGATTTGTTCTTCCAAAACGCGGCGAAGAGCTCGTTGAGCCCGCTGCTGAACATGACACAGGAGCCGTTTAATGGCGCAAGACATCCTCATCATTGATGACGAAGCCGATATCCGTGATCTGATCTCCGGCATTCTGGAGGACGATGGCCACCAAGTGCGCGGGGCGCGCGACAGTGACGAAGCATTGGATGCATTTCGCCGTCGCAAGCCTTCGCTGGTGGTGCTCGATGTGTGGCTGCAAGGCAGCCGTGTCGATGGGCTCGAACTGCTGGCAATGTTCAAGGAAATCGATCCGGACATGCCAGTGATCGTGATTTCCGGCCACGGCACCATCGAAACCGCGGTCACGGCGATCCGCAACGGCGCGTATGACTTCATCGAAAAGCCGTTCACCGCCGATCGTCTGCTGCATGTCGTGCAACGCGCGTTGGAAACGACGCGATTGAAGCGCGAGAACGCCGAACTGAAAGCGCGTTCTTCGGCAAGCGATCACCTGATCGGATCGTCGGCGGTGATGGCCGCGCTTCGGAGCGCCATCGACCGTGTCGCGCAAACCAATTCGCGGGTCCTCATCACCGGCGCCGCAGGCTCAGGTAAAGAACTTGTCGCGCGCTTGCTGCATGAACGTAGTCCACGCGCCAGCGGCCCCTTCGTGGCTATCAATGCAGCGTCGATTGCGCCCGAGCGCATGGAAAGCGAAATCTTCGGCGAAGAAGGCCCAGATGGCCGGCCGCGCAAGATCGGCGTCTTTGAGCTCGCCCATGTCGGCACCCTCTTCCTCGATGAGGTAGGGGATATGCCGCCGGAGACGCAGTCCAAGATCCTGCGCGTGTTGGTTGATCAGCGCTTCCGTCGTCTGAACGGTTCAACCGACGTGCAGGTGAATGTGCGCGTTGTTTCTTCGAGTTCGCGCGATCTCACCGGCGACATTGCGGCCGGCCGCTTCCGCGAAGATCTGTTCCATCGCTTGAATGTCGTTCCTTTGCGCGCGCCGGCTCTGTCAGAGCGGCGCGAGGATATTCCTGAGTTGGCTGGGTATTTTGTCGGGCGGCTTGCGGGCATGTCCGGTGTGCCGGCGCGCCAGATTGGCGAGGACGCGCTCGCCGCGCTCCAGGCAGCAGATTGGCCGGGCAATGTGCGCCAGCTGCGCAACGTGATCGAACGCATTCTGATCTTGGCGACCGGTGATCCGAGCACGCCAGTAACGGTGGATGCGCTGCCACCGGAAGCTTGGCCGAGCGCAGGGTTTTCCAAGCATGACGGGCTGCAGGAAGTCATTGGTCTGCCGCTGCGCGACGCGCGCGAACGCTTCGAGCGTGAGTATCTCAACGTGCAGATCACGCGCTTTGGCGGCAATATTTCGCGCACCGCCGCGTTTATCGGCATGGAGCGCTCGGCGCTGCACCGGAAGCTGAAGTCGCTTGGCGTCGAAGCGCCGGGTCGCGGCGGCCTCGAAATTGAATGAGCCGGGTCGCGTACGTCAACGGAGTCTACGCGCCGCTGCGTGCGCCGTTGATCTCGGTGCTCGATCGCGGGCTTCAACTGGCAGACGCAATCTATGAAGTGTGGGCCGTGCGCGATGGCCGCTTGTTCGACGCCGACGCGCATATGGCGCGCCTGCAGCGCTCTCTCGAAGAATTGCAGATGCGCGCGCCGATGGGGGAGCGCGCGCTATGGTTGGTGATCCGAGAAGTGATGCGGCGCAATCGCGTTCGTGACGGCATTGTCTACGTCCAGATCAGTCGCGGGGCCCCAAGCGCGCGCGATCATGTCTTTCCTGATCCGCAAACGCCGCCGACTCTCATCGTGACGGCCAAGAGCCTCGACCGTGCCGCGCTTGCCGCCAGGGCCGAGCAAGGCGTGAGCGTCATCAGCGTGCCGGAGACACGCTGGGCGCGGCGCGACATCAAGTCGGTCAATTTGTTGCCGAACGTCTTAGCGCGCCAAGCCGCAAAAGAGGCCGGCGCGTTTGAAGCGTGGTTCGTGGATGACCAAGGTTTTGTGACGGAGGGAACGTCATCCACCGCCTGGATCGTGGACGACGCAGGCCGTTTGTGCACACGGGGGCTCTCCCACGCGCTTTTGCATGGCGTCACCCGTGCGGCTTTGCTTCAAGTCGCGAAATCTCGCGATCTGCATATCGAGGAAAAGCCCTTCAGCATCGCCGAAGCACAGGCGGCGCGCGAGGCATTTATAAGTTCCGCCAGCAACCCAGCCGTAGCGGTGACGAAAATTGACGGTGTCCGTATCGGCGCCGGGAAAGTCGGTCCTGTCACCCGACTTCTGCGCGCCGCTTATTTGGGCGCCTAAGCACTGCTCATCCCGGGCCTAGTTGGCGCCGGTAACGGCTGGGCTTATAGCTCGCCTCAGCCGTGCGCTTTGACGCGGCGCCATAAAACTAAGGCATGGGGATTCCATGGAAAAGAAACAGAACCTGCAGGACACGTTCCTGAACGCTGTCCGCAAGGCAAAAACGCCGCTCACCATCTTCCTCGTCAACGGCGTCAAACTGCAAGGCGTCGTCACCTGGTTCGATAATTTCTGTGTGTTGTTGCGCCGCGACGGCCAAGTGCAGCTCGTCTACAAGCATGCGATCTCGACGATCATGCCGGGCGCGCCCGTCCAGCTCTACGACATCGATAAAGCGGTAGATGAAGCCGACGCCTGACACGCCAACCCCGGACTTCAATCTCGCAATCGTGCTGCGCCCGCTTGCGAGCGCGGCCGAGAGCGTGCGCGACGGCGAAGCGCGGCTCTTGGAGGCTGTTGGACTCGCACAAGCTTTGGGGCTGGATGTCGCCAGCGCTGAAGCCGCGCCGCTCCGACAGATCAGTCCGCGTACGTATTTCGGCTCTGGCCGGGTTGAGCGGCTGAAGGAAGAGGCGGAAGCACTCGGCGTCGGTGTCATTGTCATTGATGCGCCGCTCTCGCCGGTGCAGCAGCGTAATCTCGAAACCGATATCGGCGCCAAGGTTGTGGATCGCACCGGCTTGATCCTGGAAATCTTCGGCCTGCGTGCGCGCACCAAGGAAGGCAAGCTTCAAGTCGAACTGGCGCGGCAGGGCTATGAGCGCTCGCGTCTGGTGCGGACGTGGACGCACTTGGAGCGGCAACGCGGCGGTCTGGGCAAGACTGGCGGCCCCGGTGAAACGCAGATTGAGCTCGATCGACGCATCATCGCTGACCGGATCATTAGGCTGAAGCGCGAGCTTGAAGACGTGCGCCGCACGCGCGGGCTCCAGCGGCGCGCGCGATCGCGTGCTGGGCTGCCTGCTGTGGTGCTGGTGGGTTATACGAACGCGGGCAAGTCGACGCTGTTTAACCGGCTGACGCAAGCTGGCGTGCTGGCGAAAGACATGCTCTTCGCAACGCTCGATCCGACGGCGCGACAAGTGAAGCTGCCAAGCAATCGCGCCGTCATCATGAGCGACACAGTCGGCTTCATTTCAGATTTGCCGCACGAGCTGGTTGAGAGCTTCCGCGCAACGCTAGAAGCCGTCACTGAAGCCGATCTGATCGTGCACGTGCGCGATATCGCGCATCCTGAAACGGAGAAACAGAAGGCAGATGTGCTGGCGGTGCTGGCGCAGCTGACGAAGGATGCAGGCGGAAAATCGCCGCCAGTGCTCGAAGCCTGGAATAAGATCGACCTGCTCGACGCGGCGACGCACGACGCGCGTTTGAGGCGTTCCGAGAGTGCGGCCGAACAGGGCGGGCAGGGCGCCCTGCCCCCTGTGGCGATCTCGGCCGAGACGGGGGAGGGCATGGAGGCCCTGCTCGCGATGATCGATCGCGCTGCATTCTCCGCCACGCGCGTCATCACCCTCACCTTGTCGCCCGACGATGCTGGCCGTGTGCGCGCGCAGATCGCGTCAGCCGGCAAAATCCTCGAGGAATCCAGCGACGACGAAGGCGCTATCACGCTGCGGGCTGAGCTTCTGATTGAAGACGCCGCGCGTTTTGCGCCGTTGGAGCCCCTGCCCGAAGAAGTCCGCCCAGCCGCGGAGTAGGGGAGCCCTACTTCGCGCCGACGCGCGTCAGCAGCTCCGCTGCGAAGGTGCTCAGCGTATCGTCGCGCGCGCCCATCACGACGATACGATCGCCGGGTTCGGCCAGTTCGATCAGTTTGTCGCCGCAGGCGCCGCGTTCGGCGAACGCCATCGCTTGCAAGCCGCGCGCGCGGACGCCAGCGACGATCTGCTCGCTGCCGACGGCGCGATCGACGGTGCCGCCGTAATAGACGGGGTCGGGCATGATCAGCACGTCGTCGTCGCTCATGTTGCGCGCGAAGCAATCGATGAACTCGTCGCGCATCAGCTTGAGCGGCCCAAAGCCGTGCGGTTGAAACATGATCAGCAAACGGCCCGGGAAGGCGTGCAGTGTTTTAAGCGTCGCCGTGATCTTGTCCGGGTTGTGCCCGAAATCGTCGATGACGGTGACGTTGTTAGCTTTGCCGACGATCTCGAGCCGACGTTTTGTGCCGGAAAAACCCTTCAACGCCGCCGCCGCCACGCCCAGCGATAGCCCGCAGGCGCGCGCCACAGAAAGCGCGGCGAGCGCGTTGGAGACGTTGTGTTCGCCCGGCACGGCTAGATCGACGGTGGCGCTTTCGCGCGTTTCCTTTTCCAGCACGTCAAACGAAATGCCGTCCGGCGCCGGGCGTATGGCGGAGCAGTGGAGATCGGCGAGCCCGGAGCGCAACGAATAGGTGCGGGTGCGGACCTTGGTTGCCATAACCAGGGCCGCCGTCTCGTCATTGTCGAGATTGAGGACCGCGATCTCGGCTTTGTTGACGAAGCCGCTGAACAGCGCGCGCAGCTCCTCCATGCTCTTGTGATCGAGCGCGATATTGTTGACGACCGCGATCGTCGGCTCGTAACGGGCGATCGAGCCGTCGCTCTCATCGACTTCAGAGACGAACGCATCGCCTTTGCCGACCAGCGCCGACGCGAACAGCGCATCTGGCGTGACGAAGTTCTTCATTACGGCGCCGTTCATCACCGTCGGATCCTTGCCGGCGCGGTGCAGCAGCCAGGCGATCATGCCGGTGGTAGTGGACTTACCGCTCGTGCCAGCAACGCCGATGCGCACAGGCGCTGCGTTGAAGAGCTCCGCCAGCAGCTGCGGCCGCTTCAAATCCTCTGCGCCGACGCGCTTGGCGGCGACCACATCGCCCACGGTGTCCTCAACAGCGGCGGAGCGCACCAGGATCTGCTCGGCGCTGGTGATGCCCGAGCCGTCTTGCGGGAAGAGGGCGATGCCTTGGGCTTTCAGGTACTCGAATTTTGCGCCGAGGCGGCCCTGGTCGAGCGAACGATCGCTCCCGGCGACAGTCACGCCTTTGCCACGCAGGATCAGCGCCAAGGGCAGCATGCCGGAGCCGCCGACGCCGCTGAAGAAATAGGATTTGGCCTGACTCATTGGCAGCGGTTATGACGAGAAACGGCGGCTGCCGGCAAGGACGCGAACGCAGAATGGCCCCATCGATCCGCATCGGCGTTGTCGCGCCCGGCACGCGCATCGAGCCGGAGCTGGCGGCGCGTCTCAAGGCGTTCGCAGCGGACAGCTTTCTCGATCGCGCGCCGGAAATTGTTGTTCACCCGCAATGTTTTTTGAGCGCCGGGCACTTCGCCGGCGACGACGACGCGCGGCTGAAAGCGTTCGTGGAGTACGCCAACGATCCGTCGCTCGACGCGATCTGGTTCGCGCGCGGCGGCTATGGCGCGTGCCGCATCGCCGAGGCGGCGCTGACGCAACTGAACGGCGCCGCACGAACGAAAGCCTATCTCGGCTACAGCGACGGCGGCGTGCTGCTGGCGGGTCTCTACAAGCACGGTTTCACCAACGTTGCGCACGGGCCGATGCCGGTAGACATGACGCGGGCAGGCGGCGAGGGCGCAGTGAAGAGGGCGCTCGCATGGCTGATCGACCGCGCCCCTGAGAGCCTCGAACTCGGTGTGATGTTCGAGGGCAAAACAGCCGCGTTTAACATCGAGATTCTGGCGTCGATCATCAGCACGCTGCTCGAGCCGGATTTGAGCGGCCACGTGCTGATGCTGGAAGAGGTGGGGGAGTACCTTTATCGGATCGACCGCGCCCTCTTCCACATCACCTCCTCCGCCAATGTGCGCAGCGTGAAGGGGATCAAGCTTGGCCGCGTCAGCGCTGTGCCCGAGAACGACAAACCATTTGGCGCCACCGAAGAAGAGATCGTGCGCTATTGGTGCGCCAAGGCTGGCATTGCGTATCTCGGCCGCGCCGATATCGGGCACGATGTTGAGAACAAGGTTGTGCCGTTCGGGGCGTTGAAGCGCTAGGGCGCCGAAAGCTCAGCCGCGAGCCGCGCCGCGCGCTCTTGAGCCCGCTCCGTCTGGATGAGCTTTTGATCCAAATCAGCGAGCAGGCGCGTGACATCCAATTCTAACCCAGGCGTCGCCCGCACACGCGCAGCCGCTTGCGCGAGTTCATTGCGATCCATCGCCAGCGTGCAGCTTTCCGGCAGCGTTAAGCGCGCCAGCCCTGTAGTGGCGGTGATCATCTCTTCCGCACACGCCTCACGAATGCGCGCTTGCACGCCATACGGAATGGCGCGGCGGACGATCTCGCGATACGGCGGCACGTTGCGGAACGTCGCTTCGCTGGTCTCCACGGCGACGTAATAGTTCGCGATGTTGTCGCGTGTGCTGACATCGCCCAGCGTGTCGAGCGCGCCGACGGACTGAATTTCATCATACGATCCGCGCGTGAGCGGGCGCGGGTAGATTTGCGTCGCCTGGTAAGCGGCGATGAGGAATTGCTCGTCGGATAGGCGGGCGCTTCCATCGAGATCGTTCAGCACTTTGAGGGCGAAGGCGCGGACCTGGGTGAAGTAGGCTTCCCGGCTTTGTAGGTCGCTCTGGTTGTTTTCCAGATCGCGGACAATGCGGGCGCGGTAGCTGTCGCCGGCTTCGTGAGCGAGACGCTCGGCATTCCAGTTGCTGACTTGCGTGCCGAGGAAGACGCCGAGCACGACGATGACAAGATCGATACTAACGGCGAACCAATTGTGCGCAGTCACGTGCTCGCGGATACGGCGCATCAGCATGGGCGAGGGTCCTACGGGTAGCGATAGGTGATGAGGCGCACTGTTGGTCGTAGGGCGCGCAAGGCTGGATTGTTGGACATGATGGCGCGATCGCCAATCAAGTCGCCTGTCGGCTCTTCGGTTGTGCCAAAGAAAACGAACAAGCGGCAACCACCGGCGACGTCTCTATTGATCGCCCCGCCGCGCATATTCCAAATCTGTCCGCCGTAGTCCCACCCGAAGCCGAGAATCTCGAACGGGCGACCGTTGAGGCGTTCTAGGTCATCGAGCGTCATGCCCAGTGAGAGTCCGTGTGGGCCGGTCCATGGGCTCATGTCACCCGCTACGCTGACGCTCGCCGGCCCGGACAGCATACTGTCATCTTTCCAGCGAACGTTCAGGTGCCGACCGCCGGCGAAGACGCACGTGCTGACATATTCCCCACCTTCGTCTTCAAGGTTTTCGTTCGTGACGTTCTCGGTGCCGTAGGCAGCTACGAGCGAGTCAAAGCTCGCGTTGGCGCCAATTACGCCTGAGAGGCAAGGAAGCTCACCGCTGACGGCCGCTGGCGCAGCGGCTGTATCACCGCCTGTCGGCGACCCGCAGCCAACCACGAGCACAAGAAGCAGGATGAAAGTCAGCCGCACGGCGTGCTCCTAGCGCTTCTCAACCCGCTTAGCCTCAAGCCACAGCGCTTCCATATCGTCCAGCGGCTGCGGCCCAGCGCGGCCTTGCTCGGCCAGCTTGGTCTCGATGAACTGAAAGCGCCGTGTGAACTTGGCGTTTGCCCGCCGCAGAGCTTCCTCGGGGTCGACGTTCAGCTTGCGGGCGAGGTTGGCCATGACGAAGAGGATGTCGCCCATCTCTTCGGCGATGTGCTCCTGGTCGCCGCTGGCGCGCGCCTCCTTCAGCTCGACCAATTCCTCTTCGAGCTTTTCCAGCACCGGCTCTGGCGTCGGCCAATCGAAATTGATGCGGGCGGCGCGCTTGGTCAGCTTCTCGGCGCGCATGAGGGCGGGTAGGGCCATCGCCACGTCGTCCAGCAGCGAAGGCGCGCCCTTGGCGGCGCGCTTCTCGGCTTTTAGCGTCTCCCACGCGACGGTCTGCTGCTCGGCCGTGCGGCCGTCGCCGGCTTCGCTGAACACGTGCGGATGGCGCTCGATCATCTTGTCGGCGAGCGCCTGCGCAACCTCGGCGAAATCAAACGCGCCAAGCTCCTCGGCCATGCGGGCGTGGAAAACGACTTGGAAGAGCAGGTCGCCGAGTTCTTCCTTGAGCGCCGGCATATCCTCGCGCTCAATCGCGTCAGCGACCTCGTAGGCTTCCTCGATCGTGTACGGCGCGATGGTCGCGAAACTCTGCTCGATATCCCACGGGCAGCCGCGCTGCGGATCGCGCAGCCGCGCCATCACATCGAGCATCGCTTGCGTGGCGGCGACGTTGCGGGCGAGGGCTTCAGAGCTTTTTTCTCTCGCCTTATCAGCAGCTTGGACCGGCATACAATTCTCGCATAAGATAGATTATGGGAAGCGATAAATCGACTCAGATCGAGTAATCGCCAGCCCATCCATCGTAGCCAGGTTCGACGCCGACCGGCAGCCTCGCCTTCAGCGACGCGTAGTCCATGTCGATGTGCATGTTCGTCAGCACGGCGTGCGCGGGCCTCAGGCGCGTGATCCAGTCGAGCGTCTTGCCGAGATGCGCGTGCGTAGGATGCGGCGTCTCGCGCAGCGCATCCACGATCCAGAGCGATAAATCGCCAAGCTCGGCGAAGCTCGTTTCCGGCATGTCCACAAGATCGTTAGAGTACGCCACCGGCCCAGCGCGAAAGCCCAGCGAGCGGCTGAAGCCGTGGTCCTGGTCGAGTGGCAGCACTTCGAGCGCGCCGCCGGGCCCGTCGATCACCAGCGGCACGAGTGGCGAGATATCGCCGGCGTTGCGCACGATCGCTGGATAGCCACCCTTCGATTCAAATGCGTAGCCGAAGCGCTGCATGAACGTGCGCTTGGTCGGTCTGTCCATCCACACGGGCAACGTGCGGCGCTGCTTGATGAAGAAGGCGCGGACATCGTCAAAGCCATTGGTCTGGTCGGCGTGATCGTGGCTGATAATGATGGCGTCGAGGTGCGATGGCTTCGCGGCCGCCAGCTGCAGGCGTAGGTCCGGCGGCGTGTCGATCAGCACGGTGGTCGCCTCTTCCGCGCTGCCTGCCTGCCCGCTCCACTTCTGCAGCATGAGCCCGCAGCGCGTGCGCCGGTTTTTGGGCTCGGCAGGATCGCAGATGCCCCAATCGCCCGTCGCGCGCGGCACGCCGCCAGATGAGCCGCAGCCGAGAATAGTGACGCGTAGTGTGCCGCTCATTGGGTCACACGAGGTATCGTTGGGAAGAGGCGGTGGAAGTTATCGGCGAGCAGGGCGCTCACCTCCTCCTCGCCCAGCCCGCGCAGCTTAGCGAAGGCGGCCTGCACGTCGGCGACGTGCTTGGGCTCGCAGCGTTGGCCGCGGTGCGGGACAGGGGCCAGATAGGGGCAATCGGTCTCGACGATGACGCGGTCTAAAGGGACTTCCCGCGCTATGGCGCGCACGTCGTCCGCGTTCTTGAAGGTCATGATGCCGGAGAAGGAAAAGTACGCGCCGATTTTGAGTGCGCGGCGCGCGAGTTCCGCGCCGCTCGTGTAGCAATGCATCAGGATGCGAAGAGGGCCCTTCCCCGCCTCTTCTTCCAACAGCTCCGCCATGGCTTCATCGGCTTCACGTGTGTGGATGATCAGCGTTTTGTCGAGCGTGCGCGCGGCTTTCGCGTGCGCGCGAAAAACTTGGACCTGATCCTCGAACGGGCTCCATTTGTAGTGCTGATCGAGGCCGGTTTCCCCTACTCCGACCACCCTCTCGTGGCGCCCTAGTTCGATCAGACGCTCGGCAGTGAGATCGAGATGATCCTTCGCATAATGCGGATGGGCGCCGACGCTGGCGTAAATGTCGTCATGCGCTTCGGCGATGGCGATGACGGCAGCGAAGTTCTCGATCTTATCGCAAATCGTGATCATGCGCCCGACGCCGGCGTCACGCGCACGCTGGATCACAGCTTCTCGGTCTTCGTCGAAGCTGTGGTGATGCAAGTTGACGTGGCTATCGATCAGCATTGCGGCTTCATCTACGCGCGCCGCCAGCGCGATCAAGGATGCCGACAGCGCGCGCCAGCGCGTGGCGGGGGTCCATGTCGAGGCCCTCGGCTTCGCTGCGCAATGTTTCTAACGCCGACCACGCCTCAGCCCAGCTCTCACCGCCCTCTTCCACGCCCGCCGCGCGCGTCCACTCGCCGGCAAGCTCCAGCACGCCCGCCAGCTTTTCGAACGGTTCGCCACTCATCTTGTCGTAGAGCGCGCTCAGCATCGCGCCGGCTTCGCCGCGCTGCAGAGCTGTTTGCGCGCGGCGCACGTCGGCGAATTTGGCGTCCACGCCCTGTGCGGCGTAGGCGATCGCCCGGCCCGGCCGGCCTTTTGCGAGTGTGATGATAGCTTCGTCGGCATTTGCGTCCATGGCGGTGCGCACGACTACATCCGATTGCGGGCGCAGCGCCAAGCGCCGGCAGCGTGAGCGGATCGTGGGCAGGATCGCGCCTGGCGCGTGGCAGATGAGCAAAAGCACGGAACGCGCCGGCGGTTCTTCTAGCGTTTTCAGGATAGCGTTCGCGGCGTTGCGGTTGAGATCGTCGACAGCGTCGATGATCGCGACGCGCATGCCGCCTTCGGACGGCGCCAGCGAGAAGAAATGGCCGAGCTCGCGCGCGTCATCGACGGTGATCTCGCGGCGCGGCTTGCCGCGATCGTTGAGACCGCGGCGAAGGACGAAGAGATCGGGGTGTGAGCGCGCGGTTATGCGTCGTGAGACGGTGTCTTCCGGATCAACGTCCAAAGGCCGGCTGCCGGATTTACGTGCGCCAAGCGCGGCGCGGGCTAATCGATACGCCAGAGTCGCTTTGCCCAGACCTTTGGTTCCGGCGAGTAGCCACGCGTGATGCATGCGGCCGCTGCCGAGGCCGTCAGCCAATGCCTGCTCTTCCGGCTCGTGACCGAAGAACGCAAACGTCTCGCGAGGGTGCGCGGTGTTTGGCTCTTTGTCCGTCTCGAGGGCCGGCTTTTCAGTTTTCATTGGCGCACGGAGTTCAAAGCGCTAACCGCTGCGAGAGCTTGGATGAGAACGTCGGCGGCTGATTGGCTTGCGTCAATGCGTTTGCAGCGCTGCGGCTCGCGCGCTGCGATCACCAGGAACTCAGCGCGGACGCGAGCGTGAAAGTCCGCATCTTTGCGCTCAAAGCGATCCTCACCGACATGGGCGCCGCGCGAGCGTGCGAGGCCAGCAGCGGGATCGATATCGAGTACGAGCGTGAGGTCCGGCGCGGGCGCCTCGATCAGAGTATTGAGTGTCTCGAGTGTGGCTGGTGCAAGCCCGCCAGCCGCGACCTGATAGGCGCGCGTCGAGTCGTAGTAGCGATCGCACACCACCCAAGCGCCGCGCGAGAGCGCAGGCTTGATCGTGTGCGTTAGATGGTTGAGCCGTGCGGCGGCGAAAAGCAGCGCTTCTTCCGTGGCGCTCCAGCGGCCAGAATCGCCCTGCACAAGCAGCGCGCGAATGGCGTCGGCGCCCGGCGCTCCGCCTGGCTCGCGCGTCACGACAATCTCGCGCCCATCTCCGCGCAGCGCGTCCGCCAAACCACGCGCGAGCGTGGATTTGCCAGTGCCTTCGCCGCCTTCCAAAGTGATGAAACGGCCGCGTGGTGGCTCGGATTTAGCCGCTGGGCTCATGCCCCTATGAAGAGCCGAACAGGGTTAGGCGCAAGCCTTCAAAGGCGCGGGAGAACCAGTTTGCGCGGCCGATCTTGCGGCCAGTGGTCAGCGGGAAGCGCTGCGTGGTGAAGCCAGGGCCTTCAACGACGAGATGCGCGACCACATCCCCCTCGCGCAGCGGCGGCTGTAGCGGGCCGTTGTAGACGATGTGCGCAGTCAGCCCGGACTGTACGCCGCGTGGGCCGCCGATCGTGATGTCGCTTTGAGCGAGCAGTGGCACGGCCGGGCGTGATCCTAAGCGCACCTGCGCTTCGCCGACCTGCTCGCCAGCGCGGGCGATCGTGCTGATGCTAAAATCGTGGAATGCCGCGCGCATCAGGCGAACGCCTTCGCTGCGGCGTTCGGCCATGGTGCTAAGGCCGTTGAAGACGATGATGCGGCGTTGGCCGTTAAGTACGGCGGAGCCGACGAGGCCGTAGCCAGACGCATCGGTGTGGCCAGTCTTTACGCCGTCCGCGCCATCGAAGGCGCCGAGCAGCGGATTACGGTTTGGTTGTGTGCGTCGATTGTAGGTGAACTCGCGCTCCGAATAGATCCGATAGACATCCGGATGCGTCGCGATCAGGTGGCGGGTTAACTCGGCGAGGTCGCGCGAGCTGATGACGTGATCGGGATCCGGCAAGCCGGTGCTGTTGCGGAAGCGCGCCGTGGTCAGCCGCAGAGCCTGAGCGCGGCGGTTCATCTCTGCAACGAAAGCTTCCTCAGAGCCGAACAGACCTTCCGCTAGCACAACGCACGCGTCGTTGGCTGAGACCACGATGGCGCCGCGTAGTAGGTCGGCAACGGTGACTTCGGAGTTGAGCTCCAGGAACATGTGCGAGCCGTCGGACATCGCGCCATGACGCCACGCGTTCTCACTGACCCGGTAGCGGGTGTTCAAGTTGATGCGGCCCGCTTCGAGCGCTTCCGCGACCAGCAGCACGGTCATGATCTTCGACATCGATGCCGGCGGCATCGGCGACTGGCAGTCGTCGCAATAGAGCAAAGCGCCCGATGCGGCGTCCATGATGGTGACGTGCTGCGCGGGCGTGGTGAAGCCAACGCTCGGCTGTTGCTGAGCGGCGACGGGTGTCGCGGCGACGAGCGCCACGGCAAGGCTCATAACGGCCAATCGCAATTTCACGTTCTCCACCGAATCGACGCCACAGCTCAGTCGATTAAGCAGACCGGGACGGCAGCTTTACGTCAACAAACCGGCGGCTCACCGGGCTGCGACAATCGTCTCACCGTAGCCGAGCGAAACCAGCTGGCGACGCGCCGAATCCGCCTCCTCCCGGCTGTTCCAAGGGCCAACGCGGACGCGGAACACTTCGCCGCCGCTCGCGGTGCGGCGGACGTCGACGGTCACGGGGCCGGCTGAGCTGACGGCGTCGCGGATACGGTGGGCGTTGGTCAGATCTGAGAAGGCGCCAACCTGGGCGTAGAAGGCCCCTTCTGCGCTGTGCGCAGAAGCCGGCGCTTGACGGGCAGGCGGCTCATAGAGCGGCGCGCCGGCGAGGGCGGTCTCTTCCGTTTCGGCGGGGAGCAATGACGTAGGGCCGGCCTCTCGTGCAGCCACAGCGGTCTGACGCGCAGGGGCAGTGGGCGCCATAGCGCTCGCACCGTCCACGCGGCGCGGCGCCGGGCCCAGGTAGCGGACATGCACCCTCGCCTGCCCAGCTTCTTCGAAGCCGAGCACTTCGGCGCTGCGGCGGGACATATCGATCAGGCGCTCGCCGACGAACGGACCGCGATCGTTCACGCGAACGATGACCTCGCGGCCGTTTTCCAGATTGGTGACCTGCACGAGGCTTGGGATGGGCAAAGTCGGGTGCGCGGCGGTCATAGCTTCCTGGTCGAAGGTTTCGCCGCTGGCTGTCGCTTGGCCATGAAATGTCGGGCCGTACCAGGACGCGACGCCGGTTTCTGAATAGCCCGGCTCTGGGGTCGGGACATACCAACGCCCGTTCGCCTCGTAGGGCGGCCCTACCCGCTCGCGCTCGAGCCAATCTGCGGTTTGGGTAGGCGCTGCCGGTGTCTGAGCGAGCGGCGCCGTTTCGCGGACGCTTTCGACGTTCGTACGGGCGCGATCAGAGCGCCGGACGTCGATAACGGCAGCGCCACGTGTAGGGGACGGCGCGCCATAGCCGTAGGAATTGTCGTCACCGCCGGCGAGCGTGCCGGTGACCGATGCGGTCTGGACCGGCGCCGCCGAGCCGCGACCCGCGTATTCGATGGGCGCCTGCGCGGCTGCCGCGCCCGCGGCGAGCGCCGTCAGCAGAGATACTGAGATGAACGTGTGCGTGTTGCGACGTGCCATGAACGGCGGACCTCAGCGAACTGGAAGTCACAGCTTAACTCAGAGGCTCTTTAGGGCGCGTAAGCTTTTATGCTTTTCTTAGTTTAATCAATAACGTGCGTTTACGCGCTGGCGTGCGACACACGCGGGTCATTGAAGCGCGCCGCGGGCCCTGATAGGCCCCACGCCGCGTTGGATGGGTGGCCGAGTGGTTTAAGGCACCGGTCTTGAAAACCGGCGAGGGTGAAAGCCCTCCGTGGGTTCGAATCCCACCCCATCCGCCACGCGGCTCGCGAACACCACAAAATGAAAAGGCCGGCGTTTCCGCCGGCCTTTTGTTTTTTTGGTCTTGCCGCTGCTTACCAGCGGAACGGGGCCCGGAACGAAACCCGGACATCCGGGGCGTCTTCGGTGAGGCCCATGTCCACACTCGCCGAGAGCGTCAGACGCTCGGTGGTGCGGAACGAGAGGCCCAGCTGGAGGCTGCCCACCTGCAACTCCGTGGAGCGCTGCAGCGAGCCGTTCAGCTCAGTCTCGGTCGGCATCACGTAGGAGTGCGAGTAGCCTAGCGAGTAGGAGAAGCGCGGGTTCATCGAGAAGCCGAAGCCGAAGCCCACGCCGATCGAGTCGCCCGGATCGACATTGCCAACCGTCACGGTGCCAAGCGTGCGGTCGATGTCGCGGGGCATGTTGTACATGTAGCTCACGTTCGCGAAGAGCACGGCCGGGTCGGTCGGGTACATGGCTGAGAGGCTGCCTTGCACCGCCCAGAAGCCTGAACCGGTCGCGAGCTCGGTCGAGACGCCTTGAGTGTCACGCGCGAGGTCAAACGGGCCCAGGCCGGTGTCTGACTTCACCCGCGCGCCCGCCACGAATATTGGAGCGCCGTTACGGCCGCGGTTCAGCTGATAACGAGCCGAAACTTCGGCGTCGCCCATGTTCGAGCCTTCAAGCTCAAACGTTTGGGTGGTGCTGGTCGTGCCTTGCGACAACGTCGTCACCCGGTCCGAGCGGTAGATGAAAGGCACGCGGGCCTCGATCTCCAGCCGGTCCGTGAGTGCGTAACGGATCGCGATCGAGGATGCGATCGTGTCTCGCGCCGTGTCGTTAGCGTCGATCAAGCCGATCTGAATGCCCTCGGCGATGACTGCGCCGCGGAAGACCAGACGGTTCGAGGAGCTGCGCGAGTATTCGATTGAGGGTTCGATCACTAGTCGCCCGGCGCCCAAGAGGGCGTTCTGCCCTTCAGGAAGAGAGTCCACAGTCGCCACTTGTGTCTCTTCCGGCGGCGCTTCACCGACAGGGCGCGTCGGCGCAGGCGCCGGCGTGCTTGCGGGAGGGGCGCTACCCCCTTCCGTCTGAGTCAGAGTTGAGTAAGGCGCACGCCTATTAAGCCGGATGGGCTCGTCGGCCGCCAATTCGGTGTAGCCCAGGCCATGTACGCCAAAGCCAGCGCCGCGGACTTCGCCAAGTTCCGCATCGCTGACTGTGCCGCTCATGGCCTGAATCTCTCGCCGTTGGCGTTCGATCAGCCCTCGCTGCTCAGTAATCTCTCGTTGTTGATCGCGGAGCCTAAGCTCCTGAGCGTTGAGCCTCTGCTCTTGCTGATCAATCAGCTCGAGCACGCGCACAAGTTCGTTCGGGGGCGAACCTTGCGCGTGAGCCTCACCGCTCCAGATAAACGAACACGCGGCGACGACGCACGCGGCCATTACGGCCGCGCGTCTTCCCACATGTCGCTTCATTCCGGCACGAAGCATCACCATACCCAGGTTGGAGGACACTGCATGGCGCCCTCTCTGCACGAATTATTCCGTACAACTTACCTGTGAGGTGATGAGAAACGGTGAACGGGCGTACGATTGTTGGCGCGCCCGCGCGTTCACTCTTCTTTACTTGGATGAAGACTTCACTTCAGCGCGTTTATGAACGTGGCTTCGGTCTTAGCCGTGATCTCATCAACGCTAATATCGTCGGCGAGTTGGATGAGCTTCATCGGTTGTTGACCATGCTTGTCGATCTCGAAGACGCCTAGATCGGTTATCACGAGATCAACCACGTTCACGCCGGTGAGCGGCAGCGTGCATTGCTTAAGCAATTTTGAAGCGCCGTCCTTAGAGGTGTGTTCCATCACGACGACGACGCGCTTCACGCCTGCGACGAGGTCCATGGCGCCGCCCATGCCCTTCACCATCTTGCCGGGCACCATCCAGTTCGCGAGATCGCCGCGCTCGTTCACTTCCATGGCGCCGAGGATGGACAGATCGATGTGGCCGCCGCGGATCATTGCGAATGAGTCGGACGAGGAGAAGTAGGAGCTCTTCTTCAGCGCCGTGATCGTCTGTTTACCGGCGTTAATCAGATCGGCGTCGATTTCGTCCTCATAAGGAAAAGGACCCATGCCGAGCATGCCGTTTTCCGATTGCAGCGTGACTTCCATCCCCTCAGGGATGTAATTGGCCACCAAAGTCGGAATGCCGATGCCGAGATTGACGTAATAGCCGTCGCGCAATTCTTTGGCGGCGCGTTGGGCGAGCTGATCGCGAGTCCACGGCATCTTACAACTTGCCCACTGTTAGAAAGATAACCACGGCGATCACGGCAAGCATGCCGATCACCCATTTCAAGAGATTGTTCGTGCGTTGAAGCTCCGCCACGAGAGCGTCCTTGGGCGCTTCCGACATCAGGCGGTCTCCCGGTGGCGCACGGTTCGTTGCTCGATGCGCTTCTCGAAAGCGCCCTTAACGATCCGGTCGATATAGATGCCGGGCGTGTGGATGGCGTCGGGGTCAAGTTCGCCGGTTTCGACGAGGATTTCGACTTCGGCGACGCACTTCTTGCCGGCCGTCGCCATCATCGGGTTAAAGTTGCGGGCGGTTTTGCGGAAGATGAGGTTTCCTTCCTTGTCGCCCTTCCAGGCTTTGACGATGGAAAGATCGGCGACGAGCCCGGTTTCGAGCACGTATTTCTCGCCGTTAAACTCCTTCACCTCTTTACCTTCGGCGACCAGCGTCCCGACGCCTGTCTTGGTATAGAAGCCAGCAATGCCTGCGCCCCCTGCCCGGCAGCGTTCGGCTAGGGTGCCTTGCGGGTTGAACTCAAGCTCGAGTTCGCCAGCGAGATACTGGCGGGCAAACTCCTTATTCTCTCCAACGTAGGACGAGATCATCTTGCTAATCTGCTTCGTCTCCAGCAGCAGGCCCAAACCCCAGCCATCGACGCCGGCGTTGTTGGAAATGACGGTGATGCCGTTAACGCCGGTGTCGCGCAGCGCGATGATCAGGTTCTCGGGAATACCGCAGAGCCCGAACCCGCCGCTCATGACTGTCATGCCGTCAAAGGTGAGGCCATCGAGCGCGGCGCTCGCACTGGGGAAGACTTTGTTTGCCATGGGCGCTTGTTACGTAGGGTAGCGCTGCGGCGCAACGTTCCCGCGCGGAAATACAAGTTTCAGGTCGCGCTAAACGCAATTGCGCCGGCGGCTGAGCCGGCCGCCGGCGCTTTTGCTTCGGCCCGTTAGGTCGGGTCGAGAACCTGGTCCCGGTACGAGCGAGGGACGAAAAATCGCCCAGGACCGAGCACCATAAGACCCTGGGGCGGCTGAATGGACGCTGAGGGCGCGCATCATAATGGGCGCGCCGAAATCCCCCATTCGTCGAGGATATCCTCAGTCTTTGCGCCCATCCCCCCTGGCGGCCCCTGAATCGCCGATGGGGTCCGCGAAAATCTTGGGGCGGGCGCCGGCTGCTGAAGGCCGTCCACCTCCACAAACGTTCCGCGCGCCACGTTGTGCGGGTGCGCCGGCGCTTCGGCCATTGATAGGACGGGCGCGAAGCAGACGTCTGTCCCCTCCATGATCGCCGTCCATTCGTCGCGCGTCTTGGTGGCGATGAGAGCGGCGAGCTTCTCTGACAGTTCGGGCCAGTCGGCCTTGTTCATGTGGAAGGCAAACTTCGGATCGTCCTTCAGTCCAGTCTTCTCCAGGAGCAGCGCGTAGAATTGAGGTTCGATCGATCCGATCGAGACGAACTTGCCGTCCGAGGTTTTGTAAACGTCATAAAAATGCGCGCCGCCGTCGAGCAAGTTGGCGTCGCGCTCATCACTCCAAATGCCTGACGCGCGTAAACCATAGATGACGCTCATCAGTGACGCGGCGCCATCTGTGATCGCGGCATCGATGACTTGGCCTTTGCCGGATCGCTGCGCTTCGTAGAGCGCCGCGCAAACGCCCATAGCCAGATAGAGAGAGCCGCCGCCATAATCGCCAACAAGGTTAAGCGGCGGGGCCGGCGCATCGTCTTTGCGGCCCATCGCATGCAGCGCGCCTGAGATGGCGATATAGTTGAGGTCGTGACCGGCAACTTCGGCAAGCGGCCCTGTCTGCCCCCACCCTGTCATGCGGCCATAGATCAGTCTCGGGTTGCGCTTTAGAGCTTCCTCCGGCCCGAGACCGAGACGCTCCATCACGCCGGGGCGAAAACCTTCAATCAGCACATCTGCCTTCTCGATCAACGCCAGCGCCACGCCTACATCGTTCGACTCCTTCAGATCCAAAACGACATGCCGACGCCCGCGCGCCGGAATGTCGTTTCTGAAAGTTGGCCGGCCGCCCTTGCGGTCGATCCGCACCACGTCGGCGCCCATGTCCGACAGCAACATGCAACAGAACGGGCCTGGCCCGATGCCGGCGAATTCGACGACCTTAACGCCTGCGAGTGGACCCTGACCCATGGCTTGCTCCGTTTACCCTCCCGCTTTCGGAGAGTGCTAACACGCGTTACTTATAACCGTTCAATTCCCTCCGTCGCGGGGGCGCCGGAGCGTTAACATTGCGCATTGTTGTGCGAGCCTCGGACGCCCGGATTGCGCGCGATGCGCAAACCCAGCTGAATGCTGCCGGCGTGGAGTCCGCTGCGCTCGTGGGCGCCGTGCGCACTGCGCCGAACGGCGAAGACATCGCCATCTATCCCGCCGCGGAAGAAGCACTCATCGGGCAGCCCGGATTGAGCACCTCACCTCTCGCCAATCTGGCTGGCCGCCGGTGGTCTGCGCCGCCGCCGCGCGGGTTGACTGAGGTCGGTCCGTTCCTCGGCTCACTCGCGCTCGACGCGCCGCCAAAATTGTTGGCCGCACAAATTGAGGGATGGAGCCGCGTTGTGATTGCCGAAGAAGAACGCGCCCGCCGCGTGCTTACGGCGCAAGCGCTTTCCGCACCGACACCGCAGCCGATGGAGCCACGCCGGCTGAAGGCGCTCTACATTGGCGCGCCCAGTTCCATGTTCCTTGCGCTTGAACGCGCGCTCAGTGAACAGGACGGCATCGTCGCCGCCGCCTTCTCGTCTTACACCGGCTTCGATCACCTGCACGATGAGCCGTTCGACGCGGTGGTGCTCAATGGCGCGCAGGATGCGCAAACCGCGATCTCGCTTTGCGCAGCACTGCGACGGAATGCGACGCTGTTCCATTTGCCGACGATGGTGATCGTTGCGTCGGGCGACACCACCACTGCGAAAGCTGTGATTGATCGCGGCGCCGCTGCGGTCGCGACTGTCAATGCGCCTTGCGGATCGAGCTTGGGCTGGTTGTTCGAAGCGATCCGCCGCGAACGCCGCCGCCGCAGCGCTGAACACGAGATGCGTGCGTTGCGCGATCTGATGGGCGACCCCCTCACCGGCCTATGGCGCCGCCCAGCGTTCGATGCGCACCTCGCGCGGCTCGCCGCCGATCACCACGCAAGTGGTCGGCCGATGAGTCTGGCTGTACTGCGCGTTATGCCAGCCCATGGCGCCAGCGCTCCTCCCGAAGCAGTTTGGCGGCGCGGCTTCACCGAAGTCGCAAGCCTCGCAGGACGCTTGATGCGCGATGCAGACTGCGGCGCGCTGTTTGGCGGCGACTTGATTGCTGTCGCGCTACCAGCGTCTCGGCTCAAAAGCGCAAAACGTACGGCGGAACGTATCGCGTCGGTAGCTGAGTGCACGGCGTTCGCTGCGGGAGACGGCAGCGTTGGCCCTCTCGTTTTCGAGCAAAGCGCAGTCGAACTTCAGCCCGGCGAAAGCGGCGGCGGTATGCTTGCGCGGGCGCTGCGCGCCATCGAAGTTGAAGCGATCCCCGCTTAAGCGGCTTTGCGCGTCGCGATCCGGCTCAGAGCTTCAAGCACGCCGCGCAACGCTTTCAAACGCTGCGTCGCTTCAGGCCAACCACCGGTCACGACAAGCTTCCCGTCAGGACGCATTCGGAAATCATCCGGACGCTCCTGCACGTGGCGCACGAGCGACATCGGATCCGGGAAGCCGCCTTCGCGGAACGTCATGACGGCGCCCTTCGGCCCGGCGTCGAGCTTCGAGATATGGCAGCGGCGGCACATCGCTTTCAGCGACGCCACGGCGATCAACTGATCCACCTCCGCCGGCAACGGCCCGAAGCGATCGATCAGCTCGGCCGCGAACGCTTCGCGCTCCTGATCAGTTTCGAGATCCGCCAAGCGACGATAAAGTGCGAGGCGCACGTTGAGGTCGGCGATGTAGTCTTCCGGGATCAGCACGGAGGCGCCGACATTGATCTGCGGCGACCATGACTTTTCACTTACCGCGTCATCGTCGCGGCCAGCACGGAGATTGGCGACCGCCTCTTCAAGCATGGATTGATAGAGCTCCACACCGACTTCACGAATGTGCCCCGACTGCTCTTCCCCCAACAGATTGCCGCCGCCGCGCATGTCGAGGTCGTGGCTGGCGAGTTGGAAACCGGCGCCTAGATTGTCGAGCGACGACAGAATTTTCAGACGCTTTTCGGCGCTCACAGTCAACGCCTGCTCCGCCGCAGTGGTTAGATACGCGTAAGCGCGCAATTTCGAACGACCGACGCGTCCACGCAGCTGGTAAAGCTGGGCCAAACCGAACATGTCTGCGCGGAATACGATCAGCGTGTTGGCGCGCGGGATATCCAAGCCAGACTCGACGATGGTGGTTGAGAGCAGAACATCGAAATCGCCATCATAGAAGCGCGTCATGATCTCATCGAGTGAGCCTGGCGCCATTTGGCCGTGCGCGACGGCGAACGTCACTTCCGGCACGTTGCGGCGGAGAAACTCCGACGCTTCATCCAAGTCGGCGATACGTGGCGTTACGAAGAAGCTTTGGCCGCCGCGATACTTCTCACGCAATAGCGCCTCGCGCACGGTGACTGCATCGAATGCGGTCACATAAGTCCGCACAGCCATACGGTCGATCGGCGGCGTGGTGATGAGACTCATCTCGCGCACACCAGCTAGTGCAAGCTGAAGCGTGCGGGGAATGGGCGTTGCCGAGAGCGTCAGCGCATGCACGTCCGCGCGCATGTCCTTTAGGCGCTCCTTGTGCTTCACGCCAAAGTGCTGCTCTTCGTCGATGATCATCAGACCGAGGTCTGAGAACTGCACGGTCTTAGACAACAGCGCATGCGTTCCGACGACGATCTCGACCGACCCTTCGGTGAGCCCAGCTTTGGTCTCGCTCGCTTCTTTCGCGGTCACCAAGCGCGAGAGCTGGCGCACCTTCACAGGCAAGCCGCGGAAGCGCTCGGTGAAGGTCCGGAAGTGTTGGCGGCAGAGTAGTGTTGTTGGGGCAATGACAGCGACCTGCTTGCCGCTCATTGCAACGAGGAACGCAGCCCGCAACGCCACTTCGGTTTTGCCAAAGCCCACATCACCGCAGATGAGGCGATCCATCGGACGGCCGGCTGCGAGATCGCCGACGATATCGTCTATCGCGGCCAGCTGATCTTCGGTTTCTTCGTATGGGAAGCGTGCGCAGAACTCGTCCCAGAGCCCTTCCGGCGGCGAAAGCGGCTCGGCGCTACGTGTGGCGCGCATGGCGGCGATGCGTAGGAGCTCTTCCGCCATATCGCGCAGACGCTGTTTCGCGCGCGCTTTGCGGCCTTGCCAAGCGACGCCGCCAAGCTTGTCGAGCTGAGCTTCGGCATCTTCGGCGCCGTAGCGGCTGACCAACTCGATGTTCTCGACCGGCAGATAGAGTTTGTCGCCGCCGGCATATGTCAGATCCAAACAATCATGCGGCGCGCCAGCGACATCCAGTGTCTTTAAGCCGATGAGATCGCCTTGGCTCATTGCGCCAGCTTCGGCGATCACGCTCGAAGCTCTCCGACGCTTGCGCGGACGCGCCAGGCGATCGCCAAGGATGTCCTGCTCGGCGATGAGCGCGAAGTTCTCAGTTTCGAACCCGTGCTCGATCGGGAGCACAGCAAGACCGTGCGCGCCGCGCGGCAGCTGCGTCATCTCACGCCAGCTCATCACCCGCACAACGGGTGAGACGCCGTGATCGCCAAGGACGCCTGATAAGCGCTCGGCAGAACCTTCGGTCCACGCCGCTACGATGACGCGTTTCTTTGCTTTGGTCAGTGCCTCGATGTGCTTGGCGGCGGCATCGAACACATTGGCGTCCACGATCTGGCGCTCGGGCGCGAAATCGCGGCCAGGCCGTGCGCCAAGCTCAAGCTGCTTTTTCGAGTCTGTGTCGAAATGCGTGATGCGGCGAACGGCGCGTCCTGAAAGCGCCGCTGTCAGTGCTTCGTCGTCCAAATAGAGCAGGTTCGGCTCCGGCGCTCGGAACGGCGTGCCACCCCGTGCGATCGGCGCGCCTTTGCGCGAGTCGTAGTGGTCGCGCGCCGTTGCAACGCGATCCTTCAATGCTTCGTCCGCGAGTGCGTCGAACGCGATAAGCGCGTCCGGACCTGCATAGTCGAACACAGTCTCCAACCGCTCGTAGAAGAACGGCAAGAATTGCTCGATCCCCTGCCGGCGGATGCGGGCGCTGACGCTGTCGTAGAGCGCGTCGCTCACCGCGCCGTACGCCTGGTTGAAGCGCCGGCGGAACTGCAGCACCGTCAGCTCATCGAGCAGCACCTCGCTCACCGGCGTTAGCAACGCCTCGGTGAGCTTGGCTTTCGAGATTTGTGTTTCGGGATCGAAGCTTCGAATGGTCTCGAGTGTGTCGCCGAAGAAGTCGAACCGCAGCGGTTCCGCGGCGCCTGGCGTAAACACATCGATCAACCCGCCGCGCACGGCAAACTCACCGGGGGCGCGCACGGTCGACGCCCGCGCGTAGCCGTTGACGACCAGGTACGTCTCCAACTCCTGCATCGAGGCTTCAGCGCCGGCCTTCGCTACAAACGCGCCGGCAGCCAAGCGCGCACGCGGAGGAACGCGCTGCGCTACGGCTGATGCGGTCGCCACCACAAGCAGTGGCCGCATCTTCGTATCGCGTCGCGCCAGCTGCGTAAGCGCGGCGCATCGCTGAGCCGCTACAGCGGCCGCGGGCGAGATACGATCGTAGGGAAGCGTATCCCAGGCCGGCAACCGCAGCGTCGCCAATTCAGGCGCAAAGAACTGCGCCGCAGCTTCGAACTGCGCCGCGCGGGTTTCGTCGCGCGCGATGAATAGCGTAACGCCGCCGCGCGCCAACGCAGCTTCCGCAATCGCGGCCGCGTCCACGCCTTCGGGCGCGCCGGCGACAACCAGCGCGTCCTTCGACTTCGCCAGCGTATCCACGAGGCGTGGGTTGAGAGCGGGGTCTTTCATCGATCCTGTTGGTTCAGTTCAAAGCGAAAGGCGCGAATCAGCGCCAGGGTCTCGGTTTCGTACTCTGCCGGCGCGGGCGCTTGGTCAGTAATCCAGGCGAACACATCCTGGTCGGGGGCGTCCAGGAGACGTTCGAACTCGTCGAGTTGTTCGTCGTCGAGGTTCGCGAGATGATGATCGGCAAAACCGCCTAGAATCAGGTCAATCTCCCGGAATCCTCGACGCCACGCGCGGAATTTCAGCTTCTTGCGGCGGTCGTCCATGGGCCCCGTGGAGCTTTGGCAAAATCAGAGGGGGCCGCGCTATAACCCATATGAGTGGTGCTGTCAGCGCCGCCAGAGCCAAGCATGAGTGACGTTTCGCCCCTCCCTTCGACAGACCTATTGGGCCTGTTCCTGACCCCGGCGCGGGCGCCCAAGGGCGCGCGTAAGGATACGCTCGACCTGATCGCCAAGGTTGCGGGCGGACGGTTGGTGCGCGACCTCGTCTTCCTGCCGCCGAACGCGGCGATTGATAGGCGCTTACGGGTGCCGATCGGCGAGACCGACGAAGGCGACATCGCCACCATCGAGGCCGAAGTCGACGGCCACATGCCCGGCTACAAAAACCTCCCCTACCGTATCCGTCTGCGCGATGAGAGCGGCTTCCTGACCGTCGCCTACTTTCGCGGCAACGAAGAAATGCTGAAACGCATGTGGCCGGTCGGCCAGACGCGGCTCGTGAGCGGAGAGATCAAATTCTACGACGGCATGCGCCAGATGTTGCATCCCGACTACGTGGTCGATCCAACCAAGGGCGAAGCGCCGCCAGCCGTCGAACCCGTGTATTCGCTGACGCAAGGACTGGGCGGCCGCATGCTGGCGCGCACTATTCTCGGCGCGCTTGATACACTGCCTGAAACGCCGGAGTGGTTGGAGGCCACGACCGTGAAGGCGCACGACTGGCCAGACTTCCGCACTGCGCTCGAACACATCCACCGCCCAACCTCGCCAGAGGATGTCATGGCGGAGAGCGCCTTCCGGACGCGTCTCGCCTACGATGAACTCTTCGCGCGCCAGTGTGCGCTTCGTTTGCGGCGCGTTCATCGGCGCAAGGAACCGGGGCGCGCTGTTGTGGGCGACGAACGCTTCACCAAGCTGATGCTCGCGAGCCTCCCCTATTCGCCAACTGGCGCGCAGTCGCGGGCGGTGGATGAGATTTACACCGACATGGCCGAGCCCGCGCCAATGCTGCGCCTGCTGCAGGGTGACGTCGGCTCCGGCAAGACACTCGTCGCGGCGCTTGCGATGGCGCGTGCGGCGGAGGCAGGTCTGCAAAGCGCGATGATGGCCCCGACCGATCTCCTGGCCCGTCAACACGGCGCGACTTTAGAGCCACTGCTGAGCGCCGCGGGCATCACCATGGCCGTGCTCACTGGCCGCGACAAAGCTAAGGAACGCCGCGCTATCCTTAAACGGCTAGCGAGCGGAGAGCTGCACGTTGTCGTGGGTACGCACGCGCTTTTCCAAGAGGATGTGAATTTCCAAGACCTCGGCCTCATCGTCATCGATGAGCAGCACAGATTTGGTGTCTCTGATCGCATGCGCATGGTCGCCAAGGGCTTCGCACCGCACGTGTTGGTGATGAGCGCAACGCCCATCCCGCGCACGCTGGCGCTCTCCATTCATGGTGACATGGATCTTTCCGTTCTGGACGAGAAACCTCCAGGTCGCCAACCGATCCGCACTGCGACGATGCCGACGACCCGGATGTCGGAAGTCATCGAAGCTATCGGCGAGGCGCGAAAGCGCGGCGAGCGCGCCTACTGGGTGTGTCCGCTGATTGAAGAAAGCGAAGCAATCGATCTGCCTGCCGTGATTGATCGCCACGCGGAACTGCAGGCCTATTTCGGCAAGGGCGTTGAAATCGTACATGGGCAGATGCCGCCTACGGCGCGTGAAGCCGCGATGGACCGGTTCCGCTCCGGCGAGTCGTTTCTGATGGTGGCAACGACGGTGATCGAAGTCGGCGTCAATGTGCAGGAAGCGACGATCATGGTCATCGAGCACGCCGAGCGGTTTGGCCTTGCTCAGCTTCACCAATTGCGCGGACGCGTCGGCCGCGGCGACAAGCAAGGCTCTTGCGTCTTGCTTTGGAAGCCACCGCTCGGCGAAAGCGCCAAGACCCGCCTCGACGCACTCCGCCGCAACGATGACGGCTTCGCCATCGCCGAGATCGATTTTCGCTTGCGCGGGGCCGGCGACATGCTCGGCACCCAACAATCGGGCCTGCCGCCCTTTCGGCTCGTCAGCCCCGAGGCGCACGCTGGAATGCTCGGCGCGGCAGATAAGGAAGCGCGGCTTGCCATCGAGCGCGACCCCGAATTGAAGACGAATCGAGGCCAAGCCATTCGCCTGGCGCTGGCGCTCTTCGGCTATGCCGAAGCGGCCGAATTGGCCCGCTCCGGGTAAGCCTTGCAATTCATCCCGCCGCACGCTTGATCAGCCCCATGACGCTTGCCCCGATCTCCGCCTACATCCGAACCAAGAACGAGGAGCGGATGATTGGCGAGGTGATCCGCGCCGCTCAGCAGGTCGTAAGCGAGGTCGTGCTCGTCGATTCCGGCTCCACCGATAAGACGATTGAAATTGCCGAGGGTCTGGGCGCGCGCGTCGTTCGGGCGCCCTGGCTCGGCGGCGGCAAGCAGAAGCGTATCGCCGAAGATGCCTGCGTCCACGATTGGCTGCTTGATCTCGACGCCGATGAAGTTGTGACGCCCGAATTGGCGAATGAAATTCGCGCCTATTTTCTCACAGGCGAACCGGCGACACCCGTGTTCGAAATGAATATGGCGACCTCCCCGCCCGTGGGTGAAGTGTGGTTGACCTATAACCTCGTCGATCGCCGCAAGCTGTACGATCGCCGCGTCGTGCGTCAGCCCGATCACGCCAATTGGGATCAGTTCAAAGTACCTGCGGGCGTGCGGGTGCAGAAGCTCAAAGCTCCACTCCTGCATTATTCCTTCCGCGATCTCGCGCAGCTTGAGGACAAGTTCAATCGCAACTCCACCGGACGCGCTCGCGACACAAAGCTGAAGCCCTTCTGGCTCGCCGCGCTACGCATGCTGCTCGCGCGGCCGATATACTTCTTGAACCACTACCTTCGCCGAGGCCTTTGGCGTGCTGGCTGGTACGGCGTAGCGGTCGCGTCTATCGCTGCGCACGGCCGCTGGTTGAAGGACGCCAAGATGGTCGAAATTCATCTGCGCAATCGTGAAAACCGATCTGCGGATGAGTGATGCGCCCGCGATCGTTTGGTTTCGGCAGGACCTGCGCCTTGCGGACAACCCCGCGTTGGCCGCCGCGGTCGCCACCAAGCGCCCGCTCATTTTGCTCTATATTCTCGATGACGAAACGCCGGAGCGCTGGCGTATAGGCGGCGCGTCGCGTTGGTGGCTACACAAAGGCTTGGAGGCTCTTGGCCGCGATATCGCAAAGAAGGGCGGCGTGCTTGCGCTCCGGCGCGGCGTACCGGCGGAAATCTTGCCCGAACTGATCGCTGCATCCGGCGCCGGCGCCGTTTACTGGAACCGCTGCTACGAGCCGTACGCAATCGCCCGCGACAAAGCGTTGAAAGAGTCGCTTGCTATCGAGGTCAAGAGCTTCAACGGCGCGCTGATGCACGAACCGTGGGAGGTCAAAACTAAAACCGGCGAACCGTATAAAGTCTTCACGCCCTACTGGCGCGCGGCGCTGCAACTTGAGACCCGCGCGCCGCTGCCTGCGCCGCGCAAGCTCCCGGCGCCGCCGACGACGATCTCTAGCGACGCGCTTGGTGACTGGGGGTTGCTGCCGACGAAACCCAATTGGGCTAAGACCTTCGAACCCGAATGGACTCCCGGAGAGGCCGGCGCAGCGAAAGCGCTTGCGGATTTCATCGAGCACAAAGTTCAAGCGTACCCAGAGTCGCGCGACATGCTCGCCGGCCACCCTACGTCGCGCCTGTCCCCGCACCTGCACTTTGGCGAAATTTCTCCGATTCAGGTGCGCGCCGCCGTAGACGGCGCCGTTGCGCATCAACCGAATCTACAGCGCGGCGTCGACAAGTTTCTTTCTGAACTGGGGTGGCGAGAATTTTCCACCAACCTGCTTTTCAACTGGCCAACGCTCCCCGACGCGAATTGGCGAGAGCAGTTCAACGCTTTTCCCTGGCGTGACGACGAGGCCGCGTTGGAAGCCTGGCGGCGCGGCCGCACTGGCTATCCGGTGGTCGATGCCGCGATGCGCGAGCTCTGGGTTACAGGCACAATGCACAATCGTGCGCGGATGATCACCGCATCGTTTCTGATTAAGCACCTCCTGATCGATTGGCGCCGCGGCGAAGAATGGTTCTGGGATACTTTGCTCGACGCTGATCTCGCCAACAACGCCGCGTCCTGGCAGTGGGTCGCTGGCTCCGGCGCCGATGCGGCCCCCTACTTCCGCATCTTCAATCCGGTCACGCAGGGGGAGCGCTACGACGCCGACGGGAGCTATGTGCGCCGTTGGCTGCCAGCACTGGCGAAGCTTCAGGACGAATGGATCCATCGCCCTTGGGACGCGCCGCCAGAGGTGCTTCGCGCCGCAGGCGTGGAACTCGGCCGGGACTATCCGCGTCCAATAGTCGACCACGCCGCTGCGCGCGCCCGCGCCCTAGCGGCGTTAGCGGAAATATCATCCGGAGGCTGAGCTGCCGCGTACCAGTCTGAGCAAGCGGGATGGACACGCTTTTCTCTACAGATTGGAACCCCTAGATTGACGAGCATGCAGGACACCCCCGAACCGACCCGGGCGACCTCCAGCGCCATCACGGCGCTCCGCGCACCAGCGAGCGCCAAGGCTGTTTTACTCGCCCTCCTGCAGATCAAGGGCGGTGGCGCGCTGGTCACCCTGCCTGACGGGTCGAAACTCCGCTTTGGCGAAGACATCGCCCCGCCCGTCGATTTCAGAATTCGCGATTATCGCTTCGCGCGCCGCGTGCTCGTCAGCGGCGACATCGGCTTCGCCGAAGGGCTCATGGCAGGCGAATGGGAAAGCGAGGACCTGAGCGGGCTCCTCACGTTGCTCGCTGACAACGTTGAGCGCTTCAAACGCCTTCTGGAGGGCAGCCCGATCGGCAAGGCGCTGCACTGGATGCGCCATCTCTCTAATGCCAACACCAAACAAGGCTCACGCAAGAATATCCTCGCGCACTACGACCTCGGAAACTCTTTCTATGAAGCGTGGCTCGATCCTTCGATGACGTATTCGTCGGCGCGGTTCGACGCCAAGGTCAGCGATCTCGAAGCTGGGCAGCGCGCGAAGTACAGTGCGCTCGCAGAACATCTCGACCTGAAGGCGACCGATCATGTGTTGGAGATCGGGTGCGGTTGGGGCGGCTTTGCGGAGTTCGCTGCACGTGAGTATGGCGCGCGCGTCACTGGCATCACGATCAGCGACGAGCAGTTTGAGTACGCGCGCGCGAGGATCGCGCGTGCGGGGCTGACCGACCTCGTTGAAATACGTCGCCAGGATTATCGCGATGTCGAGGGCCAGTTCGACAAGGTCGCCTCGATCGAGATGTTCGAGGCCGTCGGCGAGAAGTATTGGCCTGCGTACTTCTCCAAGATTTCCGAGGTGCTGAAGCCAGGCGGCCGGGCGGCCCTGCAGATCATCACCATCAAGCACGAACTCTTCGCCACTTACCGAAAGCGCGCCGACTTCATCCAACGTTATGTTTTTCCCGGCGGCATGCTCGCCAGTATCGAGCGCTTGCAGGAAGAAACACAGAAGGTCGGCCTCGTCTGGCGGAAGGCGGAGGCGTTCGGGCAATCTTACGCCGTCACGCTGGCCGAATGGGCGCGGCGTTTCAAAGCGAAGTGGACGGACATTCGAGCGCTTGGCTTCGACGAACGCTTCAAACACCTCTGGCTCTTCTATTTGAGCTATTGCGAAGCCGGGTTCCGTACGGGGCGAACAGACGTGGTGCAGGTCGAACTGGCGAAGCCCGCCTGATCCCCTCCGGCTTGAACCTCTCAGCGCTGGGCTTTAGCGTCGGCCCATGCCTGATTTGCCACCTGATCCTATCGTCTCCTGCGCGTGGCTTGCGGAGCGCCTGGACGCGCCTGACATTCGCGTAATTGACGCGACGTGGTTCATGCCGAGTGTTCCGCGCGACGCCAAAGCGCTGTTCGCCGAACGCCGCATTCCTGGCGCTAGTCATTTCGACATCGACGAAATCGCCGATACGTCGAGAGTTCGCGTCGCGCATGAAGAAGCGTGGCGTCGGCGATGGCGCGCGGGTCGTTGTCTACGACAATCAGGGCCTGTTTTCCGCAGCTCGCGTTTGGTGGATGTTCAGGGTTATGGGACACGAAGACGTTGTCGTGCTCGATGGCGGCTTTCCGGCCTGGGAACGCGCCGGCCATCCGATCGAAACCGGCCCGCCACAGCAGCGCATGGAGCGGCATTTCACGCCGCGCGTCCGCAATGATCTCGTGCGCGACCTCGCCGATATGCGCCGGCTCGTGACAGAAGCTCGGACCCCAATACTAGACGCCCGCCCGGCGCCACGCTTCAGCGGAGAAGCGGCCGAGCCACGCGTTGGCTTGAGGAGCGGGCATATGCCTGGCGCTCTCAGCGTGCCGAGCGGTTCACTGGTTGATGAAGCGGGCTCGCTGAAGTCCGCTGACGAACTGCGGAAAATCTTCGCCGACGCCGGCGCGGATGTTTCGCAAACCGCTGTCTGTACCTGCGGCTCCGGCGTTACGGCTGCGATCATTGCGCTGGCGCTGGCGCGGATCGGCAAATGGGATGCAGCTGTTTATGACGGCTCGTGGGCGGAATGGGGCAGCCGTGACGACACACCGATCGCCACCAGCGCTTAGGGCGCTGGCGACCCCGGCGTGACTCGAACACGCAACCGTCCGCTTAGAAGGCGGATGCTCTATCCAGTTGAGCTACGGGGCCTTGGCCGCGGGTTCACGGCGGCGAAAAGCGAAATTGTCGCTGTATGATTTGATCTGGCGCTTCAGTTCGGGCGGCTCGACCACCTGGTGCGGAATATCCTGCGCCCGCGCAAACTCGATGGCCGCTTCTTTGGTGTCGAAGTCGAGCCTGACTTGGCCGTTGGGGTCAGCGCCGCTGATCCAGCCCATCAGCGCTTCCGGTCTAGGCGCGGCAGCGAGGATGAACTCCAACCGCCACTTCTTGGTGGCGGCCTTTCCAGACTGCATCGCGTTCTTCGCGGGACGGTAGATTTTCGCAAGCATCAATCAGACCTCGTGCGCCGGAGCTACACGGCGCGGACCAAAATGAAAAGGGCGGCGCAAGGCCGCCCTTCCCGTCCGCATGCTTACGGAGCCGTATCAGTTCAGCGTTTCTTTCAGCGCCTTGCCAGCGCGGAATTTCGGACGGTTCGCCGCCGGCACAACCACTTCTTCGTTAGTCTGCGGGTTGCGCGCCTTGCGCTCCTTGGTCCGGGAAACGACGAAGACACCGAACGAAGGCAGGCGCACCTCATCGCCGCGCTTCAGCGCAGCTGTGATGGCTTCGAACACCGCGTTCACGGCCTCTTCGCCTTTTTGCTTGGAGTCGCCGATACGCTCAGCAACGTCCGCGATCAATTCTGCCTTGTTCATGTAGTGCCCCTCGCAATCGCATCATATGCAATAAAAGCGCCGATTCTGGCGGCATCGGTGGGGACGCTAGGGGCATTTTAGCCCCGCGTGCAAGCGTTTGCAGGCTTTGTTGCGGTGCGAAACGACAGAAAGACGACGCGTCCCCTAATGGGGACGCGCGCCTTCCTGACCGGAACTCTCACCACTTGCGCGCGCATTTTCCGCGAGTTCGTCCTGATCGGTCCATTCGACCGGCGTCAGCGTGCGAACCAGTGCGTGCTTCAACACTTCGTCCACCGTCGATACCGGAATGATCTCCAAACCGGTTTTCACGTTGTCGGGAATGTCGGCTAGATCCTTTTCGTTGTCCTTCGGGATGAGCACGGTTTTGACACCGCCCCGGAGCGCCGCGAGCAACTTTTCCTTCAGACCGCCAATCGGCAATACGCGTCCGCGCAGGGTGATCTCGCCTGTCATGGCGATGTCCTTGCGGATCGGAATGCCGGTGAGCACTGAAACGATGGCGCTCGCCATCGCAACACCTGCGGACGGACCGTCTTTCGGCGTGGCGCCTTCGGGGACGTGGACGTGGATGTCACGCGTCCGGAACACCGGCGGCTTCACACCGAAATGCACTGAACGCGAGCGCACGTAAGACGAAGCGGCCGAGATCGACTCCTTCATCACGTCACGCAGATTGCCGGTGACGGTCATCTGCCCTTTGCCAGGCATGGCGACCGCTTCGATCGTCAGAAGATCACCGCCGACTTCGGTCCAGGCGAGGCCAGTCACAATGCCAACCTGATCTTCAGCGTCGGTTTCACCGAACCGGTATTTCCAGATCCCGGCATAGTCCGGCAGGTTCTCCGCCGTGATCTCCACCGTTGTCCTTTGCTTTTGCTCCAGCTGACGCACGGCCTTGCGCGCCAAATTGCCAATTTCACGCTCAAGCGAGCGCACACCTGCTTCCCGCGTGTAACGGCGGATCAGATCGCGCAACGCATCTTCGGAAACGCTGAACTCGTTCTTTTTCAGGCCGTTGTTCTCGTACTGCTTCGGCAGCAAGTGGCGCTTGGCGATCTCGAGCTTCTCATCTTCCGTGTAGCCTGGGATGCGGATGATCTCCATCCGGTCCAAGAGGGGCTGCGGCATGTTCAAGCTGTTGGCCGTGGTAATGAACAACACGTCCGACAGATCGTAATCCACTTCGAGATAGTGATCATTGAACGTGGAGTTTTGCTCCGGATCCAACACTTCGAGCAAAGCTGCCGACGGATCGCCGCGATAGTCGGCGCCGAGCTTGTCGATCTCGTCGAGCAGGAAGAGCGGGTTGGCGCTCTTGGCTTTCTTCATCGACTGGATCACGCGGCCCGGCATTGAGCCAATGTACGTACGGCGGTGACCGCGGATTTCCGCTTCATCACGCACGCCGCCCAGCGACATGCGCACGAAATCGCGCCCTGTCGCCTTAGCGATCGAGCGGCCAAGCGAGGTCTTGCCGACGCCGGGAGGTCCGACGAGGCACAAGATCGGCCCGCGCAGTTTATTGGTGCGCGCTTGCACCGCGAGATATTCGAGGATGCGGTCTTTGACCTTCTCCAGGCCGAAGTGATCCTCATCGAGGACCGCCTGCGCAGCTTCGATATCCTTCTTGACCTTCTTCTTGTTGCCCCACGGCAGCGAAAGCAGCCAATCGAGATAATTGCGCACCACCGTCGATTCCGCCGACATCGGGCTCATCTGGCGGAGCTTTTTCATCTCCGCGTCGGCCTTGGTCTTGGCTTCCTTAGAGAGCTTGGTGTTCTTGATGCGGTTTTCGAGTTCGGCGATATCTTCGCGGCCCTCGTCGCCGTCGCCCAGCTCGCGCTGGATCGCCTTCATCTGCTCGTTCAGATAATATTCGCGCTGCGTCTTCTCCATTTGCCGTTTCACGCGGTTACGGATTTTGCGCTCCACTTGCAGCATGCCGATCTCGCTTTCGATCAGCGAGAGGATGCGCTCCAAGCGTTGCGGCACGTCTGAGATTTCAAGCAGCGCCTGCTTGTCCGGAATTTTGACGCTGAGATGTGCGGCGACCGAGTCAGCGAGACGCGCCGGCTCCGAAATCTGGCCGATCGCCTGATGAACTTCAGGCGGCGTCTTGCGCGAAAGCTTGACGTAATTATCCCACTGATCCACCACGGCGCGAGCGATCGCGCGCGCCTCTGGGCTATCAGCGTTCTCTTCCGGAATTTCTTCGATCTCGGCTTCGAAGTAATCGCCGTCCGACGTGAATTCGTTCACGCGGGCGCGGTAGGCGCCTTCAACCAGCACACGCACGGTGCCATCCGGCAGCTTCAAGAGCTGCACCACGGTGGCCACTGTGCCGACGGTGAAGATGCGATCGGTGGACGGCTCATCCTCCGAAGCATCCATCTGCGCCGCGAGCAAAATTTGTTTGTCCTTACGCATCACCTCGTCGAGGGCGCGCACAGATTTCTCGCGGCCGACAAAGAGCGGCGCCGCCATCTTCGGATAGACGACGATGTCGCGCAGCGGCAGCACGGGAAGAACGCGGCTCTCAGCCATTGGAACTCCTTTGGAGGTGCGCTCACCCTGGGACCAGGGCGAGGACTCCCCCCTTAACAATTGAAAATGTGGAAGCGTTCGGCCAGTCCTTCAAGGGCTGGCCCGCCATGCGTTGTGGAGGCGGGTTTCGCGACCGGTTCCCCGCAGGGATTGGCCCGTGAAAAGTGCCGTTTGCGGTACGAACGCATTCTGCTTGACGTTTACGGAACGGTGCGCTTCCGCAATATAAATGGCGTCACGGCCCGTCGCCTTCAAGACGAGCCAGAGCCGCGCGCGCGTCCTCGTTTGACGGGTCGATTTCCAAACTGCGCCTATAGTTACGCATCGCACCGGCGCGGTCACCTAGCGCTAGCAACCCTTCCGCGAGGCTGTCGTAGGCGTATTGGTTGCCGGCGTAATAGCCGACATTCTCGGTGAACACGCGGACCGCGTCTTCGGCGCTCCCCTGTTCCAGAAGCGCATAACCCCAGGCGTTTAGATCGCCTGGCGAATATCGCAAACCCGGCTGAGTCTCACGAAGCGTGCGATATTCTTGCAGGCCTCGGTCGATACCGCGCCGACTGGCGATCAGCCGGATAGTGACAGACGGCGGTACCGTGCGCGGCGTGTAGTTCGGCCAGTCATTTGCGGCCGCAACGGCGTTCATCACCGCGCCAAACACATCCATCCCGTTATCGGAATTGCTCATCAGCACGATGCCGTCGCCGCTGGCGCTCAACATGCGCATCTGTGCGCGAAAACCCTCTGTCCCGCCATTATGCCAGAACACGTCGCCGGGGCTGACCATCCAGCCGAGCGCGGCGCCGCTCATTTCCTCGCTCAGCATGCGGCTCGCCATGTCTTGCGACAGAATACGCGACGATTGCCCGCGGCGCGCCGACGTCATTTCGATAGCGACTTTTGCGAGATCACTCGGCGTCGTCCACAATCCTGCCGCTGCCATCTCGGGATGTATCCTCCAGCGCCCCTCGATCACGTTGCCGCCGAGGCCGTGTCCGCTAGCGAGTCTGGGACGCAGCAAAAGCGGTGGCGGTTGCTGGAAACTACTGGAGTTCATGTTGAGCGGCGCCAAAACGCTCGTGCGCATCACGTCCGGAAACGCAACGCCGGCCGTGTCTGTCATCGCAACTTGCACGATGGTGTAGGCTGGCCCGCTATATTGCATGCTTTCGCCAGGCGCTGTCAGGACAGATGCGGCAGGTGTGTTTGCGGGCGCTTCTCCATTCAAAATCTGTTGTGGGGACGGAATCATCGCATCGGGCGCATAACCAGGAAATCCAATTGGGGTGATGCCTGAAGTGTGCGCCAACAGGTGACGGAGCGTTACTGGCGTAGTTCGTGTGAACTCACTCGCCGGCAGGCGCCAACTGGTCAGCGCATCGTTGATGTCAGCGTCGAGAGAGAGAGCCCCTTGCTCCACCATGCGGAGCGAAGCCATCGCCGTGATCGGTTTGGCGATCGAACCCGCCTGCAAGACCGTGGCGTCAGTCATGCGTGCGCCCGTAGTCGCATCCGCAACCCCAAAGCCCTGCGCCCAAGCGAGTTCGTTGTCGTCTATTACGGCGACGCTGAGCCCGGGGATGCTCAAAGCGTCGAGCCACTGAGTAAGCGTCAACCGAAGCGGCGGCTCACCGGTCGGCGCGACCTCAGGCATGGCGGCTTCAAGCGCGACAGCCTGCGGCGAAGCGCGCTCTGTGGCCGTCGTGCAGGCCGCGACGGAAAGCGACAGCAGCGCGATGAAGGCAGCAAATCTCATCCCTCAAGCGTAGAGACGAGCCGCCACCTGAACAACTGAAACGACGGACCTACTAGCCGACGGCGTCCTGGCCGTTGCGGCGCTCGGAATAGATCTGGAGCGGCTTGGCACGGCCTTCGACCACGTCAGCCGATACAACCACTTCCTCAACCGATCGCATCGAGGGCAGCTCGAACATGGTGTCGAGCAGGATACTCTCGAGGATCGAGCGCAGGCCGCGCGCACCCGTCTTGCGGCCGATCGCCTTGCGGGCGATGGCGCTCAGCGCTTCGTTCGGGAACGTGAGCTTCACGTTCTCCATCTCGAACATCCGCTGATACTGCTTCACCAAAGCGTTCTTCGGCTCGGTGAGGATGGTGATCAGCGCTGGTTCGTCGAGATCTTCGAGCGTCGCCAAAACCGGCAGACGACCGACGAATTCCGGAATCAAGCCGAACTTCAACAAATCGTCTGGCTCAATTTCGCGCAGAATCTCGCCGGTGCGGCGGTCTTCTTCACTGCGCACCGTTGCGCCGAAGCCGATGGCTGAGCCTTTGCCGCGTTGGCTGATGATCTTGTCGAGACCCGCGAACGCGCCGCCGCAGATGAACAGGATGTTCGTGGTGTCGACTTGCAGGAATTCTTGCTGCGGGTGCTTGCGGCCGCCTTGCGGCGGCACGGACGCAACCGTGCCTTCCATGATCTTCAACAGCGCTTGCTGCACGCCCTCACCCGAGACATCGCGCGTGATGCTGGGATTGTCGGACTTGCGCGAAATCTTGTCCACTTCGTCGATGTAGACGATGCCGCGCTGCGCACGCTCAACATTGTAGTCGGCGGCCTGCAACAGCTTCAGAATGATGTTCTCAACGTCCTCACCGACATAACCGGCTTCGGTAAGCGTCGTCGCGTCAGCCATTGTGAATGGGACGTCGATGATGCGCGCCAAAGTTTGCGCCAGCAGCGTCTTGCCGCAACCCGTCGGGCCGATCAGCAGGATGTTGGATTTCGCCAACTCAACATCGCCGTTCTTCGCGGCGTGGTTCAGGCGTTTGTAGTGATTGTGGACGGCCACCGAGAGCACGCGCTTGGCGTGATCTTGGCCAACGACGTAATCGTCGAGGACGCCCTTGATCTCTTTCGGAGAAGGTACGCCTTCCTTGGACTTCACGAGCGAGGTTTTGTGCTCCTCGCGAATGATGTCCATGCAGAGTTCGACGCATTCATCGCAGATGAATACGGTCGGCCCGGCAATAAGCTTTCGCACCTCGTGCTGGCTCTTGCCGCAGAACGAGCAATAGAGAGTGTTCTTGGACTCTCCGGTGGTCGTACCTTTGCTCATACGCGATCCTTCGAGGGGCTGGGCTCAACACCGATATATAGGGATAACGGCAGGCTCATGGCCCCCCGAAACGCCCCGCTAACGATGCTTGGACCGCATCCCTTTCAAAAACGTTCACCACCCGACCGCCCGGCCAGGTAATTCGATCATAGCAAGGTTGGGGCCGCAAGCACGCCGGACATCGTCAATAAATTCGTTATCCACAGCTTGCCCGCTGTTTTTACGACATTTTGTCGGCCGAACAACCTGGGCGATCCCGTATTTGGCCCTGCAGGCGGGCTGCTTCAAGCGCCCAACTGCCCCGTGGCCCCTGTCAGTCGCGGGTATCTTCCCGGAGTTCGCCTTCCATCCGGCGGGCAATTGCACGCTCCTGCGTGCCCGTATTGTTGGCGTTTCGGGGCGCACGATAGAGACCCTCAAGGTAGGCTCGGTCCCAGTCCGTAAGCTGTGTTGGCCCTGGCCGGCCCAGGTCACGATCCGCAAAAACGTTGAGGATAGTCGGTAAGTCCGCCACGCTTGCCCGCGCATCCAGCTGAGCGAGCGTCACCATGGCGAGGTAGTCGGCCAAGGCTTCAAGGCGCAGCCCATCGGCCTGCCGCGCATCTACAATGACCATGACGCGGTTAAAGTCTTGGCGCGTCGCCCGATGCAAGCGCGTCCCATCGGCCACAACGACATCGCCGTCACCATCAATGATCGCCCCGCGCTGATCGACAGTCTGCGCCACGTGCCACCAACGCACTGGCGCAGTGCTTGAAACAAACTCCAAAAGCGCGTCACGGCCCAGCGAGTTTCCATATTCAGCGTTGTTATAATACGCCATCAAGTCGTGATCGTCTGCGAGCGCTTGCGCCAGCACGCCGGCGTCTGGCGTCACGAACACAAGCACGTTGGGTCTGCAGTTTTCATCGCCCGGCCTCAGACCGAGCTCAAATGCCCGCTGCGACATGCGATCGACGAGGTATTGCGCGGGACGCGCGGGCAGGCCCGCCAGCAAAGGACAATAGCGGGAATTCCAACGCGCTAACTGATCTTCGGACAGTTCCGGCGGCGCGACCTCATCAACGAAGGAGCGCACCATCTCCCGCAACCGCTCGCCGGTGACGACCAGCTCATCGCTGTTCGTCTGCGCTTGAGCGGCGCTTGCCGAAGCAAGAGCCAGAAAACCCGCGACGATCCACGCACGCATGACCACCTGCTCCTATTGTCCCGTAACGCCTTCGCGCATCCGCCGGCTGATCTCCGCTTCCTGGCGGGAAGACGACGCGGCGTTGCGTTGCATGTCATAGATCGCTTGCAGATAAGCGACGTCCCAATCGGTGAGCGATGTCGTCATCTGACGGCCAGCCGTTTGGTCGGCAAAGATGTTGAGAATGGTGGGATGCCCCGACGTGTCGGCGCTCGGGTCAAGTTGCGCCAACGCCACCATGGCGACGTAATCGCCGAGTGAATCGAGGCTCAGCCCCGCTGCACGCCGTGCATCGACGATAATCAGCACGCGGCTGAAGTCTTGACGCGTTGAAGCCACCAGGCGTCCAGCATTTGCGTTGCGCACGACCTGCGCGCCGCGGAAACCGCCGCCGCGCGAGGGCGTCGTCGTCGAGTCGCCAAGCACTTGTCCATCTCGCGTCACCGTTTGCGCCACGTGCCACCAGCGCACAGGACGCGTGTCGCTCGCAAATTCTTCAAGCGCATCACGCCCGCGTGTTTGCGCGTCTTGAGCACCATAATAGCCGACGAGTTCAGGATAATTCGTCGCCAACTCCCGCGCCAAAGCATCAGAATCCGGCGTCACGAAAATGAGAACGTTGGGCGTGCAACCCGGCTGACCGACATCGAGCCCAACTTGGAAAGCGCGGACCGCAAGCCGATCGATCATCGCCTGCCCTTGCCGCGCGCGAATGCCGGCGACGGCAGGGCAAACGCGCCGATCCCATCGCGCCACCTGATCTTCGCCCATAGGCGCCGCAGTGAGGGCGCCAACGAAATCGCGGATCGCCTCATCGACACGCTGCCCGGTGACAACGAGTTCATCTTCGTTGACGGTCTGCGCCGCTGCACCGAGCGGCGCCGCGCACGCGAGAGCGAGCGCCAAGAAGCCGGATGAGAAAATTCGCATGGGTAATTCCTCCTGCGATGTCAGCTTACGCATCCCTAGCGCAAAATCGCTAAGCACGCGACGAAGCGCCCGCATGTAGCGACAGGCCCGCCAAAACGACGCTGCGGCGCCTCTTGGAGAGACGCCGCAGCAATAAGCTCATTTCGATAGGGCTTCCGCAGATTAGGTGGCGGTAAAGCCGCCGCCTTCCGGCAGTTCGCGCCGCTCATAAACGCGGTCGACGATACCGAAGCTCTTTGCTTCCTCGGCCGTCATGAAGTGGTCACGGTCCAGCGTGCGCTCGACGCGCTCGTAAGGCTGGCCTGTGTGCTTCACGTAAATTTCGTTCAAACGGCGCTTGGTGGCGATGATGTCTTCGGCGTGACGTTCGATATCGGAAGCCTGACCGCGGAAGCCACCAGAGGGCTGGTGCACCATCACGCGTGCGTTCGGCAGGCAGATGCGCAATTCCTTTTCGCCGGCCGCCAACAGCAGCGAACCCATCGACGCCGCCTGCCCGATGCACACCGTGCTGACCGGGCTGCGGATGTATTGCATCGTGTCATAAACCGCGAGGCCGGAGGTCACGATGCCGCCCGGGCTGTTGATGTACATGGCGATCTCGCGCTTCGGGTTCTCAGACTCCAAGAACAGAAGCTGCGCTGTGACCAAACTGGCGAGGCCATCTTCGATGCCCCCCGTCACAAAGATGATCCGCTCTTTCAGCAGGCGCGAGAAAATGTCGAACGCGCGCTCGCCGCGGCTGGTTTGCTCGATCACCATCGGAACGAGGTTGGCGTAGGTAGCGATTGGATCGAACGTCGACATGACAGCCTTTCGGGAAGCGGGCGGAATCGTCTCCGCCGCGCTGGTCATATTTGACGCTTAGGAGCGGCCCGCAAGCCCTCCCTACTGCGTCAAGCCTTAACGTTTAGCCTCAGCCGGCTCAGGCCTTGGTTTTCTTGGCTTTCTTGGACGGCGTCGGGGCGTCGTCCTCAGCAAAGAGCGTGTCGCGATCGACGTTCTCGTCGCTGACCTTGATCAGCTCCATGACGTAATCGACCACTTTCTCTTCGTAGATAGGCGCCCGGACCTGCGCGACCAGCTGCGGATTACGCTGATAGGCCTCGAAGATCTGGCGCTCTTGGCCCGGAAAGTTTCGGGCCTGGACCGAAATCGCCTGCGCGACTTCCTGGTCTGACACCTCGATCTTATGGCGGCGGCCGATTTCGGCCAGCAACAGGCCAAGGCGCACACGGCGCTCGGCGATGTCGCGGTACTCCGCCTTTAGGTCGTCGTCGGTTTTGCCTTCGTCCGACGGATCGAGACGGCCGGCGGCGCGGTCCTGCTCGATCTGGCGCCAGATTTGGTTGAATTCCGCTTCGACCATGCGCGGCGGCAGTTCGAAGTCGTGTTGCGCATCAAGTTGGTCGAACAGTTGGCGCTTCGCCTTGGCGCGCGACTGCTGCTTGTGTTCGCTCTCGATGCGCTGGCGCAAAGCGTCCTTGATTGCGTTGAGACTGTCGAAGCCGAGCTCTGCAGCCCAGGCGTCGTCCGGCGCGCCGGCCTTCGGCGCACGTACGCTCTTCACCTTGGTTTCGAATTCGGCGGCTTTGCCCTTCAGGTTCGCAGCCGGATAATCATCCGGGAACGACACTTTCAGCGTGCGCTCATCGCCAGCCTTTGCGCCGACCAGCTGCTCTTCAAAGCCGGGAATGAACTGGTTGGACCCGATGACAACTTGCGCATCGGTGGCCGCGCCGCCGTCAAAAGCCTCGCCGTCGATGCGGCCAATGAAGTCGATGATCAACGCATCGCCGTCAGCTGCTGCGCCGCCCTTGTCTTCGAAGCCGCGGTTGGCGCGGGCCAGTTCTTCGAGTGCCTCATCAACCTGCGCATCTGCAACCGCCGTGACGGGACGCGTGATCGAGATCGTCTTCAGATCGATCGGTTCGAAATCGGGCATCACTTCGAGTGACAATTCAAATTGCAGATCGGCGGTGCCTGCGACGACCTGGTTCATGTCGCTCTTCAGGTCGAGCGAGGGCTCCGACGCCGGGCGCGCATTGACCTTATCCAAGCTTTCCTTGGTCGATTTTTGCACCGTCTCGTTGATGATGTCCTGCATCATCCCCGGGCCGTAAACCTTGCGGATATGGCTGACCGGCACCTTGCCAGGCCGGAAGCCGTTAATGCGTACGCGCGGCTGCACTTCAGCGATCTTCGCGTTCAGCTTCTGCTGCAATTCAGCCGCTGGAACGACGACGTCGTAAACGCGCAGAAGACCTTCGGAACGGCGCTCGGTGAGTTGCATGGCACGGGCTTTCGACATACGCGCCGCAACTGCAAATCCTTTGCCGCGGCGCCCAATTCAGGAAAGGCGGGCTTATGGCATCCCGCCCCTGCCGAGTCCACGGGGCCAAGGGGCGCAAGGTTTGTCGTTGTAATGGTGCGGACGCCGGGACTCGAACCCGGACGCCTTTCAGCGCTGGAACCTAAATCCAGTGCGTCTACCAATTCCGCCACGTCCGCTTGCGGCAGCGATGTATGCGCCAGCAGGGCCGGCGTCCACCGCTGCCTAAGCGTTATTCCGGAGCCGTGCGCTCTGTCCGGGTAGCGCCCCAGGTAGCGACGGCTTCTTGGGCTTCCCGGTTCGCTTCGTCCGGGATCAGCTGGCCCTGCGAGGTGATGTCGATCCGGTAGCGCGCGCCATCGGCCATCGGCCAATAGATCGCCTGCCCATGTTCCGGGGTGTCCACCACTGGGACGTACTTGCTGACCGTTTCCACGACCGGAAGGAAGTCGATGCCTGTCCGGCGGGCCGGACGGAGGTCCTCCACGCTTGGCGGCGTCGTCCGCGCAGTGTCGATGTCGCGATAACGGCTGTCGAAGCGGTCGAGGCGGTACTGGGCGTCGAGACCCAGAACCGTGGCCCAGGGCTTCCAGCGAAGAACTCGCGAACTGATCATCCAATCATCGCCGGTGGCTTCGAAATTATGGACCGCACCCGGCGTCCCATCTGGATTCGGCGCCTCGGTGATTGTAACATTGTAAGTGTTTTCAGTGCCTTCCACCTGGTCGAAGGCGATGTCAGCGACGTGCTGCTCAGCGGTCAGGCGATGGTAGGTCTGGATATTGAGGCCCATCAGCGCGGCGACACCGCCAATGGCCAGGAACAAGCCGCCGCCCGCGACGCCCCGGCCACCCTTGAACGGCCGCCCACGGAACATCCAGCCGACACCACTGAGCGCGATGGCCAAGCCAATCACACCCACTGCTCCCGGAATTATCCACCACCACCAATGCATTCTGTCCCCCTGCGCCGCGGTCGCACGGCTTCATGGTTAACGCATAACGGCCCAACGAAACAGGCCCTGATCAGTTCTTTGCCCCCGCCGTAAGGCTTTCCGGCGCCAATTGCCGAAGAATGGCGGGTAATTGCTCACACAAATCCTCGGCAATCAGACCCGCCCCCAGAGTTTCTCCAACCTTGCCGTGTAACCAAGCGCCAGCGCACGCGGCGTCGAAGCTTTCCATGCCCTGCGCGATCAGCCCGGCAATGATCCCCGCAAGCACATCCCCTGACCCAGCGGTGGCCAAGAACGGCGTCCCAACGGTGTTGACCACCGCCCGCCCATCAGGCGCGGCGATAACGGTGTCAGGGCCCTTAAGCAGCAGGTTGCAGCGCGCATAGGCGGCCGCGGCGCGCGCGGCATCAATACGATCATCGGAGACGCTCCAGATGCCCGGAAAGGCGCGGCGGAATTCGCCAATGTGCGGTGTCATCACATCGCGCGCATCGAGGCCGTGGGTGAGAGGGGCGAGCACAGTGATCGCGTCGGCGTCAAACACGATCGGCGCGCGTGGTTGCGCGTCAATGGCTGCGCAGAGTTGCCTGTAGTGTGCATCGCTCGTCCCGAACGCCGGGCCGATCACGAGGCACTGGGATGTGCGCGCTACTTCCGCGAACGCGGCCTCTCCTTCGGCTTCGCGTAGCATGATCGCCGTGAGCTGCGCCGCGTTCTCTGCAATCGCATCAGCGGGGCTCAGCACGGTCACAAGCCCTGCGCCCGTTCGCAAAGCGGCGCGAGCAGAAAGACGCGCGGCGCCCGTGCGCGCGCGTCCGCCACTCGCGACAACCACATGCCCACGTGCATGCTTATGTGCTTCATCGTCAGGCCAAGGCAGCGTCCAGAGCGACGGATGGTTTTCCCACAGAGCAAGCTTTTGCGCGGCAATGACTGCGTCGGGCGCGCCGATATCGGCAACGACAACTTCACCGCATACGCGCCTCCCTGGCATCAGTACGTGCGCTGGCTTCTTGCGCACGAACGTCACCGTCAGCGCAGCGTGAAAACACTCCTCGCCGATCGGTTGGCCGGTATCCCCCACGAGGCCGCTCGGAACATCGACAGCTACGACCCGCTCGGGAAAATCATTGGAAAACCGCGCCAATCGCGCGGCTTCGCCGCTGAGCGGTTTCGATAATCCCGCGCCAAACAATGCATCGACAAAAAGCTCCGCCATCGGCGCGTCTTGCCCGACCGCGTAGACATCGCCGGTCCAAGCGCGCGCGGCATCGTCGGCGTCCCCGCTCAGCGCTTCACGCGGCGCGAGTGTTTCGACCCATACCGGCCAGCCCGCCTCACGCAGCGCACGCGCCGCCACCCAACCATCGCCGCCATTGTTTCCTGGCCCGCACAACACGGCCGTTGGTCTTGGCGAAAACCGCGACACGATGACGTTCGCTACAGCGCGGCCGGCATTTTCCATGAGCGTCCGCGTGGACACGCCAACGGCGGCGCTGGCGGCATCGATCGCGCGCATTTCAGCGACGGTGATGATCTCGTAGCTCATCGAACGTCATCGACCTGCATCTCGGCGCCGAAGGCGATGAAGCGTAGCGCACCATCACTGACTTCCAGTTCGGTGATCGAGGCGTGATCTGGTTTGCACACCATTGTCGTATCCCGTCGAAGCGCCGCGCCGGTGATGACATTAATTGCGATGAAGTGACTGAACACCGCCGTGTCGCGCTCGACCCCAGACACGTAGTCCAGCATTTGTGCCCGCCAAGCCTGGAGCGCGGGTTCTAGCGACGCCCAATCTCGCAGCTTGCCCGGATCGCGCCAAGGGAAACGCGCCTGCAGCCAGGCAGGGCGATCCTCGACGCCTGGTTCGGCGACGACCTCGCTCACCCGCGGCTCCAGGCGTGGTGAAACGCCTCGCAGCCGCGCATACGGAGCTGCTGTTTCCACGCAGCGACGCATTGGAGAGCTGACGACATCCAATGGTCCATACGCGGCGAGCTTGGCGGCGGCGGCTTCGGCTTGCGCCATGCCGAGTTCTGATAAACCTGGGTCACTGCTCGCGCCTCCCCAGGTTTCGGAGGGCCGACCGTGCCGGATCAGGAATAAGCGCGCCATAGACTGAGCTTAGCGCGCGCCGCCTGCTCGGCCAGCCTGATGATTGGGCGCCCGGCGCCCAGGAATGCGGCGCCTTTTGCGAGCATCGCTTAGCGCACAGCGGTTCGGCTTCCCGACTCGAACGCGCCAGCCCATGAGAACGCGAAAGCGTGGGTTTGCGCGCAATAAGGGGCGTCCGATGAAGAAGATCGAAGCCATTATCAAGCCGTTCAAACTGGATGACGTTAAGGAAGCGCTCCAGGAAATCGGTTTGCAGGGCATGACTGTGGTCGAGGCCAAGGGCTTCGGCCGTCAAAAGGGTCACACAGAGCTCTATCGCGGGGCCGAGTATGTGGTCGACTTTCTGCCGAAGCTGAAAGTCGAAGTCGTGGTCAGCGACGAGCAGGTTGAGGCCGCGCTTGACGCGATCCAGAAAGCCGCAAAAACCGGTAAGATCGGCGACGGCAAGATCTTTGTTCTGGATGTCCTGAACGTGGTGCGAATCCGCACTGGCGAAACGGGCGCCGCGGCGGTCTGATCATTCACGGCACTGATTCTCGCGCTGCGCCGGGACCGAGCCGGGCGCGGCGCCAACGGTATCAATCATAAGTCTCGGGGGAGTTTCCGATGTCGGACGAAATTCTGAAAATGATCAAGGACAAGGAAGTCCAATTCGTCGACCTCCGCTTCAATGATCTGCGCGGGAAGATGCAGCACGTCACCTTCGACGTGTCGATGATCGACAAGGACATCTTCACCGAAGGCACGATGTTCGACGGCTCGTCGATTGCTGGTTGGAAGGCGATCAACGAGTCCGACATGGTCATGCGCCCTGACCCGGTCGGCGCCCATATCGATCCGTTCTACCAGCAAACCACGCTCGCGCTCTTCTGCGACATTCTTGAGCCTGGCACGCTGCAGCCCTATTCGCGCGACCCGCGTTCGATCGCGAAGAAAGCCGAAGCGTATGTGAAATCCTCTGGCGCGGGCGATGTCGCCTATTTCGGCCCAGAGGCCGAGTTCTTCGTGTTTGACGACGTGCGCTGGTCAACCGATCCGCACAACACGGGTTATTCGTTCGACTCTACCGAGCTGCCGTTCAACTCGAACCGTCCGTACGAAGGCGGCAACTCCGGTTTCCGCCCCGGCCCGAAGGGCGGCTACTTCCCGGTGCCGCCAATCGACAGCTTGCAAGACATGCGCGGTGAGATGCTCGAGATCATGGGCCAGCTGGGCCTGCGGCCTGAGAAGCATCACCACGAAGTTGCGCCTGCTCAGCACGAACTTGGCCTCAAGTTTAACACGCTGACGCAAATGGCCGACAATATGAACTTGTATAAGTACGTCATCCAGCAAGTGGCTGCATCGTACGGCAAGTCCGCGACTTTCATGCCGAAGCCCTATTACAAGGACAACGGCTCGGGCATGCACGTCCACATGTCGATCTGGAAGGGCAACAACAATTTGTTCGCCGGCGATCGCTACGCCGATCTCTCCGAGCAATGCCTCTACTACATCGGCGGCGTCATCAAACATGCAAAGGCCATCAACGCGTTCGCGAACTCGACGACGAATTCCTACAAGCGTCTTGTGCCAGGCTACGAAGCTCCGGTTCTGCTCGCCTACTCCGCGCGCAACCGCTCAGCCTCGTGCCGCATTCCGCACGGCACTGGCGCGAAGGCCAAGCGCGTGGAAGTGCGCTTCCCCGATCCGGCCGGCAACATGTACCTCACCTACACCGCGCTGCTTATGGCGGGCCTCGACGGAATCGAGAAGAAGATCCATCCGGGCGAGCCGCTGGATAAGAACCTCTATGATCTGCCGCCGGAAGAGCTGAAGGATGTGCCGACCGTCGCCGGCAGCCTCCGCGAAGCGCTCACGGCCCTCGATCGCGACCGCGACTTCCTCTTGAAGGGCGGCGTCATGAGTGACGACGTCATCGATGCTTACATCGACCTCAAGAAGGAAGAGCTCGACCGCTACGAGACCCACCCGCACCCTGTCGAGTTCGACATGTACTATAAGGCGTAAGCCCAGCACTTGCACCAAACGCGAAGGGGCCGGAGATCACTCTCCGGCCCCTTTTCATTTGCGATGCGCCAACAGAACTCAGCGGCGGCCCATCCGCGCGCGGAATGCATCAAGCTGAGCCTGAAAGGCAGCCGCGCGCGCAGCGTTGTCTGCTTGCGCGGCGCGATACTCATTCGTGCGCGCTTCGCTCTGAGCGTTGAGTGATGTCACCTCAGCGCTACGACAATCCAGCGTCGCCTGGGTTTGCACACGCCAGGCTTCAAACCCCTGCACCGCTGCGCGCATCTGATCGGCCGTGGCTGAAGCGGCGTCGGGCGCGTCCGGGGCCGGTGTGAAGGCGGGGCAAGCTGAAGGTGGCACGGCTGGAGCGCTGGCCTCTTGCGCTAGGGCGCCTCCCGCGCTGAGCGCCACTGCCATCGTCATTGCAATCAATGTTCTCATACGCCTGCTCTCCAGTGTCCCTGCCGAAGAATAAAAACACCGGCGCCAGCAAAGCAAGCGGGCCAGAGCATAGCCCTGGCCCGCGCACCTCGCGTTCTGCGAAAATCGCTTCGTTGCGATTTAGAAGTTGAACGTGCCGCCGATCGACATCGCGTCGGCTTCGCCTTCATCACCTTCGAGACGGGTATAATCCGCGCGAACACCGAAACCCGGCGTCAGGCGATAGGTGGCGCCTACGCCATAGCCCACGCCATCGTCGGTGAACTCACCCAGCGGCGTGCCGACTTCGGTCGTCTGATAGCCAAGACGGCCATGCAGATCGAGATTGGTGGTGACCGGAAGGATGGCCACGCCGTAGAGGCCGGCGTTGTGGTTCAGCTCCACAGCGCCATCATCCAGGCCAGCCGATGCTTCACCTTCGATGGCGAAGTTCGGTGACATTTTGTAGCCAAGACGGCCGGTGACCGCATCAACGTCCCCGCCATCATAATCGAAGTTCGTGTAGCCGGCGCCTGCGTACCATTGCGCATTCGCTGCCGCCGGCATTGCCATCAACGCCGCCGCGGCAACCGCGGCCATCATTGCAAATTTGTTCATGCTTGCTGCTCCTAGAGTTCTTCGAGCGGCCCCCGCATCCGTTGAACCGGGCGAACGGGTGGAAGCGCTTGATGTTTCGTCTGGAACTGCCATTTGCCGTGCAAGACCACACCGCGTGGCGCCGAGGACACTTAACGCCCCGCCACAGCGCATTTACTCAACGGATACCCGAAGCCCTGTTCCCTTCGGCCGCACTCCGCCCATTGCTGAAAGCGCGCAAAGCGCCTTAAGGGACGTTCATGGCGCAAACGCAGAAGAAATCTCCGATGCCCAAAGACGGTGACGAAAAGCTCTGGGATGACGGTCTGTTCGGCGAAACCGAAGCGCCCCCAGCGGCTGCGGGCGGCTATACCGCCAAGGACATCGAAGTTCTCGAAGGACTCGAACCGGTTCGGAAACGACCTGGGATGTATATTGGCGGCGTCGATGAGCGCGCGCTGCACCACCTGTTCGCCGAAGTGCTCGATAACTCGATGGACGAAGCGGTGGCCGGGTTCGCCGATCGCATCGAAGTTGAGCTTGAAGCCGATGGCACATTGCGCGTGACCGACAACGGGCGCGGGATGCCCGTCGATCCGCACCCCAAGTTCCCGAAGAAGTCCGCGCTCGAAATCATCATGACGGTGCTGCACGCGGGGGGGAAATTCTCCGGCAAGGTCTATCACACGAGCGGCGGTCTGCACGGCGTCGGTGTCTCCGTTGTCAACGCGCTCAGCGATAAAGTCGAAGTCGAAGTTGCACGTGAGCGAAAGCTCTATCGCCAGACCTTCTCCCGCGGCACGCCTACTTCGAAGCTCATCGAAGTCGGCCCCGCGCACAATCGCCGCGGCACGACGGTGCGGTTCCACCCGGACCCCGAAATCTTCGGCAAGGGCGCAGCCTTTAAACCGGCCCGCCTCTTTCAGATGGCGCGCTCGAAGGCGTATCTGCAGCGCGGGACGCAGATCCGCTGGAAAGTCGCGCCGTCGCTAATCACCGACGACACGCCTGCGGAAGCTATTCTCCACTTCCCTAATGGCCTCGCCGACTTCCTCACCGAGTTGACCAAGAGCAAACGCGCGGTCGTCAACGAGCCGTTTGCAGGCCGTAGCGAGAAAGATGGCCCGCACGGCCGCGTCGAGTGGGCAATCACTTGGGTGAGCGATGGCTTCGGCGAAGCTGATGGCTTTCTCCGCTCCTATTGCAACACGGTCTACACGCCAGACGGCGGCTTCCACGAAGCCGGCTTCCGCGCCGCGATCGCCAAGGGACTGCGCGCCTACGCCGAACTGCGAAACAACAAGAAGGCTGCGATCATCACGCAAGAAGACGTGATGAACACGGGCGCGGGCCTCGTCTCTGTTTTCATTCGCGAACCGCAATTCGAGGGGCAGACCAAGGGCCGTTTGGTTTCAACCGAAGCGGCGAAGATCGTGGAGAACGCCGTCCGCGATCCGTTCGATCATTGGCTCGGCGCCAATACGCAAGAAGCGCAACGGCTCTTGGACTGGTGCATCCAGCAGGCCGAAGATCGGATGCGGCGCCGCAAGGAAAAGGAAGTCAGCCGTCAGAGCGCGACGCGTAAGCTGCGCCTGCCCGGCAAACTCGCCGATTGCTCGCGTGCTGGTGAGAAGGATACCGAGATATTTCTGGTCGAAGGCGACAGCGCCGGCGGCTCAGCCAAGCAAGCGCGGAACCGGGAAACGCAAGCCATCCTGCCGTTGCGCGGCAAAATCCTGAACGTCGCCAGCGCTGGCGCTGAGAAGATGAGCGGCAATCAGGAACTTGCCGATCTCGCTCTTGCGCTTGGCGTGCAGATGGGCGCCAAGTTCAAACTCGACGACCTGCGCTATGAGCGCGTGATCATCATGACCGACGCCGATGTCGATGGCGCCCACATCGCTTCGCTGCTGATCACCTATTTCCACAAACAAATGCCGGCTTTGATCCGCGCCGGCCGGCTCTTCCTCGCCATGCCGCCGCTCTACCGCGTCACTGCCGGCAAAGAGAGCATCTACGCCCGCGACGACGCGCACAAAGAAGCACTGCTCAACGGCGAGTTCAAAGGCCGCAAAGTCGATATCTCACGCTTCAAGGGCCTCGGCGAAATGATGCCGGCGGACTTGAAGGACACGACGATGAATCCCGCCACGCGCACACTTGCGCGAGTGGTGTTGGATGAAACCGGCGCGCCGGATTTCGAAATCTTGATCGAGACGCTGATGGGCAAGAAGGCTGAGCTGCGGTTCAACTACATCCAAGCGAACGCGAAGTTTGTTGAGGATGTGGACGTTTAGTTCGTAGCAATCGTCCAGGTCTGCTCGCCAGTCGGGCAACAGCGCGCATCGCCGGGGCGTGGCATTGTCGACGTCACAGTAATCCGGCCATTCGCGAACACGACATTGCGCGGCTCGCTGCCGTAGACGTTTGGATCGCTGCGCAGATACGTCATGCGTCCGCCTTGGTTGCGGAAAAGCGCCACGTCCAACATCGCGCTGTTGCCTCCGCCCGAATACATCACCCACGCCAGCGCGTCGGGCGCCCCATCGCCATTGAAGTCGCCGTAAAAAATCTCAACGGGCTCGAACAAGTTGTTCTGGCCAAACTGCCCACGCGCCCAAGCGAGGATGGCGTCCTCCGCTCCCGCGGGCGCGCCAGCAGGCGTCTGCGCCGCTGCTTCTGCGGGGCCCGCGCTCACACCGTCGCCATTAGCGGCGGGCGGCGAACAGGCGGCCAGCACCGCGAGACTCAAAGCCAGCACAGCGCGCTTAAACATAGAAATCCTCCCCTACCGCACGCACTGAACGCTCAATCTGCGCCTCCGCCAAGCCCCAAACCCGCTCAAACGTTGACTTTCCAAGCAAATGAGCCCATCCCCGCAGCGTCCGTTGTGCGCGCCGTGAGGGCGTGCTCGCCCTCCGCTGAACGCCCCCGTCTATCCGAGACGATGCCGGCTCGAAGCGCCAACCCCTGACCCGGCGTCTGCGATTTTGCATACGCGCGCGTCCAAGTGAGATTGAATGACCTCTGATAATGCCGCGCCTGAGGGCGCAGAAACCACCCAACCGCAAATCACTTTCGATGATCTCGGCCTTTCCGAAGCTACGCTCCGCGCGGTGAAGGAAGGCGGCTACAATACGCCGACCCCGATCCAAGCGCAGGCGATCCCGGAAGTGCTGAAGGGCCGAGATATTCTCGGCATCGCTCAAACAGGCACCGGCAAGACCGCAGCCTTCACGCTGCCGATGATCGATATTCTTGCCGCTGGCCGCGCGCGTGCGCGTATGCCGCGAACGTTGATCTTGGAGCCGACGCGCGAACTCGCCGCACAAGTCGCCGAAGGCTTCGACAAGTACGGCAAGTACCAAAAGCTCACGAAAGCGCTGCTGATTGGCGGCGTTAGCTTCGGCGACCAAGACGCGCTGCTCGCGCGCGGCGTCGACGTGCTGATCGCCACCCCGGGCCGCCTGCTCGATCACTTTGAGCGCGGCAAGCTGCTGCTGACCGGCGTGCAAGTCTTGGTCGTCGATGAAGCCGACCGCATGCTCGACATGGGCTTCATCCCCGACATCGAGCGCATTTTCAAACTGACGCCGTTCACGCGCCAGACGCTGTTCTTCTCGGCGACGATGCCGCCGGAAATCACCCGCCTAACGGAGCAATTCCTCTCCAGCCCCAAGCGTATCGAAGCGACGCGCCCCGCCACCACGGCCAGCACCATCGAGCAGCGCGTCATCATGCTGCCTGGCGGCGATCCGCGTACCCGCCGCGCGGCCCTGCGTGCGGCGATGACCAGCGTCAATGTCCGCAATGGCATCATCTTCTGTAACCGCAAGACCGACGTCGATGTCGTCGCGCTGTCGCTGAAGCGTCACGGCTTCAATGCCGCGCCGATCCACGGCGACCTCGATCAGTCAGTGCGCACAAAAACGCTCGACCGCTTCCGCTCAGGCGAACTCACGTTCCTGATCGCTTCCGATGTCGCTGCACGCGGCCTCGACGTGCCAGACGTGAGCCACGTCTTCAATTATGAGCCGCCGCGCAGCCCGGACGATTACGTCCACCGCATCGGCCGCACCGGCCGCGCTGGCAAACAAGGGGCCTCGTTCACACTTGTCGGCCCCGCTGACAAAAAGAGCCTGGACCAGATCGAAAAGCTCACTGGCAAGCCAATCGAGATCGCGACCATCGCAGGCGTGCCGGAAGCGGCGCTCGGCGATCCGCGCGACAGTGGCGGCCGCGGCCGACGCGCTCAGGAGCTGAAGCAAGAACACTCCAAGCGCATCAGCGAAAAGAAGCAGCGCTTCGTGAAGCGCGACACCGAGCGCCCGACCGCTTCCACAGAAGCAGTCGTTGCAGCGCCGTCAGCGCCTGAACCGGAAGCGCCGCACACTGAAGCGCGCGAGGATCGTCCGCCCCGCCGCGAGCAGCCCCGACGGGATCAACAGCGTCGCGACGAGCCACGCCGCGAAGAGCGCCGCCCCCCGCGCGATGACAATGGCCCCAACGTGCAAGGCTTCGGCGACAACGCCCCGGCGTTCTTGAAGAAGAAGTGAGTTGCGTCCGCGCGGCTACGGCTTCAGCCGCCCGTCGACCTGCTTCTTGAACGTCGCGCCGTAGGGCGGGCGCATCATCGCGAGCAACTCGCCGGACATTTGCCGATAGACCGCTTTCTCGTGACTGAATTCGAGAAAACCGCGATGGCCGTGATAAGCGCCCATGCCCGACGGGCCGACACCGCCGAACGGTAGATCGTCCTGCGTGACGTGGAAAATCACATCGTTGATGGTGACGCCGCCTGAGTGCGTGCGCGAGAGCAGCGCTTCGCTTTCAGCGCTATCGTCCCCGAAATAGTAAAGCGCGAGCGGGCGCGGCCCCGCATTGACCTGGCGGATCGCATCTTCGATCGCGGTGTAGGTGCGGATGGGCAGCACCGGGCCAAAGATTTCCTCCTGCATGACCGACATGTCGTCCGTCGCGCCCAGAATGAGCGTCGGCGGAATTTTCCTATGCTCTTGCTGACTGAAATCTTCATTGGCCGGATTGATTTCAACGATCTGCGCGCCCTTCGCCTTCGCATCGCTGATCAATCCGCGGACGCGATCGTAGTGCCGCTGATTGATCATGGCGGTGTAGTCGCCATTGTCCTTGATCGTCGGATACATCTTCGCAACCGCCGCCTTTGTAGCGTTCACGAACCCATCGACACTTTCACGCGGCGCGAGCACATAATCCGGTGCGAGGCAGATCTGGCCGGCGTTCATCGTCTTGCCGTTCATGACGCGCGCAGCTGTTTTTTCTAGGTCAGCGCTCCGCCCGATCACGACCGGCGATTTGCCGCCAAGCTCGAGCGTCACCGGCGTCAGGTTCTGCGCCGCGGCCGTCATGACGTGGCGCGCAACCGACGTGGCGCCGGTGAAGATCAAGTGATCGAATGGCAACCCAGCGAACGCTGCACCCACATCAGCGCCGCCAACCACGACTGCGATCTCGTCTTCATCGAAATAGAGATCAAGCGTCTGCGCCATGAGCGCGGAAGTCGCAGGCGTAAACTCAGAAGGCTTCAGCATCACGCGGTTGCCGGCCGCGAAGGCGCCAGCAATGGCGTCGAACGAAAGCTGCACCGGAAAATTCCAAGGCGAGATGATGCCAACCACGCCCTTGGGCTGATAACGCACCTCGGCGCGGGCGCCGAACAGCGCCAACGGCGCCGGCGTCACCTTGCGCGTTTGGGGCTTCATCCAGCCTTCCAGTTGTGCGCGCGCCGCTTTCAGCGGATTGATGGCGCCGACTATGTCCGTAAGCATCGACATGTCGCGCGAGCGAGCGCCGAAATCAGCATTCATCGCTTCGATGAATTCCTCGCGGTGGGTCAACAGCAAGTCGATGCACCGTGTCAGCCGATCTTTGCGCAGGCGCGCGTCGGGCGGACCTTTGGCGATATTGGCGCGCTTTTGGAGATCGATAAGGGCCCGCATCTGGGCCTTCGTTTGCTCAATTGATGGATCGACCGGCTTATTCATGGGCAGCGCCTCCCTGGGCTTTTGGCGGAGCATAACCCCTGCCCTACACGTAAGCGCAATTATCAATTTCTTTGCTGGCCAGACGCCGCCGTTTACCACTCGTCCATACCCTGGCTCGTAGCGTCAACTGGACTGCTGCAATAACGGAATCACGCTGCGTGACCGATCAAGACATGCTTCTGCAAGGCCCGGGCGGCGACGCTGTCGCCCAGGAAACCTTGGACTTGATGCGCTTGCACGGCGTTCCGCCAAGCAGCGCCAATTACGAGGTTTGGCTGTCATATCGGCTCGGCCGGAATCCCGCGCTGCGCGAGGCCATCGACGCCTCCATTGCATCCGGTGAGACTTTCACGCCGCAGGTGAACGCCGCGCTTCATGAGCGCTTTTTTACCGGGCTTGGCGCATCAGCCCAGATTATGATGGCTGGCGAACAGATCGCGCGCGATCTCGGCCAAGTCGTTTCATTTCTGAAACAGACTGAGCAAAAGAGCGGCGATTACGGCCGCACCCTGGAAAGCGCAGCCACCGATCTCAATCAGACGCTGGCGCCGGAGCAGATCCGTCAGGTCGTCCAGAGCCTCGCCGCAGCGACGCTCGACATGGCGACGCACAACCAGCAACTCAATCAACAGCTCCAGCGCTCGTCCCGCGAAATCGACACGCTGCGGACCAGCCTCGAATCTGTTCGCCTGGAATCACTTACCGACAGCCTCACCGGCCTCTCCAACCGCCGGATGTTCGACGAGACTCTCCGCATGCGCCTCGAAGAGGCAAAGGCGCAGCGCACTGAACTTTGCCTGCTGCTCTGCGACATCGACCATTTCAAGCGCTTCAACGACACCTGGGGCCATCACACGGGTGATCAGATCCTCCGCTTTCTAGCGAGCGCTCTCCAGGCGCACGCACGCCCGGACTTTCTCGTCGCCCGTTATGGTGGCGAAGAGTTTGCCGTCGTTATGCCGCGCGTAACGCCCCGCCTCGCAGCCCAGACGGCCGAGACGCTTCGCGCCGCAATCCAAGCCAAGCGCCTGCGCCGCCGGTCCACCAATGAGGACCTCGGCCAAGTTACTGTCTCCGTTGGTGTAGCGCGCCTCCAGCCTGGCGACACGGTCCAGGGGCTGATCGAGCGAGCCGATGCATGCCTGTACGCATCCAAGCGCAATGGCCGCAATCAGGTCACCACCGACGCAACGCCCGTGCTTTACGTTGCGTAGCGCTACCGCGCCGTAAGCATATCGCCGTTTGATCTCGCTCTGCTAAGCTTCTCCGAAATGGGAGAGCACGATGGCTAAGGCGAAGTACGAACTGGACGGCGGCGTCGCGCTGATCACGCTCACCGATCCGGCGACACTCAATGCCATCTCCGTCGAAATGACGCGTGAGCTCACCGCGTTCTTTCAGCGCGCCACGAGCGAAGCGCGCTGCGTGGTGCTCACCGGCGAAGGCCGCGGCTTTTCCTCCGGCGCCAATCTCGCCAGCGGCGCACCACCGGTCGATGCGGACGGCCAGCCTGATCTTGGCGGGCGGCTTGAGACGACGTTCAATCCATTCGTCACCATGCTCCGCGACCTGCCGATCCCGTACGTTACGGCTGTCAACGGGGTGGCTGCCGGCATCGGCTGTTCGTTCGCGCTCCTGGGCGATCTCATCGTCGCAGGCGAAAGCGCCTACTTCCTGCAGGCCTTCCGCCGCATCGGCTTGGTGCCTGACGGCAGCGCCACCTATCACCTCCCCCGCATGATCGGTCGCGCACGCGCGATGGAGATGATGCTGCTGGGAGACAAAATCCCCGCCAAGACGGCGTTGGAATGGGGTCTCATCAATCGCTGCGTGCCCGACGCAGACTTGCTCACCACGGCAAAGGCTCTGGCGACCGAATTGGCGAACGGCCCGAAATCCCTCGGCATGATCCGCCGCTTGGGCTGGGCCTCGCTCGACAACACCTGGGAAGAGCAACTTCAAGCCGAACGTCAAATGCAACGGGAAGCGGGCCGCTCGGAGGATTTCCGCGAAGGCGTACAGGCGTTCTTCCAGAAGCGGCCGGCGAAGTTCAGCGGCGCCTAAGCGCGGTTGGATTTCTTCTTCTTGGGCTTCGCGGCTGCCTTCGCTTTGGCGATGGCCAAAGCTTTGCGGCCCCACACCACCGCCTCATCGGGATCGTCGAGCGCGCTCTCCGGCAAACGCCAGTAGCCGAGATCAACTTTCTCGCCGGCGTGCGGCCCGCTGCGCGGCTCCCATACGAACGGGCCGCTGCCAACTTCAGCCAGCTCCGCTTTCAGCGCATCATCAGCCTTGATGTAAATCGTGTCGTCCCCCAGCAGCAGAAACATCACGCCGTCAGCATAGCCGCCAGCGCCGCCGAACATCCGCTTGATCTGAACTGGGCCTAACCCTTCGAACAGCTCTCGCACGAACTCGTGGAAGCCGCCCGCCGCCACCGCTCAATGCTCGGCCTTCACCGGCACGATGGTGACGCTCTCGCCGCAACCGCAAGCGTCAGTCTGGTTCGGATTGCGGAAGACGAACTTGGAAGCAAGCCGCGTCGTCTCGTAGTCGATCTCCGAACCCAGCAGGAACATCACCGCGTCCGCCTTTACGAGAATACTGACGCCCTTGTCCTCGACCAGTTCATCGAACGTCTCCGGCGCCGCGGCGTAATCCAGCACGTACTCCATCCCCGCGCAGCCGCCATTGACGACGCCGACGCGCAGATAGGGCCTATCGCCCTTGGCCATGATCTCGTTCACGCGTGCCGCAGCGGCGTCGCTCAGCGTGACGATCTTCGGGCGGGGTCTACGGCTCATGGCTTCACAACATATTCAATTCGAGTTTCGCCTCGTCGCTCATGCGTGCTGGCGTCCATGGCGGTTCGAACACCAGATTCACTTTAGCGCCGGTCACGCCTGCCACCTTCCGCGCCGCGGTTTCAACCCAACCCGGCATCTCGCCAGCAACGGGGCAACCCGGCGCAGTCAACGTCATCTCAATATCGACGAAGCCTTCGTCGTTGATATCGACCTTATAGATGAGGCCCAATTCATAGACATCAACCGGGATCTCCGGATCGAACACAGTTTTGAACTGCATCACCAAATCATCAGTGATGCGGTCCAACTCAGCCTGCGGCAGAGCCGATTGCGGGGGTGAGACAGCGCCGTCCATAGCCATTAACTCAGCAACCTACGGGCCTTGTGCAAGGCCTCGATAAACACATCGATCTCATCCAGACGATTATAGCAGGCAAAACTCGCACGCGCTGTGGCGCTGACGCCAAGCCGCTGCATCAAAGGTTGCGCACAATGATGGCCAGCGCGGATCGCGACGCCTTGGCGATCCAGAATTTGTGCAAGATCATGCGGATGCGCGCCCTCGACTGAGAATGCGACTATTGCGCCCTTATCCGGCGCTTGGCCGTGCAGCTTCACCCAATTGAGTTCCCGCAGCGCCGCCATAGCGCGGTCACGTAGCGCCGCCTCGTGCTGTTCGATCGCGATGCGATCTTGTGACTGAAACCAGCTAATCGCCGCGCCAAGCCCGATCGCTTCCAGAATTGGTGGTGTGCCTGCCTCCAAGCGATGCGGCGGCTCGTTATACGTCACCCGCTCGCGTTCAACGACGTCGATCATCTCACCGCCGCCTTCAAACGGCGGCATCGCCGCAAGCAGATCGCGCTTACCGTAGAGCACGCCGATACCGGTCGGTCCGTAGAGCTTGTGGCCAGTTAAAGCATAAAAATCGACATCAAGCGCCGTCACGTCGACATGGCTGTGAACGGTCGCTTGGCAGCCATCCAGCAAAACCGGCACGCCCTTGGTATGCGCAATGCGCACGATCTCCGCCGCAGGTGTCTTCGCACCGAGTACGTTGGACATATGAGTAATCGCGACAATCTTAGTGCGCGACGTAATCAGCGCATCAAGGGCTTCCAGATCAATACCGCCATCATCGTCAATATCGAGCCACTTCAGCACCGCGCCTTTGCGTTCGCGCAGCATGTGCCACGGCACGATGTTGGAATGGTGCTCCATAACCGAGAGCACGATCTCGTCGCCCGGCTGAACATCGAGCCCCGCTGCCACGATATTGATCGCATGCGTGCCGCCCTTGGTGAAGACGATGCTGTCCGTCGTCGGCGCATTGATGAAGCGCGCGACTGTCGTCCGCGCTGCCTCGAAAGCTTCGGTCGTCTCGTTCGCAAGCGTGTGCAGGCCGCGGTGTACGTTGGCGTAGCTGCCTCGCATGGCGTTCGCCATTGCCTCGATCACGGCCTCAGGCTTTTGCGCGCTGGCGGCGTTGTCGAAATAAACGAGCGGCCTGCCATTCACGTCACGGCCAAGGATCGGAAACTCAGCGCGCAACGCTTCCACATCGAACGGACGGCGGATCAAGGGCGCATTCATATCGTGCCCTCCGGGGCCAAGGCCGCCGGTGGCTCGCCCGTCAGCAACCAGGCCTGCACCGCGCCGACAAGTTCAGCGTGCAACTCGACCGGCAATCCCTCCGGAATCGCCTCCACCAGAAACGCTTCGATCAGCATCGCGCGCGCTTCCGCCTCCGGAACGCCGCGTGAGCGCATGTAGAAGAGCGCACTTTCATCCAACCCACCCGCCGTGTTCCCGTGCGCGCACTGCACATCATCGGCGTGGATCATCAGTTCGGGTTTTGCGAATATCTCGGCGCCCGCTTCCAGCAACAGCCCGCGATGATACTGCCGCGCGTCCGTTTTCTGAGCGCCCTTCTCGACGACGATCTTGCCCTGAAACACGCCGCGGCCGCCTTTGCGCGCAACGCCTTTGATCAGTTGGCGCGTTACACCGCCTGGAGCTTTGTGCTCTATCACCGACGTCAGATCAGCGTGCCGGCCCGCGCCGGCGAGATAGGCTCCATTTAGAGTAACTTCAGCGCCTTCGCCTTCAACGCTCACATGAGTCTCTATGCGCGCTAGCTTGGCGCCGAATGCCAGAACGAATTGTGTGAACTTCGCCCCCGCCGCCAGACGCACCCGCATCATCGAAAGCGGAAGATTGCTGCCCGACTGGATCACAACACGCACGAGCGAGGCGCCAGCCTCCAGCGCGTATTCATAAGATCGCGCATCCATGTGCTGATCGTCGCCCATACGCTCGACAATGAGACGGCTCTCACCGGCAGGCACAGTCGATCGCTGCGTCCCTGGCGCGAGGCGCTCGATGATATCGCGCCCATCTCGCAGCACATGCGTGTCCAGGCCGACTGCCTGGCGCAGATCAGAATACTTCCAAGCCTCGATCCGGCGCGTCGGGAGCTCAGCTGCTATGCTCACGCGGCCCTCAAATACTTGTCGTAGCCGTCGCGTTCGAGCTCGATCGCAAGCTCCGGTCCGCCGCTCGCGATAATGCGACCCTTAGCGAGAATATGGACACGGTCAGGTTTGATGTAGTCGAGCAACCGCTGATAGTGCGTGATCACCAGCAGGCCACGATCCGGCGCGCGCAAGACGTTCACATTGTCCGCCACGATCCGCAACGCATCAATGTCCAGACCAGAATCAGTTTCATCCAGAATGGCGAAGCGCGGTTGCAGCACCGCCATCTGCAGCGCCTCGAAACGCTTCTTCTCGCCGCCGGAGAAGCCGACATTCAGCGGGCGCTTCAGCATGTCCATGTCGATCTTCAGCGCCGCCGCTTTCTCGCGCAGCAGCTTCAGCAATTCAGGCGCCGGCATCGGTTCCAGGCCATGCGCTTTACGTTGCGCGTTGAGCGCAGCTTTCAAAAACGCAATCGCAGAGAGCCCGGGTATCTCAACCGGATACTGGAACGATAAGAATAGGCCAGCTGACGCGCGCTCCTCGGGATTGAGCGCCAGCAAATCTATGCCGTTCAACGTCGCAGCGCCGCTGACGACTTCATAGCCATCGCGGCCACTTAGCGCATAAGCCAACGTTGATTTTCCGGCGCCATTCGGCCCCATGATTGCGTGCGTTTCGCCCGCAGGCACGCGCAGCGTCAGCCCGTTGACGATCTCGGCGTCACCCACTTTTACATGCAGATCGCTGACTTCAAACACGCGGGGCGCCTTTTGCGGTGGCTACTGTGATGAACCAACCGCCGCCAACTGCGGCGGCTGTAATAAAGACAACCGCGCCTTGCATGAGATAGCCGCTCGCAGCCATCCAAGAGAAGGCAATGGCGCCGATGACGAGCGCGGCGACGAATATCCCGGCGACCGCAAAGCCCTTCCAATGCACAGGCGCAAAAGCATTGCGCGGGTCACCGACAGGAAAGCGGCGGGCGAACCAATATTCCTTACTCATGGGCAAAGCCCCGTCGTCCACTCGCCCGGCGTCGAGCCGCGCGCGCACTGCATCCGGCGGTATGCATTGGTCGGGTACCAGCCGTCAGGCTCTTGACGAAACTCGATGCGGACGTGGCCGGCGGCAACAGAGTCATCGGCAAGGCCGGTGCGCACTATATCAGCAATCGTGTTTGTGCCCTCCTCGCGCAGCGACAGATGGACGTTTGATCCTTCGGTGACCTCTGGCCCAAGCAGCGGATCAAGCGCTTCCAACACACTAGGTGCTCCAAACACCCCAACTTCGCTAGGCTCGATCGCGGTGAACAGATCATTCGGCGCGCCGAGCAACGCCGCATCCACCGGCGGCAGCGCCTCGCGCTCGGCATCTTCGCCTTCAATCTCTTCGTAGGGCGCGTTCGATGCGCCGCCTTCGTCCTGACCGGTCGGCTGATTTTGCCCGCACGCCGCAAGCGCCATGGCGAGCACGAACGCCGCAATCCCTTTTTGCACCACCCTCATCCCACGCTCCCCTCGAGGCTCACTTCCAGCAGCTTTTGCGCTTCCACCGCGAACTCCATCGGCAGCTTCTGCAGCACTTCACGTACGAACCCGTTCACCAACAGAGCGACAGCCTCTTCCTCGGGTATGCCGCGCGAGCGCAAGTAGAAGAGCTGATCGTCAGAGAGCTTGGTGGTCGTCGCTTCATGTTCGAATTGCGCATCGGGCGTGCGCGTCTCGACGTACGGAACCGTATGCGCCGCACACTGATCGCCGATCAGCAATGAATCGCACTGCGTGAAATTGCGTGCGCCGGCGGCCTTCGCATGCGCCGACACAAGGCCGCGATACGCATTGGAGGATCGGCCGGCTGAGATACCTTTGGAGATGACGCGCGAGCGCGTGTTCTTGCCCAGGTGAATCATCTTTGTGCCGGTGTCCGCTTGCTGGCGGCCATTGGTGACGGCGATGGAATAGAACTCACCGACGCTGTCATCTCCGCGCAGCACACAGCTTGGGTATTTCCACGTTATCGCCGAACCGGTCTCGACCTGCGTCCAGGAAATCTTGGAGCGCTTTCCGCGACAATCTCCGCGCTTTGTCACGAAATTATAGATCCCGCCTTTCCCGTCCGCATCGCCCGGCCACCAGTTCTGCACGGTGGAGTACTTGATCTCGGCATCATCCAGCGCGACGAGTTCAACCACCGCTGCATGCAGCTGGTTTTCATCGCGCATCGGCGCGGTGCAGCCTTCAAGATAAGAAACGTACGCGCCCTCATCGGCGATGATCAGAGTTCGCTCGAACTGGCCCGTGCCCTCGGCGTTCATACGAAAGTACGTCGAAAGCTCCATCGGGCAGCGCACGCCCGGCGGCACATAAACGAACGATCCGTCTGAGAATACGGCGGTGTTCAGCGTCGCGAAGAAATTGTCAGAGCTCGGCACCACCGAACCGAGATACTTCCGCACTAACTCCGGATGCTCGCGAACGGCCTCGCTCATAGAGCAGAAAATGACACCAGCCTTGGCCAACTCGTCCTTGAAAGTCGTGATAACCGAGACGCTGTCGAAGACAGCGTCAACCGCAACGCGCGGCGCACCCTCGACGCCGAGAAGCACCTCGGCCTCTCGCAGCGGGATGCCGAGCTTCTTATAAGTTTCCAGAATTTCGGGATCGACGTCGTCGAGCGATTTGTATTTCGATCCGGCCTTTGGTTCGGCGTAGTAACGCGCCGCCTGATAATCGATGGGCGGATACTGCACCAGCGCCCAAGTCGGCTCTTCAAGCGTCAGCCAGCGCTCAAATGCCTCCAGCCGCCACGCCAACATCCATTCCGGCTCGCCCTTTTTGGCAGAGATGTAGCGAACGATGTCGGTGTTCAGGCCAGCCGGCGCGAGCACCTGCTCCAGCTCGGTGACAAAGCCGTGCTTGTACTTCTCTGACTCGAGCGCCCGCGTCGCCGCGACGGTGTCCTTATCGATCGTGTCTTTCACCGCGCTCATGCCGCCGCTCCCTGCGCGCGGCGCGCCGCAATTGTGTTCAGCGCGCGAAGGACCTCTTCGACATCGCTCTCTTTCGACTCGTGACCGAAGCTCACGCGAAGCGCCGCTTTCGCCAAATCAGGGGCGACACCCATCGCTGCAAGCACACGACTAGAGCGGACCTTACCGGAGGAACATGCTGCTCCCGAACTCAGCGCGACGCCCTCAAGATCAAGTGCAATCACCGCAGTTTCTGCCGAGAGACCCGGCAATGCGAAATTAGAGGTATTCGGCAGGCGCTTCGCGTCCGCGCCAAAGATCACCGCGTCACGCGGCAACCCGGCTTCAAAGCGATCACGCAACTCAGCAACGCGCGCACCCTCATCAAGAAGATCGCGCAACGCCCAATCCACGGCAACGCCGAAGCCGACAAGCGCCGCGCCGTTCTCTGTGCCGGGCCGGCGGCCGCGTTCCTGGCCGCCTCCAAAGCGCGTCGTTACGAACGGCGCGCCCGCCGCGAGCACGAGAGCGCCTGCGCCAGACGGTCCGCCAAGCTTATGGCTGGATACGACAACATAGGTTGCATCTAGATCGCTGACGCTAACTGGGATGCGGCCGAAGGCTTGCGCCGCGTCGACGAGCAACATGGCGCCATGCTCGCGGCACAGCGCAGCAATCCTTGCTATTGGCTGGACGATTCCAGTTTCGTTATTTGCAAGTTGAACAGCGACCAAAGCAGGCTTCGGGGCCTCGGCAAGCAGTGAAGCGAGTGCAACGAGGTCTAGCGAGCCTCCGGCATCCACCGGCGCAATACGTTCCGCCTTCAACGCCCGTGACGCCTGCTCAAACAAAGCATCGTGCTCGACCGCAGACGCGATGATAGAAGCGGCGCCTGCACAGCTCAAAGCCAAATGGATCGCCTCGGTGGCGCCGGATGTGAACACGACATTCTCAGCGCTCGCATCGAGCCCAGCAGCGATACGTTCCCGCGCTTCTTCAATCGCCGCACGCATACGCCGGCCGTAGCTGTGCACAGAAGACGGATTGCCGCCGAACGCTAGCGCGCGCGACATTGCGACGGCCGCTTCGGCGCGGATCGGCGCGCCCGCGTTGTAATCGCAATAGATCGGCGTCTTGCTCATCAATCCTATTCCGCCGCCACGCGCGCTTGGCCGTCAAATCGCTGCTCAAGCACATCCGCCAGCGAGACGGATCCCAGAAACATTTGAATCCGATCACCCATCTCCTGCCACAGCCCATGAGCAATGCAGCGCCCACTGCGCCCGATGCAGCTCTTCTTCGACTCGTCATCGCAGCGCGTAGCTTTGATCGGCTCGTTCACAGAGGCGATGATCTCCGCGACCGTGATGGCGCTCGAGCCCCGAGCCAGTCTGTAGCCGCCGCCGGGCCCCCGCACGCCCGCTACTAAGCCAGCGCGGCGCATGCGGGCGAAGAGCTGCTCGAGATAGGAGAGCGAAATCTCCTGCCGGCGCGCCACTTCCTGCAGCGGCACGGCCCGCTCGTCGCCGCCATGGAGCGCCAAATCAGCCATGGCCATAACCGCATAGCGGCCCTTCGACGTTAATCGCATGACGTTCCTTCCCCGCGCCCTCGCACGTGCCTAATTTCCTGTGCTAGAAGCCGCCCCCTCTGGGGCCGGGCAAACTTAGTAACCAGCTAAGATACCCGAGTGTTTTGGTCAAGAATTAGCCGGCGGATTGTTCCCGCCAGGCTGGGGTCGCACGAATGGCAGAAGTGATTTTTCCGGGCGCAGCAGGCCGCGTTGAGGGCCGCTACCAGGAGCCGCCCAAGGAGGGCGCCCCGATTGCGCTTATCCTCCACGGGCACCCGCGCGCCGGCGGCTCCATGCAGGACCGCGTCACCGTACAGCTCTACAAGCTGTTCGCCGACAAAGGCTTTGGCGTTCTGCGCTTCAACTTCCGCGGCATTGGCCGCTCTCAGGGCGTGTTCGACAACGGCATGGGCGAGCTTTCCGACGCCGCCTCCGCACTCGACCATCTGCAGAGCATGAACCCGAACGCAGAACAGTGCTGGGTCGGCGGCTACTCGTTTGGCGCTTGGATCGGGCTACAGCTCCTGATGCGCCGCCCGGAGATCGACGGCTTCATCGCCGTAGCGCCGCCTGCCAATCACTACGATCTCTCGTTCTTGGCGCCATGCCCAGCGTCGGGCGTCATCATCTACGGGACGCGCGACAGCGTCACCACCGCGCCAGACATGGAGCGTGTGATCAGCCGTATCCGCACACAGAAGAATATAAAGGTCGATGCCGCGCCGGTTGAGGGCGCCGACCACTTCTTCCGTGGTCGCGATCCCGGCGAAGATCACCTCGCCGAGGTCGAAGTTCACGCGCGTACGTATCTGGAGCGCCGGCTTGCCGGGCCGCCGCGTCCGCCAACGTCGAAGCGCTAATTATTCAGTCGTACGTAAGAACGCGGGTCGGGGGCCGTTCGAGAACCCCTCCGGCCCGCTCGGCTCGGCCTGTGGGCGTGGCTCACGCGGCTGACGCTCACGACGCGGCTCCTCTGAACGCTCAGGGCGTTCGGCGCGCGGCTCATCGCCACCTGCGCCCGCATTTGCTTCTGGGCCCTCACCATCGGGGCGGAAGCGATTGCGCCGGCCACGACGGCGGCGTCCTTCGCCGTCAGCGCCGGGCTGTTGTTGCTGGCCTTGCGGAAATTCTGCGTCTGGCTGCTCATCACCTTCCGACGCATTCTCGGCAATATTGCCCGAGCCTTCGCCATCGGCCCCGCCGCCCTCGTCGTCACCTTCAAACTCGGAGTCGTTACCGTAGCGATCGTGCTGCTGTTGTTGGTGCTGCTGCTGAGGCGGCGTCGCCGGCTGCATCGAGCGCACCAGGCGGAAATAGTGATCCGCGTGCTGCATATAATTTTCGCTGAGTACCCGATCACCTGAGGACTGCGCATCGCGCGCAAGCTGCAGGTACCGCTCATAGATGTGAGCCGCGGTGCCGCGGAATTTTACATCCGGCCCGTTCGTCTCAAGCGATCGGTTGGGCGAATTATGATGGCCGCCCCCGCCACCTCCACCACCGCCGCCGCCACCATGATTATGGTGACCGCCGCCGCCGGGCTTGCGACCACGGCCGCGCTGACGCTTCATGGAATGTCCGCTGTGCATGTTTAGTCCTGTCGGGGCCCGTACGCGACGCGGGATCTGCCGATCCCAAGTCTTCACGCTTCTCTGTGAGCCTGTTGCTTTGCTATTTCGCCCGTGGGCGGTGCGGCCGGAAATCGCCGCTTGTTATCCTGACCTCTTGCTGAGGAAGCCGAGGCGGCGTTTGGAGCTCGCCTGCCAATGAAACCGCCGCCGGTCCAGCCCCTGAACCCGTCTGGCCATCGATTCCGAGAATGAAGGTAATCTGCCAGGCCTTCCGTTCCAAGGGTTTTTTCAGGGTCTGACCTCATGCCGCACGACGTCCTGCTACAACCCGGGCGATCCCGTTTAGGTCCAGGCGCGGCGTTTCTGCGGTAAGCCCCTGTTCAACCGCCAAACCCCGAACCGCCTCAGCCTGCCCGATGCCGACCTCCAGGGCATAAGCGCCGCCAGGCCGCAGCAGCCGGGGCAAGGCCGCGAGAATGGCCCTATAGGCGCTCAATCCATCTGCGCCGCCGTCTAGAGCCAAGCGAGGCTCGTAACGGACCACCTCCGGCTCCAGACCATCGATGTCAGCCGACGGGATATAGGGCGGGTTGGAGACGACTAGATCGAACGCCTCCTCTAAGCCGGCGCTCCAATCGCCTCCCTGAAGATCAAGCCGATCCGCGAGCCCAAGCTTTTCGGCATTGCGACGCGCGCTCGCCAGCGCTGACTCGCTCACGTCCACACCGACACCGGTCGTGTCCGGCCGCTCGGCCAGAATAGCCAGAATGATCGCGCCGCTCCCGACACCAAGATCGAGCACGCGTGCGGCTGAGCCCTTCGGCAAAATTTCCAGCGCCGTCTCGACCAACAACTCGGTCTCCGGGCGCGGCGAAAGCACGTCCGCACTGACGTCCAAATCAAGCGTCCAGAATGATTTGCGCCCTAGGATGTGTCCGATCGGCTCGCGCGCTTCGCGACGCAGGGTAAGTGCTTCGACGCCTGCGACCTGCTCGTCGTTTAGAACGCGCCGTGGATCGGTAATTATGTCGAGCCGGCTAACACCCGCGCCTGCTTCGAGGAGCAAGCGCGCATCAATCACCGGCGTGTCGATGCCGGCCGCTTCCAAACGCCGCCGCAGCTCAGTCCAAAGCGAAACCAAAGTGGTCACGCGTCGTCCTCCAACGCCGCCAGCTTCTGCGCCTGATCCTCAGCGGCTAACGCGTCTAACAGCGGGTCGAGCGCTGAGCCTTCGAGGACTTCGGGCAAATTATAGACGGTCAGATTGATGCGGTGGTCGGTGACGCGACCTTGCGGGAAATTGTAGGTGCGGATGCGCTCACTGCGATCACCCGAGCCGATTTGCCCTTTGCGCTCTGCCGCCCGCGCGGCATCGCGTTTGTCACGCTCCAACTCGTAGAGCTTTGCCTTCAAAACCGTCATAGCCTGCACCCGGTTCTGGTGCTGCGACTTCATCTGGCTCACCACGATGATGCCCGTTGGTATGTGCAGGATGCGCACCGCACTGTCGGTCTTGTTGACGTGCTGTCCGCCAGCGCCGGAGGCCCGCATCGTGTCGATGCGAATGTCTTTGTCTTGGACGACAATGTCGACGTCTCCTTCCGGCTGCGGCAAAACCGCCACCGTCGCGGCGGAGGTGTGAATCCGGCCGCCAGCTTCGGTCTCCGGTACGCGCTGAACGCGGTGCACACCGCTCTCGAACTTGAGCCGCCCGAACACGCCAGTTCCGGTGACTGTGGCGATGGCTTCTTTCACGCCGCCAATGCCAGTGTCCGAAAGCGACTCCAACTCGAACTTCCAACGCCGAATGGACGCATAACGCTGATACATCCGCAGCAGATCGCCAGCGAACAAAGCCGCCTCTTCCCCGCCCGTGCCGGCGCGGATTTCCAAAATAGCGGAGGCATTCTCGTCTTTGTCTTTCGGCGCCAATAGCAGCAGCGCTGTCTTTTCCAGCGCAGGCAATGCCTCCTTCGCGGCGTTGAGTTCTTCTTCCGCGAGCGTCGCCATCTCCTTGTCGCCGGCGCTATCGCGGAGCATGGCTTCGAGGCTGGCGACCTCGGCCTTCTTGGCGTTCAGCGCGGCGACCGCATCGATGAGTGGCTTTAGCTCAGCGTGCTCTTGCCCGAGCTTTACGATCTCGGCCCCATCAGTCGCTGCGCCAAGACGCGCCTCGATACGCTCAAAGCGTTCGAGCGCCTGCCCCAGGCGGCGTTCCAAACGAGTGAGATCGGACATGACCTAGTTCACTGCAGTTCGGTGAAGATCTCGGACTCCACCGCCGCGATCTGCGGTTCGGCGAACGCAATCAGCAGGTCCGGTTGGCGCACATAAGGCACTATCACCTCAACGGCGCTGCCATTGGCTGCTTCGATGTGAAAACAGAGCGCAGCCGCATCGTCGCCGCGCGCACGGCCGTCAAAAACGAGGCCAGCAGCGATCAAGCCGTTCTCGGCTTCGTCAGCACGGAACCCGGCGATCAGGCCGGAGATGTGATCCGTAGGCGCCGATTGCTCGATCGGCAGATCGACATTCGTGTGAATCTGCTCGCCGGTCTTGCGGATGCCGGCGCCGAACGGCGCGAAGGAACCACCGTCCAGCAGCGCACGATGGGCGGTGTCGAACAAGTATTGGTAGGTGTCCTGCAGATGTCGCTGCAGCATGATCAGCCCTTCGCCGTTTCGCGGGCTTCACGCAATGTCCGCGCCCGATCTTCAACCAGATCAACGATATGGTCGATCATGGCCTCGTTGTCGACCTTATGGTCCTGCTTACCCGCCACATAGACCATGCCTGCGCCTTTGCCGCCGCCGGTGAAGCCCAGATCGGTCATCAACGCCTCGCCCGGCCCATTCACGACGCAGCCGATAATGGAAAGCGTGATTGGCTCAGCAATGTGTGCAATGCGCTTTTCGATCTCATCGACCGTCGCGATCACATTGAAGCCCTGACGCGCGCAAGACGGGCAAGCGATGATCGTCACGCCGCGTTGGCGTAAGCCCAAAGACTTGAGCAGGTCGTTGCCAACCTTGATTTCTTCGACGGGATCGGCAGCAAGCGAAACACGGATCGTGTCGCCAATGCCGGCCCACAGCAGAGAGCCCATCGCAATCGATGACTTCACTGTGCCCGCGCGCAGCGCACCGGCTTCAGTGACGCCGAGATGCAGCGGCGCGTCGGTGGCTTCAGCCAGTGCGTGATACGCGGCTGCGGTGAGAAACACGTCAGACGCTTTGACGCTGATTTTGTACTCGCGAAAGTCATGCTCCTCGAGCAGAGCCGCGTGATAGAGAGCGCTCTCGACCATCGCTTCCGGGCACGGCTCACCATACTTTTCGAGCAGATGGCTTTCCAACGATCCAGCGTTCACGCCGATCCGGATCGAACACCCATGATCCTTCGCGGCCTGAATGACGTCTCGCACGCGATCAGCCTTGCCGATGTTGCCCGGATTGATCCGCAGGCACGCGGCGCCCGCTGCAGCCGCCTCAATAGCGCGGCGATAATGGAAGTGGATGTCCGCAACGAGCGGCACCTTCGCTTCGCGCGCGATCGTGGCGAACGCCGCAGTGGAATCTTCATCCGGACAAGAGACGCGCACGATATCGGCGCCCGCCTCTTCCAACTGACGGATTTGCGCAATCGTCGCCGCGGCGTCAGCGGTCACGGTGTTCGTCATCGACTGCACCGCTATCGGTGCATCGCCGCCGACCTCAACCGTACCGACGCGAATCTTGCGCGACTTTCGCCGCTCAATCCGCCGCCATGGGCGGATATGGTGAAGATCGCTTGCGCCGCCGTCCATTGAAGCGTCGTCCTTTCGAGCTTCCGAGATAGCGCTTTAGCGCAGCCCGTAACAGGGCCAGCAGCGGTGTCTTAGGTGCGCGGACGGTCGATTTCCGCCTGGGTAAGCGGGCGCACGTCATCAATAGCGCGGCCGAGAACCGGCATGCCGACGGTCCCCAGCGGCCCAGCAGAGACCCCGTTCACATAAAGCTCAAAGGCCCCGCCATCACGCGCGTGAAGGGTCCAGCCCGGGCTCGGGTCTGGTCGGTATACATCCCCCGCACGCAGTTCCCGCGACAAGAAGACCGTGCCATCAGGCCCCCGCGCCTCAAGCCAGGCGTCTGCCACGGCCCGTATTTCGACCACGCGGGTTTCCTCCGCGGTGGCGCCAACAGGCGTCGATCGGCCCGGGGCAGCCGAGGTCGGCGCTTCGGCCACCTGATCACCACCGTCCTGGCTCACGGCGCGCCAGCCGACGAAGCCGACCGCAAGAACCACCAGGGCCGCTGCGGCCAACCACGGACGCTCCCGGTGCGGCTTCGACGTGGGTGTACGGATCTGCTTTTGAACGTCTTCGCGGGTCAGCGCGGATTCACGCTGGAACTGGTCGACGATGGCTTTTTCATCGATTCCCAGCTCCCGCGCGTATGAACGCAAGAACGCCAGCGCATAGGCTTTACCCGGCAGCAGCTTGACGTTCATCTCCTCAAGCGCTTCCAGGAATTCCCGGCGAACCCGGATCCGGTCCGCGACTTCGTCGAGACTGAGCCCGCGTTGCCGGCGCGCTTCCGAGAGCTTGCGGCCCGCTCGCCACGCAGCGTCCAGCACCGGCGGGGAAGCCGGCGTTGGCGACCGTTGCGAACGCGTATTGAGCGTCTCAGCGTCGCTGGTCGGATCGGTAGGCACGGGTTGCAACATGGAGCGGCTGGTCCCTCCTAGAGACCATACGTTAAGAGAGGCAAATTTTACGCCACCCCGAAAGAGTAATCGCGAATCGCGCGCGTCTCAATGATCCGCTATGGCGCACTACAGCGCGTATCCACGGCCCACGGCAAAAGCTGTGAGTTCTGGACGGATCGAAGCCGGACTTTCGTTCAGCATATCCTCCACTGCCGAGGCAGCATCGCCAGCATCGATGGAGAGGATGAGCCGCTTCACGGGGCCGATACCTGATGCCGGCATAGACAAGCGGCGAAAGCCGAGTGCGGTAAACGCGAGAGCCTCCAGCGGCCGACCTGCCGCCTCGCCGCAAATAGAGATATGAAGCCCTGCATTCTCCGCGTCTTCGCGAATGCGCTTTAGAAAGCGCAGAGCGGGAGGGCTAAGGACGTCGTACCGCTCCGAGACACGCTGGTTGCCGCGGTCAGCGGCGAAGAAATACTGCATCAAATCGTTGGTGCCGATCGATAGGAAATCGGCGCGGCCTTTCAGGTCCGGCACCGCCCACGCCAGCGCCGGCGCCTCAACCATCACGCCGACCTCAACCTTCAACGGCGCGCTTCGACCGTGACGGTGACCCCACTCAAGCTCGCGATCGACCAGTTCACGCGCCGCGTCGAATTCTTGCACCGTGGTGACGAGCGGGAACATGACCCGGAGCGTCCGCCCGGCCGCAGCGCTGATCAGGGCGCGGAGCTGGTAGCGCAGCAAAGCGGGACGATCGAGCCCGATGCGCACGGCGCGCCATCCCAAAGCGGGATTCTCCTCGCGCTCAGCCGCCACGTACGGAAGCACCTTGTCGCCACCAAGATCGAGAGTGCGGAAGGTCACCGGACGATCGCCCGCAGCCTCCAACACGTCACGATAGAGCAAAGTCTGGCTTTCAAGCCGCGGCAGCGTCTCTGAGACCATGAACTGGAACTCGGTGCGGAAGAGACCAATGCCCTCCGCGCCGGTCTCGTCCAGATGGTGGACGTCGAGCGCCAGGCCGGCATTGAGCAGCAGCGTCATGCGCTGCCCGTCCGTGGTGATCGGCGGAATATCCTTTAGCCGGGCGAACTCCGCGGCGCGCGCCGACCGTAAGTTCAGCCGCTGGCTGTACGCCGATATGACCTGGCCTTCGGCGCGCAACCGCAACTCGCCGCGCTCACCGTCCAGCACCACCGCATCGCCGGCCTCAACGCGCGACAGCAAGCCCGGCAGCATGCCGACCATCGGAATACCAAGCGCCCGCGCCACAATCGCCGCGTGGCCGGTGTTCGAGCCGTCTTCCAGAGCAACGCCCTTCAAGCGCTCGGCGCCATAATCCAAAAGCTCGGCCGGCCCGAGTTCGCGCGCGATAAGGATCGCATCGTCGGGCATTGCTTGCGAAGTGGCGCCGTCCACACCAGCGAGCGCACGCAGCAGCCGATTGTCGAGGTCCTCCAGGTCGTGCATGCGTTCGCGCAGATACGGATCGCGCGTCGCGTTGAATTTCGCCCGGTGTTCGCCGCGCACTCGCTCAACGGCGGCGTCCGCCGAAAGACCGGCCCGGACACCATGCTTCAACTTCACCTCCCAACCCGGATCGTTCGCGAGCATCAGGAAAGTTTCCAGCACTTCGCGCGACACACCCGATATCCGCCCCGGGTCACCGTCGATCATGTGGGACAGCGAATTGCGGACCTGCGCTAACGCCGCTTCAAGCCGGCGCTCTTCCTCCACCGGATCGCAGGACGGCGGTGCCAATCGCGAGCCCGTCCGAAAACGCCCTACCCAGCAGGAGCTCCGGGCGACTGGCGCGCGCTTCGACTTCAGAAAGTCCAGAGAGGTCGCCGAACGCGCGCGAGGCCACCATCTCGGCCAGCACCATGGCGATGGTTTGCAGCGCCTCGACTTCGTCCTCGCCATAAATGCGCGAGACGCGGTTCTGTACGACTAGAACACCGAAGGTCCGTTCCGAGCGGACGATCGGCACGCCGAGAAACGAGCTGTACGGGTCCTCGCCTGTCTCGGGCCGGTAAGCGAACCGCTCGTGGTGCGGGGCGTCTGCGATATTGAGAGGTTGAGCGCTCTCCGCCACGAGGCCGACGAGGCCCTCCCCCTGCTTCAGTCTGGTCCGGTGCACGGCCGCGGGATCGAGCCCCTGCGTCGCAAACAGTTCATGCACCGCGCCCCGCGTCAGATAGATCGAGCAGACATCGGCGACCATAGTCGAGGCGATCATGGCCACAAGCCGATCGAGGCGCTGTTGCGCCTCGCCGCCCGTCTCCATGATTTCCCGCAGCTTGCGCAGGAGAATCCGGGATCCGCCGATATTGGCTGGCCCTGCCATCGCCTCTGCTATCGTCTCCTTCCGGGCGCCCCCGATCAGGCGGCGTCTAGTTCATAAGCCGTGTGCAACGCCCGCACCGCAAGCTCGGTGTAGGCGGCGTCGATCAACACTGAGATTTTGATTTCCGACGTGGCGATCGCTTCGATGTTGATGCCTTTTTGCGCAAGCGCCGCGAACATTGTCCGGGCCACGCCCACTTGGCTTTTCATACCGATGCCTATGACGGAGACTTTGGCCACATCGCGGCGAATGTGGATTTCCTCCACGCCAATCTTCTCGCGCGCCGCCTCGATCGTTTCGGCTGCGCGCGCAGCGTCCCGTTCCGGGCAGGTGAAGACGATGTTCTGGCGTTCCGGCTGGCGCGCTTCGCTCTGGACGATCATGTCGACGTTGACGTGCGCGTCAGCCAAGCGCCCGAAAATATCGGCGGCCACACCGGGATGATCTTCTACCCCGAGCAGCGTGATTTTCGCTTCATCGCGCGAATAGGCGACGCCGGAAACGACCTGCTTTTCCACGATCTCATCCTCAGGACAAACCAACGTGCCGGGATTGGGCGCACCCGGCTCAACAAAACTCGACAGCACCCTGATTGGCACACGCTTGGCGAACGCTAGCTCGACTGAGCGCGTCTGCAGCACTTTGGCGCCGAGAGACGCCATCTCGAGCATTTCTTCGTACGAAATTTTCTCAAGCCGCCGCGCTTTTGCGACGATGCGCGGGTCCGTCGTGTAGACGCCATCCACATCGGTGTAGATATCGCACCGCTCCGCGTTCAGCGCGGCCGCAAGTGCGACGGCGGAAGTGTCGGAACCGCCGCGTCCCAATGTCGTGATGCGATTATCGTCTGTGACGCCCTGAAATCCGGGAACGACCGCGACAATGCCCTGATCGATTGAGGGCCCGATAGCTGCATCAATGATCTCACCAATTCGCGCCTTGGCGTGCGCCGCGTCGGTGCGAAATGGAATTTGCCAGTTCTGCCACGACCGCGCTGGCACGCCCAATCTGCGCAGCGCCAGCGCCAACAAACCAGTCGTGACCTGCTCGCCGGTGGAGACCACAACGTCGTATTCGTCGTCGAAGGCGCTGCCGCTCAAGGCCACGCCGCTACCACCTTCACCGCCAGCGGCGCGCGCAAGCTGAACCAGCCGGTCGGTCTCCCCAGCCATGGCCGAGACCACGACCGCCACGCCGCGACCGGGCGCGCGTTCAGCCGCCACGAGACGCGCGACGCGGGCGATGCGCTCCACGTCGCCAACCGACGTGCCGCCAAACTTCATCACCAAACGAGACATCAGAGGCGTCGCCGGACCTGTTGCTGCAGCGCGAAGCGGCCGCAAACCGCCTCGGGCGCGGCTTAGCATGCTCCGCCGCGACGCGATACCAGCTTGACCGGATTGGTTTCTCTGCCGAACTGAGCCGGATGTCTGCGACCACTCTTGATCCGGCTGAGATCGCGAAATTCAACGCCTTGGCGGCGGATTGGTGGAATCCGAAGGGGCCGTTCGGGGCGCTCCACCGGCTCAACCCCGTCCGCCTTCAGTTCGTCCGCGATTTTGCCTTGCGCCATTTCGGAGGCGCTTCGGCGCGGCCGCTGAAGGGCCTCAACGTCCTGGATTTGGGGTGTGGCGGCGGACTGGTTTCCATTCCGCTTGCGCGGATGGGCGCTGACGTTCTTGGCGTGGACGCGGCGCCTGAGGCGGTTGGCGCCGCTCGCGCTTATGCCGAGCGCACAGGTGTCATTGTGACATACGAGAACACCAGCGCTGAGGCACTGGTTGAACGCGGCGCGCGGTTCGATCTAGTGACGGCGCTCGAGATCGTTGAGCACGTCTCTGACGTGAACGCGTTTCTTGAAGCTGCTGCCGCGCTGGTGAAACCAGGCGGCGCTCTGGTGCTCTCCACGATCAACCGCACACCGAAAGCGCGCGCCCTCGCGATCGTAGGGGCTGAGCGCATTTTGAAATGGGCGCCTGAGGGCGCGCACGACTATGACAAGCTCGTGACGCCTGAAGAAATACGCGGAGGTGCGCCAACGATAAAATGGGAAGAGCCAGTAGGCATCACATACGCGCCGCTCGGCGCAGGCTGGTCGCTGACGGACGATATCTCAGTGAATTATATGATTGCCGGCATCAGGCCAGAACGCAGCTAGCGGATCGTCGAACGTTTCGAGCGCGACGATGCGGCCGCCATCATTCAAATCACGAATTTGGAAGCCGCCCACCTGCAGCGCTTTGCGCATGTGCTCTCCGTTGAGCCGCGCCTGGAGCTCGGCGCGATAGAGATCGCCTTCGATATCGCCAGACTGACAAACCGAATGCTCGTCGGTTGTCTCCACCAGATATTCGATCCTGTAGCGCACGGCCGCTCTCCCACCGCGCCATCTTGCCTTGGCGCGCGCCGCGTTCGAATAGGCCAAACGGACTAGGAGCGGTTTGAAAGCCGCCCCTTTTCGCTATTGAGCGTTGCGCCGTGAGGGATGGTAGCGATCCCGCAGCAGCGTTTGGCGTGACACCATTGGCTGCTCGACGCCTTCGATGAAGACGACGTCTGGCGCGGACGTTACCTGCAGCGGATCACCGTCCCAGATCACGAGATCGCCAGTATAATTGCGCTCCAGCCGTCCGATCTGCGCGCCTACGCCAAATATCTCGGCCGGCGTGCGGCTCACCGCTGCGAAGGCGGCATCCCACTCCATGCCGTTCGCGACAGCGTTACCGGCAAGCTGCAGCACAAGCCGCGCCTGGTGCGCATCAACGCTCCCCGGCGCCGGCGCGATTGCAACAGTAACGCCAGCACGATCAAGGATCGCGGCGTTATCCAACCGCGCAGAAAGACGCTCGAACCGATCAGGCAGGTTGGACAGCGGATCGACGATTACCGGAATGTTTGCGCGCGCGAGTTCATCAGCCACTTGCCAGGCTTCGGCGCCGCCGTGGATGGCAAAACGCAGGCTGGGATTGGCGCGTTTGAAGCGAATGAGCCGGCGGATGTCGGCAGCGCTTTCGATGTGAACGAGGAAGAGCCCCTGCCCGCGTGCGAATGGCTGCAGCGCAGCAGCATCAAGTTCGTTGAGCACGGCGCCGCCTTGGCCGCTGCGATAACGACCGGGATATTCCCGTGCGTCGCGCAAGGCAGCTTCGAACGCCGGCCACACCGCTGCTCGCGAGCCACCAGTGCGGCGCGCGCCCACTTCACCTAGTTCAACGACCATAAAGGCTTGGCTGTGGAAAACGCTGTCATCGCCGCCATCCAGCGAGACGAGCGCGCCCCGACCGACGAACATTGTCTCCGTCGATGACGGCGCGATCGCAGCGCGGGTGACGCCTTCCATGCGGGTCACCGCGATCGCAGTGACGCCAGGATCGAAGGCACGGCCCGCGTCGGCAGCAGCCGCGATCAGGTCACCGCTGATGCTCGCATCGTTTGGAGCGCCCGAACCAGAAATCTCCGAGAGACCGATTTCGCTCATCGCCGCGAAAGCGCCTGGCGTGACGTAGCGCCCCTGGGCTTCAACAATCCGCGCGCCGCGCGGTGCGGTGAGATTGGCGCCAACGGCGCTTATGCGTCCATCAACGATCAGCACGTCACCATTTTCGATGGTGCCGGCGGCGCCATTGGTAACCACGCGGCCGTCGCGCACCAAGACAGTTTCAGCGGCGGCAGGCGCAGCCATCGCAAGCGCCATGACGAGTGCGGAGAGAATTCTCATTGGACTACTCCCCGATAGGTCTGGCCAAGCTCGAAGTCAGAGGGCCGCTGATTGATCTGACCGCGCTCATAAACCAACGCACCGTCCATATAGACCCGCTCCGCCACCGCGTAGCTAGAGAGCGGATCGGCCGACCACACGACAACATCCGCACGACGGCCCGGCTCAAGCGTGCCGGTTTCATCGTCAATGCGCAGCGCGCGGGCGGGATTGCGTGAGAGCCAAGTCCACGCTTCGGCGCGGGTGATTTCAAGCCCAGCGCGGCGGCCGTCGGCGAGCGCTTTTGCCGCCTCCTGGTTCAGCCGCTGAATGCCGACCTCGCTATCAGAGTGAACGATGGCGCAGCCACCGCCCGCGTGAACGAACGGGATGTTTTCGCGGATGCCGTCATACGCTTCGATCTTAAAGCCCCACCAATCGGCCCAGATCGCGGCGCAGATATCTTCCTGCACCAGAAGATCGGTGATCTTGTAAGCCTCGACAGCGTGATGGAACGCAGCGATCTCGAAATTGAACTCATGCGAGATTTCGATCGCGTTCGCCATTTCATCGGCGCGATAGCAGTGCCACTGCAAGATGATATCGCCGTTGAGCACGCCCGCTAATGTTTCCATCTCGAGGTCGCGATCCGGGGGCTCGCCGTTGCCCTCTTCAGCACTTTGGACGCGGCGGGCGTAACGCTGCGCGTTGGCGAATGCTTGTCGATAGCCGGCGACGTTGCCCATGCCAGTGGCTGGTGACGAATTGCGCGAGCCGTAAACGCGCGCGGGGTTCTCGCCGCACGCCATCTTCAGGGACTGTGGCGCGCCCGGGAATTTCATCTCCTGTACAGTGCGAGCGCCAAGCACGGGTCGCAGCGTCACACCGCGGCCGCCGAAGAGGTTTGCGGAACCTGGGAGCACGTGAAGCGTCGTCACACCACCCGCAACAGCGCGCTGAAAGCCCGGGTCTTGTGGCCATACGGAATGTTCGGCCCAGACCTCAGCCGTATTCGGCTGCGTCACTTCGTTGCCGTCGGACGTCGCTTGGATGCTTGGCGAGGGATAAACGCCAAGGTGAGAGTGAGCGTCGATTATGCCAGGGGTTACGAACCGGCCGGCGCCATCAACAATCGCGGCGCCTTCGGGAGCGGTTAGGTTCTGGCCAATCGACACGATACGGCCGTCCTGCATGAGCACGTCCGCGTTCGTGAGCTCGGCGCCATTTCCGTCGAACACGGTCGCGCCGCGGATCAAAGTCGGCGTCGAGGCCTGCGGCGCATAGGACGATTCATAGGGCGCCCGTCCGGCGGGCTCTTCCGTCTCGGCCTCAGGCGTGGTCGCACAGGCGCTCAGCGCGATCCCTACCGAGAGCGCAAATACAAACTTCAATCTCGAACGCATGAGCTTCCCCCGCTGCGGCGCGCAGTATCAGAAAGCCTTCAGCGCAGCCGGACAAGGCCTTGCACGCGTTTCGGGAGAATCTCGCGACGAAAAGCTGCGATATCAGATGACGCGCTCGACGCCGCGCGCCGCCTTGAGCGCCGCCCGAGCGGCCGGGTTGGCGGATACCATCTGCTTAGCGGCCAGTTCGACCTCGCGCCCATCATTGAGCTTGAGGATGAGGCGCAGCGGCCTCGCTTCCCCCGGCGCGGGCTTTGGCAGCGCCTGGATAGTCTGCGCCAATAGATCAAGCGGCGCGCCTTCTTTCAGGATGATCCGAAGGTCCTCCGCCGTGCGCGCCTCCGCAGCTTCGACCACTTCGAATGCATTCCCATAGAAGCGCACGTCACCATCGTTCCAACGCACCCGTGTACGCACGACAAAGGCCTTGCCCACCTGCAGCATTTCGCGCGCCGCAGGCACGTTCTCCGGCAAAATCATCGGTTCGAAATCGCCACTCGGATCGGACATGGAAACGAAGCCAAGCATGTCGCCGCTATTGCCAGGCTTGAACTGAATGCGCCGCACCACGCCTGCCATGAGATAATAGCGCGGCTCAGTCTCACCTTCTTCAATGATGTCCGCATAGCTCGCGTACCGGTCGTTCTCGGCAAAGAAGTCAGAGAGCGGATGGCCGCTCAAATAGAAGCCGGCGCTTTCCCGCTCTGCGTCCAGGCGATCCTGCGCCGACCAAGCGGGCGCCTTCGGGAAGACTGGCCGCGCGCTTGGCTCATCAGCGCCGAACAGACTTGCCTGGGCGCTCAAACGTTCAGCCGCCACGCGCTGCGCGTAGGCCGCGATCACCTCCGCAGCTGCGAAGGCATGCGCGCGTTCAGGCTCAATCCCGTCAAACGCGCCAACCTTAGCAAGGTTTTCCAGCTGCCGGCGATTGATGGCTTTTGGATCAATGCGCTCCGCGAAATCATAGAGCGCCTTGAACGGGCCGCGAGCTTTGCGCTCAGCGACAACGGATTCCATCGCCGTCAGGCCGACATTGCGCACAGCGCCGAGCGCGTAGCGGATAGCGACGCCGCCATCCTCCTGCGGCTCAACACTGAAATCGGCTTCCGACTTGTTGAGATCCGGCGGCAAGAGCGGCGCACCGATGCGGCGCGAGTCCTGATAGAAGCTGGCAAGCTTATCCGAGTTCGAAATATCGAGACTCATCGAAGCCGCTAAGAAGTCCACTGGATAGTGCGCTTTCAGGAAGGCGGTGTGATAGGCGACGACGGCATAGGCCGCGGCGTGTGACTTGTTGAAGCCGTAGCCCGCAAACTCGGCGACCAGATCGAAAATATGGGAAGCCAAGTTCTCGTTGACACCCCGCTCCTTGGCGCCATCGATGAACCGCGACTTCTGCTTTTCCATCTCCGCGGGTTGCTTCTTGCCCATCGCGCGGCGCAGCAAATCGGCTTCACCGAGCGAATAGCCCGAGAGCACCTGCGCGATCTGCATGACCTGCTCTTGATAGACGATGACGCCGTAGGTCTCTTCGAGGATCGGCTTCAGCGTATCGTGCAGATAGTCCGCCTTCTCACGTCCGTGCTTCACATTCGCGAACCGATCGATGTTCTTCATCGGACCGGGGCGATAGAGCGAAATCAGTGCGATGACGTCTTCGAGGCAAGTCGGCTTCACCTTGCGCAGCGTGTCGCGCATGCCCTGACCTTCAAGCTGAAACACCCCAAACGTCAGACCCGATTGCATGAGCTCATAGGTCTTTTCGTCGTCATAACCGGTGTCACTCAGGTCGACGTCCAGACCGCGCTTCTTCAAGAATTTCAGCGTCCGATCGATCACTGTGAGGGTTTTGAGACCGAGGAAGTCGAACTTCACGAGGCCGGCAGCCTCGACCCATTTCATGTTGAACTGCGTCGCCGGCAGGTGCGCCCGCGGATCGCGGTAGAGCGCCACAAGCTCGGTCAAAGGCCTGTCGCCGATGACGACACCTGCCGCGTGCGTCGAGGCGTTGCGATAGAGCCCTTCAAGCCGCAACGCTGTATCAATCAGATCGCGCACTTCGGCTTCGTTACGGCGCGCTTCTTTCAGTCGCGGCTCAAGCTCCAACGCCTCCTTAAGCGTCACCGGGTTAGCCGGGTTCGCCGGAATCATCTTCGCGAGCTTGTCGACCTGGCCGAATGGCAATTGCATCACTCGGCCGACATCGCGCACCACAGCACGCGCTTGCAGCGTGCCGAACGTGATAATGTGGGCGACGCGATCTTCGCCGTACTTGTTCTTCACGTATTCGATGACTTCGCCGCGCCGCTCCTGGCAAAAGTCGATGTCGAAGTCCGGCATCGACACGCGTTCCGGGTTGAGAAAGCGCTCGAACAGAAGGCCAAACCTTAGCGGATCAAGGTCGGTTATCGTGAGCGCCCAGGCGACGACTGAGCCCGCACCGGAGCCCCGGCCTGGACCCACGGGAATATCGTTCGACTTCGCCCACTTGATAAAGTCCGAGACGATGAGGAAGTAGCCCGGAAACTCCATCTGCGTGATGACGTTGAGTTCGTACTCAAGCCGCTTCCAGTATTCTTCTTCCGGCGCAGCAAGGCGCTCGCCCAACGCCTTCAACCGCGCCTTCAGGCCTGCCTCGGCTTGTGCTTTCAGTTCCGCCGGCTCGTCACGGCCCTTGGCCGTATCGAAACGCGGCAAGATGGGTTTGCGCTTCTCTACGCGGAAGGCGCACCGGCGCGCGACCTCGGTCGTGTTCTGAATCGCCTCAGGCAAATCAGAGAAGAGCGCCGTCATTTCCGCGGCGCTTTTGAAATAGTGCTCGTCAGTGACGCGCGGCCGATCCTCCTCGCCCAGGTAAGACGATGCGGCGATGCACATAAGCGCATCGTGGGGGCGGTGATCGGACTTGCTTTCAAAGCGGATGTCATTCGTCGCGACGAGCGGGAGACCTTCGGCGTACGCTATGTCGATCAGCGCCGCTTCGGTCTCGGTCTCGATGTGCTCCCGATGACGCTGCAATTCGATGTAGAGTTTGTTCGGAAATGCCGCGGAGAGTTGGCGTATCGCCGCTTCCACGACATCGCCTTTGCCTTCATTCAACAGCGTCGCGAAAGCGCCGTCGCCGCCGCCCGTCAGCGCAATCAAACCAGCCGAGTGCTGCAGTAATCGCGCAAACGGCACATGCGCGTCGTCCGTTGCAGCCGTCTCCAAGAACGCCGCGCTCGAGAGCAGCATCAGGTTGGCGTAGCCTTGGGTGTTCTGCGCATAGAGCGCGATCGTGCCGGCTATGCCGCTTTCGTCACGGACATCGAGCGCCAGACCGACGATCGGTTGAACGCCGGCCTCCGCGGCGGACTCCGAAAACTCAAGCGCGCCGAACAGGTTGTTGGCGTCAGTAAGCGCCAGCGCCGGCATCTCGAACTTTGCCGCGAGCTTTGTGAGGGTTTTCACCTGCAACGCGCTTTGCAGCAGCGAATACGCGGAGCGCGCGCGCAGGTGAATAAAGGGCTGGGTCATGGGCTACCGGTTTGATTCGCCCCTACTATAGCCTCTAGCGACGGATCATGCCGTTTCGCGGCGCACGAGCTTGCCGTGGTCAAGCGACACGACCCTATCCATGTATTTCGCGAGCTCCAGATTGTGGGTCGCAATCAGGGCGGCCGCACCTTCCCTGCGCACCAGCTCCGAAAGCGCCGCAAACACAACGGTCGACGTATCTGGGTCAAGGTTGCCAGTTGGCTCATCCGCCAAGATCAGCACCGGCTTGTTGATCATCGCCCGCGCGATCGCCACGCGCTGTTGTTCGCCACCGGAGAGCTGTGGCGGCTGGTGATGCAAGCGATGCGACAGCCCCATGACGCCGAGCAGACGCTCCGCCTCCGCCATCGCTTCGCGCCGCGGGCGGCCCGCGATCAGCGCCGGCAGCGCCACATTATGGATTGCGTCGAACTCCGGCAGCAGGTGATGAAACTGATACACAAAGCCGATCTTGTTGCGCCGAATATCTGTGCGTTCGCCTTCGCTCAATGTCCAAGTGGGGACACCCTCGATAAACACCTCACCGCCGCTCGGCCGCTCAAGCAGACCGGCCGCGTGCAACAGCGATGATTTGCCCGATCCCGACTGACCGATAAGGCCAACAATTTCGGCTTGCCCGATATCGAGATCCGCGCCGTCCAGAACAGTGAGCTCGCTCTCGCCGGATTGATAGCGCCGCTGAAGGCCCTGCAAACTCAACACTGCGGACGCGCCTTGCACATCACTCATAGCGAAGCGCCTCCACCGGATCGAGACGTGAAGCCCACCAGGCCGTAAGCGCCGTGGCCGAGAACGTGAGCAAGATGGTGAAGAACGAGATGATCACCACTTCCATCCATTCCACTTTCGCCGGCAGCGATTCGAGTGAGTAAACAGTGCCCGGGAAAATATCGAAGCCAGTCAGCGCCGAGATTCCATTCTGGATGGGCTCGATAAAGAGACAGAACCCGATCCCAAGCACCAAGCCGACCGCCAGACCAATGACGCCCACCGATGCGCTGGCCATGAAGAATACGCGTAGGATTGCGCCGCGGGTGGCCCCCATGGTGCGCAATATCGCGATATCGCGGCTCTTCAACTTCACCATCAGAATGAGGCCGGTGACGATGTTGAGCGCGGCGATAGCCACCACCACCATAAAGATCAGCCGCATCACATTGCGCTCGACCACAAGCGCGTCCGCCAAACCTTGGCTGTTCGCACGCCAATCGTAGAGCATGAGTTCGGGCCCGAGACGCGATCGCAACTCCATCATAACTGGCCGCGTCCGATCAGGATCGTCGATGCGTATCTCGACAACATCGGCGCTGTCGCCGCGGCCGAACAAAATCTGGGCCTGCTCGATCGGCATATAAACAAGGATCGCGTCGAACTCGGACATGCCGACGCTGAAAATGCCGCCGACTGGGAATGACTTGCGCCGCGGCGTAAAACCGAACGGCGTGCTTGCGCCCTGCGGGGCAAGAATTGATATCCCACTGCCTTCCGAAATCCCCAGCGAGAGCGCAAGTCGATCACCGACGAGCACAGTCGGCGCCTCAACGCCTTCAAAGCCTGAAAGCGTCCCACCGGCGCGAATGCTCTCCGACACAAGCGGCAGCGACGCCAATTGCTCGCGCGGGATGCCGCGCACCAGAATGCCCGCCGCGCGCCCATCTACTGTCGCGAGCGCCTGCTCGTTGATCAACGGCGTTACATGCAAGACACCCGGCGCTTCGGAAGCTTCGCGCATGATGCGATCGATCTCGGGCATCGGTAGGCCGCGGACATCTACGTAAATGTGTCCGTTCACGCCCAGGATGCGCGACAGCAGCGTCTCCCGGAAGCCGTTCATCACCGACATGATGATAATCAGCGCCGACACCGCGAGCGCGATGGCGACAACCGAAATCACCGAAATCAGCGAAACACCGCCATGTTGGCGGCGAGCGCGGAGGTAGCGGCCCGCGAGCATCCGCTCGAACAGACCAAAGGGCTTGCTGTTGCTCATCAATAAGCCCGCGCGATCAGAATTTCTTCTACGCCAGGGGCGCCCGTGAAGATGCACGGCCCATACGCCGCAGGCTGTGCCTGCGGCGCGTTTCGGATGGTCAGCTTCAAGGCTTTCAGGCGCGTCCCCACTTCTTCCAGCGCAGCGCCGGCGGGCCGCGACCAGTGCACACGCGCCCAACCCTTAAACTCGCGCTCGTTCTCGCCGGTTCCGTAATACCGCTCGATATCAGCGAAAGTCTTGAGCTCGCCCGTGATGTTGGCTTCGAGGCGCGCCTTGGCCTCGGTGAAAAGTTCGACTTGCGCGACCTCCAACAGGGCAGCCGCCTGCGCGACGAAGTCCGCCCGCGGCAAGGTGTGCGACTTGATTTTCTCGCCCTCGCGCAGCGCATTGCGCTTGATGAACGTCACCTGCCCGCCAGCCGCATCGCGCGGGCCAATTTCACAAATAATCGGCGCGCCGCGACGTACCCAATCCCAGCGTTTATCGGCGGGACGCGCGTCTTTCGTATCAACGAACGCCCGCACCGGTGCGTTGAACACGCTTTGCTTGTTCAGCTCCGCCACCAGTTCGGCGCAGTATGTCTTGATCGCTTCGTCTTCGGGTTTCCCGCGCAGCATCGGCACCACGACAATCTGGCGCGGCGCAGCGGCGGGCGGCGCACGCAGGCCGTCGTCATCGCCGTGCGTCATAACGAGGCCACCAATCATGCGGGTGGACATGCCCCAGCTTGTGGTGTGCGCGAGTGACGAGCCCCCATCTTTGTCCTGGTAGCGAATGTTCTGCGCTTCGGCGAAATTGGTGCCGAGATAGTGCGAGGTGCCAGCTTGCAGCGCCTTGCCGTCCTGCATCATCGCTTCAATCGAATAGGTGCGGACGGCGCCCGGAAAGCGCTCGTTCTCCGGCTTCTCGCCGACGACCACCGGGATCGCCAGAAAGTCCTCCGCCAAGCTCCGATAGAGTTCGAGCGCGAGCATCGTCTCTTCCATCGCGTCGGCTTCATCGACGTGCGCGGTGTGCCCCTCCTGCCAGAGGAATTCTGAGGTGCGCAGAAAAAGACGCGTGCGCATCTCCCAGCGCATGACGTTGGCCCATTGATTCAGTTTCAGGGGCAGATCCCGATAGGACGTGATCCAGCGACTGAACGCATCGCCGATAATCGTCTCGGACGTCGGACGAATGATAAGCGGCTCAGTCAGCTCGGCATCAGGATCGGGCTTTAGCTCGCCATCGATCAACTTCAGCCGATGATGGGTGACGACGGCCATTTCCTTGGCGAACCCTTCGACGTGCTCAGCCTCTTTGGCGAAGAACGAGAGCGGGATCAGCAACGGGAAATAATAATTATCGTGCCCAGTTTCCTTGATGCGCCGATCCAATTCGCCCTGGATGCGCTCCCAAAGGCCCATACCCCAGGCTTTGATAATCATGCTGCCGCGGGTCGGCGAATTCTCCGCCAGGTCAGCCTCGCGCACGACGGCCTGATACCATTCGGGAAAATCGTCGGCGCGCGTGACCTTAAGCGCATGCATGCGGGACAACTCTTGCTATTGAAGGGCTTGGATAAACTGAGCCGCCCGGCCCCGCAACGCGGCTTAATGCGGCCGCAGGCCCATCAGATCGACCGAAACCGCCCACGCGACGCCCAGCCACACAACCGCCGAAATCCCGGTCGCCAGAATGATCTTCATCCGCAGTCCGTGCACCTTGGGCGCGCCCGGCTCCGATCCGGCAACAATCTCGTCGCCCGCCTCGTGCCCACTTTGCGCACCGATCGGCAGCACAGTGAAGAACGCCAGCCACCACAAGATCAAATAGATCGCAACCGAGAGAAAAAGGCTCATCGGTGATCGCCTTTCGGCGTCTCCATGAGTTCGATCAGCACGCCGTTCGAGTTGCGCGGGTGGATGAAGATCACCGGCGTACCATGAGCCCCTATGCGAGGCTCGTTCAGCACCTTAGCGCCGCGCACCACCATCTCGTCCCGGGCCGCATAGATGTCCGGCACCTCGAAGCACACATGGTGCTGGCCACCTGATGGGTTTTTCTCGAGAAAGTTCTTGATCGGGCTATCGGCGCCTAACGGCTCAATGAGTTCGATCTGGCAGTTCGGCAGGTTTACGAAAGCGTACTTCACGCCCTGGGGCGGCAGCTCTTTCGTATCGGTAATCGCGTCTGCCGTGACCCCATAGAGGTCCCGATAGGTTTCCTTCGCGGCCTCAATCGAGGGCACCGCGATGCCCACGTGGTTAAGCCTGCCGATCATAAAATTCCGCTCCCGTCCGCTCGGCGCACTTTACAGCCGCAGTACGGAAACGTCGACCAGCGGGCGCTTGCGCCACAGTTTTTCCGCGGACTTGCGAACGGCGCGCATCACGGCGCCTTCAATAGCGTCATCATCGCTACGGTCAGCATGCGAAAGCTTGGCATAAGCGGCCTCGGCAGAGCGCTCGAGCTCCTCCAGCGCCAGCTCCATGTCCTCGTCATCCGTCATGGTTAGACCACGGACGGAGACGTTGGGCCCGGCGACAACGGCATTTTTCGCGTTTACGGCGAGTGCGATGTTAACCGCGCCGTCGGCGCCCAGGCGCTTGCGATCCCGGATCGCATCGTCGTCCGGCTCGACCAGCACCGAACCGTCGACATAAAGCCGGCCCGACGGCACCTCGTCGATTAGCGCCACGGGGCCGGGCGCGAGGCGAATGAGATCGCCGTTCTTCGGCGCAATCGTTTCGGGAATTTGCAGCGCCTGGGCCAGCTTCACGTGCTCGCGGATGTGGCGCGTCTCGCCATGCACCGGGATCGCGATACGCGGCCGCGCCCATTGATACATCTGCTTCAGCTCATCGCGTGCCGGGTGGCCGGAGACATGGATGAAGTGATCGTCCGCCGTGATCAGCTCAACGCCGCGGCTCAGGAAGTCTTCATAGAGCGCATGGATCGCCGTCTCGTTGCCTGGGATCACGCGCGACGAAAAGATAACCGTATCGCCCCCGCGCAGTGACACGTTCCGATGATCGCCCTTGGCGATGCGCGACAGCGCCGCGCGCGGCTCGCCCTGGCTGCCTGTGCAGAGGAACAGTACGTTTGCATCCGGCAGCGTGCCGGCTTCTTCTTCGTCGATAACCTCGGGCGCGTCTTGCAGCAGCCCAATGCCCTTCGCCGCATGGTAGATGCGGTGCATCGAGCGTCCCACCAAGCACGGCGTGCGCCCCGCCGCGCGCGCGGCAAACAAGGCCGTCTCCACGCGCGCGACATTTGAAGCAAACGCTGTCACCGCCACGCGGCCGGTGCACTTGCCGATCACTTCCGTCAGCTTCCTGCGCACGTCTGACTCAGAACCGGTTGTGCCTTCGACAAAAACATTGGTGCTGTCGCACACCATCGCGAGAATGCCCTCATCCGCCATTTCGCGGAGCTTGGCTTCATCGGTGGTTTCGCCAATGAGAGGATCAGGATCGATCTTCCAATCGCCGGTGTGCCAGACAAGCCCAAGCGGAGTGCGAATGGCCAAGCCATTCGGCTCAGGGATAGAGTGCGTCAGCGTGACGAAATCAATCTCGAATGGCCCAAGATTTAGACGGCCCTTTAACGGGATTTCGGTCAGCGGCACTTTCTCCAGCAGCCCGCGCTCGCGCAATTTTTCGCGCACCAACGCCGCGGTAAACGGCGTCGCATACACCGGCGCCTTCAGCCGCGGCCACAACCAGCCAAGCGCGCCGATGTGATCTTCGTGCGCGTGCGTCAGCACGATGGCGATGATGTTATCGCGCTCACCCTCAAGGAACGTGGGATCAGGCAAAATAAGGTCGACGCCCGGCGTGGAGTCTTCGCGTCCAAACGTGACGCCAATATCAACGATGATCCACTGACGCGCGTCCGGCGGGCCGTAGCCGTACGCGTTCAAATTCATCCCGATTTCGCCCGAACCGCCCAGCGGCAGGAACACAAGTTCGTCGTCAGTCGCTGGCTTTTTCAAAGCGCGCCGCCGTTCCGGCGAAAGATCTCAAGCAACCCGCGCGAGGTTAGGTCTTGGTCAAAATGGTCGATGGTGGGGAACGCGCCCTCGAACAACGAGGCGACGCCTCCAGTGGCGATTGTAATCATTGGCCTGCCGTACTCCTCGCGGATGCGCCGGCATAGTCCCTCGATCATCTCGATGGATCCCCAATAGATGCCAGACTGCATGGCGCTGACCGTATCCTTGCCAATAACGCGGCCCGGATCACGGATTTCCACGCGTGGAAGCCGCGCTGCCGCCTCGTGCAACGCCTGCAGCGAAAGATTGATCCCCGGTAGGATAACCCCGCCTTCAAAGGCGCCATCCGCGCCAACGATATCAAATGTGGTGGCGGTGCCGCTATCGATGACGATAGCCGGCCCGCCGTACTGCATGAAGGCTCCAACCGCGTTTACCAGCCGGTCAGCGCCCGCCTCGTTCGGCTTATCGATGCGCACTTCGATACCAAGCTTCAGCCCATCCTCGCCGATGACCATCGGTTCAGTGTTGATATAGCGGCGCGAGAGATTGCGCAGGTTGAACAGCGCTTGCGGCACCACCGTCGAGATGATGCAGGCGCTGATGTCTGAGAACGACAGCCCCGACAGCGTCATGATTTGCGTCAGCCAAGGCGCGTACTCGTCCGCGGTGCGGGTGGTGTCGGTGGAGGCGCGCCACTGCGCCCGCCAGGACTGACCGTCCCAGACGGCGAATTTGGTATTAGTGTTGCCGACATCAATTGCGAGAAGCATGGGTTCAAGTCGCGCTAGGAAGAAGGACATCGCCCGCCGCAATGAGGCGCAGGCCGTTCAAAGTTTCGAGTTCGAGTTCACCGCGCCCCGAGAGCCCGCTGATGCGTCCCTCGATCGCCTGCTCACCCTGCATCACGCGCACGTCGCGGCCAAGTCCATGCGCCCGCGCGAGCCAAGCTTGGCGCAGCGGCTCAAAGCCTTCGCGCTCAAGCCGCTCCGCCCAGCCTTCCAGGCGCGGTCTGAGCGCCGCAAGAAAGGTGAGCGGTTCAGGCGCCGGCGCGTCCGGCGGCAACACTTGGCGGAGGCTGATGGTGGGCTGGTCAATGGCCTTCGGCGCGGCGGAAAGATTCACGCCAAACGCCAGCGCCACCCAAGTCGTTTGCGGGTCGAGCGATCCGGAATCCAACATGATGCCAGATGCTTTCGCGCCATCGATGAAGACATCGTTAGGCCACTTCAGCGTGGCGCGGCCGGCGCCCAAGGACGCGTCCATCGTCTCCGCCAGCGCCACACCGGTGGCGAACCCAAGCAACGCAACCGTGGTCGGCGGATGGCGCGTGGCGAAGAGATAAGTCGCGAGCAGATTCCCGTCGAATGAAATCCAGGCGCGCCCACGACGTCCGCGGCCTGCGCTCTGCCTCCGCGCGATCAGCCAAACCGGACCTGCTTCGCCGCGCTCGGCACGGCGGCGCGCCTCCAAGATTGTGGAGTCGATCTCGTCGAAGACCTCGACCGGCGCGTGCGCGACGATCATTGCGCCTCTTTTCTCAAAAGCTCATCCGCACCGCGGCATCGACCCAGCGTTCCACGGCGCCAAGCATCAACACCAGGATGGGGAACGACAACACCGCCGCAGCCGTCGCCGTCACCATGATCGTGCCGCTCGGGGCCTGCAATTGCACCGCAGGCGGCGCGAACCAGATCGAGGCGATCAAGCGCAGATAGTACGCCGCCGCCACAACCGCCGCGACACCGCCGAGAACAGCGAGCCAGATCAGCCCGCCATCGACGGCGGCGCTGAACACCAAGAGCTTACCGATGAAGCCCGCGAACGGCGGAATGCCAGCGATCGAGAACAGCAGCATCGTAAACAGCGCGGCCATGAACGGCCGCTTCTGCGCCATGCCCGCGAGATCAGCGACGGTCTCCGCCGGCTCGCCCTCACGTCGCATAGCCAAGATCAGCGCGAAGATACCAATATTGGTCGGCAGATAGAGCGCCATATAGATCAGCGCGGACGCCGCGCCTTCGTCACCGCCAGCCGCGAGGCCCATCAGCGCAAAGCCGATATTGCCGATCGACGAATACGCCATAAGGCGTTTCAGATTGGTCTGCTGCAACGCCGCGATTGATCCCCACACCATGGAGATCGCCGACAACGCCATCACCACTTGCTGCCACTGCGCTTCCATCGCCGCGAACGGCTCATAAAGCACACGCGCCATCAGCGCGACGGCCGCAATCTTGGGCGCGGCCGCGAAGAACGCGGTCACCGGCGTCGGCGCGCCCTCGTACACGTCCGGCGTCCACATGTGGAACGGCGCCGCCGACATCTTGAAACCCAGTGCACACAGCATGAGGACGAGGCCGAACAACAAACCGACGCCACCCGCACCCTCGTTCACCGCAGCCGCAATTGCGTCGAAGCGGATCGAACCCGTGAAGCCGTACACAAACGAAGAGCCGAACAGCAGCAGGCCCGACGAGATCGCGCTGAGCACGAAGTACTTCAGGCCCGCTTCCGACGAATGTGGATCATCACGCCGCCAAGCCGCCAAGACGTAGGCCGACAAACTCTGCAACTCGACGCCCACGTAAAGCGTGATCAGGTCTTGCGCCGAGACCATGACGAACATGCCCAGCACAGCCAGCGTGACCAGCACCGGGTACTCGAAGCGCTTGTCATTCACCCGGCCGAAATGGTCCGCGCCAAGCGCCAACGTCGCAGCGGCAGCAAACGCGATCAGCACCTTTGAGAACACTGCGACACCGTCGACGACCATCGCGCCCTGGAAAATCTCAACCGGTGCGAACGGCCCATACATCGCCAACACGCCAGCGCCGGCAATCGCTGCAACACCAAGGATCGAGAGCGCGTGGAATGCCTTGTCCTTGAACCAAGCACCGATCATCGCCGCGCTCAGCGCGAACACGACGAGCAGAAGCTCCGGATAGGCCAGCGGAATACTGGCGGAGAAATCGCTCATGGGATTCACGGGCGCGCTCCCAAGAAGGCGGCGGAGATCGCCTCAGCCGAATTCTGGGTGAAGTCGAGCACGTAGCCCGGCGCCAGCCCCATCACCAACGTCGCCACAACCAACGGAACAAACATCACCCATTCACGCGTATCGAGATCGGTGATGCCATCGAGATTCGGATTCTCGATCACGCCGAACGCGACCTTGCGATAAAGCGTGAGCGCGTAGGCGGCGGACAGGATGACGCCCAACGCCGCTCCGGCGGCAACCCAAGCGTTGACTTGGAATGCGCCGACCATGGTGAGGATTTCACCTGGAAAGCCGCTCGTGCCAGGCAGCCCCACATTGCCCATCGTGAACAACAGGAAGATAGCCGCGTACACCGGCATCCGATTTACGAGACCGCCATAGAACGCGATCTCGCGCGTGTGCATGCGATCGTAAACCACGCCGACGCAGAGGAAGAGAGCGCCGGAAATGATGCCGTGCGACAGCATCTGGAAGATCGCGCCTTGGATGCCCTGCTCGTTGCCACTGAAAATGCCCATGGTGACAAAGCCCATGTGCGCGACCGACGAGTACGCGATCAACTTCTTCATATCGAGTTGGCGGAACGCCACCAGCGACGCCCAAACGATCGCAATAACGCTCAGCGCAAAGACGAACGGCGTGAAAAAGTGCGACGCATCCGGGAACATCGGCAGCGAGAATCGCAAGAAGCCATAGCCGCCCATTTTCAGCAGGATCGCGGCCAGCACGACGGACGCCGCCGTCGGCGCTTCGACGTGTGCATCCGGCAGCCAAGTGTGCACCGGCCACATCGGCATCTTCACAGCGAACGACGCGAAGAACGCCAGCCACAACCAAATCTGAATGTCTGGACTGAAGCCGCCAGATTGCGCGAACTCTGTCAGCGCCGGAATGCTGAACGGGTTCTCGATCCCCGCCGCGCGCGCCATCGACACCATGGCGACAATCGCCACCAGCATCAGCAACGATCCGAGCAGCGTGTAGAGGAAAAATTTAAACGCCGCGTACACACGGCGCTCACCGCCCCACACCCCGATCAGGATGAACATCGGGATGAGGCCGCCTTCGAAGAAAATGTAGAAGAGAATGATGTCTTGCGCGCAGAACACGCCGATCATCAGCGTCTCGAGCAACAGGAACAGCACCATGTAGCTGGAGACCTGTTTCTCGATCACCCAACTGGCCAGAATGCAGAGCGGCGTCAGAAACGTCGTCAGCATCACCAGCGACATCGCCAGCGTGTCGACGCCCATGGCGTAGCTCGCGCCAAACGCCCACGGAATGTTCTCGGTCAGCTGAAATGCAGGATTTGCCGGGTCAAACGCCGCGAACGCGAATAGCGAGACGACAAACGTTGCAATCGTGAAGAACAGCGTCAGCAGCTTCACGCCATTGTCGTAACCCGGGTTCAGCCCGCGCGCGGACATACGCGACAGCAGAATGAGCACCGCGCCCGCCGCTGGCAGGAACGTCAGGATCGAAAGAATGGGCCAACCGGCCACGATCTCGCTCATTGGCCGCCCCCAATGCCCGCGAGGATCGCATAGGCGCCAAAAGCCACTGCCGCGATCAGCATGACGAAGCTGTAGTGATAGACAAACCCGGTCTGCACCTTGCGCAGGTTGCGTGAGAAGAAGCGCGAGCTGGCCGCAACGCCATCAGGCCCGAGCCCGTCAATGGTTTTTTGGTCGCCCCACTTCCAGAAGAGATCGCCAAGCGCACGCGCGCCTTTGACGAACACGAAATTATAGAGCTCGTCGAAGTACCATTTGTTGTAGAGGAACGCCCAAACCGGCCCCTTCGCCATCGCCTTCGAGGCGCCCGGCTTCCACAGATAGAAGACGATCGCCAGCAAGAAACCGGTCACGGTCACGATCAGCGGCGCCCACAGCACCCAAGTCGGGAAGTCATGGTGGCCTTCGTGGAACGGGATGACGTGATCCCAGAACTCGCCAGCGTGATGGCCGAGGAAGTACGGGTAGAACACCGCGCCCGCGAGCACAGCGCCAATCGCCAACACGATAAGCGGCGCAAGCATGATCCACGGCGATTCATGCGCCGGCGCCGAACCGTCCGCAGGCTTCGCGTGTCCGTCATGGTGATGATCGTCGTGACCGTGATCGGCATGGGCGCCAGCGGCGTGATCATCGTGATGCGCGTGCGGGTTGGGTCGGAACTTGCCTTCAAAGGTCATGAAAGCCAGGCGCCAAGAATAGAAGCTGGTCAGCAATGCTGCGCCGACGCCGCACCAGAACGCGAACTGCGCGCCGATGCCGTGGCTCCCGTACGCCGCTTCGATGATCGCGTCCTTAGAGTAGAAGCCCGCAAAGCCCAGACCCGGCAGACCGAACACGGCGCCAATCCCCGGTATGCCAAAGCCAATCAGCGCGAACGTGCCGATCGTCATCATCGCCCAGGTGATCGGCATCGGCTTACGGACGCCGCCCATGTAACGCATGTCCTGCTCATGATGCAGGCCATGGATCACCGAGCCCGCGCCGAGGAAGAGCAGCGCTTTGAAGAAGGCGTGCGTGAACAGGTGAAACATCGCCGCGTTGTAAGCGCCGACACCGGCCGCAAAGAACATGTAGCCGAGCTGCGAACAGGTTGAGTACGCGACCACGCGCTTAATGTCGTTCTGCGCCAGACCCACCGTCGCCGCAAACAGCGCCGTCGTCGCGCCCACGATCGTCACGAATCCGCTTGCCAATGGCGCAATATGATAAAGCTCGCCCAGGCGGCACACCATGAACACGCCGGCGGTCACCATCGTCGCGGCGTGGATCAGCGCCGAAACCGGCGTCGGGCCTTCCATCGCGTCCGGCAACCAGACGTGCAGGAAGAACTGCGCCGACTTGCCCATCGCGCCGATGAACAACAGGAACGCCGTCACCTCCGCCGCGGGCAGCACGACATCGCCCAGCACCAACGCCTGATGAGCCAATCGCTCGATCTGCCCGGCCACTTCAACGCCGTTCACCGAGCCGGCAAAGAGCGCGAGATCGCCCGCTGCTGTGGGGAAGAACTTGATCGTCCCCAGGAACGTGAAGCACGCCATGATCCCGAGTGCGAAGCCGAAATCGCCGATCCGGTTGACGACGAACGCCTTGATCGCAGCATCATTGGCGCTGCGCTTCTGGAACCAGAAGCCGATCAACAAATAAGACGCAACGCCCACGCCTTCCCAGCCGAAGAAGAGCTGCAGGAAGTCGTTCGCCGTGACCAACGCCAGCATCGCGAACGTGAAGAAAGACAGATACGAAAAGAACCGCGCCCGGTGCGGGTCCTCGGCCATGTAGCCGATCGAATAGACGTGAACCAAGAACGAGACCGTGTTCACGACCACGAGCATGATCGCCGACATCGTGTCGATGCGAACGCTCCACGTCGAAGTGAAGCCCGCCACATCGATAAAGCTGAACAGCTCCGTGACGCGCGCCTGCCCGTCACCCCAGACGAAATCGATGAAGATCGGCCACGACAGAACAAGCGAGAGGCCAACCGACGCGGTCGTCAGGCCCATTGCGACCTTGTCGCCAAGATAGCGCTGAAACAACCCAGCGATCGCCGCCGCGAACAGCGGCGCGAGAACGATCAGGACTTCGGCTGAGAATTGCACCGGCTCAGCCCCTCATCTGATTGATGTCTTCGACGGCGATGTTGCCTCGATTACGGAAATACGTGACCAGAATGGCGAGACCGACCGCGGCTTCAGCGGCGGCAACGGTCAAAACCATCATCGCGAAGATTTGGCCTTCCAGGTTCTGCAGATAAGCCGAGAACGCCACCAGATTGATGTTCACCGAGAGCAAAACCAACTCGATCGACATCAGGATGATGATGACGTTTTTGCGGTTCACGAAAATGCCGAACACGCCGATCGTGAACAGAGCGGCGGCGACGAACAGATAATGGGCGAGCGTGATTTCCATCAACCCAGCCCCTGACCCGGACGAATGTCCTTAAGCTCGACGCCTTCGGAACGCTTACGGCCCACTTGTGCGGCGATGTCTTGCTTACGGACGCCAGGCCGATGGCGCAGCGTCAGCACGATGGCGCCGATCATCGCGACGAACAGCACCAAGCCCGCCATTTGGAATACGAGCAGATAGTCGGTGTAGAGCACCTGCCCGATTGCTTCGGCATTGGTGATCCCGGTGTTCTCAGCCGGCGCAATCGCAATCGGAGCGCCATTCGCTGAGACCGCAGCGCTCGCCACCAAACCCAACTCAGCGAGCAACGCCGCCGCAATCAGCGCGCCGATCGGCATGTAGGAAAGAAAGCCCTGCTTCAGCTCCACGAAATCAACATCGAGCATCATCACGACGAACAGGAAGAGCACCGCAACAGCGCCGACATAGACGATGACCAGCAGCATAGCCAAAAACTCGGCGCCGAGCAGCACGAAGAGCCCCGCCGCCGTAAAGAACGTCAGGATCAGAAACAGCACCGAGTGCACGGGATTGCGCGCCGAGATAACCGCGAACGCGGAAATCACCGCAATCACGGCCAGCACGTAGAAGGCGATCGTCGCCAACATCCGTTACGCTCTCCCAACTTCGTATTGGGGCCCGGCGTTTTGCGCGAGCCGCCACGAGAAATCGCGCCCTACCTGTAAGGCGCGTCCAGTTCCAAATTCTTCGCAATCTCGCGTTCCCAGCGATCGCCGTTCGCGAGCAGTTTTTCCTTGTCGTAGTAAAGCTCCTCGCGCGTCTCGGTGGCGAACTCCAAGTTCGGCCCCTCGACGATCGCGTCCACCGGGCACGCCTCTTGGCAGTAGCCGCAATAGATGCACTTCACCATGTCGATGTCGTAGCGCGTGGTGCGGCGCGAGCCGTCTTCGCGCGGCTCGGCCTCGATCGTGATCGCCTGCGCCGGGCAAATCGCCTCGCAGAGCTTGCACGCAATGCAACGCTCTTCGCCATTGGCGTAACGGCGCAGCGCATGCTCGCCGCGAAAGCGCGGGCTCTGCGGATTGCGCTCGTACGGGTAATTTATCGTGGCTTTGCGGCGGAAGAAATACTTCATGCCGAGCGCAAACCCGCCCAGCATATCGAGCATCAACGCGCCCTTCGCGGCTTGCAGTAAGCGCGACATTATGAGCTCCCAACGCACCGATAGGTGCGATAGGCGAAACCATCGAAGCGGGTTTCACCGGAAATGAAATCAGCGGCGCCATTGCAATAGGCCCGCGCCCGCGCATCGATTTCGCCGACGCTTTGTTGCGCCGCATCGTAACGCACGTCGAACGCGCCACCCGCAGCGCCCGGAATAACAGCCGGCAGCGTTTGGCATGCAGCGAGCGCCACCAGCGCCAGAAAGATCACCGCACCCCTCATCCGCCCGCCACCGTGGCGTTCGCGGCCGGCGCGATGAAGGTCACGTAATAGCCCATCGCCACCACGGCCACGAGCGAGGTCGGCAAGAAGATCTTCCAGCCAAGGCGCATGAGCTGGTCGTAGCGGTAGCGCGGCACGATGGCCTTCACCATCGCGAACATAAAGAACATCACCCAGAGCTTGGCGTAGAACACCAGCATCGCCACGGTCGACGTCCAGAATGGCGACAGCCCAAGGCTCTCGATCGATCCCCACGGCAAATGCCAGCCGCCGAGGAACAGGATCGTCGTCATCGCGCACATCATGACGATATTGAGGTACTCGCCGATCATGAACAGCAAATACGGCGTCGATGAATACTCGACCTGGTAGCCGGCAACGAGTTCGGACTCCGCTTCCGGCAAATCGAATGGCGGGCGATTGGTTTCTGCCAACGCGGAGATGAAAAACATCCCAAGCATCGCCAGCATGGTCACGCCGACCAGAATGTTGGCCGGAAACTCCGCGAAGTTGAAAATCCGGAAGCCGTGCCACATCCAGATGCCATCGCTCTGGGCGTTCACGATCGTCGTTAGATTGAGCGAGCCGACCAGGAGCAGCACGGTAATGATGATGAAGCCGATCGAGACTTCGTAGCTCACCATTTGCGCCGCAGAGCGCAGACCACCCAGAAACGGATACTTCGAATTCGAAGCCCATCCGCCCATGATGATGCCGTAAACGCCAAGCGAACTGATGGCGAAAAGATAGAGAATGCCGACATTGAGATCGGCGATGACGACATCGGGGCCCCAGGGCACGACCGCCCAGCCAATGAAAGCCAGAACGAACGTCAGCAGGGGCGCGAGGATGAACACCGTCTTGTTGGCGCCCGCCGGAATGACGATTTCCTTGAACACGAACTTAAAAAAGTCCGCGAACGACTGAAGCAAACCAAACGGGCCAACCACGTTCGGGCCCTTGCGTAACTGCACCGCCGCCCAAACCTTGCGGTCAAACAGCAACAGGAACGCCAGCGAGATCAGCAGCAGAATGGAGATGGCCAGGATCTGGCCGAGCTTCATCAGCCCCCACTCTACTTCGAGAGGAAAATTGACGAGCGGAACGTAGTCGGCGCCGGGGATCATTCCGCAGCCACCTTCATCGCGCCGGCCTTCAGTCGCGAGCACTCAGCCATCGTCTTCGACGCGCGCGCGATCGGATTGGTGAGGTAAAAGTCCGTCACCGGGCTGCGCAGTGGCGCGCCAGAAATTTCCCCCGCGGCGCCAAGCGCGGTCGGATCAAAAGCCGCGGCGCCGACGGCGCCCGGCGCATAATCGACTTGGCCGAAGGTCGGATGATCCGCGATCATCTTGGCGCGTAGTGCGCCAAGCGTGTCGTACGGCAGCGTCTTCCCCATCACGCCCGAGAGCGCGCGCAGGATAGTCCAATCTTCCTTCGCATCGCCTTTCGGGAACGTTGCGCGGCGCCCGTACTGGACACGGCCCTCAGTGTTGACCCAAGTCGCGTCCTTCTCGGTGTAGGCGGCGCTCGGCAGGATGATGTCAGCTCTGTGCGCACCGGCATCGCCGTGGGTGCCGATGTAAATCACCGTTCCAGCGTGCGGCAGCTCAACTTCATCGACGCCGAGCAGCAGCAGCGTATCCAGCCCGCCCGCGAGCATCTCGCGCGCGCTCTTTCCACCCGCGCCCGGCAGGAAGCCAAGATCAAGCCCCCCGACACGCGCCGCTGCGGTGTGCAGCACGTTGAACCCATTCCAACCATCGCGCACGACACTGGCGCTCGCCACAAGCGCGCCGATCGAGTGCAGCACCGCGGCGGAGTCACTTCGCGTCAGCGCGCCGGCGCCCACGATGATCATCGGCTTTTGCGCGGTCTTGAGCTTGTCGACCGTAGCCGCCCGATCCTTCACGTCGGCCAGCGATTCGCCGAGGTGCGCGTACGGATAGGTCAGATCGGCGGCCTCACCGATGAACGCGATCTCGGCGCCGCGCAACCAAGCCTTGCGAATGCGCGCGTTCAGCACCGGCGCTTCGAGACGCGGATGGGTCCCGATCAGCAGGATGACGTCCGCCTCGTCGATGCCGGCGATGGTCGAGTTGAAAATGTAGCCCTCACGCGCACCGCCGCCGATCGCAGCGCCATCAGCGCGGCAGTCCGTATTCGGCGAACCCAGCGCACGGAAGAGATCAAGCGTCGCCTTCATGCTCTCGGCGCAGGCCAAATCGCCAGCGATCGCGCCAATGCGTTTGGGATCGCCAGAAAGCGCCTTCGCCGTCGCTTCAAGCGCCTCACCCCAAGTTGCTGCGCGGAGCTTGCCGTTCTCACGGATGAACGGGCGATCCAGCCGCTGCCTGCTTAAGCCGTCTTCAGCGTAGCGCGTTTTGTCCGAGATCCATTCCTCGTTGATCTCTTCGTTGACCCGCGGCAGCACCCGCAAAACCGCATCACCACGCGCATCGACGCGGATGTTCGAGCCAAGCGCATCCATCACATCGACGGTTTCAGTCTTGGTCAGCTCCCAAGGCCGCGCATTGAAGGCGTACGGCTTCGAGGTCAGCGCACCCACGGGGCACAGATCGATGACATTGGCCGAAAGCTCGCTCGTTAGCGCCGCTTCCAGATAGGTCGTGACCTCCATGTCCTCGCCGCGGCCCGTGGCGCCGAGCTCGGAGACGCCGGCAACCTCGGTTACGAAGCGGATGCAGCGCGTGCATTGAATGCAGCGCGTCATCACCGTCTTCACCAACGGCCCCATGAACTTTTCTTCGACGGCGCGCTTGTTCTCATCAAAGCGCGAGCCGCCGCGTCCATAAGCGACGGATTGGTCCTGCAAATCGCACTCGCCGCCCTGGTCGCAGATTGGGCAATCCAGCGGGTGGTTGATAAGCAAAAACTCCATCACGCCCTTGCGCGCCTTGTCGACGATCGCACTTTTGGTGACGAGTTCGTTCAAGACGTTGTCGCGCGGCGGAGGCAGGTCCTTCACCTGCTGCGCACATGACGCGACCGGCTTCGGCCCGGACTTGCCGCCCACCTTCACTTCGATCAGGCACATGCGGCAATTGCCGGCGATCGAGAGCCGCTCATGATAACAGAAGCGCGGAATCTCTGCGCCGGCGGCTTCGCACGCCTGCAGCAAGGTAAGCTCTGGAGGTACGTCGACTTCTACGCCGTCGACGAGGATTTTCGTCATGAGTCTGACCGCTTTCGCGCACGCGCATGAACGATTTATTGCTGCGCCGCAAGGGGGCCAAAAGTCTCTGCGATCAACGCCCTACGAGCGCGCAAAATCGCGGTGTCAGCCATGCACAAATTGCGTTCCCGCAATGACCCCGCGTAACGGCGCGGCAGGTTCCCGAGTAGCCGGATAAGTAGCTGAGCTTATTATTATTTTTCTGGAACGACAGACGTTGCACCCCGTTGGTTGTGCAAGGGCGGGCAAAAGGAGCAATTACCTCATGGCCAACCAACCAAACCAGCCGGATCAGAACAACCAAGATCAGCAGCGCCAAGCGCAGCCAGGTCGCGACAACCAAGACGGCGCGAACCGAGAAAACCTCGACCAAGACAAGAAGCGTCCTGGCGATCGCAACACCGACCAAGAACGCCCGCAATAAACGGCGTCCTGCTACCGAAACGAATGCGGAGCGGCGACAGCCGCTCCGTTTTCATGCGTGCCTAGCCAACGAGGCGCAATTTGAAGAAGGCGATGATCTCTTCGACCTTCGCGCGTGTCAGCGAGCCTGCCTCATGGATGAGGTGTGTCGTCACCACACTATGGGGATTGGTGTTGAACGTATCTGGCTTGGCGGCGCTGTCAGGCAAAACCTCACCCTCAAACCGCTTCCCGAGTGCAGCGCTGAACGCCTCAAACCGAGCCGCCTTGCAGTACTTGTCACCAGCGAAGCGATAGGCGCGCAGCGTCAAGTCTTCCCGCTCCATCCGCGCGCGTACGATTGCCATGTCTTCCGGCGAGGCGTGCATCCCAGCGGGATCATTCACAGGCACCGACGGCTGGCACAACACGGGCGCTCGCACCGCGGGCTCGACCATCATCGAGAGCGCAAAATTGCCGGTGAGGCACATGCCCAACGCGCCGACGCCCTTGCCCCCGCACTCGCCATGCGCGACCGCTGCAAGTTGCTTCAGCCAATCCACGACCGGACTGTGCTCGTCAGCGGAGTTCAGAATCTTGAACTCACGCGCGATGCAGAGGACGCGGAAGATCGATGCATTGGTGTAGCCCTTACTGTTCGGCTTACCCGGTTTGCCAAACAGCGACGGCAGATAAACGGTGAAACCCGCATCCCGCACCCAGCGCGCAAACCGCGCCACTTCCGGCGTGATGCCCGGGATTTCGTGAATGATGATGACGCCGGGCCCGTCGCCAGACACGAAGACTTTTCGCTTCAAACCATCGAACGTCACATCGCGGCGCTTGAAGTCCTCAAGCTTTTCCCACGTCTCGATGACGCCCTTGGCCATGGCTCACACCTTCGTCAGCGCACCCTCGCCGACCACAGTGATCCACTCGCGCACGCGCCACGACGTGACAACCCCTCCATTCGTATAGGGGTCGGAGCGCGCGAAATCCTCTGCGACCTGGGCGGTCTCGGCTTTGAACAGAAGCAACCCAAACGGCGGATCATCATTCGGCACCGCCCCGCCAAGCTGCAGTTCGTCGCGCGCGGCTGAGGCGCGGCAAAGCTCCAAATGTGCCGGCCGATGCGCTGCCCGCCTCTCCAGAAAGTCCGTCGCGTAGTCGTAGATCAGAAGGAAGTGCTTCATCTAAGGCCTCAAAGGAGCGAGCAAACGCTTTCCATCGCGCCGCACCTGTATCAGGCGTGGCCCAAAACTGAGATTTCGTCCACTGGCGACCCGGACCAGCCAATCGAGTGGCATCGCCTCCACCAACTCCTTCGGCCGCGAAACGTAAAGCTCGGCGAACAACAGTCCCTCCGACTCCAGCCCCGCCGGATCTATACCCTTAGCTCGCAGCAAGTCCGACACTTGCTTGGCTTCGTCCTCATCATGAAACCGGCGCTGCACGAATACCGCAGAACGCAATTTTTCTGTGACGAGCCCCTCCTCTGCGAGTCGCTCGGCAATCGCGTCGTAGTCGAACATGCGCAAAACGAATGAAACCACCCAAGGCGTGCGCCCAGACGCTTTCACGATCGCATCAAACGTCTTCTCGGTAACGTAGCCAACCGCGCCCGTTGAAATAATGAGATCGACATCCGCCAACTTCGCCACAACGTCGGCGGATGGCGCGCTGGCCTCAAAATCGTGGGCGATGCAGTCATCGGCAAGCCCAACATCGACCGCGTACTCCACTGCGCTCGCCGAAACGTCAGCTGCGATAATGCGCTCAGGCTGAGCGCGTGGCCATGATGCGTAATAAGCGCGATCGAACGCGCGCACCTGCTCCGAGGTCAGCGCCATCATCTCGCGCCGCGCATAGCGGCGGCGGATCATATCCACCGAAATCGGAAAACGAAACAACGCAGCATTGATCCCGTACGACGATCCGAGATCGAGAATGGTTGCGCCTCGTCCGTTTACAGCGCGAAAGCCAGCGGCGACTTGCTTGAAAATCGGTTTGGCCAAGTCTGGAATGGAATAGTCCAGAGAACCCAATACCGAGAAATAATCGCGGGGATCAGCCTGTAAATACAGCTCATCGAATGACGCCTTAGCGTCATTGGCATGATCAATCATAAATTCTCCCTTGAGCGGGCGAAGCTTCTGCAATGACATTGCTTCGCACGGGGCGGGCGCGCCCGGACGTAAAGCCCATGGCCTCCTATTGATGAGTGCTCAGGTTCTAAACCCACAAAGTCGGTGAAGCAAATCTCACTACTCGGCCGCCACCATCTTCACTTGGTGCACGCCCTTTGCCGCTCGGTAGCGATCGATCCGCTGCTCGATCTCCGGACGGAAGCACCGGATCAAACCTTGGATTGGCCACGCCGCCGCATCGCCGAGCGCGCAAATCGTATGGCCCTCAACCTGCCCGGCCACATCCAACAGCAAATCGATCTCGCTGTGTTCGGCCTCGCCCTTCGCCATGCGCTCCAGCACGCGCCACATCCAGCCCGTGCCTTCACGACACGGCGTGCACTGGCCGCAGCTTTCATGCTTGTAGAAATACGCGATGCGCGCGATGGCGCGGATCATGTCGGTCGATTGATCCATCACGATCACCGCGGCGGTGCCGAGGCCGGAGCGATGCGGCGCAGCTGACAGCGCATCGAAATCCATCAACATGGTTTCAGACTCTTGCGCGTTGATCATGCGCACCGACGAGCCGCCGGGGATCACCGCTTTCAGATTGCCCCAACCGCCGCGCACGCCGCCGCAATGCTCCTCGATGAGCTGCTTCAACGGAATGCTCATCGCCTCTTCGACATTGCAGGGTTTGTTCACATGGCCCGACACGCAGAACACTTTGGTGCCTGCATTGTTCGGGCGGCCAAAGCCGGCGAACCATTTCGCGCCGCGACGCAAAATCGTCGGCGCCACCGCGATCGATTCGACATTGTTCACCGTCGTCGGGCAGCCATAGAGACCGACGTTCGCCGGAAACGGCGGCTTCAAACGCGGCTGGCCCTTCTTGCCTTCAAGGCTTTCGAGCAGCGCCGTTTCTTCGCCGCAAATATAAGCGCCTGCGCCGTGGTGCATGTAGATGTCGAAATCCCAACCATGCACATTGTTCTTGCCGACGAGCTTGGCCTCGTAAGCTTCCTTAATCGCGCGCTCCATGGCCTCGCGCTCGGCCACGTACTCGCCGCGAATATAGATGTAACAAGCGTGCGCTTGCATCGCGAACGACGCGACGAGGCAACCTTCGATCAGCAAATGCGGATCGTGGCGCATGATATCGCGATCTTTGCACGTGCCCGGCTCAGATTCGTCAGCGTTGACGACGAGATAGTGCGGCCGATCCTTTACTTCCTTCGGCATGAAGCTCCACTTCAAGCCGGTCGGGAAGCCCGCGCCGCCGCGACCGCGCAGGCCGCTCTCTTTCATCTGCGTGATGATCCAATCGCGGCCAGCCGCGATCATGTCGGCGGTGCCGTTCCATGCCCCGCGCTTCTTGGCGCTCTCCAGGTCCGCGCCGCGCGTCCCGTAGAGATTGAGGAAGATGCGATCCTTATCCGCCAGCATGGTCGTTCCCACTCTGCCGCGTCCGGCGGCGATGATAGATATTGCGTTGCACGTAAGACCAGATCAGCACGGCCCAGCCTGCTGCCAACAACCCGTACGCGCCATAAAGCGCTGCGCCCGCCTCCGGATCGCTGCGCAAATTCAGTATCGCGACGGCAGCGATCAGGATGAGGCCAAAACCGATGATGCGCGGCCAACGCGCGACGCCGCGCAGCTCCTTGCGATACGCAGCGCGGCCTTCCGGCGTCTCAAGATCAAGCGGCGCGTTCATGGCTTGCTCCCGAGCATCATGAACACGCGCAGGCCAAACCACAGCGAGCCGATCGCCGGCGCGGCCACGTACATGCTGGTGATCTCGCGCTGCCCGAGCGTCGCCATGTAAACCGCGAGCCCGGCCAGACCGATCGCCAGCAGCGCGTAAATCACCACAGCGCTGCGCCGAATCGCACCGCCAAGGCGGATCGGTTCGTAGCGGCCACGCTGCGGCGTTGGCTCGATCGGGGTTTGCGGGTCGCTCACACCTTCTCCGGCAGAGCAGGCAACGTGATCTTTTGCGCCAGCGAACCGTCATAGAGCGACGGATCCGTCAGCACGTTCGGGCCGCCTTCGGGCGCCGATGTCTGCCGTCCGCTCGCCGAGCCCGGCTTAATCTTTTCGCCACGCGCAAGCTTCTCGATCAGAGCCTCCAGCGCATCCGGTGTCAGGTCCTCATGATAATAATCATCGATCGCCACCACCGGCGCGTTCACGCAGGCGCCGACGCACTCGACCTCTTCCCACGAGAACAGACCATCCGCGCTGACCGCATGTTTCTCCCCGATGCGGCTTTTGCAGACTTTCTTCAAATCCTCCGCCCCGCGCAGCACGCACGGCGTCGTGCCGCACAGCTGGAAATGGTGCTTACCAACCGGCGAGAGGTGGAACATCGTGTAGAAGGTCGCGACTTCCAGCACGCGAATCTTCGGCATCTCAAGCAAAGCCGCGAGCGCCTCGATCGCCGGCTCAGACACCCAGCCCTCCTGCTTTTGGATTAGCCACATGATCGGGATCACGGCCGATTGCTTGCGCTCCGGTGGATACTTGGCCATCCACCAGCGCGCCTGCTCCATCGTCGACGGTGCAAACGCAAAACTCTCTGGCTGATCTGCGGCTAGACGGCGAACGCTCATCTCTCTCTCACTTCACGAAATCAACGCGGGCGATCCGCCCGTTCTTAACGGTGTAAATCACAAGCGCCTCGAAGAACGGGCCTTCGGGCGAACGCTCGCCCTTCTCGTGATCGATAACAACATCGCCAAGCGCCATGCGATGCTCGACCCAGGCGCGGTTCTGCGGATAGTCGGCGAATGTCTTGGCGTAACGCGCACGAATGTCCGCCGCCCCCGATTGCGTCACCGCGCCATGCAAATCGCAGATCACGCAATCGTCCGCATAGGTGGCGCAGAACGCATCGAGGTCCTGCGCATTGTACGCCTCCAATTGGCGCTGAACCACGTCGGCGGCGCTCATTTGTCTTTCTCCGCGATCCGCCGCATCGCCGCGTCCAAACGCGCGCGCCGTAAATCCTTCAGCATCGGGCCGGTCACCGGCGCATAGTGCAGCGCCGCCAACACGCCAACGCCAACCGCCACCGCAATGATGACATCGACACCTTGCGGAATCGGGCGCCCAAGCATCAGAAGCAGCGCGACCGGAATGGGGGTCATGAAGGCAGCCGCCTGAATGATCAGCGCGAACAAGTAACGCTTCGGCCCGCCCGGAAAGCGCTCACGCGCACTGCGACCGGTCAAATAACTGAACGTCACCGCGAGCGCGATCGCAACGCCGATCCACATAATCAAATTGACGATCAAAGCGCCGGTCATGTCGACGCCTTCCGCGCTTCGATCGCGTCAAGCTTCGCCAACGCCTTCTCCGCATCATCCCGCGCCTTCAAAAGCGTCGCACGGCGATAGGCGCGCAGATACGTCTTCAGCACCGGCACCTTCAGCAACGCCCCGCGCCGAATAACAATTAGCATCAACAACGCTGGAATAAACGAGAGCGACGACAAGCCAGGCGAGAGCCCCGGATCGAACCCGCGCGCGTCCATCACCTGCATCCGCAGCGGCACCACCACGAAACCAATCAGCAACCCGATCGCCAAACCCTGGATCGTGGCCCCGATACGCACGCGGGCGGGATGATGCTCGACATGCTCCGGCTTGAACGCGAACAAAGCATGCAGCAGGAACGCAAGCGCGATGACGAGAGCAACCACGCCCTCGATCCAAAGCATAAGCGGTGCATGCTCAGGGCTCACCGGTCCGTTCCGATCACCGGTCGATCTCGCCGAACACGATGTCCAGCGAACCGAGTACAGCGGACACATCGGCCAGCATGTGGCCCTTGCAGAGATAATCCATCGCCGCGAGGTGCGGGAAACCCGGCGCGCGGATTTTTAGGCGATACGGCTTATTCGTGCCGTCGCTCACCAGATAAACACCGAACTCACCCTTCGGCGCTTCGACCATAGCGTAAGCTTCGCCCGCCGGAACGTGGAAGCCTTCGGTATAGAGCTTGAAGTGATGGATCAGCGCCTCCATCGAGTTCTTCATCTCGGCGCGGCGTGGCGGCGCGAACTTCGAATTCTCAGGCAGCACCGGGCCTGGCGTCTGCCGCAACAGCTTCACGCATTGCTGCATGATCTTTACCGACTCGTACATTTCCTCGACGCGGCAGAGGTAACGATCATAGCAATCGCCGTTTTTGCCGAGCGGAATCTTGAAATCGAGTTCGTTGTAAATCTCGTACGGCTGCGAGCGGCGCAAATCCCAGGCAAGCCCCGAGCCGCGCACCATGACGCCCGAGAAGCCCCACTCAATGGCGTCCTGCGCGCTCACAACGCCGATATCAACGTTGCGCTGCTTGAAGATGCGATTGTTGGTCAGCAGGCCCTCAATATCATGCACCGTCCGCGGAAACTGCTCGCACCACGTTTCGATATCGTCGACCAGTTGCGGCGGCAGATCCTGGTGAACTCCACCCGGACGCACATAATTGGCGTGCATGCGCGAGCCCGAGGCGCGCTCATAAAACACCATCAACTTTTCGCGCTCTTCAAAGCCCCAGAGCGGCGGCGTCAGCGCGCCAACGTCCATCGCCTGCGTCGTGACGTTCAGTAGATGGTTCAGAATCCGCCCTATTTCCGAATAGAGCACCCGAATGATCGAGGCCCGGCGCGGCACTTCGATGCCGGCAAGCTTCTCAATCGCCAGACAGAACGCATGCTCCTGATTGATCGGCGCGACATAATCGAGCCGGTCAAAATACGGAATTGCCTGCAGATAGGTTTTGTACTCGATCAGCTTCTCGGTGCCGCGGTGAAGCAGCCCGATATGCGGATCGACACGCTCTACGATCTCGCCATCCAGTTCAAGCACGAGACGCAACACGCCGTGCGCCGCCGGATGCTGCGGTCCGAAATTGATCGTGAATGTGCGCTTCTCTTCAGCGGTCACGGGCGTGAGAGAGAGATCGTCAGCCATGATCATCAGCTCCGCCGATATTCCCGAACGCCGCGACGACTTCAGCGCCAGTCATTTTCCGCGTCGGGTTCGCAAACGCATAATTGGTGGGCTTTTCGTCGATGTAGATTTCAACATCGAAGTGGAACTGCCCAGGGTCATCGAAAGCGTGCGCTGACACCGTGAACAGCTTGTGGTCGCGCGTTCGCCAGAAGAGGCTCGACCCGCAGGTCTTGCAGAAACCGCGCTCGGCCCAGTCCGATGATTGGTAGACGCCGACTGCGCTCTCATCCTCAAATTTGAGGTCCGTACAGAACACGGTCATCGCGGGCGCGCCGGCCCAGCGGCGGCACATCGAGCAATGGCACGCGTCCATCGTCATCTTCTCCGGCGTGGCCGTAAAACGCACGGCGCCGCATAGACAACGGCCGGAAAGCGAAGCTCCGCTCATGGCTTGGTCCGGTCGCCACCGGCCTTCTCATCACCCGGCAGGGTCATGCCTTCCCAGGGAGAGAGGAAGTCAAAGTTACGGAACGCTTGCGCGAGCTTCACCGGCTCATACACGACCCGCTGCTGCTCACTATCGTAGCGCACTTCAACGTGGCCGCTGAGCGGGAAGTCTTTGCGCAGCGGATAGCCCTCGAACCCGTAGTCGGTGAGGATGCGGCGCAGGTCCGGATGGTTTGAAAACAGAATGCCATACATGTCGAACGCCTCGCGCTCGAACCAATCCGCGCACGGATAGATCGTCGCGATGCTAGCGACCGGGGTCTGCTCATCCGTCGCGATCCGGATGCGCACGCGATGGTTCAGCTGCATCGAGAGCAGGTGATAAACCACGTCAAAACGCTTGGTGCGCTCTGGATAATCGACGCCGCAAATATCGATCATGCTGGTGAACTTGCAGCGCGGGTCATCGCGCAAAAACTTGATCACCGCATAAATTTGATCGGCCCGCGCCGTCAGATTGAGCTCGCCGAACGCCACTTCATGCGCTTCGATCGCACTCGTCATCGAAGCGGCGATGTGTGCGCCCAAGTCTTCAAGCGATTGGCTCATCGTACGATGTTCCCTTCGCGGCGAATTTTACGCTGCAATTGCAGCACGCCATACACCAAGGCTTCCGCAGTCGGCGGGCAGCCCGGTACGTAAATATCGACCGGCACTACCCGGTCGCAGCCGCGCACGACAGCGTAGCTATAATGATAATAGCCGCCGCCATTGGCGCACGATCCCATTGAGATTACGTAGCGCGGGTTCGGCATCTGATCGTAAACCTTGCGCAATGCCGGCGCCATTTTGTTGGTCAGCGTGCCAGCGACGATCATCACGTCCGACTGACGCGGCGAAGCGCGCGGCGCAAAGCCAAAGCGCTCCAAATCGTAACGCGGCATCGACGCCTGCATCATCTCGACCGCGCAGCACGCGAGGCCGAACGTCATCCACATCAGCGAGCCCGTACGCGCCCACGTAATGAGATCGTCCGCCGCTGCGGTGATGAAGCCCTTGTCGGCAAGCTGATCGGAGAGGCCGGTGTAGAACGGATCGTCTTCCTTCACAGGAAAGCCGCCCTCGACACCCGCACGCCCTGCGCCGCCGGCTGGAGTGATCACTCCCATTCGAGCGCGCCCTTCTTCCATTCGTAGATAAACCCAACCGTCAGCACGCCGAGGAAGCCCATCATCGACCAGAACGCGAACTGCGCGACTTCCGTCGGCATATCGCCAAGCGTCACCGCCCACGGAAACAGGAACGCGACTTCAAGATCGAAAATGATGAAGAGGATCGAGACGAGATAGAAGCGCACATCGAACTTCATGCGCGCGTCGTCGAAGGCGTTGAAACCGCATTCGTAGGCCGAGACCTTCTCTTTGTCGGGAGACTTCGGCGCCACCACGAAGGCGGCAATCAAGAAGCCCGCGCCGAGCACCAAGGCGACGGCGAAAAAGATGATAATCGGCAGATATTCGAGCAGATCGAGGCCCATGAGCGTCACCTAAGCCGGTGCGGACCGCAACGCCAGGGTTCCAGGCGCCGCAGCCGCGAAATCGGCGCGGACGCTAGTGGCGCCCGCCCGCGATGGCAATCTGCGTTTGTCGTGGAATTTCAAGCGAGAATGGCGCGAGTGACGGGACTCGAACCCGCGACCTCCGGCGTGACAGGCCGGCGCTCTAACCGACTGAGCTACACCCGCGTCTCTTTCGCGAGAGGGGCCGGAATTAGGACAAGCCGTTCCCCCGGTCAAGCGCGCGAAGACGAGGCTTCTAACAGATAAAGATTAAGGACCGGCTGCCGCTACGGCGGTCGTCCGAATGGGATCGTCCCAGCTTTGGCTGGGTGAGGTGAGCCGCAGTAGCGCCTCCAGCCGATCATTCGGGACGAGCTTCTCCGCCCCGGCCATGTCGCTCACGCCCACGAACACATCGCCGGTGCCGATATCGATCGCGACGACCGACAGGCCCTCAAGGCAGCCACTCGGCGCACAGCCGGAAAAAACCAGTGCTTGCGCGCCGCCGCCGCCCGCAACCAAGCCCGGCACTTGGTTCGCCATGGCGTGATTGAACCGCCGCGCCTCAGCAGTTCCGGCGACACCCAAACCTTCCAACGCATAACGCTGCATCGCCGGCTGCGCGGTAAACTCGGCATAGGTCATGCCGGCCTGGGCGCGAAAATCAGGGATCGAGGCGGCGCTGATCTGCTCCATCGGCGCGGAAACCGCCGGCGGCGGACCAACACTAGCCTGGCCGCACGCCCCCAAGCCGAGCGCGGCGATCACGACAACTCCGGATCGAAGCTGAATCATCCCCGCCCTTATAGCACCGCCCTGCCCCAACTGCGTAGCAAGTTGTCCACAGGGGGTGAAGTTCCATCTCGATGCCGAACCTTGGCTTGCCTAGCCGTAGCTGCGCTTAGGCCAAAGCGTCCGCCTTGGGCTTTCGTAGCTCGCGCGTGGGAGGCGCCAGTCCGCCTTCGCCCAGGCTTCGGCGGACATCCTACCCTCGCTTTGCGAGCGTAGGATGGTGGGCGGTGAGGGGATCGAACCCCCGACCCTCTCCGTGTAAAGGAGACGCTCTACCGCTGAGCTAACCGCCCTTGCCGAACCGGCGCACTCCTCTGGCAACCCGCGCGCGTCCGCGCAAGGGCGCCGCGAGCTTCTCTCCGCAATTACAGCAGAAGCTCGCACCAAGGCTATGGCGGTCCACGCCGCAGCCCGTGCAACGCACAATCTTCTGCTGCGGCGCAAATGCTTTTTGCGCGATGCCGAAAAACAGACTGATGCCCGCGATCATCAGGCCCACCGAAAACAACCTCCCGGCCGCTGTATCGATGGTGATATCGCCATAGCCGGTTGTCGTCAGTGAAGTGACAACGAAGTAGATCGCATCGACAAAATTGTTGAGCTTTGGATGTTGTCCCAGAAAAAACGCCTGCGTGAAGCCCGCCGCCAAGAAGATGAACACGAACAGCGTCACGATGGCGCGCGTCAGATCTTCGACGTAAGTATCGTCCCATTTGCCGCGCGCCAGCACGTTCCAGAACCGCTCACCGTGCACCAACGTCCACAAGCGCAGTATTCGCAGAAAGCCCCAATTGTGCAGCACCGCGGGCAATAGCAGGGTCGCGAACACAACCAGATCGATCCAAGTGGTCGGAAATTTTAACCATCGCCGAAGCGTTCCAAACGCGAACAATCGAGCCAACAGGTCCGCGCCAAGAAAGACAGCGATGGCCATGTCAGCAATCCAGAACCAGCGCTGTTCGGCGATGAATTGGCTGCCAATGAAGAAGCCAATGATCAGTAGATCCAGCACGATCAGCACGCCTTGAAAGCGCACCGCCGATTGCGTGTGACCAAAGTAGAGCGCTCTTATGCGCGAGCGCAGCCGGCTACGCATTATTCTTGGTTGCTTTGCATGTTCGCAAAAAAAGCTGCGGCCTTCGCGTCCTCACCGGTTCGCTCGGCCGGAACATCGTCGCAGAACTTCACCCACGAAAGCCTGCTCTCGATCCCGTACTGCTGATGGATCGGCGCCGATTCCGGATCGTCCAGCGACCCTATCGTCACGTAAAAGCGCGCCTCAGGCAGATCGTAGCTGAACGAAAGCGGTGTGCCGCAATCGCGGCAGTAAGCGCGCTTGGCCAAGTTCGAGCTCGCAAAAAACGCTGGCTCGCCCTCGGTCCACTCAAACTCGCTCTTCGGCGCACCCGCGAGCGCGGCGAAAACTCCGCCCGTGGCCTTCTGGCACATGCGGCAATGACAGACATGCGAGTTCTGCGGCGCGACATAAAGCGCATACCGCACTTTCCCGCATTGGCAGCCGCCCGTAGCGACCGGCGTTTTGACTTCGCTCATGGCGCCGCTCTACCACCGCTCCTGATCAGAGCAAAGCCGAGAGCAAACCCATGGCCGTCACAGAAACCAAAGCCGCTCTCGCGGGCGTGCGCGTGCTCGATCTCTCACGTGTTCTTGCCGGGCCCTGGGCCACGCAAATCCTCGGCGATTTTGGCGCCGATGTGATCAAGGTCGAAAAGCCTGGCGCCGGCGATGACACGCGCTCCTGGGGGCCGCCATTCCTAAAGGACTCTGACGGCGAGAACGGAGACGCCGCCTATTACCTCGCCGCCAATCGCAACAAGCGCTCGGTGACGATCGACTTCGCCAAGCCCGCCGGCTCGGCGCTGGTGAAACAACTCGTCCCGCACTGCCAAATCCTGGTCGAGAACTTCAAAGCAGGTGGCTTAAAAAAATACGGCCTTGATTACGCGAGCGTCGCCGCGATCAATCCGTCCATCGTCTATTGCTCGATCACCGGCTTCGGCCAAACCGGCCCATACGCGAAACGCCCTGGCTACGATTACATCATCCAAGGCATGGGCGGCCTGATGAGCCTCACCGGCGAACGCGCGGGCGAGCCGATGAAAAGCGCCGTCGCGGTCGCCGATCTCTTCACCGGCATGTACGCGGTCACGGCGGTGCTTGCAGCGCTCCGGCACGCCGAACGCACCGGCGAAGGCCAACACATCGACGCTGCGTTGCTGGATTCACAGATCGCGATGCTGGCCAATCTCGGCGCCAGCTACCTCGTTTCAGGTGAGAAGCCGCAGCGCCTCGGCAATCAACACGCCTCGATCGCGCCGTACCAGGTGCTCGCCACCGCGGATGGCCACATCATTCTCGCCGTCGGCAATGACGGCCAATTCCGAGATTTCTGCGGCGCCGCCGGCTCGCCCCTCGCAGACGATCCGCGTTTCTCGCACAACGAAGCGCGCGTACAGAACCGAGAGGAGCTAACTGCGGCGCTCACGCACATCATGATCGCGCGCACCACCGCACAATGGATCGCGCTTCTTGAGCAAGCACAGGTCCCGTGCGGCCCGATCAACACATTGGACCAAGTCTATGCCGATCCGCACGTCATCGCCCGCGGCGCGGTCGAGAGCGTCACGCGCGCAGACGGCGATCAGATCAAACTCGCCGCCAATCCGCTCCGCCTAAGCGCAACGGCGCCAACGACCCGCGTACCGCCGCCGCTTCTGGGCCAAGACACCGACACCGTGTTGAAGGAACTTCTCGCACTCAGCGAAAGCGACATCGCGCAACTGCGCGGCGACGGCGTGGTCTGAACGGAACTTTGCGGCGACTTGGCGCCCTACGAACTCGTTACGGAACGGAAGCACTCCACCGTTGTTAGGCCTGCACGAGATCAGGAGAACGACGAATGCGCCTCGCGATTACTGCATACATTTCCGCCGCCGCGCTGGGCCTCAGCGCCTGCGCCGGCATGACTCAAAGTGAACAAGGCGCCCTCACCGGTGCAGCCATTGGCGGTGCTGCTGGCGCCATCCTTGGGGATGATGAAGCCGCTCTCGCCGGCGCCGTCGTCGGCGGCGCAGCTGGCTGGTATCTTGGCTGCCGTCAAGAAGGCCGTTGCGGCAATGTCGACAACCGTCGTGAGCGTTTGGACCAGCGCACCGGCCGCTACTATTTCTATGACTCGCAGTCGGGCCGCTATTTCTACGAGAACGGCGAACCTTACCCGTGAGGTGACGCCATCGCGTAGAAAGGAAACGCCGCGCTTGAACAAGCGCGGCGTTTTCATTTTGAGGATGGTCGGGGCAGAGGGATTCGAACTCTCGACATCCAGCTCCCAAAGCTGGCGCTCTACCAGGCTGAGCTATACCCCGGTGACGTCCTGTTGCCATGCCGCGTACCGGGCGGCAACGCCAACTAGCTTGGAAAGATGCGATGCCGCACGCGATCGCCCGCTTGGATGCCAAGCTCGGCCGCATGACCACCGCGAATTTCCAGAACTCCGCGCGTAAGGCCCGCTGAAGGCACCGGCGCGTCCGAGTACGGGGTGGTGAACGGCGCGATATTCAGAATGCGGCCATCCTCGCCAATGAAGATAATATCCAGCGTGCTCGGCGTATTGCGCATCCAGAAGCTGGCGCGTTCAAGCCGCTGGAAATGAAACAGCATGCCGTAATTGTCCGCCAGCGGCGGCCGGAACATGAGCCCCCGTGAGCGCTCCTGATCGTCGTCGGCGATCTCAACCGTGATCTGCACAGGGCCGTTCGCCGTCTCGACCGTCAGCGTCTCAGTCTCGACCGCCGCCTGCTCGGCGCCCGTCTGCGCCGCACGGCCTTCCGGCTGGGCGCATGCTCCCAGCGTCATGGCGATGGCGACTGCGCCGAGGATATTTCTCAAAGACATGGCTTCTTCCGTCCCCTGGGAAGGGGATAATTAGCACGGCGGCGAAGGCGGGAAAGTGGCAGGCCCTAGGGGAGTCGAACCCCTCTTTTCAGGTTGAAAACCTGACGTCCTAACCGATAGACGAAGGGCCCACGTGCTCATTCGAGTCACCTCGAATGCGCGGGAGGCCGCGATATAAAGTGGCTGATTGGCGCTGGCAAGGCGGGAGGCGCGCTTGATTTTCAGGGTTCTTGGCCTGCTGACCGGCTGGGTGCTGCTGGCGCCGCTAGCCCTGGTCATTTTCCTGCGCCTCGGCGGCCAATATCAGGACTGGATGGCCCCCGCCGCTGGCATCGCAGTCTCCGTGCCGATGCTGAGCTTCTTTACCTTGGCCGGCATCGTGCTGATCGGCCTCTGCGTTCGGAGCCTCTCCCGGCCGCAGGACGATCGCCTAACCGGCCCCGGCTAGGTCCACGATCTCGACCTCGGCCTTCACGTTCCCGTTCCACTCATTACGCTTCACCCGCACCGCGGCGTGATAAGTCGCGTCGCGCTTCAGCAGCGCCTCGCCCAGCGGGCTCTTCATCGCGCGAAACGCAATGCCGCTCACCTTCGCGCCACGCGCATCCTCAAGCGTGAAGCGCACATGCTCTTCCTTCACGATTTTGGCGAAGCTCACCCGCACATCCGGCAGCGCAAACACCGGCTCTGGATGGCCCTGCCCGTAAGGACCGATCCGATCGAGCGCATCGATCAGTCCAAGATCAAGCGCGCCAATAGCGCCGGCCGCATCCACTGCAAGCGCGCGCGCCTCTCCTGCAGCCGCAGCCATCTCACCCGAGAGTCGCTCCGACAGAAAATCCTTCAGCGCCTCGACCTTGTCCCACTCCACCGTGAGCCCCGCCGCCATCGCGTGACCGCCGCCATTGATCAGCAACCCCGCTTCCTTCGCCGCCGCGACCGCAGCGCCAAGGTTGACGCCCGGCGTCGAGCGCCCCGAACCCTTGGCCGGCTCATGTTCGCTGACACCGCCCAGCACGATCGTCGGCTTCATCAGCCGATCCTTCAGGCGGCCCGCCGCGATACCAATCACGCCCGGATGCCACAGATGCGATCCAACGATCACAACTGAGCGCGTTTCCGCTTCCGCCAGCGCAGCACTTTCCGCTTCGGCCAACATCTCCGCTTCGCGCGCCCGGCGCTCTTGGTTCAGCGCTTCCAAAGTCGCCGCGAGTTCGTTGGCTTCGGCAGGATCTTCCGTGGACAACAATCGCGTCGCCAACGACGCATCACCAACACGCCCGCCCGCATTGATCCGCGGCCCAAGAATGAAGCCAAAGTCGTAAACCGTCGCTTGGCCCTTACGCCCTGCATTCTCCGCGAGAGCAACGAGCCCAATATTCTTGCCGGCGCGCAGCACCTTCAAACCTTGCGCAACGATCGCACGATTGAAGCCCGTCAGCGGCGCCACATCACACACAGTGCCGATCGCTGCGAGATCAAGCATCTGCATCAAGTCCGGCAGATTGTTCGAGCCGATCGACCCACGCTTGCGCGCTTCGCGGTTCACCGCCGCAAGCGTCACCAGCACAACGCCGGCCGCTGTGAGATCACCCTGCCCCGATTTACAATCCATCCGGTTCGGATTGACCACCGCCCGCGCCTTCGGCGGCGCATGGTTCATCAAATGGTGATCGAGCACCACGACATCGAGCCCGAGTTCGGCCGCCGCGTTCAGCGGGCCTTCGGCTGCCGCGCCGCAATCAACGGTGATGACGAGTTCAACGCCCTCCGCTTTCAATCGCTCGAACGCCACCACCGAAGGCCCGTAACCTTCCTTCATGCGATCCGGCACGTAGATTTTCAGTTCTCGCCCACGCGCGCGAAAGTAGCGCACGAGCTGCGCGCCGGACGATCCGCCATCGACATCGTAGTCCGCCAACACGGCGCACGAGCGCCCACTGACGATCGCATCCTCGATCACACCCGCTGCTTCATCCATGTCGGCAAAGCTCGACGGATCGGGAAACAGCGCCTTCAGCGTCGGCTCGAGAAAATTCTCCGCCCCATCGAAAGGCACACCGCGCGCCGCCAGAAGTCGCGCAGCGATCTCCGGCAACGAGAAGCGCCGCCGGAACGCCTCGACCAGCGTCAAATCCGCCTCGCGCGTACGCCAGCGCCGCCCGGTCAACGAGCGCTCAACGCCCAGGAACGCGGTCGGCGCATACGGAACTTTAAGGGCTGCGCTCATCCTCACATGCCTAAAGTGAGTCGGGGGCGCCGCGCCGTCCCCTCTGCCGCTGGCCGCTCAGGATGGCCGGAAAGCCCGCGCCGACGGCTCAACCGGCATCACGTAAGGCGGCTCAACTACCACTTCGAGCGCTTCGATAGCCTTCACCGCCCGCTCGACAGCGGCGCGCGCGCAGGTCTGCGTCGTCAGCACAATCGGCACCGCCGGCCCCTCGTGCACTGGCATCTGCAAGAAGCTCTCGATCGAAATTTCTTCATGCGCCAGCCGCTCAGAAATCGCCGCAACCACGCCAGGGCGGTCGCCAACCATGAAGCGCAGATAATAGCGCCCACGCTCCGTCGGCGCCGCCCGCGGCGCATCCGCCAGTCGCGCCAGCGGCTTGCCGAACGCAAAGCTCGCGCGATCCTCGGCCAAATCCATCAGATCGGACGCGACCGAAGAAGCCGTCGGCCCTTCACCAGCGCCGCGCCCGATGAACGTGAGCTGCCCCACCGGCTCGGCATCGACCACCAACGCATTCAGCGAACCGCCAATGTTCGCGAGCGGATGGTCAAACGCCAGAAGCGCCGGCCGCACGTGCATTTCAACGCCGCCATCCGTAGATGCGCCGCGCGCGATCAGCTTGATCCGGAAGCCCAGCTTGCCGGCCAAACGGATATCCGTGAGCGTGACCCGCTCGATGCCCTCAATGCGCACATGCGCCAGATCAGGCCGCGTGCCGAATGCAATCGCGCACAAGATCGCCAGCTTATGCGCCGCATCGAAGCCGCCGACGTCCGTCGTCGGATCAGCTTCCGCGTAGCCCATTTTCTGTGCGTCCTTCAGCACATCGTCGAACGAACGACCGGTGGATTCCATCTCTGTAAGTATGAAGTTGCAGGTGCCGTTGAGAATCCCGGCGACAGCGCCCGCCCGGCAGCCCGCCACGCTTTCCTTCAGCGCCTTGACCATCGGCACGCCGCCGCCGACCGCCGCCTCGAACAACAACTTCGCGCCCGACGCTTCCGCCAGCGCCGCAAGCTCAACACCATGCGTCGCCACCAGAGCTTTGTTGGCGGTCACCACATGCGCCCCGCGCCGCAGCGCGGTTTCCACCGCCGCTTTCGCCGGCCCATCCGCGCCGCCAATCAGCTCAACTACAACATCGATATCCGCTTGCGCCGCCATCTCGGCCGGATCAGCGAACCAGCGATAAGCGCTGACATCTGCAACGCGCGACCGCCCGCGATCGCGCGCGCTGACGGCGACAACTTCCATCTTCTCGTGCAGACGCGAGCGCTCGTCCGCAAACAACTTGAGCAAGCCGCCGCCGACAGTGCCGAGTCCGGCGACTCCGACGCGCAACTTACTCATGCTCACTCCGCCGCCGCAGCTGTGTTGGATTGCAAAAATTTCTTCAGATTGCGCGCGGCCTGACGAATCCGCTGCTCGTTCTCGACAAGCGCGATGCGGACAAAACCATCGCCATATTCGCCAAACCCTGCGCCTGGCGCGACTGCGATTTCGGCGCCTTCCATCAGACGCTTGGAAAACTCAACCGACCCCAGATGTTTGTACGCCTCCGGCACCGGCGCCCAAACGAACATCGAAGCGCTCGGCTTCGGCAATTGCCATCCCGCTTTACCAAAGCTCTCGATCAGCACATCGCGCCGCTGCTTATAAATCGCGCGCATCTCGGCGACACAATCCTGCGGCCCATTCAGCGCCGCCGCCGCAGCAACCTGCACCGGCGTATACGCGCCATAATCCAGATACGACTTCACCCGCGCCAAAGCCGCAATCAGCCGCTCATTGCCAAGTGCAAAGCCCACGCGGAAACCGGCCATCGAATAGGTCTTCGACAACGTATTCACTTCCACCGCGACATCGGTCGCGCCCTCAACTTGCAGCACAGACGGCGGCGGATCGCCTTCGAAGTAAATCTCCGAATAGGCCATATCCGAGAGCACGAACATGTCGTGCTTCTTCGCAAACGCGACTGCATCCTTGTAAAAATCGAGATCAGCCGTCTGCGCCGTGGGGTTCGCCGGATAGCACGTCACCATCGCAATCGGCGGCGGCACCGAATGGCGTACGGCGCGTCCGAGCCCGCTCAAATATTGCTCCGGCGTATGCGCCTCGATGTGACGGATAACACCGCCAGCCATGATGAAGCCGAACGCGTGGATCGGATAAGAGGGGTTTGGCGTCACGATCGTATCGCCCGGCGCCGTGATCGCTTGCGCCAGATTTGCGAAGCCTTCTTTCGAACCCAGCGTCGAGACGATCTGCGTGTCAGCGTTCAGCTTCACGCCGAAGCGGCGGTCATAGTAACCCGCCATCGCTTTGCGCAGCCCCGGAATGCCGCGTGAGGCGCTATAGCGATTGGTGCGCGGCTTACGCGCTGTCTCGCACAATTTTTCAACGATGTGCTCCGGCACCGGTAAATCCGGGTTGCCCATGCCGAAATCGATAATGTCGACGCCCTTGGCGCGCAGGCGCGCCTTCAGCTTGTTGACCTCCTCGAACACATAAGGAGGCAGCCGTTTGATCTTGTGAAAATCACTCATCGCGGATCGTGCGCCCGCGTCAGTTCGGTTCGTGCGACTGACGCGTCTCTTCGAGATCCTGGCGGGCCTCTTCGAGGAACTCAGCCGGGCTCTCGGTCGCCGTCGCCGGCTGCGCGCGAGGATTAGTGCGCACAGCTTGGCCCGCCGCTACCACATCAGCCTCGACTGCCGCCCAGTGCGCCGCATCGACATTGGCGTCCGTCCCAGTCGGCACCGAGCGTAGGCTCGGATAGCCCTCGTCATTCTCAGCGCTGCGCTGGGCGAACCATTCCGGCGTCTCGCCGCTGCTGATGCAGCCGGCCAGGCCGAAACAAAGGATCGTAGCGAGAGCTGCCAAGCGCATTAGCGTCATTCCTGGGCGATTCAGGCCCCTAAATCCGTCCTATACCAGCCCCAGCCTTTGCGCCACCACGCGAAGCGGCATTACACTGGCGCCAATAGGGAGACAAACATGACGGATGGGGTCGAACCCGCCGCGAAGCCCGCGCCTGCCGCCGCCCCCAGGGCCAAACGCAAGCGCAAGCCCGCCGCCGCCAAAGCCACGCCCGCGCCGGCGCCCGAATCCGCGCCCCAGCCGGCAGCCGCCGCCGCACCGAAGCCGGCCCCCGCAGCAGCCCCGCCGCCGCTCAACGAGCTCATCATGTCACAGACGGCCGATAGCTTGGCCGCGCTCTCGAACAACCTGACCTCGGCGATGACGCGCGCCAACCAGGTGTTCTCCACAGCCTTCATCGATCAGGCGAAAGATCACAACGCCTGGCAGCCCGATCCGCTCGGCATGCAATCGGCGCTGAACGATGTTTGGTCGCAGCTCGCCCAGCAGCCCGAAACACTACGCGAAGCGCACGCCAACCTTTGGCAGCGTTACGGCGAGATCTGGCAGAAACACGCCTCCTACATGTTGACCGGCCAGCAGCCGGAAGAAGGCCCGGTGCGCGATAAGCGTTTCAAGGATCCCGAGTGGCGCTCGAACCCCGCCTTCTCAATGCTGCGCGAATCTTATCTCGCCACATCCGCCTTCATCACCGATCTTGTCGAGCGCACCGAAGGCGTGGACGAGGCGACCAAGCGCAAGGCCGTCTTCTACATCAAGCAAGCCGTGGACGCCGCCTCTCCGTCCAACTTCTTGATGACCAACCCCGCCGCTCTGCGCGCCTTGTTCGATACGCACGGCGAGAGCTTGCTCAAGGGCGTCGAGAATCTCGCCAACGATCTAAAGCGCGGCGATGGCGTGCTGGCGATTTCACAAACCGATCTCGCAGCCTTCAAGGTCGGCGAAAACGTCGCCACCACGCCGGGCAAGGTCGTCTTCCGCAATCGGGTGTTTGAGCTGCTGCAATACAACCCTACCACCGAGAACGTTCACGAAGTCCCGTTGCTGATCTTCCCGCCGTGGATCAACAAATTCTACATCCTCGATCTGCAGCCCAAAAACTCGATGATCAAATGGCTGACCGATCAGGGCCACACGGTGTTCCTCGTCTCCTGGGTCAATCCCGGCGAGGATATGGCTGAGGTCACCTTCGAAGACTATATGCGCGAAGGCATTTACGACGCGGTAGAGGCGGTGACCAAAGCCGCCAAAGTCGATCGCATCAACACGGTCGGCTATTGCGTCGGCGGCACGTTGCTCGCGACCGTCCTCGCGCACATGGCCAAGACCGGCGACAAGCGCATCCAGAGCGCCACCTTCTTCGCCAGCCAAGCCGACTTCAAATGCGCCGGCGATCTGCTGATCTTTTCCGACGAAGCCGGCATCAAATTCCTCGAAGACAAGATGGATCAGGCCGGCGGCGTGCTCGATGCGCAAACCATGGCCGACACCTTCAACTCACTGCGCTCGAACGATCTCGTCTGGAATTACGTCGTCGACAATTACTACATCGGCAAACAGCCGCCGCCGTTCGATCTGCTCTATTGGAACGCTGATCAAACGCGCATGCCGAAAGCGCTCCACCTCTTCTATCTGCGCAAATTCTACCGCGACAACGCGCTGACTGAAGGCAAGCTCGAACTGCTCGGCGAGCAGCTCTCGCTGAGGGACGTGAAGATCCCGATCTTCATGCAGAGTTCGAAGGAAGATCACATCGCGCCGGCGGCCAGCGTCTATCGCAGCGCCCGCTCGTTCGGTGGCCCGGTCGAATACATCATCGCCGGTTCCGGCCACATCGCCGGCGTCATCAACCACCCAAGCGCGAACAAATATCAGTACTGGACCAACCCCAACCTCAAAGGCGCGCTGGAAGATTGGCAAGCCTTCTCGGTCGAGCACCCGGGCTCGTGGTGGCCGCATTGGGACGCGTGGCTGCGCGAAAAGAGCGGCCCGGATGTGCCCGCACGCACACCCGGCGACGGCGAACTCGAAGTGCTCGGCGATGCGCCCGGCACGTATGTGAAAGTGCGTTCCAATCCGGCCTAAGCCTGTCGAAGGCGGCGTGATAAAGCGCCGCCTATCCAACACAGCGCACAGGTCCCGGCCGAAATTTTCACAGCACTTTCAGCCAGCAACAAGAATCTCCGCCCGCACCAATCCGACCGACTTCGCGCGCTCCTAAACTGCCGCGCATGAAACCCAGTCAGCCACTCATCAGCCCAGACAAGATCGCCGCGTTCGTCGCGGCCTTCTTGCCGTGGCTCGCATGGCTGACGCGCATAGCGCTTCTGCTCGTCGCGCCAAGGCGCAGCAAGCTGCTCAAGCGTTTTGTGCGCCGCTGCGAGCGCTCAGCTGAACACTTGGTCTTCCTCATGGCCGTCCAATGCATGGGTTCGCCGCCGCCACAGCGCACACGCCGTCCTGGCGCCACCACGCGCGGCTTCATGCGCTCAACACCAAACCTGCGCCGCTTCTTTCGCAATGGCCGCCTGCGCCTACGGGTCGGCAATCTCACTCAACGCCTAACGCGCATCACCGAAATTATGGCCGCCCCCGAACGCTTCATCGCGCGCTTCATGCGCGCCATGCGCCGCGGCATCGGCAGATCGCGCCTCATCATCACCGCACCGCCCGCGGAGTGTGCACGCACACTCGCCGCACCCGCGATCCTCACCGCCGACAGCTCGTAGGCTCTCAATCTACTCGCGCGCACCGACTGCCTCGAAAGACCTCGAGCGCAGCCGCCAACGCTGCGCGCTTTCTTGTTGAACCGCCGGCGTCCTCGCCGGCGATCTCAACTCAGCCCCGCGCCCTCTTCCAACCCGAGCGCCAAGTTCAAGTTCTGCACCGCGGCGCCGCTCGCGCCTTTGCCGAGATTGTCGAGCAGCGCCACGAGCCGCGCTTCGCCATCGTGGCCAAAGACGTAGAGCTTCATGCGATTGGTGCCGTTGAGACCTTCGGGCGAAAGCGTCTTGAGACTGGTAGCTTCCGCTAGAGATGCAACTTCAACGAAGCGCTCGTCGGCATAATGCGAAGCGATTGCGCCATGCACTTCAATGAGCGTCGGCGGTTGCGGCAAAGCCATCAGCGCCAGCGGCACTTCAACGATCATGCCTTTGTAGTAACGCCCCACGCTCGGAGCGAAGACCGGCGGGCGCGACAGCCCTGCCTGCACTTGCATCTCGGGCACATGCTTGTGCTGCTGAGTCAGCCCATAAATCCGATACGGCACAGAAGTGTATTCCGGCGCGCCGGTGTTCTCGAACTCGGCGATCATCGCTTTGCCGCCGCCGGAATAACCACTCACGGCGTTGCAGAAAAATTGCCAGCCGCGCGGCACGATGCCCGCATCAACCAGCGGCCGCACCAAACCAATGAAACCCGTCGGATAACAGCCAGGATTGGAAATCCGCTTCGACGCCGCGATCTTCTCGCGCTGACCTTTCGCCAATTCCGCAAACCCGTAGGTCCACCCCTCGGCGACGCGATACGCCGTCGACGCATCGATCACCCTCACCGCATCGTTTTCGATCAGCGCCACTGCCTCGCGCGCCGCATCATCCGGCAAGCAAAGGATCACCGCATCGGCGCCATTCAGCAGCCGCTTGCGCTCGTCCGCATCTTTGCGCTTCGCCGGATCAATCGACACAAGTTCGATGTCGCGCCGGCCTTCAAGCCGCTCACGGATTTGCAAACCCGTGGTGCCGGCTTCGCCATCGATGAAAACACGCTGCGCCAAGTGCGCCTCCCAAAAACAAAACGGGCGCTTCCCGTGAGAGAAGCGCCCGTCGAGACCAGAAAGAGAAGCAGCTTAGCGCTTCGAGAACTGGAAGCTCCGGCGCGCTTTCGCACGGCCGTACTTTTTACGTTCAACGACGCGGCTGTCGCGCGTGAGGAAGCCAGCGTGCTTCAGAGCCGGGCGAAGCGGCGGCTCGTAATCGGCCAGCGCCTTCGAGATGCCGTGACGCACAGCGCCAGCTTGCCCCGAGAGCCCCGAACCGACGACGGTCACGAACACGTCGAACTCGCCTTCGCGCTCGGTGACTTTGAACGGCTGGTTGATCATCATGCGCAGAACCGGGCGGGCGAAATAATCGTCCGAGGCTTTGCCATTGATCGTGATCTTGCCCTTGCCCGGCTTCACCCAGACGCGCGCGATGGCGTTCTTGCGCTTGCCGGTGGCGTAGGAGCGGCCGAGATTATCGACCTTGCGTTCGCGCAGCTCGGCGACGTTCTGTTCAACGCGCGGCGCCTGGCCGGTGATTTGGCCGAGAGATTCGAGGCCTTGAGTCGTGTCGGTCATGGTTTAGCCGATCCTCGAGTTCTTGCGGTTCTTCGACTTGAAGTCGATCGTGACGGGGTTCTGCGCGGCGTGCGGGTGTTCGCTGCCGCCATAAACGCGAAGCTTCGCGAGCTGCTTGCGCGCCAGCGGGCTTTCTTTCGGCATCATGCGCTCAACGGCCTTCTCCAGAACGCGCTCAGGATGCTTGCCGGCAAGCACTTTGCCCGCAACGCGTTCCTTGATGCCGCCCGGGTGGCCGGTGTGACGGTAGTAGATCTTGTCCGTCATTTTCTTGCCGGTCAGCGCCACCTTCTCAGCGTTGATCACGACGACATGGTCGCCAGTGTCCGCGTGGGGCGTGAAATCGGCGCGATGCTTGCCGCGAAGGCGCAAAGCGATGAACGAGGCGAGACGGCCGACCACGACGCCTTCGGCATCCACAACGATCCAGCCGTTGGTGATTTCCGAGGCCTTGGCCGAGCGCGTCGATTGAGTGCGCATTGGTAAGTGTCCTGACGAAACGAAGGCGCGCGTTTATTGCAGCGCAGAAACTGCGTCAAGGGGCGTCATTTTCTATATTATTTTCAGATGGATAGTGTAATGGTAATATTATACCACCACACCATTACCGCCATCCAGCCCGGGCAAAAACCAGCGCCGCCATCCAGAGGAGCGCCGCGCCAGCCTGGTGGAGCAGGCTCAAAGAGAGCGGCGAGTAGGAAACCACCGTCAAAATACCGAGCGTCGCTTGGAGCAAAGCAATCCCACCAATGGCCGCCGCGGCCCAGCGCTGCGCCCCCTGCCCGCGCAGAAAACCCCACACGCCAATCACGATCGCCACCAGAGCGACGAGATAGCCTGCAGTCCGGTGAAGCAGATGTTGCGTCGCGTGATCTTCAGTGAAGTTGAGCCAGATGGGCTCGAGCGCAAACGCGCTTGATGGGATCCACTCACCGCCGATCCACGGCCAATCCGCGTACGCGCGGCCGCCATCACTGCCGGCGAGAAAAGCACCAAGCATGGCTTGCACAAAGATCAGCGCCATCAATCCAAAAGCGGCCCAGCTCGGAACGGCTCTCCGTTCACCCGCCCGCGGCCAGGCAAAGGCGCCGAGCGCAACCCAAAGCGCCAACGCCAAAATGATCAGCGCCATACCCAAATGAATCGCCAAACGCAGCGGACTAACATCGAGCCGCTCGAACAAGCCGCTCGTCACCATCCACCAGCCAATCGCACCTTGCGCGCCGCCAAGCGCAAACAGCGCCAACGTCATGCGGAAACGGCCGCGCAGGCGCCCGGTGAAAAGGAAGAACAAGGCCGGGAGCAGGAAAACAACACCAAGCACTTTGCCGAGGAAGCGATGGCCCCATTCCCACCAATAAATGTACTGGAACTCCGCCAGCGACATCTCGCTGTTCTGCTCCTGAAATTCGACGGTGTTCTGATAGAGCGCGAACTCTTCGTTCCAGCGCGAATCCGTCAGCGGCGGCGTCAGCCCCTTTTCCAGATTCCATTCAGTGATCGAGAGCCCGCTATCGGTGAGCCGCGTTGCGCCGCCAACAAGGATCATCGCCAGCACCAGCGCGCAGATGACGAGCAGCCATCGGCCTACCCACACCTCTCGCGGCGGCCAAACATCCTCGCTCGTCATGCTCTTGCGGGTCCCTCTTCCGCTACCCATAGAACCCATGAAGCTTGACGGAAACGCGGCGCGCCGCCGCGCGGGGACACGTTGATGAACAATCGCACGCGCAAAGCTGTCGGGTGCGCGGGCCTTTTGGCCTATATGGCAGTCTACGCCGTTTTGGCTGCGACTCTTGGCGCCTACTTGCTGCCAATCCTGCCCTTCTGGGGGGAACTAGTTTTCTACGCGTTCGCCGGGATCATCTGGATATTTCCCCTAAAGCCATTGTTCGGCTGGATGAACCGCAGCGCATAGAAAACCGCCCCGGAGCGAGGCTCCGAGGCGGCTTCCGTCCAGCGCGTCACCTAGGCCCTAGTTGTTGCCGAGAATGAGGCCCAGGATCACGCCAGTGGCGATGCCGACGAGGAGTACTTCACCCCGGTCGTCGCGGACGTAGCGATAACCGCGCGGCGGCTCACGCAGACGCTCACGGCGCCAATCTACTTCGCGATAATGCTCACGCGCGTAGGACGGGAGGCGATCGCCGCGGCGCCATTGCTGGTACGCCGGCCGATAATCGCGGCGTTGCATCTGCGCGTAGCTCGGCTGTCCGTAATAGAAGCGCGTGCCGAGATAGTAGCCATTATGTTGGCGCTGATTCCAACGCTGCGCTTGGCGCAATTCATTGCGTTGTTGGATCAGATTGCCACGTGCTTCGCGCACGTCGCGGCGTTCTTGACGCACTTCTCTGTCGCGATAAGATTGCGCGCTTGCGGCGCCGACACTAACAGGGCCTGCCATCACGAGCGCCGCGAGTGCAATTGTCTGTAAACGTTTCATGTCTTGCTCCTCGTATTCGCGAGACCTCGTATCTCGTGCTAAGCAGACTACGCTTCGGCGCTGAATCGGTTCTGAGGAGGTGTGCCGCAACGTCTCGAAAAAGGCGCCACAACTTGTCGATCAGTGGCGCTAGACACATCTCGTAACAACAATTTTCGGGTGCTCTAGTCAGGGAACTATCCGAGCCGCCATGCGTTCAACGCAGGCTGCGGGGCGCGGGCGAAATACCATTCTATCCCGCACAAGCTCGATATTTTGCAGGATAGACTATGCGCGGCACACAGCACCAAATAGCGACGTCAACGCCGGTCGACGCACCTCCTCCACTTAATGCCAGCGCACACGCCCTTTTCCTCGATCTCGACGGCACGTTGGTTGAAATTCAAGATCGCCCTAACGAAGTTCACGCCAGCGCCGATCTCCGTGCGCTATTACGGCATGTAAGCGATAGCATGTCAGGCGCAGTCGCGGTCATTACCGGGCGATCACTTGGAGACCTCGGCGAAATTATTGGCGGCGCAGTCGACTATGCCGCGGGCGTACACGGCTTTGAGATTCAGCGCGGCAATCGCATCAGCCGCGATCAAATTGAAATCTCCCAGCTTGAAGCTGCGCGCGCGGATGTCCGCCGACTTCTGGAGGAGAACGGGCTTGCGCCGCTCGTAGAGGACAAGCACGCTAGCTTGGCGCTGCACTACCGCCAAATCCCTGCGGCCGAAGAAGTCATCCAACGCATCGCCCGCGACGTTGCCACGACGCACGGTCTGCGGGTCCTGCAAGGAAAGATGGTCGTCGAGATTATCGCGACCGCCCGCACCAAGGGCCATGCGGTCACCGTGCTGATGGCCGCGCCGCCATTCCTCGGACGAACGCCAGTCGCGATCGGTGACGACCGCACCGATGAGGACGCCTTCACTGCGGCCAAGCGCATGGGCGGCTTTGGCATTCTCGTGGGCGAGCCGCGCCCTACCGGCGCCGATTACGTTCTACCCAACACGAGCGCCGTCGCCATCTGGCTCGCGGGGGAACAAAACTGATGAAGTATGGCGACCTTGATCTCGCGCCGATCGGCAATTGCGCCGCAAGCGCCCTCATTGACCGTAACGGGCGATATGTCTGGGCATGCGTACCGCGCGTCGATGGCGATCCGACATTTTGCGCTTTGCTTTCCGGGAAGACGCCCGAGGAACCGCAGCACGGCATGTGGGCGATTGACCTCATTGATCAGGTTAAGTCCGAGCAAAGCTACGAACGCAACACACCGATCCTGATTACGACGCTCACCGATTCACGCGACAACGTGCTTGAGATCGTAGACTTTTGCCCGCGCTATCGGCGACGCAATCGCATCTACCGGCCAATGGCGTTCGTTCGCATCATCCGGCCCGTCAAAGGCACGCCGCGCATTCGCGTGCGGCTTAACCCCGCCGTGGACTATGGCGCGCGCCCAGCGGAGCACACCTCCGGCTCGAACCATATTCGCTACAACGTACCCGGCAGTTTGCGCCTCACAACCAATGCGCCGATCTCCAACGTGCTCGAACAGCGCGTCTTCCGGCTTGAAACGGAAACCGTATTCTTCCTTGGTCCGGACGAGGACTTTGGCGAAGATTTGCGCGCGACCTCACGCATGATGCGAGAGAATACCAGCTTCTATTGGCGCGGTTGGGTGCGCATGCTGGCGACACCCCTCGAATGGCAAACCGCCGTCATTCGCGCCGCCATCACGCTGAAGCTCTGCGTGTACGAAGAAACCGGCGCCATCGTCGCCGCGCTCACGACTTCGGTACCCGAAGCGCCCAATAGCGGCCGCAACTGGGACTATCGCTATTGTTGGATTCGCGACGCCTACTACACCGTCCAAGCGCTGAACCGGCTTGGCGCCGCCGATATCCTCGAAGGCTATCTCTCCTACCTCCGCAACATCATCGATGCGACCCCGAGCGGGCGCATTCAGCCCGTGTATGGCGTCGGAATGGAGCCGATCCTGCAGGAGGCTGAACTCACCTCGCTTGCTGGTTACCGCGGCATGGGCCCCGTACGCGCCGGCAATCAAGCGCACGAACACCATCAGCACGACGTCTACGGCCAAATCGTGCTTTCGACGGTGCAGGCGTTTTACGACACCCGCCTCTTCCGCCCCGCAAACATGGACGATTTTCTCGCGCTCGAAAGCGTCGGCGAACGCGCTTACGACGTTTATGACAAACCCGATGCTGGACTTTGGGAATTTCGCAACCGGGCGGCGCCGCACACCTATTCCGGCATCATGTGCTGGGCCGCGTGCGATCGGCTTGCCAGCGCGGCGCGCAAACTGGGCGCCGAGGACCGCGCTATCGTCTGGCGCACCCGCGCCGACGAAATGCGTATGAAGATCGAGAACGAGGCTTGGAACGCAAAGCTCGGTCGCTTTGCAGCGACGCTCGGCGGCACGGAAATGGATGCAAGCTTGCTGCAGGCGCTCGATACGCGCTTTTTGGCGGCGGACGATCCGCGCTTTCTCGCGACCCTGGAACACCTGGAGAAAGACCTGCGCCGCGGTGACTACGTGTTGCGCTACGCGGACGAGGATGATTTCGGCAAACCCGAGACGGCGTTTAACTTCTGCACGTTCTGGCTGATCGAAGCCCTGCACCTCGTGGGACGCCGCGAAGAAGCGCGCACCCTCTTCGAACACATGCTCTCAAGACGTACATCAGCCGGCCTTCTGTCGGAAGATTGTGATCTCGCAACCGGCGAGGCATGGGGAAACTATCCGCAAACCTATTCGTTAGCGGGCATGATCAATTGCGCCGTTCTGCTCAGCGACGGCTGGAGCACAGTGCGATGAGCCGGCTCATCGTTGTTTCCAATCGCGTCACGCCGCCCGGACCCGAGGGCGCGTCAAGCCAAGGCGGCCTCGCCATGGCAATGAGCGCGGCGCTGCGAGAATATTCCGGCATCTGGTTCGGCTGGAGCGGACAATCGACGCCGGAATTTACCGGCGAAATCTCGATGCAGAGCGCCGGCGGCGTCACCGTCGCGACGATGGATCTCGAAGAGCAGGACATCCAGGAATATTACAACGGCTACGCCAACGGCACGCTGTGGCCGCTCTTCCACTATCGCATCGATCTTACGCAGTACGAGCGCTCGTTTGGCGCCGGCTATGAGCGCGTGAATGCACGCTTTGCCGATATGCTGATGCCGCTGATCGAACCCGACGATCTGATTTGGGTGCAAGACTATCATTTGATCCCGCTGGGGCGCGCCCTGCGCGAACGCGGAGCCAAGAACGCCATAGGCTTCTTCCTGCACATCCCTTGGCCGGCGCGCGAACTAATGGCGACGTTGCCGCAACACCGCCAACTGGTCGAAGCAATGTTTCACTACGACGTCGTCGGCTTTCACACCGACGAATGGAAGAACGCCTTCAACAATTACGTGCTGCATGAAGTTGGCGGCATGCAACTTACCGACGGCAGCGTACGCGCTTTCGGCCGCACCACCCTGCCGCGCGCATTTCCGATCGGCATCGACGCCAAAGGTTTCGCGGCGCTGAAGCAGTCTGACGCTGGAATCGAGAGCTACACGCGGATGATCGAGAGCAAAGCCGGGCGCAAAATGTTGTTGGGCGTGGATCGGCTCGATTACTCAAAGGGCATCGACGAGCGCCTGCTCGCTTACGAGCGCTTGCTGAACGATAGCCCGGAACTCAAGCGGCAAATCTTCATGCTGCAAATCTCGACCGCAACCCGCACTGAGCTAGACGCCTACCAAGACATCTTCGCCCGCCTCGACTCGATCTCGGGCCGCATCAACGGCTCGATGGCGGAGATGGATTGGATTCCCATTCGCAACGTGCACCGCATGCATTCGCGCGAAGAACTCGCCGGCATTTACCGCGCCGCCGATGTGGGCCTTGTCACGCCGCTGCGGGACGGAATGAACCTCGTCGCCAAGGAATTCGTCGCCGGACAAGACGAAGACGATCCCGGCGTCCTGGTGCTCTCGCGTTTCGCCGGCGCTGCCTCACAGATGCGCGAGGCGCTGATCGTCAATCCCTTTAGCCAAGAGGACGTGGCCGACGGCATTCGGCGGGCGCTCGCCATGCCGAAAGACGAGCGCAAGAGACGCTGGCGCGCGCTGATGGACGGTGTCGAGCGCGACGATGTCGTCGCCTGGCGCGATAGTTTCGTGCAGGCCCTGGAATCGGCGCGCGATGGCGGCCGAAAGAAGCGGGCGCCCCGCATTGCGGCTACGCGCGGGGAAGGCTAAAGACACCGCTCCTCGCGCTTTGGCGCTGGGGCCGGTACGGAGCGTGGCGCAGCCCGGTTAGCGCACCTGTCTGGGGGACAGGGGGTCGTGGGTTCGAATCCCGCCGCTCCGACCAATCTTTTTTGGCGCTGCCGTTATTGGCCGATGCCATATCCGGAATAGAGATCGTCGGTGCGGTTCGTGTAATCGTCGGCGTCTTGTGCGCCTTCGAAGCCCGGGAATTCCGAGAACGGGTTTCCGAACAGCGGATAGGTTGCGGCGCCTAACGAGCTTTCGTAGCTGCCGCGCCAAGTGAACGGGCGCGACGCTGTGCCATTCGAGAAAAACTCGACAGCCGTGCCTGGCCGATTGAGTTCGATGGTTTGGCCATTCGTCAGCGTGAACGTGATCGCGCCCTCGTCGAGAATGCCGAACATGCGGCCGTTGAACACCAGCAGATCGATGATCGTGCCGCGCACGCCGATGGTCGCGACCGGCGTTCGCACTTGGTAATTCTGCGGACGCTGCGAGCCGGTGACGAACCGCAAAGCGCCGGTCGTGAATGTCACAGCGACGTCGCCCGCGCCGCGGCTTGGATCGAACACGTAGCGGTCAAGCGTCACTTGCGAACGCGGGCCGACGCTCAACGTTGTCTGATCGGTGAACATAAGCTGGGCGACGCTGTTGGCGCCCGTGCTGATACGCTCGTTCTGGAAAACGCGGTTGCCGACGGCAAGCGTGCGCTCCTGGCCGGGGCGCGAGCCGGTGACCTGATTGCGCACCGCAACCGCCGCGCCAATATTGCCGTCCGTGTTTTGTGCGGCGGCAGGCGAAGCAAGCACAGCCGCAAACGCGCAAACCGCGCTGAGGAAGATAACGGGACGCCGCATTTTTCCTGACCCTTCCACGAAATCGCCCAAAGCCTAAGCCGCCCCCCGCGCGCCTGGCAACTGCGAACACGCCTTACGGGACGGTGAGGCGTAATTGCTTGAACTCTACGGCGGAAGCCGCTTCAAATGATGTGGCTGCCGTCACACTCAGCGTCGGGGAACTTTATGGCCATTCGGGGAAAACTCGGCGCACTATGCCAAGCACTTCTGCTCGCCGCCAGCGTCACGGCCCTATCGGTTGGCGTCGCCTATTCGCAGCAGACTGGCGATCTCCAGTCGCTCGGCGAGCGCATCCTCGACAACCCGCAGGACGTGGATCTCAATTTACGTTACGCGGTCGCAGCTGAAGCGGCCGGGCAACCGCGCCTCGCGCTCGTCGCGTACGAACGCATTTTGATTAACGATCCCAACAATGCAGCAGCGCGCGATGGATACGAGCGCATACGCCGCATTCTCGAACCGAGCTATACGGTGACACGCCTTGAAGTCGGCGCGCGCTATGACACCAATGCCGCTAACTTGAACGAAGACTTCTTCTTTGCCGTGCCGGACTCCACCACGTATTTCGCCAAGCTCATGATCGCCGATGAGCGCGAATTTGGAGGCCGGCGCTGGCGTTCGATTCTAAACGCGACGATCGAGGATAATAGCGAGTTCGATCAGCTCAATTACGGCTATCTCGGCGTACAGACCGGGCCGATCTTTTACGTGGCGCCCCACTTGGCGGCGATCCCCTCCATCGGCGGCGGCGTCGCAACGCTCGGCGACGATTTTTACTTCAGCGAGTTCAATCTGGGCTTGACGATTGAGGGGCGTGTTACGGGCGTTTCGTACTGGGTGCGTGCGCGCGGCGGATATCGCGAATACGATCCTGACTCGACCTTCTTCTCCACCGCCACCGACAGTGGCCCATACGCTGAACTCCAAGCCGGCCTAACGAAACCCCATCTGTTGTTCGAGCGCGATACGCTGACGGCGCAGCCCTTTGCGCGCTGGAATTCCGTCGATGGCGACACCTTCGGATTTTCGCCGGGCACCTACACCGAGTACGGCGCCGACGTGAATTACAATTACCAGCTGACCGACCACGTCCAAGCGTCTGTTGGCGTGTTATTGCGCGAGCGCACGTTCGAAGACTATGATCGCACCGACACTTACACATCCCCGCAAGCCAGCGTTACGCTACAGCGCATGCTGCCGTGCGATTGCGATGTGCGCCTGCAGTATCGCTATCGCGACAACGACTCGGACGACTTCGCCTCTACCTATGACGCCGAGCAGGTCACACTTCAGCTGACAACGCGGTTCTAGAGCGCCACACCTTGGCGAACGCAGCCTCCGAAGCGAAGCTCCCTCGGCTCTATTGGCCGGCGGTGCTGCTGTTCGCGATCTTAGCGGCAAGCGTGTTCTATTTTCGTCCGCCGGTGCTGGCGTCTTTGCGCGCGCTTGCGTTTGACACTTACCAACGGGCTGCGCCCGCGCCGCCGCTGGCGAACTCGCCTATTCGGGTGGTGTACATCGATGAAGCTTCGCTTGCGCACTTGGGCCAGTGGCCGTGGTCGCGCACGACGATGGCGGAGCTCACGGACAAACTGGGTGAAGCCGGCGCCGCTGCAATTGTATTCGACGTGCTGTTCGCGGAGCCGGATCGCACTTCGCCAGAGCAAATACTGGCGTCGGCGTCCTTGGATCGGCGGGCAGCCGTGCTGCAAGCCCTCGGCGGCGCGAGGCAAACACATGACGCACTTTTTGCCGCGGCGCTTGAGCGGCATCCAACCGTGCTCGCTGCCAGTCTACATGGCCAAACGACAGAGCAACCCTTCCCGGCCCGCGCGGGCGTCGCCGTCGCGGGCGACGATCCCGGCCCGTTCCTTCGCGATTTCCCTGGCGCCGCAATCAGCCTGCCCGAACTGACCGACGCCGCACGCGGTGTGGGCTTTATGAATTGGCTCCCAGATGGCGACCAGGTCGTGCGCCGCGTTCCGCTGTTGCTGCGCAGCAATCAAGAGATAACGCCGTCGCTATCGCTCGAGGCGCTCCGCGTCGCGCTTGGCGCGTCCACTTATGTGGTGCGCGCTTCAAACGCGAGCGGCGCTACCGGGTTCGGCGCGCATACTGGGCTGAATGGTTTGCAAGTTGGCCCACTCGAAATCCCGACCGACGCGGAAGGCCAAATCTGGCTGCGGTTCAGCGCTTATAATCCCGATGCCGCTATCCCGGCCTGGCAAGTGCTGAGCGATGATGTAGCGCCGGAGACGTTCGCTGGCGCTATCGTACTCATTGGGGCCAGCGCACCAGGATTGATGGATTTGCGCGCGACGCCGCTGGACGCGGCGATACCGGGGGTCGAGCTACATCGCCAGGCCATGGAGCAAATTCTATCCGGTCAGTACCTGACGCGGCCGGACTTCGCGCCAGGCCTCGAACTCGTCTTGGCGTTAATCGCCATTCTCGTGCTGGCGTTATCGGCGCCGCGTTTTGCGCCGCCGACAAATGCGGCGATCGGGCTTGGCCTCGTCGCTGCCCTCTGGTCGCTGGGGTTCACACTCTTCACGCAGGCCGGATATTTGCTTGATCCTGTCTTCCCAACGCTTGCAGCGCTGGTCTTTGGGGCCGGCGCGACAACCTATTTTTATCAACGCACAGAGCAGCAACGCGCCGGCATTCGCCGCGCTTTCAGCCAATACGTATCGCCCAGCGTGGTGCGACAGCTCACGGCTCATCCAGAGCGGCTAAAGCTCGGCGGCGAAGTGCGCGAGCTCACTATCCTCGCCTGTGACATCCGCAATTTTTCCACGATCGCCGAACGGATGAGCGCGGAAGAACTAACGACCTTCATCAACAGCTTCCTCACGCCGTTGAGCGACATCGTCATCGACAATGGCGGCACCATCGACAAATACATGGGCGACGCCATTCTCGCCTTCTGGAACGCGCCCCTTGATCAACCCGATCATGCGTCGCGCGCGTGCAAAGCTGCGCTGCAGATCATGGCGCGGATGGACGAGCTCAATCGCAATTGGCGGCGCGAAGCTGAAGCTAGCGGCCGCGCGTTCGAAGACGTGCGCATCGGCATCGGCGTCAATTCCGGCGAATGCTGTGTTGGGAATTTGGGGTCCGAGAAGCGTTTCGATTATTCCGCCATCGGCGACGCAGTGAATGTCACCGCGCGACTTGAGAGCCTAACGAAGGTGTACGGGCTAGCGCTCTTGGTGAGCGAGGAGACGCGCCGGCAGGCGCCCGGTATCGAGTTCATCGAGGCCGACCTTGTGCGCCTTAAGGGCCGCCAAAGCGCGACGCATGTGTTCACCGTCGCAGGCGAACACGCCGCCGCACCGACCCATGCCGCGTTTCTGGATGCATTCCGGCAAGGGCGCCTGGACGAAGCGCGCACCGAGCTTGCGCGTTTACAGGAAATCTCGCCGGCGGCTTTGACGCGCCTTTATGCGAATTATGCTGAGAGACTAGCCGCCGCAGGCGCCGCCCCGCCGGAGCATTGGGACGGCGTGTACGATCCTGAGCGCAAGTAGCTTACGGCGCGCGGGCGTCGACAATGATGCGGGCGCGGCGGCGCATGGGGACATTGAGCCCCTCTTCCGTAACCGCGCCGCGTTCACCCAAAGCAGCGACCGTCATGCGCGAGCGCGGCCAGCCCACGCGCTGTGCGAGATAGTCGCCGAGCACGATCGCGCGTCGCTCTGAGATTTCTTCGCTGGTCACAGCGCCCGGCGCCGCATCAGCAGCGCCGATCACGCGCACGCTTTCAATGTAGCAACCGCGCAAATTCTCACCCATCGCGTCGATGACTTCGCGGGCTTCGGGGCTGATGTCGGTGCTCAGCCCATCGAAATAGACGTTGAAGTCGCGGTCGTAGCATGCGGCCGGGTCGAACGCGGCTTCTTCCGTGGCAGTCGCGCATGCAGAAAGCGCCAACGCCGCAAGGCCGATCACAACAAACCGCATACTCATGTCCCTCTGGATTATCACTTAGCTCTTGGCGCGACCGCGCCCAGCTTTCTCAACAAATTCGCGCAACATTTGTGACGGCCGGAAGGTCACCACGCGCCGCGGCGTGATCGGCACTTCCTCACCCGTCTTAGGATTGCGGCCGATGCGCTGGCGCTTGGCGCGCACATTGAAATTGCCGAACCGCGAGAGCTTCACGGTATCGCCCTCGACCAGCGCGTCCTGCATCATTTCGAGCATGCGCGTCAGCAGCCGGTTTGCGTCGGCGCGTTGCATGTTCGCTCGACGGGCCAAAGCTTCGACCAGATCGGCACGTGTGACTGTCTTTTCCGTCACCGGAGCCCCCTCCGCTGCGCGTCTCACGCGCGCAGGGAAAAGCTAGTCGTCTCGGTAGCTTAGGTCAAATCTTGCGACGCGTTCACATGCGTACGAGGGCTGCGCCCCAGGTGAGGCCGCCGCCAAGCGCTTCCATCAGGACGAGATCCCCCGCCTTGATGCGCCCGTCGCGGATGGCCGTATCGAGCGCCAGCGGCACGGAAGCTGCGGAGGTGTTGCCGTGGACACCGACGGTTGACACGACCTTGTCCACGTCGATGCCCAGTCGGCGGGCGACGCCGTCCAGAATGCGCTGATTGGCCTGATGCGGCACAAACCAATCGACCGTGTCGATCGAGACGTCGGCGCGCGCGCAGGCTTCCAGCATCGCTGCGGAAATGTGTTCCACCGCTTGGCGAAACACAGCGTTCCCAACCATACGCACTTTGCCGATCGTCCCAGTCTCCGAGACGCCGCCATCCACGTAGAGCAGATCGTGCATGCGCCCATCGGTGCGCAGGAATGTGGAAATCACACCGCGCTCGCGGGCATCCTCCTGGGCTTCCAGCACCACCGCGCCGGCCCCGTCGCCGAAGAGGATGCATGTCCCGCGGTCTTCCCAATCGAGCAGACGCGAGAACGTCTCCGCGCCGATGACCAGCGCGGTTTTGGCTTGTCCCCGGACAAGAAAATTGTCCGCGGTCGCAAGCGCGAAAATGAAGCCGGAGCAGACAGCCTGGAGATCGAACGCCGCGCCCTGGTTAATGCCAAGCGCGGCTTGAACGCGCGCCGCCGTCGCCGGAAAGGTCAGGTCCGGCGTGGTGGTGGCGACGATGATGAGATCGATATCCTTCGCCTCGCGCTCCGCCGCCTTCATGGCGTTCAGCGCGGCGGTGCAAGCTAGGTCGGAGGTTTTTTCATCAGACGCTGCGATGCGGCGTTCGCGGATGCCGGTGCGCTCGACGATCCATTCATCGCTGGTGTCAACGCGCTGGGCCAGCTCGGCGTTGGTAAGCACCCGCTTGGGCAGATAGCTGCCGGCGCCGAGCAGGACCGAACGCATCAGCCGGTTTCCTTGGCCGACGCCGTCTCCGCAGCCGCGCGTTTCAGGCGGGCGAGGTTCCCAGCAATCTCTTCGCGATAGTGGCTGCGCGCCATTTTCTCCGCCACCCCAATCGCCGCGGCGTAACCGCTGGCGTTGGCGCCGCCGTGGCTCTTCACCACGAGGCCGTTGAGGCCTAGGAACAGAGCGCCGTTGAACGTGCCGGGATCCATTCGCGCTCGCAGTTTTTTCAAAGCAGGATACGCGATCAACGCGCCAAGCTTCGCCAAGGGTCCGCTGGTCAGCGCTTCGCGCAACAGCTGGCCAACGAGGCGGGCCGTGCCCTCGCCTGTCTTCAACGCGATATTGCCGGTGAAACCATCGGTAACAACGACATCGACGGTGCCCTTGGAAATGTCGTCGCCTTCGACAAAACCGCGGAAATTGAGCTCTACGCCCGCTTCTCGGATGAGCCGCGCGGCAGCGCGAATTTCCTCGTGACCCTTTTGATCTTCGGCGCCGACATTCAGCAGGGCCACCGTCGGCCGGCCGACACCAGAGACCGCGCGCTGGAACGCCTCGCCCATGATGGCGAACTCGACCAATTGTTCGCCGTTGGCTTCAACGTTGGCGCCAACGTCGAGGATCACAACATAGCCGCCGTTCGCCGCTGGCCAGCGCGCCGCGAGCGCGGGGCGATGGACACCCTCCATCGTACGCAGGCGGAACATCGAGATTGCCATATAGGCGCCTGTGTTCCCGGCGGAGACCACTGCGTGGGCTTGGCCGGTCTCGACTGCCGCTACGGCATTCCAAAGGCTGGAGCCCTTGCCTTGGCGAAGCGCTTGGCTCGCCTTGATTTCCATCCCGATCGCTTTTTCAGCGGGAACGATCTCAGAGACGGCCTTCGCCTCCGGATGTCGGTCGAGCAATTGCTGCAGGCGGGCGGCATCGCCGTGGATGAGATAGCGGACGCCGCCGCCATTGGCTCGAGCAGCAAGCGCGACACCTTCGACAACGATGTCGGGCGCGTGATCACCCCCCATCCCGTCGATTGAAAGAACGAGATCGTCAGCCATTCGGATGTCTTGCTTGCCCTGACTGCAAAGGCGCCGCGAGGGGGCGCCGCAGGGCGCGGACCATAGTCCCGGCGCCCGGGATTGCCAAACTAGGTTTCAGCCGGTGCGGGCCAGCCATGCGCTTCGAACATGGCTTCTGCCGGGCCTGCGAGTTGGGCCTGGGTCACGGTTTGTGCGTATGCCGCGAGCCGGCTGGCGAAGGGATGGGCCTCGTCTCCCCAGAAATTCCTGCCCAGCGCGGCGCTGAGCGCCATCTGGTCAGCCCCCGTGATCGCTGCCCCATAGGCCTGGAGGCGCCCATAAAAGGCGCTGGCCATCTTTTGCATCCGTTTCGGGACCGAGGTGTCGCCTACCCCCGCCTCGCGGAGGCCGGCGTCGAACTGCCGAAACAGCTGGTCCGTGAAGGCCTGCGCCAGGGGCGCCAAGGCGGGGTCGGCCTGGAGCCGAACCAGGGCCAGGGAGCCATTGAGCGTCATCAGCTCAAAGCGGCCCTCAAGCGTATCGGGAACCCTTCCGGCCCCGAACAAGGATGGCCGCCGGCTCGCGTCCGTGACCGCCACCAACAGGCGCTCAGCGTCTTGGCTCGCGCGTGAACGGCGAAATGGCCACATCGGCATGCCTGAACCTGTGCTCCCCTCTTGCCCCTTTGGGCGCTCCGCCTTACCCGTGAAGCCCTGTTTGGGGCGGTCACGCCCGCGAGGTGAACTTCTATGAATCGCGGATTCTTGCGTCTTTCGGCGGCCATGGCTTTGGGTCTAGCGGCGGCGACCACAGCGTGCGCACCTGTGCAGACCTACAACGGCTTCCGTTCTGATCGCAATAACGAGGAAATCCCGGATCCGCAGGTGGGCGTAGATACGCGCGACACCGTGATGCAGCGCTTCGGTTCGCCATCCACCACGGCGGTCTTCGATCAGACCGCCTGGTACTATGTGAGCTCGGTTGAAGAGCGGATCGCCTTCTATGAGCCGCGCACGATCGACCGGCGCGTGATGGTTGTCCGCTTCGACGGCGACACTGTCTCCGCAGTCGAAAAGTTCGGCATGGAGCGCGGGCGCCTCATTGCCTACAACGACGAAACCACACCGACGCGTGGCCGTGAGCTTGGCGTCATCGAGCAATTGCTCGGCAATGTCGGACGCGCCCCGCCGATCCCTGATCAGGAGCGTGGCGGACGTCCGGGCCGGAACTAATTACTTCGAAGATTGAGACAAAGAAAAACGCCCCGGCATCGCTGCCGGGGCGTTTGCTTTTCAGCTTAGCGCTGATCAGCCGTTCCAGTGCGCCAGCACCGCGAGCAAGAGCAGCGCGACGATGTTGGTGATCTTGATCATCGGGTTCACAGCCGGGCCGGCGGTATCCTTGTAGGGATCGCCGACCGTATCGCCCGTAACCGCGGCCTTGTGAGCTTCAGAGCCCTTGCCGCCGTAATGACCTTCTTCGATCAGCTTCTTGGCGTTGTCCCAAGCGCCGCCGCCCGAAGTCATCGAGATGGCGACGAAGAGACCCGTCACGATCACGCCGACGAGCAGCGCACCGAGAGCCGCGAGGCCCTGAGCCGGACCAGCAATGGCCCAGATCACCAAGAAGAGAGCGATTGGCGCCAACACCGGAAGCAGCGAAGGCACGATCATTTCCTTGATCGCCGCTTGCGTCAGGATGTCGACGGCGCGGCCGTAATCCGGCTTTGCAGTGCGCTCCATAATGCCCGGTATTTCGCGGAACTGACGGCGGACTTCTTCGACCACCGCTTGCGCCGCGCGACCAACAGCGGTCATCGACCAGCCGCCGAACAAGTACGGCAGCAGACCGCCGATGAAGAGACCGACGATCACGTACGGATTGCTGAGCGCGAAATCCGGCACCACGCCTTCGAAGAAGCGGAATTCTTCAGGGTGAGCTGCGTAGTAACGCAGATCCTCGAAGTAGGCCGCGAACAGCACCAGGGCGCCGAGACCGGCAGAGCCGATCGCGTAGCCCTTGGTGACGGCTTTGGTTGTGTTGCCAACTGCGTCGAGCGCGTCGGTGGTGACGCGCACTTCCTTCGGCAGGTCCGCCATTTCGGCAATGCCGCCGGCGTTGTCGGTGACCGGGCCGAAGGCGTCGAGCGCGACGATGATGCCCGCGACCGAGAGCATGGTCGTGACAGCGATCGCAATGCCGAACAGGCCAGCCAGAGTGTAGGTTGCGATAATACCCGCAACGATGGTGAGCGCCGGCAGCGCCGTCGATTCCATCGAGACCGCGAGACCTTGGATGACGTTCGTGCCGTGGCCCGACTTCGAGGCTTCAGCAACGCTCTTCACCGGACGAAAGCCCGTGCCGGTGTAGTATTCCGTGATCCAGACGATGGCGCCCGTCACCAAGAGGCCGATGAGGCCGCAGATGAAGAGCGACTGGCCGGTGATCTGGCCAAGCTCAGACGTCGGCCCAAGGCTCGGTGCAATCGGTCCGAACGGATTGCCTGCCGGGCCAACGACGTAAATCGCAGCGGCGAGGCCGAAGGCCGAGAGAATGCCCGCAACCACGAGGCCCTTATAAAGCGCGCCCATAATGTTGTTGGAGGGGCCGAGCTTCACGAAATACGTGCCGATAATCGAGGCGAAGATGGCGAGACCGCCAATCGCCAGCGGCAGCAGCATGATGGCTGAAACTTCGCTCGCATCGCGGAACAGGATCGAGCCCAGCACCATCGTTGCGACCGCCGTGACGGCGTAGGTTTCGAACAAGTCGGCAGCCATACCGGCGCAATCGCCGACGTTGTCGCCGACGTTGTCGGCGATCGTGGCCGGGTTGCGTGGGTCGTCTTCAGGGATGCCGGCTTCGACTTTGCCGACCATGTCGCCGCCAACGTCAGCGCCCTTGGTGAAGATGCCGCCGCCGAGACGGGCGAAGATCGAAATCAGTGAAGCGCCAAAACCGAGGGCGACGAGCGAGTCGACAACCGTGCGGCTGGTGGGCTCTAGGCCCATGAACTGGGTGAGGATCAGATAGTAAGCTGCAACGCCGAAGAGTGCGCCGCCGGCGACGAGCATGCCCGTCACTGCGCCAGCTTTGAACGCCATCTTGAGGCCGCCGGCGAGCGAGGTGCGCGAAGCTTCCGCCGTGCGCACGTTCGCTTGCACCGACACGTTCATGCCGATGAAGCCAGCCGCGCCCGAGAGCACAGCGCCGATGATGAAGCCGACCGGGATTTGCCAGACCGGCCAAAACAGAATGCCGAGGATAATCACGACGCCCACGCCGACGATGGCGATGGTGCGATACTGGCGGTCGAGATAGGCGCGCGCGCCTTCTTGAATCGCCGCCGCGATTTCCTTCATCCGGTCGGTGCCGGCCGGCGCTTTGGTGATGGCTTGAGTTTCGAGCCAGCCGTAGAGCGCGGCGATAACGCCGCTGGCTACGACCAGCCAAAGGATAAGTTCTTGGCTCATTTTACCTGTCCTGGGCGCGGGACCGCGCCGGTTGGGGAAATGGGTTGGCCGCGCCGCGACAGTCCGTCAGCGGGTGCGCTTCCCCCAAAGGTGGCGGCTTACTGCCAAAAGTCGCCACATTCCGCAACGGGCGGTGTAGCGCACATGAGCATGGCAGCTCCAAGAATGTCAGATACCCGAGCCCTGGCTCGAATAAGTCGCCACAATTGAGACGCCGCCGACGGCCCTTTCGCCTAGGGCTTGCACGGCGGCCGCCCGATAAACCTCAATCGCGCGGGCTTCGTTGAGAGCGTTGTTGTCCGTAGGATCGGCCAGATCGTGGTCGTGGCTGGCGCGGACCAGGGCGTCCCTGAGGAAGTGAGCCCGTTCGCGCGTCGCCCAAAGGTCCACGCCCTGGGCGATCTCGATGCGGATCGAAACGAAAAGATAGTTCGCAAGCACACCGTCCCGCACCACCGGTACGGCAAGATAAGGTGCGTCCATCGAGCGAGACGAAAGCGCTGGGTCCTCAGCCGCGGCTTCACCGCCCTTTTGTTTCGAAGGCGGACCGGATGCGTTGGCAAACCCGATCGCCATGGTCGAGGCGATGAGTATGGCGGCGATCGCGTTTTTCATGCCGCGGAAAATCTGCTGCGTCGGTTAGGGACGCGTTACCGGCCGAGTTTGTGACTGAAGCCCGCATTGGAGATGGGGATATCGTCGCCCTGCGCGTTGACGACGCGCACCCCCTCACCCGCCTCGACCGCCCCAATCCGCGACAGCCGCAACGCGCCGGCCCACTCCGAGGTCTCCAGTTCGCCGCGCTGGCCTGGATCAGCCGTAAACAGCACGACGTAATCGTCGCCACCGGTGATCAGATTACGAAAGTCGCCGCCGCTGAACGCCCATCGCTCGCTCGGGATCGAGAACGGCACAGCGTTCGCATCAATCCGTAGCGCCACATTCGATGCAGCGGCCAGCTTGGCGGCGTCAGCCACGAGGCCATCTGAGACATCCATCGACGCACGCGCATACGCAGCGACCACGCTGGCGCACTCCAGGCGCACGAATGGCGCAAGGTATGTCGACATGAGCCACGCCGCCTCGGCGTCGAAGGGCTCGCCGGGGAGCGAGAGATAGTCGGGTACGTGCCCTGCCATCGCCTCTGAATCAGCACGCGCTTGCGCTTCGTCGCGATCGCGGCGGATTTCGTCGAGCTTCATCGCGCCAGAGCGCAATTGAAGCCCCAGCCAAGCGGAGCCTATCTCGCCGCCGACGAGCCAAACATCGTCGCCCACCTGCGCATCCGCACGCGATGGTGTGCGCGGGCTAAACGGTTCACCAAACGCAGTCACCGATATCGTGAGCGGCCCATCGGTTGATGTGGTGTCGCCGCCGAGCAGGGTCATGCCAAAGTGCTGAAGGTCGCCGCCGAAGGCTTCCGCAAAAACGGCGATCTCCTCGGCAGGTCGCGACCTCGGCCATATCAACGTCATCAGCGCGGCCGTCGGCCGCGCACCTTTGGCCACAAGATCGGAGACGTTCACCCGCACCGCTTTCATCGCAACGGTCGCGATCGGATCACCCGGTAGGAAGTGCACGCCCTCCACGATCGCATCGGTGGTGACGACGAAGCGCCCTTCGATCAGGGCCGCGTCATCGGTCAGACCGCGCGCGCCCGCGTTGTCAGCGTACGGCGCAAACAGCGTGCGAATAATCTCAAATTCGTCGGCAGACTCAGAGGCCATACCGAAAGCGCTTACGCGCCTTCATCCGCCGAACGCAAGTCACGAGCGCAAGCATCTAGCGTCGCGTTCACAAAGCCCGGCTCCGGCCCGTCAAAGAACGAGTTGGCGATATCAACATACTCGTTGATCACAACAGCAACCGGAATGTCGTGCCGTTGCTCCAACTCCGCCGCGCCTGCGCGAAGGATAGCGCGCGCGACAGCATCGAGGCGCTCCAGGCGCCAGCCTTTGCCGAGATGGCCGGCGATTACCCGATCGAGCGTGCGCTGGCGATCAACCGCCGCCTCCACCAGCACTTTGAACAACTCGAGGTCGCCTTCAGATTCGGTGTAACTCGCCTCGGTCTCACGCGGCAGTTTTCCCGCGATAAAATCTGCGATCACATCGGCCGTCGACGCGCCAGAGACTTCCATCTGATAAAGCGCCTGCACAGCGCCCAAGCGGGCGGCGCTGCGGGCTGCGTTGGGATTGGCGCTCATTGCGGCTCGCCAGCGAAGTGACGCTTTAGCGCAATCATGGCCAGGCAAGCGCGCGTCGCTTCCCCGCCCTTATCGCCGCGCCGCGTGTCTGCACGCTCTTCCGCTTGGGTAAGGCTTTCAACAGTGAGAATGCCGTAGCCGATGCACAGCCGCTTGCGGACGGACAAATCCATCAAACCGCGCGCGCTTTCACCACAAACATAATCGTAATGGCTGGTCTCGCCGCGCACGACGCAGCCGAGGCCGACGAAGCCATCATATTGCTTACTGCGCGCCGCGTGCGCGATCGCGCCCGGGATTTCAAACGCGCCCGGCACGTTGATGTGCTCCGTCGTCGCTTCCGCGGCGGCTGCGGCTGCCCGGGCGCCGGCTACGAGGTGGTCACTAATGGCGCGATAGTACGGCGCAACCACAAGCAAAAGGCGCGCGCCTGGCACCTTCACCACCGGCGTTTGTTCTCGTTCTTGCTTCACGATTTGAACCCACGCCAGCCATCGATCGAAAGACCATAGCCATCGAGACCAACGAGCTTTTGCGGCGTATCGGAAAGCACCGTCATGCGGCCGACGCCGAGTTCGCGCAGAATTTGCGAGCCCACGCCGATCACCCGGAGAATGTCATCCGTTTCGGTCTCAAGCGGCTCGCCGCTTAAGCGCCTTGAAAGAGCGTCGGGGACCAGATCGCGCAAGAGTACGACGACGCCCGCGCCTTCTGCGTCAATCTCAGCGACCGCGCGGTCTATCAAACCTGCGCGTGCGCCATAACCGCCCATCACGTCCGCGGCGAAGTCGATGCGATGCACACGCACCAGCGTCGGCTTATCGGCGCTGATTTCGCCCTTGACCAAAGCCGCGTGCTCTACGCCGTCGAGTTTGTTGCGGAAGACGACCAGCTTGAAGCCCGTGCCGCCGCGCACCTCGAATGGCGCCTCCGCGACTTTTTCCACCAGGCGTTCGTTCACACGGCGATACGCGATCAACTCATCAATCGCGCCAATTTTCAGATTATGAAACTGCGCGAACGCGACCAGCTCCGGCAGACGCGCCATAGTGCCGTCATCGTTCATGATCTCGCAAATCACGGCAGATGGGTTGAGCCCAGCTTGGCGCGAAATATCAACGCTCGCTTCGGTATGCCCCGCGCGCACCAGCACGCCGCCTTCGCGCGCCGTCAACGGAAACACGTGGCCGGGCGAGACGATGTCGCGGCGATCCTTGGTCGGATCAATTGCGGTGGCGATGGTCAGCGCGCGATCGTGCGCGGAAATGCCGGTGGAGACGCCTTCTCGCGCTTCGATTGAAACAGTGAAGGCCGTACCCATGCGTGTCTGATTGCGCGGCGTCATCGGATCGAGGCCGAGCACTTCGGCGCGCTCCGGTGTGAGCGACAAACAAATCAGGCCGCGGCCGTGCTTGGCCATGAAGTTGACCTGCGCCGGCGTTGCAAACTGCGCCGGGATAACGAGATCGCCCTCGTTTTCGCGATCTTCCTCATCGACGAGGATGAACATACGCCCTTCGCGCGCTTCCTCGATGATTTCGGAAATCGGCGAGATGGCGCGCTTGAGCTCGGTCAGGGGGGACGGCTTGGCCGCCATTATGCATCTCTCCGCGCTTCCATGAGGCGCGCCGCATAGCGCGCCATCATGTCGGCTTCCAAGTTGACCTTATCGCCCGCTTTGAGCTTCGACAAAGTTGTCACCGCCCAAGTATGCGGAATGATGAGGACGCCGAAACCCTCGGCATCGACCTCATTTACTGTCAGCGATACGCCAGACACCGCTATAGAGCCTTTCGGCGCGATCAGGTGGGCAATTGTTTGTGGTGGACGAATCTTGAGCCGCCAGCCTTCGCCGTCCTGGCGCACCGCCAGCACTTCGCCCAGCCCATCGACGTGACCTTGCACAATATGGCCGCCCAATTCGTCGCCCACGCGAAGTGAGCGCTCAAGATTCACGTGATCGCCATCCTGGAGGCCGCCCAAAGTGGTGAGCGCCAAGCTCTCAGCCGCCACCTCAACGACGTGCGACATGCCATCAGCGGTGCGATGCGTTTCCACCACCGTGAGGCATACGCCATCGTGCGCGATCGACGCGCCAAGATCGACGCCGGCCGGATCATAGGAGCTGTCGACGCGCAGGCGCATTAGGCCGCTCGCGCGCTCAACCCCGGTGACCTTCCCCAGCGCGGAAACAATTCCAGTAAACATGGCTCTCTCTTACGAGGCTCGCTCGTAGCTTTCCCAGAGATCGGGGCCAAGCTCGCGGATTGCAACGCGGCGCCATTTCGGCGCTTCCGAGAGTCGCGCCAGCGTCAACGCCGCTACGGAAGGGCGACCATCGGCGCCGAGCAGGATCGGCGCACGGAACCATTCCAGGCGGTCGATCGCGTCGGCGGTGAAGAGCGAAGCCGCGAGCTGGCCGCCGCCTTCCACCAGCACACTTTCGACGCCATCAACGCCAAGCAGATCGAGCGCCGCCTCCGCGTCGACGCCCACCGGCCCACGCGCCACGGCGGCGGTGCGTGCGCCTGCGGCTTCAAGTGCGGCGCGCCGGGACGCGTCTGCGTCGCCCGCGCCAATTATCAGTAGTGGCGCCTGGTCGAGGCTCGCAAACAAGCGCCCGCGTGGCGTCAGTGAGAATTCGGTATCGAGCACGACCCGCAGAGGCTGGCGCGGCGGCGGTGGTTCGGTGCGAGCAAGGAGTTCTGGATCGTCAGCGCGCGCGGTGCCGGCGCCGATCATCACGGCGTGCGCGGCTGCGCGCATTGTCTGAACCTGCGCGCGCGATTCCTGTCCGCTGATCCAACGGCTTTCGCCAGAGCTTGTCGCTATCCGCCCATCGAGCGAGGTCGCGAGTTTGAGGGTAACGTGGGGACGCGCCATCGGCGCAATATGGACCGCCTGCGTCCATTCCCGCTAGCTAGTAGGCTAGTCTTTGCGCTTCGGCGATTTTCCGGCTTCTTCGATGAAGTCAGCAAAGTCGGAGGTTTCGCGGAAGTCGCGATAGACCGAGGCGTAGCGGACGTACGCCACCGGATCGAGGTTTGCCAGAGCGTCCATAATCATCTCGCCGATCGTTTCGGACGGCACTTCGCTCTCGCCCTGGCTTTCGAGTTTGCGCACGATGCCTGAGATCATTTGCTCGATCTGATCCTGCTCGATCGGCCGTTTGCGCAGCGCGATGGCGAGCGAGCGCGCAAGCTTATCACGGTCAAACGGCACCCGGCGGCCGGAGCGCTTCAACACCACAAGATCGCGCAGCTGCACTCGTTCAAACGTCGTGAAGCGTGACCCGCACTTATCGCATTGGCGGCGACGGCGAATGGCGGCGCCGTCTTCGGTGGGACGGCTATCCTTCACCTGGGTGTCTTCGTTCTGACAAAACGGGCAGCGCATACGGCGAACTCCCGCGGGACGCCGAATCAGCGCGCCGCCGCCTTAAGTATAGATCGGGAAACGCGCGGTCAGCGCCTCGACCTTAGCGGCCACAGCAGCCTCGACCGAAGAATTGTCGCCATTTGAGCCCTGCAACCCGTCCAACACTTCGCAGATCAGGTCAGCAACGTGTTGGAATTCGGCCGGCCCGAAGCCGCGTGTGGTGCAGGCCGGCGTGCCGAGGCGGATACCGGACGTCACCATCGGCTTTTCGGGATCGAACGGTATGCCGTTCTTGTTGCAGGTGATCATCGCGCGTTCGAGGCTGTGCTCACCGAGTTTGCCGGTTGTCCGCTTCGGACGGAGATCGACGAGCATCAGATGGCTATCCGTGCCGCCGGAGACGACCGCGAGGCCATTCTCGATAAGGCGCGCAGAAAGCGCGCGCGCGTTATCGAGCGTGCGCTGCGCGTAAAGCTTGAACTCGGGCTGCAACGCTTCCTGGAACGACACTGCTTTCGCGGCGATGACGTGCATGAGCGGCCCGCCTTGCAGACCAGGGAAGACGGCGGAATTGATCTTCTTGCCGAGATCCTCGTCGTTCGAGAGGATCATGCCGCCGCGCGGGCCGCGCAGCGTCTTGTGCGTTGTTGTGGTGACAACATGCGCGTGTGGCAGCGGCGAGGGATATACGCCGCCGGCGATCAGGCCGGCATAGTGCGCCATGTCCACCATTAGATAAGCGCCAACTTCATCAGCGATCTGACGGAAACGCGCAAAATCAATCTGGCGCGAATAGGCGGAGGCGCCGGCGATAATGAGCTTCGGACGTTCGCGGCGCGCAACTTCGGCGACTTGATCGTAATCGATGAGGTGATCGTCTTCGCGCACACCGTACGCGACAGGCTTGAACCACTTGCCGGAAATGTTGACCGGCGCGCCGTGAGTCAGGTGACCGCCGCAGGCGAGGTCCATGCCGAGAAAAGTGTCGCCTGGATTGAGCAACGCGAAGAACACGGCCTGGTTGGCGTTGGCGCCGGAGTGCGGCTGCACGTTCGCGTACTTGCAATTGAAGAGACGCTTCGCGCGTTCAATGGCGAGGCGCTCGACTTCGTCAACGTATTCGCACCCGCCGTAATATCGACGGCCTGGATAACCCTCAGCGTACTTATTGGTGAGCACCGAACCCTGTGCTTCGAGCACCGCCCGCGAGACGATGTTTTCCGACGCGATGAGTTCGATCTGGCGCTGCTGGCGACCAAGCTCAGCCGCGACGGCAGAGTGAACGTCCGGATCACTCCGCTCCAGCCGCGCTTCAAAGAAACGGTCGCGCTCTGCCGCGCGTCCGGCTGTCTGGGTCATGCAAATCTCGCCACAACTTGAGGTGTTGGAATCTATCGGCCGAACATAGTTCGCCTTCGACCTGTAAGCAAAGCTACTGATGGTGTTCTTGTATTCCGAACCTCAACTGTCGATTGGCAGACTAACCTCCGAATAGGCCGAGAGTAATACTTGCCGGCGTTAGACCTTGCGGCGTATATCGAACAGAGAGCGTTGTATTCGCTGCACAAAAGGCGCCGTTGATGCGGGACGAGGACGAGCAAACCGCCGGCGGCAGCGTCGAAGCCTTGCGAATGACCACCGACATCGTCGCCTCATTTGTCGCAAACAACAAAGTGTCATCAGACGAAATCGGTGAGCTCATCCGGTCGGTGCATCGGACCTTAGCGTCGCTTGGCGCAACTGGCGCTGCGGTCGTTGCTGAACGCCCTAAACCGGCTGCACCGATCAACAAGTCCGTGCACACAGATTACATCATCTGCCTGGAAGACGGCAAAAAGCTGAAGATGCTGAAGCGCTACCTGCGCTCGACCTACAACATGTCGCCGGACGAATACCGCAAGCGTTGGGGATTGCCCGCTGATTATCCGATGGTTGCGCCAGCTTACGCGGCGCGCCGCTCGGAGTTCGCAAAGAAGATCGGCCTCGGCAAAGGCGTTCGGCGCAAAGACTAAACGATCTTACCGGGTCGCGGCGGCGGAGGATCTTCGGACTCGGCGGAAAGCGCCCGCTTCAGTTTTCTCAGCGCCAGGTCACGTACATCTACGAGCGCCGCGTTGGCAGGCGCCTGCACCACAACTTCAATTCCAGTTTCTACATCGATGGCAGCAACGCGCTGTACATCTCCGACGCGAACCGTCTCGAAGATCACCTCGCGCTCGTCGCCGCCGCTCACGCCGAAACGTGCACCGGGCACATCGCCCACACCGCCTTCAGCGATGTGATCAACCGGTCCATCAATTCATCATCGTGGAAGGGGCTCGGCGTGATCCGCAGCCGCTCGGTGCCGCGCGGAACCGTGGGGTAATTGATCGGCTGCACGTAGATGCCGTGATCATTGAGCAAGATATCCGAGATCTTCTTGCAGCGTGCGGCGTCGCCAACCAGCACCGGGACGATGTGCGTGGTCGACTCCGACATCACCGGAATGCCAGCGTCGCGCAGAAGCGCCTTCAGGCGCTCGGCGCGGTCCTGCAAACGATCTCGCAAATGCGGGCATTCTCGCACCATGCGAACGCTTTCCAGCGCCGCAGCTGCGATCGACGGCGCGAGGGAGGTCGTGAAAATAAACCCGGACGCGGTAGAGCGGATCGCGTCCATCGCTGCGGCCGGGCCGCTCACGTAGCCGCCCATGGTTCCAAAGGCTTTGGCGAGGGTGCCCTCGATGAAATCGACGCGGTGCATAACCCCGTCGCGCTCAGCAACGCCGCCGCCGGTGGGACCATAGAGGCCGACCCCGTGGACTTCGTCGAGATACGTCATCGCGCCGTACGCTTCGGCGAGATCGCAGATCGCTTCGATCGGCGCGGTATCGCCATCCATCGAATAGACGCTCTCGAACGCAATCAGCTTCGGCGCATCGGCCGGCGCTTCGTTCATCAACGCTTCGAGATGCTGGATGTCGTTGTGGCGGAATACGCGGCGCTCGCACTTGGCGCGCTTAATGCCTTCGATCATCGAGGCGTGGTTTTGCGCGTCCGAGAAAATCCAAAGGTTCGGAAAAAGCTTCGCCAGCGTCGAGAGCGTTGCATCGTTCGACACATAGCCCGACGTGAACAACAGCGCCGCTTCCTTGCCGTGCAACGACGCCAGCTCGCGCTCAAGATCAACGTGATAGCTCGTTGTACCGGAAATGTTGCGCGTGCCGCCGGCGCCGGCGCCGACTTTGTCCAACGCCGCGTGGGCAGCGTCGAGCACTTCGGGGCTTTGGCCCTGGCCGAGATAGTCGTTCGAGCACCAGACGACGATGTCGTGAATAGACCCGTCGTCGCGGCGGAGTTTCGCGTACGGGAAACGTCCGCGCTCGCGCATGATATCGGCGAAGACGCGATAGCGCCCTTCGTCACGGATCTCCGCGACGGCGCTCTCAAACACCTGCTTGTCTTCGTCTCTCACGGCTCGGCCTTTCCGGAGCGCGCTTGCGCGCAATCGACTTATAGAATGTTTCAGGCGAGAACAGTAACTGAGACGCGTAGGCGCACGATGATGCTCAGTTGCGAACGGTTCGCATGAAATCTTATTCCGGACGTTACCCCAGCGCGCGACCACGCCGTTTGCGCCAGAACAATTGGATCCGTCGCCTCACGCGCGAAACGCAGCTGAGCGCCGACGATCTGATCTGGGCAATGGTCGTTCACGATGGCGACGAGGACGAAGTTCCAGTTGCCGCCATGCCTGGGACAGCGCGCTATTCCGTGCGCGCTGCGGCGGCCGCGGCAAAGCGCGCAGAGAAGTTGGGCATTCCGGCGATCGCCGTCTTTCCGCACATCGATGGGCGCAAGAAGGACGCGAGCGGCAAAGAAGCGCTCAATCCGGACGGGCTGGTTTGCACCGCCGTGCGGGCGATGAAGGATGCCGCGCCAGGCGTGGGCCTCATGGTGGATGTCGCGCTCGATCCCTTCACCGACCACGGCCATGACGGCCTCTTGAAGGATGGGCGCATCGCCAACGACGAGACGATCAAAGTTCTGGTCGAACAGGCGATCGTGCAGACCCGCGCTGGCGCTGAAATCGTCGCGCCTTCCGACATGATGGACGGCCGCGTCGGCGCCATCCGCGCTGGGTTAGACGCAGCCGGCTTCGAGGACACTTTGATTATGTCCTACGCCGCCAAATACGCCTCGGCCTTCTATGGCCCGTACCGCGAGGCCATCGGCTCAGGAAAGCTGGGCTCCGGCGCCAGCGCCAACCCAGGCGATAAGCGCACCTACCAGATGGACTACGGCAATACCGATGAAGCGCTACGCGAAGTCGCGATGGATGTAGCCGAAGGCGCCGACATGCTGCTGGTGAAACCCGGCATCGCCTACCTCGACATCGTCACGCGTGTGAAGGACGCGTTCGGGCTACCGACCTACGCGTTTCAGGTCTCAGGCGAATACGCGATGATCAAAGCCGCCGCAGCCAATGGCTGGATCGATGAAGAACGGATCGTGCTGGAAACGCTCACCGCGTTCAAACGCGCCGGCGCCGACGGCATAGTCACGTACTTTGCGCCGAACGCGGCGGAGCTGCTGGGTTAAGCGGCGCGCTGCATCGCGGCTTTGCCGACAGCTTGGCGAACGCCTTCAGCGATCTCCTCGCGCCGCGCAGCTTGTTCGGGCCCGAGCGACACGAGCTTTACGACGCCGTTCACGCACACTTCGAGCGCCGAGCGCACCGCTTCAGGCCGGAGGCCCTTGGCGGAAGAGAGCTGCAATGCGAACGCCGCACAAGCGCGCATCAATGGCCCATCACCAGCGTTGACCGCGTAAGCCTGCACTTGGCGCAGCGCGAGTTCACAGCCCTCGAGCTTGTTTGAATCCGCGGCGTAGGCGGCGGCGGCGGCCACCAATGCGTCCACCACGGTTTTCAGGGTCTTCATGTCAGCCGCGGTGACGACTGAATCGTCGGCCTTACGACGCTTCTTCGGCGCGCCGGCAGTGACGATCCCAGCGCGGCGGCACGGGCCGACATAGCCTTCCGCATCGATGAACTCACGCGGTTTGCCGAGCACTTTGGCTATCGTCGCCAACAACACTTTGGCCGAGATCGGCTTGCCGATCAGCGCGTTGGCGCCGGCATGACGGCACTCTTCAGCCATAGAGAGCGAGAATGCGCCCGACGTGATGAAGATAGCTTGCTTGCGGCCGGGCAGTCGTTTGTTGCGGCGGTATGCGCGCGTCCATGCGGCGCCGTCGAGCGGCCCCATCTCAAACGACGCGATGACGACGTTAGCGTTGTAAACTTCAAGCAAATCGTTCGCCGCATCCTGCTCGGTGCAGACCTTCACCCGATCCACGCCGGCATTGCGCAGAAGATCGAGAATGATTTGTCCCTCGAACTTATTCGGCTCGATGACACAGACGGTCCACGACTTCACGTTCAAGGCAACGCTCCACCCCAAGGAGCGCAAACTACACGACAGCGTTTAAAAGACCTTGAAGGCCCAACGTAAAGTCAGCTACAGATTCAGCGCGCATTAACCACGCGCGCGGCGCCTCAGCTTTTCTGCCGCTCAAGCCGCGCGATTAAGCTCGACGTATCCCAGCGCTTGCCGCCCATCGCTTGAACGTCCGCGTAAAATTCATCGACGAGCGCCGCGAGTTCGAGTTTTGCGCCATTGCGCTCAGCCTCTTCGAGCACCAGCCCAAGATCCTTGCGCATCCAGTCGACCGCAAAGCCAAAATCGAAGCGGCCTTCGACCATCGTCTTTGCGCGGTTTTCCATTTGCCAACTTTGCGCGGCGCCTTTGGAAATCGCAGCGACGACTTTGTCGGTATCGAGCCCTGCGCGCTTGGCAAAGTGCAGACCTTCCGCCAAGCCCTGCAGCACGCCCGCGATACAGATTTGGTTCACCATCTTCGCCAGCTGCCCCGAACCAGCCGGGCCGATCAAAGTCATGTTTGCCGCATACGCGGCCATGATCGGCTGCGCTTCAGCGAACACGCTGGGATCGCCGCCAGCCATGATCGTCAGCTTGCCGGCTTCGGCCCCGGCTTGGCCGCCCGAGACGGGCGCGTCGAGAAACCCTAGGCCTTTTTCCTCAGCGCGCGCCGCCAGTTCGCGCGCGATTTCGGCAGAGGCCGTGGTGTGATCGACGAAAATCGCGCCCTTGCGCATCGTCTTCGATGCAGCCTCGAACACTTCGCGCAGGTCGCGATCGTTGCCGACGCATGAGAATACAATGTCGGCGCCCTCGGCGGCGTTCGCGACGGAGGTGTAGGTGCGGCCGTGATGCTTCTGCGCCCAATCGCGCGCTTTGTTCTCAGTACGATTGTAAACCGAGACAGCGTGCCCCGCGGCGGCCAGATGACCCGCCATCGGCGCGCCCATGACACCGAGCCCAATAAAAGCAGTCTTCGCCATTACGTGCTCCTCGTATCGTCGACGCTGCCATAAGCGCCGCGAAAGAATGAGAGCGCAGGTCCCGCCTTCACCCGAAAGTCGGTCACCTCGCCAATGATGATCAAATGGTCGCCCGCGACACGTCGATCATGCGTGCGGCAGGCAAACTGCGCCACGCCCGCGCGCAGCAACGGCGCACCGCCAAACATCTCAGCCTCACCGCTTTCGATGCTCTCCCGCTCGGCGCGCGAATAACGGACGGCGATCGCTTCTTCGTCGGCGCCCAAAACCGTGACACCCCAGGCGTCGGCGTTTGCGAAAATATCATAACGCTCCGACTGATCGCCAAGGCACCAGAGCAGCAAGCGTGGCCGCAGTGATACGGATGTCAGCGAGTTCACGGTGATGCCGGACATGCGCCCATCGTCGCGCGCCGCAGACACCACGGTCACCCCCGTGGCGAATGCGCTCATGGCGCGGCGAAACGCCTGTTCTGGCTCAACTTCCATGCGCGCGAACTCCAGTCCTCAACGCGATCTTAACGCTGTTCAGCGAATGTCGCGCCTCTCCGCCAGATCGGACCGACAATGGCCTCTGCGACCAATCAACGCCCTATCATTATCAAGAAGGTCAAAAAGGTCGTTGGTGGCGGGCACCACGGCGGCGCGTGGAAGGTCGCCTATGCCGACTTCGTGACCGCGATGATGGCGTTCTTTCTGCTCATGTGGCTAATCAACACGACAAGTCCAGAGCAGCGGCGCGGCATTGCAGAATTCTTCGCACCCGCCAGCGTGAGCCGTGTCTCATCGGGCGCCGGCGGCTTGCTCGAAGGCACCAGTTTCGCTGAGGAAGGCGTGCGCCACGGCCACTCAGCGCCGGTGGCGGCGGCGTCAGAGCCGCAATACACCTCGAACGCGTCCGACGAAAATCAGTCACAGAGCCAAACTGAGGCCGGCGGCGAGCAGACGCCGGACGAAACCAGTCTCTCCCGCGCGCGCACCTTGCGTGAGAATGCAGAGTTTTCACGCGCCGAAATCGCGATCCGCCAAGCCATGCAGGACATGCCGGATGTGGCGGAGCTTTCGCGCAACGTCATCATGGAGCAGACCCCGGAGGGCCTGCGCATCCAGCTGATCGATCAGGAAGGCCGCTCGATGTTCAATCCTGGCGACGCTGCGCTCAACGAGCGCGCGCGCCGGCTGATGACGGCCGTCTCCACGGTCATCGAACAATTGCCCAACCGCATCACCATCTCGGGCCACACAGACGGCTCCCGCCCCGGCGGCCGCTATGCGACGAACTTCGAGCTGTCTGCCGCTCGCGCCAATGAGGCCAGGCGCATCCTGCAAGCGCAAGGCATCCCGTCTAACCGCATCTATGAGGTAGCCGGCCGCGCGGACAGTGAGCCGCTCTTTGCCGACGATCCCGGCCTGCCCGGCAACCGGCGCATCGCCATCACTCTGCTCCGCGAAGCCCCGCCGCTCCCCGCCGACCACGGGCTCTAACCCCCGTTACCGCCCTTTATCGGCTTGACTTCCTTTTTGCGCACACATACCTTTTTTACAGAAGGTAGCTTATGTCGGACGCGAACGAACAATTTGCCGGGCTTCGCAAGGGGCTTTTGGAATTTGCCATCCTGACCGTGGTGTCGGGGCGGACGGTGTACGTCGGCGATATTCTGGCAACGCTCGCGCCGACCCCTTTCGCCACCCAGGAAGGCACCCTCTACCCGCTCCTCTCCAAACTCCGGCGCGAGGAGTACGTGGACTATCAATGGGTCGAGAGCGGCCAGGGCCCGCCCCGCAAATATTATCAGCTCACTGACAAGGGCGCCGCGCGCCTCGAAGAACTCGCGGCCTATTGGCGCCACCTCACCACCACTTTCGAAAACCTAGGGCGATAGAGAGCCATGGAACGCGTCGTCACGATCAATCTCAACGGCAACCCGTACCAGCTCGAAGAGCCGGCCTACGATGCCCTGCGCGCTTACATGGATCGCGCCCAAGCGGCGCTAGCGGACAATCCTGACAAGGCCGAGATCGTGCGCGATCTTGAGCAAGCGATCGCCGACAAATGCGCCGGCTACCTCTCGCCTGCAAAGTCAGTAATCTCGCGTGACGAGATGAGCCGCATCCTCACTGAGATGGGCCCTGTAGAAGGCGCGGCCCCTGAAGGCGCCGAAGCGCCGCGCGCTGAAAGCTTTGGCGGCGCATCAGAGGGCCCACGCCGGCGGCTTTATCGCATCAAGGATCGCGCCGTTGTCTCCGGCGTCTGCTCCGGCATCGGCGCGTACTTCGACCTTGATCCGAATGTCATCCGCCTCCTCTTCATCTTGGCGACGCTCTTCACCTCAGGCTTCGGCATACTGGTCTACATCGTGCTGATGTTCGCCATCCCCTCGGCGCACACGAGCGAAGAATGGGCCGCGGCGCACGGCGTGCCGTTCAATGCCCAGGAAATCATCGACCGCGCCAAGCGTGAGTACGGCAAGTTCGCTGACGACAGCGCCAAAAGTTGGCGGAGCGAACAACGCTCATGGCGGCGTGAATGGCGCGATCAACAACGCAGCTGGAACACCTCGTTCCGCTCGTGGGAGACGGGCGCGAATACGCCTGCAGCAGCGCCGACGAAGCCTGTCGGCTATGCGGAGCGGATCTTCGCCGGATTGTTCGCCTTCATCTTCAGCGTTATTACCGCGGCGTTCTTGATCGCTTTCCTTATCGCGCTCTTCTCTTACCTGACCACCGGCGCGATCTTGGGTTGGGAGGCGCCGAACGACGTGCCGTACTGGCTGGTGTTGTTGATCATCTGCATTGTTTATGGCGCCGTCGCTACGCCCTTCGCCGCTTTGCGCCGCACGTCATACGCCACGTTGAATGGGCGCCGCGATGTCGGCGCCGCGGATGACTTCATCGTGCTCGTGCTTGCGGCAGTCGCGGCTTGGTTCGCTTGGGTCTATGTGCCGGAAGCCCGCGAGCTGATGGAGCAGAGCTACATCGTCGTCCGCGACTTCATCACCCATTGGACCAACTGACGGTCCTTAAGGCTCCATAGCCTAGGGGCGCGATCCTTGGGATCGCGCCCTCTTTTTTAGCCCCAAGGACCAGTCTTCCCGCGCGCGGGGGCGACGGCGACAGTCGGTTGCTCGACACGACCGCCAGCGAATTTCGCCAGCGCCTCAATGCGTTTGGCGATCGGCGGGTGCGTGGCGAAGTCCGAGTGGGGGTTCTCGATGAACATCTCGCGCACTTCCGACGGCGCCTCGACATGGGCGTTGCCTGAAATTTTCTGAAGCGCCGAGATCATCGCATCGGGATTTTTGGTTAGCTCCACCGCACCGGCGTCGGCGAGATATTCCCGCCGCCGCGAGAGCGCAAAACGGATCACGATCGCAAGCGCATAGGCGATGGCGATGATCACCAGCGCAACGATAATGGCAATTGCCGCGCCGCCGCCAGAATCCCGGCTGCCGCCAGACGAGCGCCGTGAGGAAGAGCCCCCGCCCATACCCCCGAAGCGCAAGCCGCGAAACGCGACTTCACCCACGAAGCTGAAAATGCCTACGAAAATCACTGCGATAATTAGCAGGCGAACATCGGCATTGCGGATGTGCGTGAGCTCATGCGCCAGGACCGCTTCCAATTCTTCGTCGTTGAGCTGGTTCATCAGCCCGCGTGTGACAGTGATCGAATACTGCTTCTTGTGCAGCCCAGTCGCGAAGGCGTTCATGCCATCGCTTTCGATGATGCGCAGATCGGGCATCGTGATGCCGCGTGAGATACAAAGGTTCTCAAGCAGATTGTAGAGCTTCGGCTCCTGCTTGCGATCCACTTTCTTCGCGCCCGTCGCGGCGTCGATGATGTTTTGGTAGAATGCGTAGGCGATGCCGAACCACAGGATCGCGCCGGCAATCGCGAAGGGCCACGCCTGCGCCAGCGCTTGCCCCGCCCAGATGAAATAGCCGGCCACCGGATCGGGGCCGACGCTCATACCGGAAAAGCCTGCGAACAGCAGGAAGAGCCCATAGGTCAGCAGGATCAACAAAACTGGAAAACCGGCCATCAAGAGCACGGTCTTCCAGTTGTTGCTCCAGATATGGGTCTGTAGGCCGTAAGCGCCCACGTGATCAGCGGCCTAGTTGAATTTCACCGCAGGGGGTGCGGCGTCCATCGAAGCACGGCTCTCTTCACCAACATCGAAGAAGTCGCGCGGACCGAAACCAAACATGCCGGCGAAGATTACTGCCGGGAATTGTTCGCGCGCGGTGTTGTATTCGCCGACGGCGTTGTTGAAGAAGCGACGCGCAGCGGCGAGCTTGTTCTCGATGTCAGAGAGTTCGGCCTGCAGCTGCTGGAAGTTCGTGTTGGCCTTGAGGTCCGGATAGGCTTCCGACAATGCGATCAGCCGCCCGAGCGCTTGACCAAGAATGCCTTCCGCCGCGCCCATGGCTTTCGGATCGCCGGTGCGTTCGGCGCTGACAGCGGCGTTCCGCGCCTGGATCACCGCTTCCAACGTGCCGGCTTCATGCGCGGCGTAGCCTTTCACGGTCTCGACTAGGTTCGGAATGAGATCGTGGCGCTGCTTCAACTGCACGTCGACGTCAGCGAAAGCTTGGTTGCAGTTCTGCCGGAGCGCGACCAGCCGGTTGTAGATGCCGATAAGCAGCACCGCCAAAACGGCGATGATGATCAGAATGATGATCAGGGTCATGGAGCAGCCTTCCGTGAAGTCCGGCCCCTTTTACCGGAACTTCCTAACAAGTGCTATCCAATCACGTCGCTGAAGCGGCCTGAGCGGGAGAAGCCCTTGGGCGCAACCTTGCCAGCGGAGCCGCGCTTGCCGCGAAACTCCTTCCACTCGGCCACCACGCGGTTGCGGCCGGCGCTGTCTTCCCAGCTGAGGCCCTCGGCCTTGTCGAATACCTTAACGTCGGCAAGCCCGCGGTCGTGATAGCTTTGCAGCTTCACGCCTTTGCCGCGTGTCATCTCCGGAAGCTCGCTGAGCGGGAACACCAGGAGCTTTTTGCGCTCGCCGATGACGGCGACCTGGTCTCCAAGCACCTTCGCGGCCTGCATCGCGCGGCCGTTGAGGATTTGCTTGCCGGAGCGCTTGGTCGCCAACATCTCGTCCTCGCTAACGACGAAGCCGTAGCCTTCATGGCTGGCGACGACGCGTTTGGCGCCCTGCTCGTATTTGAACAGCGCCACCACTTCGTCGATGTCGCCGAGTTCAACCGAAAGCCGGATAGGTTCGCCGTGACCGCGCCCGCCAGGGAGCTTGTGGGCATCGAGGGTGAACGCGCGGCCGTCTGACGCGAACGCGAGCAGCTTGTCCGTCGTTTCGCAGCGGACGATGTGCTGTGCGTGATCGCCCTCTTTGAATTGTAGATTGTCGAGGTCGCCGTGGCCTTTGAGCGCGCGGATCCAGCCTTTCTCCGAGAGGATCACCGTCACCGGCTCGCGCACCACGAACGCTTCGATATCGACGTCCGCCGACACCGCCGCCGCTTCGCCTAGCTCAGTGCGCCGCTTGCCCCACGCCGTGCCGGGACCGAAGAGCTTGCGCGTTTCCTTCAACTCGGCGCCGACCTTGCGCCATTGCTTGCGCGTGTCTTCGAGCAAGCCCTGCAACTCTTTCTGCTCTTCACGCAACGCCGCATCTTCCCGGCGGATTTCCATCTCTTCCAGTTTGCGCAATTGGCGTAGGCGCGTGTTGAGAATGGCCTCGGCTTGGGTGTCGTTGAGTTTGAAGCGCGCAATGAGTTTGGCTTTTGGATCATCCTCGTTGCGAATGATCCGGATCACCTCATCCAGATTGAGGAAGACGATCAGCAGGCCTGCCAACACGTCGAGCCGCGCTGCGATCTTTTCGAGGCGATGCGCCGTGCGCCGCTGCAGAACGTCACGCCGGTGATCAAGGAACGCGCGCAGGACGTCCTTCAGGCTCATCACGCGCGGCGCGCCATCGGCGTCCAGAACGTTCATGTTGAGGCTGATACGAACTTCCAGCTGCGTGAGCTTGAACAAGCTCTCCATCAGCACCGCAGGCTCAACCGTGCGGGATTTGGGCTCAAGCACAAGCCGCATCTCTTCGGCGCTTTCATCGCGCACGTCGCCCAGCAGCGGCGCTTTCTTGTTTTCGATGACAGCCGCCAGCGCTTCAACGAGCTTCGACTTCTGCACGAGGTGCGGAATTTCGGTGACGACGATGCGCCACATGCCGCGGCCAAGATCTTCCGTGATCCAGCGGGCGCGCACACGGAAACCACCGCGGCCGGTATCGTAGGCTTCGCGGATCGTCTCCGGCGCTTCAACAACGATGCCGCCGGTAGGAAAGTCAGGCCCGGGAATGACTTTGAGCAGATCGTCAGTCGTCGCTTTCGGACTATCGATCAGCAACAAGCAGCCGTCGATGAGTTCGGCGACATTGTGCGGCGGAATGTTCGTCGCCATGCCGACGGCAATGCCGGATGAGCCGTTCGCCAGCAGGTTCGGGAACGCGGCCGGCAGCACCACCGGCTCTTCCTTCGAGCCGTCATAGCTGGGTCGAAAGTCGACTGCGTTTTCGTCGATGCCATCGAGCAGCGCTTCGGCTGCTTTGGTCATGCGGCTTTCAGTGTAGCGCATGGCGGCAGGGTTATCGCCGTCGATGTTGCCGAAATTGCCCTGGCCGTCGATCAGCGGGTAGCGGGAGTTAAAGTCCTGCGCCAAGCGCACGAGTGCATCGTAGATCGATTGGTCACCGTGCGGGTGAAAATCGCCCATCACATCGCCGACGACCTTCGCGCTTTTGCGGAATGCAGCGTCAGCGGTGAGATTGAGGCGACGCATCGCGTAGAGCACGCGCCGGTGCACGGGCTTTAAGCCGTCGCGCACATCGGGCAGCGCGCGGCTGGTGATCGTCGAGAGTGCATAGGCGAGGTAGCGCTTCGCCAGCGCTTCGCCGATCGGCTCATCTACAATGCGCCCGCCCTCTTCTGGCGAGCGGGTAATGTCGTCAGCCATTCTTGGCTCTCCGGAACGATCGCGTCGGGTGTTGCCCGCTTAGATCAGAGTCGGCCAGCAAATCCCAATCGCTCGATCAGGCGGCGACGGGATTCCGGCATGCCTTCGCCCCTTTGCTCGAACACCCGCCGCTCCAGGAAATGGCCCGCCAGCGCAAAAGCATCGGCGACATCGCCGGATTCCAGTTTCGCATCCGCATCGATCAGGAACGGCGGCAGGCGCAAAAGCACGTCCGCATGAGGCGCGCCGGCGTCAAACGTAGCGGCGCGGCCGGTCCGAGGGCTGACCCAGGCCAAATTCTCCGTCTCGCCCGTTACCGCACAGCGCGAAAGATCGAGCCCGTAGCCCAACGCTGACAGCAGCCCGAGTTCAAATCGAGTGTAGATCGCCGGCCAAACTTCGGTCTGCGGCATCGCTTCGATCAGAACGATAAGCGCGTCATAAAGTTGAGGATAAGCTTGCCGCTCCGGCGTTGCGGCGCGGATCAGCGTCACTGCGGAAGAAAGGCCAGCGAGCGCGATCGGATCGTCCAGCAGCCGCGTTGCGTGCGGTTCAACCAATTCGAGGGGGCTATAGAAGCCAAGCTGCTCCGAGAGCCGCGCCTTCCAACCAGCGTGCACGAGATTGCCCGCTTGCAGCATCGGCTGCGATTTGCGGCCCGCATGCACGACCCCGCCGTAGCGGCCATGCTCACGCGAAAACACTTCAGCGACGAGCTTGCCCTCGCCGAACTGCCGCGCGCCAAGAACGATGGCGTTGTCGATCCATTCCATTAGTTAGCGCCTTGGCGCGTCACGCTTCGTAATCCAGCCCGAGCCTCTGATAGAGCGCGCGTTCTTCGGTCCAGCCTTCGCGCACCTTCACGTGCAGGAAGAGGTGAATGCGGCGGTCGAAAGCGGCCTCCATCTCTTTGCGCGCTTGTTCGCCGATGATCTTGATCGTTTGGCCTTTGGCGCCGATCGCGATTTTTCGTTGGCTCTCACGCGCGACGTAGAGAATTTGGTCGATCTTCGCGGAGCCGTCTTTGCGCTCTTCCCACGTTTCGGTTTCGACCGTGAGCTCGTACGGCAACTCTTCGTGCAAACGCAGGAACGCCTTTTCGCGCGTGATTTCGGCCGCGAGCACACGCGCGGGCGCGTCCATGGTTTGATCTTCCGGGAAAAGCCAGGGGCCTACCGGTGCGCGTTCAGTCAGGACGCGCGCAATGTCATCAACCCCATCGCCCTTCTTGGCCGAGACCATGAACACGTCGGTGTAGAGCCCTTCTTCAACCAGCTTGGTGGTGATCTCGAGCAGCGCCGGGCGCGCAACCGCATCGACTTTGTTCAGGACCAGGATCGACGGCAGATCCATCTGTTTGAGTTTCGCTGAGATCGAAGCCGCGTCTTCGATCGAGCGCACGTCAGCGCCATGCTTATCGGTGCCAGCATGCGCAGCTGCATCAACGACGTGCAGGATCGCGTCAGCGCCTTCCAGCGCACTCCAGGCGGCGGCGACCATTGCGCGCTCCAGCCGCTTTTTCGGCGCGAACACGCCCGGCGTATCGATGAGGATGAGCTGTGTGCGGTCGCGCATGGCGATGCCGCGAACCAGCGCACGCGTGGTCTGCACCTTCTGCGTCACCGCCGCCACCTTGGCGCCGACGAGCGTGTTCACTAGCGTCGATTTACCCGCGTTCGGTGCGCCAAGAACGGCGACGACCGCGCAATGTTGCTCAGTCATGGACGCCTCGTGCTTTCAAGAACGCCGCCGCCGCCGCGCGCTGCGCATCGCGCTTGGAACTGCCTTCACCGCGCTCGGCGGCAAAGCCATCGATGCGCGCCTCAACAACGAAGTGGGGCGCATGCTCGGGTCCGGTTTGTTCGATCACAACATAGCTCAAACCACGTTTCTTGGCCGCCGCCCACTCTTGAAGCGCGGTTTTCGCATCGCGCGGCGCATTGGCCCCGGTTGCGAACGCCTCGCCCCAGAAGCGCAGGATGAACGCCCGCGCCGCATCGAGGCCGGCATCCAGATAGATCGCGGCGATTACGGATTCGCAGACATCGGCGAGAATGGCTTCCTTGCCGCGGCCGCCGCTGGCATCTTCGGAAGGGGACAGGATCAGCGCCGCCCCCAAATCCGCAGCCCGTGCGGCGTGAGCGCAGGCGTGGCGGTTGACTAGCGCGTTGTAGCGCGGCGCCAGCTCGCCTTCTTCTTCGCTTTTGTGCCGTTGCAGTAATTCATCAGCCACGACGAGGCCAAGCACACGGTCGCCTAAAAACTCAAGCCGGTCGTAGGAGCGCTTCTTCTTTGCGCCGTCGAGCGCACTGCCATGGGTCATTGCTTCGCGCAGCAAGGTGCGATCGGCAAACGTGTGACCTAGCCGCTGCTCCAGCGCGGCAAGACGCTCGTCATGCTTGCCCGGCCCGCTCATGGGGCCGCGCTCACTCGACGGATTTCAGGAAGCGATCGCCGCGGAAGCCAGTGAACAATGTCCAAGGCTGGAACAGCGATGTGGTGTTGTCGAACGACACAACGACGAACTGCGCCGGGCCGACGAGATTGTCGTACGGCACAAAACCGACGACCGAAGGCACGCGGCTGTCCGCAGAATTATCGCGGTCGTCGCCCATCATGAAATAGTGGCCCGCTGGCACTTCGAACACGCGGGTGTTGTCGAGCTCGGTCATGCCTTTATCGCAGGTAACGTAACTCACGCCATTGGGCAGCGTTTCGCGATAGGTATGCACTTCGCCGATGACCGGACCGTTCTGGTCGGGGCATTCCTCGGTTGCGCCGAGCAACTCGCGTTCAACGGCCTGGCCATTGATGTGCAGAACGCCATTGATCACCTGGATGCGGTCGCCCGGCAAACCGATCACGCGTTTGATGAAATCGCGGTCCGGATCGGGCACGGGGCGAAACACGACAACGTCGCCGCGCTCAGGTTCGCTCCCGAAAAGCCGGCCATGCGGGAGCAACCCTTCCAGCGGCGCGAAGGAAAAGCGTCCGTACCCGTAAGTCCACTTGGTGACGACGATGTAGTCACCAATCGCCAGCGTCGGCTGCATGGAGCCGGAAGGAATGCGGAACGGCTGCGCGATGGTGAAGCGCAGCACCATGGCCAGCGCCAGCGCGTAAAGGATCGTCTTCACGTTATCCCAGAAGACGCTCATCGCGGGCGAACTGTCGCCGGTCGTGGTCATGCTCATACTTTTCTCACATAGCGCCTGTGGCGGCGGCGGCGCTCAAAGCCCCGTCGTCACCCTAGACGTTTGTCCCACTGACCCTACCGACACCGGCGCGGCCAAGCTCTTCTCCCGACCGGCGAGGTCGGCTCACACACCCGGCGGCGTCGGGATGGGTTCCGACTCCGCCGAAATAATGACGTAAGCGACAGCAAGCGGGAAATCGTCCGTCAATGTGACATGGACGAAAGGGGTGTAGCCCGCCGGGGTCATGGCGGCGAGCCGGGCGGCCGCGCCATTGGTCAATTTGATCGTCGGCTGCCCGCTTCGGAGGTTGGTAACCCCCATATCCCGCCAAAAAACCCCTTGTTTCAGGCCTGTACCCAAAGCCTTGGAGCACGCCTCCTTGGCCGCAAAGCGCTTGGCGAAGGTCGCCGCCCGCTCCAGCGGCTTACGCTCGGCCCTGGCCCGTTCGGCCTCGGTATAGACCCGATGGGTGAACCGATCGCCAAAACGCTCCAGCGTTTTTTCGATACGGCGGATGTCGATGATGTCTGAGCCGATGCCGAGGATCATGGGGCGGTTCTAGGCGCCTGCCCGCCCGCCGTCGATCCGGCGGCGCATTTCGCCCACCGCGTCCGCTAGTCCGATGAAGATCGCCTCGCCGATCAGGAAGTGGCCGATATTGAGTTCGGCGACCTCTGGAATGGCGGCGATCGGCGCTACCGTCTCGTAATCGATGCCGTGGCCGGCATGTACTTCGAGGCCGAGGCTCGCAGCTTGGCGCGCACCGGCCTTAAGCGCTTCCAGGATCGTAGCCGCCTCATCGGCAAGGCCATCGCGCGCAGCGTCACAGTACGCGCCCGTGTGAAGTTCAATCACTTGCGCGCCGGTGCGGCTCGCCGCTTCGATCTGCAAAGGATCGGCGCCGATGAAGAGCGAGACGCGGCTGCCGGCGTCGCGCAATTTCTGCACAAACGGCGCAATCCAGTTATGGCCGCCGGCGACATCAAGCCCGCCTTCGGTGGTGCGCTCTTCACGTCGCTCCGGCACGAGGCACACGGCCGGCGGGCGATGCTTCAGCGCGATCTCAAGCATCTCTGAGGTCACCGCCATTTCGAGATTGAGCGGCCTGCCGCGCTCGCGCAGCATCGCCGAGAGATTTTCAATGTCAGCGTCAGAGATGTGGCGGCGATCTTCGCGCAAGTGCGCGGTGATGCCGTCTGCGCCCGCTTCAAGTGCAACGATCGCGGCGCGCGCAGGATCGGGATAGGAAACGCCGCGCGCGTTACGGATGGTCGCGACGTGATCAATGTTGACGCCGAGACGGACGCGTTCGCTCATGCGGCGAGACCGCGTGAGCCGGGTTTCGTCGCTGGGATTGCCGCGAGCTCTGGCGGCAATTGGTCGGCGGGGTAAGCGGGCGCTGTCACCGCGGCGAGCGAGATGAGCTTTGCGCCGATATCGGCTTTGCCGCCGGAGCGATCGATCAGGCATGCGGCGCCCACGAGCTCACCCGGATGACCGCGGATCGCGTCGAGGCATTCGCGCGACGAGAGCCCAGTGGTGACGACATCCTCCACCATCAGCACGCGCTCGCCAGGTTGAATGGCAAAGCCTCGGCGCAACTGGAATTCGCCCTTCTCGCGCTCTACGAACATCGCCTTGGCGCCGAGATGGCGCGCCGTTTCGTATCCAGGAATGATCGCGCCGACGGCAGGCGAAATCACAACATCGATCTTGCCGAACGCGGCCTCGGCCTTCTGCGCCAGCGCCCGGCAAAGGCGCTCCGTCCGTGCAGGGTCCATGAACACGGCGTTCTTCTGAAAGAACACCGGGGAGTGGAGGCCGGAAGAGAGGACGAAATGCCCCTCCAGCAAAGCGCCGGCGGCGCGGAATTCGTCGAGCACTTGATCGTGATTCATGCGCGCTTCTTACTCCTCCGGAGCGACCGCGTCATCTGCCGTATCGTGCGACGTCAGCCCTTTACGCGATCGACTTCCTTGACCGATTTGCTGGTGCGGATCGCGGCCAGGATATTGGTCAGGTGTTTTGCGTCGGCGACCTCGATGTCGAAAATCATGTCGAAGAAATCGCTGGTGCGTTTGGCCATACGCAGATTGAGAATATCGCCCTGGTTCTCCGCGATGATGCGGCAAAGCTCCGCCAGCACGCCGCGCTTGTTCTCGACCGTGACGAGAATGCGCCCCGTCGCCAGCGCCTTCTTCATCGCCGTCAGCGTCCAGGCAAGATCGACCCACGTTACGCTGTCGTCTTCCTCGAGCGCCGCGAGCTGCTCGCAATCGATCGTGTGGACGACGACGCCGCGGCCCGGAATCTGAACGCCGATGATGCGGTCGCCCGGGATTGGCGAACAGCATTCGGAAAAGTGCAGCGCAACGCCAGGCGTAAGTTCGCTGCCGGTGACATAGAGCTTGGCCTTTTCCCGCTCCATCGGACGGCGGCCCTGATCCTTGCGAACCTTTTCTTCAAGGCCAGGAAAAGCCGCCACAGCAACCGCACTTGCCTTCAGTGAGCCTTCGCCGACTGCGACGAACAATTCTTCCTCGTCTTCTTTGCCGAGATGTTCAGCGGCGTGCTGCAGCGCCGTGTCGGCCAATTCGTGGCCGTAGCGGTGCAGCGCATGGGAAACCAGATCGCGGCCGAGCCGGGCGAACTGCTCGCGCTTGGCGCTGCGTTCGAGCCGACGTTGAGCAGACTTTGCACGGCCCGTCTTCGTCAGGTTTTCGAAACCGGGCACGGGAGCAATCTTCTCGCCGACCACGATTTCAACGACGTCCCCGTTGCGGAGCGCAGTGCGTAACGGGCGCTCGACGCCGTTAATCCGCGCGCCCGCGCAGCGATCGCCGATTGAGGAGTGGACGGCGTAAGCGAAATCGAGCGGCGTCGCGCCTTGCGGCAGCGGGATCAGCGCCCCCTTCGGCGTGAAAGCGAAGACGTGATCGGTGTACATTTCGAGCTTGGCATGCTCGAGAAATTCCTGCGCCTCGCCGCCATGCTCAGCGATTTCAAGCAACGAGCGGGTCGCCTCGCGCGCATCAAGACCAACTGACGCCGCTAGTTCCTCATCAAAACCGTAGGATTCGTTTTTATAACGCCAGTGCGCTGCAACACCGTTCTCGGCAATCGCATCCATCTCTTCAGTACGGATTTGGATTTCAACGCGCACATTGCCGGGCCCGATCACAATCGTATGGATCGAGCGGTAGCCGTTCGGCTTTGGGTTGGAGATATAATCTTCCACCTGATCCGGCACGCAGCGCCACGTCTGGTGGATCAAACCCAGCGCTCGATAACAATCATCGGGATTGTTCACGATCACGCGAAACGCATAAACGTCCGCCAGATCGGCGAACTCCATGCTTTTGCGCTGCAGCTTGCGCCAGATTGAGTACGGCTGCTTCTCGCGTCCGAACACGCGCGCATCGATGCCCGCGAACTCAAACACTTCCATAATCGTTTGGATGATGATGGCGACGTTGGCGCCTTTCTCGATCCGCAGCTGCTCGAGCCGCGCGAAGATCGCAGCTTCCGCTTCCGGGAACGCCTCATGAAATGCGAGGCTCTCCAATTCCCTCGCCATCTTCTCGATGCCGATGCGCCGCGCCAGAGGCCCGTAGATTTCGAGCGTCTCCATCGCGATGCGCTGACGCTTTTGCTTGGTCGGGATGTGGCTGAGCGTGCGCATGTTGTGCAGGCGATCGGCCAGCTTCACGATCAGCACGCGCACATCGCGCGACATCGCGAGAATGAACTTCTGCAGGTTTTGCGCCTGCTTGTTTTCTTCCGACTGGATCTCAAGCTTCGAAAGCTTGGTGACGCCCTCGACCAGATCGGCGATCTGCCCGCCGAACATGCCTTCGATTTCTTCGCGCGTGGCTTCAGTGTCTTCGATCGTGTCGTGCAGAAGCCCGGCGACGATCGTCGCCGCATCGAGTTTGTACTCAGTGAGGATGCCTGCGACTTCGATCGGATGCGCGAAGTATGGATCGCCTGAATGGCGCTTCTGGCTGCCGTGCTTAGCCGTCGCGTACACGTAAGCGCGGTTGATCAGGCTTTCATCGAGTGAGGGATCGTACGCCCGCACGCGCTCAACCAGTTCGAACTGGCGCAGGTAGCGCGTGCGCGGCGGCGCGTCTCCCGCGCCAGCCTGTTTGGAGCCAGCGGGGGTTTTGGCGGCGACTCCGTCACCGCCTGACATGGCTTAATACCGTTCGTCGCGCTGGGCTTCGGCTTCCTGCTGCAGCGCCCGCAGGACGTCCTCTTCGCTGGTGTCGACCGGCGCGGCGAGGGCGAGGCGATCCTGCTCGTCTTCAGCCTGGGTTGCAGGCTGCACGTCCTGATAGAGCATCACGTAGCTGTCGCGGAGCTCTTCGGGGCTGACGGCGGAATCGGCGATTTCGCGCAGCGCCACGACCGGGTCTTTATCCCGGTCCCGGTCCACAAGTGGTTCAGAACCTGAGGAAATATTGCGTGCGCGATGGGCCGAGAGCAGCACCAGCGAGAACCGGTTCGGGATCTTATCAACGCAGTCTTCGACGGTTACGCGAGCCAAGGCGTGCTTCCTTCGGTCAAAAATGATCGGAATGGTTCGCCAACCTAGTGGGGCCGGCGGTTTTTCGCAATGCACCGCACCACCGCAGGCGCGAAAAGCGCAGGACCGCCCTATTCCGCCGGATCGACCAAGCTCCCTACGAGGCGGTAAGTGGAGACCACCATCAGGCCGGCCAGCAGTTCGGCGGGTGTTTGCCGAAGGATGGGGTGCAGCCAGTCAGTGCCGAGCTCCGCCAATGGCGCGAGCACGAATGCGCGCTCGTGCATGCGGGCATGGGGGATATCGATGCCATCAAACGATCCGGCGAGATCTCCGATGGAAACGATATCCAGATCCAAAGTTCGGGGTTCCCATTTCTCCCGCCGAGTGCGTCCGAAGCGCCCCTCGATTTCCCGCAAAGCCGCGTACAGCGATTGCGGCGTGAACTCAGACGCGTCGATCTCCACAACTGCGTTGTGATAGTCCGCCTGCCCGCTGCCGGCGGGCCACGCCTCGGTGCGCCACACGCTTGATCTAGCGAGCAACACAAAGCCAGCTTCGCGCATTGCAACAAGTGCGCGTTGTAGCAACTCGCAGCCTTCGGCGCCCCCGAATGGCATGTTGGTGCCCAAGGCAATGAAAGCGCTGGCGTGCATTAAGCGATATCGACTAGAGCCCAGGAAATGCAGAGTGGCGCATCATTTCCGAACGTACGCCAATGAGCGCAACGCCGCCAGAAGCGCCAAAGGATTGCTCGCTTTGCCCGCGGCTCGCGGCGTATCGCGAACAGAACAAGCGCGCTGAGCCCTCTTGGTTCAACGGCGCCGCACCCTCCTTCGGTGACGCGAACGCGCGTTTGCTGATTGTGGGCCTTGCGCCAGGCCGTACTGGCGCCAACCGGACCGGACGGCCGTTCACGGGCGATTACGCTGGCGACCTCCTCTACGGCACATTGAAAAAGCTGGGCCTAGCGGAAGGGGAGTACCGCGCAGACCCTGCTGATGGTTTCACCCTGAAAGGTGCGATGATCACCAACGCTGTCCGCTGCGCACCCCCAGAAAACAAACCGACGCCTGCCGAGATCGCCACCTGCCGGCCCTTCCTCGCTTCCCGCGTGAGCGGCTTGCCGAAGCTGCGCGCGATGCTGGCGCTTGGCTCGATCGCGCACGAAAGCGTGCTGCGCGCGCACGCAGTAAAACCCAGCGCGGCAAAGTTTGGCCATGGCGCCGAAACGCTCCTGCCAGGCGGCTGCATCATGGTGTCGAGCTATCATTGCTCGCGCTACAACACGCAGACGCGGCGCCTCACCACGGAGATGTTCGAAACCGTTATGGCGCGCGCGAAGGCCATCGCCTTCGGCTAGATCTGAATATTGTAGCTCTCATAAAGTCGCGCCACCCCGGGCTCGGCCCGCTCGGCAGCCGCCATGTCCGCTTGACCCGCTTGCGTCTGCCCTAAGCGAACGCGCGCTACGCCGCGGCCATAGCGATAGTGCGCGCTATTGGGCTCAAGCGCGAGCGCAGCCTCATAATCGGCCAAAGCCGCCGCGTGATCACCGCGCTTCAGGTAGACTAGCCCGCGACTGTCCAAGGCCGCGGCCATGCGTGGCTCGAGACGCAAAGCTTCGTTGCAATCAGCCAGCGCAAAATCCAGTTCATCGCCTTCGACCGCGCGTATCCAGCAGCGATTGTTCCAGAGCGACGCGTCGCTAGGCCGGCGCGCGAGAGCCTCAGAGACAATATCGAGTTGGCTCGCCAGCGCCGTTGTCTCACCACGCAGCGCCTCCGCGCGCCCCTGCAGAGCGATTGGATGATTGGGCTCAAGCGCCAGAGCCGCATCATAGTCACGCAAAGCGTGGTCGTAGGCGGCGCGCGCAAAATGCAGCCGCGCGCGCTCGACATAGGCGCCGCTCAGCATCGGATCGATGCGAAGCGCACGGCCGAAATCGGCGACTGCGCGTGCATCTTGCTCGGTGTCCGCCCGCAAAATTCCGCGCTGAAGCAGCGCCTGGGCGCGCCGCGCCGGATCGTCCGTCGCCGCTGCGATCACTGCCGAGCACGCCTCGATTCGTTGATCAGCGAGCGCGGCGCCGCCTTCGCAGAGCCGCCATTGTTGAGCGAGTTGCACCGCTGGATCGGCCGGGGCGCAGGCCGCAAGCGTCGCGATTACGATCACTCCCGCCAGCGCGCGCATGTCAGCCACGATCCCGTATCAACCGCGCCTGCTGGCGCTTCCAGTCACGATCTTTCGTCGCTTCGCGCTTGTCATGCGCTTTCTTGCCCTTCGCGAGCGCGATCTCGACTTTGGCGATACCACGATCGTTGAAATAGAGCTTGAGCGGCGCGATCGTTCGGCCCTCACGCTCCACGGCGATGATGAGCTTCTTCAACTCGCGGCTACGCACCAAGAGTTTCCGGCGCCGCCGCGGCTCATGATTGAACTGCCCGGCCGGCGGGTATTCAGGGATTGTCGCGTTGATCAACCAGAGTTCGCCGCCCTCCGTGCCAGCGTAGCTTTCCGCGATGTTCGCCCGCCCAGAGCGTAAGGACTTCACCTCGGTGCCCACCAACTGGACGCCAGCCTCCAGTGAATCTTCGATCGCATAATCGAACCGCGCACGGCGGTTCTCGGCGATGAGTTTGCGGTTAGGATCTGCCTTCTTCGCCATAACTTAGATCAGCCCCGCATGAGTCATGGCGGCGCGAACCTGCGCCTTGGCCGCATCGCTGCAGGCCAGAAGTGGTAAGCGCACCTCATCGCTGCACAGTCCCAGAAGCGAGCAGGCATACTTCGCCGGCGCCGGCGACGGCTCTACGAAGAGCGCCCTGTGCAAAGGCGCAAGCAAGTCGTCGATCTCACGCGCTGCATCAAACGCACCTTGCCGCGTTGCATCCTGCAAGCGCGCGCACAACCCCGGCGCCACATTCGCCGTCACGGAAATGCAGCCGACACCACCTTCGGCATTGAACCCAATAGCGCTCGGATCTTCACCCGACAGCTGCACAAAATCCTCACCGCAAAGCGCCCGATGGCGCGCAACGCGAGAGAGATCGGCGCTCGCATCCTTACACCCCACAACGTTGGAGAGTTTCGCCAACCGTCCCATCGTCTCGGCGCTGATATCCACAACGGTTCGGCCCGGTACGTTGTAGGCGATGATTGGAATATCCACCGCGTCATTGACGGCCGCGAAATGCGCGACCATCCCGTCCTGGCTTGGCTTGTTGTAATAAGGCGCCACCACCAGCACCGCGTCGGCGCCGGCATCCTTCGCCGCGCGCGCCAACTCCACTGCATGCGCAGTATTGTTCGACCCCGCGCCGGCGATAACGGGAACTTTCCCCGCAGCCGTCTCAACGCAGAGTTCAACGACACGCATATGCTCTTTAAAGCTCAGCGTGACGCTCTCGCCTGTGGTGCCGCACGGCACCAGAGCGTGCGATCCCTCGCGAATCTGCCGTTCCACCATGGTTTGGAAGGCACGTTCATCCAGGATTCCGTTTCGGAATGGCGTAATGAGAGCCGGAATCGACCCATAGAACTTGGCGGAGGAGGCGCGCGGATGTGGCATTGGCGCGATTCCTGCCACAGTGTCGGGCAAGGTTAAATAGCGGCGCGCCAACTGCGGCGTGCTGGGACACCGTTGTTTCGTATCGGTGCGGAGAAGGTTATGGACGTTCCCCAAATGACCCGCATCGCCCTGACGGCGCTGGCCGCGAGCGCCTTTTTGGTCACCTCGAGCGTTGGCCAATCCGGCACCGCGCCGGCGCCCACGACCGCGCGGGCCTCCGCATACACGCCGCCTGCGGCCATGCCGTCCGCCTCAGAACGCATGCGCCTGCGCAGCGGGCTCGCCGCCGCCGAGTCTGGCGATTGGACCGGACTTGCCCAATTGCGCGACGGCGCGACCGACCCGCTTGTGCGCCGCATGCTGCAATGGCGCTGGGCCTCCGCCAATGAAGCGCCGCTCTACTTTAACGAAATCTCGCAAGCGCTGACTGAGCTGCAGGGCTGGCCCGGCCGCACGACGATGCGCACGCGCGCCGAACAATCGATCTTGGATTCGCGCCTCTCGCCACAAGAACGCGTCACGTTCCTGCGCGCCGAAAACGGCCCGATCACCGGCGACGGCCGCATGGCGCTTGCCATCTCCCTGAAGGACGCAGGCCAACGCAGCGAAGCCGCCGAAGCAGCACGCGCCGCCTGGCGCGACGATGCGCTGTCCACGGCGATGGAAGATCGCGCGCTGGCTGAGTTCAGTTCCAACTTCACCAGCGAAGATCACGCGGCGCGTGTCAGCGGCCTGCTCTGGCGTAACCAACACACTGCTGCCCGTCGCTTGTTCTCGCGCATTCCCACGGCGGATCGCTTGCTCGCTGAAGCGCGCATCGCCATGCAAAGCCGCGCCCGCCGCGGCCTGCAAGCCGCCGTCGATGCAGTGCCTTCCTCGCGCGCCGATGACCCGGGCTTCCTTTACGATCGCGCTCAATACCGCCGCCGGGCCGGCAACCCCGAAGAAGCGATGCCGCTCATGGTCGAGATCGACCCGCGTCAGGCGCCGCTCTCGGCCCGCGCCGCGATCTTCGCCGAACGGCGGCTTTACGTGCCGCGCTCACTGCGCGCGCGCAATTATCGTCAGGCTTATCAACTCGTCTCGAACCATGGCCTGACATCCGGCGAGGCGTTCGCCGACGCCGAATGGATGGCCGGCTGGCTGTCGCTGCGTTTCCTCAACAACAACGCGCAAGCTCGCGAGCATTTCGCGCATCTCAGCGAGAACGTGTCCTCGCCGGTCAGCTTGTCGCGCGCACTTTACTGGCGCGCTGAGGCTGAGCGGGCGCTCGGCAACACTGCGGAATCCACCCGTTTGCTGGATCAAGCTGCGCGCTTCAACTTCACCTATTATGGCCAGCTCGCCGCCACCCGCGGCGGCCGCACCGCCATGCTCTCGCTGCCCGACACCTCGCGCGTCACCACCGAGGCGCGCACGCGCTTTGAGAACCGCGAACTGGTGCGCGCGCTCCGCGTCATGACCGAGGTCGGCGCGCAACGCGATTTTGAGTCGATCGCCTTCTATCTCGACGACACGCTCGATGATCCGATGGAGTTGGAGTTGCTCTCGCAAATGGCGCGCGAGCAATCCTATCACCGCACCGCGCTGCGCAACGCTAAAGCTGGGCTCTTCCGCAATGTGGTCGCCACCAGCGCCGCCTATCCGACGCTTGAGCTGCCGTCTGTCGTCCAATCGCGCGGGCGACCCGAACCGGCTTTGGTTCACGCCATCATCCGCCAAGAGAGCGAGTTTGATCCCGCCGCCATCTCCAGCGCCAACGCCCGCGGCTTGATGCAGCTCATCCCGTCGACAGCGCAAATGGAAGCGCGGCGCGCCGGCATGACCTTTCAACGCTCGGCGCTGACCACCGATCCGCAATACAATATGACTTTGGGCTCGCAGCACCTCGCCGGGCTGATCGATGATTTCGGCGGGTCCTACGTTATGGCAATCGCGTCGTACAACGCGGGCTCCGGCAACGTCCGCAATTGGGTCAACGATTGGGGCGATCCGCGCTCGAACAGCGTCGACGTGATTGACTGGATCGAACTCATCCCGTTCAGCGAGACGCGCAACTACGTGCAGCGCGTGACCGAGAACCTACAGGTCTATCGCCACCGGCTCTCCGGCCAACCCGTCGCGATCGAACTTGAGCGTGACCTGCACCGCGGCCGTTAAGCTGCAAGCGCGCGCTCGAAGGTCTCCGCGTCGACATTACCGCCGCTGGCGATGACCGCCACGGTCTTGCCGGCTACGTCGGCGCCGCCCTCAAGCAGCGCAGCCAGAGACGCAGCGCCAGACGGCTCAAGCACGATCTTGAAGTGCCGGAACGCAAACTTCATCGCACGCAGCACTGCCTTGTCGCTAACACCCAGCGCCGCTTCGAACCGCTCACGCGCGATAGCGAACGTAATCTCGCCCATCTGATCGGTGAGTAGGCCATCACAGATCGAGCGAATACCCGGCGCGTTGCGCTGAATAGCGCCGGTCTCCAGCGTGCGCGCGATATCGTTGTGCTCTTCAGGCTCTACCGCGATGATCCGCGCCTTCGGCAAGGCGAGCGCCACCCCGGTCGAGAGCCCGCCGCCGCTCGCCGGCACGAAGACGATGTCCGGCGCAATCTCATCGGCAATCTCTAACCCACACGTGCCTTGCCCGGCGATCACGAACGGATCGTCGAACGGCTTGATCAAGCTCGCGCCTTTCTCAGCTGAGAGACGCGCGCCGATTTCTTCGCGGCTTTCATTGACGCGATCATAGGTCACCACCGTCGCGCCCAAGCTGCGCGTGGTCTCCAGTTTAATCTTCGGCGCATCGGACGGCATGACGATCGTCGCCGCGATGCCGAAGTGCTTGGCGGCGGTTGAAACGGCAATGGCGTGGTTTCCAGACGAGAACGCGATCACGCCCTTGGCTCGAACCTCGGCCGGCAGCGCCGCGATCGCGTTCGCCGCCCCGCGCATTTTGAAAGCGCCGCCGCGTTGCAAGCATTCCGCCTTCACGAACACGCGCGCGCCGGTCGCCTCGTCCAGCGCGTCATTGCGCAGCAGCGGCGTGCGCACGGCTATGCCCTCGATGCGCTTGGCAGCGGCTTTCACATCTTCGATGGTCGGGATCATCAGGAGCCTCTTGGTTTCGCGCGCCGTGTGGGCGGCGCCGTCAGCGGGTCTTCGGGCCAGGGATGGCGGGGATAGCGGCCGCGCATCTCGCTGCGCACAGCGGCGTACGAGCCACGCCAAAAACCGGGCAAGTCCTTAGTCGTCTGCACCGGAGCTCAGCGGCACACGCCCGCCTGCTACCGAGGGATGGCGATCCTGCCCAAACAATTCCTGTAACCGCACCTCAAGCGCAGGCCCGCCGTCAGCCGCGTAGTCGATCGAGAGGGAAGAGCCGGCAGGCGTCTCAAAGCGTGGCGGCGCCTGCCTATCCAGCTCATGGCGAAGCTGATGCGGCAGCGCACTCAACAGCGCCTTGGCCACATCGACGTCCTTCAGCCGCGTCACACCCTGCAAAGCCGGCGCGAGCCAGTCGCTCGCCGTCGCCAACAAAGCCTCATCACTCCAGTCCGGCCACACCTCAGCGTCCAACGTGCGCATGAACGCGACGCGCGCCCGCGTCTGCAACGCAGCTTCGTCCCACTCAAGCAACGCCAGTCCGTCATCGCGCACTGCTTCAAGCAACGCCGCTTGCAGTTCTTCGCCGCTCAGCCGCTCCACAGGCGCATCGGAGATGACCATGCGGCCCAGCCTGCGCGTTCGCCGCGCACGCAGCGCGCCCGTGTCCGGATCGACCGTGGCCGAGACGCCATCTTCGATCTTCGCGCCAAACATCGCCTCGATGTCCGCCAACGCAATCGGTGCGGCCAACAATATCTGCGCCCGCCCAGCCGCCCCTGAAATATCGGCGATGACCAGGAAAGGCTCACGCGCCAGCGGCGAGGCGGCATCAACCGCCGCAGCACGACCATTGACCATCGTGAACGAGCCACCGCGCGAGCGTGCAACACGATCGGGATAAGCCAGCGCCAGCACAGCCCCCGCGCGATCTTCATCGAACGCGGCGCTTCCGCCGTCAGCGCTACGTGCGATCCGTTGCGCTAAACCACGCGCCGCGTCCGCGCGCTGTCCGCGCTCGCTTGTGAACCGATGCAGCCGCTCGCGTAGGTCGCTGCTGCGCCCCCCTAGACCTTGCTCAGTTAGCACCACCGCGATGTGCGCCGCGAGCAAGCGTTGTTCTCCAGCCGCTATCACCATATGCGCAAGCCTCGCCGGCAGGGGCAGCCGCGCAACTGCTGCGCCGTGCGGCGTTAATCGCCCGTTCTCATCCAGCGCGCCAATGCGCGTGAGCAACGCCAACGCTTCGGTCCAAGCCGGCTTCGGCGGCGGATCGAGCCAGCCAAGCGTCGCAGGATCACTGACGCCCCACGCCGCAAGATCGAGCGCAAGGCCGGAAAGATCGGCGTCGAGAATTTCCGGCCGATCAAACGCTGGCAGCGCACGCGTTTCGCCCTCGCTCCAGAGGCGCCAGCAAACGCCCGGCTCCAGACGCCCCGCGCGCCCCGCGCGCTGCGTGACCGAAGCTTGGCTCGCGCGCACGGTTTCGAGCCGAGAGAGGCCAAGCGCTGGTTCGAAGCGCGGACGGCGCGAGAGGCCCGCATCCACAACGATGCGCACGCCATCAATGGTAAGGCTGGTTTCCGCAATCGACGTCGCCAGCACGACCTTGCGCCGTCCCGCCGCTGCAGGTGAAATCGCTGCGTCCTGGTCCGCTGGACTCATCGCGCCGTAAAGCGGGCGAACATCGATGCTCGGATCGGTGATCGTGCTGCGCAACACTTCCGCCGTCCGTTCGATTTCGCGCACGCCCGGCAAAAACACCAGAGCGCTGCCACGCTCGGCGGCCATCGCCGCGCGAACGGCGGCCGCGACCTCATCCTCCAACCGCGCACTCGCCAGCCGCGGCCGGTGGACGTAAGCGACCGGAAACATCCGACCCTCGCTAACGATCACCGGCGCATCGCCGAGCAAAGCAGACACGCGCGCCGCATCAAGCGTCGCGGACATGACAACAAGTTTCAGATCAGCGCGCAGGCCAAGCTGCGCATCGCGCGCCAATGCGAGCCCCAGGTCACCCTCAAGACTGCGTTCGTGAAATTCATCGAAGATGACGGCGGCGACGTCGCGCAATTCTGGATCATCGAGGATCATGCGCGTGAACACGCCCTCGGTAACGACCTCGACGCGCGTGCTTGGCCCAATCTTGGAATCGAGCCGCACCCGATACCCAATCGTATCGCCCACACGCTCGCCGCGCTCGCTGGCCATCCGCGCCGCCGCCGCGCGCGCCGCAATGCGCCGCGGTGACAGAAGGATAATCTTCCCGGCGCCGACCCAGGGCTCGTCGAGCAAGGCCGGGGGCACGCGTGTGGTTTTGCCCGCGCCCGGCGGCGCCACCAGCACAGCCTCGCCGCGCGCCATCAGCGCCGCACGCAAATCGCCAAGAACATCCTCAACCGGAAGCATATCCGGGGCTTAGCGCGGTGCGGCGGCCATGTCTCCGCCATTGGCGCGCCACGATGCTCAGGCTATAGGCGGGCAAGCATTTCGACGGAGCTGACGATGCGTAAGTGGGGATTGATCGCTGTCACGGCGCTCGTGCTGGTCTCGGCCTGCTCCAGCGGCCGCACCGCCGACACCCGCCGCGGCGTCACCGACGCCGCCTACACGCCGCTCCGTGACGTGAACATCATCCGCCCCGAGATCCCGCTCATCCTGCGCAATCTCCAATATCCATATTCGACCGCGACCCTCACCGACTGCACCGCGGTGACGCGCGAGATCGGACAGCTCGACGCCGTGCTCGGGCCGGAAAGCTATCAACCGGGCCCTAACCGCAACATCTGGGACCGCAGTGGCGACTTCGTGGAAGAGCAAACAATCGAGGCGGCGCGCGGGACAGCGGAAGATTTGATCCCGTTCCGCTCCTGGGTGCGCCGCATCTCGGGCGCGAGCCGCGCTGAGCGTGAAGCGCTGCGTGCAGTCGCCAACGGCCAGCAGCGGCGCACATTCTTGCGCGGCTATGGCGCGTCCCTCGGCTGCCCCGCCATGATCCCGCCGCCACCGCCGCAAGTGCACACAACCCGCGAAGGTCGCGACCGCCCCGTGAACTAGGCCGCGCGCTTGGCGTGAAATTCATCGCGAAAGTCGGCGAGCGTTCCGCTGGCGATTGCCGCACGCAGACGCGCCATCAGCGACTGGTAATACGCAACATTGTGCCACGAGAGCAGCGTCTGCCCGAGCAATTCGCCGGCTTTGAACAGATGGTGCAGGTAGGCCTTTGAATAGTCGCGGCTTGCCGGGCAATCGACGCTTTCATCGAGCGGCGACATATCTTCCGCAAACCGCGCATTGGTAATGTTGAGCGGCCCCGCATCGGTCCACGCTTGGCCGTGACGCCCCGAACGGGTCGGCAGCACGCAGTCGAACATATCAACGCCGCGCCAAACGCTCTCTACGATATCGATTGGCTTGCCGACGCCCATCAGATAACGCGGGCGATCTTGCGGAAGCAGCGGCGCCGTCACATCGAGCGTGGCCAGCATCGCCTCGTGCCCTTCGCCAACTGCAAGGCCGCCGATGGCGTAGCCATCGAAGCCCTCAGCCACGAGCGCTTCCGCCGAGACGCGCCGCAGTTCGGGATCAATCCCACCTTGGACGATCGCGAAGAGATTCTGCGCGCTCCTCGAACCAAACGCGCGCTTGCTCCGCCCTGCCCAGTCGAGCGAGAGGCGCATCGCTTTTTCGACATCCTCTCGCGCCGCCGGCAGCGCGGGGCACTCGTCCAGCTGCATCACAATTTCAGCGCCGATCTGGTCGGCCTGAATGCGGATCGAGTCTTGCGGCGTCAGGCGATGCTGTGAGCCATCAACATGGCTGCGGAAGGTGACGCCGTCCGCGTCGAGCTTGCGCAACTGCGCGAGCGACATGACCTGATAGCCGCCGCTATCGGTGAGGATCGGCTTGTCCCAGCGCATGAATTTGTGGAGACCGCCAAACTTTTCCATCCGCTCGCCGCCGGGGCGCAGCATGAGGTGATACGTGTTGCCGAGAATGATGTCGGCGCCCGTCTGCGCGACCTGATCCACGGTCATCGCCTTCACCGTACCGGCCGTGCCCACCGGCATGAAAGCGGGCGTGCGAATGTCGCCCCGCGGTGTTTTCAGCACGCCCGTGCGCGCCGCGCCGTCGCGCGCGTGGATTTCAAAAGGGAACGCCGTCATGGCGCCCGCCATAGCAAGCTCGCGTCGCCGTAGGAATAGAAGCGATACTTTTGCGCGATGGCGTGCGCGTACACCGCCTGCATCCGCTCCAACCCGGCGAACGCGGACACCAGCATGAACAGCGTCGACCGCGGGAGGTGAAAATTGGTCCAAAGCCCGTCGACGAGACGGAAGCGATAGCCGGGCGTAATGAAGATCGACGTGTCGCCCGTTTCCGCACGCACGCTCCCGTCTTCATTTGCCGCCGATTCAAGCGAGCGCAACGCCGTTGTGCCAATCGCGATAACGCGCCGGCCCTCGGCCTTCGCCCGATTGATCGCAGCAGCAGCGCTCGACGAGATTTCGCGCCACTCCGCATGCATCACGTGCTCGGCGGTGTCGTCAGCCTTCACTGGCAGAAACGTCCCCGCGCCGACGTGCAGCGTTATACTGGCGCGCTCCACACCCTTCGCATCCAGCGCCGCGAGCAATTCCGGCGTGAAGTGCAGACCCGCAGTCGGCGCCGCGACCGCGCCGTCCTTCGCTGCATACACAGTCTGATAGTCCGCACGATCCGCGTCATCTTCAGCACGACGGCCCGCGATGTAGGGCGGCAGCGGCATCTCACCGCGCGCCGCGATGGCCGCATCAAGGTCAGCGCCAGCAAGGTCAAACTTCAGAACGATGAGACCGTCATCGCTCTTAGCGCCTACCGTCGCCTCAAGGGCAGAAGCCAAACATGCGCCTTCGCCTTCAGCGCCGAAACGCAGGCGATCGCCCTCTTTCAGCCGCTTGCCGGGCTTGGCGAAAGCTTGCCATTCGGAGGCCGAGACGCGCTTGTGCAGTGTCGCTTCCATCGCCAGTCGATTTTCATCGCGCCAGCGCACGCCCTTCAACCGCGCCGGGATCACGCGCGTGTCGTTGAACACCAAAAGATCGCCGGCCCGCAGCAGGCCCACGACATCTCGCACGCTTCGATCTTCGAACTCGCCTTCGGCGCGCACGTGCAGCAAGCGCGCACTATCGCGCGGCCGCGCCGGGCGGAGCGCGATCAACTCTTCGGGTAAATCGAAATCAAACAGATCGACGCGCATCAGGTGTCTGGTTTCAGGTTTCGGGTATTAGACGATCCAACACTCAGCGTCTGATCCCTGACACCCGACACCTGCAACCGAAAACTTATTCCGCGCTTGCGGTGACGATCTTGCCCGGCGTGCGCGGCGGCTCACCCTTCGGCAGCGCATCGACAAAATCCATGCCTTCTTCGACCACGCCCCAGACCGTGTATTGCTTGTCGAGGAAGCGCGCATCGTCGAGGCAGATGAAAAACTGGCTGTTGGCCGAGTTCGGATCGTTGGTGCGCGCCATGGAGCAGACGCCGCGCACGTGCGGCTCAGCGTTGAACTCCTGCTTCAGGTTCGGCTTGGTCGACCCGCCGGTGCCGTTGCGCTTTCCGCCGTCGCCGCCCTGCGCCATGAAGCCGGCGATCACGCGGTGAAACGGAACGTCGTTATAAAACCCTTCATTGGCAAGCTCGCCGATGCGCTGAACATGGTTCGGCGCGAGGTCCGGGCGCAGCTTGATCTTCACCGTGCCGGTGTCGAGTTCCAGCGTCAGGGTATGAAAGGTATGATCGACCACCAGCTTCTCTCTCTGTTTTCGCTATTGGGAACGCGCGCGGGAATTTGCACATCGCAGACCGAGAAGTCGGCGCGGCGTTCGCGGCGTGTGTCTTCAATCAGGTCGCGGAATTGCGGCCCGTCTGTACGCAATACATAGATCGGCGCGCGCTCGCTTTCAGGGGCGTCGGAAGCAACGCGCACCGAAAGCATCCGATCCGGGTTCGGCGGCGGATTGCCGACGGCGATTCCCATCACCGCCTCCATGCCCCAAACCACACGGCCGAAGATCGTGTAGCGTTTATCAAGCGCCGAGTTCGGCTGTCGCATGATAAAGAATTGGCTGTTGGCCGAGTTCACGGGCTCGGCCCGCGCCATCGAAACAACGCCCTGACAGTGCAGCGCATTGGCGGAAACCCGCCCATCCACCGTCACCGCCATCTGCGCGTCGGGCTGGCTCTCGATCGGCAGCGCTTTGTAGAAACCAAGGCGCGCACGGCTTTGTTCGGCGGCTTGGATGAACGGCATTTCCGGCCCGCGGCGGAACATGAATTCCTCGCGCAGATCCGGCAGCGACGAGGCGCCCTCACCGGTGCCGAGCGGATCGCCCGTCTGCGCCATGAAATCATCGATGACGCGGTGAAACGTGAGACCATTGTAGAATCCGCCGCGTGTCAGCGTCTTGATCCGCTCGACGTGGCGCGGCGCGATTTCCGGATAGAGCTCGATCACGATCCGTCCATGGACAGTATCGATATAGAGCGTGTTCTCCGGATCGACCGGACGCCAATTGCGCGGGTCAGGCGTCTGCGCCGAAGCCACGCTCAAACTCAGCGCCATCAGCGCCGCCGCAAATATTCCACCCAAGCGCAGCATTACGAGACCTCGAATTTAGCCTTCAGTCGTCCTTCTACTTCTTTGGGCACGAAGTGCGCGACGCTTCCTTGCAGTCGCGCGATTTCTTTCACGAGCCTTGACGCGATCGCCTGGTGCGTCGGGTCGGCCATGAGAAAAACTGTTTCGATGGCTGGGTTTAGCTTCTGGTTCATCCCCACCATGGCGAATTCGTACTCGAAGTCGGCGACCGCTCTAAGTCCCCGGACGATGATTTGCGCCCCTACGCTTTCGGCGAATGACATGAGCAATGTGTCAAAAGGTTGGATGATGATCTCGGCGCCGTCTTTGATCTTGGCGCACTGCTCCTGGACCATCGCCACCCGCTCATCGAGCGAGAAGAGCGGCCCCTTATCCTGATTGATGGCGACGCCGATAACCAGCCGGTCCACCAAGGTGGCCGCGCGCGCTATGATATCCACATGCCCGTTGGTGACGGGATCGAAGGTTCCTGGGTAAAGCCCGACGCGAACCTTCTTGGTCACTTACCCGCCTCCTCGACGTCCTCGCCCGGCTCGCCTGCTTCGCCGCCCAACGCTTCCAGACGCTCGGCCGCCACGACATGTTCGTCGTCAGCGACATTGATCAGGATCACGCCCTGCGTCGCCCGGCCAGCGATCCGGATCTGATCGATGCCGGTGCGGATGAGCTGACCCTTATCGGTGACCAGCAACAATTCCTCGTCGTCGTTCACTGGGAACGAGGCAACCAGGTTCGCGTCCTCGGTGAGGCGGTGGGCGATCAGGCCTTTGCCGCCGCGATTGGTGACGCGGTACTCGTAGGCCGACGCCCGCTTGCCGAGGCCGTTCGAGGTGACGGTCAGGATGAATTGCTCCTGCGTCTTCAGCCAGGCCAAGCGCTCAAACGGTGTTGGCGCCTCACCATCGACCGCCGGCGCCGCATCTTCCTGCTCAACTTCGACATCGCCGCGCGATTGCACGTCCCACTTGAAGTAGTCGCCGACTTCCTTCGAGGTCACGTCCACGTGGCGTAGCACAGCCATGCCAATGACGTGGTCGCCGTCCTTCAGATCGACGCCGCGCACACCGGTGGAGTCGCGGCCCTTGAACACACGCACGTCTGTCGTGCGGAAGCGCACGCACATGCCGTTTGCGGTGGTCAGCAGCACATCATCTTCTTCAGAGCAGATCTGAACGCCGACGATGCCATCGCCCTCGTCCGGCTTCATGGCGATCTTGCCGTTGCGGTTCACCTGCACGAAGTCGCTGAGCTTATTGCGCCGCACGCCGCCTGAGCGGGTGGCGAACATCACGTCGAGCTTATCCCAATCGCGCTCATCCTCCGGCAGCGCCATCACCGAAGTGATGGTTTCGCCCTGACCGAGCGGGAAGAGATTGACCAGCGCACGCCCCTTTGTACGCGGATCGCCCGCCGGGATGCGCCAGGCCTTCATCTTGTAGACCATGCCCGAGGACGAGAAGAACAGGATCGGCGCGTGCGTGGAGGCTACGAACACCCGCGTGACGAAATCCTCGTCCTTCATCGACATGCCGGCGCGGCCTTTGCCGCCGCGGCGCTGGGTGCGGTAGGCCGCCAGTGGCGTGCGCTTCACGTACCCGCCGTGCGTTACGGTGACGACCATATCTTCGCGCGGGATCAGCGCTTCATCGTCGATGTCGCCTTCGGACTCGGAGAACTGCGTGCGGCGCGGAACGCCAAACGCAGCTTTCACCTCGGCCAACTCGCCGCGAATGATTTCAAAAATACGGTCGCGCGAGCCAAGGATAGAAAGCAATTCCTTGATCTCATCCGCGATCTCGTTTGCCGCCTTCGCGATATCGTCACGGCCAAGGCCGGTGAGGCGCGAGAGCTGCAGCGCGAGGATCGAACGCGCTTGTTCGTCCGAGAGCCGGATCGCATCGCCTTCAGTGACCACCGTGCGCGGATCGGCGATCAGCGCAATCAAAGGCATCATGTCGCCTGACGGCCAGTCACGCGCCAGCATGCGCTCACGCGCCGTGCTCGGGTCGGGACTTTCGCGGATCAGCTTAATGACTTCGTCGATGTTCGCGACGGCGATCGCAAGGCCAACAGTTTCGTGGCCGCGCTTGCGCGCCTTCGCCAGCCGGAACTTGGTACGACGGGTGACGACCTGCTCGCGGAACGAGATGAAGATCTCGAGGATCTTGCGCAGGCCCATCTGCTCGGGCTTGCCTTGGTTCAGCGCGAGCATGTTGACGCCGAACGACGTTTGCAGCGCCGAGTAACGATAGAGCTGGTTCAACACCACGTCCGCAACAGCATCGCGCTTCAGCTCGATCACGAGCCGCACGCCCAGGCGGTTCGATTCATCGCGGACCTCGGCAATGCCTTCGATGCGCTTTTCACGCACCTGCTCGCCGATCTTCTCCACCATCTCCGACTTGTTCACCTGATAGGGAATTTCGCTGAACACGAGCGCCTCGCGCCCGCGGATGGTTTCGATGTGATGCTTGGCGCGAATGGCCACCGAGCCGCGGCCGGTCATCAGCGCAAGCCGCGCACCAGCGCGACCCAAGATTTCACCACCGGTCGGGAAGTCTGGGCCCGGCACGATGTCGAGCAAATCGAGATCGGCGATGTTCGGATTATCGATCAGCGCGATCGTCGCATCGATTACTTCCGACAAATTGTGCGGCGGAATGTTCGTCGCCATACCGACCGCGATGCCGCCGCCGCCATTGACCAAAAGGTTCGGGAACCGCGCTGGCAGCACCGTCGGCTCTTGGACGGTGCCGTCATAGTTATCCTGGAAGTCGACTGTGCCTTCGTCGATGTCGTCCAGTAGCGGCCGCGCGGCCTTCGCCAAGCGCGCTTCGGTGTACCGCATCGAAGCCGGCATATCGCCGTCGACCGAACCGAAATTGCCCTGCCCGTCGATAAGCGTAAGGCCCATCGAGAAGTCCTGCGCGAGGCGCACGAGCGTCATGTAGATGGCTTGGTCGCCGTGCGGGTGGTAATTACCCATCACGTCGCCGACAGACTTCGCGCTCTTGCGATAGGCCTTGTCGTGCGTGTTCCCCGCCTCATCCATCGCGTAGAGGATGCGACGGTGCACAGGCTTCAGCCCGTCGCGCGCATCAGGCAACGCACGCGACACGATCACGCTCATCGCGTAATCAAGATACGAGCGCTTCAGCTCATCTTCGACGCTGATGAGCTGAACGCCTTTGGGAAGAGTTGGTCCGCCGTTCTCGGCGGGATCGGACGTGTCTGACACGGGATCCGGACTATCTGCTAAAGTTGATGAAAAACGCTTTTGAATGCGTTGGAAAAGACGAGAAAAAACCCGCCTGCGAATCCATGCCAAACTAACATCGGCACGGCACCGCCGCAAACCTAGGAACCGCTCATGCGCCCCATCGCCACCCTCCTTCTCGCAGCTCTGCTGACCGCCTGCGCCAGCCGCGCGCCAGCCGATGTCGCTGTCACGCCGCCAGCGCCGCGCACAGCTTGGATCGTGGGCGCTGACGGCCGCGCCATCGGCCAGGCTTCGGCTCGAATTTTCTGCAGGCGCGCTGCCGCCCGGCTGGCATGGCCTACATCTGCACACACGCGGCGATTGCAGCGATTTCGCCGCTGGCTTCCAGGCCTCAGGCGGGCATCTCGGCATGAGCGATCGCGTCCAACACGGCCTGCTCAATCCGAACGGCCCCGAAGCGGGCGATCTCCCCAACATCTTTGCCTCGCCGAACGGGCCATTCGCCGCCGAAATGCTCTCGCCCTTCACCGTGCTGGCGCCGCAGCGAGTTCCCGGCAACGCCCGCAGCCCCGCCCGCGAGGCGCTGCTGGACGGCGATGGAACCGCGCTGCTGATCCACGCCAGCGTCGATGATCACGTCTCACAGCCGATCGGCGGCGCCGGCGCGCGCATCGCGTGCGCTGCACTCACGCCAATGCCTTGAACCTCCGCTCGGCCAGTGCGACGAGAGCGACACCGCTAATCGTCAGCGCTGCGCCAAGTAGGATCTGCGGCGTAATGCGGCTGCCGAGTATGAGCGCCGCAAGAACGAAAGAGAACACCGGCGTCATCAGCAGGTACGGCGTCGTCCGCGACACTTCGTATTTCTGCAAAAGCCGAAACATGAAAGCGTTGGCGACGATTGATGACACGATCGCGCCAAACGCGACGCAAGCCCATGCGTACCATGGCGCATTGAGCGCAGCATCCAGCTGGCCAGTTTCGAACGCGAGCGATCCCAGAACCATGGTTGGCGCTGTCGCCATGGCGACCCACGCCTGCATCGCCCACGGATCCAGTCCTCCGCCCAAGCGGCGCACCAAAACCGTGCCAAATCCATAAAAAACGGACGCGAGCCCAACCAACAGCAGCGCCCAGCCTTGCGCAAACACCGCCGGGTCAAAATTCATCGACGCCGTACCTAGAAACGCCAAGCCCACACCTGCCCAACGCAAACCGCTCACCCGCTCGCCCAACAGCAGCGCCGCAAACACAACGGACGACGGCGCCCAAAGCTGCATCGCAACCACCATCGGCGTAATGTCGGTCGCCAATTTCAGGCCCGCATACTGCACGCCAAAGTGCAGCGGCCCGACAAACACGAGCATCAGCGCAAACAGCGCCAGGGTCTTCCGCGGCGGCGGTCTGATCCACAAAAACAGCGCCGCCAACACGATCACAAAGCGTAGCGACACTGTCATCATCGCGGGGAAGGCATCGACCGCGATCTTCGCAAAGATGTTGTTCACGCCCCAGATCAGCGCGATCGAAATAAGCTGGATGAGATCGAGCGGCGCAAAGGCGCGCGAGGGCGTGGTCACCGGGCTGGTCCTAGCTCGACTCCCGGCCGCTCCGCCATGCCCGTAATCCTCCCCGTCTATGCGACCGGCGATCACGTCTGCGCGACGAGTTGTAACTTAGACTACACAGCCGGCTGCTAGCCTTGCTACAACCATCCTTTGTTGAAGCGAGCCCCCCTCCTGCACCCTGACGTGCAAGCGCCCGGTTCTGAGTGGCTGCCCTACATCCAGGACGCGGCCTGGCTTCCGCACGCCTACGACTGGCGCTCGGACACTCTGGTCTTCGCCAATCTTCCCAAAGAGGCGCAGCGGAGAGCCGTCTTCCTCGACTCCCGCTTCGTCGCCGAGGCGCCCCTCTCAGCGCCCGCGCCGGTCGAGGAGCTTTCAATCGGCGCTATCCGCGAGGTCTCCGGGCAGGTTCATTTTCTCTTCCACACCGCCTTCTGCTGCTCGACGCTGCTCGCCCGCGCGCTTGATATTCCGGGCGTCTCGATGGGGCTAAAAGAGCCCGGCGTTCTCTCGTCCTTCGCCGAGTACTGGTCCGGCAGCCGGCGCACACCCGGCGCGTTTCTGGCGCTCGGCGCGGCGCTGGACCTGCTCTCCCGTCCGCTTGAGCCGGGCGAAACGCAGATCGTCAAACCCAGCAACGTCGTGAACCACATCGTGCCGCAAATGCTGCACGCCCGGCCCGACTCGAAGGCGATCATTCTTTACTCGAGCCTCGACACCTTCCTGCGCGCGATCGCGCGGCGCGGCATGGAGGGACGCGCCTTTGCGCGTCAGGTCTTCCAGCAATTTGCGCCGGTGATCCCGATCGAGAACGGCTTCACCGAAGCCGACATGGTGCTGCAGACCGACATGCAAATCGCCGCGCAAGCTTGGCTGATGCAAACGGCGTTTCTCGATTCCGTCGCCCGTCGCTTTGGCCGCAGCATCGTGCGTACCTTGAGCAGCGAGCGCTTCCTCGCCGACACCGCCGGCACACTCAACGCAGTGAGCGGCTTCTTCAATTTGAGCCTAGACAAACAACGCGCCGCCGAAATCGCCGCCGGCCCCGTGTTCAGCGAACACGCCAAGGAATTGGGCCGCCCATTCGACGCCGCCGCCTTGGAAGCGCAGCACAAACAAGCCGGCGCGATGTACGCCGATGAGATCGCATCGGCCAAAAACTGGGCGCGCAATCTCGCCATGCGCTACGACACGCCGCTCAGCTTCCGCACGCACCTCAGCCGCGATCTCGTAAGCACGCACGCGCGCGCCGTGATCGTAGATGTGCGATGCAAGGATCAGTTCATCGGCGCCCGTACGCGCGATGAACGCTTCGATGCTGTGCTTCACCGTTTCCGGCGAGCCGATCGCGGAGCAGTTCAGCACCTCTTGCAGCGATGCGCGCTCAGCCTCGGTCAGCGACGCTTCGAACGCCGGATCGGGCGGCTGCAGCTTGCGGGGAATGCCACGACGCAAGCTCGCGAACGCTTGCATCAAAGAGGTCGCCAGCACGCGGCCCTCTTCATCGCTCTCGGCCGCGAACAGATTGAAGCCGAGCATCACATACGGCTTCTGCAACTGCTCCGAAGGCTGAAAAGTAGCGCGATAGATCTCAATCGCGCTCATCATCTGCGCCGGCGCGAAGTGCGATGCGAAGGCGAACGGCAGACCAAGCGCCGCCGCGAGCTGAGCGCCGAACGTGGACGAACCCAAAATCCAGAGCGGCACGTTCGCGCCTTCACCCGGCACCGCGCGCACGATCTGACGGGGCTGCGCCGGCGCCAGCAGCGCCTGCAATTCCAACACGTCCTGCGGAAACCGATCCTCACCGCCGACCAGCGTGCGCCTCAGCGCCATCGCAACGCGCTGATCGCCGCCCGGCGCGCGCCCGAGCCCGAGATCAATGCGGCCAGGATAAAGTGCTTCGAGTGTTCCAAACTGCTCCGCGATCACGATCGGTGCGTGGTTCGGCAACATGATCCCGCCGGCGCCGACGCGGATGGTCTTCGTCGCTTCCGCCGCATTCATGATTGTCAGCGCCGTCGCGGCGCTGGCGATGCCTGGCATATTGTGATGCTCAGCGAGCCAAAAGCGGTTGTACCCCAACCGCTCCGCATTCACCGCCAAATCGCGCGAATTGTGCAAAGCCTGCGAAACGTCTCCGCCCTCAATAACGGGCGCGAGATCAAGAACTGAGAATGGGATCATTGAGGCGATATGGGCGCTCCATGCGGAGCGCCCAAGCCATGATCGTCCTTAGAACGGGATCTCGTCGTCCAGATCCTGGTTGAAGCTTTCGCGTGGGCCGTCACTGACGCGCTTGGAGCCCGCTTTCGAGCTGAACGAGCCGCCGCCTTCGTCGTCATACGACTTGCCGCCGCCGTCGCCCTTGCCGCCGAGCATGGTGAGTTCACCGCGGAATTTCTGCAGCACGACCTCAGTCGAGTACTTCTCGACACCCGCCTGGTCGGTCCATTTGCGCGTCTGCAGCTGGCCCTCGATGTAAACTGTCGAGCCCTTCTTCAGATACTGCTCAGCGACCTTCGCGATGTTCTCGTTGAAGATCACAACGCGGTGCCACTCGGTCTTTTCCTTGCGCTCGCCGCTCTGCTTGTCGCGCCAGCTTTCCGACGTCGCGATCGAGAGGTTCACCACCGGCTCACCGGAATTGAGCCGCCGAATTTCCGGGTCCTTGCCCAGATTGCCGATCAAAATCACCTTGTTGACGCTGCCAGCCATCGCCGACCTCCTGTTTCCTGCGCTTTCACTCGATGGACGAGGCATCCGCCGGGCGTATCCGGACAAATGTTCTCCCTATGTTCTGTAATGCGACTCGCCTCATTGGTAAAGGCCCATTAACCAGTCGAACCGTTCTGGCGTATTTATGCGCCAACTGCCCCAGGACAGATGTTCGCTAATTGTTCTTGATGTCCGGGCGACTCTGAATACTAAATATGGTGTCCGCAGGAGGCTCCGGCGGTCCCCGAAGAAAGTGCAATGACCAGCAGAGCGCCCGCCCTGTTCGTCGGCCATGGTTCGCCGATGAACGCGATCGAAGACACCCCCTCCGCCCGCGGCTGGGCCGAGATCGCGCGCGCGTTTCCGCGCCCACGCGCGATAGTCGTCGTATCTGCCCATTGGGTGACTGAGGGCGTCCACGTCACCTCGAACGCGCGGCAGCCCACCATCCACGATTTCGGCCGCGGCTTTCCTCAGGCCCTGTTCGATGTCGAGTATCCAGCCCCCGGCGATCCCGCCTTGGCGGCCGACATCGTCGAACGCCTCTCCGCCTTTCGCGCGGAGCTCGACGACAGCTGGGGCCTCGATCACGGCGCCTGGAGCGTGCTCCGCCGCATGTATCCTGACGCCGACATTCCCGTGGTGCAGGTGAGCCTCGACGCACGCCGTCCACCAGCCGAGCATTTCGCCATCGGCCAAGCGCTCACCGATCTCCGTGACGATAACGTGCTGATCCTCGCCGCCGGCAACATCGTACATAATCTGCCCGCCTTCTTCCGCACGCGGGAGCTGCTGCCGTGGGTGCAGGCGTTCGATGAGTTCGTGACCAATGCCGCAGCAACCGGCGACGATGCGGCAGTGCTAAATTACGCCGCCCGGCCAGATGCAAGCGACGCGGCGCCGGATTGGGAGCACTTCTTTCCCGTCTTCTACGCTCTCGCCGCGCGCCGCGCTGGCGAAACGCCCTACATCTTCAACAAACACTACGATCCCGGGATCTCGATGACCGCTTTCGCGTACGGCCTGCCGCAATGAGAGACGCGCTCACTCACATCCGCGTCCGCGGCGCCCGCGAGCACAATCTCAAAGGCGTCAACGTTGATATTCCGCGCAATGAGCTGGTGGTGATCACCGGCCTCAGCGGCAGCGGCAAATCTTCGCTCGCTTTCGATACGATCTACGCCGAAGGCCAACGCCGCTACGTGGAATCGCTCTCGGCTTATGCACGCCAGTTCCTGGAGCTGATGCAAAAGCCGGACGTGGATTCCATCGAAGGCCTCTCGCCCGCTATTTCGATCGAGCAGAAAACTACCTCACGCAATCCGCGCTCCACCGTCGGCACTGTCACCGAAATCTACGATTACATGCGCCTCCTCTGGGCGCGCGTCGGCATTCCGTATTCGCCCGCCACCGGCCAGCCGATCGCGGCGATGCAAGTCAGCGAAATGGTCGATCGGATCATGGCGCTGCCCGAAGGCACACGCTTGTATCTGCTCGCGCCGATCGCGCGCGACCGCAAAGGCGAATACAAAAAGGAAATGGCCGAGCTCCTGAAGAAGGGCTACCAGCGCGCCAAGATCGACGGCGAATTTTACGAGCTCTCAGAGCCGCCAACGCTCGACAAGAAATTCAAACACGACATCGACGTCGTCGTCGATCGCATCGCCGTCAAAGCCGGCATCGAAACGCGATTGGCGGACTCACTCGAACAAGCACTGAAGCTCGCCGACGGCATCGCCTTCGCCGAATTCGCTGACGCCAAGAGCGACGACGCCGCAACCGGCAAAGCCTCGCTCAAGAACAAGGCCAAGACGGCAGAGCGCCTGATCTTCAGCCAGAAATTCGCCTGCCCCGTCTCCGGCTTCACCATTCCAGAAATTGAGCCGCGGCTTTTCTCCTTCAACAACCCAGCCGGCGCCTGCCCGGCGTGCGACGGCCTCGGCGTCCAACTCAAGTTCGACGCCGACATGGTCGTCCCCGATCACGACAAGACGCTGAAGGAAGGCGCCGTCGCGCCGTGGGCCAAGGGCCCGTCGCCACTCTACGCGCAAACCCTCGAAGCCCTGGCCAAGCACTACAAAGCCAAGATCACCGCGCCGTGGAAAGACCTGCCGAAGGAGCTGAAACAAGCCATCCTTCACGGCACCAAAGATCCGATCAAATTCGTCTATGACGATGGCGTCCGCCGCTACGAGACGACTAAGAATTTCGAAGGCGTGCTGCCGAACCTCGAGCGCCGCTGGAAAGAAACCGATTCCGCGTGGGTGCGCGAAGACCTCGAAAAATATCAGAGCGAAGCGCCGTGCCCAGTCTGCGACGGCAAGCGCCTAAAGCCAGAAGCCCTCGCCGTAAAAGTCGCGATGAGCGATATCGCCACCGCGTCCACACTCTCGATCCGCGCCGCACGCGATTGGTTCGGTGAACTCAATGAGCAACTGACGCCGAAGCAAAAAGAAATCGCGGTTCGCATTCTCAAAGAGATCAACGACCGGCTGCGCTTCCTTGTCGATGTCGGCCTCGATTATCTCTCCCTCGGCCGCGCCTCGGGCACGCTCAGCGGCGGCGAAAGCCAGCGCATCCGGCTCGCGAGCCAAATCGGCTCCGGCCTCACCGGCGTGCTCTACGTGTTGGACGAACCCTCCATCGGCCTCCACCAGCGCGATAATTCGCGCCTCCTCGAAACGCTCCGCCGGCTGCGCGATCTCGGCAATTCCGTGCTCGTGGTCGAGCATGATGAAGAAGCCATCCTGACCGCCGATCACGTCATCGACATGGGCCCCGCTGCCGGCATCCATGGCGGCACGATCATCGCCGAAGGCACACCGGATCAGATCCAGAAAAACAAAAACTCGATCACCGGCGATTACCTCACCGGCCGCCGCGAAATTGCGATCCCGGAAAAGCGCCGCTGGCTGAACAAGAAGCGCATGATCTCGGTCAAAGGCGCGCGCGGCAACAACTTGCAGAACGTCGACGCCGACATTCCGCTCGGCACGTTCACGTGCGTCACGGGCGTCAGCGGCGGCGGCAAATCCACGCTCGTGATCGAAACGCTTTACAAAGCCGTAGCGCGCCAATGGCACGGCGCCGGCGATGTGCCCGCAGAGCATGACCGCATCGACGGCCTCGAACACATCGATAAGATCATCGACATAGACCAATCCCCAATCGGCCGCACGCCGCGCTCAAACCCCGCCACCTACACCGGCGCGTTCACACCGATCCGCGATTGGTACGCTGGCCTCCCGGAATCAAAAGCGCGCGGCTACGGCCCGGGCCGCTTCTCGTTCAACGTCAAAGGCGGCCGCTGCGAAGCCTGCCAGGGCGACGGCGTCATCAAGATCGAGATGCACTTCCTGCCGGACGTCTACGTCACCTGCGATACGTGCAAAGGCAAACGCTACAATCGCGAAACGCTCGAAGTGCTCTACAAGGGCAAGTCGATCTCGGACGTGCTGGACATGACGGTCGATGAAGGCGCCAACCTCTTCAACGCCGTGCCCAGCATTCGCGACAAGCTCGAAACACTAAAGCGCGTTGGCCTAGGCTACGTGCACATCGGGCAACAAGCCACGACGCTCTCGGGCGGTGAAGCCCAGCGCGTGAAGCTCTCCAAAGAGCTCAGCAAGCGCGCCACGGGCCGCACACTCTACATCCTCGACGAGCCCACCACCGGCCTTCACTTCGAAGACACCAAAAAGCTGCTCGAAGTGCTTCATGAGCTGGTCGACAGCGGCAACAGCGTGCTCGTCATCGAGCACAATCTCGACGTCATCAAAACCGCCGACTGGATCCTCGATCTCGGCCCAGAAGGCGGCGATGGCGGCGGGCGCGTCGTCGCTGTCGGCACGCCGGAAGATGTCGCCAAGGTCAAAGAAAGCTGGACGGGCCGCTACCTCAAAGAAGCGCTCGATCGCCACCACGAACGCCGCGCGCCAAAGAAGCTCAAAGCCGCCGCCGCCGAAGCGCCGCCCGCTGCAAAAGCCCGCAAGAAGAAGCAAGCCGCCGGCTAGTCGTTCGGCGGCGCCTCGGCGATTTTGCCTTCTTCCAGCGCGGCGAGCGCCGCACGCGCGTTCACGCCGTAGCTCATCAGCACGTAGCCGAGCGAAATCAAGCCACTGAACACATAGAGCGCGATCAGGATGCCAATCGTCTGCGCATTGAAGAGGCGCGCAACCACCTGCTCAGCCTGCTCATTGTTGACGTTCGGCCAGTCCGCAAACATCGCCCTCACCACGTCGCCGAGCAAGAAGGCGAAACCCGCGCCGTTCACGATCAAATAGACCGCTGCGCAAATCGCGCCCAGCAGGAAGAACGAACCAAACAACGCCCAGAAGCGCCCATTGGTCACTGTCCATGCTTCAAACAGACTGAATCTCCGCCGCGCAATCGAAGTCGCAGCGGCCGGCGCGAAGCGCACGCCCAAGAAAATCATTGGGATGTATTGCAGCAGCATGATCGGCAGCTGCACCGAAAGCTGCCACTGGATCAGCTGCACCGGATCGGGCGAAGGGTTCGAGAGGATGTCGCCCATGCTCATCATCATGAGTGGCATCGCCAGAATGCTGACCACCGTGCCGATCACCATGTAGCCGATAAGCCAGCACCAATAGATGCCGTACACGCGCCACGTATCGTGATCGAGGGCGAGCCCGAAGAGCCCAGGCGCCTCGCCCCGGATCATCCAGCGTAAACACGCGGCCTCATAAGCGGCGAACGCCAGATACATTGGGATCATCAACAAGAAGCCGAAGCCGAACAGACCGAACATGCCGGCGACCATCAGCCCCGCATCCTGTTCGGAAGGTTCTTCAAAGCCATTCGCGAACAGCGTTCCGAGATGACTGAAGAAGCCCCAATTCAGCAGCACGAGTAAACCGATTAACACCGCCTGGATCAGCACCAGCATAAACGTCGCCGGCGCCAGAACGGCGCGGTCGCGCTTTTTCAGCGTGAAGAATGTCGCATTGAGCGGTTCAGCCATAATCGTCTCACGCTTCCGCGGTGATCTTGCCTTCTTCCAACGCTAGCGCCGCGGCGCGTGCGTTGATGCCGAATAGCGCGATGATCCACACGAACGACGCCACAACACCCACCGCGCAGATCAGCACCAACGGGACCAGCACAGCCGGCTGACTGAACGCTGCGAACACCTGCTCCGGCGAAGGATCGCCGCTCAATTGCTCGGCGTTGCTCATGAGGCCCACGGCGAACGCAGCGCCACCCGCGCCATACAGGATCGTCGTCGCGACAAAATACATGATCCACAGCAGCACGAAGGCGCCAAGCAATCCCCAGAACCGTCCGCTCGTCACCTTCCACGCATCGAAGAACGCAAACCGGTTGCGCGCAATCGAAGTCGCCGCCGCGGGCGCAAGGCGCACGCCAACATACGTCATGACGACGAGCACGAGCAGGAACACGAACGGCAGCGCCAACGCCATACCGCCTATGGAGCTCGTATCTCCGCCCGCGGCCCCAACCGCAAACAGCGCGCCAAACATCCCGCCGAACACGACCAGGAAGAGAATGCCGCACGCAACGGCGAGGAAGAACCAGATCCAATACGTGAGATAGACGCGCCAGGTATCGGCGCCAAACGAGAAGCCGAAGAAGCCCTTCTGCTCGCCCTTGATCAACCAGCGCAAACAAGCGGCTTCATAGGCAGCGAGCAGGATGTAGTAGAACACCTGAAATAGAAACATCATCGGCCCGAGCGCCATGACGCTGGCCGGCGGCGTCATCATCGATTGATCGACCGCACCGCCAGCGCTGCTCTGGATCACGCCCACATACCAGCTGAAATAGTCACCGAGCGCCGCCATGTTCAAAACCGCGAACAACCCGAACGACAGCAACGAGATCAGCACATAAGCGATGGTCGTCGTCAGCAGCACGCCGCTCTTCTCGCGCTTCTTGAAGGCGAAGAACGTGGCGTTGAGCGCTTGTTTCTCGGACATCTGATCCCCCCGCGTCTGGCCAGACCATGCCCCCAGCGAAGGCCATGATCAATCTCGGTTTGGCGACACTTGGCGCAAGCCCTCGATCAAATGCGGCGCCTGCGAAAGCCTTGCCTGTGCTTGAGACAACCGCTTGGCCAGATGCGGCTTCAAATGCCGGCGCGCGTCCGCCTCGTCACGCCCGCTCAGCGCCAGAAATACGGCCAGCGCAAAGCACCAACCATCCTCGCTAAAATAGCCCCAGGCGCCGCCCTGCCAACCGCTGCGGCCAAAGTCCTGAAACTGCTCGAACTCAAACGCGCCATTGGCGGCGATCACAGCGAAGCCGAAATAGGCGACAGCCAATTCCGTCGCCAATTCTTCGATTATGGGCTCCACCTCCGCACCTGGCGGCGGCGTCGGGATCGTGTGCAGCACATAATGCGCTAGTTCATGCGCGAACGTGGCGATGAGATTGGTCGGCCGCCGCAACAGGTCCGGCGCGTACGTCACCACGACCTCGCGCCCATCGCTCTCGAACGTGCCAGCGACTGGTTTGCCCTGCGGCTGCAAGCGCATGAACTCGCCGACCTCCGCGTTGGTTTGATCGCGCTCCACCAACGTACAAGGCCAAGCGCTGAGCCCCATCAGATCGCGCACGCGATAAAAGATCGCCTCCGCCACGGCATGGCCCTCGCCATCTGGCCGCGGAAAGAACTCAGCCGTCGGCAACACCAGCGGCGTCTCGCCCAGCGCCTCGACGCCGCCGAGATGGCGCATCATCCAAGCCCAACATTCAATGTGCCACTCCTCGACCTCGGGATCGAGAAAGCGCTTCTTGCCGAACATTACGCGCTAGGGGCGCGGCAGACGCGGCACGTTCGGAGCAGCGGGCGTCACGCGCGTGATGATGCGGCCGCGCGTCGTCATGGGCTGGTCGGACGAGGTGATGCGCGCAGTCATCGTGTAGTCGGTGACCGTTTCACGCGCCATGCCGGTGGTGAGATCGACAACCCCGCGCGTGGTGTCTTCGTAGTCGAAATCGACCAGCAGGGAATTGATCGCCTGCGCCAGCGCAGTGCCGTCCGGCGGCGCTTGCCCTTCCGGGAAATGCGGCGCCAGCGGCTCGATGAGTGTCTCCGACACGAACGCCGTCATCGCGTCGATGGCCGCACGGGCGCTCGCTTCATCCAGCTGCGAGCGGCGCGTGATAGTCGCCGTATTCGCGCGCCGGTCGATGCTGTCAAGCCGCAGCGTGCCGGTATAGCGCAGCGCAGGCGCGCCAAAAGGCATCTCGTATTCATCCACCACCTGCACGGTTTCGCGCCGTGTCAGCGTGCGCCCTTGCACATAGGCCGGGAGATACACGCTCCCCATCGAGGACGCCGCATCGCGCGAGTCGAACGAGTCGATCATCCGCGCAACGCCCGCCATCACCGGACCACGCAGCGTCTCCCAGCTCGGTGCAGCGCTCATGCCGCCCACGTCACCACGCTTCGGCGCGCCATCTTCTTCAACCGCAATGTCGGCGGTGGAGCGGTTGCCGGGAAACATCCGCGCGCCAGCGTCAAACGCGAGCGCCATGTTCTCGAGGCGCGAACTCCACAGCGGCCAATTGGTCATGTCCAGGCAGCGGCCATATTCATCGACGCGGCAGTCGAAGCCAACATCCGTCGCCATCCGCATCATCGCCGACATCATGTCGCTCATCACCGGCCAATTTACATTGGCGGCGGCTGGATCGATGCCCGGCGCTTCTGGCAATTGATACGAGACGCTGATCGGCATGAAGCGCCACAGGCGTTGTTCAGCGTCGAGCACGTGGATGGAGTACACGTACGCCATCGTCGCGTTCATCTCTTGCCCGCCAATGTCAGCCGATTGCGTGTAATCGACATTGACGGTGAACACGTCGCCCGTGCGCACCTGAAGGGGTGTGCTGATAGTTTGAGCTGCCGCCAACGGCGCCGCCAACAACGCAGCCGCAAACGCCGCAATTTTCAGAAACAGCCTGCTCATATCTCACCCCCGTGTTGGGAGGTCTTTCACCGATTATCCAGGCCGGGGCAAGCACTCCGCGTTCAGCGCGGCGCGTGTTCAATCATGAGTGTCGGCGCGCCGGCCGTGCCATTTCGCACAGTGAACACCCGCGTACCGGGCTTAACGCCTTGACGGACTTCGGAAACATCGAGCCCAGCCGCAGCCAGTCGCGCCCGTTCAGCATCGGCGTCGCGCACCCGCCACGACAGTCCCCAAAACCGATCGCGCCCGCCCTCAATCGTGACGTCGTGTACAAGTTCAACCACCGCATCGCCGCAGCGGAAAAACATCAGCCGCCGCCCCGCCACTTCGCGGTCGAGCCGCATGTCCAAGCCAAGCCGCGCGCCATACAGCGCAGCGGCGCGTTCGGCGTCGGGCGTGCGAATGACGATGTGATCGAGACCCGTCACATGCGCAGCTTGCGCCGGCTCGGGCCGCGGACTCATCACAAACAGACGCACACCGTGCGTGCGCTCATTGTTGAGACGGAAACTCCCACGTGCGGTGATCTCTTCCGGCGCCAAGCCCACGCGTTCGAACCGCGAATGCGCCTGCGCAACATCGCAAGTCGCAAACACCAAGCTCTTCAAACCCTCGCCGCCATCCTCGATCGCAGCCAACAACCGACGCGCCGTCTCGCCACCGCCAATAGGCGCCATCAGTTCGACAGCAATGTTGGATGTCGCGATCAACGCCGTCGCAACGTCATCTTCTTCGCTTGCATCGCTCGCGTTCGCACCAAGCAGCGTCTCATAGGCCGCAACGCCCGCCGCGAGATCGCGCACGGCGATTACCACGTGATGAAATCCGATGATCAATCGCAACCGTCGCGGCGGCCCTGGAAGATTTCGCGATCCGCCCCATCGCCGATTACAGTGATGCGCAAGCGCTCACCATGCGCATCGATAAAGGCGCGGCCACCTTCGAGCGAACCGCCTTCGCCTTCCGCCACCGGCCAGCAGCGTGTCGCCGCACCATCGGCGTCCAGCTCACATAGGCTCGCGCCTGTTTCGCTCGGCTCCAGGGTATAGCGCGTGCCGCGCGGCGCACCGGTCTGCCCGTAAACGAGCTTGTGGCCCGCCATCACGCCCGGCCGCGCCCGATCCGGCAGCCACCGCATCGTCACCGCGCCCGCATCGCGGTTGATCCAGCAGCCGGCCAGCCGCTCAGCCGGCCCACGCGGCGACGGCGTCGCACACGCAGTGAGCAGGAGGCAGGCGGCGAAAGCGGCTCTCATGCGGCTGGCAACTCCCCCGTCGATTCCAGTTCGATCGGCCCGGTCATCAGAACCCGGTCGTCGCCCGCGCGCCATTCAATCTCAAGTGAACCACCGTCCACAATGACCTCGACCTTGCGCCCGGTCCGCCCCTGGCGATGCGCCGCCACCACCGCCGCGCACGCGCCCGTGCCGCACGCCTTGGTCAGCCCCACGCCGCGCTCCCAGACCCGCAAGCGGATCTGCTCTGGCGAGCGCACCTCCGCAAAACCCACGTTGACGCCCTGCGGAAAGAACGGATCGCGCTCCACCGCGGGGCCAATCGTGTCGATCGCCACGGCGCTCACGTCATCGACGAAAAACACCACATGCGGGTTGCCCATATTGACCGCGCCCGGCGCCTCGAGCCCGCGCGCCGCATAGTCCAGCCGATCCGTATTCATCGCCCGCGCAATCGGGATTTCCTCCCAGCGCAACAGCGGCGAGCCCATATCGACGGTGATCAAACCTTCTCCAGCGCGCTCCGCATAAAGCATCCCCGCCGGCGTCTCGATCCTGCGCGTCGCGGCCCCGCCTTCCTCCAGCAGCAGCCAAGCCACACAGCGCGTCGCGTTCCCGCACGCCTCGACCTCACCGCCATCGGCGTTCCAGATGCGCATGTACGCATCGCCCCGGATCGAGCGCTCCACCGCGATCACCTGATCGCAGCCCAGCCCCGTCTTCCGGTCCGCGATCGCCCGCGCCTGGATCTGTGATAGCGGCAGCGACCCGCGCGAGCGCGCGTCGATGATCACGAAATCGTTGCCGCAGCCGTTCATCTTAAAATAGCGCATCTGGTCTCATTTAGGCCCGTTCGCGCCCAAGCGCTACGTCGCCAGCGCCTCTAAGCCTTTCCTCCGGAAGCTCTTTCTGCTTGTTTGCCGCCAACTTGAGTTGGAGAGGCTTCCCCCATGCGACTAGCCGCATTCGCCGCGACCGCCATCGCGGCCCTTGTTCTTGCTTCGTGCAGCACCACACCTACCGCTCCTCAGGCAGCGCAACCGCAAGGCATGGCCATGACAGGTGAAGACCCATACCTCTGGCTCGAAGAAGTCGAAGGCGAGCGGGCTTTGGCCTGGGTGCGCGAACAAAACGCGCGCTCTCTCGGTCAACTCGAAAGCGACCCGCGCTTTGCGCAATTGCACGCTGATGCGCTCGCTCTCGCCAACTCCAGCGAGCGTCTGCCCACCGGCGGCATCTTCGAAGGCTATTATTACAGTTTCTGGCAGGACGCGACGCATGTGCGCGGCATCTATCGCCGCGCGCGCCTCGCCGACTTCGCCCGCAACGGCGACCCGCAATGGGAAACTGTGTTCGACGTTGACGCCGTCGCCGCCGCTGAAAACGCCAACTGGGTGTTCAAAGGTATCGACTGCCTAGAAGGCACGACGCTCTGCCTGGTCGCGCTCTCGGATGGCGGCAAGGACGCCACAACCTATCGTGAGTACGACACCGCGACCCGCACCTTCGTGCGCAATGGCTTCGTCGTCCCGGAAGCCAAGTCGGGCGTGACCTGGCTTGACCGTGACACGCTGCTCGTCGCCACCGATTGGGGCCCAGAGAACGGCGCATCCACGATGACGGAAAGCGGCTATCCGTTCGTGATCAAACGCTGGACGCGCGGCACGCCGCTCGCCTCGGCCACTGAGATCATGCGCGGTGAAGCCACCGACGTCGGCGTGTTCGCGGGCGTACTGCAGGACACGGACGGCAGCCGCGTGCCGATCGCCGTGCGCGCGACCACCTTCTTTGAATCCACCAATTTCCGCCTCGACGGCGCAACGCCGCAGCGCATCAACCTGCCGCCGAAAGCCTCGATCCAAGGCCTCTATCAAGGCCAACTGATCGCGACGCTCCAAGAAGAATGGCGCGGCCATCCGCAAGGCGCGCTCATCTCTTACCCGCTGAGCGAGAGCGGCAGCGAAAGCCCGAACGTCTCGGTTCTGTTCGCGCCCAACGCGCGCCAATCCGTTGAAGGTGTCGCCATCACCCGCGACGCCATCCTCGTCGCCGGCTACGAAAACGTGCGCGGCCGCTTGCTGCGCATCTCCCGCAATGGCGCCGGCTGGGCGACCGCAAACGTCGACCTGCCGCAAAACGGCTCGGTCAGCTTTGCCGGTTCATCTCCGACGGAGAGCAGTGCGTTCGTCGTCTTCGAAGACTACCTCACGCCGGACACCCTCTACGCGCTTGAGCGCAACGCCGCGACGACGCGCGCTGTGCGTTCACTGCCAGCGCAGTTCGACGCGTCGCCTTACGTCTCGGAGCAATTCGAAGCGGTCAGCGCCGATGGCACACGCGTGCCGTACTTCGTCCTGCGCCGCCGTGACCTACCGATGAACGGCCAGAACGCGACCTTGCTCTACGCGTACGGCGGCTTCCAAGTATCGATGACGCCCGGCTATTCGCCGAACGTCGGCAAGCTCTGGCTCGACCGCGGCGGCGTTTACGTCATCGCCAACATCCGCGGCGGCGGTGAGTTCGGCCCCGCCTGGCACCAAGCGGGCCTGCGCACCAACCGCCAAGTCATTTATGACGATTTCTACGCCGTCGAACGCGATCTCGTAGAGCGCCGCATCACTAGCCCCGAGCACCTCGGGATCATGGGCGGCTCGAACGGCGGCTTGCTGATGGGCGTGATGCTCAATCAGCACCCGGAAATGATCAACGCCGCCGTCGTGCAAGTACCGCTGCTCGACATGCTGCGCTACGACCAACTGCTCGCCGGCGCCTCGTGGGTCGATGAATACGGCTCGCCCTCCGACCCGGAAGAGCGCGCCTTCTTGGAGACCATCACGCCGTACCAAAACTTGCGCGCGCGCGAGGATTTCCCGGTCCCGTTCGTGCTCACGTCCACGAAGGACGACCGCGTCCACCCCGGCCACGCGCGCAAATACGTCGCCCGCATGATCGAACTCGGCATGCCGGTCCTCTATTACGAAAACATCGACGGGGGCCACTCCGCCGCCGCCAACCTCAACGAGGCCGCGCGCCGCAGGGCGCTTGAGTATACGTATCTGATGCAACAACTGATGGATTAAGCGCGGACGCTGGCCTTCTCTTCGTGGAGGAGGTCAGCGTGCTTGCCCGAACGACTGCCTTCACTGCGCACGACATAGGCGAGCTTCAACAGAGCCAGGAGAGCAGCCCGACGGAAACCGTCAAAGACGCTCTGGCCCGCAAGCAAGGCGCCGTGATCCATGTGCGTTCCGACGAGATGGTCGTCGAAGCTTTGCAGCAGATGCGAGATAACCGTGTCCGATCGGTCCTGGTCATTGACGATGACGTACTGGTCGGGATCGTCACCCAAGGCGACTGCGCCATAAAAGTGCTGCTGCCCGGGCTCGATGCGAAGAAGACTCCGGTCGGTCAGGTGATGACGGCCAAACCGGTGACAGTTAAGCCAGACGATCAAATTCAAGCCTGCATGGCGCTCATGTCAGCGCGCGGCTTTCGCCATCTCCCAGTGCTTGACGGCGCCAAAGTCGTTGGCGTGATTTCGATCGGAGACGTCGTAAAGGACGTCATTCGAAATCTGGAGCTCAACGTGAGCGACCTGTTGGGCTTCATCATGAAGGACGGCCCAGGCGGCTGACCCCACCGCTCCATTCCGTGTCCGCCATTAGCCGATAGCCGACGCCCGGATCGGAAACGAGCAGCGCCGGCCTCGATGGATGCGCTTCGAGCTTGGCGCGCAACTGCCCGATATAAACGCGCAGATACTGAATATCCGCCCGCTCCGACCCCCACACCGCCTTCAACAAATCCTGGTGGCGCACCACCTTACCGAGCTGCGCCGCGAGCACAGCCAGAATCTCGAACTCTTTCGGTGAGAGCTCGATCTCGCGCCCCTCGCGCCGCACCACCCGCGCCGCAAGATCAATGGCGAGCGGCCCGGTTCGCACAACCGGCGCGCTGCCCGCCGCTTGCACCGCATGTCGCAACGCCGCGCGCAACCGCGCCAACAATTCCTCCAAACCGAACGGCTTGGTCACGTAATCGTCGGCCCCCGCATCGAGAGCGCGCACCTTCAGCGCCTCCGCGTCACGCGCCGTCAGCACCACGATGGGCGTCAAATCCCCCGCGCGCACCGCGCTAATAAACTCCAGCCCATCGCCATCCGGCAGCCCGAGATCGAGCAAGATCGCCCGCGGCTTGTAATGCGCCCGCATCCGCCGCGCTTCCGCCAGCGTTCCAACGCCAACAACGACATAACCCGCCGCCTTCAGCGTCATCTCAAGCGAGCGCCGCAACGACGCATCGTCCTCAACGATCAGGATCGTCGCCTCAGTCGCCATGGCGTTGAGCCTTTGTCCAACTCGCAAAGCTCAGAAAAAATACCGCGCCCCCGCCGTCTCGGTTCGCCGCTGTCAACGCGCCGCCTTGCGACTCCATAAACGTCCGCGCCAAAGCGAGCCCGAGCCCCAAGCCTGGCGCGCGCCCATCCGCCTCGACGCCGCGCACAAACTTCTGGAACAAACGCTCCGGATTTTCGCCGAGGCCCGGCCCACGGTCGCCCACCTCGATGATCACGTCGTGATTTTCCAACCGCGCCGATATGCTGACCGGCGAACCCTCCCCATACTTCGACGCATTCGAAAGCACATTGGCGAGCGCGCGCGTCGCTAAAGCGGGGTCAGCGGATACAAGCGGAAGATCATCCGGCAAGCTCACTGCCGCATCGCTACCTGTATCCGCTAAAGCCGCTGCAACAATCTCGCTCACGCTCGTCGGCTCCGGCCGCACTGGAATTTGTCCCGCTTCGATCCGCGATGCCGAGAGCAGCGTGTCCACGAGGCCCGACAACCGCCGCGCCTCGCCTTCAGCCAAATCCAGCAGCTCCGCGCGCGCCTCGGCGTCGTGATCAGCCGCAAACTTCTGCAAACTCTGCAGCGTGAAGACGATCGTCGCCAACGGCGTCCGCAAATCGTGCGACACACCGGCGAGCAGCTCCGCCTTAAACCGTTCGCGCGCCGCCTCAAGCCGCGCCGCGTCCGCCATGCGCGCGCGCTGCGCCACAAAGCTCACAAGCAGTCCCACAACCGCGAACAGGAGCAGCGCCCCCAAATCTTGCGGGCGCGCGACAGCGAAGGTGAAACGAGGCTCCACAAACAGAAAATTGACAGCGACGACACTGAGCACAGACGCGCCAAGCGCCGGCCCAAGCCCGTAGCGCATGGCCGCGATAACAATCGGCACGACAAAGAACAGCGATAGGCTTTGCGGATCGAGCCATTGCTCGCCGAAGCTCGCGGCAAAAGCCGCAACAGCCACCATCGCCACCGTCACGCCAGCTGGACGGACAACGTCGCGCCATGAAGCGAATGGGGGCATGTGGCTCACCGCCGGAATCTGGCCCCGCAGCTCTTCCCGCGCAACCACATGGAATTTTTATGCGCCTCGCGCCCATGTCCGGGCGATGACCACGCTCTCCGCCGATCCGGCCAATTCAAATCCCGCCGCCAAAGATCACGTCCAACGCGGCTTTTGGGGCCTGACCCTCACCGCCATCGGCGTCGTCTATGGCGATATCGGCACCTCGCCGCTCTACGCCTTTCGCGAGTCGATCAGTCACGTCGTCAATCGCAACGGCGTAGCCACGAACGCGGAGATCATCGGCGTCATCTCGCTGATGCTCTGGGCGCTGATCACCATCGTCACGCTGAAATACACAATGATCCTTCTCCGCCTCGACAATCGCGGCGAGGGCGGCACGCTTTCGCTCATGGCTCTCGTACAGCGCGCGCTCGGCAAGCGCACGCCCTTCATCCTCATCGTGGGCCTCGCCGGCGCCGGTCTCTTCTATGGCGACGCCATGCTCACGCCAGCGATCTCAGTTCTTTCCGCGATCGAGGGTCTAGCCGTGCTGCCCGGCCTCACGGGCCGCATCGAGCCCTTCATTATGCCGATCACACTCGGCATCTTGATCGCGCTCTTCGTCGTGCAGCGGTTCGGCTCCAGTGTCGTCGGCACATTCTTCGGGCCGATCTGCATTCTCTGGTTCACCGTGCTCGGGGGCCTAGGCCTTATGCACCTCAGCCAGGAGCCGGGTGTCCTCGCTGCCTTCAACCCGCTCAATGCGATCACGTTTCTGCTCAACCATTCGGGCTTGAGTTTTGTCGTTCTCGGCTCGGTTTTCCTCACCGTCACCGGCGCCGAAGCGCTTTACGCCGACATGGGCCACTTCGGGCGCAAACCGATCTCGGTCGCGTGGCTGTGGCTCGTTTTCCCCGCGCTCTCACTCAATTATCTCGGCCAAGGCGCGATGGTGATCGCCAACCCAAGCACGATCAGCAATCCGTTCTTCTACATGGCGCCCGATGCGTGGCGGCCCGCGCTCGTCGTTCTCGCCACTGCCGCAACCATCATCGCCAGCCAAGCCGTCATCTCCGGCGCCTACTCACTCACGCAGCAAGCCATCCAACTCGGCCTGTTGCCGCGCATGCGCATCCTGCAAACCTCAGAGCGCCACCACGGCCAAATTTACATGCCGCAAGTGAACTACATGCTCATGGTCGGCGTCCTGTTCATGACCTTCTCGTTCGGCTCATCAAGCGCGCTCGGCAGCGCATACGGCGTCTCCGTTATTGGCGCGATGCTGACGTCTTCGCTGCTCGCCATCCTCGCCATCTGGAAAGTTGGCAAGCGTCCGCTCTGGGTCGCGGTCGCCGTGATGTCGCCCTTCATCCTCATCGAACTCATATTCGCCGGCTCGAACCTGCTCAAACTGTTCAGCGGCGGCATCGTGCCGCTCATCATCGCCGGAATCTTTGTTCTGATCATGTGGACCTGGGTACGCGGCTCGGCGCTGTTGCACGAACAAACCCGGCGCGATGTCAGCCTTCAACAAATGCTGGCGACACTCGAAATATCGCCGCCCAAGCGCGTGCGCGGCACGGCCATCTTCCTCACCGCCGACCCACAAGCGGCCCCAACAGCGCTCATGCATAATCTCAAGCACAACCAAGTGCTGCACGAGCGCATCATCTTGCTCTGCGTCCGCACAGCGCCGACGCCGCGCGTCAGTGACGCCGATCGCGTAACGATCGAAAGCGTTCGTGAGGACATTCAGATCGTGAACTTACACTTCGGCTTCATGGAAACCCCCAACGTCATCCGCGGCCTCACCCTCGCGCGCGAGCGCGGGCTGGCCTTCGAAATCATGACGACATCATTCTTCTTGAGCCGCCGCACATTGGTGCCGACAGACAAGAGCGACATGCCGCGCTGGCAGGATCTGCTCTTCATCTTCCTGGCGCGCAATTCCTCCAACGCGACCGAATTCTTTCACATCCCAACGTCCCGCGTCGTCGAACTCGGGGCGCAAGTTACGGTTTGAACGCGCTTCGGGGCTCGAACGTAGTTCGCCGCTTGGCCGGAAGCGTGTTGGGAGTTTGCGCCGTTGATGAGGCTTGGTCATTCCGGGGCTCGCGAAAGCGAGAGCCCGGAACGAGGGAGCGCGCGGAAGATTAGGGGGATACACCCGCACCAATCCGACCGAGTTCAAACCGTGCCTACACTCCCTTCGTTCGCACAGGGGAGATTTCGAGGAGCTCCGAAACTTCGAAAGTGCGAACCGGAACTGGCGCGGTGATTGGCGCAAACAAAGGAGAGAAAAACTCCAAAGTTTGAGCAAGCGTGTGTGAGCAGGACGATGTCGAGAAGGCCTAGATGGTACGCCGCTCGGAAAGCCGCCGTGCGAAACGAACGCCCTTCACATGCCCGCTGCAAAAGGCGGGGTCCACGATGGCTTCGGAACCATCGATGCGCGTAGCACCGGCCTAAGCGGCCATGGAGCTAAGACGCCTGGCGCTCAAACCCCAGGATGTCCTCGCTGAACTCCTATGCACGCTCCGGGAAAAACGGTTTCGAGATGGGCCGCATACCCAAAAGAGACTACTCAGCGCGGATCGCGCGCCCCGCTCTCCCTTTGGGGATTAGGTTTTGGGGATTAGGGACTGGATGAGCCAGCGGCGTAAATCGCGCGCGCTGCGCACACACGCGCCCTGCTCGCCCTCGATGGGCGAGCTGTCAGCGCGCGCAGCGCGATGACTGAGTGGGTGGCAGCGCTGCATGTTCAGAACAACCGCGCTATCACCCACTCCGTCCGCGAACTCCGTTCGCGGACACCTCGCCCAGCAAGGGCGAGGAGAGGTCGGGCGCGCACTCACCACCTTGATTTTGCCGCCCAGCGCGGGGACAAGCGCAGCAGAGGTGTTTCATGAACGTATTGCGGGCCGCGATCGGCATATTTGGGCTGGCGTTGCTGGGCCTCATCATTTGGGCCGCCGTGTCCATGACCGATCTGCACGGCACGTTCCTGGATCAATTCGCGGTGGTCTCGACCCTGCCATGGGGCATTGTGAGCCTCGTTGATCTCTATGTCGGCTTCATCTTTTTCGCTGTCATCGTGTTCTTGACGGAGCGTTCGTGGGTGGTCGCCGCGCTTTGGGCGGCGCCGCTTCTGATCCTCGGCAACGTGTGGGCGGCGATTTGGCTGGTGATCCGCTTGCCGCATCTGGCCAAGCAGCTCTCCAAGCCCGACTGGCCGACCTCCTAGAACAGAGCGCGCAGCACGCCGGCGAGAAGCTTTGCTTCTTCTTCGCGCGGACTGCCTTCACGCCAAGCAATGCCGATGGAGCGCCCGACGACCGGCTCCGCAAACGGCCGCATCGAAACATGCGCGCCCGCTGTCGCGCCGCCTTCAGCCGCGATCTTCGGCAGCAACGTCACACCCATGCCGCCCGCAACCATCTGCACCAACGTATGCAAACTGGTCGCGCCCACTTCCGTCGACCGCCGCGACGGCGCGAGCTTACAGGCCGAAAGCGCATGATCGCGCAGGCAATGCCCATCTTCGAGCAGCAGCAAGTCTTCGCCCCTCAAATGCTCAGGCGAAAGATCGTTGCGCTTGGCCAGCGGGTGATCGTCCGGCGTCAGCAGCAGGAACTCATCTTCGGCGATTGTCATCGTGCTGACGCCGCTAGCTTCATACGGCAGCGCGATAATGGCCGCATCGAGCGTGCGCATCCGGAGCGCATCGACCAAGCGACTGGTCAGATCCTCGCGCATCTGCAGGCGCAAGTTTGGGTACTTCTTTTTCAGAACCGGCAGCGCCCGGGGCAACAGGAAAGGAGCAATGGTTGGGATGGCGCCGAGCTTGAACGTGCCGGAGAGGGGCACGCCCGCGGCTTGCACCGCGCGCACCATTTCCTCCACTTCGCTCATCGCCCGCGCCGCGCGATCAACCGCCTCCTCACCCGCCGGCGTCAACACCGCGCCTGCCCGGCCGCGCTCCACCAGCACCGCACCCAGTATGGTCTCCAAATCCTTGATTCCCGCCGACAGCGTCGGCTGCGTCACCCCCACGGCCGCGGCAGCGCCGACAAAGCTCCCCTCAGCCCTAAGCGCGATCAAAAACTGCAGCTGCCGCAAAGTCGGCATCGACGAGGCTGGGAGGCGATCGCTCATAGGCGCACCCTATCACAAGAGCGCTCCGATATTGGAATTAGCAGCAGATGCGACAACACGCCCGGAACCAGGGGGCGGGGCCGGTGTTCTCCCACCAGTCCCCCGCAGCGTGGTCTTACCCTCCCCCCGCGGACCACGCGTTCCCTCCCCAGAAGGAAGGGGCGGGGTACATTTTTCTCTATTAAGCGGCGGCCCGCACCGCGTCAGTGGCCTGCAGGCGCGACGGCACGACCAACGTGAACGTCGACCCCGAGCCCAACTCGCTGACGACCTTCAGTTCGCCGCCGAGCGCCACCGCGATGCGTTGCGCGATCGAGAGGCCAAGGCCCATCCCGCCGGCAGCTCGCGTGCTAGAGCTATCAAGCTGCGTGAACGGCATAAACACCCGCGCCAAATCAGCGCCAGCGATGCCTAAGCCGGTGTCGGACACCGAGATCGAAAGACAATCCCGCCCATCCACCACTTCGCACTCCGCAGTGACCGCGATCAGGCCATTCGACGTAAACTTCACCGCATTCGAAAGCAGCGCCGACAAACAAACAGAGAGCTTTGCACCATCGGTATGCGCACGATCTGCGCCAGCGCTCACACGCAACGACACACGATTTCCGTTCGCACGCGCATCGTCTTGGACCGCGTTTACCGCATCTTCGATCAGTTTGCGCACATCGAGATCGCGCGGCGCGAGGCTTTCCTGACCTGCGTCGATACTGGAGAGATTGAGGATTTGATCAATCAGGCCGAGCAAATGCCGCGCCGACCCAGTGATCTTGTTGGCGTCATCAGCCAATTCGGTGCGGCCTTCGGCAACGAGATCCTCGTTGATGATTTCGGCGTAACCAATCACGGCGTTCAGCGGCGTGCGCAATTCGTGCGTCATCACCGCCAGGAATTCAGACTTTGCCCGGTTCGCTTCCTCCGCCTCGGCGCGTTTGGCTTCGGACTCGAGCGCGCGCTCCTTGGCCTGCCGATGCGCTTCTTTAAGCCCAGTGACCATACGCCCGTTATAAAGCGCAGCCCGGATGACATAAGCAAAGAAGCCTGCCGCGCCACACGCAGCGCCGATCGCGCCCATCAGCGCGTCAGCGGGCCCCGGCTGAAACGGCATAAACGCCATTGCCAACAAACACAAAGTCGCCGGCGCCGCTGTGATCAGCATGAAGCCCGGCGCTTGAAACAAGAACAGCATGACGCTGACCAAAGCGCTCGCGGCCATCAAAGCTGAAAGCACACGACCAGGCCCGCCGCCATAAGCAGCGAGATAAAGTGTCATGGCCGAAAAAATCGCGATCGAAAACGCGCAGCCCCAGACGAACATCGCGCCGGATGTCCGGCGTTCGCTTTGCCCGCGTGTCTCAAGATAACTTTGGCCCAGCATGGCGTCGAAACCGCTCGACACCGCCACCGCCAGGAACCAACCGAATCCAACTGCAAACGAGTCGAGCACGAACGACGCGCCCACCGCAAACAGCGTCCCGACACCCATCCGCCAGCGCCAGCTCGATACGTGAGCCCGCGCAGCGGCGAACATCGTTGGATCCTGAAAATTGATCACAACAAACCTCAACCAGCAGTGGCGAAAATAGCGGTTGGTGCTTGCGTTTAGATTAACCGGAACCAGAAAGATGATTACGAAACTTAAGGCCGTTTAACGCTTGGAGCCGCGCGTGGTCCTGACATGAGTGATTTCGACGCCGCCATCGTTGGCGCCGGCGCGGTGGGGCTCGCCTGCGGCTATGCGTTGGCGAAGCGTGGCCAAAGCGTGCTGGTCATCGAACGCGAGGGCCGCATCGGCGCTGGCGTTTCATCGCGCAATTCCGAGGTCATCCATGCCGGGCTGCATTACGCCACCGGCTCACTAAAGGCGCGACTCTGCGTCGAAGGCCGCCGCGCGCTCTACGATTTCCTCGCGGCGCACAATGTCGCTTTCGACAAATGCGGCAAGCTCATCGTCGCCACCGAGGAGAGCGAAATCCCCGCGCTTGAGCGACTGGCAGCGCAAGGTGAAGTCAACGGCGTCGAAGGCGTGCGCTGGCTCGATGGCGCCGAAGCACGCGCGCTTGAGCCCGAGCTCAAAGCCGTCGCGGCGCTGGAGTCACGCGAGAGCGGCGTGTTCGACGCGCATGGCTACATGGACGCGCTCGAAGGCGAGATCGAAGCGCATGGTGGTGCGGTCGTTCTGAAATCGCCGTTTCTTGGCGCAGCGCCATCGGCGGACGGCTGGAGCATCCGCGTCGGCGGGGATGCGCCGACGACCATCTCGGCGCGCCTTCTCATCAACGCCGCCGGCCTCGGCGCCCAAGCTTGCGCGCGCACCATCGAGAGCCTTCCATCGGCTCGCATTCCGGCGCTACACTTCGGCAAAGGCAATTACTTTGCGCTGCAGGGGGCCAAGGCGCCGTTCTCGCGGCTGATCTATCCGCCGCCGATCCCGGGCGCGCTCGGCACACATTATCGGCGCGACCTCGGCGGCGTCGCCCGCTTTGGGCCGGACCTCGAATGGGTGGCGGAAGAAAACTACGCCGTCGATCCCGCACGCGCTGAAGGCTTCTACGCCACCATCCGCCGTTTCTGGCCCGCGCTGCCTGACGGCGCCCTCGCGGCCGACTATTCCGGCATCCGACCCAAGCTCCACGGGCCAGGCGAAACGCAGGGCGATTTCGTCATTGATGACAGTGTGGCCAGACTCGTTTGCCTTTTCGGCATCGAAAGCCCCGGGCTCACCTCATCGCTCGCCATTGGCGAAGAGGTGGCGCGGCGGCTTGACGTTTGACGCTTACCGCTCCGGCAGCTAAAGACCCGCCCACGCGCCAGACTTAAAAGCGCGCTTTGACTGGCACATGACCCCATATCGGGTCTGGAGGCCGGCGAGGCCCCCCGCCCGACGTGATCGTCCGGCGGGGCTAAAGCGTTTTGGCGTAAGGAGTTTTGATGTTTGAGGCCCTGACAGAGCGCTTAGGCGGCGTACTCGACAAGCTCACCGGTCGCGGTGCGCTGTCGGATGCGGACGTCGATGCCGCGCTTAGGGAAGTGCGCGTGGCCCTCCTTGAGGCCGACGTGGCGCTGCCGGTGGTCAAGGACTTCATCGCCAAGGTCAAAACCGAAGCGGTAGGCGAAGCTGTCATCAAGGCGGTCAAGCCCGGCCAGCAGGTCGTGAAGATCGTCTACGATACGCTAGTCGAGACGCTCGGCGGTGAAGGCCCGCCCGAGGGCCTGCGCGTCCACGGCGAGCCGCCAAACGTCATCATGATGGCCGGCCTCCAAGGCTCCGGCAAAACCACCACCACCGCCAAGCTCGCGCTACGCCTCACGAAAACCGACAAGCGCCGCGTACTGATGGCCTCGCTCGACACGCGCCGCCCGGCGGCGATGGAGCAGCTGGCGACGCTCGGCAAAAACATCGGCGTTGACGTTCTTCCGATCGTCGCCGGCCAAACGCCGCAGGAAATCGCCAAGCGCGCGCTGCAGTCGGCGCGTTTGAGCGGTCATGACGTCCTCATCCTCGATACCGCCGGTCGCACGACGCTCGACGACGAGATGATGGATGAGGCCGCCTCGGTCGCGAAGATCGCGACGCCCGGCGAAATCTTGCTGGTCGCGGACAGCCTCACCGGCCAAGACGCGGTCGAAACCGCCAAGCGCTTCCACGAACGGCTGCCGCTGACCGGCCTCGTACTCACCCGCGCGGACGGCGACGGCCGCGGCGGCGCAGCGCTGTCAATGCGCGCCGTCACCGGTCTGCCGATCAAGTTCCTCGGCATGGGCGAGCGCGCCGAAGCGTTGGAGCCGTTCGACGCCCAACGCATCGCCGGCCGCATCCTCGGCCAGGGCGACATCGTCGGTCTCGTTGAAAAGGCGGTCGAAAATGTCGATCGCGCCGAAGCGGAAAAGCTCGCGAAGAAGATGGCCAAGGGCCGCTTCGATTTCGACGATATGGAAAAGCAGCTCGGTCAGCTCATCCAGATCGGCGGCCTGAAGGGCGTTATGGGCATGCTGCCCGGCGTCCAAAAGATGAAAAACCAGATCAGCGAAGCTTCGCTCGACGACAAACAGATCCACCGCCAGATCGCGATCATCCGCTCCATGACGAAGGCGGAGCGCGCCAAGCCGGACTTGCTCAATGGCCGCCGCCGCGCCCGGATCGCCAAAGGCGCCGGCGTCCAGGTCGTGGAGGTCAACCGCCTCCTCAAGATGCACCGCAACATGGCCGACATGGCGAAGGCCATGGGCAAAGGCAAGATGCCCTTCGGCATGCCTGGAATGGGTGGCGGGATGCCGTCACCCGAGCAGTTAAAGCAGCTCGGTTCGGGGAAAACCCTACCGGGTCTTAACCCTTCTGGTCTGTCCGGTTTGCCGGGCGGATTGCCGGGACTTCCCGGAAGCGACAAAAAAAGCTAAGAGTTCAAAGGAGAAGCAGCAGAATGTCCCTGAAAATCCGTCTCGCCCGTGGTGGCGCCAAAAAGCGCCCGTACTACTCAATCGTGGTAGCGGACAGCCGTAGCCCGCGTGATGGGCGTTTCATCGAGAAAGTCGGCACGTACAACCCTATCTTGAAGTCGGATGACCCAAACCGGGTCCTGCTGAAGCTCGATCGGATTCAAGACTGGATGTCGAAGGGCGCCCTGCCGACCGACCGCGTTGCGCGGTTCCTCGATCAGGCCGGCGTCATGAAGCGTGAAACCCGCAGCAACCCAAACAAGGCCCAGCCCGGCAAGAAGATGACCGAGCGTGCAGAAGAGCGCGCCAAGGCATCGTCAGCAGGCGAGGCCGCCCCGGAGGCGTAAGAAACCGTTGCCCGATAAGAAGTCCGCTTTGACCAAGCCCAAGGCCAACGCACCCGCGGCTAAGCCGGCGCCCGCCAAGAAGGCGCCGCCGGCTGCACGCCGCGAAGCCCCCCCGGCAGCCAAAAAGGCGCCGGCGAAGGCTGCTGCTCCAAAAAAGGCGGCGCCGGCCCCCAAGGCCGCGCCACCTGCAAAGAGCGCCGCCAAAGCGCCGCCGCCAGCCAAGGCCGCAACCAAGACTGCGCCAAAGCCAGCGCCCGCCGGTGCGAAGAAGCCTGAGCCGAAACCAGGCCCAAAGGCGGACGAGAAGGTCAAAGCGGCAGCGAAGGCGACAAAGCCAGAGGTGAAGGCTGCGAATCCAGCGCCGAAGGCCGAAGCGAAAGCCAAGCCGGACGCGGCGAAGCCGGAGCCGAAAGCCAAAGCTAAGCCTGAAGCAAAGGCGAAGGTCGAAGCGAAGGTCGAGGCGAAGAAGCCAGCGGCCAAAGTGAAGCCGCCGGCAGAGCCCAAGCCCGCACCGGCGCCGAAGGTAAAAGCGGAAAAGCCACCCAAGGCTCCAAAACCGCCCAAACCCCCGAAGCCGCCGAAACTCGCGCCGGTCGCGGCTGCACTAGCTAAGCCGATGCCGGCGAAGCCGATGGCAGTTGCCGCCGGCCGCGCTCAGCCGATTGCGCGCACGCCAATCCTGACGCCGGTTCGCGTTGCGCCGAAGCCGCTCGCCACGCCGAAGCCGGCTGTAGAGCCAGAACTTGTAGGAGACTCGCAAGCCGTGCCCACCTTCAAAGGTAAGACCGGCAGCGCCAAGGGCATGGTTATGGTCGGCGCGATCGCCGGCGCATTCGGCGTCAAAGGCGAAGTGCGCCTGCGCGCCTTCACCGACAAGAACGAAGGCGTCATCGCCTACGGCCCGCTTTACGGCGAAGACGGCAAGATCCTTCTGAAGCCAAAGAGCTGGCGCGAACTGAAGGACGGCGTCGCCGTCGTCGCGCCGGAAATCAAGACGCGTGAAGAAGCCGAAGCAATGAAGGGCCAAAAGCTCTTTGTACCGCGCGCCAATCTGCCGGCGACGGCGGAAGACGAGTTCTACGTTGTCGACCTGCTCGGCTCGCGCGCCGAAGCGCTCGACGGCACGGTGCTCGGCGACATCGTCGCGGTTTGGAATTTCGGCGCTGGCGACATCCTTGAATATAAGCCGCCGAATGGCGGGCCGAACGTGCGCATCACGTTCACCAAGGAAACGGTGCCGCATGTCGATCTCGGCGCCCGCCGCGTCGTCATTGATCCGCCTGCGCCGGAGCCGGTGGGCAAATAAGCGCATCGCAAGTACGGTGCGCTGATGTTCGCAGCGTCTGTCATCACGCTTTTTCCTGAAGCGTTTCCGGGCACGCTCGGCGTTTCGCTGATCGGCAAAGCGCTGCGTGATGGCGCGTGGACGCTAGACACGGTGCAGCTGCGCGATTTCGGGCTAGGTCAGCACAAGAATATCGACGACACGCCCGCTGGCGGCGGCGCAGGCATGGTGATCCGCGCTGACGTGGCGGCCGCGGCGATCGACTCGATCCCGCGCAACGATCGCCCGCTCATCTATCTTTCGCCACGGGGCAAGCAGCTCAGCCAAGCCATGGCGCAGGAATGGTCCGCCGGACCGGGCGTCATCCTGCTCTGCGGCCGCTTCGAAGGCCTGGATGAGCGCGTCATCGAAGCGCGCGGCATGCAGGAGGTGGCTGTAGGCGAAGCGGTGCTTGCGGGCGGCGAAGCGGCGGCGATGGTGTTGCTGGAAGCGTGCGTGCGGCTCCTGCCCGGTGTGCTCGGCAACGCCAGCTCCACGATCGAAGAAAGCTTCAGCGACGGTCTGCTCGAGCATCCGCAGTACACACGGCCACGCGAATGGGAGGGTCGCGCGATCCCGGATGTGTTGCTCGGCGGCGACCACGCCAAGATCGAGGCCTGGCGGCGTGCTGAGCGCGAACGCCTCACCGCCCAAAGACGGCCCGATTTGAAGGGCACCCGCTCTGGCGACTAATCAAAGGCCGCTCATGCGCTTTCTCGACGCCCGCCGCAGCACAGGAGAGCGCTCAGGTCGAGCGCGCCGCCGCGGCGCTTTCGGCAATCTGGCGGCCGGTCACAGGGCCGCTGACCGCCGCCTCGATCCAAACCGCCTGCGCCGGGGCCGTCGAAGAAATGGCCGCGATTGAAGCGGCGCTGCCGCCTGTCCTCGATCCCCAATCGCTCGCCCGGGTGCGCGGCCTTCGCGGCTTCCTCATTGTGCCGACTGGCGACGATCCGGCCTGGTCCTACTTCTTTCCACCGCTCGACCTCGCCTGGTTTCGGAGTGGCATCGGGGCGATCGCGGTGCTGGACGAGGCCCAGGGCCTCATTGGCGTCCGCGACGCCTCGGGCCAGGACATCGCGCTTCAGCTGGGCCGGGCCGGCGAGCACCCGGTTTTGCGCGTCCGCCCACCGGAAGGCGGCGCGCTGCTGACGTTCGTGGGCTGCGCCCGGAGCGCGGAGACCTGACCTGCGGCGAAAGCCGCTACCCACCCCCTCGACAGGGGCGCCCGCTTCCCTTATACGCC